>CAVWAW010000034.1:0-31480 GCA_963753035.1 uncultured Acidobacteriota bacterium | reverse complement strand
GACGAACCCGGGGTGATGCGGATGACCCATCTCTATCGACCCATCGAAGGCCCGCCCGTGCCCGACGACTTCGATGCACGTGAGTTCAACCCCTGGACGTTGGCGCGGATCATTGCGGGAGAGGTCGTGTGGTTGAGGAGCATCAGCGATGCTCCGGCTGAGGCGGCCAAGGACTGCGAGACCTGGCGCTATTTCGACATCCGGTCGGTCTTCTGTTTCCCGCTCATCACCGGGGGTGAATCGGCCATCGGCGCGGTGAGCTATCACGCGGTCGGAGAGGAGTGCTCCTGGCCGGACGAGATCGTCCATCGTTTGCAGCTCGTCGCGCAGGTCTTCGCCAATGCCCTGCAGCGAAAACGTACCGATGCCCTTCTGCGTGAGAGCGAGGAACGGTTGCAACTCGCGGCGGACTCGGCCGAGATCGGGATGTGGGCTCTCGACATTGCCGAGCAGCGGTTCTGGGCCAACAAACGTGGCCGCGAGATCTTTGGCTTCGACCGTGACGAAGAGATCACGATGACCCGATTTCTCGAGGTGGTCCATCCAAGGTACCGCGAGGCCGTGACCGATTCCGTACGGCGCGCGGTTGACGAAGGCCTGCCAATCGATATTGAATATCGAGCGGTCCTCGCCGACGGATCCGAGCGGTGGGTCCATTCGAACGGCCGTTTTCAGGTGGCGTCCGCCATAAGGCCTGCGCGTGTCCTCGGCGCAACGGTGGATGTGACCGGGCGGAAGACAGCGGAAGTGGAGCTGCAGCAGTCGCTTTCAGAGGCCCAGTCGCTCAGGAGGCAGCTCGAGCTCGAGAACGCCTATCTCAAACGTGAGGTCGGCCTGCGCCACGGAGGCGGCAGGATCGTCGGCGAAAGTCAGGCCATCAAGGAAACCCTGGCGCTCGTCGAACAGGTGGCGCCGACTGACACAACCGTCCTCATCGAGGGAGAGACCGGAACCGGAAAAGAGCTCGTCGCCCAGCGGATTCACGAGCTCAGCAAGCGGTGCGAACGACCTCTGGTCACCGTCAACTGCGCTGCGCTGCCGTCGACGCTCGTCGAGAGTGAGCTCTTCGGTCGGGAGAAGGGCGCCTACACGGGGGCGATTTCGCGCGAGGCCGGTCGGTTTGAGATCGCTGACGGGGCCACGGTTCTGCTTGACGAGATTGCCGAACTCCCCCTCGAGCTCCAGTCGAAGCTTCTCCGGGTGCTCGAGGAAGGCGAGTTCGAGCGCGTCGGTTCGCCACGAACGCTCAAGACGGACGTCAGGGTGATTGCAGCGACGAACCGCAGTCTCGAGACCGAGGTCGAGGCGGGCCGGTTTCGTCGAGATCTCTTCTTCAGACTGGCCGTGTTCCCGATCCTGGTGCCGCCTCTGCGCGAACGCCGCGACGATGTGCCTCTCCTGGTCTGGTCCATGGTGCAGGAACTCGGCGCCGGTATGAACAAGTCGGTGGAGGACATCAGGCAGCGAGACATGGAATCGCTGCAGGAGTACGACTGGCCCGGGAACGTCCGCGAGCTGCGCAATGTGGTCGAGAGAGCTTTGATTCTCTGCACCGGGCCGACCCTGAGCATCCGGCCCCCGTCGGCGAAAGCGACCGGCATGGACGTGTTGATGACCCTCGACGAAGCCCAGCGCCGGTACATTCTCAAGGTGCTTGACAGCACCGGCGGAAAGATCCGCGGCGCCGAAGGCGCGGCGATGGTGCTGGGGATGAAGTCTTCCACCCTTCGGTCAAGAATGCAGCGCCTGGGGATCGACCCGAAGCGGCTGAAGAGCGACTAATCGTTCATTGCGCGATATTTCGCTCATTCCAAACACCGTCTTTTCGGGAGTGGGTTGACTCGTCACGATCTAAACCACCCAAATGCAATGATATCGCAATCCACCTCTGCGGTCGGGCTCGGTGGCATGTGCTGTGCAGTTCCTTGAGCGACATCCAAGCGGGACCGCGTGGTGTGAACCGGCGCGGCCTCGACGGTGATCTTGAAAGGAGATGATGATGACGACCGTGACCCGCCTCGCAATCGCAATGTTGTGCGTTCTCGCCCTTGTCGGTTTCGCAGCAAGTGCGTCCGCCGAGACGTCGAACGCCGATGCCGACGCCCTCAAGGTGTTAAAGAAAATGACCGACTATCTTGGTGGGCTGGAGAACTTCTCCATGCACACCGAAAACAGTTTTGAGGACGTGTTGGATTCGGGCCAGAAGATCCAGTACGACTTCGCATCGAGCGTTGTCATCCAACGGCCCGACAAGCTCCGCGCCGAGCGGATGGACGGTGACGTGAGCCAGTTACTCGTCTACGACGGCGAGACCCTCTCCGTGTACCAGGGCGCCCAGGACTTCTTTGCAGTCATCACTGCCCCGGACAATCTGGACGATGCGCTCAGCTTCTCCCGTGACGCACTGGACCTCGTCCCTCCTGCAGGCGACATGGTCTACACCAACGCCTACGAGCTGTTGACAGCCGGTGTGACCTCGGGTTTCGTGGTCGGCAAGGCCGTCATCGGCGGCGTCAGCTGCACCCAGCTCGCCTTCACCACGCCGGTGGTCGACTGGCAGGTCTGGGTCGCCGATGGCGGCAAGCCGCTGCCGGTCAAGTATGTCCTGACCACTCGGGATGATCCGGCGCAGCCGCAGTTCATTGCCCTGATCAGCAACTGGAACACCGATCCGATGATCCCCGACGGATTGTTCGACCTCAAGGTGCCGGCGACGGCGACCGAGATCGAGTTCGTCCGCATCGACGTCGAGTCGGTCGACTGACCGGGGAGTGAGGCACACCATGAATAAGCTTGTGAAACTCGTCGTCATCGCAGTCGGGCTGGCTGCTCTGTTCCTCTTTGATCTGGGATCTCTCGGCCTCGTACCCGACGCCGAAGCCATCGCAGGTGTGCGTCGCCGGACCGCCCGCCGGACCGCGGTTGTGGTCGGCAGCGCAGACGCCGCCGCCGTTTCTTCGGCCAACGCCCAGGCTGCAGCCTCGCAGCAGGAAGCGGCCACCGCCAACGCCAATGCAGCGGCCGCCCAGCAACAGGCTGCAGCCGCGCAACAGCAGGCCGCCGCCGCAGCGGCCGCACCGGCGCCCGCGCCGGTCCCGATGATCACCGCGCTGCCTGAGGGATGCGTGAACACCGGCGAGGTCTATCAGTGTGGCGATCTGTACTACAAACCGTACCTGCAGGGCACCACGGTCGTCTACGCGCAGGTGCCGGCGCCATAAGGCCCTGACCGCTCGGTCGATCAATCATCAGTTTCGACAGATGGACGAAGAGGAGCCTCAGGATGAGCCATTGGAGACGGTGCGGTGTGATTCGTTTGCGGGTCGTAGCGGTTGTTGTTTTCCTGGCTTTCGTAGCCGGGACCGTTCCATCTGCGGATGCCGATGAACCGTTGGACAGTAGTGCCATGTCCGTTCTCGAGTCCATGTCCGACTATGTGAGCGGTCTCGAGACCATCTCGCTTTCCTTCGACAGCGATATCGAGGTCATCACACCTGAACTCGAGAAGATCCAATTCACCAACTCGAGCACCGCCACGGTGCAAAGGCCGGACAAGATCCACGCCCATCGAGTCGGCGGCTACGCCGATGTCGAGATGTGGTTCGACGGCGCGAACGTCTCGGTCTACGGCCGGAGCATCAACGGATACACACAGTTCGAGCTTCCCGGCACGCTCGATCATCTGATCGCGGCCCTGAGCGCAGGCCATGGTGTGGCGCTGCCAGGGTCGGACCTGCTGCTGTCAAACGCGTTCGAGGTCCTCTCGTTTGGAGTCCTCGAGGCCAAGCACATAGGCCGCGGCGTCATCGGCGGCGTCGAGTGCGAGCATCTGGCGTTTCGCAATGCCGAAACCGACTGGCAGCTCTGGGTCGAAGTGGGTGAGACACCGATCCCGCGAAAAATGGTGATCACCAGCAAGACGCTCAATTGTGCGCCGCAGTACACCATCCAGATCACGAGCTGGGAGTCAGGGGTCGTGTTGGCCGCGGACGCGTTCGAGTTCAGCCCGCCGCCGGGTGCGGAGTTGCTCGGGCCCGATGCCCTCATCGAGCTTGACGAGTTGCCGCAGGGCGCGCCGTCGGGAGGAAAGCGATGAAACGTTCTACACGCCTTGTCGTGACCGTGGTAGCGATCTTAGCCTTGGGTTGGTTGTGCGGCGGAGCGAGTATTGCGGAGGCGGTGGTCGGTGCGCCTCGGACCCCCGTCAGCTATGCCGGTGTCGCCCGGCGCTCAACCGTCGGTGTCGGGGCGCCCGGCGTGGGAGTGGCTCCCGGTGTCGGAGTCGGATCGCCCGGCGTGGGTGCGACGCCAGGCGTGGGTGTCGGGGCTCCGGGCGTCGGCGTCGGGGCACCGGGGGTGGGAGTGACTCCCGGTGTCGGAGTCGGAGCGCCCGGCGTGGGTGTGAATCCCGGTGTCGGAGTGAACGCGGGCGGACCGGTGAACCGCGTCGGGGTGAGGTGAGACAAACACATGCCTGACGACGATCGAGACCGTCCGACCCCGGACGTCGAGTCGTTCTTCAGTCTCGGCGGCGGCGGTAACCGTCACCTCCGCCGGCTTCGGCTGGCCGACGGAACCCGGTTGCATGCGGAGCGGGTGGCCGTTGTGCTGACCGCATTGGCCTGGCTGCCGGTGTTGTTGCTGGCGGTGGTCGACGGGGTCGCCTGGGGTCGCGGAGTTGAGGTGCCGTTTATCCGTGATTTCCTCCCGTACGGCCAGCTCCTCGTGGCGATTCCGGTGTTGGTCATAGGCGAGATCACGGCCAGGCGACGCCTCGGTCTCGCGGCAGTCGAGTTGCAGCACTCGGGAGTCGTCGCCGCCGGCGACCGTGAGGTCCTCGATGCCGTCCTGCGTCGCGCGATGAACCTCGGGGGAGGAAGAGCGGTCAATACCGTCATCCTCGCGTTGACGTTCGGCGTGACTGCGATTTCTTTTCTGATGGCGAAGGTATGGCTCACGGGGGGGTGGCAGGTCTCGGGCGACGACCTGACGTTGCCGGGATTGTGGTATCTCTTCGTCAGCCTGCCGGTGATGCGGTTCCTGGCGCTGCGATGGCTGTGGCGTGGGCTGCT
Organism: uncultured Acidobacteriota bacterium; assembly: GCA_963753035.1. Lineage (GTDB taxonomy): Bacteria > Acidobacteriota > Thermoanaerobaculia > Thermoanaerobaculales > Sulfomarinibacteraceae > JAHECW01. The sequence goes on along the minus strand of CAVWAW010000034.1, from coordinate 26,408 downwards.
CTGGGCTTGGGTGCTGTGGCGGGTGGCGCGTCTGGAGCTGGTTCCGAAACCCATGCACCCCGATCGTGCGGGCGGCTTCGCTTTTCTCGGCGAGGCCCAGACCGCGTTTGGGGTATTGGTCTTTTGTTTCGGCGTCCAGTTGTCGTGTCTCGCCGCCGACGCGGTTGTCTATCGGGGTGCGGATCTCATGGCGTACAAGGGCCAGCTCATTGCATTCCTGGTGACGTCGGTGGCAATAATGCTGCTGCCGCTTCTGGCGTTCACGCCCAAGCTCGTGAGGGCGCGTGAAGAGCAACTCGCGGTCTTGAGCGGCCACGGACACCAGGGCGCCGAGTACCTCGGGCGACGACTCGGTTCAGGAACCTGGGGTACTGATGCTCCGACGGATGAGATTTCCGGTCTTGCCGATTTTGGGGCGCTCTACGAGAACGCGCGACTCATGCGGCCGCTGCCGATGGATACGAGAGGCGTTGTGATGCTGGTGTTGGCGGCGGCGGTTCCGTTCGTGCCGTTGATCTTCCTGGTGATGCCCGCCAAGGAGGTCATCCAGACGCTGGCGAAATTGTTGGTATGACGGAGGTGAACGGCTTCGAGCGATCACCGGCCGTCAACGGGTGCAGCTACATGCCCTAGGTGGGATCGGTCGCTATCAATACCCAGATCGAGAAATTCGTTTTTTGGAGGCAGGAGATGGATATCAAATCAATACTCGCGGCGCTCGCGGCAGCTGGAGTGATGCTTTCAGGATCACACGCAGCGGCCCAATCGAGTTCGGGTGAGTGGGAGTTCGCCATTGCGCCCTATCTGTGGGCGGCGGGAATGGACGGATCGATGGTGGTCGCTGTTTTCGAGGAGGACATCGACGTCCCGTTCAGCGACATCATCAGTGACCTCGATTTCGCCCTGATGGGGCACTTCGACATGCGCAACGACCAGTGGGTGCTGTCGTCGGATCTCGTCTACGTCGATCTCGGACAGAGCCAGGACTTTGTCGAGGGAATGTCCGAGGGAACGGTGAATGCCAACCTCGACCTGACGCTCCTCGAGCTCGTCGGCGGCTATCGCGTCTCGCCCGTTTTCACCCTGCTCGCGGGGGCGCGGTGGGTCGACATGGGCGCCGGCCTTCGCTACGACGGGACCCTTGTGGACGATGGCGCCGACGTCGGCAAGAAATGGATCGATCCGTTGATCGGCGTCCACGCCTTCGTTCCATTGTCCGAAAAGTGGTGGCTCGGTCTGCGGGGCGATATCGGTGGTTTCGGGGTCGGAACCGAGTTTGCGTGGCAGGCCTATGCCGACATCGGCTTCCGCGCATCGCATCTGGTGTCGATCGTCCTCGGTTACCGCGCGCTGGATTTGGACTACGAGGACGGCAGCGGACTCGACTACATCAACCTGGATCTTCTGATTTCCGGCCCACAACTCGGCGTGGTCTTCACATTCTGATGCCGAGCGGAAGCCGATAGCGGAAAGGAAGGGGCTCGACATGCTCGCACTTCGACTGCACATGGAGTTCTCGCCAGAGACGACACGACCGAGGCAACCGCGGTGCTGCGGTCCCTGGTCGGGCCGGTCAGGGCGGAGACCGGATGCAACGCGACGCGGCTCCTCAACAGCACGAATCTGGAGGGCGGGCTCACCTGGGTCGAGGAGTGGCACAGCATCGAAGATTTCGAGCGCCACCTCCGATCCGCCGCGTTCCGGCGGATCCTCGCGGTCATCGAGCTCGCCGTTTCGAGACCGGTGGTCGAGATCGACGAGGTTGCGTCGCGGCGGGGCTTCGAACTGGTCGAAGAGATCCTCGGTATCGCCCCAGAGGCGAGCGCCGGGTCTGAAACGGGATGACGAGGTTGTTGATGACGACCACTCTCGGCTCGAAGATGAGCCATCGCTCAACTTGGGAAGATCGAAGGAGGAGAACCATGAAGACCACCACAACCCTCGTGACCCTCGCGCTCGTGCTCGGGCCGGGTTTCGCAACGGCAACCTCAGCCCAGGACGTGACGGGCACGCCAGGCTCTCCCAGCGCCACCACGACCATCGACGGGAAACAGCTGCCACCGCCGCCCGATACGACGTTCGGCGGCAAGATTGAACGCAACGTGATCGATTCGACACCCTACTGGCCGCCTCGCGTGGTGCCGCCGAAATCTGCGCCCAACATCCTCCTGATCATGACCGACGACGCGGGTTATGGTGTGTCCAGCACCTTCGGGGGCGTCATCCCCACCCCGGCGATGGACCGCGTAGCCGAGAGCGGTCTCCGCTACACCCACTTCCATTCCACATCCGTGTGCTCGCCGACGCGGGCGGCGCTCATCACGGGGCGGAACCACCACCAGGTCGGCACCGGGGCCATCCCGGAGTTGTCGACCGGCTACCCCGGCTACAACGGCATCATGACCAAGGACAAGGCGACGATCGCACGAATCCTCAAGGGAAACGGCTATGTGACGTCCTGGTTCGGCAAGAACCACAACACGCCGGATCTCCAGGTCAGCAAGATCGGGCCGTACGACCAGTGGCCCATCGGTCTCGGCTTCGACTACTTCTACGGATTCATGGGCGGCGACACGAGCCAGTGGCAGCCGGGAAATCTGGTCCGCAACACGACCTATATCTACCCGTACGATGACGATCCCGATTTCAACCTGATCACGGCCATGGCGGATGACGCGATCGGCTACATGAAGACCGTTGACGCATTGAATCCGGATCAACCCTTCTTCATCTACTACGCTCCCGGCGCGACCCACGCGCCGCATCACCCGACACCGGAGTGGATCGAAAAAATCAGTGAGATGCATCTCTTCGACGATGGCTGGAACAAGCTGCGCGAAACCATTTTCGCCAACCAGAAGCGGCTTGGAGTCATCCCGGCAGATGCCAAGCTGACGCCGTGGCCCGAGGATCTGATCAAACAGTGGGACCAGCTCTCAGACCTCGAAAAGAAGCTGTTCATCAAGCAGGTGGACGTCTTCGCCGCCTATGTGGCCTTCACCGACCATGAGATCGGGCGTGTCATCCAGGCGGTCGAAGATCTGGGTAGGCTCGACAACACCCTGATCATCTACATCACCGGCGACAACGGCACCAGCTCGGAAGGCGGAGAGACCGGGACGCCGAACGAAGTCGCATCGGTCCAGGGCGTTCATCTTCCTGTGGAAGCGCAGATGCAGTTCTACGACGCGTGGGGGTCAGACAAAACCTATCCGCACATGTCGGTTGGCTGGACCTGGGCCTTCGGCACGCCGTTCTCGTGGACCAAAGATGGTGAGCTCGCATTTTGGCGGGACCAAACAGGGCACGGCCATTTCCTGGCCGAATGTCATCAAGAATACGGGCGGCATCCGCAATCAATTCCACCATGTGGTCGACATCGCTCCGACCATCCTCGAAGCGACCGGGATCGCCCTGCCCGATGTGGTTGACGGCATCAAGCAGACGCCCATGGAAGGTGTCAGCATGGTCTACACCTTCGATGAGGAAAACGCGGATGCGCCGTCTGAGCACACAACCCAGTATTTCGAAATGATCGGCGACCGCGCGATCTATCACGATGGCTGGATCCTCAGCACCAAGGTCATGCGCGTGCCCTGGGACAACAGTGGAACGGCCGACAACGATCCCGCATCCTGGCCGTGGGAGCTGTACGACCTCAGCAAGGACTGGACACAGTTCAACGATGTGTCCGCTCAATACCCCGAAAAGGTCAAGGAGATGGAAGCGATGTTCTGGGAGGAAGCCCAGCGGAATCAGGTGTTGCCCATGGACACCACCACCTTCACCCGTTCGCTCCTGCCGCGGCCCAACCTGACAGCCGGTCGAACTGTGTTCACCTATTCAGGGGAGATCACGGGGACGCCCAACAGCAACGCGCCGAACCTACTCGCTTCTTCTTACAACTTCAGGGCCGAGGTCGAGATCCCCGAGGGTGGGGCCGAAGGCATGCTGGTGACCCACGGCGGCCGCTTCGCCGGCTACGGATTCTACGTACTGGACGGCAAGCCGGTCTACACCTGGAACCTGGTGGGTCTCAAGCTGGTCAAATGGGAAGGACCGGACGTGCTCGCGCCGGGCAAGCACACGCTCGAGTTCGACTTTGAATACGACGGCATGGGAGCCGAAACGCTGCAGTACGGGAGCCCCAGCGGTCTCGGCCAGAGTGGAACAGGCACCCTGAAGGTGGACGGGGACGTCGTCGCCACGAAGAAGATGGAGAAGACCGTGCCGATGCTGCTGCAGTGGTGCGAGAGCTTCGACGTCGGCGCGGACACCGGCTCTCCGGTCGCGGACGATGACTATCAGCCACCGTTCCGGTTTACCGGCACGCTCGAGAAACTGACGCTGACCATCGACCGTCCGGAGCTGTCACCTGAAGACATCAAGAAGCTCCAGACGGCCATGCACGCCAATCCGGCGGCTGAGTAGAGATGGGTGGGCGAAGGAGGTCCGGCAGAAGTGTGACGTGACCTGGGCGGTGAAGTGGAGGCCAGCCATGAGAGATTCGGACCTGCGGCCGTTGCGGCAATCGACGAGTGCGGTGTTGGTTCTGTGCCTGAGCATGCTTGTCGCTGTGCCGTCCCTTCTCGCGACCGAGGGGGAAGCGCCGGAATCCGCTGAATCCACTGCCGCCCAGACTGCCGAGCCGGAGAAGAAAGACAACGGGGACGAGGCCACGAAAAAACAAAAGAAGGGCCCATCATTCATCCCGATCCCCATCATCATCACCGAGCCGGCGGTGGGCTATGGTCTCGGCGCCGCCGTCGGTTACTTTCACAAGAACAAGCACCACGAAGATGCGGGTGGGGAGAAGATCTCCCCGGTTCTCACCGCCGAAACCACGGCAGAGGCCGGCAAACGGCAGAAGGTCCCGCCGACGATCAGTGGGATCGCCGCCGCCTACACCGAAAGTGGGACCTGGGCTCTCGGCTTCGCGCACAGCGCTTCATGGAAACAGGACAGGATGCGGTACGTCGGCGCCATCGGTTACGCCCATGTCGTGACGACCTTCTACTTCAACGACGAACCCTACGACTTCACTCTCGACACCGGCCTGCTCTACCAGGACCTTAAATTCAGGATCAAGAAGAGTGACTTCTGGGTCGGCGGCAAGCTGATTTATCTCACACCCGACCTGGTCTTCGACGAGGAGCTCGAGGACATCCCAGAAGTGGAGGACCGGTCGAAGCTCAACGACTTTGGTTTGGCCTTGCAGGGAGAGTACGACGGCCGCGACAACAAGATGACCCCGAACCGAGGCCAATATGTCGAACTCGTAGGGTGGAAGCACTTCGAGGTCCTGGGGGGCGAGACCGACTACTGGAAGATCGGTCTCGTGGTCGACTCGTTCCACGAATTCGCTGATCAGAAGCTCGTTCTCGGTCTCCATCTCGATCTCGACACCGCGGGCGGCGACACACCGATCTGGGCATACCCCTATGTCACCATGCGCGGCATCCCGGCACTGAGGTATCAGAACGAGAGCACCGCGGTGCTCTCGACTGAGCTTCGGTGGAACCTCGCCGAACGTTGGGCGGCGGTGGGCTTCGTCGGCGTCGGGGCGACCCGAGGCGACAAGTCCCGGTCTTTCAAGACGAGAGCGGCATCTTTGCCGGTGGTCTCGGCGGCCGCTTCCTCTTCCGTCCCCAGGACAGCCTGTGGGTCGGGCTCGATCTCGCAAAAGGACCCTGAGCAATACGTCGTCTACGTCGTCGCCGGCCACAAGTGGTAGATTTGATCATGAGGTCACCAAAAAAATAGAAAGGACCATTGTCATGAGACCGTGCGCCCCCGTTCGATTGGCAGTCACCTCAATGACGGCGTTCTTGGCCATCAGTCTGGCCGGGTTTGCGGTTGCGGAAGATGAAACCGCCACCCAGGCCAAAGAGCAGCTCGGTGTTGAGGGGACGTTCATCCGCCTCGCCGCGAACAACGAGGGATTTGTTGTCATCGCCTACCGGACCGCCAATGAGGCGGTGGGCGAGGAGTACGCGTTGATCCGGGTCGGGATGACCCTGACCGACACCAAGGGAACCCAGACGATCACCAGGGACGACATCAAGCTGGTGACGCCCGACAATCAGATCCTCCCGCTGATGACCCAGGAGGAAGCGGAGAAGGCGAGCGGACAGCTCGCGATGCTGACCAAACGAGCCGCCATGGACACCGACTCGGTCAACTACTTTCCGAGAACCGCCAACCGCCCGTGCGATCTCAAGTTCTTCGCCGCGATCGCCGCGCCGCGGGCGAATGTCGCCTATGACCAGGTCGATCTTGCCAGCCAGGAGGCCTGCGTCGGGGTTCTGTACTTCCACGTACCCGGCGGAATTCAGTACGGCAACTACAACCTCGACGTGCACTTCGAGAACAGCATCGTCAAGGTGCCGATGGAGATCATGAACAAGGAGCGCGAGAAAGAGTTCACGAAGCAGTGGAAGGCCGCGCTGAAAGAGGAGCGCAAGAAGAAGTGAGCCGGTGCCCGACGAGCGAATCGGGGGCGAAGGCCGTCGATTCCGACTTCGTTATCATGACCTCTCGACACCCCGATGAGGCCCAACGGTCGTCCCGGATGACGAGGAGGAATGCATGAGCGCTTCTGAAAAGCTCGCGAACGAGCTCAAGGCACTGGCCATCGCATCGTTGTACTTCGGTGTCTGGATCGGAGTGCTCGTGCTCCTCAAGAAGTTGATCCTCAGCGACTATCTGGGCGAGGGAGGGATTCGCCGGGTACTCACCACGCCCATGTCCGAGCTTCTCGGTTCAAGACTGGACGTGGCATCTTGACATCATGAATCCTAGACATCATGATGTCTTCATGAGAACAACGTTGACGCTCGACGAGGATCTGGGAAGACGACTCAAGGAGATCGCACGCGAGAGCGGGCAGAGCTTCAAGGAGGTCGTGAACCAGGTGGTGCGTCGAGGGCTCAGTTCCGGAGAAGTTCCCGACGGTGGATCTGAGCCGTTCCAGGTGGTTCCGAAAGCCTGTGGATTCAAACCGGGGATCGATCCACTCAAGCTCAATCAGGTCTATGACGACCTCGAGATTGAGAGGCTCGGTACCGGCGGCGGGTTCGGGGTTCACGAACCGTGATCATCCCTGACATCAATCTGCTGGTCTACGCCTACAACAGCGATGCGCCGTTCCACGACGAATCGAGGCACTGGCTCGAGGCGACGCTGTCCGAAAGGACGACGGTGGGGTTCGCGTGGGTGGTCATTCTCGGCTTTGTTCGGATCATGTCGAGCTCGGTGGTGCTGACCTCGCCAATGGAGCCCTCCCAAGCGGTGCGGCACGTCGAGTCGTGGCTCGGACGCCCTCAATCGCAGATCGTCAACCCCGGTCCGCGACACCTAGAGATCCTTGGTGGGCTGATGCACGAGGCGCGCGCATCGGGACGATTGACCACCGACGCCCACCTCGCAGCCCTCGCCATCGAGACCCAGTCGGAGCTGCACTCCAACGACCTGGACTTTGCGAGATTCCCCGGTCTTCGTTGGCGGAATCCGTTGGAGTGAGCCTCCGGGTCAGGGACGTGGTTCACGGCTCGCGGGCGAGGCTGCATGGGGCGACCGTTCGGCCGATCTCGTCAAATCTGAAGAGCAGGCAGGTTGCACGCTCACACAAGACCGCACTTCGGGACGGGTTGGCTTAGACTCTGATTGCGCGCAATTGGGACGAGTCATTAGATTTAGACAGGAGGAGTCAGCCATGCGGAGATTCCTGAAAACGGCGCTCTTCGGCGGTCTGGGGATTTTACTCCCCATCCTGCTCCTCATCATCGTGCTCAAGGAGTTCATCGAGCTTCTGATCGGGCTCGCGACACCCATCGCCGATCTGTTGCCGCCGAAGTTGATCGAGAGTGTACCGGAGACGAAAGTCCTCGCCGTGCTGCTGATCGTCGCGGCGGCCCTGGTACTCGGTTTGCTTTCCATGATTCCGATGGCGCGTGCCGCGGGCGAGGCGTTCGAGCAGAGGATCCTCAGCCGGGTGCCCGTGTACCTGCCGATCAAGAGTCTCTTGCAGGCGCTTCTGGGATCGGATCAGGCCGAGAGGTTTCAGCCCGGTTTCGTCATGAATGATGATGGCAGCCTAGAGCCCTGCTACATCGTCGAGGATGTAGGCCGCCCACGGCTGATGGTGCTGGTGCCGTGGACGCCGGCCTCGTTCGCGGGCTCGCTCAAACTCATCCCTCGAGGACGGGTGCACCCGATCGACCTGACCTTCGACGAGTTTTCACTGGCGATCGGACACTTCGGCGTGGGGCTTCAATCGTTGCTTCCGGAGGACCTGTCGGAGTCAAAACCACCGCCGGAATAGCCAACCTCGCTATCCTGCATCCAACCCCTGGGCCGTGAGGCCGAAAAACCGCACCTCGAGCCATCGATACGCGAATCGAGCGGCCACGAATCCAAGCAGGGCGAGGGCCAGGAAGAGCAACGCGCGATAGAAGATCCGGTCGATGAGGCCCTTGCTGATGGTATCCACATCTTCGATGGCTGCGGTCACCTGAGGTACCAAACGTCCGGCGCCGTCTGAATCCACCAGCCGGTGGGTCGAGCCGACCAGCTCGTTGAGGTCATGGATGGCGGCCGTCGCCTGGAGCAGAGTCTGACGGTAGTCCTCGATGTCAAAGGGCCTCACGGGTTCGCTGTAGGTCTCTGTAGTAGCCTCGCCCCCGAGATCGAGCCGTTCGGCCAGGGCATCGACCGAGAGGGTGAGCTGGTTGCCGGCCTCGATGGTGGTGCGCAGCTCGGCGAGAACCCCGGTCAGTCGTTGCTCCTCGGCCACCAACTGATCGACGATCATCTGCCGTTCTTTCGCGATGTTGACAAAGACGTGGTCCACGGTCTCTTTCCGCTCGGCGGCAAACTCGTCCGCGAGCTGCAGGATCGTCTCGGTACGCTCGGTCGTGATCCGCTCCGGCAGCTGCTCGGCGACGATGACGAGCCGCTCCGACGTCTCGGCGAACGTACTCACATCGCCGAGCACGTCTTCGACCGCCGGGTTGAATGAGAGGCGCGTCAGCCAGATATCGGCGAAACCGCCACCCAGGAGAGGAAGTCGCGTCGAGAGGTACATCCCTCGCTCTGCCAGCATCCGAGTCTGTTCGACCTGGTCGGTGATCCGCCGGACCGTCTTGAAAATCCCGCCGCCGCTGGTCGCCTTGAGCGATGACGACGCGCGTTTCGACGGGAAATCGTCGAATCGGAGGTGGCTGAAAGTCGTCAGGCCAGGATAGGCGATGCGGAACGCCTCGATGCGTTCGAGGAGTTCGGTCTTCTGCGTTGTGGTCAGGATGGGATCTGTGATCTGCCAGGCCTCGTGTTCGAGCTCTGTCATGGCCTCCACGACCGGTTCCACATAGCCGCCGTATTCGGGCAGCCAGTGATCCTCGAAGATCATCCGCCCGAGGGTGGCCATGACGACCATATCGAGGAGCGCCACCTGTGGATCGGCATCTGCAGCGATGGTAAATGCGGCCGCGGCGGAGAAGATGAGGTCACCCAGGACCATGCGCCTCACATTCGGTGGCGGTTCGAGCCGTTGGACGTCATCGATGGTCTGCGCAGCAATACTCGCATAGCGGTCCGCATAGCTCATCAAATCCGCCTGTAGGACGGCGTCGGTGATCGCCTGCGGGTCTTGTGCGCCTCCCTTTTTCTTGCCTTTGGCAGCATCGGTACCGGAGGCCGACAGGACGGTGGCCAAAGTGGCGATGACGATGATGGACATGGTCTTTCGGTAACACATGATGGCCTCCGGTTCGTTTGAAACGAGTTCATTTGGTCATTCGGGATCCGAGGTTCTCTGCCGATTCTCGATCGTCTCAGTTGGAACATCAAGCAATTCGCATGCCTGCCGGGCCGTGGTGCACTGCGTTCACTCGCCCGTTCCGCCTGCTAAAGTACTCAGCATGTATTCCGAAAGCCTGTCGTCATGACCCCGCTTTCCACTGCGTACGTGGCGACCGCGGCAATCTGCCTGGTGGTCGGCCTCCAGCAACTCGTGATCGCATTTCGTGTTCCCGAGCGCCGCATTCACCTGCTCTTCGCCGCGGCGGCGTGCGCGGTCGCCGGTGATGCCGCGAACTGTCTCCGCCTGTACTGGGCGACCAGTGCGAGCGAGGCAATGAGCGGTCTGGCGTGGGGCGGGCTCTTTCTCGGCGCAGCGATCGTCAGCCTGGTCTGGTTCGTGGCTCTCTATACCGGCGCGGTACGGCGTTGGCTTGTGCTGGCGGAGACCGCGATCGCGGTCATCGCCGTCACCTTCGGGTTCATCGTCGGGATCGCCTACACGGAGGTCACCGAGCTGCGGTCGATCATGCTGCCCTGGGGAGAGACCGTCACCATGGGCATCGGACCGACCTCGCCCTGGAGGTGGCTCGGCGATCTGGTGAACCTCGGGTTTTTCGCGATCCTCATCGACACGATCATCACCCTTGTACGGAGGGGCGAGCCTCGGAAGGTGAGGGTGCTCGGCGGCACGCTTGTCTTCTTCAGTCTTGCGCTGCTGCTCATCATCCCGACCGACCTCGGGCTGATCACCCTCCCGGGACCACACACCTTCGCATTCTTGTTGATTGTTGCCGCCATGAGTTGGGATCTCACCGACGAATTGATCCGCGGTTCGCAGCTGTCGCGGGAGGTGGTGGCCGGAGAGCGGCGTTGGCGCCAACTGCTCGACAGCATCCAGCTACTGGTCGTGGAAATCGACCGGGACGGTCTGATCACGTTCATGAACCCCTACGCCGAGCGGGTTTCGGGCCACCCTGCGCACGAGATGGTCGGCCGGCACTACATCGAGTTCGTCAATGAGAAGGAGCGGGACGAGGTGGAATCGTCGGTTGAACGGGGCCTTGACGGCGATCCGTCCTCCGACGTTGAGCGAACCCTGATTGCCCGAAGCGGTGATCGTCGGATCATACGTTGGCGCAGCGTCGCGCTTCGCGACTTCAACGGGAAACCGGAAGGGCTTCTCAGCGTCGGCGCCGATGTCACCGAACGGCGCCGATCGAAAGCCGAGCTCGAGCGCACGGCCGTCGAGTTGGAAGCGACCGTGCGGGAACTCGAGGTCATGCGGACCAAGCTCGAGGAGGAGAACATCTACCTCAAGGAGGAGATCGGCTCCCGTACCGAGCACAGCGAGATCCTCGGTTCCAGCGACGCGTTGCTCTATGTCCTGCACAAGATCCGGCAAGTGGCCGCCACCGACGCCACGGTGCTGATCCAGGGGGAAACGGGTGTCGGCAAAGAGTTGGTCGCGACGGCGATCCACAACGAGAGTGAACGGTCCGGCCGCCCTTTCCTCGCCGTCAACTGCGCCGCCCTGCCGCCGAGCTTGATCGAGAGCGAACTCTTCGGCCACGAGAGGGGATCGTTCACCGGCGCCGATCGTCGTCGACAGGGTCGCTTTGAGCTCGCCAGCGGCGGAACCCTCTTCCTCGACGAGGTGGGGGAGCTGCCCCTCGAGGTCCAACCAAAACTTCTGCGAGCTCTTCAGGAAGGCACCGTCGAACGGATTGGCGGTTCCGAGCCCATCCATGTCGATGTGCGGCTCATTGCGGCGACGAATCGCGATCTTCGTCAGGAGGTCGAGACCGGACGATTTAGGGAGGATCTCTTCTATCGTCTCGAGGTCTACCCGATCACGGTGCCGCCGCTGCGCGATCGGAGTGACGACATCGAGGTCCTGGTCCGCCACTTTGCAGGCGAGCTTTCCGAGCGGCATCGGGTGGAGATCAACGAAATCCCGCAGGAAGCTCTGCGTCTGCTCGAAGCCTACCGTTGGCCCGGCAACATCCGCGAGCTTCAGAACGTCGTCGAAAGGGCAGTCCTCAACTCGATCGATGGAGTGCTGCGGCTTGTAGGTCCACTCGATGCACACCACGCGCACGACGAACCGCCCTCGAGACCTTCAGGACAGGTATTCCGCACCCTCGAAGAGCTTCAGCGGGATCACATCGTCGAGGTGATCGAGGCGTGCAACGGTCAGATTGCGGGTTCGGGTGGCGCTGCGGGGATCCTCGGTGTCCACCCCAACACGCTGCGATCACGACTGAAGAAGCTAGGCATCGACGCACGAAAATAGAACTCGTCACGATATCTCGTCACGACATTTCGTGTCCTCGCCGGTCGATCCGTTCACACGAAGCTCTTCTCCGCTTCGCGAATGGTCGTGAATCCGAGACCGCTGGTCGGGATATGAAAGACCCGTAGGGGAGGGGTTTAACCCTTCCCGAGCAGCTCTCGGATTCTCCATGGAATCTCGCCGCGCTAGGTTCTGATGCGCCTGAGTTCAGCCGGCGAACCCCTTTTCGACAGACCTGGCACGTGTCGTGCTCTTGAGCACCTTGATGTCAAACCCAAAGACCGAGTCCGCTTTCGGGATCGAGGTCGCCATGCGCACTGCTCAGAACCACCGGCGGGAGCTGACGCAGACGCTGGAGGGGCTCAAGGATCGGGTCAACGCCACCCAGCCGGAGTGCGACTGCGAGGTCTTCGAGGACCTTGCCGTACCGAACCGCTTTCTGTGGAGTGAGTGGTGGCCTGGACAGGAAGAGTCGGAGGCGGCCGAGGCGTCCGATCGATTCCGTGCACTGCTCGGCGCCATCAAGGTGCTGGGTTCTCTCGAGTCGGTGCGGAAGGTGAGTCGAACCTCGAGCGCGACACAGGAAATGACACGACTTGAAAACGAAGACAATCGCCATTGAGGGCGAGCCCAGGGAGGATGCTGCAGATGATCTCGATTGATTTACGAAGGACCAAGCTCGTGGTGGTTGCACTCACGGCGGTGGTTCTTGCCACAGTTGGTGGGATAGCCGCTCAGGACGGCGACGAGGATGGATCCCTCGGCGGCCAAAGTCTCGAGTCCGCAGCAAACGACGCCACGGCGTCCATGTGGACCTTCCAGCTTTCGTTAGAGGGGCGCACGTGGTTGGACGAAGAGGGTCCCAACGGAGAGCCTCGGCCGGAGGGCAACCGTGACCAGCTGATGCTTCGTTTTGTCGCACCGGTGCCTTTGGGCAAAAACCTCAAAGTGATTAACCGCTTCACCATGCGCAACAACGAGGCGGTCGATAGGTCATCCGGCGCCGGCGATGCCGAGTATTTCGCGCTCTTTGTGCCCTTCGAGTGGGCCACCGGCCGCTGGGGCATTGGTCCACAGGTCAATTTCCCGGCTGAAAGCTCGAAGTTCGGCAGCGACAAGTGGCGCTACGGCTTTGCCTCCGCCTGGCTCGAGCGGGTCGGCGACAAGGTCCTGACCGGTGTGCTGGTGCAGCAGATCTGGGGCCAGACCGACCCGGAAAACACGAACAAACAGGTGGCCCAACCCATCACCATTCAACCGGTCTTCAATTACTCGCTCAAGAAGGGGCTTTATATCAACATCGGTGAGACAGCCTTCAGCTATGACTGGCAGAACCAGGCCTGGAGCATTCCGCTCGGTTTCCGCTTCGGCAAGGTCTTCGTTACCGAAAATGGTTCCGCCTGGAACCTCTACGGCGAGATCCGCAAGACCGTCTACCACAGCGACGAATGGCGCGGAAGCGTGCTCGACACCGCGTTGCGGGTGAATCTGTCGTATGCGTTTCCGATGTAGGTCGATAGAGGCGAGATGCGAGATGCCGACTATTGATGGTCGGCAGCGCGGAGCTTGAAGCAAAGATGCATTGGTGCCGACATGGTTTTTCGTCAATAAACAGAGAGCAAAGGAGAGGAACATGAGGAGAGTTTTTGGAATCGCCGTTGTCGCGATATTGATCGCCCTGCCCGGCTTCGCACAGACGATCCAGATCGACTACGCCCACGATTTCGACTTCGAAGGCGCTTCGACGTTTCAGTATGCCGTGAACGAGGAGAGTGGCATCAAGGACAATGAAATGATGGCCGACCGGGTGGTCGACCTGCTCAAGAAGGAGCTCGGCGAGGGCGGTCTCCGGGAGGTCCAACAAGATCCGGACCTCTACGTGACCTACCACTTCACGAGCGAGGAACAGAAGAGCCTCAGCACCACCTCGTCGGGTTTTGGAGGCTACGGCGGCTTTGGCGGCTACGGGGATGGCTGGGACGGCTGGGGCGGGTATGACGCCTTCGGCGGTCCCATGATGGGATCTTCGGTCACCCGAGAGTACTCCTACGAAGTGGGAACCCTGATCATCGACGCCTACGATTCCAAGGAGAAGAAGCTGGTTTGGCGCGGTTGGGGTACGGTGACCGTCAAAGACAAGCCCGACAAGCAGGTCAAACAGATCGAGAAGATCCTCAAGAAGCTCGGCAGCAAGTGGGACAAGATCCTGGCCGGCAAGGGGAAGTGAGGCACCGCGGTGCGGGTGAACCTGTCGTCTGCGTTTCCGATGTAGGCCGGATGGACGAAGGAAGACCCGAATCACGCGGCACGCGGAATCCCGCTGCCGAATCGTTATTGAATAGACAAAAGGAGAAAACATGAAGAAGACACACCTCGTACTCATGGTTGCAGTTGTGGCGTTTGTCGCCGCAGTGCTGCCGGCTGAGGCCGCCGACAAACCCAACATCCTGGTCATCTGGGGTGACGACATCGGCCAGTTCAACATCTCGGCCTACAACATGGGGATGATGGGCTACAAGACGCCGAATATCGACCGCATCGCCGCCGAAGGCGCGGTCTTCACCGACTGGTACGGCCAACAGAGCTGCACCGCCGGCCGCGCCGCATTCATCACCGGCCAGTCGCCCATGCGCACCGGTCTGACCAAGGTCGGACTCCCCGGCGCGCCGGAAGGCATGAAGAAGGAAGACCCGACCATCGCCGGTCTGCTCAAGGAGCACGGCTACATGACGGGTCAGTTCGGCAAGAATCATCTCGGTGACCGCGACGAGATGCTGCCGACCAATCACGGCTTCGACGAGTTCTTCGGTAATCTCTATCATCTGAACGCGGAAGCAGGAGCCGGAGCACCCGGACTATCCGGGGGATAAGGTGCTCGCCGACGGGAGCACCTTTCGCGAGAAGTTCGGCCCTCGTGGCGTGATCCACTCCTATGCCGACGGCCGGATCGAGGACACCGGACCACTCACCAAAAAGCGGATGGAAACGGTGGATGAAGAAACAACCGCCGCCGCACTGGACTTCATTGACAGGGCCGCCGAGGCCGACAAGCCGTTCTTCGTCTGGTGGAACAGCACCCGCATGCACATCTGGACGCATCTCAAGGCCGAGTCCGAGGGCAAGACCGGTCTCGGCGTCTATGCCGACGGCATGGTCGAGCACGACGGGATGGTGGGCGAGTTGCTCGCCAAGCTTGACGAACTCGGCATCACCGAGAACACCATCGTCATGTACTCCACCGACAACGGAGCGGAGTTCTTCAGCTGGCCCGACGGCGGCACCACCATGTTCCGTAATGAGAAGGCCACCCAGTGGGAGGGCGGCTTCCGCGTGCCGACGGCCATCCGCTGGCCGGGCGTCATCAAGCCCGGCACGGTGAGCAATGAAATCGGCGCGCATGAAGACATGCTGAGCACCCTGCTCGCGGCAGCGGGCGACGCCAACATCAAGGAAGATCTCCTCAATGGTAAGCAGGTCGGCGACATGACCTACAAGGTTCACCTCGACGGCTACAACCTGTTGCCCGCCCTCAAGGGAGAGGCCGAATGGCCGCGCCATGAGTTCCTCTACTGGACCGACGACGGCAGCGTTGCGGCGCTGCGCTACAACAACTGGAAGGCCACGTTTCTGAGGCAGGATGCACATGGAATCGATGTGTGGCGAGAACCATACACGGTACTTCGTGCGCCGATGTTGTGCAACTCTGCGCATGGATCCGTTCGAACGCGCCGAGCATGAAAGTATCGGCTATAACGCATGGTGGGTGGATCACATGTTCATGTTCGCGCCCGCCGGCGCCTATATCGGTCAATGGCTGCAGAGTTTCCGCGACTTTCCACCGCGCCAGAAGCCCGGCAGCTTCAACATCGACAACGTGATGGCAGCAATTACTAAGGGCGCGGGCAGATAAATAGATGCAATCTGGACCCACCCCGGGGGCCGTGAGGCCCCCGGGTTTGATGCTCCCGGCGTCGATTCGGCCTCGTCTCGAACCGTTGCAGAGGCCCGACTCCGAGGGAAGGAAGAACACGTGAAATCAGCGATAGCTGCCCTGCTTCTCGCCACGCTGTCCATGCTGCCGGCTCTGCCCGGCTGGTCGGAGGAGCCGACGTCGAGCGACGGTTCCCACGCTTCCGAGGACACGACCGACCACGCCGAGCCGAATCGAGGCTTCCGGCTTGGACGGCAGGCAAGCTGGATATTCGGCAGCTTCCTGGAGGACGAAAGCGGCGACAACCTCACCCTCGGGCTCGAGTTCGAATCGACCTTCGGTCTCGGGGGCTACGAGGTCAAGAACATCTCCTACTTCGAGGTCGCGCATTACGCACGAGGCGTGCCGGGGCAACCAGCGGGAACCCCCGAACCCAGCATCGAGGCGGCCGACGGCATCACCGATCTGCTGACCGCGTTCTGGTTCTCGAAGAAGGGTGCGCACCACGGCAAGCACCATTTTTCGCTCGGTTTTGCGGCGCAGTTCCCGACCGCCTCCGACGACACTCTCGGCAGCGGCAAGTACTCGCTCGGTCCGAGCTTCGATTACGAGTTCTAAGAGCGGCCGCTGGTTCGCCGGCGCCATCGCGCTGCAGTTCTGGTCGGTGGCCGGCGACGACGACCGCAAGAGCGTCAGCATGCTGATGATCAAACCGTTCGCCTACTACACGATCAACGAACAGTGGGACCTGATGTACGTGCCCTACGGCATCCAGGTCTACTGGAACAAACCGTCGGGAGAACAGGTCTACCTGCCCGTTGGCGGCGGCGTCCAGCGGAAGATCAACCTCGGATCGACGCTGATGGATCTCGGCCTGGCTGCGTACTACAACGTGATCCGACCGACGAAAGGCACTGTGTGGGATATCCGCCTGCTCATCGAGTTCAACCTGTGAAGAGGGACGAAGTCTTGCGCAGCAGTCATCGGCACGAGTTCGCGTTCGGCGTGCGACGGGAGCTTTCGGGGTCTTGGAGCGTAGGTTCTCGATTTTGGATCTTGGATCTTGGATCCGCCTTCGCATCCTTTTTTCACGATGGTGCGTGGCGTGACCGGCATCCGATGTCAAAGATCCAATATCCAACATCAAATGTCCGACCGGGAGGAGGCAGTGCGTGACGAACTGGAAACCATGAGAGGTCAGCTCGAGGTGAACTCGATCAGGCGCCCCATGCCATGGATGGCCACGGTCCTTGTGATTGTGGTCTGCATGAGTTTCTCACCTGTGGCTGCACAGGAGCAGGAGCAAAGCCATTTCGCATTGCCCTTTGAATTCGAAGGTGACTACGGGGCGCCCAACGGTAACGCTTTGCTGCTGCGCTTCATACCGCTCTGGCGCGTGCCGGTTAAAGAAAACTGGAGCCTTGTGCACCTTGACCTGATAACCCTTGCGGACGCGCCACCTCTGGCCGGCAATCCGATCAATCCGGAACCCGTGCCCGGTGAGAAGGCTACGGGTTTGAGTGATCTCATTCACGCGACCCTGTACACACCAAAGTCGACTGGAAAACTCATTTGGGGTGTGGGCGGGATTGTGTCGGTGCCGACCGCGACCGACGACGCCCTGGGCAGCGGCAAATGGGCCGCGGGGGTGGCAGCGAGGATCGGCTACAAAGGTGAATTCTGGAACATAGGTGCCATTGCCGGTCAGCGATGGTCCTTCGCCGGTGACTCGGACCGGGCTGAAATCAACGCCTTGCTGATCCGTGGATCCATTCGCCGGGTTTTGGGGTCCGGTTGGTTTTTCGTGTCGGCGCCGATCATCAACGCCAACTGGAACTCCTCGTCGGGCAACCGGTGGCTGGTACCGGTGGGCGGAGGTTTCGGCAAAACCTTTGGAATAGGAAGAGCAACGTGGGCGGCATCCGTTCAGGCGTATGCCAATGTCATCAAGCCCAACGGAGCACCGGACTGGTCTCTCAGGCTGGCTTTCGTTGCGCCGGTTCCCACGCAATGGTTCCGGAACGATGACTAGGAGCCTGTAGGGGATAGATGGTGGATGGATTTCGGAGTGCCGTAAAGGCCGCGCGGACGTCCTCACGATCCCAGCTGACCGGTCTCGAAGCCATCGCCGGGCTGCCCGGCGTCGTGCGGAGAATATTGGTGTACGGGGGCGTCGATCAACTGGAGGTTGCCGATGGCGTCGAGGTGTGGCCCGTGCGGCACTTCTGTGAGGCGCTCGCGGAGGATCGACTATGGCCGTGAGGGCAGGCTGGCGGTTCCGGATCGGGGTCACGATCTTTGTCGCCGGCTTTGCGGCGCCGTTGGGGATTCCTTTGGTGGTGGCTTCTGATTTGCCGGCCGCCTGGAAGACGGTTCTCTCCGGCGCGCTCGCCATCGGTCTGCCTGAAGTCATGATGGTGGTGGCGGCGGCGGTGATGGGAAAAGAGGGCTTTGCCGAGCTCAAGGATCGTTTTGGACGGTTTTTCAAAAAGTACGGCCCGCCGGAAAGGGTCAGCCGCACCCGCTACCGGGTCGGATTGCTGATGTTTTCGCTGCCGCTGTTGCTGGCGTTTCTGGGCCCGTACTTCGGAGGGCATCTCCCGGGCTACGGATCCGCACCGGCTGGTCTGGGCCATTGTGGCGGATGTCGTCTTCGTCGCCAGTTTCTTTGTTCTCGGTGGCGGGTTCTGGGACAAACTGCGCGCCCTCTTTGTTCACTCGGCGCGGGCGGTTTTTTCAGCAACGGAGAGCGACAAAGGAGCCAAGCATGAATGACACGAAACATTTGTCGACCGCCCGCAGCCAGCTCGAACGGTTGACGGTCCTGACCGATGTGGTCTACGGCGTTGCTCTGGTTCTGGTGGTGACCTGGCTGCCGCTGCCCGAGGAGAGCCATGCGACCGGCGTCGATCTGGCTCGTCGATCTGTGGGCCGAGTACTCCGCAAACATCGTCGGGGTCGTGATCGGTCTGGTCTTCACGATCATCTACTGGATCCGCTCCAACACCCTGATGACCGCCCTCGACCGAACCGACGGCGTCCATACCGGGTCTGTCCATCGCCTCGGTCTTCTTTCTCCTGCTGCTGCTCTACATCGTGCGGGTGAGCGCCGAGGTGGCGGCGCCGAGCCGGAGGGCGGGAGAAAGCGTCGCGGTGGCGTTGATCGGCATTGCCGCCGGCGCCGCGTGGTGGTGGGCGAGGGAAAAAGGCCTCGTGCGCGAGGGCATCACGGCAAAGGAAAAACTCGGTGTCCAGATCGAGGCCTTTGCCGAACCCCTTGCCGCGCTGGTGACCCTGCCCTTTGCCTTTGTCGGCGAGCTGGCCTGGAATCTCGCCTGGTTTGCCTATATTCCGATCGCGGCGTTTCTGAGACGACGTGGCTGAAAGAACAGGACCGGGTATGATGTCCGGCGACGTTTCGAACAAGGAGGAGATGATGTTCAGTCGAAATCTGAGGATTTCTCGGTCATGTGTTCTCATCGGTGGTGGTCTTTGCTGGCCGCAGCCAGCCCGGCCGAGGCGCAGCGCGAGTATGAGCCACTCTTTGACAAGTTCAACTTCAAGCTCGAGGGCAGCTGGGTCGCAGCTCAATACCGAGATCCGGCTCGACTCGGAGCTGCTCGGCGAGGGCACCACCCTCAATTTCGAGGACGACCTCGATCTTGGCGCCAGCAAGACCATCCCGACCCTGGCCTTCGAGTGGCAGATCGCCAAGAGGCACAAACTGGGTGCCGCTGGCAGGACATCACCCGCGACTCGACGGCGCAGGCGCTGACCGAGATCCAGTGGGGCGACGAGATCATCCCCATCGACGCCGACATCACCCTCGGTTTCGACATCACCCAGGCCTTCATCGACTATGCCTACTACCCTTGGGTCAAGGACCGCTGGGCGGCCGGTTTCGGACTCGGGCTTCGCTGGATGGATATCGGGGCGACGCTGTCGTATCGAGACGAAGACAACGAGATCGAGGGCAGCACCGATGTCAAAGGCTCTGCCCCTCTGCCGTATCTCTACTTCGAGTACCGCCGTTTGTTCTCCGACAACTGGCGCTTCATCACCGGTCTCGGCTGGCTCTATATCAGCATCGAGGACATCAGCGGCGGCCAGTGGATTGGTAGAGTGGGAATCGAGTATCTGGCGGGCAAGAGGTGGGCATTCGGTGCAGCCATCAACATCGCCACCATCGATGTCGACTGGGACGCCATCAAGACCGAAGAGGTGGACGTTCTCAACCTGGCCCTCAAAATGGACATCAACGACTTCTCGGTCTTTGTGCGGGTGAGATTCTGACCTCCCGCCCCACCGATACTGGATGCTAGATGCTGGATGCTGCATGTAGTGACTGCAGCTATCCCAGGCGGATTACTGAATCCGTCCAGTATCCAGTATCCAGTATCCAGTATCCAGCATCGTGCGGCGCATGCGTGGAGGCGATTCGGTGTCTCGGTTCGTTTGATCATCGCATCGGCGCTGATCGCGGCTCTCCCGGTTCTCGGCGCCGCACAGGAAATCGAACCCCGAACCTACGCCAACACGCCCGTGGGAATGAACTTCCTCGCGGTGGGTTACAGCTACTCGAGCGGCAACACGCTGTCTCAGAATCCGTTTTTCGTCGCCAAGGTGAACGTGATTCGCTCGATTCGACCTGGTCTGTGGTGGGCCATCGGCACCGGCTACGGACAAGGGGGGCAGACCTTTGTCAATGGTGAGCCTCGCAACACCAAACAGAAGAACTGGCGAATCTCGGTCGTGGTGGCCTATCCGCTGTCCCCGACCCAGGGGACTCGTGCTGACCGTCGCTTCCGGCAGGACATTTCAGGCCGGCCCGGAATTCGATGTCGCAGCCCTCGCCTACCAGTTCGCGTGGTGAGCGTGGTGAAATGCCCCGCCTGCTTTGAAATCAAAAGGAGAGTGTTCGATGTTTAAGAATATTTGGAAGTGGATGCCGGCGATAGTTCTGGTGTGTTTTGGAGTCGGGTGCGGCCAGGTGGCGCCGCTTGAAGACACCCCTGAGAATCGGCTCGAACAGGCCCGCGCGTTGACCGCCGCCGAGGTGGCATCGGGTGCACTCGACGACATGCTCGACGAGGGCGCTGCGCTGGCCACGGAGGCTACCGCCGACATGCTCATGCTCGAGCTCGAGCGCGAGCCCTCCGAGGAGGATCTCGCACAGCTCGAGGCGGTGATGCGCGCCAGTTTGGCGGATTTCCTCACTGCGGACCTGTGGCAGGAAGCGGTCGCCAACGTCTATGCCGACAACTTCACCGCAGCGGAGCTCAAAGAGACGGTGGACTTCTATACGTCGCCCGCCGGCGGTAAGATCCTCGGGCTTCAGCGATCGCTCGACACGGCGGTCGGGGACGCGGTGGAAGCCGCGCTCGAGAAGCACCAGGACGAATTTGCTGCGCGAGTGGATGCGGCATTGGCCGAACGATTTCCGGAGCTGGCCGAAGGAGCGTCGTGATGACCGACCTCAAAACCAGGCGCACGCTGACCCTGTGGGTGGTCGTCGCGGCGGTGGTTGTGACGGTTGCCTCTCTACCGACGCTCCCGGCCGCTGCCCAGTCCCAAACCATGCAGCGAATTCTCTATGGCGAGATACTGTCCGCCGAACGGATCACCATTCGCGATCAGGCGACGGGTCGCGGCGCCCAGGCCGGGTCGACCGTAGGTGCCGTTGCGGGATACGCCCTTGCCGACGGGCGGGACCGATGGCTGGGTGCGCTGGTTGGTGGGGTTCTCGGGGGTGCCGCCGGCAACGCGGCCGAGAAGGCGAAGAAAAAGAAACCGGGCTGGGACCTCATCATCCGTCTCGAAAACGGCGAGGAGGTCGGCATCCAGGTGCCGATGAAGAAACGCAGCAAAGTGGTTTTTTCGCCGGGTGACAAGGTTCGATTGACGTCCGGGCCAAACGGCGAAACCCGGGTGACCAAGGTCTGACAGAAAGGCTAAACTGCTGCTGTATTGATCCGCCCATATATCGCAGGGCTCTTCAGGTTCTAGCGATCGCGTCGCACACAGTGGGCGGCGGATCGCGACGTTGAGGCGGCGACAGATCGGTCTCTCGGACCAGCCGGTGGGGACGAAAGGGGAGCGATCATGGGACGAAACATCAACCGCCGATCATTCATTATCCTGCTGATATGCATAGCGGTGCTGGTGACCGTCTCTGGTACCGGCGATGCCGCAAAGAAAAAGGTCTCGCAGCAGTACGTGCTGACCGCCGCCGAGCTCCAGCTCGAGCTCATGAGCTACGCGGACCGCTACGCCGCGACGGTTGTCCAGGCCGCGGAAGACGTGGAACGGCTGGAATTCTCGCCCGAGATGCGGCGCGCCGTCGTCGGAGACGTGGTCTTCTCAGCGGCGGCAGCCTTTACCATCGCCGCGGATTCCGACCCGCAGCTCGCTCTGCTCGACATGGTGGTCATGACCACACTGGGCCGGATGGTCTACCGAGGAATACTGGCCGGACCGCATCTCGGAGACGCCACCGTGCCCATGATCGCGGCATTCGAGAAGCTGGAGCGCGATATCTGGAACGTCGCATCGCCGATTCTCGATTCCGCAACAGCAAGAGGAGCTGCGGGAAAGGATCGAACTTTCCGGGAGAACAACCCGGAACTCAGCACCTTCAGCCATCTGCGTTTTGCCGACTTCCCATCCAAACGGCCCGATTCGACCCTTCAAAAGAAGAAATCGGGAGGCATCTTCTCATTCGGTCAAGAACATCACCGAGCAGGTGGAGCAGACCCGCATCTTGGCCGAGACGGGCCATCTTCTTGTCGACCCGGCTGCCGCTGCTCACCGGCGGATTTGCCGACATCTGGGTCACCCGACTCTCCTTCAACCCCGCAGTCGAGGAGCTCAGAGGGGACCTCAACACCTTTGCCGAGGTTTCGGATCGTCTCGCCACGGTGGCCGAGCAGCTGCCCGAGACCATCAACGCCGAACGCAAGGAGACCATCGAACAGGTGGCGAGGGAGGCGGATACTCTCCGGTACAAAGCCATCGAACAGGTTTTTGACGAAGTCGCCGAGGAGCGCCGGGAAATTCTCAAGCAGCTTATCGAAGAGGAACAGC
The DNA here is from genome assembly GCA_963753035.1 of uncultured Acidobacteriota bacterium. GTDB lineage: Bacteria > Acidobacteriota > Thermoanaerobaculia > Thermoanaerobaculales > Sulfomarinibacteraceae > JAHECW01. The sequence continues at coordinate 3,300 of CAVWAW010000034.1, read as the reverse complement.
GGGTGGGTGGCCTGATCACCGAGCTTCGGGCAACACTGGCAGAGGCCAACACCTTGACCCTTTCTGCGGACGCGCTCGCCGAGAGATTAGATATCGGTGCGCCGCTGGATCCCGGGGAGGAGCCCTTCGATATCGAGGATTATCGGGCCACAGTCGTCGATGCTCGCGCAACATCTGCTGGAGGCCAACGGTCTGGTTCAGACGACCAACGAACTCCTCAACTCGCCGGGCGCGAATCAGCTGGTGCCGAGCCTGGTGGAGGCCATCAATCAGGCCGGTGAAACCAGTGAGGGACTCGTCAATCACACCGTAATCCGCGCGCATCTTCTTGATCGTGGTCTTCCTGGTCGGCCTGGTGATCGCCAGGCTCTGCTATCGCTGGCTCGAACTGCGGATCTTCGGGAGCGTGCCGGCGAGTTCGCCTTAAACCAGACCGGTGAGTCGGTTTCCCGTATCATGTCCGGCGAGGGAGACTTAGGAGAGATGCGAGATCTGCTTCGAACACCGTTGGTGAGGGTCGCGGTCCTCGGGATGTTGGTGGCGGCAGCAATTCTGATCGCCAAAGGACCACCCACTGTCGATGCGGAACGCCGCGTGGTCATCACAGGCGGGGACCTCATGCAACTCCGGGCGGCCTTCATGCGCACCTGGCAGCGGGAGCCGACTGCCGACGAACTTCGAGGGTCGCTCGAGCAGCACATCCGGCAGGAGGTGCTCTACCGCGAGGCGCTGGCTCGCGGCTACGACCGTGACGACCAGGTGGTGCGGCGCGCCATGCAGCAGAAGATGGAGTTTCTCGCCGCGTCGCAGGCGCTACAGCAGCCGCCATCCGAGGAGGAGATCGAGGCCTTTTTTTCGCTCTGAGGCAGGAGAATACCGCCTTCCGGCGGTGGTGACTTTTGCACAGGTCTACGTCAGCTACGACCAGCGAGGCGCGGCGCAGAAGCTTTGCTAGCCGATCTTCTCGATCGATTGCGCCGTGAAGACCCGGATCCTGCCGCTCTGAACGCCTTTGGCGACGCCATCATGCTAGCCCCCCGCTGGTCCTGACCAGACCGAGCCCGAGGTCGCGCGCACCTTCGGTGGTGATTTTGCGGCGCAGACCCTGTGGCGGTGGCGGCGGGGTGGACGGGTCCGATACGGTCCGGGTATGGGCTCCACCTGGTCAAATGTGTCGACGCGAGGACTCGCGCATCCCCGAGTGGCGCGAGGTCGCCGGCCGGGTCATCAGCGATATGGAGTTCGAAGCCAAGGCCTCCTCCAAGGACCAGCTCTACCAGGAGATCGCCCAGAACTACGAGGTCGTGTTCGACGGTGAGGTGCGCGGTCTGTTGGAGTCCGCTGAATGAGGCGAGGCGCGGTCTGGTTCCTCTCAGTCTTCGCCCTGTGCTCGACGCCGAGCACGGTTTTCGCGGACGTCGCATTTCCGGCCCGCCTCGATGTGGCCGAGAGCGAGCCCGGCATCTACGACGTGTCGTTCACCCTGCCCATCATCGAGGGCCGCAAGCTGCGCGCCGAACCGTTGCTGCCACCGACGTGTACCGAAATGGAGGAGCGGCAGGCGGGGCTGAGCGCCGGCGGACTCACCACCACCTGGAGCGTGCAGTGTGAACCGGCCTCTCTGGCCGGTGAGGCGATCCTCGTCCAGGGTTTGCTCGGCACCCAGACCGATCTCGCCTTCACCTTCACCACGCTCGACGGTCGATCGTATTCACGTATTCTTCGTCCCTCCCGGCCGGGCTTCCTGGTGCCGCAGCCACCTTCAGTTGTCGGTCTGGCCCTGTCCGCGGCGTTGCAAGGTGCGCGGAGCACCCTGCGTCACCCGGGTCTGTGGGTTCTTTTCTGCGTGGTGGCCCTGACTGGCTCCCGGTTCCGTGAACTGGGCGTGGCCGCAGTGGTCTTTGCGCTCGGCTATTTCGTCGCTTTGTGGCTCGAGAGCCAGGTATGGCTCGAGGTGGCGCCTGGGACGCGCGGATCTCATACTGTGGGCCTCGGTGATCCCGCCCGCCCTGCGCCTCGCCGGCGAAGACGGATGGCGAGGCTGGCTGCGCCCGTTGTGGCCCTTCACCCTGCTTCTGGGGCTGCTCTTTGGAGGGACACGACCGGAAACGCTCTCGTCAGAGGGCCTCTCCACAACCGAGCAACTCCTCGTACTGCTGCTTTTTGCGGTGGGTGCCGGAGCAGCGGTCCTGTTGATGGCTTCGGTGGGTCGGCAGCTCGCGGCCGTCCTCGATGTGGCTCGTGACGGACGGTGGCAGGGGTCCGGGTTGCGGACTCTCGGCACTGTCGGCGGTGCTCTCGCGGTTGGTTTCGTTTTGGCGTTACTTGTGGGCATGGCCCTGACCACCGGAACAGCGCCCCGACAATCGCTGGAGTTCTTGTTGCTGACCGTGATTGCGGCCCCCACGTTTGCGCGCGCCGGGAAAGGCGGGGCTGGGACGGTCCTGGTGATCGTGGGGTTGGCCGCCGTCGGCGCTGCGGCGGGAATGCTCGGGTTGCCGCTGCCCGGCGCCAGCCTTCTGGTGCTCGGCCCGCTCATGGTTCTTGCCGGGGCGCTGGCACTCGGTCGCTCGTTGCCGTCGCCGTGGGCCCTCGGTCTGGCGGGTCTGGGTGTGATTGCCGGTTCGTGGAACGCTGCCCTCGCTCTCATGGAAAACGTGTCGCGGGCTCCTGCTGTGACGGTGGGACTTGTCCTGGTGGCGGTCTGCGTCTTTTACGCTGTCCACTCGATGGTCCGGGGCCTGTGCACCGAAGAGCCTTCGATCCGGATTCGATTGGCGGCGGGTTGTGTCGCGGTGACGGCAGTCCTTTGGCGAGTCGGGGAATACAGGAGGTGGTTCGACCTCGAGGTGGCCACCGAGGCCGCGCTCGGTCTGGCGAGGTTGCCGCTGTTGGCGCTGGTCTGTGCCGCGATCGCGATCCTGGTGTGGCCGCGCCGCCGCCGCGTGGCACAGGAACTGGGCCTCGAGAAGCGCCAGAAGAACTGGCACTGGGCGGCTCTCGGTGCCGCGTTCCTCTTGGTGCCGTACGGGAATGTGACCGTGCCGAATCCGTTTTCGAGCCCCACGCTCCGCGCGGTGCCGATGCGGGTCGGGTTCTGACCCGGGTGCTCAGCGACACCTACCACGCATTCAATCTCGCCGACGAGGAGGAGCTCTACGACACCCTGGCCGCCAATGTGACCGGGAATCTCGTCGATGACCTCTATCTCGACGGCCGCCGCCGACTGACCGCCGGGACCCGGGAAGGCACCCAGGTGACGGTTCGTGACGTCAGTGTGGTGGAGGTGGGTGAGCCCTT
>CAVWAW010000033.1:0-14625 GCA_963753035.1 uncultured Acidobacteriota bacterium | reverse complement strand
GCGTCCCGCCGGCGATGGTGGTGTACCGACGCGGGTTGGTTTGTCGCCCACGGATAGGGATACGGATGCGGATACGGCCTCTGTCCCGGTTGCTGTCGTTGTTCCGGACCGTGTCCTCATCACCGGCCTTCTGGGCCGCCGTGACGCTTTGGCGTCTCGGCGGCCCAGCGTCGCACCATCGGCGTGGTCGCGCGTGGGAGGCGGGGAGGGCTGCGACCACGCCGATGATGCGCCGGCGGCCTTCCTCGTAGCCGGGAGAACCAGGATGTGGCGCGCTCCCCGAGGGAGCCCGGTAGCGCCATTGTGCGGGGCGCGGGGCGGAGCCGGATGGTGGTACCAGCACAATGGCGTACCCGGCACCCCGATGGGACGCGATTTTCCGCTTGTCCTGAATCGGTTGGGAGGCTCGTTGTTGACTGCGGACTTCGGCTAGGTACGGATTGGGTAATCGCGAGTTCTTCGGGTCATGACCAAGGATTTCGGGGACTCTGACCTTGGTGAAATCCCGATTACACAGGTGTTGCTTGGAAAAAACCGGGACCATATCGCGTCGCGAACGAGAGCGGCGTTGGAATGGCGTGCGGCGCGACGCGGATCGACGAGGGCTCTGATGGGCCGGCGGGACGCCGGCCCTACAATCATCGCAATTGTGATCTCGGGTGGACGAGGCGCCAGATCATGGCTCGGACGTCGTCGAAGAGGTGGAGGGCGTTGGCGGCTTGCGCCTTGTCGATTGCGCCTGCTCCGACGAGTAGACGCAGGTGGGTATCGACTTCCTTGGCTGAGCCGTAGGCGATTCGGTAGTGGTATAAGCGGTCTCGCCCTGAACGGCCGGCGCCTTCTGCGAGATTAGCCGGAACCGATGAAGCGGATCGAATGACCTGATCGGCGAGGCTCTTCAATGGTGCGGGTACTCTCATCACCAGTGAGATCGCGATACCGGCCGCCGTGGTCGCTTTGTCGAGGGCGTTGAATCCTGTTGATTGTTGAGCGTCGTGCATGGTCACCTCCGGGTTGTTCATGCACCCCCCCAAGCCGTTGATCCGGTCCATGTCAAGGGTCGCCTCCGAGGCGATTCATCTTGCCCTTGACATGGACCGGATCAACGGCTACGAGTCGGTTCAAGAACAACCCGGAGTGACCATGCCGACGCCACGGTCACGGTCACGGTCACGGTCACGGTCACGGTCACGGTCACGGTCACGGTCACGGTCACGGTCACGGTCACGGTCACGGTCACGGTCACGGTCACGGTCACGGTCACGGTCACGGTCACGGTCACGGTCACGGTCACGGTCACGGTCACGGTCACGGTCACGGTCACGGTCACGGCCACGGTCACGGTCACGGTCACGGTCACGGTCACGGTCACGGCCACGGTCACGGCCACGGTCACGGTCACGGCCACGGCCACGGTCACGGTCACGGTCACGGTCACGGTCACGGCCACGGCCACGGCTACGGTCACGGTCAAGGTCGGATTACTGATACTCCGAGCGGAGGCGCGTATAATCCCGTGAGTCTGGAGGCTCGATGCGTTTTCTGGCTGCCGGTTTCGTGCTTGTCGCGATTCTGTTCTCCTTTTCGGCGACCTCGGCCGAAGGGCCGATCCTGGTTCGGGTCGAGGTCGGCGACCGCGCCGAAATGCACGAGGTGGGGGAGATCCTCAACCTCGATGAGAAGACACGCGGGACCACGCTCTACGCCTGGGGAACGGTCAAAGAGATCGAGGCGGTCGAGAAACTCGGCTATGTGGTCGAGGTGGTGCCGCCCGAAACCAGGGACCCCGACGCCCTGACCATGTGCAGCGAGCCTTTCGCGGCTCCGTTCCCATTTGACTGCTATCCGACCTGGACTCAGTTCGAGACCATGCTCAATTACTACGCGGCGACCTATCCCGGCATCGTGCGGATGGTCAACCTCGGGATGTCGGGCGAGGGAGATCACGAACTCTGGGCGGTCAAGATCTCGGATAACCCCGACGTCGAGGAGAACGAACCCGAGGTGCTCTACACCGGGACCATGCACGGCGATGAACTCGTTTGCTACGGCACCACCGTTCATCTCATCGACCACATCCTGGCCAACTACGGCAGCGATTCCCAGATCACCCGGTTGGTCAACGAAACGGTGCTCTGGTTCAACCCCCTGTCCAACCCGGATGGAACCTTTGGGGGGGGCGACAGCACCGTCTCAGGCGCGGGCCGATACCTGCCGGCATCTGGTGTCGATCCCAATCGGAGTTTTCCCGACCCGAGCGTGCCCGAGGATCCGACGAGTGGCGGTTGGCCCACCGAGGTCCAGGCGATGATCGACTTCGCTACCGCCGAACACCTCACCCTGGCGGCCAATTGCCACGGAGGAGCGGAGCTCTTCAACTACCCCTGGGACATGTGGACCGTTCGTACCCCGGACGACGCGTGGTGGATCGCTGCCGGGATCGCCTACGCAACCTCGGCTCAGAGCGCCAGCCCGGCAGGCTATTTCACCGACAACGGGAGCGGGTTCGACATGCCGGGTGTGACCAACGGCGCCAATTGGTACGTGACCCATGGCAACCGCCAGGATTTCATGAATTGGTACCACGGCTGTCGTGAGGTCACCCTCGAGCTGTCGGGGGACAAACTGCTCGACGCCCACCTCCTCGACGGTCATTTCGAATACAACAGGCAATCCCTACTCGACTTTTTTGATCTCGCCCTGACCGGGATTCGAGGGATGGTCACGGATGCCATCACGAGCGCACCGGTGGCGGCCGAGATCCGCATTCCAAGTCACGATGTCGAGAGCCACCAGAGTTGGGTCAGCACGGATTCCGATGTCGGCGACTACCACCGGCTGATCGAGGCCGGGACCTATGATCTGCTCGTCAGCGCTCCCGGCTATGAGTCCGCGACGGTGAACGGAGTCGTGGTGACGGCCGGATCCGACGCCACCGTCCAGGATGTCGCGCTGACGCCTCTGCCGCGCTACACGGTGACCGGCATCGTCACCGATGCGGCGACTGCGGCGGCGGTACCGGGCGCCACCGTTTCGTTGTTCGGCACTGCAATCGCACCCGCGATCACCGGCTCCACCGGCGGCTACAGCATTGCCGATGTCTGGGAAGGGACCTATACCTTCCGTGTCGAGGCGCCCGGCTATGGTGTCGTGGAGACCGATCTCGCGGTGGGCCCGGGCAACACCACCCACGATTTCAGCTTGAACGCGGTCGTGACCTTTTTTGCTGCTGATTTCGAAACCGGCGACGGCGGCCTGACGGCCTCCGCCGGCTGGGCCTGGGGCAGCGACACCACCGCCGGAGCACACTCCCCATCCAAGGTGTGGGGGACAGTTCTCGGCGGAAACTACAGCAACAGCGTCCAGTGGACGCTGACGACGCGCTCCATCATCCTGCCTGCGGCGGACGGCGCCGAGCTCAGGTTCTGGCAGTGGTACGCCATCGAGAACGGCTACGACGGAGGCAACATCAAGGTCGCTGTCGATGGCGGATCCTTCAATCTGGTGACCCCGGTCCCCGATTACAACGATCAGACCATCACCGCCTTCGGCAACACGCCCGGTTTCACCGGAATTGCGGGTTGGCACGAGGTCGTGGTCGATCTCACGCCGTTCGCCGGTCATTCAGTGAAGATCCGCTGGACTCTCGGTACCGACAGCAGCGAGATCCGCCGCGGCTGGTATCTCGATGACATGACCCTCATCGCCTGGGGTGGAGATGTCCAGCCCCCGCTCTTCGGCGACGGTTTCGAGTCGGGCGACACCAGTGGGTGGTCGGCGGTGACGCCATAGAGGTCTACAACGCCACCGCGTACGGTCCTGCCGGATCGGGTAGAGTGGATCACCGTGGGGCTTTCCTGAATATCGTCATCCGCCTGGTCGTGATCGCATTCTCGGTGATTCTCTCTTCCGCCGCTGTCGCTCAGGAGACGAAGGCGGATCCCGATGCTCCCGTGGCGCGCACCTTCGAGTGGTCGCTCGGTCTTGGAGTGGCCTCGACGCCGCGGCCGTATGTGGGCGCCGAGAATGCGGTTCTACCGATACCCCTGGTCGACATCACGTACAAGAAGCTCTATGTCCAGGGAATCCAGGCCGGGTATTGGTTCGTCAGCAACAAGAATCTGGATTTCGGCGCTCGTTCCGAAATCGTCTTCGAAGCTCTCGACCCCGATGATTCACCCTTTCTGGAAGGGATGGACGAGCGTCTGCCATCCATTCAGGGTGGATTGGTCTTCGCCTGGAAACCCGGCAGATTCAGATTGAGCACTGCGGTGAACACCGATCTCATGGATCGGTCGAACGGGCAGCAGGCATCGGTTCGATTCTCGAGAATGTGGCAATTCCACGGGCGCGCCGTGGGGATCATGCCGTCTATCGGGGTGGTCTGGCAGAGCAGCAATTTCATCAACTACTACTACGGCGTCACCCCGGAGGAGGCCCTGCCCGATCGGCCGCCTTTCAGCGGTCACTCGGCCGTCAACTTCCGCGGCTCGTTGCTCGGATATCTCTTCGTGAGTCATCGAATCCGGTTTCTGGCATATCTCGAGGTCCAGCGGCTCGACAACGAGATTTACGACAGCCCCATCGTGGAAGATCGGCGAAGCATTCTCGGGCTCTTTGGCGTGACCGTTCGGCTCGGAAAGCTTTAGCGAGTCGACGGTCAACTGCCCTCAACCATCTCCTTGTGCGCCTTGATGAGAGTCTCCACCACCGCCGGGTCGGCGAGGGTGGTGATATTGCCCATGTCCTCGTACTCGCCGGCGGCGATGTTGCGCAGGATCCTCCGCATGATCTTGCCCGAGCGGGTCTTGGGCAGACCGGGGACGATGAGGATTTGATCGGGAGTGGCGATGGGGCCGATGACGTGGCGGACCTGCTCCTTGAGCGCGCCGAGAAGCTCCTTCGGCCTCGTGACCTCGACATCATAGTTGAGGAAGACATAGGCGAAAATCCCCTGGCCCTTGATCTCGTGCGGGTAGCCGACGACCGCGGCCTCGGCGACGGCCTCGTGCTCGACTAAGGCGCTCTCGATCTCGGCAGTGCCGAGACGGTGACCGGCGACGTTGATGACATCGTCGACGCGGCCGGTGATCCAGTAGTAGCCGTCGGCGTCGCGGCGGCAGCCGTCACCCGTGAAGTAGAGCCCCGGGAACCGGGTGAAATAGGTCTCGTGGAAACGCTCGTGGTCGCCCCAGACGGTTCGCGCCTGGCCCGGCCACGTGCGCTCGAGACAGAGATTGCCTGAGACCTCGTCGCCCTCGACCGGTGTGCCCTCCTCGTCCACGACAACGGGTTTGACACCGAAGAAGGGGAGGGTGGCGGAGCCCGGTTTCAGCGGTGTGACTCCGGGCAGGGGAGTCATGAGAATCCCACCGGTTTCGGTCTGCCACCAGGTGTCGACGATGGCACACTTGCCGTTGCCGACGACATCGTGGTACCAGCGCCAGGTGTCGGGGTTGATGGGTTCTCCGACGGTGCCGAGCACCCGCAGGCTCTCGCGCGAATGTTTGGTGACCCAGTCGTTGCCCGAACAGACGATGGCGCGAAGTGCGGTGGGCGCGGTGTAGAAGATGTTGACGCCGAGATCGTCCACGACTTGCCAGTAGCGATCGGGTTCTGGATAGGTGGGCAGTGACTCGAACATGACCGTCGTCGCGCCGTTGGCCAGCGGTCCATAGATGATGTAGCTGTGGCCGGTGATCCAGCCGATGTCGGCGGCGCAGAAGTAGATGTCGCCCGGGTGGTAGTCGAAGACGAGTTCGTGGGTCATGGAGGCGTAGACCATGTAGCCGCCGGTGGTGTGGAGGACGCCCTTGGGTTTGCCGGTGGAGCCCGAGGTGTAGAGAATGAAGAGCGGGTCTTCTGATCCCATCCACTCGTAGGTGCAGGTCGAACGCTGCTTTCGGCACTCCTCGTCGAGCCAGTAGTCGCGCCCCGACTTCATGGCGACATCCTTGTCGGTGCGGCGCGCCACCAGGACGGTCTCCACGACATCGAGCCCGTCCACCGCGCGGTCGACGGTTTCCTTGAGACGCAGCCGCCGTCCGCCGCGGAGTCCCTCGTTGGCGGTGACGACGACTCGGGCGCCGGCATCGAGGATCCGGTCGCGGATGGACTCGGCCGAAAATCCGCCGAAGATGATGGAGTGGACCGCGCCGATCCGGGCGCACGCCAGCATGGTGTAGGCGAGTTCAGGGATCATGGGCATATAGAGGCAGATCCTGTCGCCGCGCCGCACACCGTGGTAGCGCAGGACATTGGCCACACGGCTGACCTCGTGTTTGAGCTTGCGGTAGGTGATGTGCTCGTACTCGCCGGGCTCGTCCTTGACCCAGATGATGGCGTCCTGGTCGCCGCGCTTGGAAAGGTGGCGATCGACGCAGTTGTAGCAGGCGTTGAGGCGGCCTCCGAGATACCAGCCGAAATCGACATTGTCGTAGTCGTGGTCGAAGACTTCGTTGTATGGGTGAAACCAGGTCAGGCGATCGGCCTGCTTGCCCCAGAATGTCTCCGGGTCATCCAGAGAGAGCCTGTAGAGCCGCTCGTACTCCGCCATGGAGTTGATGTGGGCCTTCTCGACGATATGGGGTTTCGGTGGGTACGAGGCATCGTGGTCGGTCATGGGTTACTCCCCTTGAATGTCGTCAATGGATGTCGGTTCCGATGACGAAGAAGTCAGAAAATCGCTGAATCACCATATCAGCAAACAGTGCACCGGGCCTGCCGCATCGTGGCATCTCTCACAACAGCTGTCGTAGGTATTTGGCGTCGAGCCGAGCCCTCAGAACAAGGAAGAGCTCGGCGGTGGCAAGGGCGTCCGCGAGGGCGTGGTGGGACCGGTGGCCGGGCAGGCCCAACCGTTCGCGGGCCGCGTCCAAACCCCGTGGCAGCGGGTGCGGATATGGCTGCAGCCGTTCCATTCGATGCTCCAGTTTCTGCAGCAGGCGCACGGTGTCGACCACTCGAGGCGAAGGCCAGCGGTACCGGTGGCGTCGGGCACCGGTCTTGAGGAAGCCCAGATCGACCGGCGCGTGGTGGACAAGAAGCACGCAGTCGGCCAGACGGTCGAAGACCCACCGCAGAACCTCGTTCTCGCTCGGAGCAGAGGCCGTGTCTCCGGGCAGAATCTGGTGCACTCCCAAAGCGCCGGTCTCCGAAACCTCCGCGGGACCCCTCACCAGAGTGTATGTCCGGTCGCCCCATCGGATCACGCCCTCTCGAATGGGCACCATCCCCACCGACAGGATGGAGTCGCGGCGTGGATCGAGGCCGGTGGTTTCGAGATCGAGGGCCCAGTAGGTGACCTCGTCGAAGGGTTGCCGACGGCGATCCCACCATCTCATCCAAGCCGATCCACATCGAACCGCCCAGCCAGCGATTCCTGGATTTCTCGGATCAGGGAAAAGCTGTCCTTGAGGTGGCGGCGTTCGAGGGAGACCAGATCGTCCAGCGGGATCACGTTATCGACCGGTTTGCCTTCTGCGTGAGCTTGGAGCTGGTGCTCGAGACGGAGGCGGTTGAGGTATCGGTAGGCTTCGGCCAGCCCCTCGGCGCCATCGGTGCTGAGAATTTCGGCTTCTCGGGCCGCCTCGAGACGGTCGAGGGTTGAACGGGAGCGGCATCGGGCTTCGATGCCGACCACTCGAGCCAACAACACGATCGGTAGGATCCCGCCCTTCTTGACGTCGATGCCGCCGTCCTCGTCTTTGAAAGTGCGGAACAGACCGAGAGGCGGTCGGAAGCGAAGGCCGGCGGCGGCGAGGTGGGCGAGAAAGATCTTGTTGTCGGCTGCACCGTCGAGGACGGCGTCGAGGGAATCCAGCGAAAGGGTGCCCCACACCCTCCTGAAGTCAAAGAAATTGGCGGCATCGAGCAGGGCTTCGGGTTCGGGCTCGGACACCCACGAGGCGAAGAGCGACCGCCACTGCTCCAACGGCCGACACCAGTTGGTGGCCATGAACCCGCCGGCGCAGCGCGGGAACGAGGCGCGAACGAGACCGCTGACGACTCGTTGCGCGAGTTTGGGAAAATACTCCTTCGATTCGTCTCCGTCCTCGAAATAGACCAAAGCGTTGTCCTGATCGGTCAGGAGCGTCTGTTCACGGCGTCCTTCGGAGCCGTGAACCATCAACGCATACCGGCAGGGGGGTGGTCCAAGTTCCTCCTCGGCCGCACGCGCCACTCGGACGATAACCGCGTCGTTGAGGGTCGATACGATGCGGCCGATCTGGGCCGGGTCGAGCCCGCTGACGACCATGCCCTCCACTAGACCGGCGAGACGGTTTCCATAGTCGGTGAGCAGATCCGGTGAGGTCGAGCGCTCGATGGACTTGAGCAGGTGAAACGGACTCGCAAGGTGTTCGCGAAGCAGGTCGGTGTCGGTGACGACGCCGACGACCTCACCCTCGTCCATCAGCGGCACGTGGTGGACCCGCCGTTCGAGCATGAAAACCAGCATCGCGTAGAGCGAAGCATCCGCGTCGAGGGTGTGGACCGGTCGGGTCCATGCCCGCGCCACCGGGGTGTCCGAGGGCAGGCCGCGGGCGAGGATGCGGTTGCGCAGATCGCGATCGGTGAGGATCGCGGCCGGTTCGGAATCGATGAGCACCGAGCTCACGCCGGCGGTGCTCATCACCCGGGCCGCCTCGGATACGGTCGCGTCCGCCGACACCATGACCGGCGGCCGGTGGCAGAGGTCGCGCGCCGGTGAAGCGAGATCGGCGGTCATGAGCGCCGGTTCGGAACGCAAGGCTCGTCGGAGTCGTTGCTGGATGCCTTCGAGGAAGAACGCGGCGAACGCGGGTTCCTCCATCAATGAGTCGAAGGTGTCCTTCGGGATTCGGTACAGCAGACACTCTTCTTCGGCAATGACGTCCACCGTGGGGTTGCCGCCGGAGATGAGAGACGGAAAACCGAAGCACTCACCCTCTTCCAGAAGTTCCAGGCGCCGGTGCTCGGCCTCCAGCCGCACCACTCCCCGGCGAATGACGAAGAGCCAGTTGTTTTCGGGTTCGGACCGGCTGAGCACCGTTGAGTTGCGGGCGGCGAAGGCGATTTCGAGGCAGCGGCTCACCGCCTCCAGCTTGCGAGGCCGGAGGCGGTCGAAGGGTGGATGCCCGGCCAGGAACTCCTCCGGGTCGAGCGGCACTCCGTTTGTGGCGTTGACCCCCGCGCCCGAGCGCGGGGGCGCTGTTGAGCGATCATCATCCATGGGTGGCTTGAGTGACTCCCTTCGGACTCCGGATTGATTCCACCATGTCCTGAATCTCCTGCGGCGGCGGAGGGGTGAGCCTTGATACCACGAAGGTTGTGACCAAGTTGAGGACCATCCCGACCGTACCGATGCCCTGCGCCGAGATTTCGAAGAAGAATGGCGGCATCCCAAAGAACCGGTTTCCGATGATATAGAACCCGGTGAAGCCGAGACCGGCGAGCATGCCCGAGATCGCGCCTTCCTTGTTGGTCCGCTTGTCGAAAATGCCGAGCAGGATCACCGGGAAGAAGCTGGCGGCGGCGAATCCGAAGGCGAAGGCGACGACCTCGGCCACAAAGCCCGGCGGATTGATCCCGAAATAGCCGGCGACGATGATGCCGCCCAAAATGGTGATTCGCCCCACCATGAGGCGTTTCGCCTCGCTGGCATTGGGGTTGATCAGCCGGGTGTAGATATCGTGGGCGAAGGAGCTGGAAATCACGAGCAACAGACCCGCCGCGGTTGAAAGGGCGGCGGCGAGACCGCCGGCGGCCACCAGCGCAATCACCCAGGGCGCGAGGCCGGCCACCTCGGGCGTGGAGAGCACGATGATGTCTCGGTCGATTTTGATTTCAGAGGTGGTATTGTCCGGCGTCATCTCGATGATGCCGTTGCCGTTCTTGTCTTCGAAACCGAGCAGTCCGGTCTCCTCCCAACTGACCGCCCATTCCAGTTCCTGGATCTCGGCCACGGTCTTGCCGTGGATGCTGTTGATGAGGTTGTAGCGGGCGAAGGCGGCGAGCGCCGGTGCGGTCGTGTAGAGCAAGGCGATGAAGAACAAGGCCCAGAACGCCGAGTAGCGCGCCGCACGGACCGAGCGCACGGTGTAGAAACGCACGATGATGTGCGGCAGTCCCGCCGTTCCCACCATCAGGGCCATAGTGATGCACAACACGTCGATCATGGACTTGTTGGAAAACGGTTGGGTGTACTCGGTGAAACCGAGATCCACCTGGATCTGGTTCAAACGAGGCACGATGTCCGAGAAGGTGAAGCTGAGTTGTGGAATCGGGTTGCCGGTGAGAGTCCAGGCCAAGGCGATGGCGGGAATCATGAACGCCGCGATGAGCACGAAGTACTGCGCCACCTGGGTCCAGGTGATGCCCTTCATTCCGCCGAGGATGGCGAAGAAGGCCACGATGCACATTCCGATGACCACGCCCCACTCGATTGGAACACTCAGGAACCGGCTGAAGACGACCCCGACACCGCGCATCTGGCCGGCGACATAGGTCATGGAGACGAAGATAGCGGCGAAGGCCGCCACGAGTCGCGCCGTTGATGAGTAATAGCGGTCGCCGACGAAGTCCGGCACCGTGTATTTACCGAATTTCCGAAGGTAGGGTGCGAGGAGCAGGGCGAGAAGCACATAGCCGCCGGTCCAACCCATGAGGTAGACGGTGCCGTCATAACCCATGAAGGAGATGAGGCCGGCCATTGAGATGAATGAAGCCGCCGACATCCAGTCGGCGCCGGTGGCGGCGCCGTTGGCGATGGCGGGGACTCCCTGTCCGGCGACGTAGAAGCCGCGTGTGTCGCGAACGCGATTGTAGTATCCGATATAGAGATAAACCGCAAAGGTGAGGCCGACGAGGATGTAGGTCCACAGTTCGGCGCTCATCACTCGTCTCCCTCATCGACGCCGTACTTCTTGTCGAGATGGTCCATGACCCGTGCATAGACAAAGATCAGGATCACGAAAACGAACATCGACCCCTGCTGGGCCCACCAGAAGCTCAACGGCAACGAGCCGATCTTGATGCTGTAAAGGGCCTTGGCGCCGAAGATCGAGAAACCGAACGAGACGGTCGCCCAGATTGTCAGCAGCACCGCGATGAGGATTTGATTCTTCTTCCAATACTCACGCATCGTTCTCACCTCCATGAATTTCGTCGCACAGACATCGATCGATGTGATCGGGCTCAGAACATGAACACCTGAACCTGGAAAATTCCCCGAAAACGGCTCGGGGCGCCATCGGTCTCGAGTTGGCCGAGACCGAGTTTGAGCGTCAGACGTTGACCCATCGGGTAGTAGGCCAGCCCGGCCTGCCAGTTGGTCTGGTCCGGGATCGCCTCATCGGTCGGGTTGCGAACGACGTATTGCAGGAAGGGAGCGAGTTTGATCTTGCCGAAGTAGTAGGCGGCCTCGAAAATCAGACCGTCGGTCTCCGGCAGCGAGGTCAGGAAGTCGCCGCCGTCGTAGTGCAGATAATCCGCCTGCAGGGTGAGTCCGTCGGACTCGAAGAGCGGGAGGTCGAAGAAGACGTCGAACGCGTAGGTACTGTAGTTATCCTGGGTGTCGTAACTCGCGCCGACCGAGAGCAGTTTCTTCTTGCCGAGGGAGCTGCCGACGTAGAAAAGCCCCTTCTGCGGTTCAAAGAAGTTCCACATCACGCGACCGGTGTAGCGAAAGCCGTTGGTGCCGTCTTCACCGCGCTTGCCCTGGAAGACCCCGAGTCGGTACTCGAAGTGGTCCTTCGCGAGATAGCCGCGCGCGAGGAGGCCGTAGTCGCGCCCGACGTTGGCGGTGGTCGGAGCCGATGACAGAAAGGAGACCGCGCTGTAGTCCACCGGCAGAAGCGAAGCCGCTGACTGCGTGCAGTTGTAACAGGTCGGAACGAGGATAAGACCACCGTCGAGGGTGATGGCGTCGGCGAACTTGTAGCTCAGGACAAAATCCTGGATGTAGATGTCGGCGCGTTGCTTCGTGCCGTCGGGATTGCCCTTCCCGAGACCGGGACTGTCCGTCTCCATGAAGAAGGTTAATTTGGGCGTGATCTTGCCGCCGGCAAGCAGCCGAAGTCTTCTAAAGTAAAGATCCTTTCTTGGATCATCGCCCGAGGGCGAGTCGAACGACTCGGCCCACCCCTGCACCAGAAAACCGAACTTGATCGATGAGTTCCCGTCCTTGGATTCGATCGCCCACTGGGCCTCGGAAGGGGAAGCGGCACTCATCAGCAAAGCCGCGACCACGAACACAAAAATCATCAATCGTCGTCCGTACGATTCCTCCATCTTTCCCCCCTTTGGGCAGCCGATGACTTACACCGCCGCCGTTACGGTTTGGGCCGAGAGGCCCGGGATTGCCTTGGATTCGATACTTTCGCGGATCATGTTGAATCGACGCTAGAGACGTTTGAGCGAATGAGCAAGTCACGATGCGTCAATTTAAGATCAGGAATCATTTTCTGTTAGGATCGAGTGACGAGAATCACACGAAGGAGGGTGCCCGATGTCTGACGAGAGCCGTCCGGATGTGGATCTGACGACAAGCCAACGCGCCGCAATCGAGGCGCTGATGCAGCGCGAGGAACCCATTCGGCCGCCGCTTTGGATGCGGCGCGGGGCGGCCATCGACTACGAGACCGAGTGCGCTCACGCAGCCGAGGATCTGGCGGGATTCTGGGCCGAAAAGGCCGAGGCGATCGAGTGGTTCACCCGCTGGGACGGGGTCCTCGAATTCGACCCGCCCCACCACCGCTGGTTCAGCGGTGGCACCCTCAACGCCACGGTCAATTGCATCGACCGCCATGTCCACTCGGACCGCCGCAACAAGGCGGCGATCATCTGGATCGGCGAGTCCGGCGAAGAGCGCACATACACCTACAACCGGCTGTACCGTGAGGTGAACCGGTTTGCAAACGCCCTCAAGGCCCTCGGCGTGACGACCGGTGACCGAGTGGTGCTGTATATGCCGCTGGTTCCCGAAGGCATCGTCTCGATGTTGGCGTGTGCCCGGATCGGAGCGATCCACTCGGTGGTCTATGCCGGGATGGGGAGCCAATCGCTCAAGGCCCGCATCGAGGACGCCGGCGCCAAGGTGGTGATCTGTTCGGACTTCACCTATCGACGCGGTAAGGCGGTTCCACTCAAACCCACCGTCGATGAGGCGGTGCGCGACCTCTACGCCGTCGAACACGTCATCGTTCACCGCCGCGGCTCTCGGCCGGGTGACGAGCGGGTCGAATTCGAGTCGGAGCGCGAGCACGACTTCTACGACATCCAGGAACCGCGTGCGGTGCACTGCGAACCGGTTCCGGTGGACGCCGAACACCCGCTGTTCATCCTTTACACCTCCGGGACGACGGGGCGGCCGAAGGGAGTGGTTCACGCCACGGGCGGCTATCTTGTCGGCACGACCTATCTGAGCCGCGCCTTCTACCAGATTGAAGACCGAGACATCTACTGGTCGACCTCGGACATCGGCTGGATCGTCGGTCACTCTTTCATCGTCTACGGCCCGCTCTCGATCGGCGCCACGGTACTGTGCCGCGAGGGGGTTCCGGACTATCCGTCGCCGGATGTCACCTGGGAGCTGTGCGAGCGCTTCGGCGTCAATGTCATGTTCACCGCGCCGACCGCGGTGCGGATGTGGATGAGCCACGGCGGTGAGGTGCCGTCGAAGTTCGATCTGTCGAAGCTGCGGCTGGTGGCGTGTGCCGGTGAGCCGCTCAACCCCGAGGCGCACCGGTGGGCGCAGAAGTATCTCGTGTCGCAGGCCGATGGCTATGTCGTCGACAACTGGTGGCAGACCGAGATCGCGGGCCCGGTTTTGGGCACGCTCCCGAATTTTGAGGCCCGCCCGGGCAAGGTCGGAAAACCAATGCCGGGGGTCGATGCAGCCGTGGTGGATCCCACGGGTCGTCCGGTGGAGGCCGGTCAAGGAGGTCTGTTGGTCATCCGCGAACCACTGCCGTACATGCTGCGCACGGTTTGGAACGACCCCGACCGGTATGCCGAATACTGGTCATCCATCCCCGGCTGCTACGCCGCCGGCGATGTCGCCTTTCACGATCCGGACGGTTACATTGGCGTGCTCGGACGCGCCGACGATGTCATCAACGTAGCCGGCCACCGCATCGGAACAGCCGATGTCGAGAGCTCGCTGCTCCGTCATCCCGCAGTGGCCGAGAGCGCCGTGGTCGGTCTGCCCGACGAGCTCAAGGGCGAACGCATCGTCGTCTTTCTCGTCGTCAAACCGGGGATCGAAGCCGGGACGGGTCTGAGGGGGAGCCTCCGAGACCACGTTCGCGAGGACCTCGGACCCATCGCCACCCCGTCCGAAATCATCCTCCGCGACTCGCTGCCCAAAACCCGTTCCGGCAAGATCATGCGCAGGTTGCTCAAGGCCGAGGCCATGGGAGAAGATCCGGGCGACACCTCGACCCTGGCGGACTGAAAGATCGTCGCCGATCGGGCCATTGGTTCACTCAGTCGGGCAGGTGTTGTTCGGCCGTCCTGAGCGACTCGAGCGCCAATTCGTAGACCTCGTCTTCGTCCTCGGGCGCGGGTCGGGTCTGCCAACGAACGAGGTAGACCGGCTCGGGCTTGAGGCGGTCGCGGAGTTCAATCTCCACCTTGGCGGGATCG
>CAVWAW010000032.1:0-12167 GCA_963753035.1 uncultured Acidobacteriota bacterium | reverse complement strand
ATCGCCGGGATCGCGATGGCGAGCGGTCGGGTGAGGATGGATGTCACGGCGTTTCTGGTCGTGCTCGCCCTCGGTTTGAGCGGAATCCTCGGTCCGCAGGAGGCACTCGCCGGGTTTTCCGATCCGGTGGTGCTCACCATAGCCAGCCTCCTCATCGTCGGTGAGGCCCTCGCCCGAACCGGGGTCGCCTCTCAAATCGGCGAGTGGATCACCCACGTTGCCGGAACCAGCGAGAGCAAGACCCTGTTTCTGCTCATGGTGGCCTCGGCTGTTCTCAGCAGCATCATGAGTTCCACTGCGGTGGTGGCCATCTTCATCCCGGTGGCGGTCACCATCGCCCACAGCACGGGCATCAGTCGGTCGCGACTCCTTCTTCCACTCGCCTACGCGGTCATCATCGGCGGGATGATGACGCTGCTCGCAACCGCGCCGAATCTCGTGGTGAGCGGCGCACTCGAGAAATCCGGCTTCGATCCCCTTGCCTTCTTCAGCTTCACACCCATCGGTGCGGCGGTTCTGCTTGTCGCCATCGTTTATGTTCTGCTGCTGCGCCGGAAGCTGTTCCCCGGCGGCGAGGTGGGTAGCGGCTCGGGCTCCGCCGTTGGGATCAGAGAGCTCGCCGAACGGTACGGGATCGCGGGTGGTCTGCACCGAATCGAGATCCAGGACCGGTCCAGGCTCGTCGGTCAGAGTCTCGCTTCGTCCGGGCTGGGTTCGACCTTCGGCGTGCGGGTCCTCGGGATCGAACGGGCCGAACGCTTCGTCGTCAGGGTCATCGGTGCGCCCAGCGCCGACCTCGTGATCCGGCCCGGTGATGTCCTTATCGTGCAGGCGCACGGCCCCGGGTTTGTCCGTTGCATCGAGGAGCTCGAGCTCAACGTCCAGCCCATGCAGCGCCGCCACGGCGAAGTCATGGTTCGAGATATCGGATTGGCCGAAGTGCTCATCCCGCCAGAGTCCGCCCTCAAGGGAAAAACCCTGCGGGAGAGCGAGTTCAGATCGCGCCACCAACTCGAAGTCATCGGCGTGCGGCGGACGAGCCAGGTCATAGAAGACTACCTCGACGAGCGATTGAGGCCGGGCGACACGCTGCTGGTGGCCGGGCCGTGGGTGCGGATCCAGCACCTCCACACCGACCTCGGAGACTTTGTCGTCCTGACCATGCCGAGCGAGGTGGAAGTGGTCGCGCCGGCCCGCAAACGGGCCCCGATTGCGGTCGCCGCCGTACTGGCCATGGTGGTGGTCTCGGCGCTCCACATCATTCCGGTGGTCTATGTCGTCATGGCGACCGCCATGTTCCTCGTGTTGACGAGGTGCCTGACCATGCAGGACGCCTATCGTTCCATGCACTGGAGCGCGGTCTTTCTCATTGCCGGAATGCTGCCCATCGCCGCCGCGCTGCAGCAGACCGGAGGGGTCGATCTCATCGTCGGCCGGTTGGTCGCACAGTTCGGCGGGTTCGGACCCATGGTGATGATGGGCGCGCTCTTCATCGTCACCGCGATGCTCGGAGGCCTCCTGTCGAGTTCACCGACCGCGGTCCTCATGGCGCCGGTGGCCGTCAGCATCGCCGGGGCCATGGGTGTTTCGCCGTACCCCTTCGCCATGGCCGTGGCCATTGCCGCGTCGTCGGCCTATATCTCGCCGATCTCGTCACCGGTGGGGACCCTGGTCATGGAGCCCGGCGGCTACCGCTACATCGATTTCGTCAAAGCGGGAGTGCCGCTGTTGATCCTCACTTGGATCATCGCTATGGCCGTGATCCCGGTGTTCTTCAAGTTCTGAAGACATCGCAGGGTTGTAACGCAGAGGCGCAGAGGCGCAGAGACATCGCACATCGCAGTTTCACCGCAAAGGCGCAAGGTACGCAAAGACATCGCAAAGCACCGCAGCCGATCCGGACGGCGGAGTCGGGCAGTCACAACAGAAAAGTGCCGTCCGGCCGGTTCACGACCATTTGATCGAGCGCGTCGACGTCGGCAATGGGCCCGGTCTCTGCGTCTCTGCTTTGAACTGCGATGGCCTTTGCGAACTTCGCGTCCTTGCGGTTCATTCCAGCGGTGTTTTCAACGCGCTCGGAGTACACTTTCGGCGATGGATTTGAAGATGCGGTGGATTCCGCTTCTCGTCATAGTGCTCCTATCGAGCGCGGCGCCCATTTGGGCCGACCAGTGGTACGAGCACTACGCCCGTGCCGAAAAGGCGTTGATGGACGCCGACCACGAGACCGCCATCGCCGAGCTCAATCTGGCCATCGAACGTCGCGGGGACTCGGGAGCGCGGGTGCGCACCTACGGCATGAGGGTCAGCGATTATTTTCCATATCTCAAGCTCGGGATCGCCTATTTCGCGGCCGGAGAGTACGAGGCGGCGCTCCGCGCCTTTGACACCGAGGAACAGCTCGGCGCGGTGCAGGACTCACAGGCAGCGTTCGACGAGCTCGGCCGGTTCCGTGCACGTGCGTCCGAGGCGCTGGATGCCGAGCGCGAGGAGCAGCGACGGACGGTTCGCGATCTGATCGATCAGAACCTGGCCCGGGCGCGAGACCTCGAGGGCTCCGGGCAACTGGATGAGGCCTTGGCCGCCGTCAATCGTGCCCTCGCGCTGGAGCCGGACAACACCGGTGCCCTGGCCCTGGCCGAGGCGCTTCGCGAGGAGCTGGTGCGGCGCGATGACGACGCCTCTCGACGTGAACGTGTGTCGGGCCTCGTCGGTGAGGGCGAGGCGTTGCGCGCGAGCGGCCGCCTTGCCGAGGCGGCGGCGCGGTTCCGCCTCGCGATGGATCTCGATCCGGAGGGCGCCGCTGGTTCTTTGCTGGCAGAGGTTCAGGCCGAATTGGCCGAGATCTCAGCCGCCGATTCCGCATTGGACATCACCGAGATCCTGAACAGAGCGGACGTACTCCTCGAGCGAGGTGAGCTTGAATCGGCGCTCGGTCTGGTCCAGGAGGTGCTGGCCACGGAACCTGACAACTCTCGCGCCGCCGGTCTCGAGGGTCGTCTCGTGAGGCGCATCGGCGACGACGAGAAACAGGTCGAGATCCGGAAGAATCTCGCCGATGCGGACTTGCGTCTCGCTGCAGGTGATTTGGAGGCCGCCATCACCGCGGCCAATCTCGTGCTGGCGCGAGACCGCGGCAACGCGGGTGCACTACGGGTGATCCAGACGGCCTACTCACAGCTGAGCCGACGGTTGCTGGGTGAAGGGCCGGTGCAGAACCTTCCGCCGGCGATTCGTTTTGCGGACATGCGCGAGGTAGCCTCGGACGGATCACTCATCCACGTGGTGAGGGATCCCGACTTCAGGTTGAGCGGTGTGGTCATCGACGACTCCGATGTCACCCTTGTGGTGACGACGGTTGACGGAGCCGAGGTCGCGGTCGACGGGTCGAGCCAGCAGGTCGGCGCCGTGACCATCACCGAGTTTCGGACTCAATCGGTCCTACCGGTCGGGGTCACAGTCTTCGAGGTCGTGGCAACCGATAGTGAGGGTCTGAGCTCGCGCAGCGAATATGTCGTCGATTACCAGCGCCCTGTAGTGCGATCGCCGTGGTTTTGGGGATCGCTCGTTGCTCTCACATTGCTGGTTGCTGCAGCTCTCCTGGTTCGCCGGTCCCTTCGTCGTCGTCGCTTGCTCAGACGCCGGTTCAACCCGTTTGTCGCCGGGCCCCCGGTGCTCGACCCGGAGCTCTTCGTCGGACGTCGTGACCTCGTGGATCGGGTTTTGGCGACGGTACCCAACAACAGTCTGCTGCTGCTCGGCGAACGGCGAATCGGAAAGACCTCGATGTTGCATCAACTCGGTCTTCAGCTGCCGACGCTCGACCACCCGCGATTCTGTTTCGTCCCGGTACCGATCGATCTCCAGGGTGTCGGGGAGAAGGCTTTCTTCGCCACCGTGGCTGAGGCGGTGGGGGAGACCATCGGCGATGAGCACATGTCGGCGGCCCGAACCGTGGACGGTTACGACTCGCGCGAGCTGGTGCGTGATCTCCGACGGGTGCTGCCCACCATCGAGTGCGCTGACGACAGACAGGCGAAGCTGGTGCTGCTCTTCGACGAGATCGACGAGCTCAATGGCTACTCCCACCGTACGAACCAGCGGCTGCGCAGTCTCTTCATGCGCGGCTTCGCAGACCAGTTGGTTGCGGTGGCAGCCGGGGTCGGCATCTCGCGTCAATGGGATCATGAGGGCAGCCCCTGGTACAACTTCTTCGAGGAACTCGAGGTCGGCCCCATCGATGCGGTGGCGGCAAGGCGATTGGTGACCGACCCCCTCGGTGGTGTGATCGCTGTTGATGACGTTGCGGTGGACCGGCTACTCGCGGAGGCAGATGGCCGGCCGTACGTGCTGCAGAAGCTCGCCCTTGCTGCGGTCCAACGGGTGCATGAGTCGGGCCGCAGTCGGATCACGCTCGAGGATGTGGAGACGGTGCTCTGAGGCATCGCGAGGGCGGGCATAAAAATAAAACCCGCCCCTACGGGTCAACGTCTGATGAAAGAACCGTAGGGGAGGGATTTACACCCTCCCTCCAAAGTCGTTGAGGTTGAGTGATGATTCAGAACGTGAAGATCATCGAGAGCGACCCGATGGTGGTCCTTTCGGAGAAGTCCGCCCCGAGATCGAGCTGGAACTTCTTCCAGGCGAAACCGATCCCGCCGGAGTAGTGCACCACGCTCCCGGCCTCGATGAACTCGCCGTCCGGGTTTGTCGAGACAAGGATGCCTTTGGGGTCGTACCAGACACCCGCTCGAAGACCGATGAGGGGTTTGGCTTTGAGGAAGACCCATTCACCGCCGAGGTGGAGCCGAGTCCGGTTCTCGAGCCCGCTGAGATACTCCACCTCGGCGGCGATGGTGGCACTTCCGCCCGTCGACTTCCAGCGGGCGCCGCCCGCCAGGGTATCCGGAATCGTCGCTCGCCCACCGCGTTCGAAGGTGAAGTCGGCACCGCTCCGGTACGAGGCTCCCAGCGCCCACGCATCGGTGAGATTCCACAGGACGCCCGCCGTGGCTCCAGCGTCGGACTGAGCGTCGTCGTCCAAGAAGGGCTCCACCGAATCCGGGTTGAAGTCGCCTTCGGTGAAGACTCCGGCAAACGCGGTGAGTCCGAGGCCGATGCTCACCGCGTCGCTCAGGCGGAGGGCGGCCGAAACCCCGAAATTACCGACGATGAGGCCCGAGAGTGGATCGACCTCACCACCGTTGTTGGTCCACTGCGTCGGGAACTCGAGGCTCGACAAGGTTTGCACATAAAACGCGATGGACCACTTCTGGCGCGGAAGGACAAACGACAGGAATCCGAGGCTCGATTGATTTGACGCCACACCCTCGCGGTCCTCGCTCCACGAGCGCCCTTCCAACGTGATCTCCGGGCGGACGAGCTGCATGAGTCCAGATGGATTGGCCCAGGCGGCGGTGGCGTCGTCGGCCACCGCGACAAAGGCGCCGCCGAGACCGAGGCTGCGTGCGCCGGGCGCGACGATGGGCGGTTCGACGGTCGACTGGGCCGTGGTGGTGGAGCAGAAAGCCGCCGTCAGAACAACGCCCATCAATCGAGGAAAAGCGACGCGCCTCATCTTCATCTGCGCCATCCTATCTGAACCCTCATCCAAACCTCACAACTCCGTCAGGCGTGGTCGTCGATTCCGACCGACACTCAGTCATGAAGTACGGGATCGGTAAATAAACGGCCCAAAAATCGGAGGAAGAAATGAAGAAAACCAATCTGACCGTCCTGATTCTCATCCTGGTGGTTCGTCACCCTCTTGCTTTCCATGGCCTCCAGCGCCTTTGCCCATGAAGAACCCGTCTCTGAAGAGGGAGCGGTCGTCGAGCAGCCGAAGGTCCGCGACTGGATTCTGCGTTTCGGGATGGTCGCCGCGGAGACCAGTGGAAGCACCTCAGTGGAGGTCGATCCGGGGACGGTCGACATCAGGCTCAGCGGAGGAGGAGGCGGCTTTGCCAATATCGAATACAAGGTGCTTCCTTTCCTCGGCCTCGAGTTCGGCTCCACCACCATCGGCGCGGATATGAACGTCTCCGCCGGCGCCGGGACCAAACACGTCGCCACCGATGTCGATGTTCTCGGCATGAGTGCCCTGAGTCTCGCCGCCAACTTCCATTTCGTCAGGACGCCGACCGTCAACGTGTATGCGGGACCCATGCTCGCCTTCAACCGTTACAGCAAATGGACCGTTCACTCGGGCTGGGACGACGATTGCTGGCCGACCAAGCACGGTTGTGACGAATGGGTATCGGTGAGGTCCAGGAGCGACTCGGAAGTCACTTGGGGCGGCAAGCTGGGGATCGACATCGTTCTCACCAAGCGGGGAAACTGGGCCCTCAGCGGGTCGATCTCGTATCTCGACGCCACCTACAACTTCGACGAGGGAGACGGCCAAGAGCGCGGATCCATCAACCTCAATCCCCTCATGTTCAGTTTCGGCGGCGGTTTCCGGTTCTAGAACGGAACAAGCAGCCCCGAAAATGCAAACCCCGCCAATGGGCGGGGTTTGCATTTTCGGGGAAAAGTAAACGACATCAACCGGGAGACTCTAGAATGTTCAGCAATGACACCCGAAAACACCCCCTTCTATCTCGGCGAGTGGCTGGTCCAGCCTCAGCTCAACCGCCTGTCGCGTCCGAGCGGCGCCGATATCCAGCTCGAGCCGAAGATGATGGATGTCCTGGTCTGTCTCGCGCGAAACCCCGGTGATGTGGTTTCGCGCGAGACCCTGATCGACGCCGTGTGGCCGGAGGTCTTTATCTCCGAGTCGGTGCTCACCCGTGCCATCGCCGGCCTTCGACGCGCCCTCGGCGACGATGCACGCCGGCCGCGCTTTATCGAGACCATCGCCAAACGGGGGTACCGCCTGATTGGCCCGGCCGCACCGGCCCCCGTCGTGGTGGCTGCGCACCAGCGCCCGGGATTTCCCGGTGGGTCGTATGTGGTGGGGCAGTGGGTGCGGGCTGAAGGCTTCTACGGTCGTGGGGCCCAGCTCGCCGAGGTGCTGGACGGCCCCCGCAATGGATTCTGGGTGGTCGGCACCCGGCGCCGCGGCAAGACCTCGTTCCTCAAGCAGCTCGAGCACGTGGCGATCAGCGAGCCCGCGCGAGGATTGGTGCCGGTGTTCTGGGACCTCCAAGGGGTCGATGATCTCGACGAGCTGGCGTTCAGCCTCGAAGAGGCGCTTGCGGATGCCGAACCAGCGGTTGGAAGCTGCCGGTCTCTCTCTCGGCTGAGATCATCGATCCGGATGTCTTTCGCATGCTCGGCACGCTTCGTCGCCGGCTGAATGCCGACGGCCGAGAGCTCTTCCTGCTCTGTGACGAGGCCGAGGAGCTGCTGAACACTGGTCGAACATTCGGAGGCTGCCATCGGACGGCTGCGGCGTGCCCTGCTGGCGAACGAAGGGGTGCGTACGGTGATCTCATCCGGTCCGCGTTTGTGGGATCTCGCCACCGGATCCGCGACCTCGCCCTTCCTCGACGGTTTTCTGCCACCGCTCTACCTCGGGCGGCTGAGACCGGAGACGTCCTGCGCTCTCATCCGTCAACGCCACCTCGCGAGTGACGCCCGTCCCGATCTGACCGATGACGACGTCGACGCCATCTGCCGCTGGGGAGGAGGCCACCCGTTCCTGCTCCAGCTTCTGAGCAAGACGGGTCATCGAGTACGGGAGCGTCGAACGGGCGGTGGCGGCTGTTGCCGGAGACCGATCGATCACAAGCCTTTTCGAAGTGGATCTCGAGTTGCTCGACGAACACCAGCAATCCCTACTGCGGACTCTCGCTCACGCAGGGGATACCGGGGGTGCCTTCGAGGAGTCGCCCGCCATTCATGAACTGCGCCAACTCGGATTGGTCGAAGCCAGTGACGCCGAGAAACTGCGCATCACGCTGCCGGCGCTATGCGGTTGGCTGGCCGATCAATGATGCCGCCCCGAACCGAAGGGCGTCGGGGCGGCGATTATCCAGGGATTTGACCGTGTTGCAGGGCCTAGGGAGTGCAGATGTAACCCTCAGCCACGGTGATCGGACCCAAGTGGGGAAGCCGGGGCGTATAGGTGAGGATTCCAGAAGCGTTCTCGAAATCCCCTGTTCCGCCAAGGACTTTTGCAAAGCCGGACTCGAGACCGGAATCTCCATCGATCCAACCAAATCCTTCCGCCTCGATGGTCCCTTTCTTGGTGGTCAACAGTGCTGAGAAATGTGCCGTCTGAACCTCATCGAGACCGTAGAGGAAAATATCGGAACTAGGAACCAAATCAGCATAAAAGTAACAAACGCGGTAGGTTCCGTTGATTGTTCCGACAACTTTGCTGATCTCCACGCAGACATCGTAGTTTGAGATGGGATCGATCAAGGTAGCGGTAGATAAGTCAACCTTGAAACTTTGGTATTGACAGTCTTGAGCTGCAGCGAACAAGGGCACGGCGAGTCCCGCGAGAACCAGCAGCGTGATCATCGGTGTCTTTCTCATCATTCATCGCCCTTCTTCTATGGTTTGCCTGTTGAGTTCTTGTCATCATCGCCAACAAGATTGGATTTCATAGCCCCGTAGGCATCACCTCCAATAGAAAGGCTCAGCGGTGTTGTCGGTCTGAGCCGAGAGAATCTCGTCCAAGATTGACGAACGACCTCGCGGGATCTGGGGGATGGTGAAATCGATGAAGGAAGACCTTTCTTCACCGACTCCGCATTCACCGCCCGAATTTTCTTGTTGTCCTTGTCGAAAGAACGTAGTGCTTGCTCAGACCAAGTGCAACAACCGAATCACCCGATGAGGATGGCCCGCTGAATCGATCAACAAAAACAAAAAGGTGCCAGGCACGTAGTTCCGGATTTGTTAAAATGGTCACCGTTACCATGCCGAGACCACCACGAAAGCTCGAAGAGGGTAGGATCTACCACGTCTACAACAGAGTGGGTGGCGCTGAATCCCCATTTGAGGAAGAACAGCTGGCCGCTCGATTTGTCGGGGTGCTTCGCGAGGTCGTCCAAAGGGACGACTTGACCGTCTTCGCGTGGGTGCTCATGGGGAACCACTACCACCTCGTGGTTCGTATGAACGCCGTTCCGCTGTCGAGATCGACGAAGACACTGCAGCAGAAGGTGACGAGGTTTCGAAACTGGAAAGCGGATGTGCGTGGTCCGCTGTGGCAGGGGAGATACAAAGCCATCCAAGTGGATGAGCAGGACTATCTGCGACAGTTGGTCGCCTATGTTCATCTCAATCCTGTGAAGGCCGGGTTGGTCAAAGACACGCGCGGTTACCGTTGGTCGGGACATCGTGACGTGCTGCAGATGACGCAGAATTCGATCGTTTCCATCGATGACGCGCTCTTGGTGTATGGCGAAACTCGAAAGGAAGCTCTCGCGGCCTATCGATCGGCCCTCAGGCAGGTGAGCGCATCGACCTGGTCACAAGAGGCTCCTGGGAAGCTCCCGTGGTGGCGCTTAGGTCGGCCGGCCAAGGATCGAGAGCTTCAAGTTCACAGTAACTCGATGCTGGATGAACTTGGAAGAAGCACGGCGCCTTACCGGCCAAAGCTGAGTGCGGAAGAATGGTTGGTCATCGCGTGTGGCTGTCTTGGTGTTGATCGGGCTGATCTCGCAGGCCGAGGCCGACAGCCGGAGATAGTCCGTGCTCGCGAACTCACCGGTTTGATCGGCGTTGAACGTTATGGTGTTCAGGTCAAAAGTCTTGCTGAGGCGCTGGGAAAGAGCGAGGATGGTGTGAGTTTGTGGGTTCGGCGTGGCGCAAGACGGAGATCCGACGACGCAATGTTCGCCGGAGCGGCGGGCCGGCTCGATTCCATCGCGCAACAAGAGAGATGAAACAAATACGGAAATCGGTGCCTGGCACCTTTTTGTGTTTGTTGGCCGGTGTGTGCGTGATTTCTCATGCTGCCGACGACGAGGGGGATCAACAGAAGTTCCGTGTCGGGGGTCTGCTTTTTGGCGATGTCTACCATGTGATCAGTCACCACACCGAGGAGGGAAATGGGGCCACCGGTCTGGTGTATCGGAGGGGCTATCTCACCTTCGATGCAGGTCTTTCCAAACGGTGGTTCGGCCGGTTGCGGTTCGAGCTCAACCAGGCCGGCGAGTTCGAAACCTACACCTACAATGTCGATTTCAAAGACCTCTACGCTGAGCGGAAAATCGGCCGCCACCGGGTGCTCTTCGGACTGTCGCCGTCGCCGACCTTCGACCTCATCGAGTCGATCTGGGGTTTCAGGTATTTGGCGAGGACTCCGATGGATCTGCAGGGTGTGGCGAGCCGTGACATCGGTGTCGCTGCCAACGGGCCGCTCAACGCTTCCGGCACTCTGAGCTATCGGGTGATGGCGGGTGCCGGCCTCGAGTTCGGCAACGAATCCGGAGACGGTGAAAAGTGGATGGGTGCACTTACCTGGCGACCATCGAAGCGATGGACCTTCGACTTCTATCTCGACATCGAGAGGCTCACGGGCCCGACGGATCGATCGACGATCCAGGTTTTCGCGGCCTACCAGGCGGACAAAACGCGGTGGGGTTTTCTGTATTCCAACCAGGACCGGCAGGAAGACCCACGTCTCGAACTCGCCTCGGCGTTCGTGGTTCGCAAACTGGGAGAGAAGACATCGCTGGTCGCCAGGATCGACAGGCTCATGCAACCAAGCCCCAAGGGCGACAATATTTCGTACATTCCGTTCGACCCGACCAGCAAGGCGACCTTCTTTCTCGGTGGAGTGGAGATTCGCCTTACCCCAAAGCTGCGCCTCACGCCCAATACGATTGTGATCGCCTACGATCGCAATGACGAAGGCATCCGGCCAAGGACGGATTTCTACCTGCGGCTGACATTCTTCTTCAATCTTGAATGACAGGCCCGGAGAAACCGGCCCCTGAGGCGATCGTCAACGAGGTGCATCGTCACCTTTCCCGATCGAAAACTCCGCGACGGACGGCAGTCTGAATGTGCCAGGCCAGATGTGCGCCGAGCTGGGCGCTTCGACTACTTCTTGGCTGCGGGTTTCTTGGCAGCAGGTTTCCTCGCGGCCGGCTTCTTGGCTGCGGGTTTCTTGGCAGCAGGTTTCTTCGCGGCCGGCTTCTTCGCTGCGGGTTTCTTGGCAGCAGGCTTCTTAGCTGCGGGCTTTTTCGCGGCCGGTTTCTTGGCAGCAGGTTTCTTCGCGGCCGGCTTCTTCGCTGCGGGCTTCTTCGCGGCCGGCTTCTTGGCAGCAGGCTTCTTCGCAGCAGGCTTCTTGGCAGCAGGCTTCTTGGCAGCAGGCTTCTTCGCTGCGGGCTTCTTCGCTGCGGGCTTCTTGGCAGCAGGCTTCTTCGCTACGGGCTTCTTCGCTGCGGGCTTCTTGGCAGCAGGCTTCTTCGCTACGGGCTTCTTCGCTGCCGGCTTCTTGGCGACGGCCTTTTTCGCGACCGCCTTTTTCGCCGCAGTCGTTTTCTTGGCAACCGCCTTTTTCACGGCGGTGGTTTTCTTCGCGACAGTCTTCTTCGCTGCGGCGACCTTCTTTTTCTCTGCTGCTACCTTCTTATCGATGGCTTTCTTGGCGGCAGCGACCTTCTTTTTTGCGGCGGCCGTCTCCTTCGCAATCGCGGTTTTCACTGACGTGGACTTTTTTGCCGCCGGTTTCTTCGCCGCCGGTTTTTTCGCTGTTGCCATCATTCGATCTCCTTTTCCATGGTTGGTCCCAAATCAAAAATTTCACAGACGACAAAGAACTCAATTAACTCTATACAACTTTTTTGAAATTTTCGCTCGTAATCGAATAATTTTTTTGTCGAACGCAATATGAAGTGACCCAGCAGTTTCTCGATCGACCCCCAGCCCGTGTTCGACAATAATCGAAATCCTCAGGTCTGGAATCGGTTCGGACAATTCTCGTCGATGTAGACTCCAGATATGGAGTTACCCGTTGCGGCGCGCCGACGGATTCATCTGGGCCGCATCGAAGGCGCGGAGATTTCGGTCGGAATATCAACGCGACAAGAGCGCCAGCTCATGACAAAATTCGGACATTTAGAGAGGATTTCAGGGGGTGACTTCGATGATCATAGATGGCCCCGCCTATCAACGAGATTCCTTCCTTGGGGTGCTCGAAACCGAGGTGATCGAGGTTGGCCGCGATGGGGGACGGTTCTTCGCCGTCACAGCGGACACAG
>CAVWAW010000031.1:0-16646 GCA_963753035.1 uncultured Acidobacteriota bacterium | reverse complement strand
GGTTCGAAACGAGGTACCACACGCCTATTGACGACTTGGATCAACCGCTCGATTTCGATGCGGCGAGACAGCACTGCGGCGTGCAGCTCGAGCTCATCCTGGTCAATTGCAAGTGATCGCCGCGAGCCGCAGTGGAAACCTGGCTCGTCATACGCCTATCAGCGACTCCTGTCGATCGCGGGCGGCGATGACTGAAGCCACGCTGCGCTCGGTTTCGGTCGTCCTCCTTCTGCTGGCAATGATGGGTTGCGGGACGGTGGAGACAACCGGTGACCGGGTCTTGAAGATCAAGGGCTCCGACACCATGCTCATTCCTCAACCGACGGCTCGCCGAGGGCTTCATGCGGTCACATCCCGGTGTTTCGGTGATCGTCGATGGCGGAGGAACCTCGACCGGGGTGGAGGCCCTGATTCGATCCGAGGTCGCGATCTGCGCGGCGTCGAGGTCGCTGGCGCCCGCCGAGGTCCAGCGGCTCTTCGATGTGTTCCGGCACCCTCGGGGTGAAGATGCCCATCGCCCGGGACGCGCTGAGCGTGTGGGTCCACCCGGACAACCCGGTTCGTCATCTGTCCCTGGACGAGCTCGGCGGGATATTCTCGGGAACCCGCCGGCGCCCTGGTCGGACTTCGGCGGCAACGATCGTGAGATCACCGTGGTGGTGAGGCCTCCCGCCTCGGGGACCTTTCGGTTTTTCCGCGATCGGGTGCTTGCCCAGGCGGCCCCTACTCGGACCGGGCCGTCACGGCTGCCGCAACCCGGGATGTGGTCGAGCGGGTCGCCGCCAATCCAGGCGGCGATCGGGTACGGAGGCGCCGCCTACGGCACCGTCGGGGTTCGAGCTAGTTGGCCATCGACGGGCTTTCTGCCGACGGCTGAGGTCGACGATGAGTTGAGTCGAATACCCGCTGACCCGGCATCTTGTGTTCTACACCGCCGGTGCCGCCGGGAGGGCCTCCCTCCCGAGGAGTTCATCGACTGGTGTCAAGGCGCCGTGGGCCAGAGGGTGGTCGCCGAGATCGGCTACCTCCCGCTGTGGCGCCCGGCGCTGATGTAAAGCCGAGATCAAGTCTGGGTAATTCTTTACACCAGCTTCATCTCGGCTTCACCCGGTGGCAACTTCTCTCAGCTTCACATGATCCCCGTGACGCCGCCGGCGACTGCCGTCGGGGATCCGGATCACGAGGAGATCCCATGACCAAGAGGTGGTCTGTACTCGCCACGATGCTGATCCTCTGCCTCGCAATTCCGGTCCTGGCCCAGACCGAAGAACCCGAAATGGATCCGCTGCTCGAGCTGCTCGTCGAGCAGGGCGTGATCACCGCCGAGCAGGCCGCGTCGTGCAGGCCGAGTACGTCCGGCGCGAGGCGGCCAAGGCGACTCCTGGGGAGACGGTGACCGCAGAAGCGCCGCAAACGGCGACCACCGAGCTTGCGCCGGTGGAGTCGACGAGTCCGCAGGTGGCCGAGGCTCAACCCGCACCCGATGCCGCGCCGGCCAAGCCGAAGTGGTACGACCGCATCGACTTCAAGGGTGATCTGCGGCTGCGCTACGAGGATTTCTGGGTCGAAGGGATCTTCCGACAACAACTTCCGTCAACGGTAACGCCTGCGGATACGGGCCGGGATCTACACACACGTCACCGACTGGATGCGGGTGGGTGTTCAGTTGCGCAGCGGCGATCCCCTCGACCCGGTGTCCGACAACCAGTCCGTGGACGGCGGATTCACGATGAAGGAGATCGCCATCTGCGAGGCTTTCGCGGACTTCACACCACCGACTGGTTCGGCTGCACGCCGGCAAGTTCGACCCGAAGAAGCTGTGGAAGGTCTCGGACTTGCAGTGGGACGACGACGTGACCGTCGAGGGACTGCTGCGAGAATTTCGAGTTCGGCGCCTTTCCAGGCGAGCCTGTACCAATACGCGCTGGAAGAAAGCAGAGGAGGCGACGACTCGTTCTCTCTTCGGCGGCCAGGTGCGAGGCGACCTTCGACCTCGGCTCGCAAGCACTCGTTCGTGGTCGGTGCCGGCTACGACGACTGGGTCAAGCCGCAGTACGTGGCCGATCTCACCCTCGCGGGCAAGCTCCGCGGCAACCGGGTCACCAACATCCTCGACGACGAATGACCAGCTGATCAGCGACTTCCAGATCGGCAACCTCTTCGCCGAGTGGAAGTACGAGCTCAGCGAGCGCTGGCCCATCAAGGTCACGGCCTTCGGCTATCACAACTTCGGCGCCAACGAGTTCGCGGCAAGAAATACGACGACGGCTACTTCGTCCGCTTCCAGATCGGCGACTACAAGAAGAAGGGCCAGATGGCCTTCCGGGCCAGCCGCTACTACTCCGCAGCCCGACGCGCTCTTCTATGTCTTCACCCAGTCGGACACGACCATGGCCTCCGATGTCGACGGCTACCGTTTCGATCTCCGGCTCGGCTTTGTCATGAAGAGCTACTTCAACTTCACCTGGTACCACACCAAACCCGCGTCCGACCTCGAGGACATTCCCACCATGGACCGGCTCCAGGTCGACTACATCATTCGTTTCTAGGTATTTACAGTGAACTTCACGGCAGCTTCACCTCGTCCGCATAGGTTCGCCGGGAACCGCGCGTCACAGGCGCGCGGTCCGGAAAGGGAGCCACGATGAAAAGCATCGCTTCGTCAGTTCTCGCACTGATCCTTCTGTCCGACCGCCGGCGCCGCCCTCGCCGCCGGCCCGAGCCTCGACCCGGACCTGCCGAACTACACCAAGGTCGAGGGGCTCCGCGGCACCCTCAACGCCGCCGGGTCCGACACCATGCTCGAGCTCCAGACCCTCATGGCCGAGGAGTTCCGCAAGCTCTACCCCCAGGTCAAGATCCAGGTCGAGGGCAAGGGCTCCTCCACCGCGCCGCCGGCGCTCATCGAGGGCACCGTCCAGCTCGGCAACATGTCGCGCAAGATGAAGAACAAGGAGACCGACGCCTTCGAGGAGGCGTTCGGCTACGAGCCCGACCCGCTTCGACGTCGCCCTCGACACCCTGGCGGTCTTCGTCAACAAGGACAACCCCATCGAGAGCCTGACCATCCCGCAGGTCGACGCGATCTTCTCCAAGACCCGCAAGTGCGGCTCCGCGGGTGACATCAGCACCTGGGGCAAGCTCGTCACTCGGCGGCAACTGGGCCACGGCGCCGATCTCGCTGTACGGCCGCAACGCCGCCTCCGGCACCTACGGCTACTTCAAGAAGCACGCCCTGTGCAAGGGCGACTACAAGGACACCGTGAAGGAACAGCCGGGTTCGGCCTCGGTGGTCCAGGGCATCGAGAAGGACCCCTACGGCATCGGCTACTCGGGCATCGGCTACATGACCTCGGGTGTCCGCACCGTGCCGCTGTCGCCGGCCGAGGGCCAGCCCGCGGTCGCCGCTTCGTCCGAGAACGCCGCCAACGGCAGCTACCCGCTCGCCCGATTCCTCCACATCTATGTCAACAAGGCCCCGAACAAGGACCTCGACCGGCTGACCGCCGAGTACCTGCGCTTCATCCTCTCGGCCCAGGGCCAGCGGGTGGTGATCAAGGCCGGCTTTGATCCTCTCGACGCGGCCACCGCCGCCGAGCAGCTCGCCAAGATCGGGAAATAGCCCTTGAAACCTCTCCTCACCGAACCGCAGAAGGACCGTGTCGCCTCGTTGGTGATCCGCGTCGGCGGGATCATGGTGATCCTCGTCGTCATCGCCATCGTCGTCAACATCGGTCTCGAGGCGCTGCCGCTCTTCGGCGGCGCCTCGGCAGGTGAGGTGCGCGCCATCGGCCCGAGGGCCGCCGCCCTCGCCGCGGGAACCGATCCCCGCCGCGAGCTCGTGTGGACCCTCGAGGACGATGGCCTCGTCCGCCTCGATCGAGGCGACGAACCCTTCTCCATCGTCGAGGACGGCGCCGCCATTGTTGCCGCAGACCACGAGATCCACGGCCTCGTCTCCGCTCTGACCGACGGCGGCTCAGTGTTGATCGGCACGGTGAAATTCAGGGATCTGTGGACCGGCGACGAACGGACGACCTCCGCTCGCTGGCGATCCTCCACCGACCCCCTGGACCTCCCGACCGAGACCAATTGGGTCGGCGTCACCGCCAACGCCGACTCGGACGGCGGCGTGGTGGCGGCGGCGTGGTCCGACAACGGACTCCTTGCCGTGTCGAGCTGGGACGCCGATGACGAGGAATGGCAGAGCCACCGGGAGCTCTCCATCGCCGGCGGCGTGTCGTCGGCCGCCGTTTCCGAGGATCTCGCCGCGCTGGCCGTCGTCGATGACCGGGGTGGACTCCATCTCTTCGATCTGTCGGGTTTGAACCCTGCCGAGATCGAGGCGATACCCGATTACACCACGACCGCGCGTTTCCTCATCGGTGGAGGCACCCTCGTCGTGGGCGGCCGGGACGGAACGTTGGCGGTGATGCTTCAAGTCCCCAGGGTGCGGATCGAAAACCGAGGCGCCACCTCGCTGCGCGTCGCCGGGATCAGCATCGAACCCGGGGCAACGGCGGAACTGCCCGACAACCAGCTTGGACAATCCCTGGCCTCTCGACCCGAGATCGAGCTGACGCCGGCAGCGCCGGTGTGGCGCACCATCCGACAGATGCCTCCCATGCCATCGGCCGCGAGCTGGATCGCCCCCGCCCATCGCCGCCGCGGGCTTGTCGTCGGTGGTGAGGACGGTTCGGTGGGGCTCTACTACTCCACCTCCGGACGAAGGCTGCTCCTCGACAACTGGTCCGGCGACACCGTCCAGTTCGCGGCCCTGTCGCCCAAGGGCGATGGCGCCGTGGTCCTGGCCGGCGATCAACTGCTCGACCGGTCCATCGACAACCCTCACCCCGAGATCAGCTTCCGGACGCTCTTCCTGCCGGTCTGGTACGAGGGCTACGCGGCTCCCAAATGGGTGTGGCAGACCACCGGGGGCACCGATGCCTTCGAACCCAAGATGAGCCTCTGGCCTCTGATCTTTGGCACGCTCAAAGCGACCCTCTACGCCCTGTTGTTCTCGGTCCCCATCGCCCTGATGGCCGCGGTCTATGTCTCCCAGCTCGCCCCTGCCTGGCTCCAGTCCATCGTCAAACCCACCATCGAGCTCATGGCGGCAGTACCGTCGGTTGTCGTCGGATTCATCGCCGCCCTGTGGCTCGCACCCCGACTCGAGGCCGCGCTCTTCGCCGCCCTGGTGACCTTGATCTGCCTGCCGCTCTCGGTCTTTGTCGCCCTGCTCGCCTGGCGGGTGCTGCCGGTGACCTTTCGCCGGTCAGCCGGCGCCGGGTCGGAACTCGTGGCGCTCCTGGTGGGTCTGTTCAGCGTGTTGATCCTCGTCGCCGTGTTCGCCGATCCCATCGAAAGCTGGCTCTTTGGCGGCGACTTCCAGCGATACCTCTTCACCGAATGGGGGCTGCGGTTCGACCAGCGCAACAGCATCATCGTCGGTCTCGCCCTCGGCTTTGCGGTGATCCCGGTGATCTTCACCATCGCCGAGGACGCCTGCTC
The DNA here is from genome assembly GCA_963753035.1 of uncultured Acidobacteriota bacterium. Lineage (GTDB taxonomy): Bacteria > Acidobacteriota > Thermoanaerobaculia > Thermoanaerobaculales > Sulfomarinibacteraceae > JAHECW01. The sequence goes on along the minus strand of CAVWAW010000031.1, from coordinate 11,135 downwards.
GGCGGTTCCCGGCTCTCTGGTCTCGGCCAGCCGCGCCCTCGGCGCCACCCGTTGGCAGACCGCCGTCAAGCTCGTCGTCCCCGCCGCGAGTCCCGGTCTCTTCGCCGGGGTCATGCTCGGCCTCGGGCGCGCCGTCGGCGAGACCATGATCGTCCTCATGGCCGCGGGCAATACACCGATCCTCGATCTCTCACCCTTCAACGGAATGCGGACCATGTCGGCCGCCATTGCGGTGGAAATTCCCGAGGCACCGGTGGGCGGCACCCTCTTCCGGGTCCTGTTCTTAACCGGCGCCCTGCTCTTCGTTTTCACCCTCGTCGTCACCACCGCCGCGGATGTGGTGGGCGGCTATCTCCGGAAAAAATATGCCCGGTTCTGAATCCACCAAACCCGCTCTCGTCATCAACCGGAAGGGCCTCGCTCCCGGTCTGCCGGGGATCTGGAGCACCGCCTTGGCGACGCTGCTGGTGCTCGTCATGCTGGCGCTCCTCCTGTGGGTCGTCGCCGTCAACGCCTTCGGCTGGTTCTGGCCGGCGGCGGTCTGGCAGGCAGAAACCCTCGATGGCAGGGAGATCATCGGGGCCGAGGTCGGTCGCGAACTCGTCCCCGGCCCGGATGGCGCCGAAGAGGTCTTCCGCCTCCAGTTCAAGATCGGCAACCGGGATCTCGATGGCCGCGATTTCGTCTGGCTCGACGAGGCCGACATCCGCTTGAAAGCCCGTCCCGAGGATCTCGTCCGGATCGTCCGCTCGGAGTACGGCGACGCCTTCGGCCGGATCATCGGCGCCACCACGCCGGCCGGTGTCGAGGTCGGCACGACGAATCCGGTTGCGTTGGCCGAGTTTCTCGAACTTGGTGCCGAAGGTCGCGCCGAGAAGAGCCGGCTGGAAGAGAAACTGAGCACCGTTCGTCGGCCCCTGACCGTCCTCGAGGAAGAGCTCGACCTCGTCGAGCGATCGACCAATGCATCGACGGCGGCCGGCAAGGAGAAGATCGCGGGCCTGTCGACTCGGGTTGATGCGCTCTCCACCGAGCTGCGTCCCGATCTGGACGAGATCCAATCGGCACTGGATGACGTTGCGGTCGATCTCGCCACCGGCCGTCTTCGGCTGGAATCAGGTGCAGAGATCTTCGATGTGCCATTGAGCAACATCATCGAAGTCAGTTGGCCGAACCGGATGGGACTCTTCGCCAAGGCGACCGCCGCCGTTCGCCACGGCGTGCTCTTCCTTGTCACCGAACCCCGTGAGGCCAACACCGAGGGCGGGATCGCGCCGGCTCTCTTCGGAACGGTGCTACTGGTTCTGCTCATGAGCGTCGCGGTGGTCCCGTTAGGAGTGATCACCGCCGTCTACATGACCGAGTACGCCCGCCCGGGCATTCTCCTGCGGCTCGCCAACCAGGCGGTCAACAACCTCGCCGGTGTCCCGTCCATCGTCTTCGGGATGTTCGGCCTCGCCTTCTTCATCTACGGCGTCGGCGGCACCATCGACCGCACATTCTTTGCCGACCGGCTCCCGACTCCGACCTTCGGCACCGGAGGCATGCTGTGGGCGGCCTTGACCCTCGCGATTCTCACGGTCCCTGTGGTCGTGGTGGCCACCCGGGAGGGTCTGCTGGCGGTGCCTCGATCCTGGCGGGAAGGCTCCCTCGCTCTCGGCGCGACCCAGTGGCAGACCCTCCGCCGGATCATCCTCCCGGCCTCCATGCCGGGGATCCTCACCGGTCTCATCCTCGCCGTCAGCCGCGCCGCCGGTGAGGTGGCGCCGCTCATGCTCACCGGGGCCGTCAAATTGGCCCCGAGTCTGCCGGTGGATTCCACCGCACCGTTTCTTCACCTCCAACGAAAGTTCATGCACCTGGGTTTCCACATCTACGATGTTTCCATGCAGTCGCCCAACGTCGAGGCGGCCAAACCCATGGCATTCGCCACCACCCTGGTGCTCCTGCTTCTGGTGGTGCTCATGAATCTCGCCGCCATCGTGATCCGACGCCGTCTGCGCCGCGCCTATCGCGGTCAGACGGTGTAGGGGTAGAAAAATGACGCAATCAAACGGTTTCGCCCTCGAGTCGCACGACCTCGACTTCTATTACGGAGAGGTCCACGCGCTGAAGAAGATCAACCTCGAGGTCCCAGAGCATCAGGTCACCGCGCTCATCGGCCCCTCGGGCTGCGGGAAGTCCACCTATCTGCGTTGCTTCAACCGGATGAACGACATGATCGAAGGGGTTCGAGTCGACGGGAAGATCCTCGTCGAGGGTGAAGACATCTATGCCGCCGGGGTGGATCTGGAACTGCTGAGAAAACGGGTGGGGATGGTCTTCCAGAAGTCCAACCCCTTCCCCATGTCGATCCGCGAAAACGTCAACTACGGACCACGCATGGGTGGGATCCGGGGGCGCGACCGGCTGGATGAGATCGTCGAACGCTCGCTCAAACAGGCCGATCTCTGGGTCGAAGTCAAGGACCGACTCGATGATTCGGCCCTCGATCTCTCGGGCGGCCAGCAGCAACGTCTGTGCATCGCCCGAGCCCTCGCGAACGAACCCGAGATCCTCCTCCTCGACGAACCGGCCTCGGCGCTCGATCCCATCTCGACGGCGAAGATCGAGGAAACCCTCCTGCAGCTGAAAAAGAGTTACACGATTCTCATCGTGACCCACAATCTGCAGCAGGCCGCCCGAGTCGCGGACCACACCGCCTTTTTCATGCTCGGCGAACTCGTCGAGTATTCCGACACAACCACCATGTTCACCAACCCCAACGAGTCCCTCACCGAGGAGTACATCACGGGGAGATTCGGCTAAGCTCACAATGAAGCTTGGAGAAAACTAGTGTTCGGAGTGAGCCGACGACGTCTCGTGTGTCAGGGAGAAGCAGATGCAACGCCAGTTCGAATATGAGCTCGACGAGATCAAACGCACCATTCTCAGCATGGCGGGGTTGGTGGAAAGGGGCCTGGTCGACGTGTCCAAGGCCCTTTCGATCTGCGACTCCGAGCTTGCCCAGAGCGTCATTGCCATGGACGATGAGATCGACCAGTACGAGGTCAAGATCGACCGGCTGGCCACCGAGTTCATCGCCAAGCACCAGCCCACCGCCACCGACCTCCGCTTCGTCATCGTGGCGATCAAGCTCGGGCCCGAGCTCGAGCGCATCGCTGACAACGCGGTCAACATCGCCGAACGGCTCCTCGACATGTGTTCCGCGCCGCGGCTCAACCCAATGGAGGATCTGCATCGGATGCTCGCGCTCGCGAGCGCAATGGTGAGCGATGCCATCGCCGCTTATGTCGCCCGTGATGCCGTGGCGGCGCGCGAGATCATCCGCCGCGACGACGAGGTGGACACGCTCAACTGGTCGATTTTCCGCGCGATGATCCAGCGGATGGTCGACGATCCGGAGGTCATCCCCCGCGCCATCGACATCGTGTTGGTGGCCCGTTTCATCGAACGGATCGCCGATCAGGCGACCAACATCTCCGAGGAGGTGGTCTATCTGGTCGACGCCCGTCCGATCCGGCACGTCCGCGAGGACCAGTGGAACGACTGAGAGGATCTCGATGACCAGAGAGCGCATTGTGCTCGTCGAGGATGACGCCGATTTGTCCGCAACCCTCGGCCTGGCCCTCGAACGCGAAGGTTATGAGATCGTGAGCTACCCGACCGGCAGGGAAGGCCTCGTGGGGATCCTCGGGAGCCCGCCCGATCTGGTGCTGCTCGATCTCAACCTTCCGGATCTCGATGGCCTGAGTGTCTGCCGCGAGGTCCGAGAAACCGACGCGGTTCGTGACCTGCCGATCATCATGCTCACCGCGCGGGTGGAGGAGAGCGACCGGGTGCTCGGGCTCGATCTCGGCGCCGACGACTACATCACCAAACCTTTCTCCCTGCGCGAACTCAAGAGCCGGATCCGCGCCCTGCTGCGGCGTCGGAGCCTGGACGGCGGCGTGCCCGAGGACGAGTATCGCGATGCCCGGCTCCAGGTCCGACGCGGACCGATGGATGTCGAGCTCGAAGGCGATCCTGTCAGGTTGACGGTTCGCGAGTTCGAGCTGCTCTGGTACCTCATCACGACCCGACCCCGGGTCGCCTCGCGGGAGAGCATCCTCGAACGGGTGTGGGGCCTGTCCAGTGACGTCGAGACCCGGACGGTGGATGTCCACATCCGGGCGCTCCGCGCCAAGCTCGGGTCGGAGATGGTGGAGACGGTGATCGGCGCCGGTTATCGTTTCCGGGGCTTTCGGTGAGTCGAATCCGCCACCTGTCGGCCGCCCTGGTCGCGGCCCTGCCGATCCTCGTCGTCGCGCTGGTTGCAGCATCTCTCTTCGACCTCGTCGGTCCGGCGAGCCTCGCGGTGTTGTGGTTGATCACGGTCGTGACCGTCGAGTCGGCTCTCTGGCTGCGGTCGGGACGCCGGCTCGATGCCGCTTCCACGACCCTGGACGTCCCACCGGCTGAGATCCCCCGCACCCTCCGCGAGCTCATGGAACAGGTGGCTTCGTGTCAACTCGAGAGTCAACGGCTCGCCGGCCGACTCGAGGATCTCTCATCGAGCCTGGGCGACGGTCTGCTCGTCGTGACCTCCGATCTCCGGGTCCGGCTCATCAACAAACCGGCGCTGGATTTCTGCGGCGTCGATTCCGCGGCACGCGGCAGCCACCTTCTTGAAATCCTCCGTGACCCCTCGGTCATCGATGTTGTGGAGATGGCGGCCGAAGGCGGCCGGCCCGAAGCCGAGGTTGTGGAAAACGCCAACGGGTTGTGGGAGATTCGCGCCTTCCCCGTTCGCGAGGGCGGCGCCGTGGTGATCTTTTCCGAGGTCAGTCTGGTTCGGCGGTCGGCCGAGTTCAGGAGGCGTTTCGTCCAGGATCTGTCGCACGAGCTGCGGTCGCCGCTGACGGTTCTGCGGACCACGGTGGAGGCGCTCGAGGACGAGGTGGACCCCAGACTCGCCGATGTTCTGGTCCGGCAGGTCGAGCGCCTCGATCGCCTCACCCGCGAACTCTTCGACCTGGCCACCATCGAGTCGGGCCAGCTCGAGCTCGAGCACGAAGATGTCGGATTGCAGTCGCTGGTGCGCGATGTTCTGGGTGACTTCGGACCCGAGGCCGCCGCCACAGGAGTCGAGTTTCGCGAGGAGGTCTCCGAGGATGTGGTGGTGCGGTGTGACCGACGCGGGCTCTACCGAATTCTTGAGCAACCTCGTCGACAACGCCGTCAAGTACAACCGGCGCGGCGGCTGGGTGGAAGTCTGGGCCCGGACCTCGAACGGCGAGGTCACGATTCGGATCTCGGACGGTGGTGAGGGCATTCCGGCGAGTGAGCTTCGCGCCGTGTCACAGCGTTTCTACCGGGTCGATCGGGCGCGGACGCCGGGCCGGGGCGGCCTAGGTCTCGGGCTGGCCATCGTCAAACACATGGTCCAGTACATGGGCGGTGAGCTCGATCTGCGGTCGCGGGAGGGCGTCGGGACTAACGTCACCATTACCCTGCCCATCGCTCCGCCGGTCTGATCAGATTGCCGATGGATCCGGATTGAGGCCGGATCCGTTGTCCTCGATCTCCTCGATGGTCTCGGCCGCCGCGATGGAATCCTCGAAAACCTCGAGGACGTGGGTGGCGCTTTCGGCGATCTTCAGGGCATCCCAGGCCAGCGAGTAGAAGAGGATGCTGAGCCGGGTCTTGGACGAATTGTCCTGAATCCGCATGACCTGGTTCTCATCGAACTCGTCCACCAACATCCGGATCTCCCGGTTCTTCGATGCGATTTCCGAACAGTCAGGACAGTCACCCTTGCGCAAGTTACGTGAGGTCCGGTCGAGGATGTCGCAGACGAGATCGCGGATCCGACCGAGCTCGATGATTTGCTCGGGCAGCAGTCCCGAGTGGTTGTTGGCCACGTGGAGATGAGCGCGGACGACGATGTCCCGGAGGCTCTCGGAAATCTCCTGCAAGGTACTGATGGTGTGGGCATAGCGGCGCGAGTCCTGCACCGCCTCCCACTTCAAGAGCCGGAAGACCTTGAAGACGTTGGCGGCGATGATGTTCGACCAGCGCTGCACCTTACGCTGTTTCTCTCGAGCTTCCTTGAGTTTGGCCCGATCCTGCGCGAAAAGAGCGTCGAAGCTGAGATCGATAACCCTGGCGACCTCGGCCAGGAATGTGCCGGCGTGTTGCGAGGTGATTTCGGACGCCGCCTTGGAGTCCTTGATCTTGCGCAGGTTGAAGACTTCGACCGACTCTTCGATCTCGACGCGCTTGCGGTGGAGCTTGTGGGTGCGGAAGATGATGAACGCCGCGAGAATGAGAATCGCCGTCACCGCCCAACCACCGGCGAAGAAGATTGCGGTGGCGAAGATCAACGAGACGGTGAAGGCCATCATGGCGGTGAAGAACCAGCCACCGATGACGGTGAGCACCCCGCTCACCCGGTAGACTGCGCTGTCGCGGCCCCAGGCCTGATCGGAGAGCGAGGTCCCCATTGCCACCATAAAAGTGACATAGGTGGTCGACAGCGGCAGCTTGAATGACGTGGCCAGGGAGATGAGCGCGCTGGCCACCATGAGGTTGACCGAAGCGCGGATGAGATCGAAGGACGGTACGGCGCCGTCGGCCGCGGGCTTGGGACGGTGTTCGGACCGGTCGAATCGGCGGTTGACGGTTCTTCGGAGCGGTGCCGGGAAGAGCTTGCCGACGCTTTCAAAAAGTGATGAAACGAGACGGACGATGGCCTGCGACAGAACCGTCGACTCGAAGCGTTCGAAACCTTCCTCCTGGCGGCCCAACCGGAGCTCGGTCTTGGTCACCGACCGCGACTTGCGGGACACCCACAGCGTCACCACCATGATGACGCCGGCCATGAGCAGGAGGATGGTATTGCCCTGCACCGGTTTGGTCAGAGCCTCCATGGTCGCCGTGAGGGGATCAGTTGTGGCCCCCGCCTCCTGGTAGGCGCTCAATCCGGCCAATGGAACACCGATGAAATTGACCAGATCGTTGGCGGCGAAGGCCATGGCAAGGGCAAAAGTGCCGACCAAAACGATGAGCTTGAGAATATTGATTCGGGTGAAACTGAGCAGTATCTGCAGCAGAACGGCGCAGACCCCGAAGGAACCAAGGAGAATGAGCCAGGTGTTGCCCTTGATGAACGCCAGGGTCTCTGGCGTGATGAAGGATGCGCCCTTGGAACCCTTGATGAGGATGAAGTAGGTGATGGAGCTCAGCGCTGCACCGCCCCACAGTGCGCCGTAACGGCGGAGACGCTTCTCATAGTCGAAGGTGAAGATCAGGCGGCTGAGAAACTGGACGATGGCGCCGGTCGCGAAAGCGACAACAACCGAAAGCAGGATACCGAAGATGATGGTCAAGGCCTTGCCGGTGTTGATGTACTCCACCACCCGGGCGAAGCTGTCACCGTCGGAGTAGAGCTTGAGCAGCGAGACCGCCACAGCCGCTCCGAGGAGTTCGAAAACGATGGAGACCGTCGTCGACGTCGGCAGCCCGAAGGTGTTGAAAAGGTCGAGCAGGAGAATGTCGGTGAGCATGACCGCGAGGAAGATCGTCATGAGATTGGGCATGGTGAAGAACTGCGGGTTGAAGATGCCCTTGCGCGCAACCTCCATCATCCCCGACGAGAAGGTCACCCCGGCGAGCATCCCGAGGCTGGCGATGATCATGATCACATGCCGCGGCGCCACCCTCGACCCGATGGACGAATTGAGGAAGTTGACGGCGTCGTTCGACACCCCGACGATGAGGTCGGAGATGGCGAGCCCGAAGAGAATCAGAATCGCGATCTGGAAGAATTCCATCTGCCACCCTTGAAATTTGTTGGCGATCCGAGAACCGCCGAGCGTTGGATCCGATCTGCAGTCGAAAACACAGTAGTACAGCCCTCCGAGGAACACAATTGACCGCCGTCCGGGATCGGCGCAGCCAATCGATCGCTCTCGATGACTTCCCAAGAAGCTGGTAGGGTTACAGAGTGCTGACCATCGTCAATCCGGCGGCCGCGGGCGGACGCCTCGAACGGGAGTGGATCCGCCTCCAGGGGCGGCTCGAGAGGGCAGGTCTCACCTGCGAGGCCGTGTTCACCGAAGCACCGTATCACGCCGCCGAACTCGCTCGAGGCATGGCGAAGCGCGGTGCGAAGCGGATCGTCGTCGCGGGCGGCGACGGGACCGTCTGCGAGGCCGCCGAGGGTCTCGCCGGTGGTGATCATGATTGTGAGCTGGGCATTCTCCCCTTGGGAACCGGAAATGACGCAGCTCGGACGCTGGGGATTCCCAGGGTTCCCGATGCGGCGGCGGATGTGGCGTTCAACGGACAGTGCAGGGACGTCGACCTCATCCGGGTCGGCGACCGGATGGTGCTCAACGCCATCGGGATCGGGCTGACCGCCGATATCAATGACCGTGCAGCTCGAATCAAGTGGGTGCGCGGCATCGCCGTCTATCTCGGGACCGCCGCGGTTTCTCTCTTCAAGTTCAGGGCGCCGCAGGTGCGGCTGGTCGCAGATGGTCGAGAGATTGTCAGCACCATGACCATCCTCGCGGTCCACAACGGGCCAACCACCGGTGGCGGTTTCGCCCTGACCCCGAATGCAGTGCCCGACGACGGGCTCCTCGATGTGACGCTGGTGCCGGATGTGCCGGTGACGGGCAGGCTGCAACGCCTCGTTGGCGCCCTTCGCGGGACCCTCCACACCATGGATGGCAGTGTCGCCCTTCAGGCGAAGGTGCTCGAACTCCACCACGACGAGCCGCTGGCGGTTCATTTCGACGGCAATGCCGGTGTCCTCGAGGGGCCGGTGACACGCTTCGAGGTGGTTCCGAAGGCTTTGAAGGTGGTGGTGCCGGGGTAAACCGAGCCGACGTTCTGTCAAGGGTTTGCGGGGTTGGCCTCGAACGGGGTGCCACTTGTTGCATTGTTCGGCCGCGGGCACTACGGAGAACGCGGGGTTTCGATCCCGAACAATGCTACGGGTGGCTCCCTCGGGCAACCGCGATGGGAAAACCATGTCGGTTTCGCGCTTAGGGTTTCCTTCAACCCCGGCCTTCTGGGCCGCCGGGACGCTTTTGGGTCCCAGCGACCACGCCGATGGCGCGCCGGCGGCCTGCCTCGAAGCCGGAACAGCAGATTTCATCGCGCTCCCCGTGGAGTGCCCGGTAGCGTAGTTGTGCGGAGCGCTCCGCGGTACCGGTTGGTAGATCCGGCACAACTACGTACCCGGCACGTCCCAATGAACGCGATTGCCTCGTGCCCTGGTCAGCCCCTGTCACGGTCGCTGCCGTCGACAGGCTGGAAGCCTATCGCTACACAGCGGACGATCTGGGTGGTGTATTGACCGCCATCCTGGCTGTCGACGGTGACGTGACGGGATACTGCCACTGCCCCGGTCTCTGTCACTGACGCTGTTCCGGTCCCGGACGCTGCCCCCTGCCCCTGCCCCGGCCCCGGACGCGGAAGAGGTTGTCAACCCATCGAGGGCCGCGACGTCCTATGCTTGTGTTGAGAGCCACGTCTATGACGCCCAGCCGATCCGATCTTTCGATTGACGACAGCGCCCTCGTTCTGATGGCGCGCAACGGGGATGGTGACGCATTTGGCGAACTCGTCAGGCGTCATCAGCGGCGGGTGTGGATGGTGTGCCGGCAGTATGTCGGCGCCGACGAGGCCGACGCGGTAGCCCAGGACAGCCTGGTCAAGGCCTATACCAGTCTCGCCACTTTCGACGGCCGCGCGGCCCTGACGACCTGGTTGACCCGGATCGCCATCAACACCAGCCTCGATCTGCTCCGGCGACGCAGGCGGGAGGGTCTGAGGGTCGTCACCCCGGATGACGAGGAGGAATGGACTCGACCCCGTTTCCCGGTCGCCGATGACGAAGTCGATCCCGAGGGGCGGTCGATGCAGCGTCAGGCGGTGGATCGGCTCCGGGAGTGCGAGGCGGAGCTGCCCGAGCGGCAGCGCGAGATCTTCCGCCTCAGGTTCTACGCGGAAATGGATCTCGACGAGATCGCGGCCGCCCTGTCGGTTCACGTCGGGACGGTCAAGACGCAGCTTCACCGCGCGGTGCACCGGCTACGGCGAGAACTTGGAGACGTACGATGAAGAGCCATATGACATCTGAAGAGATTTCGGCGGCCGTGGCGGGCCTCGACCTCGAGCCTTCTGCGAGGGAGCACCTCGAAAACTGCGTGGTCTGCCGCGCGGAGGCGGCGGATCTCGAGCGGTTGATCGAGACCCGTCGCGAGGAATTGCTCGCCGACGAACCCGATTGGGGCGTCCAGGCGCAGCAGATCATGGATCGGTTGCCCGTAGCCGCGGCCGGGGATGGCCGTGGGCGATCGTTGTGGTTGCGGCCGATGTGGCGCTTGCGGCGGTTCTGGTGATGGCGGTGGGCATCGGTATTCTGCGGTCGAGAGGACCCGTCGAACCCCTCCTGTCGCCCGTCGGTGGAGGAGATCCTCGCCGAGATGGACGAGTTGCTGTCCGATGACAGCATTCCCGGGTTCGAGATCATCGACCCCGAAATGGACGATCTGGCGACCTTTTTTAACAACGGAGCATCCTGAGCGGGGGCATTCGGGAGGAACGCATGAAACGGATGATGATGATCGTGGTGCTGGTGGCGGCAGCCACCTCAGCCGGGGCGGCGGATTTCAACCTGCCGCACGGCAAGTGGTGGGAGAACGAACGGGTGGTCCAACGGATCGGGCTCACTGAAGAACAACAGAAGGCGATCAGTGATCTGGTCTACCAGCATGCCCTCAGGATGATCGATCTCAACGCCGGGCTCAAGAAAGCCGAGTTCGAACTCGGTGATCTCGTCGATCGGGACGATTTCGACCGCAGGCGTGCGCAAGTCGTTCGGCGCCTTTCAAGCGGCCAAAGACAGGCTCGAGAACGAACGCTTCGAGATGCTCCTCGCGGTGCGGGGAGAGCTGACCTCCGAGCAGTGGCGGAGCCTGCTTGAGATTCGCCGTCATCTCGAACGGATTCGGGAGAACCGTCGGCCCGGCGATGGCACGCCGGGAGGAGCGCGGCCTCCTGAGCGGGTGAGCGCCGGCAACCGGTGGACGGCGGGTTCGGGTAGCGCCGGCCGATGAGGTGGGACGCAGAACAGCTGG
>CAVWAW010000030.1:0-109895 GCA_963753035.1 uncultured Acidobacteriota bacterium | reverse complement strand
CTCGTCGTCGCGCTGGTTGCAGCGTCTCTCTTCGACCTCGTCGGTCCGGCGAGCCTCGCGGTGTTGTGGTTGATCACGGTCGTGACCGTCGAGTCGGCTCTCTGGCTGCGGTCGGGACGCCGGCTCGATGCCGCTTCCACGACCCTGGACGTCCCACCGGCTGAGATCCCCCGCACCCTCCGCGAGCTCATGGAACAGGTGGCTTCGTGTCAACTCGAGAGTCAACGGCTCGCCGGCCGACTCGAGGATCTCTCATCGAGCCTGGGCGACGGTCTGCTCGTCGTGACCTCCGATCTCCGGGTCCGGCTCATCAACAAACCGGCGCTGGATTTCTGCGGCGTCGATTCCGCGGCACGCGGCAGCCACCTTCTTGAAATCCTCCGTGACCCCTCGGTCATCGATGTTGTGGAGATGGCGGCCGAAGGCGGCCGGCCCGAAGCCGAGGTTGTGGAAAACGCCAACGGGTTGTGGGAGATTCGCGCCTTCCCCGTTCGCGAGGGCGGCGCCGTGGTGATCTTTTCCGAGGTCAGTCTGGTTCGGCGGTCGGCCGAGTTCAGGAGGCGTTTCGTCCAGGATCTGTCGCACGAGCTGCGGTCGCCGCTGACGGTTCTGCGGACCACGGTGGAGGCGCTCGAGGACGAGGTGGACCCCAGACTCGCCGATGTTCTGGTCCGGCAGGTCGAGCGCCTCGATCGCCTCACCCGCGAACTCTTCGACCTGGCCACCATCGAGTCGGGCCAGCTCGAGCTCGAGCACGAAGATGTCGGATTGCAGTCGCTGGTGCGCGATGTTCTGGGTGACTTCGGACCCGAGGCCGCCGCCACAGGAGTCGAGTTTCGCGAGGAGGTCTCCGAGGATGTGGTGGTGCGGTGTGACCGACGCGGGCTCTACCGAATCTTGAGCAACCTCGTCGACAATGCCGTCAAGTACAACCGGCGCGGCGGCTGGGTGGAAGTCTGGGCCCGGACCTCGAACGGCGAGGTCACGATTCGGATCTCGGACGGTGGTGAGGGCATTCCGGCGAGTGAGCTTCGCGCCGTGTCACAGCGTTTCTACCGGGTCGATCGGGCGCGGACGCCGGGCCGGGGCGGCCTAGGTCTCGGGCTGGCCATCGTCAAACACATGGTCCAGTACATGGGCGGTGAGCTCGATCTGCGGTCGCGGGAGGGCGTCGGGACTAACGTCACCATTACCCTGCCCATCGCTCCGCCGGTCTGATCAGATTGCCGATGGATCCGGATTGAGGCCGGATCCGTTGTCCTCGATCTCCTCGATGGTCTCGGCCGCCGCGATGGAATCCTCGAAAACCTCGAGGACGTGGGTGGCGCTTTCGGCGATCTTCAGGGCATCCCAGGCCAGCGAGTAGAAGAGGATGCTGAGCCGGGTCTTGGACGAATTGTCCTGAATCCGCATGACCTGGTTCTCATCGAACTCGTCCACCAACATCCGGATCTCCCGGTTCTTCGATGCGATTTCCGAACAGTCAGGACAGTCACCCTTGCGCAAGTTACGTGAGGTCCGGTCGAGGATGTCGCAGACGAGATCGCGGATCCGACCGAGCTCGATGATTTGCTCGGGCAGCAGTCCCGAGTGGTTGTTGGCCACGTGGAGATGAGCGCGGACGACGATGTCCCGGAGGCTCTCGGAAATCTCCTGCAAGGTACTGATGGTGTGGGCATAGCGGCGCGAGTCCTGCACCGCCTCCCACTTCAAGAGCCGGAAGACCTTGAAGACGTTGGCGGCGATGATGTTCGACCAGCGCTGCACCTTACGCTGTTTCTCTCGAGCTTCCTTGAGTTTGGCCCGATCCTGCGCGAAAAGAGCGTCGAAGCTGAGATCGATAACCCTGGCGACCTCGGCCAGGAATGTGCCGGCGTGTTGCGAGGTGATTTCGGACGCCGCCTTGGAGTCCTTGATCTTGCGCAGGTTGAAGACTTCGACCGACTCTTCGATCTCGACGCGCTTGCGGTGGAGCTTGTGGGTGCGGAAGATGATGAACGCCGCGAGAATGAGAATCGCCGTCACCGCCCAACCACCGGCGAAGAAGATTGCGGTGGCGAAGATCAACGAGACGGTGAAGGCCATCATGGCGGTGAAGAACCAGCCACCGATGACGGTGAGCACCCCGCTCACCCGGTAGACTGCGCTGTCGCGGCCCCAGGCCTGATCGGAGAGCGAGGTCCCCATTGCCACCATAAAAGTGACATAGGTGGTCGACAGCGGCAGCTTGAATGACGTGGCCAGGGAGATGAGCGCGCTGGCCACCATGAGGTTGACCGAAGCGCGGATGAGATCGAAGGACGGTACGGCGCCGTCGGCCGCGGGCTTGGGACGGTGTTCGGACCGGTCGAATCGGCGGTTGACGGTTCTTCGGAGCGGTGCCGGGAAGAGCTTGCCGACGCTTTCAAAAAGTGATGAAACGAGACGGACGATGGCCTGCGACAGAACCGTCGACTCGAAGCGTTCGAAACCTTCCTCCTGGCGGCCCAACCGGAGCTCGGTCTTGGTCACCGACCGCGACTTGCGGGACACCCACAGCGTCACCACCATGATGACGCCGGCCATGAGCAGGAGGATGGTATTGCCCTGCACCGGTTTGGTCAGAGCCTCCATGGTCGCCGTGAGGGGATCAGTTGTGGCCCCCGCCTCCTGGTAGGCGCTCAATCCGGCCAATGGAACACCGATGAAATTGACCAGATCGTTGGCGGCGAAGGCCATGGCAAGGGCAAAAGTGCCGACCAAAACGATGAGCTTGAGAATATTGATTCGGGTGAAACTGAGCAGTATCTGCAGCAGAACGGCGCAGACCCCGAAGGAACCAAGGAGAATGAGCCAGGTGTTGCCCTTGATGAACGCCAGGGTCTCTGGCGTGATGAAGGATGCGCCCTTGGAACCCTTGATGAGGATGAAGTAGGTGATGGAGCTCAGCGCTGCACCGCCCCACAGTGCGCCGTAACGGCGGAGACGCTTCTCATAGTCGAAGGTGAAGATCAGGCGGCTGAGAAACTGGACGATGGCGCCGGTCGCGAAAGCGACAACAACCGAAAGCAGGATACCGAAGATGATGGTCAAGGCCTTGCCGGTGTTGATGTACTCCACCACCCGGGCGAAGCTGTCACCGTCGGAGTAGAGCTTGAGCAGCGAGACCGCCACAGCCGCTCCGAGGAGTTCGAAAACGATGGAGACCGTCGTCGACGTCGGCAGCCCGAAGGTGTTGAAAAGGTCGAGCAGGAGAATGTCGGTGAGCATGACCGCGAGGAAGATCGTCATGAGATTGGGCATGGTGAAGAACTGCGGGTTGAAGATGCCCTTGCGCGCAACCTCCATCATCCCCGACGAGAAGGTCACCCCGGCGAGCATCCCGAGGCTGGCGATGATCATGATCACATGCCGCGGCGCCACCCTCGACCCGATGGACGAATTGAGGAAGTTGACGGCGTCGTTCGACACCCCGACGATGAGGTCGGAGATGGCGAGCCCGAAGAGAATCAGAATCGCGATCTGGAAGAATTCCATCTGCCACCCTTGAAATCTGTTGGCGATCCGAGAACCGCCGAGCGTTGGATCCGATCTGCAGTCGAAAACACAGTAGTACAGCCCTCCGAGGAACACAATTGACCGCCGTCCGGGATCGGCGCAGCCAATCGATCGCTCTCGATGACTTCCCAAGAAGCTGGTAGGGTTACAGAGTGCTGACCATCGTCAATCCGGCGGCCGCGGGCGGACGCCTCGAACGGGAGTGGATCCGCCTCCAGGGGCGGCTCGAGAGGGCAGGTCTCACCTGCGAGGCCGTGTTCACCGAAGCACCGTATCACGCCGCCGAACTCGCTCGAGGCATGGCGAAGCGCGGTGCGAAGCGGATCGTCGTCGCGGGCGGCGACGGGACCGTCTGCGAGGCCGCCGAGGGTCTCGCCGGTGGTGATCATGATTGTGAGCTGGGCATTCTCCCCTTGGGAACCGGAAATGACGCAGCTCGGACGCTGGGGATTCCCAGGGTTCCCGATGCGGCGGCGGATGTGGCGTTCAACGGACAGTGCAGGGACGTCGACCTCATCCGGGTCGGCGACCGGATGGTGCTCAACGCCATCGGGATCGGGCTGACCGCCGATATCAATGACCGTGCAGCTCGAATCAAGTGGGTGCGCGGCATCGCCGTCTATCTCGGGACCGCCGCGGTTTCTCTCTTCAAGTTCAGGGCGCCGCAGGTGCGGCTGGTCGCAGATGGTCGAGAGATTGTCAGCACCATGACCATCCTCGCGGTCCACAACGGGCCAACCACCGGTGGCGGTTTCGCCCTGACCCCGAATGCAGTGCCCGACGACGGGCTCCTCGATGTGACGCTGGTGCCGGATGTGCCGGTGACGGGCAGGCTGCAACGCCTCGTTGGCGCCCTTCGCGGGACCCTCCACACCATGGATGGCAGTGTCGCCCTTCAGGCGAAGGTGCTCGAACTCCACCACGACGAGCGGCTGGCGGTTCATTTCGACGGCAATGCCGGTGTCCTCGAGGGGCCGGTGACACGCTTCGAAGTGGTTCCGAAGGCTTTGAAGGTGGTGGTGCCGGGGTAAACCGAGCCGACGTTCTGTCAAGGGTTTGCGGGGTTGGCCTCGAACGGGGTGCCACTTGTTGCATTGTTCGGCCGCGGGCACTACGGAGAACGCGGGGTTTCGATCCCGAACAATGCTACGGGTGGCTCCCTCGGGCAACCGCGATGGGAAAACCATGTCGGTTTCGCGCTTCAGGGTTTCCTTCAACCCCGGCCTTCTGGGCCGCCGGGACGCTTTTGGGTCCCAGCGACCACGCCGATGGCGCGCCGGCGGCCTGCCTCGAAGCCGGAACAGCAGATTTCATCGCGCTCCCCGTGGAGTGCCCGGTAGCGTAGTTGTGCGGAGCGCTCCGCGGTACCGGTTGGTAGATCCGGCACAACTACGTACCCGGCACGTCCCAATGAACGCGATTGCCTCGTGCCCTGGTCAGCCCCTGTCACGGTCGCTGCCGTCGACAGGCTGGAAGCCTATCGCTACACAGCGGACGATCTGGGTGGTGTATTGACCGCCATCCTGGCTGTCGACGGTGACGTGACGGGATACTGCCACTGCCCCGGTCTCTGTCACTGACGCTGTTCCGGTCCCGGACGCTGCCCCCTGCCCCTGCCCCGGCCCCGGACGCGGAAGAGGTTGTCAACCCATCGAGGGCCGCGACGTCCTATGCTTGTGTTGAGAGCCACGTCTATGACGCCCAGCCGATCCGATCTTTCGATTGACGACAGCGCCCTCGTTCTGATGGCGCGCAACGGGGATGGTGACGCATTTGGCGAACTCGTCAGGCGTCATCAGCGGCGGGTGTGGATGGTGTGCCGGCAGTATGTCGGCGCCGACGAGGCCGACGCGGTAGCCCAGGACAGCCTGGTCAAGGCCTATACCAGTCTCGCCACTTTCGACGGCCGCGCGGCCCTGACGACCTGGTTGACCCGGATCGCCATCAACACCAGCCTGGATCTGCTCCGGCGACGCCGGCGGGAGGGTCTCAGGGTCGTCACCCCGGATGACGAGGAGAATGGACTCGACCCCGTTTCCCGGATCGCCGATGACGAAGTCGATCCCGAGGGGCGGTCGATGCAGCGTCAGGCGGTGGATCGGCTCCGGGAGTGCGAGGCGGAGCTGCCCGAGCGGCAGCGCGAGATCTTCCGCCTCAGGTTCTACGCGGAAATGGACCTCGACGAGATCGCGGCCGCCCTGTCGGTTCACGTCGGGACGGTCAAGACGCAGCTTCACCGCGCGGTGCACCGGCTACGGCGAGAACTTGGAGACGTACGATGAAGAGCCATATGACATCTGAAGAGATTTCGGCGGCCGTGGCGGGCCTCGACCTCGAGCCTTCTGCGAGGGAGCACCTCGAAAACTGCGTGGTCTGCCGCGCGGAGGCAGCGGATTTCGAGCGGTTGATCGAGATCCGTCGGCAGGAATTGCTCGCCGACGAACCCGATTGGGGCGTCCAGGCGCAGCAGATCATGGATCGGTTGCCGGTAGCCGCGGCCGGGGATGGCCGTGGGCGATCGTTGTGGTTGAGACCGATGTTGGCGCTTGCGGCGGTTCTGGTGATGGCGGTGGGCATCGGTATTCTGCGGTCGAGAGGACCCGTCGAACCCCATGTTGTCGCACCGACGGTCGAGGAGATCCTCGCCGAGATGGACGAGTTGCTGTCGGATGACAGCATTCCGGGGTTCGAGATCATCGACCCGGAAACCGACGATTTGGCGACGTTTTTTGACAACGGAGCATCCTGAGCGGGGGCATTCGGGAGGAACGCATGAAACGGATGATGATGATCGTGATGCTGGTGGCGGCAGCCACCTCAGCCGGGGCGGCGGAGTTCAACCTGCCGCACGGCAAGTGGTGGGAGAACGAGCGGGTGGTCCAACGGATCGGGCTCACTGAAGAACAACAAAAGGCGATCAGTGATCTGGTCTACCAGCATGCGCTCAAGATGATCGATCTCAACGCCGGGCTCAAGAAAGCCGAGTTCGAGCTCGGTAATCTCGTCGATCGGGACGATTTTGATCCGCAGGCGGTGCGCAAATCGTTCGGCGCCTTTCAAGCGGCCAAAGACAGGCTCGAGAACGAACGCTTCGAGATGCTCCTCGCGGTGCGGGGAGAGCTGACCTCTGAGCAGTGGCGGAGCCTGCTTGAGATTCGCCGTCATCTCGAACGGATTCGGGAGAACCGGCGGCCGGGCGATGGAGCGCCGGGAGGAGCGCGGCCTCCTGGAGCGGGTGAGCGCCGGCAACCGGTGGACGGCGAGTTCGGGTAGCGCGGGCCGATAGGTGGGAAGAACAACAGCTGGCCGGATGGCGCGCCGGCAGCTTCCGGAGCTGTCTCGGACGTTGCTCTCATCACCGGCCTTCTGGGCCGCTGTGACGCTTTGGCGTCCCAGCGGCCCAGCGTCGCACCATCGGCGTGGTCGCGCGTGGGTTGATTGAGAGGGCTGCGACCACGCCAATGGCGCGCCGGCGGCCTACCTCGTTGCCGGAACAGCAGACCGCATCGCGCTCCCCGGGGGAGCCCGGCATGGACCTTGTGCGAAGCGGGACGTGTTGCCGCGAGGTTCTTCTGGCACAAAGCCATGCCCGGCACCCCGATGGAGCGGGGTTTTCCGCGGGTCCTGGTCGGCTTCGGTCGCTGATTCCTGTCGCTGCGCTGGACGCGGAAACGGGCTCCGGACGTTGACACACGAGCTCTAATGGGCTATAACAAGCGCCCTTGTGTGGGAGAGGTGTGTTATGACGGACTATGCAGTTGTAGAACACGGCGGTAAGCAATACCGGGTCAGCCCCGGTGATGTGCTTCTGGTCGAGCGGACGGTGCCCGACCTCAAAGCCGGTGACGAGCTTCGTTTCGATCGCGTGATGATGGTCAGCCAGAGCGACGCGGTCACCCTGGGCAAGCCGATTGTCGATGGTGTTTCGGTCCTCAGCCAGGTGGTGCGGCCCGAACGTGGCAAAAAGATCATCGTCTTCAAAAAGAAGCGCC
Source organism: uncultured Acidobacteriota bacterium (assembly GCA_963753035.1). GTDB lineage: Bacteria > Acidobacteriota > Thermoanaerobaculia > Thermoanaerobaculales > Sulfomarinibacteraceae > JAHECW01. Next base: position 102,366 of record CAVWAW010000030.1, on the reverse strand, counting down.
GCAAAGGTTACAAGCGGACAAACGGTCATCGCCAGGACTACTATAGGGTCCGGGTCGAAGCCATTCAGGCCTAGGAGGAGTCATGGCTCATAAAAAAGGACAGGGATCGAGCCGAAACGGGCGGGATTCCAACGCCCAGCGCCTCGGTACCAAGGTCGGTGACGGCCAGACCGTGACTTCCGGGTCGATTCTCGTACGCCAGCGCGGAACCCGTTTCAAGCCGGGTGTCAACGTCAAGCGTGGCAACGACGACACGCTTTTTGCCACCGCAGAAGGTGTGGTCAAGTTCCAGAATCGTGGTCGTCTCGGCCGCTATATCAACGTGGTGATCAACTGAACAACCTTGCTGTGGGCAGGGGCGAACAGAACGGAGCGCGGCAGCTCAGAACGAGCGCCGCGCTTTTGTGTAGATGAAGCATGCTTGTTGACCAGGCAAGAATCACGGTTTGGGCGGGAAACGGCGGCAACGGCTGCGTTTCGTTCCGGCGAGAGAAGTTCGTCCCGAGGGGCGGGCCCAACGGCGGTGACGGCGGTCGTGGCGGCAACGTGGTGCTTCGGGTGCAGCGGAACCTCAACACGCTGCTGCACATCCACAACCGCCGTCTGATCCGCGCCGAAAATGGCAATGACGGTAAGGGATCCAACAAGACCGGCGCCGGCGCCAGCGATACGGTGATCATGGTGGCCCCCGGGACCGTCGTACGAAACCTCGAAACCGGTGAGGTCCTTGGCGATCTGCTCTCAGACGGCGACGAACTGACGGTGGCCAACGGCGGTCGCGGTGGTCGTGGCAACGCCCGGTTCTCGAGCGCCACCAACCGGACGCCCCGCACCGCCGAAGAGGGCGCCATCGGTGAAAAACGAGAGCTCGAGCTCGAACTCAAGCTGCTCGCCGATGTCGGATTGGTCGGGCTGCCGAACGCCGGTAAATCGACTCTGCTCGCGCGACTTTCCGCTGCGCGACCCAAGGTGGCGGATTACCCCTTTACGACCCTCGAACCACACCTTGGTGTGGTTCAGGCTCCCGACGACGAATTCCAGACGCTGGTCATGGCCGATATTCCCGGGCTGATCGAGGGTGCTCACCAGGGCGCCGGGCTCGGCGTCCAATTTCTGCGTCATGTCGAGCGCTGTCGAGCTCTGGCCCACCTCGTGGATCTCTCTTCCGAGGAGTCCATCACCGACCGGGTTGCCACCATCAGGGGCGAGCTCGCGGCGTATGCAACGCCCCTGGACGGCCGGCCGTGGATTCTCGTGGGAACGAAAATCGATGCGGTGGCCGACCGGCAATCGAGTGAGGCCGAACTCAACCGGGTGGCGGCCGAGTACGGGGCTCTGACCTGGACCATTTCGGCGGTGACCGGTGAGGGGGTGCGCCGCCTCCTCGGTCTGCTCTTCAAACTGGTGTCGGAAAACCAGGAGACGACATGACTCAACGAATCGCGGTGTACGGGGGCAGTTTCGACCCCTTCCACACCGGCCACCTGGTCCCGACGGTCCGCGCCCAGGAGACCTTCAAGTTCGATGCGATCCATTTCGTACCGGCGGGGAATCCACCGCACAAACAGGGTGAGCCGCTGACCCCCATCACCCATCGGCTCTCCATGGTGGCGCTCGCAACCCTGCCTTACGAGCGCTTCTTCGCCTCCGACGATGAGGTCTTCGTCGATGGGCCGAGCTACACCGTCCCGACCGTCAGGCGATATCGCGAACGTTATCCTCGCGCCCTGCTCTACTTCCTCCTCGGTTCAGACTCCTTCTCGCAGATCGCGAGCTGGGAGAGCTGGAACGAGCTGGTGAATCTGGCTCATTTGGTGGTGCTCCACCGCGCCCACATCTGGGGCCCGGAGCTCAGAGATCGGGTTCCTGAGGAGTTGCGGTCTCGGTTGGTCGAGGTGGAACCCTTCGCCAATGTCCCGGACCCCACCGAACAGACGGTCTATCTTCTCAACCACGATCCCTTCCCGGTCTCGGCGACCGATGTTCGCAAGCGCCAACGTCTGGGATTGCCCATCAGGGAGTTGGTGCCGCACGAAGTCAACTCCTACATCGAAAAGTACGGACTCTACAAGACCGATGACGAGAGCTCGTCGCAGAACCCGAAGGAGCACCATGCTGGACGCTGACACCCTGTCGAAGATCGGGATAGCCGCCCGGGCGGCCATGGACAAGAAGGCCTTCGATCTCGTTGGTCTCGAGGTGGGCGATCTCACGTCCTACACCGACTGCTTTTTGCTGTGCTCGGCGGCGAGTGAACGTCAGGTCGGGGCCATCGCCGACGCAATCGTGCGGCGGCTCAAAGATGCCGGCTCCAGGCCGCTCCACAAAGAGGGCGCCGGCCGTAGTGATTGGGTGCTCCTCGATTTTGGCGATATGGTCGTCCACGTCTTTACCGAAGACCGTCGAGCCTACTATGGACTCGACAGCCTTTGGGGAGATGCCCCGAGGCTCGACGAGGCCGCCCTCGGGATCGATGAGCCGGCGGATTCCGCCCGCCGATAGGTGAAGACCCGGGTCGTGTGGTTCGGCCGGCGTGGAGTCGGTGGTTTTGATGAACAGGTGGAGACCTATCGTCGGCGGGTCCAGCAGCGTTGGCCGGCCGAGGACCGGGTCCTGAGACCTGTTTCCGGCGGCCGCTCTGACGACCCTCGCAAGGCCCTACGAGAAGAAGCGAGGGTGCTCGACCGTTCCCTCGAACCGGGATGGACGCTGGTCGTTCTCGACGAAGCCGGTCAGCGAATGACGAGTGAGGGCCTTGCTCGATTCTTGCGTGACCACGAGGATCGATCGACGCCGGGTCTCGATTTCGTCATTGGAAGCGATCTCGGGATCGATCGTGAATTCGCGGCGCGGGCATCGGTGAAGTTGTCCTTGAGCCCGATGACCCTGCCGCACCAGATCGCTCGGTTGGTGCTCTGGGAGCAGCTTTTTCGAGCGACACATATTCTCGGCGGCGGGGCTTACCACCGTTCCGGCGTTGACGGGAGATGACGGGTTTCGCGGTCTGTTGGTGACGATCATCGGTGCGAGCCGCGCGACTTTGGGTACAATATGGCAAGATGCTCCCGAGAGATCCATGGAGGCAGACCGAATGAACCGCAAACAGGTTGAGAAATACCGCAAGCTGCTGGAGGAAAAACGGGCCGCCCTACTGACCCGTGTCAAGGCTGCGCGTACGAGCGAACAAGAGGGCAATTCGGAGCTTGCTCCCGATCTCGGCGACCGTGCGATTTCCACGATGAACCGCGACCTGAGTTATCAGCTGACAACCGGTGAGCGCGACATTTTGCGACGCATCGATGCCGCCCTCGATCGAATCGAATCCGGAACCTACGGCGAGTGCGTGAATTGCAACGAGAAGGTCCAGCAGGGAAGACTGGTCGCCGTTCCGTGGGCTCGACACTGTATTGATTGCCAGGAGCTCCAGGATTCCGGACAACTCTGATTCACACCAATAGGCCATGTCGCTCATTCGTTTGATTGCAGCCAGCGACGACTATCTCCTCGAGCAACGGCTTTCTGCCGAGGTGCGGGGAGTCTGCCGCGAGCTCGGCGGGGTCGAACCCGAGGTCCTCTCCGACGAGGCCAGTCCGGAGTCGGTGGCCATGGAGCTGGTCTCACCATCGCTCTTCGCCGCCCAGCGGGTTCTGGTTGTCCCCGACGCGCGTGAGTGGCTGGGGGCCGCCGCGCCCCCGGGAATCAAGACGACCAAGGCCTCGCCACCCGATCTCAAACCGCTGGTCCACGTCCTCGGCGAGGGACTGCCGGATGGCATGGCTCTGGTCATGGGCGCGTGGTGCGGCCGAAAACCCACCGGAGAGTTGGTGGATGCGGTGCAGAAGACCGGGAGTTTCGAGTGGATTCCGGTACCCCCGCCGCCGAAACCGTGGGAGGATGCTGTCCTCTCGAGCGAGCAGTGGAAGGTTCTGGAGGCCGTTCTTCTCGGGGCCGCCGGCGGAGTTGTTTTCAACCGGGGAGCGACCCGGCTGTTGCTCGAACGCCTCGGTTTCGCCCCGCGTCTGCTCGTGGCTGAGGTCGGCAAGCTCGCCGGCGCCGCCGGCGACGGTGAGGTGGACGAGGAACTTGTTCGGCGACTCACCTTTCCCCGAGAGCGATCACTCGAAGTGGTGCGTGATGCGGTCCTCGACCGTGAACTCGAGCCCTTGCTCGATCTGGTGGCCGCGGCCGACTCGGGCTCGCCGGTCAACGACTGGCAGGGCCAGCGCCTCGATGCCGGTCGCTTCGGGCCGACGCTTTTCGGCCAGGTGACCAATCTGCAGCTCCAGATGCTCTATCTTCGCCGGGCCGCCGCCGCCGCCGGTCTCGAACGGGAGATGGATCCCAAGCAGACCGGCCGCAGGGGTTGGTATGCGCAACGGTTCAAATCCGGAATCGGCCCCGATCTTCTTGCCCGATTCTCCAGCGATGCGCCCTCGCCGATGATCAAACCGGGGGGCAAACCGCCGACGCCCTTCTCCCTCGGCGCCCTGTTCTCCGGCGCCGGGCGATACACCGACGCCGAGCTGACGGCCGCCCTCGCCGAAGCCTCGAAAGTGGAAACGGGGATCCGCGGGGAGCGGTTTCCCCTCGAGTCGTTGACCGCGTGGCTGTCCGGCTTCATCGGCCGCAGTCCGCGCTAGACTGGTAGAACGATGGTAAGAACTTCGGTGGTGTGGGTGGTCGATGACGAGCCGGCGATTCGAGAGCTGCTCAACGTCATCGTTTCGACGGCCGGATACGACGTCGAGACGTTTTCGGGCGGCGCTGAGGTCCTCGCGTGCGCCGATCCCGCGCCGGGCGCGGTGCTCCTCGATCTGATGATGCCCGAGGTCGATGGAGTTGCGGTGCTCAAAGAGCTCAAGCGTCGCCATCCAACCCTTCCGGTCATCATTCTCACTGCGGTGACCGAAATCAGCCGGGCGGTGGAGGTGACCAAGCTCGGGGCGTATGACTATCTCGTCAAGCCCATAGATCAGGAGCGCCTCAAGACCACGCTCCACCGAGCCCTGTCCCACGCCACCCTCACCGAAGAGGTGGTGCGTCTCAAGTCGGAACTCGGCGAGCAGTTCCACATGAAGAACATCATCGGTTCGTCCGCCGCCATGCGCCGAGTCTACGAGCAGATCGAGAAAGTCTCAAACTCGGATATCACGGTTTTTGTGTCCGGTGAAAGTGGGACCGGGAAGGAACTTGTCGCCAAGGCGATCCACTATGGTTCGCTGCGCTCGGACGGGCCCTTTATCGATGTCAACTGCGCCGCCATCCCCGAAGGGTTGCAGGAATCCGAGCTTTTCGGGCACGAGAAGGGCGCCTTCACGGGCGCGTTGGCGACTCACCCCGGCAAATTCGAACAGGCGGCCGGCGGCACCATCTTTCTCGATGAGGTCGGCGAGATGTCGCCGTCGGCGCAGGCCCGGCTGCTTCGGGTGCTCCAGGAGCGCTGTCTCCAACGGGTCGGCGGCACAAAAACCATCAACCTCGATGTCAGAGTCATCTCCGCTTCGAATCGCGATTTAGAGTCCATGGTCGCGAATTCCAGTTTCCGCCAGGACCTCTTCTACCGGTTGGTGGTGTTTCCCATCGAGTTGCCGCCGCTTCGTCAACGTTCCGAAGACATCCCGCTTTTAGTCGAGCACTTCATCAAGAAGTATGCCCGCGATGCCCTCACCGGCGTGACCGGAATCCAACCGGGCGCCATGGAGGCGCTCAGGGACCACACCTGGCCGGGCAACGTCCGCGAGCTCGAAAACGTCATCCACCGCTCCCTGCTCCTCGCCGATGGGCCGGCCATCGGCATCGAAGATCTCCCGACGGGTCTCGGGGCCGACGCGGATGGTCCGGGTTCGGATTCATCGGCGCCGATCTCCGTCGCCATGAGCCTTGACGAACTCGAGAAGGCGGCCATCGAAAAGGCCCTCAAACGCCATGGCGGCAATCTCTCGGATGTGGCCCGTCAGCTCGGGATCGGTCGCTCAACCCTCTACCGCAAACTCGAGCAGTACGGATTCAGAGAGAAGAAGGACGACGACTAGACTAGTCGACTGTTGACAGTTTCATCGCAGAGCAATCGAGGCGTGATCCACCTTGGGTTTTGTGAGTCGGCGGTTGGTTCTCGAATGCACAATGAAACCGCCATGACGCGAAGTACGCCAAGATTCCGCAATGCATCGCAATATGTGAGTGGGCCTTCGGATCGTGGGCACGTCAGACCATTGATGAAATGGTGCGATGAGTCAATAAAGCGATGCTCCGCGGCATCTTTGCGACCTTGGCGCCTTTGCGGTTTCAATATGCGCATCGGAGCTGATCGCCGTGGCACGGAGTTGGAGGACCACGAGGATCAGCGGATGACGTGAAGGAACTATGAATTGTCGACTGTCAGCTGTCGACTCCGCTAGAGCACATCGTCCCAGCCGCGTTCCCGTATCGCTTCGACGACCCCCTTGACCTTCTGCGCTTCGGATCTGGGAACGACCAGCACAGCATCGGGGGTCGCCACGACCACGAGATCGCTGACGCCGATGGCGGCGATGAGGACACCATCACCGACGAGGATGTTGTTCCGCGATTCTAAATCGACCGTGCGACCGCGCGAGGTGTTGCCGTTGGCGTCGGCCGCCAGGACCCCGGCCAGGGCCGGCCACGAGCCGACATCGGACCAATCGAAATCCACCGGCATGGTCCAGCACTGGCGCGCCGACTCCATGATCCCGAAGTCCACCGAGGTCCGGGGCAGATGGGGGTAGACCTCCTCGAGGACCTCTCTTTCGGCACGCGTTTCAATGGCGTCACCGATGACGCCGATTCCCTCGAAGAGCAGAGGCAGTTGACGTCGAACTTCGGCCAGGAGATCAGTCGCGCGCCAGGCGAACATCCCGGAGTTCCAAAGAAAACCTCCGTCGGCGAGGTATTCGGAGGCGGTCTCGATATCGGGTTTCTCGACAAACTGCTCGAGGTGATGGACGGGCCATCCGCCCTTCTCGAAGCTTCTCCTGCCGAGCCGGAGATAGCCATAGCCGGTCTCCGCATGGGTCGGTTTGATGCCGAAGGTCAGCAGTCCGCCGTGTTCTTCCACGGCGGCGGCGCCGGCGGCCATGGCCGATCGAAATCGATCTTCATCGAGAATCACGTGATCGGCGGGGAGCACCAGGCACACGGCGTCGGGATCGTGGTGGAGCACGACCCTCGCGGCGAAGGCGGCACAGGCTGCGGTGTCGCGACCGGTAGGTTCGGCCAAGATGTGGTCGGGGGAAACCTCGTCGAGGAGCTCGCGGGTGGCCTCGGCGGTCGAGGTGGTGGTCACGACCCAGAGTCGCTCTGCGCCGACCAGCGGCAAGATGCGATCAGCGGTGACCCGGAGCAGGGGAGTATCGGACGACAGCGCCAGGAGTTGTTTTGGACGGCCGTGGCGGGAGGCCGGCCAGAAACGTGTGCCGGATCCACCGGCCATGATAACGGCATGCAGCATAGTGGGTATCTTAGCCGGGTTTTGAGTCAAGCAACCCCAACACCTCATCGAGGCTGCCGATCCTCAGGTAACAGTTGCCGGCAAAGGTCCCTCGCCGGTCGATGAGGACCGGGGTCATACCGACCGCCTTGGCGCCTTCGTAATCCTCAAGCGGTGAGTCGCCGATGTGGAGGGTCTCTCCCGGACCGACACCGAGCCGCTCGAGAGTTCGAAGAAAGATCCCGGCCGCCGGTTTCTCGACCTTCTCGATGGCCGAGACGGTGATGGTCGTGAACCAGCCCGTGAGGTCGAGCCCATCGAGAATCTCCGGCAACCGGCGATCCCAGTTGGAAACCACCGCCATCTCGAGGCCGCGACCGTGGATGGCCTCGAGGGTGGCGCGAGTCTCCGGGTAGACCTTCCACACCTCGGGGTTCGAAAACGCAGCGTAGAGCTCGTCGAGAAGGGGACGCCACTCAGCGTCATGCTCGAGACGGGCCAGAACCTCGCGAAGAAATGCCCCCCACCATTGCTTCTCGCCACCGGGCTGGGAGTTGTAGCGATCGACTCCGGGGGGTGTCCTCGCTTGAAGCTCGGCCCAAGCGCCGGCAAAGACCGGGTCGACCTCGTCGGCCGTGACCACCCGGCCGTAGCGGCTGAGCACCTCTGAATAGATCTCGGCCGGGGTCGGATCGCAGAAGAGCAGGGTGTTGCCGGCGTCGAAAGTGATGGTGGTGATCGGGGTCGCGGCCATCCCGGGATGGTAGCGCAGATACGAAATGCGAGATGGGAGATGCGAGGAACAAGGCACCGCAGCGGGTGCCCACAGATCACACAGATGGACACAGAAGACATCGCACCATCGCAATTCAACGCAGAGACGCAGAGATGCAGAGCCATCGCCCATCACATCTGCGTTTGCTGTGGTTTCTCCGTGCGATGGCGTAGCGATGCGATCTGTGTCTATCTGTGTGATCTGTGGGCTGCCGCTCAACGAGATTTTCGTATCCAGCTTCGCTCGTCCCGTGGTTCTGCGATACTGTCGCGGTGCGCATACTGACGAACCCCTGTTGTACCCGCCGAAACCATGACCGCACACTACCGGTCATGGTTGGACGTTTGACCGCTGTTCTCATGATCGTGATCGTCGCAAGCATCGCCGACGCCGCGAGTGAGATCGAGAAGCGAATCCTCGATCATGTGGACCGCGCGGCCGTTGGTGGTCTCCAGCCCGACGACTTCCACCACGTCGTTTTTGCCTTCTTCCGGCGGGACACGGTCCCCGATCCCGGCGTGGTCGAGGGAGGGCTCGACCGTCTCGCCGCGTTGAGCCGGGTCGATCCCCTCATGGCGGATGAACTTCGAATGATGCGCGCCCGTTTGGCGGCGGAGGACGGGCGCCCGGCCGCGGCACGGGAGCTTTTTCGGACCGTGGGCGGTCTCACCGAATGGTGGGTCCAGGGTCCGAGCCCGATCGGCGAGTTGGCCGATTTCGACGATCTCGCGGTCCATCCGACAAGCGGTGCCTGGCGCTCGGCGCCCGGTAGCGATCCTTTGGGTTGGGTTCGGCTCTCGGGTCTTGCCTGGCCGGCGCAACGACAGTTGGTGTACCTGGCGACGACCGTGGATACCGACCGAGCTCAGCCGGTGGCGGTGCGGCTCGGCGCGGCCCAGGTTGCTCGGATCTGGCTCAACGGGCGTGAGGTCCTGACGACGCCGCGGCCTCTTGAACGCGCCGATGACCAAGCCTCGGCCGGTGGTTGGCTGCGCCGCGGGTCCAACACCATCGTGGTGGCGGTGGCGAGTGAGAGCGAAGACTGGTGGCTGAGAGTCCGGTTGACGCAACCAGACGGGCGAGCCCTCGAGGGGGTCCGGGAAACAGCATCGACACCGGTGAACATCAGTGGCGACGATCGCAAGCCCCCCGAGATTCGCGACCTGGAAAGTGAGATTCGAGCGGCTGTGGAGGACGGTGACGATGAAGCCCGGATGGCCCTGGCGGCCTATCTGGTCCTGCGCCGTCCACAGGCGGTGGGCGCCGGGGAGGCGCGAACCGTGTGCCGGGCGGCGAGGAGCGAGGCTCCGGCCGAAGCGCGCCTGCTCGAGTGGTTCATCACCAGTGATCAGGCCGTCGGTTTTGAGCTTCTTCGCGATGCCATCGAGGCCGATCCGTCGCTTGTATTCGCCCGGATCGAACTTGCGGCCTGGTACGCGGATCGGGGACTCTTCGACGAGGCTGCGGCCATCCTCGAACCGGTGATCGACGAGCCGGCCGCCAAGGCCACCGCTCTCGATATCGACTCGGAAATGTGGGGCATCGTGCTGCTCGGCGAGATGGTGGAACTCGCCCGTCGCTACCCGGCCTGTGAGGTGGTGGGTCTTGCCGCGGCGCATCGCGCTGTCGACGCGAGGCGAACCGATCTTGCCCGCGAGGTCCTCGCACCTTTAGAGCGCGCGACTCCAGCCTCGTCTGCGGTGGTCGAACTCCGCGAACGCCTGGCCGAGACCTGCAACGATGGCGACGCCCTGCTGGAGCTCTTCAGCGAGGGTCTCGAGATCGATCCCAACGATGAAAGGCTGAGACTTCGTCTGGTCCGCCTTCTCAGCGGCGTCGGCGATATCGAGGGGGCGCGGGCCCGGCTCGAAGAGGGTCTGAAGCGGTCACCCAGTGATTTCGAACTCATGATTGAATTGGCCCGTGTCGAGCACGCGGCGGGGGACGATGACCGCGCCCTCGAGCTGAGCCGCGAAGTTCTGGTTCTGCGCCCCCAGGACAGGCGGGCGCGGCGTCTCGTCGAGTTGCTGAGCGGAGAGGCGGAAGACCTGAGCTGGCTCCGACCGGTGGACGAACTCTGGCGGATGGCCGATGCCGCACCCTCGGGTGATCCGGCCGTGACCCTGCTGGATCATGTCGAAGTCCACTTTCTGCCGTCGCAGCTCACCGAGGAACGCGTTCAGCAGGTGACTCTCATCACTTCGGCCGAACGAGCGGACATCTACCGCCGCCGAACCCTGCCCTATGTTTCCGAAAGCCAACGCCTGCGGATCCTCAGGGCACGAGTTCTCAGACGCGACGGATCCGAATTGAGCGCGCAACAGGGAGATACACCCAGGCTCGCAGAACCCGAGTTCAACCTCTATTACGACACCCGGTTGCGGGTGCTCGATTTTCCCGAACTCGCCGATGGCGACCTTCTCGAGATTTCCTATGTCAGCACCGAGACCATCGAAAGCAACGAGACCGGACCGTATGAAGGCGGACTCGTCATTTTGGGCCGGTCGGTACCGACGGTCCTTGCCGAGGTCGAACTGGTGGGTCCCGAAGGCATGCTGCCGTCGTGGGAGCTCATCAATCTCGAGGGCTTGCCGGAGCGGCGGGTTGGCCCCGATGGCGGCGTCCGACTCGTCTGGACATGGAGCGATCTTGGTCCCATCCTGCCCGATATCCCGCCGTCACCACCTTTTGCCCGCGGTCGATTTGTCGCCTACTCCAGCCATCCAGACTGGGGTGAGGCCGCGACCTGGTATACGCGGCACGTGGCGCCTCGAGTCCGTGCGTCTCGGCAGATCGAAGAGCTGGCCGAGAGTCTGACCGAGGGTGTTGAAGACCGGATCGAACGAATCCGACGGATCTACACCTATGTGACCAACGAGATCAAGTATGTCGGACTCGAGTTCGGAGAGCACCGGTTTCGGCCGTTCTCGGCGGACTGGGTTCTCAACCAGGGTATCGGCGACTGTAAGGACACTGCGGCATTGTTGGTGGCGCTCTTCGAGGCGATCGATATTCCCGCGCGGATGGTCATGGTGCGGACCGCCGATTTGGGCCCCATCGTTTCAGAAATGGCGTTGCTCGAGGTATTCAACCACGCCATCGCCTATCTCCCGGATGATGATCTCTGGCTCGACGGAACGGCCTCGGGACACTCCATGTTGCCGCCGCCCGGGATGGATCAGGGGGCAACTGTTTTGGTAGTGGAAGGCCCTGAAAGCCGACCACGAATCACTCCCATCGTCGGTGGTGGGTTGTCCCAGACCACCTATCGCCTGGGTGAGGATCTGAACGGGCGCGTGCCGTTGGAGGTTCGGGTCGAATCCAGCGGAGAGGCGGCGGACCGGCTTCGTCATCAGTTCGCTGGGAGCAAGGATCCCCGGCCGTTTGCGGCCTGGTTGCAGCGATCGTTCCCGGGCGCCGAGCTGACCGCGGAACCGCAATATCGCCTGGTGCCGTCTCGCGATCCTGCCGTGGTCGAACTCGAAGCGGTGGTGCCGCGGACGGCGCTCGAGAGTCGCGGCGGTATCGCCACCTATCCGGGCACCATGGATCTCGCCACGAGGGTGGTTCCCACCGGAGAACGTTCCGGGCCGCTGCTGGTGGCGGTTCGCCCGGATCTGGAATGGGCTCTCGAGGTCACTCTCGGTCGGATTCCGTCGATCCAAGCCGACACCGTGTCCCTGACGAGCGACTTCGGATCCCTGAAGCTGACCATCGAGATCGAGGAGCAGGGCTACCGGGTCAACGGTTATCTCCATCTCAACCCGGGAGTCGTCGAAGCCGGGCGAACTCCCGAACTGCGCGAGTTCCTGCTTGAGATCGAGCGTATATTGAGTCAGCCGCTGGAGACACCATGAAGCCCCGTCATCTCGCCACTGCGTTCTGCCTAGGGGTGGTTCTCTCCGCGGCCACGGCAACGGCCGACTGGTGGGCGGTGCAGCGCGCCGACGCCGACTTCGATCTGCCCACCGCCCGCCGAGAGGCTTTGGCGACGGTCGCAGAAGATCCCACCAGCGCTGATGCGGTGGCGGCCGCTGGATGGTGGTTGAACCAGATCGGGAACCTCCCGGATCCCGAGGAGATTCTGACCGTATCAGGTGATGCGCGCGACCCGGAGCTCGGCTTTCTGCTGGCCCGGATCGAAAGCGGTCTCAACGGCCGACCGCCCGCCGGGTCGTTGGCCACGGCCGAGCTCGCCGGGCCTTTTGGCGTCTTCGACATCCTCGATCTCGAACGCGGGGCCGTCCCGTCCGATAGCGAGCTGCCCCTACCCGGCACGGTGTTCACGGACCCGTGGGAACCGGTTCGCCTCACCATGACCACCCTTGACGGGATCATCGGCCCACCTGAAGTTGTCGCCGCGCGTGGCGTCTACACCGTGCTGTGGACCATCGGACTCGAGACCGCCTTCGATGGTTGGATGGCGGTCGAGGCGAGCGGAAGCCTCGATCTGCACCTCGACGGCCGAAGGGCGGACTCTCGGCGATACTGCGGTCAACGCGAACCCGAGGTGCTCTGGTATCGAGTTCGTCTCGACGATGGGCGGCACCGGCTGCGGGCCGACATGGCGGCGCGGGGACGACCCGAAATCAGAGTCAGTTTCTACGACCAGTCCGGATATCCGGTGACGCTGCCGGTTGCCGAGGGTGCGGCCGATGAGAGATGGGCGGACTCCGAGGTCAAGGTGGAGGAACCGCCGGCGATGGGTGGGCTCTTGGAGCATCTCGATACCACCGCCACCATGGCTGATTATCTGCTCGCGGCGACCCTCAGCGAATACCGTCGCGATCCCGAGCGCTGGCGTGAGTTCATCGAGGCGGCCTTGGAGATCGATCCCGAGAGTCCGTGGCCCCGATTGGCGTTTGCCTGGTTCTGGGTGACGGCGCCGACCGGTGAAGATGCCGAGGCGACGCGGTTGCGGGCGCGGGAGCACCTCCGTTCGACCTCCGATGTGCCCGCGTCGCTGCTGCTCGAGAGAGGTCTCGCGCTCAGGGAGAGGCGTGAGGAGGACCACGAACGCATTCTGGACACCATGGTGGATCAGCACCTCGACGACGTCCGGGTGCTTCGCGTGTGGATCCACGAGGCCCTCGGACGGGGATGGGTCCGCGAGGCCGAGGACGGGCTCCGCCGACTCCATGCCGCGCTGCCGGGCTCCCGAGAGGCGGCGGAGGTCGAACTCGAGGTTCTCGAGGCCCTTGAACGGTGGCAGGAGCGGCAGCGGCTCCTCCGCGCATTGGCCGTCACCGAACCGCTCGATCTTCGTTTTGTTGACGAACTCGCCGAGGGATGCCTGGTTTCTGACGCGATCGAGGTGATCCGGCGCATTCGGTCGCGGGCTGAGGACCCGGATCTCGATGTCGAACTCATCCGGCTGCTGTATTCGGCGGGAGAGCTGGAAGAGGCCGCGCTGGAGCTCGAGGCGGTGCGTCGACGGTGGGGATCGCTCATGGTGGTCGACGAGATGACGTTGGCGATCACCGCTGATGACCCACAGGCCAGGGCCCGCGCGCTGGAGACGGCCATCGAGCGGTCGCCGTCGTCGCTCGATCTTCTCGCTCTCGCATGGCGGAACGGGGAGACGCCATTTTTTCAGCCGTATCGTCTGTCCCTCAACGAAGTCGTGACACGGATTGATGACGATATCGACGGTGTCGATGCGGTGCTGCTCCTGGACCAGGCGGTGGAGCGGGTCTTTGCCGATGGTTCGAGCCTTTACTACTACCACGGAGTGACCCGGGCCCTGACCCCGGTCGGCGCCCGACAGGCCTCGCGTCTCCAGCAGCTTCCCGACTCGTACCGCCTCAAGGTCAGGATCCACAAGGAAGATGGATCGGTGGTCGTGCCCGCCGACCTCGGAGAAGGCGGTGGCGCCATCGAGCTCGACGACGTCGAACCCGGCGATCTGGTGGAAGAGGAGTACGTCGCGCGGGTCGGGGCGACCGGAGCCTCGCGGCGAGGACATCTACCTCCTTATGTCTATCGCTTTGCAGATTCCGAGCGGGCCTTCGGTCTTTCCGAGTACCTCCTCCTCGTCCCTCCGGGGATTGAACTCATGGTGGAGGGGAATTTCGAAGGTGTGGAGCGCTCCGAGTGGGACGTCGACGGGCTGCGGGTGATCAGATGGCGAGCCGAGAGCGTGCCGCCGATCCCGGAGGAGCGATTCGCCCCCCCGGCAAGCGAGCTTCTGCCCTGGGTGAGCTATGCCTTCGGAGTGTCCTGGGCGGACGTCGGTGATGCGGTTCGCGATCGGCTCCTGCCGATTCTCGTGACCACTCCCGAGCTCCGGGTGTGGAGCGCGGACCTACTTGCTGAGGGTTCCCCCGAGGTCGCAGTCGAGAATCTCGTGAACGGGGTCATCGACGAGATCGAGCCGGGCAGGGGGGTGCTCGATTTTTCGGCAGGCGCCGGGGCGAGCTTCTCCCGCGCGAGGGGAAACCGAATGGGCATCGTCGCCGCGGCCCTCCTCGAAGCCGGCTGGGAGGTCGATCTCGTGATGGCCCGAACCCGGCCTTTTGCCGGCACCCACCTCATTGTTCCGACCTTTGACTCGTTCATGGTGCCTCTGCTGCGGGTCGAACGAGACGACACCGAAATCTGGCTCGATCTCGAGCAGGAGCGCCAGGGGATCGGTCGAATCGATCCGATCCTGCAAGGCAGCGATGGTCTCCTGATTCCCTTGAGTCGTCCCGATCAGAGTGTGTCCATCCTCGAAGCGCTACCGGTCTTCGAAAACCCCGATCTCGAAGAGGAGATGAAGGTCGTGGCGGTGGTCGAGCCTACAGGTGATGCCAGGCTCACCGTGACCATCGCGATCCGAGGCCCCCAGGCCGAGAGGGTCGTGGAGCAGATCCGGAGCGTTCCCACCGAACGGGTGCCCATGGTGTACCAGCAGATGGCCGCCAACTTTGTTCCTTCGGCTTCCGATGTCACGGGAGAGATCGATCGTGTGGCTGACGGCATCGAACTCGAGCTCGGGATGCGATCGTCCGGAATCTGCCGACCGGATGGCGATTCCATGGTCTGCCGACGATTGGTCTTCTCCAAGCCCCTGGTCCCGGTTCTGGCGGCGTTGCCGACCAGGCGGTATCCCCTGATCATGCCGGTTCCGGTGTTGCAGAGGAACGAGCTCGTCATCGAAGCGCCGGAGGGTTGGACCATCGATGGCGTCCCGAGGAGGATCGAGACGCGGTGGGGATCGGTGGTCGAAACCATCGAGCGAGATGGGCGACGTCATCGGTCGGTGCTTCAGCTCGAGCTGCCCGCCCAGACCGTGGCGCCGGATGACTACCCCGAGTTCGCCCGCTTCTGTCATGCGGTGGACGAGCTCAATTCGCGCCCGCCGGTGCTGAACCGCGAGTGAGTCCGATGCCGCCGGCGTATACTCCAAGTTCGTGAAGTCCGTAGAGGGAACCGTCATCGCCGTACATGGCCAGCTGGTGCGGGTCCAGATAGGTGACCGCACTCTGGTGATGTCGTCGCGTCGTCGGCTCAAATGGGAGGGCGGCACACCATCCTCGCCCCGATTGGTCGTCGGCGATCGCGTGGTCGCAGAGATGGCGTCAAAAGACGGGGTCGTGGTGGCCGTAAATCCTCGGGAGAACTCCCTGCGCCGGGCGGCACCCCACAGCGGCCAACCCCAGCTTCTCGCGGCGAATGTCGATCAGGCGCTTCTCGTTTTTGCCGCGAGCCGGCCCGAACCCAAGCGCGGTCTGCTGGATCGTTTCCTCGCAGCGTGCCACTCCTCCGGGATCGAGGCGGTCATCATCATCAACAAGATCGATCTTGGTCTGGGTGAGATCGAGGAATGGTTGCCGACCTACGAGAATCTGGGTTATGAGGTTTTTCGGGTGTCGGCCCGTTCCGGGTGGGGGTTGGGCCGAGTCAAGCGACGCCTGGTGGGCCGCACGACCCTGTTCTGCGGCCCTTCCGGCGCCGGCAAGTCGTCGCTGCTCAACTCGGTCTACCCGGGCTTCCGGCTCAAGGTGGGGTCGATCTCCGACAGCACGGGAAAAGGCCGGCACACTACGACCAGGGCCGAACTCATGCCGCTTCCGTACGGGGGGTTTGTCGTCGACACACCGGGACTCAAGGAGTTTGGCGTCCTCGACGCTTCCACCGAGGATCTCGCCCTGGCCTTTCCCGAGATCGCCGCGTTTATCTCGGGTTGCCGATTCTCCGATTGCAGCCATGTTCAGGAACCGGATTGTGCGGTCAAGGACGCCGTCGAACGGGGAGAGATCGACGCCGGACGGTTCGAGAGCTACCTCAAGATCCGCGAGGAAGAGTTTTAAGTTCTCAGTTTTGAGTGTTGAGTTCCATCGCACCGGGCCCAAAGGCGTCCGGACGAGTTGCGATGTAACTCAAAACTAAGAACTCAAAACTCAGAACTGTCATGGGGCTTTGTACGGCGCTGCGAGGAAGCAACCGACATAGCTGTCCCTTTGGCGCAGTGGGCTTACCGGGATGGTGATCCCGACATCGGTACGCCGCACGCCCCGGTAGAGCCGGTCGAGCTCGAACCGGTTGCGAAAGAGCCAGGTTTCCAGGGGTTCCTCGTCGAACATGGTCGGGACCTGCATGGGCATCTGGACGGCCTGGAGAAGCACGTCATCGCTGGCGCGATGGCGACCGAAGATCCACGATCTTGTTCCATCCGGCTCGAGATAGGAAAGCACGGCGAGATCTTCATCGATGGTCGATTGAGGGCTTTCGTCTAAATCGTGTTCTTCGGCGGGGCCTTGCCCGAGTCGGCGGAGCAGCGCGACTAGCGACGACCCCTCCGAGATCACCTGTGCCTCGGCGGGAATCTCGGTCCATACCGCCGCCTCGAAGAGCTCGATGGGATCGAGGCCTTTGAGTCGCGCCACCCCGAGATAGCGGAGGCCCACCTGGAACGGTCCGGGTCGATCGGGATCGAGGGGAAAGAGCAACCATCGGACGTCGTGTTCCATCACCTCGGTGAACGACGGGAGTTCGAGTTCCCGCTCCAGGTGTTCGACGAAATCGAGGGTCAGGACAATACCCTCGTTGACGAGTTCGCCGTGGCTGTCGAGTTCGACCTTGTAGGTGCGATCGTCGGAGGACTTGCTGGCGCCGCGAGCCGTGGCGATGGGAGCGAGGAAGTTCTCGACCTCGAGTGCGTCGTAACCCGCGTGGATCAAAAATTCCGCGATATCCGCCACTTCCCTTGCACTCTTGCCCGTGGTCAGCCGCGAGAGCTCGACAATACCGTGGCCGAAGAACTCGAAGCGGCGGATTTCTCGATCGCTGTCAAGCATGGGCAACAGGCGATAGGAGCCGTGGTTGAGAGCGATGCGAATTCCCTGGTCGAAGGGAAAGCCGCTGCGACGCAACCGATCATAACCGTATTGGATCTCGCACGCGGACGAGAGGATCCGCAACGCCCGGCGTGAGGAGTAGAAGGCGCCGTCACCGAGAAACTTCTCGAAGATGAGCCGGTGATCGTGGCGGATCTCCTCGAGACGGTTCTGGAACACATACATGAACTGGAGCGCCTTCTCCTCGGCCAGGCGGCCCTTCTTCCGCACCTCTTCCAGAATCGCGGTGAAGTTTGTGAGGTCGTAGACGAGCCCGAATCGACGAACCGATGTGTCCACCACGCCGGGGGAGGTGAAGTCGAACGGCCGGGTCGTCGGCGCGATGGGTCCCCGAACCGACGGCTCCGACAGGACGAGCTGATTCCCCCGCTGCGCCATCATGACGACCCTGCGACGTAGTGCGGAGAGCAGCTCGAATCGTTTGAGACCGAGCCCGAGTTCGGCGCACATGGACGCCTGGGACTTGGTCATCCCGATGGAGTCGAGCAGGTCGGCGCTGACCAGCGCCTTGAGCAGGCGCGGCTCGAGAAGCGTCCATGGTCTGGTGAGATCAATGCTGAATCCCGAGGCCGACGTCAGAAGTTCACCCAGGGCGGATTGCCGCGCCATGACCTGAGAAAGCCGGCGGACGGAGTTTTCCAGGGTCGAGTTGAGGGTTTCCAGGTCGATTCTGAACCGGGTCCTCAAGTAGCTGTCGAGGGAAGGCATATCCATCGTCAGTCGTGATTCGGTCAACAGCAACTGGTCGGAACAGATCATTCCGAGCAGGGGCGAGATTTTGGGAGCGAGTCGGACCTGGGCGAGTTTACGCAGGCGGTCCGACGCACCGTGGGCGGCGCGTTGGATGAGACCGCCCAGGATTCCGGCTACTGCTTGCCGGTGTTCGGCTCCGGTCTCGTCCTTCGAGAGCCGATCGTTCATGCGAACCAACCGGGGCACCTGAGAGACCGACTGGACGACCTCCGAGGAGAGGAAAAGCAGAAAAACTTCGGCCATTCCCTGGCCGTAGTCATTCATGAAGACGTTTTCCAGGATCAACGACATGGAACGATGGAGACGATCCCGCTCGGCCATGACTCCGCGTTTGCCGGCCGTTTGATCGAATTCCGAAGCGAGGCGGTATCCGACCTCGGCCTTGACCAGGCTATCGAGGTTGCGCTGGAGCTGGCGGATGCCGTCGGAGCGCAGCACCGGATAGCCGTAGGTGACGACCTTCTCCTCATCCTGGCCGAAAACGGGATATGGAGCCGGCAGACATGAAGCCAGGGTGGGGAAGAGATCCCTCCAACCGCCTCCAACTTCGTCGGAGGTGAGCACGACGGGGCGGCGCAGTTCGTCCGTCAAGACCAACTGGAAGACCCTGGCTTCCGATGTCGTTTCCACGGTTCAATTCTAGCCCGTCCGGGGCGGAATACCCGGATTGGGAGCCATCACGACCGTCCGAAGATTTACGCGGCGGGTGTTTGTAATGTCCTCAAGCGGTGGGATAATGACGGATATGCGTCAGAAAGATCTTGTCCAGGCCATAGCGGACAGCTCCTTTTTCAAGGGGATGGTTCCCGATGTCCGCGCCACCCTGGCCGCTCAAGGAAGGGTCGTGGTTCACAGCCACGGCGAAATGCTCTTTCGTCCGAAACAGCCCGCGACCGCGCTTTATCTGATCCTCGAGGGGGTGGTCGAAGTGTGTCGGGAGGTCGACGAGGGTGAAGGGCTCAAACCGGTGGCCTATATCGGTCCGGGAACCGTGCTTGGCGAAAGCAAGGTCATCACCGGCACCGCTCTCAAGAGCCAGGCGCGATTTCCCGAAGGGGGCTGTACGGTTCAGTGGTCTCGTCCTCTGGTGCTCCGCATGGTGTACGAGTCACGGGATTTCTCTCTCCACTACCTACAGAACATCGCGCGCCGGCTCGAAGGGACATTTGCGAGCCTCGATTCACGTGGCGGCAGCAACCTCGGCGGGATGCTCGATCACTTCGATCTGCCGACCATCCTCCAGACGGTGGTGGAATCGGCGTCGAACGGCGTGGTGGAGATTCTGGACAAAGAGGGTGACACCTTCGGCGCCATCTATACCAGGGACCGTCGGGTTGGTCCGATCCTCTGCGGGACTCTGTCCGGCGAGGAGGCCTTTATCGAGATCATGGTCTCACCTCCCATGGGGGGGACCTTCCGGTTCTCCACCAGCGGGACCCGGCAGGAGACCGAGGAATCGTACCATCTGCAGCCGCTCCTGTTCGAAGCGGTCCGGATCCAGGATGAGTACAAGCGGTTTTCTGGTGAGGTTCCTCCCGGGGCGATTCTGCATCACACCGGACGACTGGCCGAGACCAGCACCCGACTCATCGATGGGATCCTGAAACAGGTCAACATGCGACCATCAGGGTGGGGCGCTGTCGCCGAGAGACTCCCCTACAGCAAGGGCCGGGTCGCGCTCATGGTGCGAGAGTTGCTCCTCGCCGAGATCCTCGAAACCGAGGTCAACTACAAGATCCGCGGTTTCGATGAACGGGAGTTCTGAAGGCTCTTTGCCTATACTGAGGTCGTGCTTGTCCGTCGCCTCCTTCTCACGCTTGTAGCTTCCGCCACCGTGGTGGTGGCCGGGTGGTCCTTGATCAGGACGGTCCACAGCTTCTACCGCCTCGATTTTTCGGTCCGATGGGTCGAGAGCGGGATCGTGGTTGACGAGGTGCCGGCCGGGTCGTCCGCCGCGGCCGCCGGACTCGAAATCCACGACACCATCGTGACGGTAGACGGGATGGAGATCGGACAACTCGAAGATCCGAAGTTCCTTCTCGCGGGTGGAGAGCAACACCAGTTGGCGGTGAGGAACTCCGAGGGTGAACCCCGAGAGGTCATCTTCCGCCCTCACCCCCCCTTCATCGAACCGGTCTACCTCGCACGCACTTCGGTCGGTCTCCTGGGGCTGTTGTGCGCCCTCTTTGTGGTGTGGAAGACTTCTCGGAGAGAGGCCGCGGTCCTACTTCTGATCGCCGCTGCCTCACTGATTCTGGGAGCGGTGCCGAACCGGATCGCCGCGACCCATGACAACCTTCAGATTCTGCACCGGATCGCCAGTGCGGTCCTTCCGTTTCTCATCGCCCGCTTCTTCATCATCTTTCCCGAGCGCCGAATCTCGGTCTGGATCCTGGATCTCGTCACCGTGGTGGCCGCCGTTGGGGCCGCAGCCACCGCCCTCGCTCCCAATGCCGAGGGTTGGTGGCCGGTGGTGACGACGTTGTTGCGGGTGGCATTCTCCCTTGCCCTCGCCGGAGGGATCACCCTCCACATCGTGCGCTGGTGGCAGACATCGCGTGATGCCAGGGTCCGCCGGCAGATCGAGTGGGCGGCTCTCGGGCTTTTTGTCGGGTTGGTGCCATGGACCTCCCTGGTGTGGCTTCCCCGCCAGCTCGGAATCGAGGTCGACCCCTTCTCGTGGATGATGGTTCTGCCCATGGCCGCGCTTCCCTTTGCCATTGTGGCCGCCCTGATGGAATACCGGTTGTGGGATCTCGAACCCATCGCACGAGATGCGCTTTCGGCCACGTTGGTTCTCGTCATCGGCGGATTTGCCTTCGCCATGACCAACCACCTGCTGGTCAACTATGCCGGGGGGTATGGCTCGCTGCGAAATCTCTTTGCGTTCGCCACCGGCGTGCTTCTGGTGGTTCTGCTGCAACCGATCCGGGCCAGGGTCGGCCATTTTCTCGAGCACTGGCTTTACCACGGCCGGCGTCCCCCGCAGTGGCTCTTGACCCACGCAACCCGCGAACTCGCCGAGGTCACCGATCCGCGCGAGTTGCTCAGCCGGCTCGCCGATACCCTTCGCGATGGCCTCGATTTCGATGTGGTCGCCACCTATCTCCGGGTCGATGGCGGCACCTTCTCGAAGGTCAAGTCGACCGGTGATTACCTCCCTGAACACCTCTCCGATGCCGTCTTGAACCGTCATTTCCCGAGTTCGGAGGAGGAACCGCTGGCCGCCGCGGGAATCACCCTGCGGCTGACCCTCGATCGAGTGGACACGGTTCATGGACTGCTCTATCTCGGTTTGCGCCGCGGCCTCTTTCCCCTGGGAAGCGAGGCGTCCGAGGTGGTCGGAGCCTTCACGACCCAGGCCGCGGTCGCGCTCGAGAGCGCCCGCTATCTCGACGATCTTCGCCAGCAGGCCGAGGAGTACCGGATCCTGCACGCCAACACCCAACGGATCATTGAGTCGTCGGCGGCAGCGATCCTGGTCTGCGACTCCGGGGGACGCATCCTTTCGGCCAATAGCGAGGCGGCAGGGATATTCGACGTCAACGCCCGGGAACTGGTGTCCGTCGCGTTGGAGACCCTGGTGGAACTCCCTGAAGAATGGCGGGACAACCTGCCGCTTCAAGCGGCCAACGCCGAAGGCCGGACGATAGAGGAGCCCCATCGACGGGTGATCATGGCGGTTTCCGTGCTCGAGCTCGACAGCGGCAGCTTCAACGGGCGGGTCGTGGTGCTCCAGGATGTCACCGAGCTCCGCGATCTTCAGGATCGAATCAGGGATCAGGAGCGGATGGCCGCCCTCGGGCGTCTGGCGTCGGGCCTCGCCCATGAGATCAACACCCCGCTCACCGGGATCTCGTCCTTCGCCCAGATGCTCGGTGAAATGACCCCTGCAGAGGATCCCCGTGCGTTTCTCGTCTCAAAGCTCGTGGACCAGAGTTTTCGGGTTTCACGAATCGTGGCGAATCTCAAAGAGGCCATTCGTGGCGGGCGCGAGGAGCTCACCCTCATCGATCTGACCATGGTGGCTCGGCAAGCGGCCCTCGAAGCGGCCCGATCTTTAGGTGCGGCGCATCGGCTCGAAATCGAGAAAGGTGCTCCCGTTATGGCCTTGGGCTCTCCCGGGCCGGTCGAACTGGCGGTGAGCAACATGGTTCGCAACGCCATCGAGGCCTCGGAGTCCGAGTCAATGATCGACGTGACCTGCCATGTCGATGGTGAGTGGGCCGAGATCCGTGTCGAAGACCGTGGTCAGGGTGTGGCCGAAGAAGTCTTAGAACGGGTATTCGAGCCGTTTTTTTCCACCAAGACCGACCGCGGAGGAACCGGGATGGGGCTGGCCATCACCCGGGATATGATCACCAACCTCGGAGGCGAGGTCAGCCTCGAAAACCTTGCGGCCGGGGGCGCGCGTGCTACCGTGAGGCTGAAGCGATGGAAGGAATCGGAAGCGTACTCGTGATCGATGACGAGCCCGTCCTACAGGACGTGCTCGGTACTCTCCTGTGTGGCGCCGGTTTTGACTACCACGGCGCAACCACCGCGGAGGACGGACTGCGGCAGTTGCGGGACGAGGAGATCGATGTCGTTCTTCTCGACCTCATGCTTCCCGATCGCCCAGGGCTCGAAATCATCCCCGAAATCAAGAACTATGACCCGCACCTGCCGGTGGTGGTCATCACCGCCTATTCATCGGTGGAGTCCGCCATCGAAGCCATGCGCCTCGGTGCGTTCCACTATGTGCCCAAGCCCTTCAAAAACGAAGAGGTGCTGCACCTGGTGCGGCGGGCTTCGGAGCGACGCCGACTGCTGGTGGAAAACCTCCTGCTGCGCAGCCGGCTCGAGGGGATGGGTGAAATCGTCGGCACCAGTCGGCGGATGCAGGAGGTCTTCGAGCTCCTCCGGCGAGCCGCGCCGGCCCGATCAAACATCCTCATCACCGGTGAAAGCGGCACCGGCAAGGAGTTGGTCGCGAAGGCGATTCATCGCTTGAGCCCGCGCAACAGCGAGCCTTTTGTGCCGGTCCACACCAGCGCGATTCCATCTGAGCTCCTCGAATCGTCCCTTTTCGGCCACGTCAAGGGCTCGTTTACCGGGGCGGTGTCGAGCCGGAAGGGGCTCTTCGAGGCCGCCCACAAGGGCACGCTCTTCCTCGACGAGGTCGGGACCATCAACGGCGAGACCCAGACCAAGCTGCTGCGGGTAATCCAGGAACGGGAAATCCGCAGGGTCGGCGGGGTCGAGGCCCGGTCGGTGGATGTTCGGTTGGTCGCCGCGACCAACGTCGATCTTTGGGGAGAGGTCCAGGCCGGCAGGTTTCGGGAGGATCTTTACTACCGTCTCAACGTCATCACCATTGAACTTCCGCCGTTACGCGACCGGCGCGACGACATTCCGTTGCTCGTCTCGCACTTCTTGAGCGCCTACACCGAGGAGAACAACCGCGAGGTGATCGGTTTCTCCCCCGAGGCCATCGATGCGTTGACCGAGTATTCGTGGCCTGGCAACGTGCGCGAGCTCGAGAACGCGGTCGAACGGGCGGTGGTGCTGAGTCGCGGTGAAACTGTTGAGCTCGATGAACTCCCCCAGGCGCTTCGCAGCGAAAAACGGGATGATCTGATCATCAGCGAAATCCCGTCCGAAGGCTTGGATTTCCGCTACGCCGTCGCCGCGTTCCAGGCCCAGTTGATTCGCCAGGCGCTCAAACAGACCGGCGGCGTCCAACGAAAAGCGGCTCGTCTGCTCCAGCTCAGCCCGACGACATTCAATGAGATGGTCCACCGCTTCGAGCTTGCCGAAGGTCCTCCCCGAGAAAAAAACTGATCGATCGCGATTGTCCGGGGCCGATGTGTAACTTTTTCAGAGGTTGCGACGTATTCTCTATTGCATCGCAACCTCCTCCAGTTGGCGGCCCCGCGACCCCCGCGGGGCCGTCAGCGTGTCCGGGCTTCGAGGTGGGTGGCCAGACCGCAGCGGCAGGGGACACTGCCTCGGACGCTACAATATGGGCTGCGATGCTTGTCGCGCCGGCGTCCCGCCGGCGATGGTGGTGTGCCGATGCGGGTTGGTTCTATCGCCCGCGGATACGGCCCCTGTCCCGGTCGCTGTCCCGGACCCTGCCCTCAACACCGGCCTTCTGGTCCGCTGTGACGCGTTGGCGTCCCAGCGACCCAGCGTCGCGCCATCGGCGTGGTCGCGTGTGGGTTGATTGGGAGGGCTGCGACCACGCCGATGGCGCGCCGGCGGCCTGCCTGGTAGCCGGAGCAGCAGACCGCATCGCCCTCCCCGTGGGAGCCCGGCATGGACCTTGTGCGGGGCGCGACACGCCGCCGCGGCGTTCCTCCGGCACAAAGCCATGCCCGGCACCCCGGTGGGGCGCGGTTTTCCTCGTGCCCTGAGCAGGATGCGGGTTGGAGGTCCTGGATCCGCTTTTACCCGATCGCCCCGCCCCCGAGGCACTCGTCACCGTTGTAGAGCACGGCGTACTGGCCGGGTGCGATCCCGGGTTCGGCCTCGTCCATCCGCACATCGAGGCCACCGTCATCCCGAACGGTCAACGTGCAACCGACCAGTTTCGGCGCGTGTCGAACCCGCAACTCGAGCCGGTCCGTTTTCGGGGCGGATGCGACCCAGTGTGGCGAGGGGATCCGGAAGCAATCGCGAGAGTGGAACCCGAGCGAGTCCGCATGGACGACGAGCAGTTCATTGGTCTCGCTGTCCTTTCCCACCACGTACCACGGACCGCCCGAGAGACCGAGACCGCGCCGCTGGCCGATGGTGTGGTACCAGAAGCCGCGGTGTCGTCCAAGTTCGACTCCGGAGCCGAGATCTCGGATCATTCCTGGGTTCTCACCGAGATGGTGTTCGACAAAAGCGTCGTAGGGCACGCGGCCCAGGAAACAGATGCCCTGAGAGTCCGGCCGGTCGCTGTTGGGGAGATTCAGTCGGCGGGCCTCGGCGCGGACATCCGCCTTGGTCATCCCTCCGATGGGGAAAAGCGACCTGGCGATCTGGCTCTGATCCATTTGGCTGAGAAAGTAGGTCTGGTCTTTGACCGGGTCGATTCCTTTGAGAAGCCGCGAGAGTGGACCCGAGTGATCCACCCGGGCATGGTGGCCGCTCGCAACGTACTCGAAGGCGTCCTCTACGCGGTCGACAAAGGCGCCGAATTTGATCAGCCTGTTGCACAGAACGTCGGGGCTCGGGGTGCGACCGGCCTCGAGTTCGACCACTGCGGAGGAGACGACGGATTCGTAGTACTCGCGTTGGAGCGGAACCACCTCGAGTGGAATGTCGAATCGCTGACACACCTCGCGGACATAGTGGAGATCTTCCTCCCAGGGACAGCTGCCGAGGAAGGCCAGGTCGTCCTCGAGCCAGATCTTCAGATAGTACGCGGTAAGTTCGTGCCCACCCTCTTCGGCGAGGCGCGCCAGCGCCACGGACGAATCAACGCCTCCAGACGTCAGAATCGCGATCTTGCTCATCCGAATAGACTACCTCTCCCTATTTTCACCTGCGGTTTCGTCCGACGAAATCGCAGGTGAAAACAGGGGAAACCGAGCTCTGTTATGGGTTGGTCTCGCCTATCGCATGTACTTCAGATGCACCATGTGCTCGAGGTACTGATCGGTGTGGACGCCGTGGTCGGTCAGCATACCCTCTGCGCTGACTACAAAGGTGGCTTTCTCTCCCGCGATGCGTGAGAAATAGACCCGATGGCGTTCTTCCTGCGAACACATGTCGATGGCGCAGAGTTCATCGGAAAGCTCGGAGGTGAGACTGTGATCGCAGACCGGGCAACTGATCTCCCACCTGGTCCCCGGTGGCATGGTCTGACCGGGGGGCAACTCGACATTGTAGTTACCCGGCTGCGGGTGTAACCCGATGAGCATCTTTGTGTCTTCGTGCTCCGCACGAAGCACAATCGATGCATCGGGGTTCAACGCGGCTTCGCAATGGGGACAAGAATAGGTCCAGCGCATGCAATCCTCCACGCCCTCGCAACACGATCCGCTGAGAAGGGCGGACGAAAACAGCATATCGCAAGTTCGGGATCAATGCGGCGAAAAGGTCTCTTTCTCAGGGCAGAGCCACCCCGAGCTCGGCAAGTTGGCAGGATACCGCCTCGGCCCAGCCGCGGTTGGCGGCGGGGGAGGCGGGGCTCGGGTGGAGGATTCGGCCGATGCGGGGCCCATCCTCGCCGAGGACGTTTCGCGCCCGGCCTTCGGCGAAGGCGCCGACGCCGATGACAAGACGGGGTCGAAGCACGGCAACGCTTGAACGTAGCGCCTCGTCGCACGCCTGATACAAAGGCTGCCGCTCGTCGGGTCTGAGCTTGTCGGGGGTGAGATTGCGGCCGCTCGCCTCGAGAAACTGGAGCGGACAGTAATTTCCGACAAAAAATCTCTCAAAAAATCGCTCAGGGGTGACAAAGGTGTCTCTCGCCCAGCCCCAGAGACGGCGACCGGAAACCTCGCTTCGTTGGCAGTCGAGACCGAGGACCTGTCGTTTCGGGTGCTCGTCGACCGGTGACCGAATCTCCCCGGAGAATCCGAGCCAGTCGCGAACCACCGCCACCTCGCCAAAAGGGACACCGGTCTGGGCCATGCCCCACGGACCGGGGTTCATCCCGACCAGGAGCACCTCCTTGGGGCCACCGCCATACCGGCGGAGATACTCGGCGTGGAACTCCCAGGCGTAGTCGAGCGGGTTGTAAATATGACTCACAGGCGGCCCGAACTTGAGCCTCGAAACCTTGGCACTCAACTCTGCGGCAATCATCTCGAGATCGGTGGCGGCCATCCCTGAGATAGTAACCCGGCCTCCGTCTCACCTGGGTGGTTTGTGGGTGTACCGCGCCGACGATGAGCTTGCTCTCATCGAACCGGGCGGTATAAAGTGAGGGCTGGCGCAGATCTGCGCTCGTGCAGAAGGAGGACCGTGTGGAACTCACGACCATCGAAAATATTCTCGACTACGCCATTTCCAATGAAGAGAAGGCCGCGAAACTGTACTACGAGCTCGCCGAGAACGTGGAACGCCCCGGGATGCGGGAGGCATTTCTCCATTTCGCGAAAGAGGAAGAGGGACACAAGGCTCGGTTGCTCATGATCAAGCAGGGAGAAATCCCAGCGGTCATCGAGGAGAAGGTGGCCAACCTCGGTATCGCCGAGTCCTTGGAAGAACCCAAAACCGCAGCGAACATGACCTATCAGGAGGCTCTGCTCTTTGCCATGAAGGCCGAGAAGGCCGCCTTTGTGCTTTACACCAAGCTCGCCGAGGCGACGTCGGATGCCGGGCTTCAGCGGGTGTTCCGTGGTCTCGCCCAGGAGGAAGCGAAGCACAAGCTCCGCTTCGAGATCGAGTACGACGATCACGTGCTCGAGGGCGTCTGACTGCAGCGAGCGCCGCCGGGCCGCCTCCGGCGACCGGGCGGCGCTCGCTGCAATCGATGTGCGTTGTACATCGGAAGGTCAGGGTTTCGGGTGGAGAAGGCGCCACGTCATTGCTCGGGCGTCGTCGAAAAGCCGGAGGGCGGATTCGGCTCGTCGCCGATCAATTGCACCTGCTCCAGTGAGGAGACGAAGGTGGGTATCGGCTTCCTTCGCGGAGGCGTAGGCGATACGCCAGTGGTGCATTCGGTCTCGCCCGGATCGACCGTGACCTTCCGATAAGTTTGCAGGTACAGATGACGCTGAGCGGATAACCTGATCGGCGATGCTTTTGAGTGGAGCCGGTACCCGCATCGCGAGCGAAATTGCAATGCCTGCCGCTTCGAGAGCCTTCGAGTGAGCGATGAGCTCGGGTTGCTGGAAGGGGTTGCGCATGATCACTTCCTGGTTGTTCATGCCTTCCCACCAGCCGCTTTGGAATCCGATGTCAAGGGTCGCCTCCGAGGCGACTTGTCTTGCCCTTGACATCGGATTCCAAAGCGGCTACTCGTGTACTCAAGAACAACCAGGAGTGATCATGCTGCCCCGGTCGCTGCCCTGCCCCGGTCGCTGCTCCCGGTCGCTGTCCCGGTCGCTGTCCCGGTCGCTGCCCCGGTCGCTGGTCCCGGTCCCCCTGCCCCGGTCGCTGCCCCTGCCCCGGTCGCTGCCCCTGCCCCGGTCGCTGCCCCTGCCCCGGTCGCTGCCCCTGCCCCGGTCGCTGCCCCTGCCCCGGTCGCTGCCCCTGCCCCGGTCGCTGCCCCTGCCCCGGTCGCTGCCCCTGCCCCGGTCGCTGCCCCGGTGCCCCTGCACATCGGGCACGGGCACGGGGACCCGTCCTTCAGCTCCGGCCTTCTGGGCCGCCCATGGCGCCCCAGCGTCGCGCGATCAGCGTGGTCATATGGTGGGGATTGGAAGGGCAGTGACCACGCTGCCCGCGCGCCGGCGGCCTCCCTCGAGGCTTGGATGGCAGATTTCTTGGCGTTTCCCGTGGAGTGCCCGGTCCCCATTTGTGCGGGGGGCGTCGCGGTGCCGGGATGTCGCTCAGGCACAAATACGGACCCGGCACATCCCGGTGAGCGGTGTTTTTCGTGTCCTGCTACGGTCGCGGGTAGAGGAGGCGTCAGGTGATGATCGTGCTTCCGCTAGGCTGTCGTACCATGAGAATCGTCCGATGGAGGTGGAGATGCGACGCGTTATCCTGTTGGCTATGGCAGCAATTCTGACTTCCGGCGTGGCCGGTTCCGCTGATCGCCCCGAGGGGCACTCCTTCGCCACTCGTTCCGTGGTTCATGCAAAACACGGCATGGTGGCGGCGGCTCATCCACTCGCGGTGGAGATCGGTCTCGCTGTGCTCAAAGACGGCGGCAGCGCCGTCGACGCGGCCATCGCGGTCAACGCGGCGCTCGCCTTCATGGAGCCGGTCTCCTGTGGTCTCGGCGGCGACCTCTTCGCCATGGTTTGGGACCCGAAGACCGAGACGCTGCACGGCCTCAACGGTTCCGGCCGCGCCCCTCAGGCATTGACACCCGACAAGGTGCCCGCCGAGAAGGACGGCACCATCCCGGTCTACTCGCCCTACTCATGGACGGTGCCGGGGTGTGTCGATGGCTGGTTCGAGCTGCACGCGAAGTTCGGTCGTCTGCCCATGGGCAGGCTCCTCGAGCCCACCATTACCGCCGCGCGTGAAGGCGCTCCGGTGCCCCGGGTGATCGCAGGCGCCTGGGCTCGAGGTGCGGCGAAATTCAAGGACATGCCCGGCTTTGCCGAGGTCTTCATGCCCGCGGGGAAGATCCCCGCCGAGGGTGAGGTCTTCGCCAACCCGGCGCTTGCCGACACCCTCCAAAGGATCTCCGAAGGCGGACGCGATGCCTTTTACGGCGGTCAAACCGCCGCGGCGATCATCGCGTATTCGGACGAAATCGGCGGCTTCTTTTCGTTGGCCGATTTTGCCGATCACACCAGCGACTGGGTCGAGCCGGTTTCCACCACCTACCGTGGTTGGACCATGTGGGAGTTGCCCCCCAACGGCCAGGGGATCGCCGCCCTGCAGATCCTCAATCTTCTCGAACGCTACGACCTCGCAGCGATGGGCCGCGATAATCCGGACTTTTGGCACGTCTTGATCGAGGCCAAGAAAATCGCCTACGAAGATCGAGCCCGGTTCTACGCCGACATGACGTTCAGCGAGCTTCCGGTGGTCGAACTCCTCAGCAAGGAGTACGCGGCCGAGCGGGCGGCGCTCATCGACATGAGAAACGCGGCAAAGAGCGTTGAGCCCGGCAATCCTCATCTCAACCACGGAGACACCACGTTTCTGGTGGTGGCCGATTCGTCCGGCCAGATGGTCTCGCTCATCCAGTCCAACTACACCGGTTTCGGTTCAGGTTATGTCGTACCCGAACTCGGGTTCGGGATCCAGGACCGCGGCGCGCTCTTCACCCTCGAAGAGGGGCACCCCAACGTCCTCGCGCCGGGCAAGCGCCCCTTCCACACCATCATCCCGGCCTTTATGGGTGAAAACGACGTTCCCGACATGGCCTTCGGGGTCATGGGCGGCGACATGCAGCCCCAGGGCCACATCCAGATCATGATCAACATGGTCGACTTCGGGATGGATCTCCAGGAGGCCGGCGACGCTGATCGATTCCGTCACACCGGATCTTCCGCACCCACCGGAACCCGCATGTCCGGCGGTGGGACAGTTCACCTCGAGTCGGGGGTCTCGACCGAGATCAGACGAGAACTCATGCGACGCGGCCACCGGATCGAGGAACTCCCCGCCCCGGGTTACGGCGGCTACCAGGCCATCCGCCGCAACCCGGAGACCGGCGTCTATGCCGGCGCCAGCGAGTCGCGGAAGGACGGGATGGCCGCCGGATATTAGTTCTAAGTTCTTAGTTTTGAGTTTTTAGTTCCATCGCAATCACCCGGAAGACCGGAGGACGATTGCGATGGAACTCAACACTAAGAACTTAAAACTCAACACTTTGTGCCCGAGGCGCGCTAAACTCCTAGCCATGCTTGACACCATCCTGACCCCCGAACAACAGGAGATCGTCCGCGAGGAAAGAGCGCTCCTCGGCGAAGTGGCCTCGGCCCTTGACCGGTCCGATGTCGCCCCGGATGAACGCGGCGCCCTCGCCGAGAGCCTGCGGCAGCTCGACGAGCTCTTTTTGCTGGTCATCGTCGGCGAGTTCAACGCCGGCAAATCGGCGCTGATCAACGCGCTCCTCGGGCGTGAGCTGCTCACCGAGGGCGTCACGCCGACCACGGCGAAGATCCACGTCCTCACCTGGGGTGAGGCCGAGGACCGCGCAGCGATCGACTCGGTCTCCGAGAAGCTCACCGCCCCGGTGGAGATCCTCCGTCAACTCAGCCTGGTCGACACCCCCGGGACCAACGCCCTGGATCGCACCCACGAGACCCTGACCAGCAACTATGTTCCGCGGGCGGATCTGGTCCTTTTCGTGACCTCGGCCGACCGACCGTTCTCCGAGTCGGAACGCCTCTTCCTCGAGCGGATCCGAGAGTGGGGCAAGAAGGTCGTAGTTGCGGTCAACAAGATCGATATCCTCAAGTCACCGGGTGAGATTTCCGAAGTCCTCAACTGGGTCCGTTCCAACGGGATGCGTCTCCTCGGTTCGACACCAGAGGTCTTCGCGGTTTCGGCCTTGAAGGCCCGGCAGGCGCACTGAGGCCGGTGATACCGCGGCGCTGGCGGCCAGCGGTCTGCCGGAGATCGAGGCCTGGCTGCAGTCCACCCTCGACGATTCCGAACGTCTTCGGCTCAAGCTCGGCAACCCCCTCGGAGTTGCGGGCAGGTTGCTCGAGATCGGGATCGGAGCCGTTGATGGTGGCATCGCCCTTCTCCGCGACGATCTCGCCGCCATCGCCGATATCGAAAGCCAATCCGCAACCTGGACCAAGGACGTCGAGCGGGAGTTCGGTCTGCGGTTGGCTGACATCGACAACAATCTCCACGAGATGGAGAAACGGGGGCTCGAGTTCTTCGACGAGACCCTCAGGCTGAGCAGACTCCCCAAACTGTTTGACAAGGATGAACTGCGGCAGCGTTTCGAGCGCGAGGTCGTGGCCGAAGCGCCGCAGCAAGTCGAAGCCAAGGTCGAGTCGCTCATCGACTGGCTGGTGGAATCCGATCTCCAGCAATGGCAATCGGTAGTCAACCACGTCAACCGCCGCGCCGCCGCCCACGCCGATCGGATGGTCGGCGAGGTCGGTGGGCGCTTCGAAGCCGATCGTGGGCATCTTCTCGCCACGGTCGGCCGGGCAGCTGCCGACGGCCTCGCAAGTTACGATCGCGCCGCAGAGGCCCGGCGGATGGCCGATGACGTCTCCAAAGCGGTGACCAACACCGCTTTGGCGGGCGTCGGTGCGGTGGGGCTCGGCGCCACCGTGGCGCTGGTCGCGTCGAGTACGGCGGCAGATGTCACCGGTCTGCTCGCCGCGGGCCTGCTTTTCTCCCTGGGACTCTTCATCCTGCCCCACCGACGACGAAAGGCGAAGGCGGAGTTCAAAGAGAAGATCGCCGCGCTGAGGACCGAGATCATGTCGGCGCTCAAGGCGCAGTTCGAGGTCGAGGCCGGACGCAGCCGGACGCGGTTGGCCAACACCATCGCGCCCTACACCCGCTTTGTCCGCACCGAGAGCGAACGGCTCGAGACTGAGAAGAGGGAACTCGAAGGTCTCGCGGGGAAGGTTCGAGTCGCTCAAAGCCAAGGTTGGCGTTCTACTGTAGAGGCGAGAACGTAACCCGGCCACCTACCGCTGCGGCGCACAATGAAACCGCAAAGACGCCAGGGTCGCAAAGCTACCCCGAAGTCATCTCTTTGAATCATCGCAACCACCCGGATCGGACCCGCTTCCCAGGTCGGGGGGGACCCGGGTCATCCTGCGATGCTTTGCGTTACCTTGGCATGTTTCGCGTCTTTGCGGTTCAATCCCACGCTCCGGCAGTCACGATCGACGAGCCGAAGGCACCGGGGGCGTCCAAGCATCGACATCCCTCTGTGCCTCCGTGTCTCTGTGGTGAATCTCGTATTTGTCAGTTCACCTCGGGTAGTGCCCTCCCGGGGGTCCACGGCACCTTCTCCGCCTCGGCCTCGGCTTCGAGGGTGGGAAGATCGACCTCGATGAGCTGCCTCAGCTCGGGGAGGATCTGGGCGAACTCGGACTGGGCGATCTCGAACGCTCGCCGGTGGGTGGCCGTCGGCCCATAGTCCGACTGGCCGTCGGAGATGGACGCGACCCGTAATCTCCGCGCGACGTTCGGGGTCCGCGGATGTCCGAAGTCGGCGATGGACCGGTTACCCGCGAGCTTGAAGTCGACATCGTAGAGTTTCTGCTTGAGCGCTTCGAGCTCGCTGTCGAGGGTTCCGGGATCGATGGTCGAGTTTGCGAGTGCCTCTTGGAGTTTCTCCACGCGACCGAAGGCGTTTTTAAGCGCTTCATCGGCGGCGGACACGGCGCGCCGCAGCTCGGACACCTCGGCCATGTAGATGGCGGTATCGGTCGGGGGAGTGCCCTCGAGATATCCCGGAAGGACGCGCACAACCTCGAACGGCACCGGACCCGCGAGTTCGGTGACCTCACCGTCCACCCGTTTCGCCAAGCTGGCGGTGTAGCTGCCGGGAGGCGCCATGTGGCCGCTCCCGCCCCGCTCCCACGGGTTCGGCGGGCTCTCGATTAGCTCGACGGCCTTGGTTGTGGGAGTGCGGAGGTCCCAGGCGACACGGTGGAAACCTTTTTTGGCGGGTCCGGTGATGGTGCGAACCATGGCGCCATCGGCGTCGCGGATGGTGAGGAGGATCTCGGGCTCCGGTTGCCGGCGCTCGGCCTCGAGGGCGTCATAGCCGACATATGGTGTGTCCTTCCACTCTTTTTCGAGTTCCATCTCGGCCTCACGCCGCTGCGCCTCGAGGGTCTTGAACTCCTCCGCGAGGTGGTACGTGAAGACGGCGCCGAAGGGTGGATTCTCGGCGACGTAATAGGCTCCGCCCATGGATGCCTGGCCGTCCTCGCCGAGAGGCCGGCGCTGGATGTACCACAGAGCGGGGCGGACCGGGAAGAGGAGCGCCTCTTTCTCGAGGGCCTCGGCATTGACGTGGCGCAACGGGGTGTAATCGTCGAAGACATAGAAACCGCGGCCGAAGGAGGCCCCGACGAGGTCGTTTTCACGCCGTTGAATGCCGACATCGCGGAAGGAGATGGTGGGCACTCCTCCCTCGAGTCTGATCCAGTGTGAGCCGCCATCGACGGTGAAGAAGAGACCGAACTCGGTGGCGGTGAAGAAGAGATCCGGTTTGACGTGATCCTGCACCAGCCGCCACACGAGGTGGCGCTCGGGAAGATCGCCCGTCATGGAGCTCCAGCTCTTGCCGCGGTTTGTGGTCTTGACGAGGAACGGTCTGAAGTCGCCGAACTTGTGGTTGTCGAGAGCGACATAGGCGGTGTCGGCGTCAAAGAGATCTGCAACGATATTGTTGACAAAGGCGGTGTCGGGGACTCCGGGCAGATCGCCGACGGGAATCGCCCGCCAGGAACCGCCCCCATCGGAACTCACCTGGATGAGCCCGTCATCGGTGCCGGCCCAGAGGATTCCTTCTGTGACCGGCGACTCGGCCAGCGAGGTGATCGTGTTGTAGGCCGACATGGCGCCAAAATCCCACGGCGCGGTCGAGCTCCACTGACGCCCCATCAGCCGTAGCAGCATCCGATCCTCATTCTTGGTCAGATCGGGGCTCACGGGGTTCCAGCTGTCGCCGCGGTCATCCGATCGCCAGACACGCTGCGAGCCATAGTAGATCCGGGTCGGTAAGTGAGGACTGACGAGGATCGGAGCGTCCCAGTTGAAGCGTTCGGCCGGGTCGCCGGGCTCGGGTTGCGGCTGGATATAGACGATCCCGCCGGTGGTTCGGTCGGTGCGGACGAGGTTGCCCTCCTGCCATTCGGAATAGACGATATCGGGATTGCCGGGCTCAACCGCCGGTTGGTGACCATCGGCGAAGAGGGTGAGGAACCAATCAGCATTGGTGATCCCGTTGACGTTGTCGGTCCGAACGGGACCGCCCTGGGTGCTGTTGTCCTGGGTGCCGCCATAGATCTTGTAAAAAGGCGCGGAATCGTCGAGCGCCAGTTTGTAAAACTGAGTCACGGGTAGATTTGCGACATAACGCCAGCTCTCGGCGAGGTCGAAGCTCTCATAGAGACCACCATCGGTGCCGATGAGCATCCAATTCGGGTCATCGGGTCTGAAAACCAACGCGTGGTTGTCCGGGTGTTTGGCCTTTTCTTGGAGCCTGCGGAAGGTCTTTCCGCCGTCATCGGAGACCTGTGCCCGGGAGTCCATGAGATAGATCCGGTCGAAAGCGTGTGGGCTCGCGACCAGTTCCTGGTAGTAGTGGGGCCCGGTGGCGCCGGCCACCGCGTCCGAGCGCTTCTCCCAGGTCGCACCGCGGTTGCTCGATCGCCAGACGCCGCCCTTGGAGTTGTCGAGTTCGATGGCGGCGTAGAGCACATCCGGTTGCTGCGGTGAGACGGCGAGGCCGATCTTGCCCATGTTGCCCTTGGGCAGACCCTGGGTGAGCCGTATCCAGGTTTCACCACCGTCGGTGCTTTTGTGAATCCCGCTCTCGGGCCCACCGTCGATGAGAGCGGCGACGGTACGATGGTGCTGCCAGGTCGCGGCGTAGAGGATGTCAGGGTCGCGTGGATCCATCACGACATCGGTGACGCCGGTCCACTCCCCCGCCGACAGAATATTGGTCCAGGTCGCGCCCTCGTCGGTTGTCTTGAAAAGTCCGCGTTCACCACCGGGAGACCACAGTGGGCCCTGGGCGGCGACAAAAAGGGTCCTGGAATCCTCCGGGTGGACAATGATCCTCGACAGGTGCTGGGTGGCTTTCAAACCCATGTTTTCCCAGCTGCCACCTCCATCGGCGCTGCGGTAGATGCCGTCACCGAAGGCGACATGGCGGCCGCCGACATTCTCACCCGTGCCCACCCAGACCACCTCGGGGTTGGCCGAATCGAGGGTGATGCAACCGATGGAGTAGACGCTCTCATCGTCGAAGATCGGCTGCCACGTCGTACCGGCGTTGACGGTCTTCCACACCCCTCCCGAGCCCACGGCGACATACCAGACGCTGGGATCCTCGGGGTGGATGGCGATGTCGGCGATCCGACCCGACATGAGGGCCGGTCCGATGTTGCGAAGCTCGAGACCCTTGAAGGCCGTGGCGGTCATTCCCTTGTCTTCGCCGTCTTCGGTGGCGAAAGCACAGACGGGCAGGATGAGCGCGACGATGGTCAACGCAATGGCGGCTCTTCTCATGTGGGTTCCTCCCTGGCGGAATTCCGGCTCCGCGATCATTCAGCCTAACAAAACTGCGGCTCCAATGCGTGTCCACTTGAGCCACAGAAGCAGGCATCGCATTCTTAACGCAGAGGCGCAAAGACGCAGAGGCGCAGAGGCATCGCAAAGGGCCGTCCCATGTTTGCCTCATCGCACCGGATCATCGCAGGGGTCTTCTGTCGAACGACCTCAATGAGTCGAATGTCTTCGTGGCTTTGTGGTTGCGACGGGTAATTGCGCGGGGGAATCAATCGAACTGACGTATCATTCACTCAACTCGTTTTCGGAGGCGATATGGTCAGCTCGTCAGAACGATCGCAGAAGAACCCGTTTGTCGGCTACTTCGAGTGGTTTGTCCACTCCGAAGTCATGGGCAGCATCCTCCTGCTCGCATGCACGGTGATCGCATTGGTGTGGGCCAACTCGCCTTGGGCCGGGATCTACGACGATCTGCTCCACACCTATGTCGGAGTAGGTTGGGGCGACAGCGTCTTCAAGCTCAGCCTCCACCACTGGATCAACGACGGTCTGATGGTGATCTTCTTCTTTGTCGTCGGCCTCGAAATCAAGCGCGAACTGGTCGTCGGTCAGCTCTCGTCTTTCGACAAGGCCGCCCTGCCGGTGGCCGCCGCCCTCGGCGGGATGGTCGCGCCGGCGCTCCTCTTCTTCGCCTTCAACGCCGGCGGCGACACCGCTCGTGGATGGGGCATCCCCATGGCCACGGATATCGCCTTCGCCCTCGGGGTCCTGGCTATCTTCGGCAAACGGGTGCCCATCGGGCTCAAGGTCTTTCTCACCGCGTTGGCCATCGCCGATGACCTCGGGGCGGTGGCGGTGATCGCGCTCTACTACACCGAGAAGATCCATTTCGGAGCTCTTGCCATGGCAATGGTCTTTCTCGCGATTCTCGTCCCGGTCGTCCGGTTGCGGGTGAAGCGACGGGGCTTCGTGCTGGTACTCATGGTCCTTGTGTGGCTCGCGGTCTTTGCTTCGGGAGTTCACGCCACGGTTGCCGGGATCCTCCTCGCCATGGTGATTCCGGTGCGGCCGAGGGTCAGCCCGAAGCAGTTCGTTTCGGACGCCGAAGGAGTGCTCGAACGGCTCAAACAGCGGCAGCAGGATCAGACCTGCATCGTCACCGATCGTGAGCAGCTCAATGCCCTGGAGTTCGTCCACACCGGTGCGGGCGACGCCCTGCCCGCCGGGCTCATGCTCGAGCACGCGCTGCACCCTGTGCAGGTCTGGGTCATTCTGCCGCTCTTCGCCCTCGCGAATGCGGGGGTCTCGCTGGGCGGCGATTTCGGCCAGGTGCTCGCAACCCCGCTGGCCCTCGGGATCATCGCCGGCCTCGTGGTGGGCAAACCCCTCGGAATCACGCTCATGAGTTGGCTCGCCGTCAAGTCGGGCAAGGGTATGCTCCCCGAAGGCGTCACCTGGGCCCAGGTGACGGGCGCAGGCTGTCTCGCGGGGATCGGCTTCACCATGTCGCTCTTCGTCACGGACCTCGCCTTCGACGACCCGGTCGTGATCACCGCGGCCAAAATCGGGATCCTCGTCGCCTCGCTGACCTCGGGGATCGTCGGTTTTCTGATTCTGAGCAAGGTTCTCCCTCGGGCCCAGTGAGGGCTCGATTCAGCACAGAGACTCGGAGGCATAGAGAGCTGTCGGTGCCTGGACGCCCTCTCCTGGACTCGTCGATCGCAGCTGCCGGAGCGGTATCTCTTGAGAAACGAAGGACACAAAGGATCAGGAAGGTATTCACAAAGACCATCGCATTCGAGAGCCATCGCACGCAAGCTGCAGCCCACAGATCCCACAGCTTCTATGACGACGGGCTATTCTTGGTGTCCACTTTTCCCGGCAGGTCCATTCAGACTGTGATGTCTTGGTGACCGCTCTGCGTCTTGGTGTTTGCGATGGTCGAGCCCTCAGGGCCTCAAACCGTCAACGACCTCACTCCACCCAATGCAACACGTCCCGGATCACAGACCACCGCGGTTCGGTGGACTGCGCGCCTTCGCCGAGGATCCAGTGGTCGTAGAGCCGGTCGATTGTGCCGTCGCGTTTGGCCATCTCGATCCAAGTGTTGATGTAGTCCGCGAGTTCGGTTGCGTCGCTGGGCATGGCGTAGGCCATGGGCACTTTGACCACATCGGGCTGCGGAATCACAACCGAGTATGCAGGATAGAGCAGGGTCCACGCCGATCCGGCCTCGGCGGTGAAGAGGACGGCATCGAGATCTGTCTGACCGCGAGAGAACGGGCGTGCGGAACCGATGATCTCGATTTCGGGTTCGGACAGATAATTCGTCAGCCGCGGTATCCAATCGGTCAGTGACTCGACCACGCCGATGCGAAGGTCCGGCTGCCGCTGGAGCTCCCGGCGCGAGGAGAAATCACGGCGTCGGTGATCGAGGGTGAGGAAAGCCAGGGTCTGGTTAAGATAGGGTTGCGAGAACCTGGCTTCAAGAGGTTTTGAAGGCGTCAGAATCAGACCCGACATGATGATGTCGCAGGTCCCGTCCGTCAGTGATCGAAGATGATCGCTCTTTTGCAGGCGGATGATCTCGAGCTTGACTCCTAGGTTTTCGGCGAGGGCGCGGGCCATTTCGAGATCGAAGCCGACCGCTTCGGCGTCGGTATTGACAAAGGCGAATGGAAGCCGGTCCGGAAGAAAACCCACTCGAATGATGCCGCGGGCGACGATCTGGTCGAGTCGCGAACGTTCCGAGTCCAGCGGCAACGGAGGCGGCAGTTCGTCGAGGAAGGTGCGTGCGGGTGCGGACTCCCGGGTCAGATTGTGCATGCGGACCAGGGCCTGGTCCGCGGTGTAAGCGTCGCGGAACGAACGGCCGAGATAGGAACGGATCCCGATGATGCCGACGGCCGCCAGAATCAGCGTCACCACGACGGTACGAAGCAGCTTCGCTCTGTTGACCCTGAACGTTCCTGTGAGTGCGGCGGTGACCAGGATCGTCAGGGCGAAGAGGCTCACCGCCCCGAGGACGACCCGGATCCGATCGGTGTAGACCGTCGACATGACAAAGAGTTGGAACATATCCGACGGGATGTGGAGGAGATTCATGAGGAAGGGAATCCCCACCACTGGTGCGACAAAGCTCGAGAGGATTCCTGCGCCGGCGAGTGTGAGCCAGTCTCCGACGGACAGCGACATCCCGAGGAACCAGGCCGAGAAGGGCACGAAGACCATGATGGCGATAGTGCCGAGGTTCGGGAAGGGATAGGCCAACGGCATGAGAACCTCGGCCGATGAGTCCACCTCTTCGCTGTCGAGATCGGCCTCACGGAAGAGCTCCTTGACGTTGTCGATGAGCTGCGGCAGCACCACGATGATCTTGCCGGTGGCGAAGATGGTGAGCAAGGTCGATCTCGGGACCCGGAGGACGCGACTGGCTTTGAAGGGAGTGCAGGCCTCGACAATGGAAGGGACAACCCAGAACGTCAGCACCACGACCATGCCGCTGTAGAGCAGCAGGTAGGCCTGGAGCCGGCCGATCTCCTCGAGAGTCATGGTCCCTGCGGTGGAGGCGGCGATGGCGAAGACCCCAATGGGGGTGAGCTTGACCACCATGGTGTTGACTCGATTGAGGGCCGATGCCAGAACATCCATGTTGTTGAGGAGATTTTCGGCCCCGTCGAGGCGGGACAGGGCGATCCCGACCATGATGCAGAAAAGAACGACGGCCGGGACGATGTTGTCGGCCAAAGAAGCGAAGGGATTGGTGGGGATATAGAGACCGACAAGGTCAAAAACCGGCGGCGGTTCAACCAACGCGGTACTGAAAAACGAGGCGGTCTCCCACTCGGGCAGCGCGAGGGGTGTCGTCAACACCGCGACGA
Organism: uncultured Acidobacteriota bacterium; assembly: GCA_963753035.1. Classification (GTDB taxonomy): domain Bacteria; phylum Acidobacteriota; class Thermoanaerobaculia; order Thermoanaerobaculales; family Sulfomarinibacteraceae; genus JAHECW01. The sequence goes on along the minus strand of CAVWAW010000030.1, from coordinate 62,385 downwards.
TTCCCAGCACCGTAAAGAGAGTGAGCACCGCGAGCCCGGCGGCCACGAGTTTGCGCCCCTTCTCCAGCGACAAACGGCCGAGGTTGACCAGCAACGACAGCACGATGTAGGGCAGAACTGTCATCTGGAGCAGACCGATAAAGGCGTCGCCGGCGATCTTCAATGGGGCGCAGTATTCGCCGAAGAAAAGACCACAGGCCACCCCGAGACCGAGACCGATGAGGATCTGGGCGGAGAGGGAGAGATTCTTGAATACCATTCTTTGATGGTAACAACGAACAGCTGCCGTCACTGCGCGATGCGGTTCGAAGAAATCTCGATACTGGATAGTCGTTCCTCGGACGTGGGTCGATTTCATGGAGCCGTGATCTGTACCGGGAGGCACAATGGATCCGCCAAGGCGCGGAGGACGCGAAGATGCCGCGAAGCGTCGCTCGGTTGACCCGGGCTCCCTCTCGTCTCCAAAGCGAACCCGAACCTCAAACACTGCGATGAGTCAAAGGAATGCCTTTGCGGGACCTTTGCGGCCTTGGCGTCTCAGCGGATCCATTGTGCTCAGTCGCTCGGATCGACCCCGATGAGCACGCCAAATCGAAAGACGGGTCGGATTTGCCTTTACGGAGCCGGATGAAACGCACGACAAGGTTTGTGGGGTAGTTTATCTATGAGAATCGAAAGGAAAGTCATGGAATTGACGCACCCGCGACGGCCGAAATCACTCACCAAGCTGATGCTCGGGTTGTTGGTTTTGGGTCTGCTGTTACTGCCGGAATCCTTCGCCCTGGCTCAGGGCGATCAACCGGCTACAGCCTCTCCGACGCCGATCCCGGCCCCGACCCCGATCCCGGCCAATCAGATCCCAGCAGGCATCGGCGAGGTTGCGGCGCTGCTGCGAGGGTTCGAAGCGCACATCCAGCCTCGACGTGAAATTACCTCGATCGCCGAGAGCATTCCGGAAATCGAAGAGGCGATCACTTCACTCGACGGCGAGATCCGCCCCATGCTGGAAACGGATGGACCCGTACAGGCTCTCAAAGATACCGATTCGGATTTAGTCCGGGTCGAACGTACCTTGGCGGATTGGCTCAATACGCTGATTGACCGTACCGCCGAGCTCGACGCAGATTTGGTGAAGCTCAGGAGTCTCCAGAATCTGTGGAAAATGACGCTTGAGAACGCGGATGAAGGGGAGCTTCCCGAGGCTCTCGTGAAACAGCTGCGCGAGACCGTGGCGAAGATCAAAGACGTAGAAATGACAATCGTCGATCATCGCGCCGCGCTGCTCACTCTCCAGGCCCGGGTTGCCGAGCAAAGGAGCCGGCTGAGGGCTCTGAGGGATGAAATCACGGCTGAGATCGAGGACCGTCAGGAGCACCTCCTTCGGCTCGACAGCCCGCCTTTGTGGAAGGCCTTCGGCGCTACCCGGGAAGACGATCTGGGTGGTCAGGTCCTCGAGGCGATCAAGCGGAACCACAGGACGCTGAAGAAGTATCTTGCGGAGACTACGCGGGAACTCGCCCGCGATGCATTGATCTTTGTCTTTGTGCTGATCCTATTTGTCCGGTGGGGTCGCAAGGCGCAGCTTTGGGCCCGGACGGACGCGAGTCTTCGAACCACCGCGACGCTCCTCGAACGGCCGCTGGCCGCGAGTATTCTCGTCTCCGTCACGATCCTCGGAAGCGCGCTTCACACAACGGCGCCCGAGGCCGCCTTGAATCTCTCGGGAGTGGTGCTCCTGCTGGCAATGATCCGCCTGTTGCCGTGTCTCGTGCGTCCTCAGATGCGACCGGTGATCGGGATGTTGATCGCGCTGACGGTCGTTTATCTGCTGGTCGATCTCGTTCCGAGCCACTTCTTCCTCAACCGGGTCGGGCAACTGATTCTTGCCCTGATCGGTGCGGGGGCCTGCGCTTGGGCGGTGTACAAGGAATCGCGATGGCCCGATGTTGAGAAGGACATCTGGTATTGGGGTGCGTTTTGGATCGGCGGAACCGCCGCGGTCTTGTTTGCGGTTTCAGCTCTCGCCAACATTGTCGGCGCCGTCGCCTTCGCGTCGCTGCTTGCCACCGCGACTTTCGCCTCGATCTACAACGCCGTCACGATGTGGGTTCTGGCCGTCGTCCTGTTCAGCGCCCTGACCATCGCCCTGCGGACCACCACGGCCCGCCGCCTCCTTATTGTCCGTTACCACTCGGACCGGATCCGGCTGGTGCTTGTCAAGATCATCAAGATCGTCGCGGTTGTTACCTGGGCCGGTCTCGCACTGGATCATTTCGATCTCTTCGCGTGGTCAAAGGACCTCATCAGGGGGATGTTTCTCGCCGAGTACCAGATCGGTGACTTCTCCCTCTCAGTCTCGAGCGTGGTGGTCTTCTTCGCCGTGATCTGGTTGTCGATCAAGCTCTCGCAGTTCATCAGCTTTTTCCTCGATGAGGATGTGCTGCCGCGGCTCGACCTGCCCAAGGGTGTTCCGGCGTCGATCTCCAAAACTTCAACCTATGTCGTTGTGACTTTGGGAAGCATCGTAGCCATCGCCGCCGCCGGTATCGATCTCTCGCAAGCCACCATCTTGGTCGGCGCCCTCGGCGTCGGTATCGGTTTCGGGCTTCAAAACGCCGTCAACAATTTCGTGTCCGGATTGACCCTGCTCTTCGGGCGACCGATCAATGTCGGCGACAAGATTCAGATCGGAGAGGTTTCCGGGTTGGTCAAGGACATTGGAATCCGGGCGACGGTGGTTCAGACTTGGCAGGGCGCCGAGGTCATCGTGCCCAACGCGACCCTGATTTCGGAGAATCTCGTCAACTGGACCTTGAGCGACGATCGCCGGCGGATGGAGATCCCGGCTGGAGTGGCCTATGGAACCCCTGCCGTTGATGTCATCAAGTTGCTGACAGAGGTGGCGCGAGCTCATGAAGAGGTTCTTGACGATCCGGAGCCCGTGACTATCTTCACCGGTTTCGGGGACAGCTCGCTCGATTTCGAGCTCCGAGCCTGGACCCGCGGCGATTTTGTCGCCATCGCGAGCGATCTTCGCGTAGGGATCGATTCGGCCCTGGCCGAAAACGGGATCGAGATCCCCTTCCCGCAGCGCGACCTCCACCTGCGGACCGTGGATCAACGGGCTGCTGCGCGTCTCGCCGGGGATGTCGCCGAAACCGAGATCGAGGGACCATCGGCGACGAAGGTCGATTCGGTCGAGGAGCCCGACGCGCAGGAGACATGAGAGTCTGATGAAATCCGGTGTGTGCGATAATGCAGCGGAATCTACGCTCGGTGCGGGCCAACCCGCTCATCGAGCCTCGGGAGTGAAACATGGAAGTTATCAGGCGAGAAGTGGGCGACGTGGTGATTCTCGATCTCGAGGGCAAGCTGACCATCGGTAAAGGGGATGTGGTTCTTCGGGGCGCATTCGTCGACGAGCTCGAGGTCGGCCAGGGCAAGATTGTCGTCAACCTCGACAAGGTCAAGGTCATCGATTCGTCGGGCCTCGGCGAGCTCATCCGTTGCAAAGTGACGGCGTCCGAGAAGGACGCTCAAGTCAAGCTGTTGCACGTCAACCTGAAGGCGCGCAAGCTCCTCACCATGGCGCAACTGGTGGGTGTCTTCGAGATGTTCGATGATGAGGAAATGGCCATCGCTTCGTTCTCCTAGGGATCGAACCCAATCAAAGGAGCGAGCGACACCAAAGGACGAGGGCAGGGCTCAGGCCCTGCCCTTGGTGTATTCGTTTTGTCGACCGGACCTCCGTCAAGATCCGAGCCGCGTCCTATTTGGCGAGAGGCACGTCCTTGGCGATCTCCATCATCATGGTGGTCTCGAGTTTGTTCTCGGCCTGGAATAAACGGGTGACCTTGTTGGGCGGCAGGACGTCGTCGAATTTTTCCGCATAGGTCATCTCGAGCTCGAGCATCTGCTTTTTGAGGTTGAAGGTCTGATCGAGGAGAATTCGCGACATCTCCGGCGTCATGTCGGAGTAGCTGCCGAGGAAGATCTTGATGACATCGATGCGCCGGTTCCAGATGTCCCCCTTCTTTGCGCCGTACTCTTCGTAGAGCGGCCAGAAGGCTTTCGCCTCGGAATCGGTGAGCTCGAGCACCCCGCCGATAAGATTGGTCCACTCGGAGGTCAGCACGTCGTAGGTCAGCTTGGTCTGGTCGCGTACCTGTTGCGCCGCCACCGGGTTGGAAAAGGCGACCGCCAGGACGGCCATAACAGTAATGAGAACGACCTTTTTCATCGTTGGATCCTCCAGATCTCGGAATCGACTCATTCTAACCCATGCAATTCGCCTGCGGCGAATTGCGGGAACCTCAGCGCAGATCGAGGACCGTCGTTTCCTCTTCATTCGCGCTGATCATGCCCTGCCGGGTGCCCTCGGGCATGGCGACGGTGATGCGGTAGTTATCGACCTTGAGGGGGCCGATCCGAACGCCTTCGGGTCCCGGCATCGGTGGACTGACCATCATCAGCATGCTTGTCAGATCGATGCCGTCGGCGGTCATGACCCGGAGCGCCGGCAGCCGTTCCATGGGTCCGAGCAGTACGTTCACGATGCCGCCCGAGCCGAGATCGAGGAGCAACTCGCGGCGGTCGCCATCGTCGAGTTCGACCTCCGGCCCACATCCGGCGCCGCCGCCGTAGGCCGCGGCACACGGCCGGTAGCGGCCGGGCTCGATCCCGACGAAGCCGGCGGTCCCCTGGGCGTCGGTGAAACCGGTCAGGGTTTCGGCGCCCACGAGATAGACCGGAGCACCGGATGACGATCCCACAGCAGATCGGACACTCAGGGTGATCTCGGCGCCGTCCGGGCTTTTCAGTTCGAGGGTTATCGGTCCGACACGATCACCGTCTCTCAGATCGAACTCCTTCGGTTCGACATCGCCGAATTCGCCGTGGATCGCCCCGACCCGGACGGCGCCTGGGTCCAACCCTATAAAGGCGAACTCGCCGTCGCCGTCACTAAAGCCGTTGGCCAGATAGCGGCCATCCATCGACTGCACAAAAACCGCAGCACCCGCGACAGGCAGCCCATCGGGATCGACGACGAGTCCATCGAGACCTGCATCGGAGAACTGGATCTGACAGCGGTGGTGTTCGGTCTGGGGAATGACCAGCTCCTGGCTGACGGGAGAGCCTCCTCCAGGGGCGGTGTAGGAAGCGGTGTAGATGCCCGAGGAAATCCCCTCGGCGGCAAACCTGCCGCCACCGTCGACAGCGATGGCGACCGGCGGCTGCTCGATACCGAAGAACCGTCGTTGATCGGCGTCTGTCTGCACCATGACGACGACGCCGTCGCCGCGGGCGCCCTCGGTGGTGAGCACCAGGTTGCCGCCGGACGCGGGTCTGTCGCCGATCTGGATCTCGACCCTCGAGTCGAAGACCACCCAGCCGAAGCTCGACCGATGCGGTTTCGTCGGGTCCGCCAGAGACTGTGGCGCGGGCGGTCTGATCGCCGCGGCTGGCGCGGACCACCCAATTGCCCACCGGCAGGGTTGCTGCGCGAAACCAGCCGTCGTGATCGGTCCTCGTGGTGGCCTCGGCAAAATAGGCATAGGCGGCATCCTCGGTGATCTCCACCGTGACTCCAGCCTGGGGTAGGTTGGAGCGATCGAAAACCCGGCCGGTGATGGTCATACCCTGGTCGAGTTCGATATCACCGAGATCGGCGCCCGCTTCGTCGGGTTCGACGCCGTCGCGGCGCCAACCGGCATAGCCCGGTGCACGGATCGATGCTCGGCAGCGTCCCGGATCGAGTCCTTCGAGGAGGAAGAGGCCATCGGCGTCGCTGAGAACGGTCTGCGGGCGCTCGAGCTGCTGCGGCTTTCTGAATTGGTTCGGCGAACCGGATTCGCAGCTCACGCGGGCCCCAGGTACCGCTTGAAGGGTCGTCGCATCGAGAACCCGCCCGGCGATGGCGAGGCCCCTGTCTGGCACCACCGCGGCGATTTGGACTTCCTCACCGGGACCGATCTCGACGACCTCGCTGCGCAAGGTCGCGGCGCCGGGTAAGCGGACCTCGAGACGGTGGAGTCCGGGCTCGAGCCCATCGGCCCTGACGAGTCGTTGATCGGTGTCCCAGCGGGCAATACCATCGGCGATCTCGCGACCACGAGCGTTGAGCCTGGACCAGCCGGCCACCACATCGTCGTTGTCGATCTCGCGGTCGGTGAGAATCGGCCACTCGAGGACGCCCCCTGCGGGGATGCGCAGCACGACCTCGGCCCGATCGGCCTCCACCCGGCCCCGCCATGGCCGTAGGCCGGCGCCGAAGATCTCGAGGTCAAAATACGCGCCGGGCTCGACGCCCTCAAAAACGAGGACCCCGTCGTCATCGGTGCGGTGTTTGCGGTAGGCCGTGGTGTCGATGATGGTGGCGTCGGCGGCGGGCCGCCCATATTCGTCCTGGATGAGCAGAAGCAGATCGTGGCCCGGTGCCAGCACGAGATCGGTGGGTTCGACCGCGAGGCCATCGGCAAGGTTGATGGTCGTCTCGGAACAGGCGTGGTCGGCAGCGCATGCGTTGATGGCGATCTCACCGGCAAGCAGGCCGGTGATGGAGAATTCGACCTTCGGTGTCCGTTCGTCCCTTTTGGCGATATCGAAAACCGCCCAGGGTTTCGATGGTGCCGGTGGCCTGTACCCGAGCCCCGACCAGGGCCGCGCCCTTCTCATCGGTCACCCGACCGGACACGACAAGGCCCCTGGTCAGCCTCAGTTCGAGGCGTCTGGGCAGACCTTGGATATGACCCACGACCGGTGCGTGTCCGGGCACAACCACGACGCCCTCGAACTCCGTCCTGGCGTCGAGATCATTCACCACCACTGAGCCGCCGCCGTCAATTTCGTGCTTAGCCGCGGCTGAGTGGAAGGGCTGGATCGTCGTGATCTCATCCCGCGAGGCGAGCCACAGCAGCCCGGCGGCCGGCGGTCGGACCACGACTTCGAGATCGCCGTTTGGTTCCAGAAGCACCGCTTGCCGGCGGTCCTGAGGCTGCAGGTTCACCCTCCGCGTCCGATAGCCGACGACCGAGAACTCCACCGGCTCCCCACCGCGACACCCGAGATCGAGCCGTCCCCGGTGGTCTGACCAGGTCACAGTCGCGATGGAGTCGGGGATCTCAGGGTCGATCCAACGAAGACGCCCGGTCCGGATGGGTGCGCCGGTCGAGGCGTCGAGAACCAGCAGGCGGGCGACGGCGAGATTCGGCAGCCGAAGGTGTTCATCGCCATCGGGTGTCAGGAGCATCGGCAGGTTCGACGCCATCGCGGACCCAGAACGCCTCCGCTTCGGCGACCACGGAAGCTCGTTCGAGGACGCGGTCGTCGGGACCGATCACCCGGGGCGCCGCGCCGGCGATCGCCGCGGCCAATATCAGAACAGCAGCTCCGACTACCCCACGCTGCATCATGCCCTCCAGAAAGATGCGGTGCGTGACGCGCCTTAAGCGCGACAACTCAGTTTTCTAAACCGGAGACATCGACGATCCACGCAGTGGTCTCGGACCCCGGCTCCCAACTCGACTGACCGACGACGACGAGCCGGCCCGCTCCGGCATCGGCAACAACGACTCGCCCACCCTTGACTCCCGGCAGCTCGAGGCCGGTCGCCACCGGTGTTCCGTCCAACCGGTAGAGATCGAGCTCGTGCCGCTGATTCAAGTCGCCGTCGGGAATCCCCACCACGACGCCAACGAGGTTGTTTCCCAGGCTCACCGGTCGTTTGACCTGGGTCTGGGCCAGGCTCCAGCGGGAGAAGGACTCCCGCCCCGAGGCATCATGCACGGGCTCGTAGACCGCGAAATTGGGCGGCCGGAAACGAGGGTTGGTTCCCCTCCAAGCACGCACCAACCGGTCGCGGGCGTCAAAGACAAAGACCCCGTAGCTGCGTGGGTCGACATAGAGCCACCCGCCATCGGCAAGCCGGTCGACCCCGCCCGCGGTGGGTCCGCAGAAGTGGATCCGTTTGGCGATTTCGGGGATGGCCATTCCACTTGGGTATTCCTGCAGCGGCACCACCGAGCCGTCGTCGTACTGGACGAAGAGAAAGGGGACCCCACCGCCGCTGATCCCGGGGCTGGCGGTTCCCGCCACCACCATCCGGTCGGCAAAGACCAACGGCTGGGCGCCTGCTCCGGTTGTCATTCCGGGAACCTCATCGATGAACTCGAAGCCCTCGTCATAGTAGATCCAGAAGTACCGGTCGCCAAAGACCACACAACGACCGCCGCCGCAGCCCAGATGCTGCGGACCGGTCACCTGGCCGCGCTTGGGCCCCATGGGCAGCACCGATCGCAGATCTGAACCGGTGCCGAGATCGATCTCACGCAGACCGTTGGTGTAGTCCGGAAGCAACAGCCGATCGCCCCGAACGACAGCATCCACAACCATGTAGGCGGGCTTTGCGATGGCGACTCTCTGGACCTGGCAACGAATGGACGAGCCGAGATCCGGGGGTTCGAGTCCGGTGGCAAAACCGGCGAGGCAGATCACGCCGGTCAGACCGGCAACGACCGTGGCGAGGCGTCCAATCACCGGGGTCTCAGTCGTTAGGTGAGACGCAAACGACGTAGCAATCGTAGGGAAGCGGCGCGCACCCGTTTGGATGGTTGGGGGTGTAGACCATCCATCCCATGCCCCAAACCTCGGCCTCTGCGGGGGTCGGAACCAGGGCTGATGAGAAAACCAGCGCCAGAACCCACACGGTGACCACGAATAATGGTCCATCGATGGCGATTCCATTTCATGATTGCGCCCTCCCAAGCGGTAATCTTGCTCAATTTCATAGTATGGTCCCGGTCTGCATGTGTCAAGAAAGACCCAGTTGACTTTTTTGCCATCGGGGAGGGTCGAACACCTTCGATGAAATCAACCTGCCCGAGGATCAGTTATGGTGAGCGAACCGAAATACCATCGAAAAGGGGCACACATGAACGACAATGACTCAATGCTCGAAATGCTCGGCCGTCAACTCGGCTCCGGAGGGATCGATCAAATCGCCGGTCAGCTCGGCCTCGGACGCGACCAGACCGAGAAAGCCGTGGCGGGAGCGCTGCCCATGCTCCTCGGCGGACTGATGCGCAACTCGGAGGCCTCCGGCGGCGCTGCCTCGCTGCTCGGCGCCCTGCAGAATGACCACGACGGCTCGATCCTCGATGATGTCAGCGGTTTTCTGGGTCAGGGCTCTGGCGCCGCCAATGCCGGCATGGGAATCCTCAAGCATGTCTTCGGCGGTCGCGAGTCCTCGGTGGAGAACTCCCTGGCCGGATTGAGCGGGATCGATGCCGGGAGTGCAAAACAGCTTCTGGCCATGCTCGCCCCGCTGGTGATGGGAATGCTCGGCAAGAACCAGCGCCAGCAGGGTCTCGATATCGGCGGCCTCACCGATCTCCTCGGTGGCGAGCGCAAGGCGGCTCAGAAAAAGGCGCCGGAGGCGGTCGACCTCATCGGCAGCCTCCTCGACTCCGATGGCGACGGTCAGGTCACTGACGATCTCGCCAAGCTCGGCGGCAGTCTTCTCGGGGGACTCTTCGGCGGTAAGTAGGACTTACTCCGCGGCCATTCGTTCGTCGAGCATCTCGAGGATGGTTTCCCCGCACAGTGCGAACGAGAAATCCTTCTCCATGTGTGAGGTGGTGACGACGCCGCAGACCCGGCCGTGGTTGTCGAAGAGCGGTCCGCCAGATGATCCCGAGTGGACGGTGGCGTCGGTTTGGATCATGGGCCAGCGCAGCGCCGAGATCACACCCGATGTAAAGCTGTGATCGAGACCGATTGGACTGCCGAGGGCGAAAACCTCCTCGCCCACCGAGAGATCGCTGCACATTCGCAACTCAACGGGCAGACCCCAACCACCGAGACCGGGGGCGACGACCACCGCCAGATCGTGGGCCCGGGAGCAGAAATCGAGCAGGGCGGGCAGCTGGATCCCGTTCTCGAGTTCGATCTCATAGCTCACCAGGCGTGGGTTCACCACCTCGTGATAAACCACGTGCCGGTTGGTCAGGACGTAGAGCTGGCCGTTGCCGTCAACCCCGAGAACCGCCCCCGAGCCGTGACCGACGAGCGCCTGATCGATGAGGACATTGACCTTGACCACCGAGTGCCGCACGACCTCGTAGAGAGCTTCACCATCCATGGCCGAGGAGCCCGCCGGCGCCTGGCGGAGCTGGATCTCGGGGTGATGACCGAGCTCCATCGGCGGACGCTTCCCGGGGTTGCCCGAATACCGGGCGACCATCGTCAAAACGAGGACGAGAAACACTCCCCCCAGCACGGCATGGCCGAGCCGTTGCCGGACGGGAGTGGCCCGCCACAGAGCGATCCGGTGGTCGAAAAAGGGGATGCCGCAGCGTCGCCGGAGTTGGGAGATGAATCGAAGCTCACCGCGACGCAGGCGGCGATCGGCGGTCAGCACCGCCAGACAGCGGTCGTAGAACCGGCGCTTGTCTTCGGGCTCGAGGGAGTCCACCTCGGCCAGCACCGAGCTGCGGCTGACATCATGCAGCGCGATCCGTCGAAGCTCGTGCCGCTCCTCCTTGCTGGTCGAAACCCGGTCCAACAGGTGGCTCAGATGGTCGCGTTCGGCGGCCGCCATGGCGCCGTCCGACCAGATCGCCGCAACGCACACCCTGAAAAGCAGGATGTCCTCGTCCCGCAGGTTCGCCGGTTCGCGATCGGCGTCGGCGGGGGGGTCGGACATGTTCACTGCATGTGATCGTAGCGTAGACGGGAGAATGGAGCATCTTCAAGATGAGCCCGGTCGGATTCTCGTGTGACCGAGGACCATCCGGTTTGTGGCGGGGTACTCTAGACTGTTGGCGAAAGGGGAAGGTCTCATGAATCGAGTGACCGGCAGAGTGTTGATCGTGTGTACGGTGGCGGCACTGATCCTGGCGGCGAATCCGGTTTCAGCCAAAAACGGGTTCTACGTCGGCGGCAGCTTTGGCCAAACGACGCTCAAGTTTGACGATCTCAGTCTTGATTTAGAGGACTTCGACTACAAAGCCGACAGCACTTCGTACAAGATCATCCTCGGCTATCGCTTCATGGGTTTCCTCGCTGTCGAGGGGAGCTACATCGACTTCGGTCAGCTGCGAGATTCCTTCGACGGTGATGGTGGTCCGGCCAGCATCGCTACCGATCTCAAGGGTTTCGACGCTTTTGCTATGGGGATGCTACCCCTCGGGATCGTGGACATCTTCGCCAAGGTTGGACTTGTCAGCTGGGACGCCGACATTCAGACGGCCATCGGCAGCATTATCGAGTTGGATACCGACAGCGGCACCGACATGGTCTTTGGCCTTGGTGTTCAGGTTCGTTTCAAGGGGTTGGCCGTGCGTGGCGAACTGGAGTATTTCGATATCGCCGATGCCGACAGTGTTTATCTCATCTCCCTCGGAGCGACCTTTACCTTCTGACCGTCGCTGTCGGCAGCGCCCGCGTGCGCGATATACTGAGCGGGGTTCACCTTCCGATCTTCGATCGAGCCAAATACCGCAACCCGGATCAGAGGTGCGGTTTCGGGTCGGGTGGAGTCGGCGGATCCCGGGACATTGAGTGGACGAAGGAACCATCTCCCATTACGAAATTCTCGAACCGCTCGGTCGGGGCGGGATGGGTGTGGTTTATCGCGCCAGGGACCTCAAGCTCGGGCGCAGTGTCGCGCTCAAGTTCCTTCCCGCCGATCTCGGTGAAAACGAGGAGGCCAAGAAGCGCTTCCTGCGCGAGGCCCAGGCGGCGTCGGCCCTCGACAACCCACGAATCTGCACCATCTACGAGATCGGTGAGGCCGATGACGGCCGTCCGTTTATCAGCATGGCCCACTGTGACGGCGAGACCCTCAAGGACCGGATCGCGGACGGCCCATTGCCGGTGGATGAGGCGCGAGCCATCACCATCCAGATCGCCGAAGGCCTGGCGGCGGCGCACGATGCCGGGATCGTCCATCGCGACATCAAACCGGCCAACGTCATGCTCACCTCGGGCGGCGTCAGGATCCTCGATTTCGGTCTCGCCAAGCTCACCGACAGCACCCATCTGACCCGGACCGGCGCGACCATGGGCACGCCGGCCTATATGTCGCCGGAACAGGCCACCGGGGGCGACGTCAACCACCGCACCGATCTGTGGTCGCTCGCCGCGATTCTCTACGAAATGGTGACCGGTCATCGACCCTTCAACGGTGACAACGCCACCGCCATCATGTACGCCATTCTGACCAACGACCCTCAGCCCGTATCGGAGATCAGACCCGAAATTCCCGCCGATCTGGCCCGGGTGATCCGGCGCGGTCTCGAGCGCGACCAGACCGAACGCTATGGCAGCGCCCGCGAACTGCTCACCGATCTCGGCGTCGAGCTCTCCCGCTTTGGCCAGACCGCGTCGGTGAGCTTCACCGCCGATCAAACCGCCCTGGTCGACCGGTCGGATATCACCGTTCAGCCGGCGCGATCTACCGTGCGGCGCAGGGCGCCATTGATCGCCGGAGCTGTCGGCCTCGTTTTCGCCGCGCTGATCATCGGCTGGTGGGGTCTGAGCCGGGACGGCCGGAGCGAGAGTACCTTGGTGGATGCCTCCGTTGTTGCGGATCAACCCCTCCACGTCGTAGGCGTACTGCCCTTCGCCAACCGCACCGGGGATCCCGATCTCGACTGGGTCGGCGGTGGTCTTGCCCAGCTCGTCACCGACGGGCTCGCGGGGTCGCGTTTGCTCCAGGTCGTGGGCGCCGATCGCATGGCGGCGTTGGACGGCGAGAACCTCGCAACACCTGCAGCAGAACTCGGTCTCACGGCCGTCATCAGCGGTGAAATGCTGCCCGGGCCCGAGGGTTTTACCGTATCGGCTCGGGTGGTCGATCCCGTGACCGGTAGGAACCTCGCCGCCCGCCGGGTCGACGGTCTCGATGGCGGGAGCCTGTTGCGCTGCGCCGACGATCTCGTGGCCGAGGCGCGCCGCGGCCTCGGTCTGCCCCCCACCGAACAGGTCGATGTCCACACGGCGGATTTTGTCGCCGACAACCCCGAAGCCTATGAGGTCTATCTTCGGGGCCTTCGCTTTTTTGTCGATTGGCGCTATGACGACGCCGAGGGGGCCTTCCGCGAGGCGCTGGCGCTCGCGCCCGGCTATACCATGGCGCGCTACCGCCTGGCGACGGTATACGCCGTCACCGGGCGCACCGACGAAGCCCTCAGCGAGATTCGGCGCGCGGCGTCGGAGGCGGATCGGCTCACCGATCGCGAGGCTCGCTACATCATCGCCAACGAGGCCTATTTCGAACGCCGATTCGACGCCGCCCTCGGCGCCTACCGAGACCTTGTCGAGGCCTACCCCTACGATACCGACGCCCGCCATCTGCTGGCCGGTCTGCTCTACGAGATGGGCCGGTATGAGGATGAGCTCGCCGAACTCCGGGTTCTGACGCGGCTCAGCCCCGACAACAGCGTTGTCCACAGCATGATGGGCTACGCCTATCTCGGACTCGGTGACACCACCAACGCCATCCTCGAGCTCCAGCGCTGCGTCGAACTCGAGCCCGGCAGCGCCAACAATCACCACTCCCTCGGTGAGGTCTACCAGGCCCAGGGCGAACTCGAGCTCGCCGCCGGCGAGTTCGAAGAGGCGCTGGCCATTGACGACACCTTCGGGTTGGCTTTGATCAGCCTGCCCGTTGTCGAGGCGCTGCAGGGACAGTGGTCTCAGGCCGAGAACCGATTCCGTGCGGTGGTCGAAGACAACGCGGCGCTGCCGCGCACCCGTCTCGATGCCGCCTTCGAGCTCGTTGCTGTCCTGCGTTCGCGCGGCCGTTTCCGGGAGGCGGATCAGATTCTCGAGAGCGTGACGCCGCTCCTCGAGGCCGAAGGAGTCCGCGAGGCCATGGCCCTGTCTATCCGGGGGACCAGCGTGCTGGAACTCGGCGAAACGCGGGCGGCGGGGCGGCTGATTGACCGCGCCATCGAACGATCGCCGGGCGTGCCGACTCGCTACCTCTTCGCCCGCGGTCTGCTCGAGCTGCGCCAGGGGCGGATGGACGACGTTGAAACCACCGCCACCGAGATCGAGGGCCACGCACTTCCGGCAGACGACCCCGATCGCACCGAGGACAAGGCGGCGGCGTTCCTCCGAGGATCCGCGTTGCTGGCCGAGGGCGATGCGGTCGCGGCGCTCACCGAGTTTTCGCGGGCGGTGGCGCTGTCGGGTTATGACTACGCCGTCTATCGCCTCGAGCTCGCCCGCGCCTACCTCATGGCGGACCGCTTGCCCGAGGCCATGGCGGCGGCGCGGCAGGCGGCGGCGCCGGGCGAGCCGTCCGACCCGCGGTTCGATCTCGAGCTCGACCGGGTGCGGGCCGGGCTTGTCCTGGCCGAGGTCCAGCAGGCCATGGGTCGCGGACCCAAGGCGGTTTCCCATGCCGAGCAATTCCTGTCGGCCTGGCAGAGCGCCGATCCCGGGCTACCCGAGATCGAGCGGGCCGAAAAGATCGCGGGCGGCGCCTCGTAGGCACCGCCCGCCGGTTCGGGTTTCAATCAGAATCGACCTAGCGAGGGACACCGGTGATGCCGCCGGCACGGGCGCCGAATACACAACTTCCGGACTGGTGGTCGCCGTCAAAATCGTACGAGACTCCACAGTAGCCTTGGCTGACCTGGTTGAATCTCACCACCCGCTCGTAGGTTAGCGCCTCGAAACCCATGGCCTTCACGTCGCGGAGATTGAGCACGCCATTGCCATCCATGTCGACGATGATGTCGGGGGCGTCGCCGTTGACGACGAAGATCCGCACCGTCACCAGCTCGGCATTGGTGTACTGGTCGAGCCAGTTGCTCGAGTGTGGAACGCAGGTCAGAGGACCGCCGTCAAGGCGATAGGCGGAGTGGCCCTCGGCGCAGGTGACCCCCAGGTCATCGGTGAATGGGATGCTGATTATGCGGTCGATGAGGATCACCGGTTTGAAGAGTTCGGCTGGGGCGATGAGCTGCGCAGTCAGAGTCGTACGGCCCCATCCGGGCCACGCGTCTCTGTCGGCCTGAAGCGTATGGCCGACGGTCGAGAAGTGACCGGCTAGGTTCCACGCCATCAGGGGCTGCGGCGGATTGAAGAATTGGCTGTAGGTCGGCTTCGGAGGGTTGGCTGGATCGTACGGAGGAACCGCCGGGTCGAGAATCTGAGTGATCAGACCGGGACCGTGGTCGGCAAGGACCACGAGGCCGGGCATCCGATCCCAGCGGCCGTAGCGGGTGTGGTCGAGTTCGGACCCAAGAAATGGCCCGACACCGACAAGGTTGAGTTCCGAGGTGCAGATCGGCGGAAAGCTGGTGTCGCAGACCGCGGTGTGTTGCCAAACCTGAGGGAGGGTTTCCCGTTCGTCTGCCGGAACCCAGGTAGGCACCGAGACTCCCGAGTCGAACTCGACCCAGGTCTCATCGAAGATCCACGGCGGCATCAGGGCTGCGTCGGCCCACCAGTCGTAGCCAACCGGGGCGTCGTCCGGGCAGGCGTAGGTCAGCATCGAGCTCCAGTCCTGTGGCTCGCAGTCGGGCCACTCGGGCGATGTGCCGTCGCAATAGAAGGAGACGTACGCCCCGGACTGGAAGCCCTGCTCGATGAACGACGGGCAGCCGTCCGGGTCCTCGAAGACGAGATAGCCTTTCGTGCTTGCTCCGGGGAGGGTCGGCGGCCAGGACTCGACACCGATGCCCAGGATTTTGTTTTCCCAGGCGGACATCTGCAGGGTCAGCGCGAACCCGCCGTCATCCTGGAGGGCGATGTCGTCGCCCCACGGCACGACGACCGAAAGGTTGAGTTCGGGTGGGGTCCACCACTTGAGGTCCTCTTCGTCGTCGGCTGCCACCGCGGTCACCGCGGCCAGGCCGACCAGGATGAGGGTCAGGATCCCCCAGAGACGTTTTCGGGTGTGGGTTTGAGTTGCACTCTTCATCTCGCAGCCTCCCTTGTTGATTGACGCCACACTTCGACCCGATTCCATCAGGGTCCAACCGGCGGCGTCGAAAAATAAGACATCTGTGACCACTTCTCTTTGTTGCTGTACCGGACAGTCTCGACTTCGGAACCGTTCTTGTCAAGCATTTGAGTGACCGCTCAAATGATCTTCGGAGGCCGATCCGTATAATGCGCGTCATGTCTTGCACCACGCACTCATCGGATCGGTCCGCCGAGGGACCCTGGCGGGTCAGTCCCTGGATTCACCGCGAAGTGGAACGGCTTTTTCACCCGTTGACCAACCGCGAGCTGCTCGGTGGTCAGCCGGGCTACGACGCATTGCTGATGCTTGTCGAGGAATGTGGCGAGATAGCCACCCTGGGTGAGGCCGAGGGAAAGTGGTTGAGCGAGGGCTGGATCGAGCCCGTCACTGTGGACCGGTCGCACGACTTCCGGCTGCGTTATGTCTCCCTCGAGACCTGCTCGAACTGTACCCAGGGCTGCTATTTCTGCCCTGTGGGCGCGGCGCCACGGCCCACCGAGTTCATGCCCACCGAACTTTTCGAGCGCATCGTCCATCAGCTCACCGCGCACCGGGACACCATCGAGGCGGTGAGCCTGTCGAACTACAACGAGCCCACCGCCGATCGTCGTTTTGTCGATCAGGTTGCGCTGATCCGCAAGCACCGGCTGCCGCCTGCGGTGCTCTCCAACGCTTCCGGGTTCACCCCGGCCAAGGTGGACGCGGTGATCGATCTCGGTGGTTTGCTCTACCTCGGGATCAACATCTCCACCACCGATCGCGAGCGCTACAAGGCCGACCGCGGCAAGGACCACCTGCCCAGAGTCCTCGAGCACCTCGAGTACATGAAGGACAAACCCGTCGCCGAAACCATGGCCCTGGTTGTGCTCGGCCACAACGACGACGCCCATCACCTGGAGACCGAGGAGCTCAGCCGGCGGTTCGCCGGCTCCAACTTCGTCGTCCGGCCCTTTGACATCATGGACCGGGCCGGCTGGCTCGATATCGGCGTCGGACCGCCAAAGCCCCACCGTCGGTTGCGCGGCTGCGACAATCTCGGCTCCCGCCCCTTCGAGCACATCCACATCACCGCCGCCGGCCGTGTGGTCTTTTGCTGTGAGGACTATGACGAGGTCCACACCGTCGGCGACCTCGCGACCCAGAGCGTGGATGAGGTCCTCGGCGGTGACGAGATCGCCAAACTCAGACGCTGGACCTATGGTGTCGAGGACGCCCCCGAAAACTTCATCTGCCGAAACTGCCTCTTCGCTCTGGCCGACTGACCCTGACGTAGGCAGAGCCTCGTCGCCCTTGTTGCGAAGCCTGGTGAAAGGTGCGGCCTAGTCGAGATAACCAAGCGCCCTGAGCTGCTCTTCGGTGGCGGGGTCGAGTTCGGTGCGAGACGAGGCCGAATCGGTGAGTTTTGGGCGCGCCAGCCGCCAGGCATCGAGCTCGGCCGCCAGACCGGCGGTGAGATCGGGGGCTTCGGCGGCGATGTTGCGCCGCTCCCGGGGATCGCGCTCGAGATCGAAGAGCATCCGGTGGCCGCCGGCGCCCTCGATGATCTTGAATCGTGGGGTGCGAACGCTGTAGATGGCGTCGCGATACTGGGCGAAGATCCTCTGCTCGGCCCACGGCACTGTCTGACTCGCGAGGACGTCGCGGCCCTCCATGATCGGTGGCGGGACCATACCGGCAGCGGTGAGCAGGGTCGGGACGATGTCGATGGCGCTCACCAGGGTCGGGTCGACGACTCCGACAGGGACCCCGCGTCCCCAGACGATGAACGGAACCCGGACGAGCTCCTCGAAGAGACTGCCGCGGTGGAGCAGACCGCCGTGGTCGCCGAACTCCTCGCCGTGGTCAGCGGTGATGAGCACCACCGCGTTGTCGAGGAATCCGACGTCTTCGAGGCGGTCGAAGAGTTCGCGGAGACTGTCGTCGAGGAAGCGGATCTCACCGTCGTACTGCGACACGAGGTAGTCGAAGTCGTCCCGGTCGAGGTGACTTCCGGCGGTGGTCGTGAGCGGCCGGAGCGCCTCGCTGGTGGGTTCGATGGAGCCCGAGTACTCACCGAAAAGGGTGCCGTAGCCATCCGGCGGCAGATACGGCGAGTGAACCTGGTAGGTGTGGAAGAAGGCAAAGACCGGTTCTCCCGTGGTGAGCGCTTCGCTCAGGGTCTCGACAAAGATCTCGGCCCCCTGATCGGCGGTTCTGCCCTCATCGGAGAAGAAGTCGAAACCACGGGAGAAGCCGTAGCTTGCCGACATCCAACCGCCGCCGGTCACCGCCGCCGTCGTCCAACCCTCGCGACCGAGGATCTCCTGGATCAACTCGACCTCGGTAGGAATCGACGGCGCCCGCCGCGTGCCCGACGCCGGATCGGCCCACACCCGGTGGGTTTCCTGATACAGCGAGGACAACATGGTTGTGTGTGATGACGGGGTGCCGTGGGTGTTGACCGAGGCGTGGGAGAAACGCACGCCCCGGGCTGCGAGTTCATCGAGGAAGGGCGTCGTGTGCCGGTCGTAGCCGTAGCTGCTCAGATGATCGGCGCGCAGCGCGTCGAGGGAGATGAGCAGGAGGTGGGGCGGCGATTCCCCCGGGGAATCGGGGGTGGCACAACCGACGAAGCTCAGGATGGCCAGGGCGGCAACAGTGATGGTCAGAGTTGATCTCGACATGATGTGATTCTGGCACGGCGGCGACCTCTTCCGGGGTCTCCCGAGTATGATCGCGGTGATGGCAATCAACGGCGATAACGACTCGGGGCGTTCCGATGCTGGCTTGAGCCGATATTCTCTCTGGGGTCTGGCCGACCCTCGGCTCGATCTCGGACTGAGTCTATTGACGGTGGGGCTCCTCGTCGTTTCACGGTTCGCGCTCCTCGCATCGGGACCCTGGGAGTGGGACGAAACCATCTTCGCCCGGGGCATGCTTCACTTCGAACTTGCCGCGCACTTCCCACAGCCGCCGGGCTTTCCCGGATTGCTGGCGCTCGGCCACCTGTTGCTACCGCTGGCTGGGACCCCTTATCGCGCCCTCCAGTTGATCTCCGCCCTGGCGTCGGTCCTTGCGCTGTGGCCGCTCGCCGTTCTCGGTCGCAGAGTGGCGCCCCCTGCGGTGGCAACATCGGCGGCGCTGCTGGTGCTGTTTCTCCCCGGGCCGTGGCTCTATTCGGTGCGAGGGTTTTCCTCGACGGCGGCGGTGGTGCTGGCGCTCTGGGCTGCTTCGCTGCTCGTCGGTGGACTCGACGGCAGACGCGCGACTGCGTTCACGCTGTTGCTGACGGCGTCCTTTCTGGTCCGCCCGATTCTCCTGCCGACCGTTGCTCTCTTGTGGCTCATAGGCGTCGAGTCGATCCGGCCGAGGCGACGACTGCTGTCCGGCGTCGCCCTGGGTCTGGCGGCCATCGTCATTGCGGTGCTCGTCATGGTCCGTCTCGAAGGCGGCTGGGCGGCATTTGTCGAGCCCTTTGTCCGACACGGCGACTTTCATGTTGCCAGGCTCCACCGCAACACTCGGATCCTCGCGGAGATGGGGCTCATCAAGGGGGTCGGCGGCTTCATCGCGGCGTCCGTGCTCTGTGCCTTGTCGGCTATCGGTCTGGTTGTCTGGTGGCGGCGGGTCGGGGCCAGGGCCGCGATGAGCTGGATCGTGATCCTCGGTCTCACCGCGACGCAGCTCATCATGCTGCAGAACCGCTCATACGCCCGGTATGCCGTGGGCGTCCAGATGGCGACCGCGCCGCTGCTCGCCGGGGCCGGGTCCCTGGTCGCACCACCCGTCGCGGTGATCGGCCTCCTCGGAATGACCGCCTTCGCCGCGGGGTCGTCGCTGCCGCTGCTCCGAGAACAGCACGAAGAAACCTTTGGCGCCTGGCAGGCCACCGTCGACGCCTCGCGCCGCGCCGGCGGTCACGGCTGGGCGGCTGTGGTCGAACCCGAGGTCCACGTATTTTCGTCCTACCAATGGACGGTTCTCGAGGCCGCCGGAGAGCCGGCACCGCCCATGGTGCTCTCACCGCGGGCGCCCGAACCCTGGACCGGCATCGACCGGCCGTGGTTGGTGGCGACGGTCCACCCGCATCTCTACTGGCCGTCCCTGACCCGCTCTCAGACGGTCTATGAGGGAGTCTCGGAGCAGCTCAGACCGCTGACCCAGGACCGCTTCCTCAGCGCCGCGCTGATCGACAACCCACCCCTGCCGGTGGGCCGATGGTGGGCCCTCGAGCATCTCGACGACGGCCGGCCCTTCATGTGGGCGGGTCCGGAGGCCGAACTCTGGCTGCCCCCGGTGCCGGAAGGCACCCTCGTCGGTCTCGAGCTGAGACCCGCACCGGGAGAGTCGCCGTTGATGGTGGAGATCGGCCACGGCGGTGGTTCGTTCGAGATCGATGGCCGGGCCGAGACGACGCGAATCTGGACCCGTACCGGCGACGCCGCCATCACGGAGCCACTCATCGTTCGTCTTGACAGGGCGGGAGGATTTCCGCCGGGAGGAGAGGATGAGCGGCCGTTGTCGGTGCAGCTGCTCGATGTGGTTGTGCGACCACCGGGTTCGGCCTGGGGTGGGTCGGCCGCGTCCGAGAGCGAGCGGGGCGGCCTCCGGCTCGAACTCGATGGCGGCCATGGCGGGGAGCGGTTCGGCGAACTCGGACGCGGAGTCTGGCTCGGCCCGGCGGCCCGGCTCAGGATCGTGGTCGACGAAGAGGGGTTGCTGCTGCTCCGTCTCGGTGCTCCCCGGCCGACCCCGGCCAACCCGCGGATTGTCCTCAATGATCGGGTGATCTCCAGTCCGCTAGCCATCAACCAGCGCGAGGTGATCGCCGAGATCCGGATCGAGCGCGATGCGGTCGGTGCCGGGTTTGTCGAGTTCGAAGTGCTCAGCGATCCCTACCAGCCGAGCGCCCACGGCGGAGGAATCGACGATCGCGTGCTCGGGGTGGTGCTCTTGGGGGTTGAGTTTCAGCCGGAGAATCCGAGCGAGGGGTGGTGGAACGCGCCGCCGTTGCCGTAACAGCATCGAGACATCGCAGGGTTGCCTGCCCCACAACGAACGGCAGCGATTGAGGTGCGGGCGTCTCGCCCGCAGGATGAGCACCTGGATTGGCACCGGCCTTCTGGTCCGCTGTGACGCCTTGGCGTCCCAGCGACCCAGCGTCGCACCATCGGCGTGGTCGCACGTGGGTTGATTGAGAGGGCTGCGACCACGCCGATGGTACGCCGGCGGCCTGCCTCGTAGCCGGAACAGCAGACCGCGTCGCGCTCTCCGCGGGAGCCCGGCATGGACCTTGTGCGGAGCGGGACGCGTCGCCGCGAGGTCCTTCTGGCACAAAGCCATGCCCGGCACCCCGGTGGGGCGTGGTTTTCCGCGTGCTCAGTGGCTGTCGCGGATACGGTCGCTATCGTCGACAGGCTGGAAGCCTATCGCTACACCGCGGGCGTTTGGGATGGTGTAGCGACAGCCATCCTGGCTGTCGACGGTGGCGTGGCGGTTTCGGGTACGGGTACGGGTAAGGGCGCTGCTGTGGTTCCGGACCATGCCCTCGTCGCCGGCCTTCTGGTCCGCTGTGACGCCTTGGCGTCCCAGCGACCCAGCGTCGCACCATCGGCGTGGTCGCACGTGGGTTGATTGAGAGGGCTGCGACCACGCCGATGGTGCGCCGGCGGCCTTCCTCGTAGCCGGGACAGCAGACCGCATCGCGCTCCCCGCGGGAGCCCGGTATGACATTGTGCGTTGCGCGACGCGGGGCCGGGTGGTTGTTCCGGCACAATGTCAAACCCGGCACCCCGTTGAGGCGTGGTTTTCCGCGTGTCCCGGTCAGCTTCGGGCGCTGTCCCTGATGCTGTCTGACCCTGCCGCTGAATCCTGCCGCTGCCGCTGAATCCTGCTCCGGCCGCTGTCCTCAGTATGGTGCGACGGTGGCCTTCAACAGTCCCCACGCGCCACGGGCGTACTCTGAGAGCTCTCCGAAAGAGCGGATCCGACCGGCGAAACCGAGCATGATTCGCGGCCGGAAGTAGAACCCGAAGTTGGCGCGGCGCTGGAGCCGCTTGAGCTCATCTGAGTCGCGACCCTCGGGAACGTAGAACAGCTCGTCCTCCCGGTAGCCGCCCATGGAGCTCAGCTGCATCCAATCGTCGATGTCCACCGACCCTTCGGCCTTGGCGATCTCCCACAGCCGGGTGCCGGGAAACGGGGTGGCCAGGGCGAAGCGCACCTGGTCGAGGGGCAGGGTGCGGGAAAACCGAATGGTCGCCTCGCTGTCCTCGACGGTCTCACCGGGGAGACCGAGAATAAAGGTCGAGCGGACGATGAGCCCGACCTTCTTGGCGAGGCGGACGGCGGTTTCCGCCTGTTCCACCTCGGCGCCCTTCTCCACGGTGTCGAGGAGTCTCCCGACCCCGCTCTCGATCCCGAAGGACACCAGATAGCACCCGGCTCTCTTCATGGCTTCGAGGATCTCCTCGTCCACCGAGTCGACCCTGGTGGCGATCTGCCAGGGAAGCGTCTTGTGGTAGCCGCGGCTCGTGTAGCGGTCACAGAAGTCGAGGGTCCGTTCCTTGGAAAGCACAAAATTATCGTCGCCCATGAGCAGGGTTCGCGGGTGTTGTTCGCGGACCACCTGGTCGATTTCGGCCATGATGTTGTCCAGGCTGCGCGCTCGGAAACTGCCACCCATCACCGTTTGGGCGGCGCAGAAGACGCAGTCCCAGGGACAGCCGTAGGCGCCGAAGACGATGTCCATGGGTGGTCGGATGCTGAGATCCGGACTCATTCGGTAGACCTCCATGGGCACGAGATGACGCGCCGGGAAGGGAAACGAGTCGACATCGGGTTCGAGGGGCCGTGACGGATTGTTCACGAGTCCGCCGTCGAGGCGGTGGGAGGTGCCGGCGATGACGCGGAGCTCGTTGCCCGAACCGGATTCCACCGCGCGGCAGATCTCGACGATGGTCTTGAGTCCCTCGCCGCGGACGGCGATATCCACATCCCGGCTGCTCACGAGATCATCCGGCCGCACGGTCGGGTGAACGCCGCCGACCACCACCGTGGCTCCCGGGAGAGTTTCTTTGATCATCCGCGAAGCGGCGAGGGTGCTACCCACCAACGCCGTTGCGCAGGTGATGCCGACGATCTCGGGTTTGGCTTCATTCAACGCCCTGGTCAAGGGTCGGTCTTCGATCTGGGCGTCGTAGACCTCGACCTCGATGCCTTCCCGCTCGAGCTGCGCGGCAAGGTAGAGCAGACCCATGGGCGGCATGACCCAACCCATACGGCCGAAGTGACGGCCCATATAGCGCTCGATCTCATAGTCCGGGTTGACAAGCAGGACTCTCATTTTGTGTCCTTCCCTCGCTCGACCGATCACTCTTTTGTTGGAGCGTCTGGCCTATTGTACGGGCGACGAGACCGCGATGTTATGGTCTCGGGCTCGCAAACGAGGCGTTGGTTGCCCAGTGGAGTTGTGGCATCCTCGGGAAGGGATCGGCCGGTAGAGATGGAGGTGACGGTGACGACAGGTGACGCGAAGCTCCTTCCGGAGCTCGAGAGCTATGTTGCTCACCGTCTCGGTGAGGGTGAGATCGACCGGGAGCGGCGGGTGTTCCTCGAGAGGATCTCGGATTTCGTGATGTTGAAGCTGGCCGATGGCGAACCGGCGCGTCTCGTCTTCATCTGCACCCACAACTCCCGCCGGAGTCACCTATCCCAGCTCTGGGCCCAGGTCGCGGCAGGGTTCTATGGCGTCACCGGAGTCGAGGCCTACTCCGGCGGAACCGAAACCACCGCCTTCAACCCGAGGGCGGTGGCGGCCCTGCGACGCGCCGGATTTCTCATCGAGCCCTTCACCGATGGCGCCAACCCCATCTACGAGGTCAGTTTCTCCGAGGGAATGGACCCTATGCAGGCGTTTTCAAAGGTCTATGACGAGAAGCCCAACCCGACCGAGGGCTTTGCCGCCATCATGACCTGCTCCGCGGCCGACGCCGCCTGCCCCATCGTCTTCGGCGCCGAGGAGCGCATCGCCATCCCTTTTGACGACCCCAAAGAAGCTGACGGAACTGAGCGCGAGGCCGAAATCTATGACGAACGCTGCCGCCAGATCGCCCGCGAGATGCTCTATGTCTTCCGGGAGGTTTCCCGCAGAACGTGATCGCAACGAGTCTGCGAAATCGACGTTCGGAACCGGCGGCGCACAATGAAACCGCGAAGACGCGAAGACGCAGAGAACATCGCAAAGGACATCGCGTTTTTGACTCATCGCACCATTGCAGGCGAGGCGCCTGCACTACCAGGGGCCCCACCGAGGCTGTTGGCGGAACCCTGCGATCGGTCATTAGATGTCTTCGCGGTGACTTGGCGAGTTTCGCGTCTTGGCGGTTTCATTGTGTGTTTCGGTTAACCGAAGACCGATCATCCGAAGGGAGTCGCTCGATTCGGCTATCCTTGTCGGGTTCGGCTGATGGTGCCGGTAGACGGAGGTCTGATGGATCGCGACGAGTTGTTGAAGATTCTGAACGAGGTGGCGGCGGGGTCGATCGGCGTCGACGGGGCGCTCCAACGGCTGGCGTCGAGCGGGATCGACGATCTGGGTTTTGCCCGGCTCGACACCGATCGTGAGCGCCGCACCGGTCTCGCGGAGGTCATCTTCTCACCGGGAAAGACCGATCAGCAGCTCGAAGGACTCGTGGCGCGTTGCCTCGAGCTCCACGGCAAGGTGCTGGTCACCCGCCTCGAGCCCCATCGTGCTGCGCCGTTGGTCGAGAAGTTTCCTGATCTGAAGTACCACGAAGCCGCGCGGGTACTCGAGGCGAGACGCGAAGACGGTCCTCGCCACCTGCCGGTGGCAGTGGTCTCGGCCGGGACTTCGGATCTCCCCGTGGCCGAAGAAGCGGCGGTGGTCCTCGAACACCTCGGACACCCGGTGGACCGGGTTGTCGATGTCGGTGTCGCCGGGATCCACCGGCTCTTCTCCCAACTCGAACGGCTTCGTTCCGCCCGCGCGGTCGTGGTCGCGGCCGGGATGGAGGGCGCGCTGCCATCGGTGGTGGCCGGGCTCATCGATCGCCCCGTCGTGGCGGTGCCGACATCCATCGGCTATGGCGCCAGCTTCGGCGGTGTCGCCGCCCTGCTCGGGATGCTCAACTCCTGCGCCGCCGGGATCGGGGTCGTCAATATCGACAACGGATTCGGTGCCGCAACACTGGTGCATCGGATCGCCCTTGCGGGCAGAGGCGCCTCATGAACCGTCGGGTGCTCTACCTCGACTGCGCCGGTGGCGCCGCCGGCGACATGATGCTCTGCGCGCTCACCGAGGCCGCGGATTGTGTTCCACTCATCGAGGCCCTCCCTGCAGTTCTTGGATTCTCCGATGTCACCATCTCCTGGCCTCCGGGTCGATCCGGGGGCTTCGCCGCGCGCCGGCTGGAAGTGGGTTTTGACCCTGAAGCTCATCCCCACCACCGCAATCTGGCCGATGTGGAAGCCATCATCGATGGCGCCGTGCTTGCTCCCTCCGTGGCCTTCATGTCAAAGACGGTCTTCAGGACCCTTGCGGAGGCCGAAGCCGTGGTTCACGGTGAGACCGCCGAGACCGTGCATTTTCACGAAGTGGGCGCGGTGGACGCCATCGTCGATGTGGTCGGCGCATGTCTCGCCCTCGATCAGCTGGCGGTGGATGAGGTCGTCTGCTCAAGCCTGCCCATGGGAAGCGGAACCGTCCGTTGCGCCCACGGCACCATGCCCCTGCCCGCACCGGCGGTGGCGGCCATGCTGCCCGGGGTCCCGGTCCATCCGGCCGGAGTCGAAGGCGAGACCGTGACCCCGACCGGCGCGGCCCTGGTCACCACCTTCGCCCAGAATTTCGGACCCATGCCCGCCATGACGGTCGAGTCGGTCGGCGTCGGCGGCGGCAGCATGGAACGACCCGGGTTGCCCAACGTGCTGCGCGCCTTTGTCGGGGAGACCGCCGGGGCGGCCGCGATCGGCGAGACCGATCACGTCGTGGTGGAGTGCAACGTCGATGACCTCGACCCTCGCGTCCTGCCGGTGGTCATCGACCACCTGCTCGAATCGGGCGCCCTCGACGCTTCGGTGACCCCCATCGTCATGAAGAAGGGTCGTCCCGGCCACCTGCTCTCCGCGCTGGCGCCGACCACGGCCCTCGACGCGGTCGTCTCGGTGTTGCTGCGCGAAACCACGTCTCTGGGGTGTCGGAGCACCCCGGTCACCAAGCACCACCTGGGCCGGCGGATGGGCACGGTGGAGACCCCCTGGGGCCCGGTGGCGGTCAAGTTCGCCCTGGCCGACGGCAGGATCCTCCGCCAGGTGCCCGAGTTTGAAGATTGCGCCGAGCTGGCGCGCAAGACAGGAGTGCCGGTGCGAGATATTCTCGCCGCCGCAGGCGGTGTTGTGGAGGATCCTGATGGCCAGCTATGAAGCCCTGATCGAGTGGTTCCGCGCTCGGGGCTCGGCGCTGGTGGCCTACTCCGGAGGGGTCGACAGCACCCTGCTCGCCAAGGCCGCGTACGATGCGCTTGCCGACCGCGCCGTCGCGGTGACGGCGGTCTCGGCCTCGCTCGCCCCCGCCGAACTCGACGAGGCGAGCGAACTCGCCGCGCGGATCGGGATCACCCACCTCCTCGAGACTTCGGGAGAAACCGCGCTGCCCCAGTACCTGGTCAACGATGGCGATCGTTGCTATCACTGCAAGACCGAACTCTACGGGATCTGCGGCAGGGTCGCGTCGGAACGTGATCTCGCAGTCATCGTCAACGGGCTCAACACCGATGATCTGTCGGATCACCGGCCGGGCAACCGTGCGGCCGATGAGGCGGGTGTCCACTCGCCCTTCATCGAACTCGGCTTCGACAAAGCGGCGATCCGCGAACATTCACGGCGCCTCGGTCTGCCCACCGCCGACAAGCCCGAGCTCGCCTGTCTCGCCTCGCGTTTTCCGACCGGGACGCCCATCACCATCACAGGTCTCGAACGGGTTGCGGCCGCCGAGGAGGTCGTCGCAGGGCTCGGCTTCAGCCAGTATCGGGTGCGCTTCCACGGCGACCTCGCTCGCATCGAGGTGCCTACGGCGGAGATCGGCCGCCTCGTCGACCATGAGCTGCGCGAGCGATTGCTCGACGGTGTCCGCGGCGCCGGTTTCCGCTTTGTCACCATCGATCTCTCGGGTTACGCACGGGGGTCGTCGAATCCCCTGGCCATGGGCAAGGCGTAGCTCCCTGCCCCGGAAACCGGGGCCATTGCATGCTTGCCCCCATTGCAGTAGATTCATCCGTCGGAGGACCAATGTCCGAGCAACCGCCCGACCACACACACGTTGAAGGCGAAACCGGCTCGCCGGTGGAGACGCTGGCCGTCGACTTTGCGCCGGACGGCCTGCGGGACGCCGCCTCAAAGGTCGAAGACCTCATCGATGCCGGTGACACCGCCGCCCTCGATTCGGTGGTCAAGGGTTCTCACCCGGCCGATCTCGCGGCGTTGCTCGGCGTCCTCGCGCACGATCTCTGGCCCCATCTCCTCAATCGGCTCAAGATCGCCCGGATCTCCGACCTCATGGAGGAGCTCCCGGACCACCTCCGCGATGATCTCGCCGAACACCTCCACCCCGATCAGCTCACCGACGCCCTCGAGGAGATGGCGTCCGATGACGCCGCCGATGTCATCGCGGATCTGCCGGAAAGTCTCGCTCGAGGCGTCATCAAGGCGCTGCCGCGGCAGGATCGACGTGAGGTCGAAGCCCTTCTCGCCTACCCGGAGGACACGGCCGGCGGCCTCATGCAGATGGAGCTCGTGTCCATCAGCGAAACCGCGACCGTGGGCCAGGTGGTCGACGCTATCCGGTCCGGCTGGGAGGACGTGGGCGAAGTTTTCTTTGTCTATGTCGTCGATGCCGACGACCGGCTCGTCGGGGTGCTCAACCTCGGCGCGCTCCTGATCGCGCCACTGGACCGGCCGATCCACGATCTCATGAAGACCAGAATCCACGCGGTCACCCCCGACGAGGATCAGGAGAGCGTGGCCCAACTCTTCAAACGCTACGATCTGGTGGCGTTGCCGGTGGTCGACGGCGAAGGCCGGTTGCTCGGCCGGATTCTCTACGACGACGTGGTCGATGTCCTTCAGGAAGAGGCGGATGAGGACATCATGCACATGGCCGGTGCCACCACAGGCGAGCCCGAGCTGGTTTACACCGACCAGCTCTTGAGAATCGCCGGGGTCCGGCTGCCGTGGCTGCTCGCCACCCTCGCCGGGCTCGCGGTGCCGGCGGTGCTGACGCACGGTTTCCAGATCAGCTTTCCGCACATGGACGAACTCGTGCCTTTCGTTCTGGTGATCGGCGCCATGGGCGGCAACGTCGGCTCGCAGTCGGCGACCATCGTGGTCCGCGGTTTTGCCACCGGCCGCGTGGACTTCCAGAATCTCGGACACTTTCTTTATAAGGAGCTGGTGGTGAGCACCCTCATGGGGCTCGCCTGCGGCGTCCTGTCGGGTCTCGTGAGCCAGCTCTGGCACGGCAACGCGTGGCTCTCGGCGACCGTGGCGATCTCCATGTTCGTGGCCATCATCGCATCGGCCATTCTCGGGGTGCTGGTGCCGTATTTCTTCCGCCTGGTCAAGATCGATCCCGCCATCGCAGCCGGTCCCGCTGTGACCACCATTGATGACATCGTTGCCATCGGGATCTACTATATCGTCGCGCTTCTGCTCATCACCGCGTGAGGGTTGTTTCACCGCGAAGACGCAAAGATCGCAAAGCCATCGCAAGAATCGGGTGGATGCCTTCGGGGGCATGGCCTACATTGGCGGCATGGAAACACACGAGCAACACCGTGATTATTGGCGGATCGAACAGGCGCTCTCATACCTCGAAGCTCATCGCGCCGAGCAGCCCAGCCTCGACGATGTGGCGGGCCATGTCGGTCTGAGCCCCTTTCACTTCCAACGCATCTTCAGTGATTGGGTGGGTATCAGTCCCAAGCGTTTTCTCCAGTTCCTCACCGTCGAACACGCCCGTCGGTGTCTCGCCGAAACCCGGTCGGTCCTCGATGCGGCCTTGGAGGCGGGGCTCTCCTCACCCGGTCGTCTGCACGACCTCATGGTGTCCGTCGACGCGGTGACCCCGGGAGAGTACAAACGCCGAGGTCTCGGCCTCACCATCAGCTGGGGGAATCAAACAACACCCTTCGGCGACGCCCTCATCGGGGCCACGGACCGGGGTGTGTGCTGGCTTGCCTTTCCTGATGCGGGCGAACGGGTGGTCGCGGTCGAGGAGCTTCACGAGAACTTCAGCAACGCCGACTTTCGCGAAGATCCCGTCGCCACAGCTGGGTGGCGCGACCGGATTTTCGCCTCGGCCGAGGCGAGAGATACCGAACCCCTGCCCGTGCTCCTCGCGGGTACGAACTTCCAACTCAAGGTCTGGGAGGCGCTGCTCAAGGTGCCGTCCGGAGGGCTGTGCTCGTATGCTGATCTCGCAGCGCTGATGGGCCGACCGACGGCGACCCGCGCGGTTGCGTCGGCGGTGGCCGCGAACCACATTGCCTATCTCATCCCCTGCCACCGGGTCATCCGCTCTATGGGTTCCTTCGGCCAGTACCGCTGGGGCGCAGCGCGCAAACAGGCCATCGTCGGCTGGGAGCAGGCGCGGCGCGTTTCCATTGCGCTCTGAGGAGGCGTCCACGCTGATTACCGCGGCGCAAAATGGAACCGCAAAGACGGGAAGGTCGCCAAGCTGCCGCGAAGTTGTTCATTGACCCATCGCCCCTCGCCAGGCCGGGTCCACCCGCCGGATTCGAGGGGGCCCGGGTCAAAACTCGACGCTTGGCGGTACCTTCGCGCACGTCGCATCTTGGCGGTTCCATTGTGCCTCGAGGTGATTCCACGTACTTTTTGATGATGAGGAGCCGCCAGGCGGCGTGGCGGTGCTTACGATGAAAGAAAATGCGCCTCGAGCTTGATCGCCACAGTGTCAGCTCAGTACCTCGAAATGGCAGGTGAAGTGCCTCAGCATCTTTGGTTGCTTGGTGATCCGGTGGCCCGGAATCTGTCCGCGCTCCCGCCAGACCTGCTCGATGACCTCGACGAGATAGTCGAAGTGGCTCTGGGTGTAGACCCTCCGCGGGAAGGCGAGCCGCACCAATTCCAGCGGTGACGGCTGTTCGATGCCATCGGTGTCGAAGTGACCGAACATGACGCTGCCGAGCTCCACCGCGCGAACACCGCCGGCGAGATAAAGCGCGTTGACCACCCCGATCCCGGGATAGTGGAGGGGATCCATCTCCGGCAGCATCTGCCGGACATCGAGGAAGACCGCATGACCTCCCGCCGGCCGCACCATGGGTACGCCCATGGTGGTCAGACGCTCGACCATGTACTCCACCGTGGCGTGGCGATAGACCTGGTAGTCATAGTCGAGGGCCTCTTTCAGACCGACGGCGATGGCCTCGAGATCGCGACCGGCGAGCCCGCCGTAGGTGGGAAAGCCCTCACGGAGGATCAAAAGAGCGCGGAAGCGTTCGGCCCATTCGTCGTCGCGGCAGACCAGGAAACCACCGATATTGGCCAGACCGTCCTTTTTGCAGCTCATGGTGGCGCCATCGGCGAGGGAGAACATCTCCTGGGCGATATCCATGAGACTGCGGTCTTGGTAACCCGCTTCGCGCTCACGAACGAAGTAGGCGTTTTCGGCAAACCGGCAGGCGTCGATGACAAAGGGGATGCCGTGCTCGGAGAGCACCGCCTTGACCTCGCGAATATTGGCCATGGAAACCGGTTGCCCACCACCGGTGTTGTTGGTCACGGTCATCATGGCGAAGGGGATCTTCTCGGTCCCGTGTTCGGCGATACACTCGCTGAGCGCCTCGACATCCATATTGCCCTTGAACGGGGCCTCGGCCTGGGTGTCGAATGCTTCGCGGCACGGCAGGTTGAGGGCGATGGCGCCGCAGTATTCGATATTGGCCCGGGTCGTGTCGAAGTGGCTGTTGTTGGGAATGATGTCGCCAGGTCTGAGCACGCACGCTGCGAGAATCCCCTCGGCTGCACGACCCTGGTGGGTGGGAAAGATGTGCTCCATCCCGGTGATTTCAGAGACGCTCGCTTCGAAGCGCTTCCATGACCGGCTGCCGGCGTAGCTCTCGTCGCCGAGCATCATCGCCGCCCACTGCTCGGTGGACATGGCGCCGGTGCCCGAGTCGGTGAGGAGGTCGATACAGCAGTCCTCGGCGTCGAGGAGAAAGACGTTGTGGTGGGCCGCCTCCAGCGCCGCCTCTCGCTGGGCGGGTGTGGTGATCTTGAGCGGCTCGGTCATTTTGATGCGGAAGGGCTCGATGATGGTTCGCATTTGCGGCCTCCTCGGTGCGGACTCATTCGGGGATCCACACGCCGCCCCGAGCCTACCCTCTTTCGGATTTCGGTCAAGACCGAGACCGTGGTGAGTCCCTCTCGAAAATGGTGTGATCGGGGTTCCACCGCGCAGACCACAATTGAGATATCCTCTCTCTTCGATCCGCACCGCGGGTCGATGAAGGAGACTCCATGCAGCTCGGAGCACGCAAACCGCGGAAAAAGGCCCGCTTCCTCCTCTTTGTTCTGTTGACCGCCGCCCTCGGCGGCGGTCTCTGGCTCGCGCTGCGGGTGGGTCCGGCTCCGGTGGTCGAGCTCGAGACCGATCGGGCGGCCGTCGGCAAAGCCACGACGGTGATGGCTCGCTTCACCGAGCCGGTCCATGGACTCGGCAAGATCCGTCTCGAGGTCGTACAGGGCGATCGTGTCGAAGTTCTCGATGAGGAGTCTCTCACCCGCGGGTCGCTACTGCCCTGGTCGAGGGACCACGGGACCGCAGAGGTGGTCTTGACGGCCGCGGTCGGCACCAACGTCTTCGATTGGCTCGAAGACGGCGATGTCGTTCTGAGGGCGACGGCCGAGCGATCCATGGGTTATTTGCGCCGCGCCGAGTCCGTGGTTCATGAACTCCAACTCCCGGTGCGGCTCCGGCCTCCCCGCCTCGAACTCCTTTCGTCGCAACATTATGGTCAACAAGGTGGCTCGGGCGCCGTGGTCTACCGCGTGGGTGAAACGGCCATTCGGTCGGGGGTCCGCGCCGGGATACACGAGTCTGACGGATCCGCCAGCAAGAGGGGCGACCCGGACGACCGCTTTACCATCTATGCGCTGCCGTGGAATCTCGATGACGAGACCGAGATCAGGCTGTTTGCCGAGGACGATGCCGGCAACCGGGTTGAAATGGCCTTTCTCGATCTCTTCAAGCCGCGCCCCCAGCGGGTCGACACCATCCGGTTGGATGACTCTTTCCTCGAACGTGTCGTCCCCGCCATCGCGAGCCGGACACCGGGGTTCGACGACTCCGGGACGTTGCTCGACCAGTATCTCTTCATCAACGGCGAGCTGCGACAGGCGGAACTCGAAAAAGTCGCCGAGATCTCGCGCACCAGCGAATCGACTCTTCTTTGGTCCGGTCCGTTTCTCCAGATGGCCAATTCCGCTCTCAAAGCGAATTTCGCCCAGACCCGGGACTATTCCTACGATGGTCGCAAGGTGGATCGGCAGACCCACCTCGGGCTCGATCTCGCCTCCACCTCGAGGGCGCCGGTTCCGGCCCCGAACACCGGACGAGTGGTCTTCGCCGGCTGGATGAGTCTCTATGGCAATACCGTGATCATCGATCACGGCTACGGCCTCTTGTCGCTGTGCAGCCACCTGTCATCCATCGAGGCAACCGAAGGCGACGCGGTCGAAAAAGGTCAGGTCATCGGCAGGAGCGGCACCACGGGGCTCGCCGGCGGAGACCACCTCCATCTCGAGATCTTTGTCCACGGGCAATCGGTCGATCCGCTCGAGTGGCTCGACGGCAAGTGGATTGACGAGAAGATCATGTCGAAACTGGAGAGCAGTTTTTAGTTTTTAGTTTTCCATCGCAGGGTCACGAAAAGTGGTTGCGATGAAACTCAAAACTAAGAACTTAAAACTAAGAACTCCTTGCGTCAGCCTTCCGACGCGCGGTACTTCCACGGTTGGAGAAAGCGCCAGGCGCGACCGATGAATCGGCCCATGGCGGCAAAGCCGTCCTCTGACAGCGCCGCGGTGGTGGGCAGCAGAAGGGTGGTCAGGAAGGTCGAGACCACCAGCCCGCCCATGATGACGATGGCCATGGAGTAGTAGTAGACCCCACCCAGCGCCGGTTCCTGGACGACGATGGGCACCAACCCAACGAGGGTGGTGATGGCGGTCATGAGAATGGGGCGAAGCCGTTCGCGACCACCCCGGAGCATGGCTGCGGTGCGCTCCATTCCCTCGCGGCGGTAGAGGTTGATGTGCTCGATCATGACGATGCCGTTGTTGACCACCACCCCGATGAGCAGCAGCAGTCCGATCGCTGCCGGCTGATCGAAATCGGTTCCGTGCAGCCACAAACCCCAAAAGGCGCCGGCGAGGGCGAAGGGCAGGGCCACCATGAGACCGAAGGCCTGGCGCACCGACTCGAAAAGACCGGCCATGACGGCGAAGACCAGACCGAGGGCGAGCAGGAGATTGATCAGGAAATCGCGCGATTGCTCGCGTTGGCGCTCGGCCCACTCCGACATGGTCCAGGTGTAGCCGAAGGGAAGATCCATGGAATCCATGGCGGTCTGCACCAGGGGCAGGTAGTCCTCCATAGTGCCCTCGCCATAGCGGGCGCCGACCCAGACGCTGGTCCTTCGATTGTCGCGCTGGATCCGGTTGGGGCCGGGCTCCATCCGGAACTCTGCCATGGACGCGAGCGGGATCTTCTCGCCATCGGCGGTCCACACCGGCAGGGTGTGGAGCTGAGAGATGCTCTCGTTTTCCCGCTCGTCGAGGGTGAGCCGCATCTCGCGCTCTCCCGATGGTGTTCGGAAGCGGGGCAGCCGGCGACCGCGGAAGGTCAGGGAGACGACCTCGGCGGGCTGGTTGAGAGGAACGCCGTAGCGGGCCGCGAGCTCACGGTCGAGATCGATGAAGAGTTCCATCCCACCGGTCTGAGTGCTGGTCCAGGGATCATCGAGACCGGGAATCTCCCCGATCCGTAGTTTGGCGTCGGCGGCAAGCTCGGCGAGCACCCCGGTGTCCTCACCCACCAGCTGGAAGGCGATGCGTTTGCCGCCGCCACGGCGAAAACCGCGGCCCGCCTGGTCCTGGACCTCCAGCTTGATCCCTGGAAGCTCGGGCAGGAGCTCGCGGAGCCTGTCGCGGGTCACAGCCATGTCGGTGTCGTTGGCGAAGCCCTCTTTCATGTAGAGCCGGGTGAGCGAGAAACGGTCTGACCAGAAGCTGTAGATGTGCTCGGCATTGAGTTCATCGCGATAGGGAACCAGGCGCTCTTCGACGATGGACACGGCGCGCTCCATCCGCTCGAGGCTCAAGGGTTCGGAGAACTCGTAGCGGAGCTGGACAAAAAGCTCGGTCTCGTTGGCGTCGAAATTCTTGT
Source organism: uncultured Acidobacteriota bacterium (assembly GCA_963753035.1). GTDB lineage: Bacteria > Acidobacteriota > Thermoanaerobaculia > Thermoanaerobaculales > Sulfomarinibacteraceae > JAHECW01. The sequence goes on along the minus strand of CAVWAW010000030.1, from coordinate 27,937 downwards.
CGATGTGGCTGAAGGGGAACCAGGTCGAGGCAATGACCGCGAGCCCAATGATCGGGGTCAGCCAGCGGTGCCGGAGGAAGAAGGCAAGCAGGCGCTCGTAACGGTCTTCGAGCCAGAGCATGAGGGGCGCGCGGCCGCGCGATTTCGAGCGAATCAACTTCGAAGTGGCCAGCGGGATCAGGGTCTGGGAGACAAAGAGCGAGGCAAGCAGGGTGAGACAGACAGTGACCGCGAGCTCCCGGAGATAGATGTTCATCTCTGACGGTTTGTTGAAGATCATGGGTAGGAAGACGATGACCGAGGTCAAAGTGGCGGCGATCACCGCCAAGGAGACCTCGCGCGATCCCACGAGCGCGGCGTCGCGCCGGCTCAGCCCCCGCTGCTGGTGGCGGTAGATGTTCTCCATGACGACCACCGCGTTGTCGACCAGCATGCCGATGCCGACGATGAGCCCGAGCAGGGTCAGGGTGTTCATGGTCTTGCCCAGTGCCCAGATGGCGCCGCAGGCGACGATGACCGAAAACGGGATGCAGAGCACCGAAACCAGGGTCATGGAGACCCTGCGGAGGAAAACGAAGAGCACCGCCGCCGCCAGCAGACCGCCGAAGAAACCGGTGAAGGAGAGGTCTCTGAGGGTCTTGCGGATCTCCGCACCCTGGTCGAACCAGATCAGGAACTTGACGCCCTCGAGCTCGGGGTCGGTGTTCATGTCCTCGACTCGTTGCCGGACCTCGTCGCAGATCACGACAGCATTGCCGCCGGCCTCGGCGGTCACGGTAACCCCGATGGCAAAATCTCCATCGAGATGGCGGCCGTACTCGAGCGGCGGTTCCTCATAGAGGACATCAGCGACATCGGCGAGTCGCAGGCCATCGCCGCGGAGCGGCAGCGTGCGGATCTCCTCGACGGTTTCGAAGGCGCCCACTGTGCGGACGGTGAGACGTCTCTCATGGGACCTGAGAACGCCCGTTGAAAGGTCGAAATTTGAGCCCGAGATTACAGTGACCACCTCCCGGACATCGAGCCCGTGCGACTCGAGATCCTCGAGGCGGAGGTTGATCCGGACTTCTTTGGGATTGACGCCGTCGAGGCTCACCGAGGCGACGCCGGCGATCCGCTCGAGGGGTCGGACGATCTTGCGTTCGAGCAGATCGTAGCTCTCGGAGAGATTGCGTTTCGATGACAGTCGTCCTTCGAGAACGGGAGAGTCTTCTTCGTTGCTGTTCCAGCTGCCGCCGACGCGGATGTCGCCGATGGTGTCCGGAAGCTCCCGCCGCACCCGATCGATGCGTTCGATGACTTCGGCCCGGGCGAGACTCATCTCGTGGCCCCAGGCGAAATTGAGCCGGACCCGGCCGCCGTTGGCGTCGCACATGGACCACATGTTGATCACGCCCTTGACCGAGCCCAGGACCTCTTCGAGAGGTCTGATGACCAACCGCTCGGTCTGCTCAGGGGTCGCGTTGGGGAAGGGCACCTGGACGATGAGCTCAGGCTCCTCGACCTCCGGCATAAAGCCCAACGGAAGTCGGTTGAGCGCCACCAGGCCAAGAACCACGGCGCAGGCGAGGATGGTCAGAGTGGTGACGGGGCGGCGGATGGCGAGCTCGGGAAGCGTCATGAGCCGGTCTCCTCGTCATCGGTGCGGACCCCGGACGGGACCACCAGATAGACCGCGGGGATCACCACCAGGGTCAGCACCGTGCTGAGCAGGAGCCCGAAAGAGACGGTGATGGCCAGTGGTGCACGGAGTTCGGCGCCCTCGCCGAGGGAAAGCGCCATGGGCAGCAGCCCGAGCACGGTGGTCAGCGTGGTCATGAGGATGGGCCGCAAACGGAGATGACCGCCGCGCATGACCGCCTCGAGCTTGGTCATACCGCTCCGCCGGAGCTGGTTGACGGTGTCGATGAGGACGATGGCGTTGTTGACCACGATCCCGACCAGCATGACCACGCCGATGAGGGCGATGACGCTGACATCGATGCCGGTGACGAGGATCCCGGCAACCACACCGACGAGGGCCAACGGGATGGTGAAGAGGACGACAAAGGGGTGGATCAGCGACTCGAAGGTGGCGGCCATGACCAGATAGACCAAAAAGACCGCCAGCGCCAGGGCGAAGCGGAGGCTCGCAAAAGAGGTCTGCATCTCGTTGACCTGACCGCCGAGCTCGGCCAGGACCCCCGGGGGTGGCGGGTTGGCCGCGAGCAGCGCCTCGATATCGCGGACCGCCGCGCCGAGGCCGCGGCCCTCGAGATTGGCGCTCAAGACTGCGGCCCGCTGCTGCTGGACACGGTGGATCTCGGCGGGACCGCGATCCTCCCGGATTTCGGCGACGGTGAGTAGCCGCAGTTGACGGCCGTCGGGGCCTGGGATCATGAGATTGCGGACGTCGTCCACCGTTCGTCGCTGTTGCTCGAGGTTCCGCACCCGGATGTCGATCTGCCGGTCGGCCTCGCGAAAGCGGGTGGGGACCGTTCCCAGGACCCGGTCGCGCAGGGTCTCGGCGACGACGCGCATGTCGAGCCCGAGGGAGGCCAACCGGTCGCGGTCGAAGACGATCTGGAGCTCGGGATTGCCCTCCTCGAGGGACGAACGGACATCAACCAGACCGGGCACGGCCGCCAGCTGGTCCGCCAGCACCGGCGCCCATTCGGAGAGCGCCACGAGATCGTCGGAGAACAAAATGACCTCGACGGGTGTCTTGAGGCTGAAGTACGTCGGTTTGCCAAAGGTGGTGTCGAGTTCGGGGATGGCGGCGAAACCCGCCCGGAGGCGGTTGGCCACACGTTGTTCGGCGGTCTCGTCGTTGCGATCGGCGAGCACGACATTGAGCTGGCCGTAGTGTTCCGCCGTCGTGCTCAGACTCAAACCCCCGGAAACGAGTCGGCTGCCCGCCGTGGCGTAGGCCACCGCGACCTCGGGATCGCCCTCGATGGGTGCGGTCATCTGCTGTAAAACGCGGTCGGTGGCCTCCACCGGGGTGCCTTCGGGCAGGGTCGCCTCGAAGTAGAACTCACCCTGCGAAATCTCGGGGATGAGAGCGGTCTGGAGCCGCCCGATGGCGGCGACCGAGAGGGCGAAGACCACCGCCGCGGCGGCGATGGTGAACCACCGGCGCCGCAGGGCGGCACTCAGCACCATGTCGTAGAACCGGGTCACCACGCCGAGACCGGGCTCAGAAGACCTGGCTCGAGTGGGCGCCGAGGCGGTGTTCTCTCCGCCCATGGCGCTCAGCATGGGGATGAGAGTGACGGCCACCACCAGCGAGGCCAAGAGACTCAGGGTGACGGTGATTGCCATGTCGCCAAAGAGCGCACCGGCGATCCCCTCGACAAAGATGATGGGCAGAAAGACCGCGACCGTGGTGAGGGTCGAGGCCGCCACCGCCCCGCCGACCTCGGTGGTGCCTTGGATGGCCGCCGCAGTCCGGCCGAGTCCCTCCTGCCGTTTACGGTGGATGGACTCGAGGACGACGATGGCGTTGTCCACCAGCATCCCGATACCGAGGGTCAAGCCCCCAAGGCTCATGATGTTGAGCGAGACCTCGAGGCGGTACATGGCCATGAAGGCGAAGAGCACCGACAGCGGGATCGCGGTGGCGATGATCACGGTCGAACGGGTGTCACGGAGAAAGACAAAGAGCACCAGAATGGCCAGGGCGCCGCCGACCACCGCGGTGAAGCGGACTTCGACCAGCGCCTGCTCGATGAACCTGGACTGGTCGAAGAGCACCGTGAGTTCATAGCCCTCGGGCACGAGCTTGGTCATCTCGGGCAGTGCTTCACGGACCGAACGTGCGGTGGTGACGATGTTGGCGTCGCCCTCCTTGTAGATGGCGATCTCCACTGCTTCGATTCCGCCGACACGGATGATTTCTTCACGTTCGCGGGCGCCCCAGCTCACCTCGGCGACATCGCGCAACCGAATCTGCGAAGGACCGGCGGCGGACAGGACCAGCCCGCCGATCTCCTCGACCGAGGTGTACTCGTTGACCGTACGGATGAGGAACTGGGTGTCGGTGCCGCGCAGGGATCCGCCGGGGAGATTGATGTTGGAGGCGCCCACCAGCTGGCGTACCCGTGCGAGGGGAATGCCGAGAGCCGCGAGACGTTCCTGGTCGACCTCGATGTGGATCTCCTCCTCGAGCCCGCCCTTGATCCGCGCCGAGGCGACACCCTTGATGCTCTCGAAGGCCTGCTTGAGGCGGCGATCGGCAAGCCGGCGGCTCTCGGTGAGATCGCCGGTTCCGCCGAGAGCGATGCGGAGAATCGGATCGAGGGATGGATCGAAGCGCAGGACGACGGGATCTTCGGCCTCGACCGGGAGGATGAGCCGGTCGAGCTTTTCCCGGACATCGAGAAGCAGCAGATCCATATCGGCGCCCCAGTCGAACTCCAAAGTGACCTCGGAGACGCCGGGGCGGGAGACCGAGTGGACGGTGCGCAGCCCGCGCAGCACCCCCACCGCCTCCTCTACGGGTCGCGTGACGAGGTTCTCGACCTCGGCGGGTGCGGTGTCGGGGAAGTCGGTCTGGACGGTGAGCGATGGATACGAGATGTCGGGCAGCAGGTCGAGCGGCAGACGTTGGTAGCCGACCACACCGAAGGCGGCCAGGGCCAAAGCGCACATGAGTACCGTGACCCGGCGCCGGACGGCGAGGGCGACCAGGGATCGCATCAGCCGGCTCGCCCGGTTGGTGGCTCCTCGGTTGTTTCGGCGTCGAGTTCGAGAGCATCGAGGACCGAAACCGGCTGGCCGTCCCGGAGGGTGCGTTGACCCTGGATGACCACCATCTCGCCGGGTTCGAGACCGGACAGGATCTCTGCGCGGGTGTCATCCTCAAAGCCGATCTCGACCTTTCTTTGACGGGCGGTCTCACCGTCGACGACGTAGACCGAGTGCTGGCCGCGTTCGGTCACCACCGCCACCCGGGGCACGAGCAGGCTGTCCGAGTGGCTGTCGGTGACGATGGAGACCTCGACAAAATCACCCGGGCGGGTGGTCGGCGGATAGTTGCGGACCTCAACGGTGACCTTGATGGTGCCGCTCTCGGGATCGACCAGGGGATTGACGAGGTCGATCCGGCCCTCGAGGCGGTCTCCGGACGAGGTGACAACGAGCTGGACCGGTTGGTCGGGCCGGATGCTGCGGAATTCCTTGGCCGGAATGAAGACCCGGGCGAGGAGGCGGTGCATGTCGGCCAGCGAGTAGAGCGCGGTGCCGTTGGACACGGTTTGACCCTGGTCCACGAGACGCCTCACCACCTGGCCGTCAAAGGGGGCGCGGACCTCGGTGTAGGACAGCTCGAGTTCGGCGAGCTCGAGGCCGGCCTCCGCCGAGGCGGTGTCGGTTCGGATGGTGTCGAAGTCCTCCGCCGAGCTCAGACCCTGGGAGAAGATCTTCTGAGCCCGATTGAGGCGCGCCTGCTGTTTCTCGAGATCGACCCGCGCCATGGTCGTCCGGTGGCGATACTCGTCGTCCTCGATGTGGAGCAGAATCTGACCGCTCGAGACCCGGTCGCCCTCTTCGGCGACGAGGCTCTCCACCACCCCGGAGACCCGGGCGAGAATATCGGCCCGCTTGTCGGGATCGAGGGAGGCGGTGGCGCGGTAGTAGGTGGCGATGTCGCCGCGGGCCGCCGGTTCGACAGCGACAGACATGGTCGGCAGCTCGGGACGGCCGCCCGGACCGCCGTTGCCCGGACCTCGATCCCCGCCCGGTCGACCAGGGCCGGAATGATCCGGTTCAGCGCCACCACAGGCGGTCAGGACAAGCAGCGCGATTGCCGTGAGCGATGCGGCTTGGCATCGCCATGAAGAACGTGGGAATTGACTCATGTGGTGTTCGCTTTCAGATTTGGATTGCGGGGCCTGGAGACAGACCCCAACCGGATACGCCCCTTCGCTCCGTACGTTCAACGTCGACCGCGGGTTGCATCTTCCCGTCGGCGATCCCGGTCAGCATAAACCATGAACCGAAGACGATTCCGACTAAAGTCCAAAGAATCATTAAGGACCCGAGGAGGGATGGTCAGATCTTACGGCTTGGCCGGTTGAGCCGATGAGAATCAAGCGACACCGCAGAACAGCGAGGGAGAGGACACTTGAGGGGGGATTATTTCGGAAGAGGCGGCCTCGCCGGTGGAATCGTCACGCTATTGATCATCGGCGCCGTCAGGACGCCCCGATTTCGGGCGGTCGGCGAGATCCGGACCGATCAGATCAGTCGATCTGGTCTGCCGGCATCGCGTCGTCGCCGCCATCGAGCGGCAGGGGCAGGTCCATGTCGAAACCGTCGTCGTCGGCGTCATCGAAGTCGGGAATCTCGTCCTCGATCGGCGCCGGTTTGGCCCGAAACACCGGCCTATAGGTTCGGGTCTGCCGGGGCGAGAAGCACTCCCGGACAGCCTTGTAGGCCTTGCGGAGTTCGGGGATCATGGCAAGCTCCTCAGCGGCGAGTTCGCGGAGTTTGACCTCGACGATGTCACGCCGGTATTCGAGAATCTTGCCCTTCATGAAATTGAAGAGATACACGGTCTTGGGGTCGCCGGTCGCGAGTTCGGCGTCGCGAACCACGGGGCTTCCCTTTGTCCCGGCCTCGAGAAACCCGAACCAGATCTTCTTCTTTCTGGCAGCCATGGTGATCCTCCCAAAAAAATGCCCTACTTCGCATATGCCACACCCTGGGGTGAAGAATCAAGAGCCTGGAGCAAAAAAAAACCAACGATCCGAGGTTTCTTTCGGGCCGCGCTCAATAAGTCGTTTGTATTAAACGGTTTATCGACTTCGATTTTTGGTCGGGCCGATGGCGTCCCCTGGGGTGACTTTCCGCTTCTCAAACCGCTTTGTGGTGGGTTTCCTCGCGTCTTCGTTGAACGGCCTTCAGCCGGGTTCGATTCGGGTACTCGACGAACCGCTACCACGCCCGGATGGTGCCATCCCAGCTCTGAAACGTTCCGGTGTCGCCGGGTGTCAAAGCGGCGATGACCTTTCGCATCCCGGTGATCGACTCCTCCGGGCTCAGGTTCGCCTCGGGTCCGCCCATATCGGTACGGACCCAGCCCGGGCTCATGACCACACAGGTGAAGCCTTCGTCCTTGAATTTCCAGGCCAGTGAGCGGTTGAACATGTTGAGCGCGGCCTTCGATTCGCGGTAGCCGTAGTACCCGCCGTCGGTGTTCTCCTCGATGCTGCCGAGTCCGCTTGTGATGTGGACGATCTGTTTGCCATTGCCGGCCCGGAGGTTGGGCAGCAGGGCCCGGGTCACGCGCATCGGGCCGATGGTGTTCACCGCGAGGACCCGCTCAACAGCATCGAGATCCATCGTCTCGAAGTCCATGCCATCGCGATTCGCCATTCCGGCGTTGTTGATGAGCAGATCGACGGGTTCGCCCTCGAGGGCCTTGGCCAGGGCGGCCACGCTTTGGGCATCAGCGACATCGAGTTGCATCACCCGGACGCCGAGATCCTTGAGGTCGGTGGCGGTTGCGGGTTTGCGGGCGGTGCCGATGACCTCCCAGCCCGCCGCCGAGTACTGCCGCGCGAACTCGAGACCGAGCCCGCGGTTGGCGCCGGTGATGAGGACGGTTTTCGCGATCTCGTTGTCCCCGCCGTCGGGTTCGCCGGTCACCGAGTTGATGGGAATGAGCGTTATCGCGGCCACGACCGCGATCATGGTGAGCAGGGTCTTCAGAGATTGGTTTGCCAACGTCGTCCTCGTTTCCGGCCATCGCCGTGGGTTCGTTCTATCCAAGATCGATTCTCAGAGGTACAACACTCAAACCGGGGGATGTCTTTCCGTATCCGGATCACCGGCCTTCCGGGCCGCTGTGACGCTTTGGCGTCCCAGCGGCCCAGCGTCGCACCATCGGCGTGGTCTCGCGGAGGTGGCGTGGAGGGCTGCGACCACGCCGATGGCGCGCCGGCGGCCTGCCTCGTCGCCGGGAGAACCAGGATGGAGCGCGCTCCCCGGGGGAGCCCGGTATGACATTGTGCGGGGAGCGCCGCGAAGCCGGTTGGTCGATCCGGCACAATGTCAAACCCGGCACCCCGATGGGGCGCGGATCTCCGCGTGTCCGGGTTGGTCCCGGTTTCGGCCGCGGACTCGGGCGTAGATTACCGGCGGAGAATCCTTTCCAGCACCGCCTCATCGATCTTGGACCCGGTGATGATGAGCGCCACGGTCCTGCCGCGTAAGGCTTCGGGCCGGCGCATCATCACCGCCACCGGCAGGGCGGCGCCGCCCTCTACGACGAGGTCTTCTTCGTCGTGGAGGAATCGGATAGCGGCCGCGATTTCGTCCTCGTCGACCAGTTCATATGAATCGACATGCTTCCGGCACAGATCGAAGGTGATGGAACCCTCTTCGATCCCTCCCGCGGTGGCGTCGGACAGGGTCGGCAGGTTGGGCAGCTCGACGATGCGGCCGGCCTTGATGGACTCGGCCATGACCGCGGAAGCCACCGGTTCGCAGCCGATGGTGGCGATCTCAGGGTCGGAATCTTTGAGAAAACCGGCGATCCCCGCGGCCAGACCGCCGCCGCCGACGGGGATGAGGACGGCGTCAATCTCTTTGACCTGCTCCAGCAGTTCCGGGCCGATGGTGCCCTGGCCGGCAACGATGGCCGGGTCGTTGTAGGGCGAGACCCAGACATCGCCGTTGGCCACGGCATAGACGTGGGCGTGGTTCTCGGTCTCGACGCAGTCGTCCCCCACCAACTCGTATGGGATCCCGGAGGCTTTGATGGCCTCGAGCTTTTTCGCTGTGACGGTCTTCGGGAGGAAGAGCAGACCCTCGAGACCGAGCTTGGTGACCCCGTGAGCGAAGGCCGCGCCATGGTTGCCCGTTGATGCCGCGATGAGGCGCTTGCCCTTCTCGGTCGGCGCCAACGAGAGCAGACGGTTCATCACCCCGCGGAGCTTGAAGGAACCGCTGAACTGGGTGTTCTCCAGCTTGAGCCAGACATCGGCCCCGGCGACCTGGCTCAGCGCCTCCGATCGACGGCACTCGGTGAGTCGGATGTGGTCTTCGATACGCGTTCGAGCCTGGCGGATCTCGCTTCTCATCTTGCGGCCTCGATCTCGGTGAGAACCTCGTCGGTGTTGACAAGCACCGCCGCCACATCCTCGGCGGTCAGCACCATGGGCGGTTTGATTTTGATGACGTTGTGGAGCGGGCCATCGGTGGACAGAAGGAACCCGCGGTCGCGCATGGCGTCGATCATCGCTGAGGCCTCGGTGTCGGCCGGTTCGAGGGTCGTGTGGTCGCGGACGAGTTCGACTCCGAGAAAGAGCCCGAGCCCGCGGACATCACCGATGAGTCGGTGACGGGGCTGCATCTCCCGAAAACCATCGAGGAACTGTCGGCCGAGTTCGTGGGCGTGCTGCTGAAGACCTTGGTTCTCGATGACCTCGAGAACCGCGAGACCGATGGCGCAGGACACCGGATTGCCGCCGAAGGTGTTGAAGTACTCCATCCCGGTGACAAAGGACTCGGCGATCTCGGGGGTCGTCACCACCGCGGCCATGGGGTGGCCGTTGCCGATGGGTTTGCCGAGGGTGACGATATCGGGCACGGCGCCCAACGTTTCGAAGGCCCAGAAACGGCTGCCGGCGCGGCCGAAGCCGACCTGGACTTCGTCGGCGATGCACACCCCGCCGGCGGCGCGAACGGCGGCGTAGGCCTCGGGCATGAAACCGGGGGCCGGGATCACCTGACCGCCGCAGCCGATGAGCGACTCGGCCATGAAGGCGCCCGGCGGCCGACCGTCCCGCTCGAGCCCGGCGACGGTCCTGGCAACCTCGTCGCCATAGCGCCAGCCCGCGTCGGGGCCGCGGTGCGGCCCACGGTAGGGATCGGGCATGGCCACCTTGTGGGCGTGTTTGGCGAGTCCTTCACCACCCGGGCCCTCGCACTTGTAGGTGCCGATCTCGATGAGTGACGGCGAGTGGCCGTGGTAGGCGTGCTCGAGAACGATGATCTCTTTCGTGCCGGTGTAAGTGCGCGCGAGGCGCAGGGCGAGATCGTTGGCCTCGGTTCCGGTACAGACAAAGAAGCACACGCTCAGGGGGTCGGGAAAGGTGGCGGTGAGCCGGAGCGCGTACTCGGCCAGGTGGTCGTGCAGATAGCGGGTGTTGGTGTTGAGTTCGGCCATCTGCCGTTGACCTGCGGCCACCACGTGGGGGTGGCAGTGGCCCACATGGCAGACATTGTTGACGAGGTCGAGAAATCGCCGGCCCCGATCGTCATAGAGGTACTGGCCGCGGCCGCGGACGATCTTGAGTGGTTCCGAGTAGGAAACGCTGAGGTTGCGGCCGACGTGGCGCCGACGGATCGAGAGGATCTCATCGACGCTCCTCGACCGGGTCTTCCGGGCTTGACATCCGGCCGCCACCGCATCGTGGATCCGGTGTTCCTCGGTCGTGGTCATCCTCTCGAGCAGCCGCCACACCGGCGCCTCGGAGACCCGGAGATAACGATTGTCGGGGTCGCGGCGCCGGCCCCGGGCCGACATCAGGACGCTGGCGGCCAGCCGGGCGATGATGAGATCAGGCAGGAGTTCGCGTTCGACCGCGGTCAAGGGGCGCACCGAGTGGTATCCCCTGATGACGTGCACGGCGTCGGCCAGCGGATCGTCGCGGTCGAGCATGAGGTAGGCGCATGCAATGGCGAGCTCGGCAACCACCGCGGTGTGAAGCATGTCACCGAAATCGATGATGCCGCCGAGTCTCGGCGCGCCGCCGTGATCGGTGGTCACCAGCAGGTTGCGGTCGTTGGCGTCGTTGTAGATCACCCCGAACTCGAGTTCGTCGAGACGCGGTGTGATCACCCGGTTGAAACGCTCGATCCGGCGCTCCAGGAGATCCCTCCGAGCGGGATCGGGGATGAACTCGGTATAACACCCCAACGCCGGCATGGCCGTCAGGTCCCATTTCAGTTTTCGCCGGGCGCCGGGGTGGTCGAAATCTCCGAGCGCGAGGTCGAGGTGGGCGAGGGTTGCGCCGATCTCTTCGAGCAGCCGCGGCGGACGGCGGTCGTGGGCGACGAGGGTGACGCCTTCGAGGTAGGAGACCAACCGGACCCAGCGGGGATTTCCATGGTCGTCCTCCGCAGCCAGCAGATCGAGCCCGCCGGCAGTCGGAACCGGTCGTTGGACCAACGGCGCCACCGGGCTGGCCTGGAGGTGTCTCAGCGTCGCGATCTGACACTCGAGGGACTCCCTTTCGGCGTCCACGGGCGAGACCTTGAGGACGAACCGCTCACCGTCTCGAGCTCGAATGAGGAAATTGAAGTCGAACTCGCCGGCCAAGGGCTCGATCTCGCCGTCGAGGCCCCAGCCCTCGGCGGCGAGGAGCCTCGCCCGGTGCGGCGAGACGGGGGAGATCGATCCGCTCACGGTTCACCTCCGGAGTCCGTTGGTTCGGGCATCGCCATCCGGCGATTCTACTGGGATAATGCCTATCGTGAACCCTCCGAATCATCGGTTTCCATGGTTGATCCTCGCACTCGTGCTGATGGCGGTGTCCGCCGCTCGCGTCGTGCTGGTCGCGAGCTCCGGGTTCAACGGCCTCATCGGCCAGGACGCCTATGCCTACTTCGGCTATGTCGTGGACTCGTTGGTGGTGGATGGAACGTTGGTTTTTCCCCCGCCTCCCTTCCCCTTTCCCCCCGGCTACCCTTATCTCGTGGCTATCGGGGTGCTCGTCTTCGGCCCCGCACCGTGGGTCGGCCAGGTGCTCAGTCTTTCGGCCGGTCTCCTCGCCGCGGTGCTCACCGCCGGGCTGGCGCAACGGGTCTGGCCGGGTCGTCCCTGGCTGGCGGTGACGGCCGGATCGCTGGTCGCCCTCAACGGTCACCTGGGCCGAGCGAGCGTGCTCGTCATGTCCGACGCCTGCGGGCTCGCCGTCGCCACCGCGTCGGTTCTGCTGGTGATGGAGTACCGCCGATCGGGACGTGCGCCCTGGTTGGTCACCGCCGCCGTTGCTGCGGCCGCGGCCATCCTCTGCCGCTGGGCCATGGGTCTGGTGGCGCTGCCGGTAACCATCTACGCCCTGGCCGCCCTCGTACGATTGCCGCGGGGCCGAGCCCTGGTTCACGCCTTGGCTGCCGCCATGGTGACCCTCCTCGTGCTCTCTCCGATCCTCGTTGAATTCGGATCCGAGACACCGGGTTTCATGGCCGATTTCGAGGCCGCGAGGTGGAATCCGGCCCACGCCTTAAAACAAACGACCGTCTCCACCGAGGGAACCCAGACCATTGCGGCGCCGCCCGCGGTCTACTACGCCGTCGCGCCGGTCCATCCGTCGGTCCTGGGACCGATCATGGCGCTTTTTCTCCTACCCGGTCTCTGGGCCGCTATGGGGGCAATCCGGTCACGCTCCGGTCCGTGGCGGGAGGTGTTGTTGTTGGTCGGCTGGGCGGCGGTGGTCCTCGTCTTTCTCGGAGGGATCGCGCTGCGCAACCCGAGATTCACCCTGACCTACCTGCCGCCGCTTGCGGTTCTCGCCGCCATTGGAGTGTGGAAAGTCGGTGAGCTCGCGCCTTCCAGACAACGGCTTGTCGCCGCCGTTGCAGTGCTCGGGGTGGGTTGGACCGCCGTCGGTGGCTGGATCTACACCGTCGATCTCGTCCGTCAGAAGGCGCGCCACCTGCAGGTCGTCCGCTGGGTCGAGGGTCTGGTGGAGGACGATGCCCGCCTCATCACGTTCTGGTACACCGCCACCTTCGGTTTCGAAAGCGAGATCGAGACCATCGAGCTCTTTGATCTCGATCTCCGGACCATCCGAAAGACCATTGAGGGCCGGCGGCCCACCTATCTCCTCGTGAACAGGAGCAACATCGAGAATCAATGGCGAGGGCGGGCCCCGGCGGCGGGTTATGAAGCGCTGCAGCGGGATCCGGGTCTCGAACTCATCGCCACCCACGACGGTCTCTCGCTCTTCATCGTCGGTCCTGATCCACTTCATCTCGGTCCCACCAATCCGGGAACGACGATATGGAGCGACACCACGAGCGTGGGATCCGCCCGTGACTCCGGCCGAGGAGATAGGCTATCCGGCCGCTGAGGCCCCGCAGGATGAACCCCGGGATTTTGGACCACTCGCCGCGGCTCCTGAGGTGGTCGATCCCCACCCCGAGATAGCGCAGGCCCTCGCGATCGGATCCGCCGAACTCCTCGAGAATCCACCGATGGCGGTGGTGTGCAACACCGATGTCGAAGTAGCGGCGGAACTCCTGGCCGAGGCTGAAGTGGTGGGTGTGATGAACCACGGCTTTGGCCTCGTAGTGAATCGACCAGCGCTTGGTGAGCAGCGCAGCGCCGGCGCAGACGTCTTCGCAGATGAGCTCCCGCCGCCCGAAGTATCCGATCTGCTCGAGGGCGGGTTTTCGGTATGCGGCAAAGGCGTTTGAAATAAACGGCGTGCGCAGACCGAGGCTCGTACGGTCGTCCGCGTTCTTGGTGACGGACTCATCCGGGTAGTTGAAGAGCCGCTTGACCTTCGCAACCGGGCGGGCCCTTTCATCGGGGATCTGGCGGCCATAGGCGGCGCCGATCACGTCATCGGCGAGCAACGAGTCCACCAGGGTCTCGAGGGTGGTGTCGTGGGCCGGCAGCACATCCTGAGTCAGAAAGACGAGCACCTCGCCTGTCGCCCGGGCCGCGGCCTCCGATCGGGTGCCGGCGTGATCGAAGTCGGCCCGTGCGACGGGGAGATGAAGGGCGCCGGCCGAGCGAGCGAGCGCCTCGATCTCGGGGGTGGAATCGGTGACCACGAGCCAGAGCTCGTCGCACTCGAGGCTCTGTCGTCGGATTGAGTCGAGCAGCCGGGGGAGATACGCCTCCCCGCGAAATACCGGAATGATGACGGAGACCGAGGGTGTCGACGACATTTGCGGACAGCCTACCGCGATTCCCACTCGTTCGTGATGATTCCGGCCAAGACCCGTCGGCCCGCGGGGTTGAGATGGGGGTCGTTGGGAAAGAAAAGCAGCTCGCCTGCGGATTCTCTGCTGCGCAGAGTCGGGAGGACGTTGAGCACTCGGACGTCCGGGTTTCCGGCGGCGGATTCGCGGAGGCGCTGGATAAAGGGATACTCGTCGGTCTGCAAGAGCGTCGGGTCGGGATAACGCGCGCCGAGCATTTTGAATCGTTGAGCGTAGACAGGGCTTACCTGGGAGCAGTGGGGAACCACCATCAGCATGAGGTCGGCGCCGGATGAGGCGCAGCTTCGGATGAGATCTTCGAGATTCTCTCGATAGTCGGACCACGCGGTCGTCATTTCGCCGGCAACGGCGATCTGATCCGAGATCAGGGTCGGGTCGGCCGCGAGGAGCATTCGGATTCGCGGGCTGTAGTCATCGACCGAAAACGGACGAGCCTCCATTTCCCTGATCATGCGTTCCCGCTCGACCGGTGGCAGCCGGTAGACCGGAGAGAGGCGATCGGCCGCGAGCCGCAGCCGGGTGTTGAAATACCATGGCGACATCGCTCCGCGATCAATGGCGAGCCAATAGAGCCGGTGAAGCACGCCGATCTCCGAAGTGGCCACCGGGTGGCGGAGATCCAGCAAATCGTTGCCGGTGTAGATCTGACAGATGACCAAATCGGGCTGAAACCGTCGAATTCTCCCATCGGCCAGGGCTCGCATCTGGCGAATCGTGCTCCCGCCAACACCCGAGTTGACGACGCGGGTTTCGGGACCGAGGAGTGTCTGGAGATCTCCGGGCCAGTTGTTCCGGCCGGCGGTGAAGGAGTCTCCCAGGGCGAGGATGGTCGGCCTCGAGTTGAGATCGAGGGTCCCGGGAGGGTTGGAGGCGGTCAGATCGGCGTGGTGGAAATCGATCCACTGGCCCTGATAGGCGGTCTCGATGAGAACCGTCGCCCCCGTCAAGATGACGAGGTTGACCAGAACCAGCGCCGTGACGCGGTGACGATGGAACCACAACCGCGAACGGAAGGAGATCGGCTGTTTGGCGGTTAAGGTCATAGAAGTCTCGGAGTTTCACCGCTAGAATCGGCGGAGGTTATCGAATCAGATAGATTCCTCAACGACCCTGCGGTTGTGTTTGAACCCTGGAGCATCACGATCCAATCAACTGCCCCCGTTCTCGCGGAACACGAGCTTCCAGCCGGACTACAAAGCGTGGTGCGCACCTTGTTGTACTACCACATCTTTGACTATCCGCTGACCGCCGCGGAGATTTTGCGGTTCTCGAACCACCCGTGGAACGGGCTCGCCGAGGTCGAGCAGACTGCCCACGACCTGATCGAGTCCTCGCTCATCAGGGCCGACCGCGGGTTCTTCTATATCGGTGAGGATTCTCACGTCGACGAGCGAGTCGCAGATCAGGCGAGAGCCCGCGCGGCGTTTCCACAGGCGGACAAATGGTCACGATTTATCTCTCGATTCCCCTATGTTCGAGGTGTCGCCGTCAGCGGGACGCTGTCCAAGGGTGTCATGAAGGAGACCGACGACCTCGACTATCTCGTCTTCACCGAACCCGACCGGGTCTGGCTGTGCCGGTTGCTGCTTATGGGTTTCAAGAAGCTCTTCCTGTTCAACTCCCACCATCGGTTCTGCATCAACTATCTTCTCGCCCGGGACAGGCTCTCCATCCCCGACCGTGATGTTTTCACTGCCACCGAGATCGCCTGGCTGCTCCCCACCGTCAACCCGTCGATCTATGGTCGGTTCATCGAAGCCAACTCCTGGGTCGGGGATCACTTTCCCAATTGGCGACCACGGAGCGGCGACGGGGTGACCCCGTTGGCAGGCGGATTGCTGAAGTCGGCGGCCGAGAGTTTCATCGACTTCCTCGGCGGGTGTCGACTCGACAACTGGGCCTATCGTCTGATCAGCGGCCGGAACAAACGCCGCTACTCTCACCTCGATGTCCGGCACGAGGTCGCGCTGCGGTCGGAGAAGCACGCATCCAAGCACCACCCACGGGGGTTTCAGGAGCGGGTTCTTCGCCGTCTCGACGATGGGATTGCTGCATTCGAACAACGCCACGGGGTGTCGATCCAAGATCGGAGTTCGACCGCGCCATGAGGGTTCTCTTCAGCCACTCGTATTTTCTCCGGCTCGACCGGAAACAGTGGGAGGGCCAGACGCCCTACCCGCCGCTGGCGACCCTCTACGCCATGGCCTGTCTTCGGGAGCGAGGCCATGAGATCGCGCTGCACGACACCATGTTCGCTGCGGGGCCCGAGTCCGTGGATGGCGCGCTGGAGAGCTTCGACCCCGAGGTCTTCGTCGTCTACGACGACAGCTTCAACTATCTGACCAAGATGTGTCTGTCGAAGATGCAGGATGCCGCCTTCGAGATGATCCGGCGGGCCAAGACGCGCGGCTGCCGGGTGGTGGCATGCGGCTCCGACGCCACCGACCACCGTCGGCGATATCTCGATCGCGGCGCCGATGCGGTGATACTCGGTGAGGGCGAGGCGGCTCTCGTCGATGTGATCGAGACGTGGGACAGAGGCGCAGACGATCTCGGCGACATCGCGGGATTGGCGCTGCTCAATGGCGGTGAGTTGGTCGAAACCGGCCGGCGTCCGACCCTCAAGGACATCGACGCCCTGCCGCGTCCGGCGTGGGACGCCATCGATCTCGAGCCATACGAGCGGGCGTGGCGCGCCCGTTGGGGACGCTGGTCGCTCAACCTGGTCTCGTCGCGGGGTTGTCCCTACTCGTGCACGTGGTGCGCCAAACCCATCTGGGGCTCGCAGTATGTCGTCCACTCGCCCGAACGGATGGTCGATGATCTGAAATACCTCAGGCAGAGCAACGCTTTCGACCACATCTGGTTCTCGGACGACATCTTCGGTCTCAAACCCGAGTGGGCCCGCCGGTTCGCCGATGGAGTCGAGGCCGCCGGGCTCGATTTCAGTTTTTCCATCCAGGCGCGGGTCGACTCGGTGCTCCGCGACGGGGTGGCCGCGGATCTCGCCCGAGCCGGTCTCGAAACCGCGTGGATCGGCGCCGAATCCGGTTCGCAGAGCATCGTCGACGCCATGAAAAAAGGGGTCACCGTCGAGCAGATCTACGAGGCCACCCGAAAGCTCCAGAGCCACGGCGTACGGGTCGCCTTCTTTCTCCAGTTCGGCTATCTCGGCGAGACCCGCGAAGACATCGACAAGACCATCCAAATGGTCCTCGATCTCATGCCCGATGAGATCGGAATCTCGGTCTCGTACCCGCTCCCGGGGACGCCGTTTTATGACGAGGTGTCCTCACAGTTGGTGGACAAGACCAACTGGACCGAGAGCGACGATCTCGATCTCATGTATCGCTCCACCTATCAACCGGCTTTCTACAAGCGCCTCCACCGGTATGTCCACAAAATCTTCCAGCGAAAGCGCGGTTATCGGAGCCTCAAACGGCTCGCCAAAGCGCCGTGGCGAGCCGACCGGAAAGAGCTGCGGACTGCGCTGGCCACCGCCTACTATCTGCCCATGTCCCTCGTCGACGGCGTCAGGCTACGGCGGCTGCAGCGCCCATGATCAACCGTCAACAATGGCGCTCGCGCCGTGGCTCCTCCCGCCACTGCGCGTTTTGACCCGGCCGTGGACTCGCCCCGCCACATCGCACTGATCACACCGGGTTTTCCGCGGGACGAGGAGGACACCTCGTGCATCCCGCCGCTCCAGATCGCACTGCGGCGACTCCGCCAACGTCGTCCGGACATCCGTGTCACGGTGTCGGCGCTTCATTACCCCGATACCCTGCATTCCTATCGTTGGCATGGCTTCGAGGTCCTGCCTGCGGGCGGGGCGAATCGACCGCTGCCGTTGCGGTTGCCCGCCCTGGCCCGGGTGTCGAACGCGATCTGCCGCCGCCATGCGAAGGATCCGTTTGACGCGGTTCACGCGCTGTGGCTCTCGGACACGGCGATGGTCGGATGGTGGGCGGCCCGCCGAATGGGATTGCCCTTGATCGTCACGGTCATGGGCCAGGATGCCCGACCGACGAATCGGTGGCTCAAGGTCCTGCCTCTCCGATCGGCCCGCCTCACCGCGGTCTCCGAGAGAGCGTCGGCCGAACTCGGTCACAGCATTGGGCGAGCCGCGGATGTGGTGATCCCATGGGGTCTCGACCCGCCGGGAACAGAGCCGCCCGGGTGGAATGACCGCACCATCGATCTCCTCGGGGTGGGGTCGCTGACCGAGAACAAGGACTATGGGGTGCTGATTCGCACGGCGGCCGAACTGGCGCGATCGGGGCGGGAGTGCCGGGCCGTTCTGATCGGAGAGGGTCAGCAGCGTCCGGCTCTCGAGGCCATGGTTGCCCGGCTCGGTGTGACGGATCGCGTTCGTTTTGAAGGTCAGCTGTCGCGGGAAGAGGTGCTCGAACGGATGAGCCGATCGAAGATTCTGATCCATCCTGCGCGTTACGAGAGCTTTGGTTTTGTCTTCTCCGAGGCCCTGGCCAGCGGGATGACCGTGCTGTCCCGGCCGGTTGGAGCGGCGATTGCCGGCCCGAGATGGCGGCTTTGTGACTCGACGGCGAGCTTCGAGTCGGCCTGCCGGGAGACGCTGGATCACCCACCGGGAACCCAAGCGATGACTGTGTTTTCGGAAGACCGGACGGCGGATGCCCTGGCTGAGCTGTATGACAGCCAGGAAGCAACGCGATGACACCGTATCCGCCTGATACCGGAGGTTGCGAGTCGGCGACGCAAACCGCCCCCGAGGAGCTGACGACCCGCGCCCGGATGTGGATCATCGCCGGCAACGGCGCCCGGCAGTTCGTTGTTCCCCTCGCCAACTTCGTCGTTTCCTATCTCGTTATCTCCACGGCCTCGGCCGAGCTGTGGGGCGAGTTCGTCGTTCGTCTGGTGCTGATGACCTTGACCATCCATGTCCTTTCCTGGGGCAATCACGAGTATCTCCTGCGCGCCTTCAGCCGCGACCCCGACGCCCTCGGTTCACTGTGGCGCCGATCTTTCCTCACCCGTGGAGTCTTCCTTCTCGTCGCGGCGGCGGGATGCGCGGCGCTCGGTCTTCGGGGCGGCGAGCTCGGCTGGACCATCCTCTGGCTCGGCGCAGCCTTCGGGACTCAGGCCCTCGCGGTGGTGGTCCTCTTCACCCGCCGCTTCGGGGTGGCTCTGCTGGCCGAGGCGGCAGGGTTGGCGGTGACCGCTACGGTCTTGTTGAGTCGGGGTTCGACCATGGATGTGGTCGTCGTCGTCCAGGCCGTGGCCCTCGGCTTCAGCGCCCGGTTGGTTGTCGGTCTCGCAGCGTTTTCCGGCGAAGTTTTCGAGCGTGGATCGACGGCTTTCGACCCCCGTCAACTCATCGAGGCGATCCCCTTCTTTCTCACCGGGTTGAGCGGACTCCTCGCCTCCAAAGCGGACCTGCTCGTGGTCTCGGCCCTTCTCGACCACGCCGAGGTTGGCGCGTATCAGGTCATGGTCAGCTTCATCACCGGTCTCCAGGGACTCGCCGCCATCGCCTTCACCCCCTTTGCCCGGGATTTCTACCGATCGAGCGCCCCGATCGGCAGCGGTGCCTCGCGCCGCCTCTTCATCGCCGGTGCGATCTGCGCCTGCGGGTCCATCCCGGCGGGGTGGGTTCTCGTCAACACCATCTATGGTCTCGGTCTGCCGTGGCCGGTCTTTGTCATCGGCGCCTGTTCAGTTCTACCGATCTACGGCACCTTGCCGCTGGTGTACGAACTCTACAAGAACGGCCGGGAGGCGCGGGTTGTGGTCGTCAGCTTCGCCGGGGCGGCGGTCAGCGTCGTTCTGGCTGGAGCCCTCGTGCCGTATTTCGGCATAGTCGGGGGCCTGACCGCCGGGGCGGTGACGCAATGGGGCGTCTTCGGGTGGTATCTCGCAACCCGCGATCGGGCGAATCCGAGGGCGCTGTAGGCGTGGTTTAGGATTGGCCGCGTTTCCTCGCCCAGGCGACGAGAAACGTCGCCGGTTCGCGACGACGACGGATGGCCGACCACCACGGCCGCAGGACCCAGCGAATACCAAAATAGGGCCGGTGGCACAGCCACTCGAGATCGAGGTTACGGCCGAGTTCCTCGAGGTCTGAAAAGGTGAGAAATCCACGGCATCCGATGGAGTCCGAGGCAAAGCCGAAACGCTGACGAAAGTCCTCCTGGCGCTCTGCCACCATCTCGTGCCCGGCTTCGGCCGAGCGGTAGACCGGGGTGTCGAGGATGACCACCGCACCACCGGTTCGAAGGATCCGGAGGGCTTCAATCACGGTCGCGGCCGGGTCGGTCGAGTAGTGGATGGCGCCGTTGAAGATGGCAATGTCGCAGACCCCATCGGGGATGGGCAGACGATCGAACTCGGCCTGGACGGCCGAAAACTCGAACTCGGAAAAGGTCCTCGCACCGAGCCCGTCGGTGGAATCGGTGTGGAGATCCACCGCGAGCACTCCGTGGCCCGCGAGGGCCAATCGGCGGGACATCCAGGTGGTGCCGGCGCCGAGATCGGCGATGGTCAGCGCACGGCCCGTTTCCTCGGCCATGGGCGCCACCACCAGCCGCATCATCGCGTCGAAGGAAGCGGCGCGGATCCGCCACTCGGTGCGGTGGTGACCCTTGAGATCGGCAAAGGGAAGAGCGCGGTAGCTCGCGCTTTCATCGACGCCTCGATCCTCGTCCTGACGCACCGTCCGGTACTCATCGAGGAACCGACTGTAGTACGCGAGGCGCTCGTCGGTGAGGAAGCTGAGGACACCGTCACGCCGAGAATAGACGTGGCCTTCCGCCGGGCATCTCAGCTTCCCCTTTCCTGCAGGCTCGAGGGGTCCCCGGCACTCGGGGCAGACGAAGTCGAAGTCAACCCGGGACATGGTCGGACCTTTCGAGGGAGAGGAGATAGTGGTCGGCGACTCCCGACAGGCTATGCGCCCAACGTCGGTCGAGGAGGTCGAGGCGGTGAAGGAGTGTGGGGCGGTTGCGGACGAGAGACGCGGCGTAGGTTGGTGGAACCACCGATCCGATCCCGAGGGTCTGCCGGGTTTCGAACCAGGGTTCGAGTTGACCTCGCAGCCGCGCCGGGCCCGGGTACCAGACTCTGAGGCTGTGGTTTTTGCCGATGGTGACCTCCCGTCCGTCGCGCCACCGGCGGGTGGCGGTCTTCGGTTGCAGGTGGAACCCGTACCAGGCGATCTCCCAGAGACAAACCGGGCCCATGACGACGAACACGGCGCGGCCACCCGGCCGCAACCAGCGGTGGAGCACAGCCGCGAGATCGCGGCAGTCCTCGACGCAGTTGAGGGCGCCGAAGTTGGAGAAGACCGCATCGAAGGGCGCCTCGGGCGGCTCGGGTTCGCCGGTGATGTCGGCCAGATCGAGTCGGGCGAGGCGCACCCGGTCGGCGACTCCCGCGGTTTCGATCTTGCGCCGAGCCTGATCGAGCATCCCGGGCGAGGCGTCGGTGGCGAGCACCCGGTGGCCTCGGCCGGCCAGCCACAGTGCATCCTCCCCGGTCCCGCATCCGAGTTCAAGGATCGTGGATCCCGGTGCGAAAACGCCGTCGAGATGCCGCCACACGGACCCGCGCAGCACCCGGCCGATTGAGGTTTCGGTAAAGCGCCGGTCATAGTCGACGGCTTCGTCATCGAAGGCGGCGGGGGATGGTTCGCGGGTCACGGACCAAGACTAACCCACACCCGATCGGACGTGCTGATCCGACCGACCTATAATGCCCTTCTGTGAATCGTCTTGATACCGGCTTTCAACGCGGGCCCGGTCGCGGCCGCGATCTCCTGCTCTCCCACGGCTATTGTCTGGCCGCGGACGAGCACGAACGGGAGATCATGATGCCGTACCCGCCGTTGGGGTTGCTCTATCTCTCGTCGCACCTCAAGGCCGAGGGGTTTTCGGTCGAGATCCACGACAGCACCTTTGCCTCGCCGACGGACTTCGAGGATCGTCTCTCGGCGGCGCGGCCGGCTGTGGTGGGGATCTACGCCACCTTGATGACTCGGGCGAGAGTTCTCGAGATGATCACGTTGAGCCGAGATTGCGGTTTTTGGGTGGTGGTGGGTGGGCCCGAACCGGCCCCCAACGCCGCCGAGTACCTCGCTCATGGAGCCCACGTGGTGGTGGTCGGGGAGGGCGAGGCCACCCTCGCGGAACTCCTCAGGCACCTGCCCGAGCGAGGTCTCGATGGACTGGAGGAGATCCACGGGCTGCGCTTCCTCGATGATAGAAATCGGCTGGTGGCGACGCCCGAGCGGTCGCAGATCCGCGATCTCTCGGCGCAGCCCTGGCCCGACCGCGACGCCATCGACCTCGACCGCTATCTGCAGACCTGGCGTGACCACCACGGGGGCTCGTCGATTTCGCTGGTGACCTCAAGGGGCTGCCCCTATACCTGTCGCTGGTGCAGCCACGATGTCTACGGCCGGAGCCACCGTCGCCGGCGGGTCGAGGAGGTCGCCGACGAGGTGGCCCACCTCGCCGAGCGCTATCGACCCGACCAGCTCTGGTACACCGATGATGTATTCACCCTCAACCGGCCCTGGGTCGTAGCGCTGGCCGCGGAACTCGGCCGGCGAGGGCTTCGGATCCCCTTCGAGTGCATCAGCCGCGCCGACCGGATCGATGAATCGGTCGCCGACGCTCTCGCCGAGATGGGTTGCCGGCGGTTGTGGATCGGGGCGGAAAGCGGCTCGCAGCGGATCCTCGATCGCATGGGTCGGCGGACCACCGTTTCAGATGTCCAGACCAAGACCGCGATGCTGCGTTCGCGGGGAATCGAGGTCGGGATGTTCATCATGCTCGGCTACGAGGGTGAGACCGTGGATGATCTGCGGGCCACCATCGACCACCTCAAGACGAGTGCGCCGGACATCTTTCTGACCACCGTCGCCTACCCCATCCGCGGCACCGACTACTATCGCGAGGTCGAGGGTCGGATCGAGGCCGGTGGACCCTGGGCCGAGCGGACCGATCGCGATCTTCGCATCAACGGCCGCCACTCGCGCCGCTACTATCGCCACGCCACCCGCTGGATGGTCAACGAGGTCGCGTCCCACCGCGCCCGCGGCGAGGGCCGAAACCTCGCCGGGTTGTGGTCGTGGTTCAAGGCGAGGGCGGGTCGGCTGGGAATGGCCGCCACCAGCAGGCAACACGAGCAGGACGCGGTGGCTTCGAGCGGTCGCGGTTGGGGAGAGATCGAGGAGCAGGCCCGCCGGGGAGAGTCATGAGGGTCAACCGGATCATTTTCTTCAATCCGCGTTCCTCAGCGGGCCGAACCCCGGTGCTGCCGATGTCACTGCTCGCCATCGGTGCTGTTTTAGAGGATCGCTTCCCCTATGTCATCATCGACGGCAATCTCATCGACGATGCGGTGGCTGCCATCGAATACGAGATCGACGGCGACGCCGCGTCGGCGGTATTGGCGGTCACGGTCATGCCCGGCCCCCAGCTCGAGCACGCCCTGCCCGTCTGTCGCGAACTCAAGGAGCGCCACCCAGGGCTCACGGTGGTGTGGGCCGGGTACTTCCCTTCCCAACACTGGGACTCTTGTCTGAAGTCATCAGTGGTTGATTTTGTTGTTCGCGGACACGGCGAACGGGTCTTCTCGGAATTGCTCGAGGCCCTCAACGGTGGTGTGCCATTCGAGGGAATCGAGGGCCTCGCGCGGCGAGACGAAACCGGTATTCCCTTGACCAACAAGCAAGCGCCGGTGCCCCACCCGGCCGAGCTGCCCGAGTGGAACTTCGACCGGATCCCCATGGAGCGATACCTACGCAACACCTTCCTCGGCCGGCGCACGGTGGGCTACGCTTCGAGCTATGGTTGCCCATACTTCTGCAACTTCTGCGCGGTGGTCAACATGGTTGGCGGTAAGTGGCGCGCCCAGAGCGCTCAACGGGTCGCCGAGGTCTTCGAGACCTATCACCGACGGTGGGGCGTCGATGCGGTGGAGCTCGTGGATAACAACTTCTTTGTCGATGAACGCAGGGTCGCCGATTTCTCCGACCGGATCCGATCCCTCCAGATGGCGTGGTGGGGCGAGGGCCGGGTGGACACCCTGTTGAAGTACGAGGACGCGAGCTGGCGGGCCATGCGTGATGCCGGTCTCAAGATGATCTTCCTCGGCGCCGAGTCGGGCTCCGCGGAGACCCTCGAGCGGATGGACAAGGGCGGTCGCCTGGCGCCCGAGATGACCCTCGACCTGGTGGAGAAGCTCGGCGGGCTCGGGATCGTCCCCGAACTCAGCTTTGTCCTCGGCAACCCGCCCGACCCCGAGGCCGACGCCATCGGGACCATGGAGTTCATCAGGAGGGTCAAGAGACTCAACCCCTCGACCGAGATCATCCTCTACATGTACACCCCGGTGCCCCTGGCGGGCGATCTCTACAACGAGGCCAAGGCGAGAGGCTTCGCCTTCCCCGTGACCCTGGATGAGTGGGTGGGTCCGGACTGGCTCGATTTCGTCCAGCGGCGCAGCGACACCATGCCGTGGGTCGGCCGCAGCCTCCAGAGCAGGATCCGTCACTTCGAGCGGGTTCTCAACGCCTATTACCCGACCTCGACGATGACCCGGCTGACCCCGGCGCGGCGGGCGCTGCTCCGTGCCGCCTCAGCCTGGCGGTACCACACCCGCGCCTACGCGTGGCCGTTCGAACTGGATCTGCTCCACCGCGTGATGCGCTATCAGCGACCCGAGACCAGCGGTTTTTAGCCCGCTCTGATCTCGTAAAGAGTGACGATCTCGGAGATGAGGTTTCGCCGGCGCACGGTCTCGACCATCAGACCGGCCTCGGCAAAGGCCGCGAGAAATCCCCCTTCGTCACCGATGTTCGAGAGAATCACCAGAGCTCGACCCTTGTCCGCGAGCTGATCTCCGAGACCCTGTGCAAATCGACGGGCGAAGTCGCCGGCTCGAAAGGCTGTCTCCAGCTGCGTCTCGGGTCGTCCCCCGAAGTAGGGTGGATTGCACAGAACGAGATCGAAACGTTCTCCGACCACCGGTGCGAAGAGATCGCCGAGCCGAAGCTCCACTCTATCATCCACCGAGTTGGCTTCGGCGTTGATCCGGGCGCACTCCACAGCGACGGGGTTGCTGTCCACCGCCACCACCCGCGTCGCCTTCGAGGCGGCGGCGATAGCGAGCACGCCGGTGCCCGTGCCGAGATCGAGGACCTGCGATCCGGCGGGAACGAGCCCTTCTGCGATCCACTCGAGAAAGACCGGGGTCACCCGGAAGAGGGCCGGATTGAAGACCCCGGGTCGGACCAGGATGGAAAGACCGCCGATTTTCTCGATCACCTCTCGGTTGTGGCGATGGCGTTGCAGAAGCACGAACTTCAGCCGCAGACCAAGGCGCCAGATCCGAGCGAGAAGGCGTTGATGAAGTCGATCACCGGTATCGCCGTGTCCCGGCGTCGGATCGTCATCCTCTGGGTGGTTACTGATGTCGACCAAAGCGGGGCCATTGTACCGGTGGGACGGGGAAAGAGTAGAGTTGTGCGAGTCGAGGAGGTGGGATGGCAGACCTCGTGGCGTGGATTCGCGAATACCAGATTCTCTTCCAAACCCTCGGTCTGGCTTCCCTTGCCCTTTTTGTGGTGTCCCTCGTTGTCTTCCCGTTGGTCGTGGCCTATCTGCCCGGGGACTATTTCGTGCGGGACAAGCGGGACCCGGCGCATCAGAAGCGACAGCATCCGGTGGTGTGGGTGATGCTCTCCGTGGTCAAAAACATCTTTGGTTTCGTACTGATTCTCGCGGGCATCGCCATGCTCGTGCTCCCCGGTCAGGGCATCCTCACCATCCTCATGGGTGTGGCGTTGGCCAACTTCCCCGGCAAGTTCACCCTCGAGCGTCGGCTGGTGCGTCGGCCTGCTGTCGGCCGCGCGCTCAATCGGATCCGTCGATTTGCCGGAAAAGATCCGCTCGAGCTTCCCTATCGCGAGGATTGACCGGTCCGGCGTCGGCTCGTTCAACCAGGGCGCCAGCGTCTGGGTCAACCAGCTCGAGACGAGCTTCTACCGCCCCGGTGACCGCACCACCTTCGGCGGACCGGTGCCGGTGGAGTTGATGCGGTTCACGGTGGAGTAGAGGTTCGGTGTCGGGCGGCACCCGCGTCACCGGCCTTCTGGGCCGCTGTGACGCTTTGGCGTCCCATCGACCCAGCGTCGCACCATCGGCGTAGTCACTCGTGGGTTGATTGGAATGGCTGCGACCACTCCGATGGTACGCCGGCGGCCTGCCTCGTAGCCGGGTGAACCAGGATGTGGCGCGCCTCCCGGGGGAGGGCCGATGCGGGTTGGTTCCATCGCCCACGAGACGTGGGCGCTACAAGGGGCGCTGCGATGCTTGTAGCGCCGGCGTCCCGCCGGCGATGGTGGTGTACCGACGCGGGTTGGTTCTATCGCCCATGAGACGTGGGCGCTACAAAGGGCGCTGCGATGCTTGTAGCGCCGGCGTCCCGCCGGCGATGGTGGTGTACCGACGCGGGTTGGTTTTATCGCCCACGAGACGCGGGCGCTACAAGGGGCGCTGAGATGGTTGTAGCGCCGGCGTCCCGCCGGCGATGGTGGTGTACCGACGCGAGTTGGTTCGATCGCCCATCAGACGTGGGTGCTACAAGGGGCGCTGCGATGCTTGTAGCGCCGGCGTCCCGCCGGCGATGGTGTGTACCGACGCGGGTTGGTTCTATCGCCCACGAGACGTGGGCGCTACAAAGGGCGCTGCGATGCTTGTAGCGCCGGCGTCCCGCCGGCGATGGTGTGTACCGACGCGGGTTGGTTCCATCGCCCATCAGACGTGGGTGCTGCAAGGGGCGCTGCGATGCTTGTAGCGCCGGCGTCCCGCCGGCGATGGTGGTGTACCGACGCGGGTTGGTTCGATCGCTTACGGATATGGATACGGCCCCTGTCCCGGTTGCTGCCGTTGTTCCGGACCATGGCCTCGACACCGGCCTTCTGCGCCGCCGTGACGCTTTGGCGTCCCGGCGCCCCAGCGTCGCACCACCGGCGTGGTCGCGCGGAGGTTGCGGGGAGGGCTGCGACCCCGCCGATGGCGCGCCGGCGGCCTGCCTCGTAGCCGGTAGAGCAGACCGCATCGCGCTCCCCGGGGGAGCCCGGTCCGCATTTTGTGCGCGAGGCGAGGCGTAGTCGGGAGGTCGCTCCTGCACAAAAACGGACCCGGCACCCCGATGGGGCGGGGTTTTCCGCGTGTCCTGAATCGGTAGGAGGCTCGTTGTTCAGCGCGGACTTCGGCCAGGTGGGGGTTGGGTAATCGCGAGTCGTGAGGGTCGTGGACCCGGATTTCGGGGACTCTGACGTTGGTGAGATCCCGATTACACAGGTGCTGGTTGGAAAAACCCGGGACCATATCGCGTCGCAAACGAGAGCGGCGCTGGACTGGCGTGCTGCGCGACGCGGATCGACAAGGGCTCTGATGGGCCGGCGGGACGCCGGCCCTACAATCATCGCAATTGTCATCTCGGGTGGAGGAGGCGCCAGGTGAGGGCTCTGACTTCGTCGAAGAGTTGGATTGCGGTGGTTGCCTGAATGGCGTCGATGGCCGCTGCTCCGGAGAGAAGACGAAGGTGGGTGTCGACCTCTTTTGCTGAGCCGTAGGCGATACGCCAGTGATGGTTTCGATCGCGGCCAGACCTCCCATGGCCCTCTGAGAGATTCGCGGGTACGGATGAAGCGGAGCGGATGACCTGATCGGCGATGCTCTTCAGTGGAGCAGGAACGCGTATCACGAGTGAAATCGCGATACTGGCTGCTTCGAGAGCCTTCGAGTGGGCGATGAGGCCGGGTTGCTGGACGGGGTTGCGCATGATCATTTCCTGGTTGTTCATGCCTTCCTTCCCAGTTGCTGTGAAATCCGATGTCAAGGGTCGCCTCCGAGGCGATTCGTCATGCCCTTGACATCGGATTTCACAGCGGCTACCCGTGACTCAAGAACAACCAGGAGTGATCATGCTGCCCCTGACG
>CAVWAW010000029.1:0-104398 GCA_963753035.1 uncultured Acidobacteriota bacterium | reverse complement strand
CCTGACGCTGCCCCTGAAAACGGCCCCGGTGGCGAGAAGCCTACCGGGGCCGTTGGTTGTTGAGGATGAGAAGCGGCTAGCTTCCCGGTGTCTTCACGGGATCAGCGGGTCGTGTGGGCAGGCCTCTGGGCTCCTCCGCCATGGCTTCGAGCACCTCGGCCACGCCGCGTTCGAGCTGTTTGTCCTCACCTGCGAGCACCGAGGCAGGGTCGTTCGTGACGTCGATGTCGGGTGGGACGCCGATGCCCTCGATGATGTACTCGCCGTCCCGGTCGTTGGTCGCCGACCGCGGGACAAAGACCGCACCGCCATCGATGAGGCCGATGTTGCCGCCGCCGACCACCCCGCCCCAGGTCCGTTTGCCGATGAGGGGCCCGAGACCGGCCTCGCGGAAGTAATGGGGAAAGATGTCGCCGTCGGAGGCCGAGGTCTCTGAAATCAGACACGCCATGTGCGCGTTGAAGGCCTGCTGCGGGTAGGTTCCGGGCACGTCCGACGTCCGGCCGAATCGGGTGCCCATCATCTCGCGGCTGAGCCGCTCGATGATCATGGCGGAAACGTTGCCGCCACCGTTGCCGCGGACATCGACGATGAGTCCCTCCTTGCGGATCTGCGGGTAGAACCACTTGATGAACTCGGCGATGCCGTCGGGTCCCATGTCCGGGATGTGGAGATAACCCACCTGGCCGCCCGTCATCTCATTGACCCGGTCCATGTTGCCGAGCACCCACTCGAGATAGAGCAGCGAGCTCTCCGAACCCACGGGGACAAAGGTGACTTCACGAGCTCCCTCGAAACCGGGTTTCGAGTTGACGGTGAGAATGACCGCGTCCTCGAGGTGTTGGAGCAGCCGATACGGGTTGTCGGCACCTTTGAGTTCGCGGCCGTCGATGGCGAGGACATAGTCGCCGACGCCGACATCGACACCGACCTCGGTCAGGGGCGAGCGGTATTTGGTTTCCTCGTTCTGACCCCGGAAGATGGATGCGATGCGATAGCGGCCGGCGGCCTCTTCGAGTTCAAAGCGTGCGCCGGGCAGTGCCACCGATGGCCGGGCGGGGATCTCGAAATCTCCCCCCGAAATATAGGTGTGGCCGGCGTTGAGCTCGGAGACCATCTCGGAGAGGACATAGTTGAGGTCGGACCGGTGCGCGACATGGGGCAGCAGGGCGCGGTAGCGCTCGCCGATGGCCTGCCAGTCATAGCCGTGCATATTTTCGACATAGAAATAGTCGCGGAAGAGCCGCCAGGTCTCGTCGAAGACCTCGCCCCACTCGGCTGCCGGGTCGAGATCCAACTCGAGGCCCGAGGTCTTGACCGGCTCCCCTTTGGCGCCCTTCTTGACCTCATAGATCTCGAAGCCGCCACCGGAGCGGACCATGAGCTTTTTGCCATCGGCCGACAGTGCGGCGCCGCCGACTCCGCTGACGAGTTCGGAACTCTCACGATCTTCGAGGGAGAAGATGTGGATGGTCGGCTGACCGCCAAAACCGCCGCCGTAGAAGAAGGGCCCGGCGCTGAGATAGATCAGGTGACCCTCGACAGCGGCCAGACCGCCGTAGTTGTCGGCGTCGACCGGCACCCGCATGGCGCGCTGGGCAAGACCATCGAAGTCGATGACGATGGGTTTGGAGTCCTTCTCGTCATCGTCCTTCTCGTCATCCCCGGTTTTGCCCTTCTTCTTGGAGGCCTTCTTGTCGGTCGCATCTTCGTCGTCGGCCTTGTCGCCTTCGTCGTCGGTGGTGACCTCGTCGTCTTCCGGGGGGAAGAGCGGCTCGACATCGGCTCTGAGAGCCACGGCGAAGATCCCGTCCCGTTTGTTGCCGGCGTAGTTCCACTCGAGGTTCGAGATCTGCGGCGCATAGGATCGCTCGGAGATATAGAAGAGGTAGTCTCCGGCGGGGTCCCACGCCGGGTTCGCGGCACCGAAGTGATCGGAGGTCACCTGCCGGAGTGCGCCGTCGGCGACGCTCCAGATGTGGATTCGATTCAGGCCGGCCTCGTTGTTGAGGCTGAAAGCGAGGTGGCCACCGTGGGGGGACCACTCGAAGTCGCCGATGGCGCCGCGGATATCGTCCGCCACCAGGACCTCCGTGCCATCGGCCACCGTCACGACCGAAAGACGACCGAGGTAGTCGGTGAAGGCGATCCGGTCACCCTTGGGCGACCAGGCAAGGTCGAAGAGCCGGGCCGAATGGCCGTCGGTGACCTGCCGCGCGGACTCGGAGCCGTTTGAGTCGATGAGCCAGATCTCGTCTTCGCCGTCAGAGTCGGAGATGTAGGCGATCCGGGTGCCGTCGGGTGACCAGGAAGCCACGCGGTCGTTGGCGTCCGAGGAATGGGTCAGGTTGCGGGTGCGTCCCTTCTCGACGGGGGCCGAGAAGACATCACCCCGGGCGACGAAGTACGCCCGTTCACCCTTGGGTGAGAGACCGAAGTCGCCGATATCGCCCGCCACCGAGATTCTCCGCGGGCGCTTCCAGAGCCCGTCGTCTGGGACCCGGATGGTGATGGCGGTGTCAGCGCCGGTGGCGATGTCGAAGATCCTGAGTTGACCGTTGAGTTCGTAGACGATCCGGCTGGTGTGGTCGGTGGCCGGCCAGCGGAGATCCCACGGATCGTGTGTGGTGAGCTGCTCGACCGCGCCGGTTTTCGGGTCGGCCTTGTAGAGGTTGAGCCGGTCGTCGAGGTCGGAGACGAAATAGATGGTCTCGCCGATCCACATGGGGTCGCGCTCGGTGCGGTCGGAGTGGGCGATGGGGGTCACCGCCGAACTCGCGAGATCGAAAAGATAGAGATCCTGCGCCCAACCGCCCTGGTATCGCTTCCAGTGGCGGAAGTCGCGGAAGAGCGGCGAGTAGATCATCTGCGTGCCGTCGGGTGAAAAATCTCCGGCGCCCGAGGTGGGCATGGGCAGCGCGACGGGCAGGCCGCCGTTGACCGAGACGGTGTAGAGCCGGCCCTCGGATCCGCCGCCGGCGTCACGCAGCGAGCGGAAGAGGACCGCGGCGCCGTCCGGGGTCCAGCCGAAGACCTGGTGGTCGTAGCCCCAGCGGGGCGGCAGCGGTCCCTCGGCGGGGTACCAGGTGAGCCGGCGGGGTTCGCCGCCGGTGGAAGGCATGACATAGACCTGTTCGTCACCGTCGTACTGACCGGTGAAGGCGATCCAGTCGCCGTCGGGTGAGAAGCGCGGAAAGACCTCCTGGCCCGGGTGCGCCGTGAGTCTGGTGGCCGATCCGCCGCCGGTGGACGCCGACCAGAGATCACCGCCATAGCTGAAGACCACGGTGTCGCCATAGATGTCCGGGTAACGGAGCAACCGTGTCCCGTCATCCGCCGCCATCGCCGTCAGGGAAATAATCGTCAGAACCGCAAACGCTACCCAAGCTCTTCGTATCATGGATACCCTCTCCTTCATCGATGATGCCAACCCCGGCCCGACTGATCTGTTCCCGGGCGACGGGTTCAAGCCCGGTGAGTGTACCGGGCCTGGATTATCTACGGTATTTGATGGTGTTGGGTTGCCATTGGTTTGAAGCCGGTTATCCTCCAGTTATCTCGGATGGAGGGTCCCGATGACCAAAAAGTGTGTCCGGAACAGCTGGATCTGGTTGATGACTGCCATGCTCTCGACCGCTGCGACGCTGGCGGCAACGGGCGAAAAGCCGCTGACGTTTCTCGATTTGATGCAGTTCAGCCAGATCGAGGGTACGGTCATCTCGGCGGATGGATCATGGATTGCCTACGTCCTCGAGCCCGATCGTGGCGATGGTGAGGTCGTCCTCAGATCGCCGGCCACGGACCAGGCGGGCGCCGAGTATCGGATCGAACGCGGTTCCGCACCCGAGATCTCGCGTGACGGCCGATGGGCCGTGGCGGCGATCACGCCGACGCTCCAAGAGCGCGAGAAAGCCAAGGGTGACGAGGGAAAGAAGAAAGCCAAGGACAAAGACAAAGACAAGCCCAGGAAAGGTCTGTCCATCGTCAGCCTCGTCGATGGTGAGGAGACTCGGATCGATGAGGTCGAGTTCTTCGCGCTCTCCCATGACGGCCGCTGGCTCGCGTACAAGATCTACAAGGTTGAGAAAGAACCCGCCGAGGATGATCTCGAGGATCAGGTTGAGACGCCGATCGAGGAAGAGGGCGCCGAGCCCGACGGTGATAGCGAGGAGAAGGAGGAGGAACTCGGCACCGTCGTCAAGCTGAGGAAGTTGGCAACGGGTGATGAAAGCGTCATCGAGTACGTGAAGGAATTCGCCTTCGCCGAGAACGCCTCGATTCTGGCAGTGAGCATTTCAGCGCCGGATGGAGAGGGCAACGGAGTTCGCCTCTACGACCAACGAGGAGAGACACCCGCGACGCTCGATCTTCACACCGCAACCCGAGGTCGTTACACCGAGATGAACTGGGCGAAAGATGTCGATGCTCTTGCTTTCGTCGCGGCCGTCGATGACGAAGATGGCGAGCCGGGTGATGCCGAAGTTCTTGTCTGGACGGGTGGGGCTGAGGCGCGCCGGGTGGTGTCGAAGGAAGATGCGCCTGAGGGGTTCACCGTGCCGTCGGCCAATGAGCTCGCGTGGAGCAGGGATGGGGCGCGGCTGTTCTTCGGGTTTAAACCGGTTTCGGACACGGACACGGACACGGACACGGATGCGGACACGGATGCGGAGGCGGACAAGGGAGAGGGAGAAGAGGAACCGCCGTTCGATCCCTACGACCTGGAGGCGCTCCTCGAGGACCGGGGCGTCGATGTCTGGCACTGGAAAGACCCCCGGATCATCCCGAACCAGAAGGAGCGTTGGGAGGAGCATGAGAAGGACCGCGTCTACCGCGCGGTGGTGCACCCCGGTGACGGCTTGGTCGTCACGCTGGCCGATCTCGGCCTGCCCGAGGTCGATCCCACCGACAACCCGCATTTCGCCCTCGGGGCATCGGATGTTCCATATCTCAGAGAGATCACATGGGAGGGGCGATTTGGTGACCTCTACACGGTCGATCTCAAGACCGGTGAACGGCGTCTGGTGGCGGAGAGGATCGCAGGCGGATGGGAGGCTCCCACAGCGTCGCTCTCGCCTGATGGCGGCCACATCCTTTACTACGACGACAGCGACTGGTACCTCTTCGACTCGGGTACCGGCGAGACGAGAAACCTCACGACCGATCTGCCGGTGTCCTTCGCCGACGAGGACTGGGACTACCCCGCCGATCCGCCGGGTTATGGACACTCGGAGTGGCTGGCCGGCGGCAGTGCGGTGATGATCTACGACAAATACGACATCTGGCGGGTCCCGGCCGCCGGCGGCCCGCCGGTCTGTCTGACCGCAGGACGCGGCCGATCCGAGCAGGTCGTCTACCGGATTGTCGATCTCGATGAGGACGACGACACCATCGATCCTGGTTCGGCTTTGATGCTCTCGGGATACTCCGATCGGATGAAGAGCGATGCCCTCTACTCGCTGGCAGACGAGGGTGCGCTTCGCAAGCTCTATGGCGACGGCGTCCACCGTCTCCACGTGATTGCCAAGGCCGAGGAGGCCGAGCGTCTTGTTTTCACCCGTGAGCGCTATGACGAGTTCCCCGATCTCTGGTTCTCGAACCTCGATCTCGAGGAACCGAGGAGGCTCAGCGACGTCAACCCGCAGATCGCCGATTTCGCCTGGGGCTCCGCCGAGTTGGTGGAGTGGACCACCGCCGACGGCACGTCGTTGCAGGGTGTACTCATCAAGCCCGACTCTTGGGCGCCGGGGAAACGGGTCCCGGTTCTGGTCTACTACTACCGTTTCTTTTCTCAGCGGCTCCACGAGTTCAACGAACCGGTGGTCAACCATCGGCCGAGCTTCCCGGTCTACGCCTCCGACGGGTATGCGGTTTTCTTGCCGGACATCAAGTTCGAGATCGGGCGACCGGGGCCCTCGGCGCTCGAGTGTCTGACCTCGGGGATCGAACACCTCGTCGAGATCGGCGTCGCCGATCCCGACGCCGTCGGGCTCCACGGGCACTCTTGGAGCGGCTACCAGACCGCCTATGTGGTGACACAGACCGACATTTTCGCTGCGGCGGTGGCGGGAGCGCCGGTGTCCAACATGACATCGGCCTATTCGGGGATCCGTTGGGGCACCGGTCTCGCCCGCCAGTTCCAGTACGAGAAGTCACAGAGCCGGATCGGCGGCAGCTTGTGGGAGACGCCCGAGCTCTACATCGAGAACTCGCCGGTCTTTTATGCCGACAAGATCTCGACTCCGCTGCTGATCCAATTCGGCGACGAGGATGAGGCGGTGCCCTGGACCCAGGGCATCGAGCTCTATCTTGCCTGCCGGCGGCTCGACAAGGACTGCATCATGCTGCAGTACCGGGGCGAGCCCCACCACCTCAAGCAGTACGCTAACAAGCTCGACTACTCGATCAAGATGAAGGAGTTCTTCGACCACCACCTCAAGGGTGAACCCGCGCCCGAGTGGATGACCGACGGCGTGCCCTATCAGGGAGAGTGAATCGCTAGGATGATGTAACGCGATTCCATCGCAATTTCACCGCAAAGATCGCCAAGAACGCAAAGGACATCGCAAAGGACATCGCATGGGTGACCCATCGCACCATCTCATCGAGGGTTGAACGCAATCGACCCGTTGCGATGGCTTTCAAAAATAGGCTCTTTGCGATGAACTTTGCGATCATTGCGCCCTTTGCGTTTCAAACAAGTCCGCTGTATCCACTACTGCCGACCCACGAAGTCGAACGTCGCTCCTGAACAAATATCCCAATCTTTCAGTGGGTTTCTTTGTGGCCGCCTTGGTGGTTCTTCGTGGTCTTCGTGTTTCAAAATGACGTTCGAGGCCAAACGGTCGACGTATCGAAGATCAGGCATCCACGTCTGAGGCACCATTTTGCGTCTCCGTATCTCGGTATCTCCTCGGTCTCATCTCCGGTGACGCTATCCTGGGCCGGAGGTGATGGCATGAGCTTGCGAGACTGTTGTCCATGAAACTCCGGGTCCTCAATGCCGATGCTCTGAGCCGTTGTCTGTCGATGAGCGAGACCATCGAGGCCATGAAACGGGCCTTTGCGGCCTACTCGTCGGGCGCAGCCACGGTGCCGCAACGAATCTCCCTCGCGATCCCACCCGATGATGGTGTGCTCCTGATCAAGCCGGCACTGCTGCCCGACGAAGCCGCTGGTGCCAAGCTGGTGTCAGTTTTTCCGGGTAACTCCAAACGCGGACGACCGGTGATTTCGGGGCTCGTCGTCCTCATCGACCCTGCCACGGGCGAACCCTCCGGGCTCTGCGACGGCGGATTCCTCACCGCCTGGCGCACCGGGGCCGCCAGCGGCGCCGCCACCGATCTGCTCGCTCGTACCGACGCCGGCGTCGGGGCCATCATCGGTTGCGGCGTCCAGGGCCGGACCCAGGCCCTGGCCATCGACGCCGTTCGATCCCTGGAGGAGATCCGGCTCTTCGATCTCAACTCGGCCGGGGTCGACGCCTTTGTCGAAGAGATGACGCCGCAGCTCTCGGCAAGGCTCGTCAAGGTCAGCAGAGTCAGTCAAGCGGTCCTAGGCGCTGATGTCATCTGCACCGCGACCCCAGCTACCGAGCCGGTGATCCTGGGTGGGGATCTGGCGGATGGCGCCCACCTCAACGGGGTCGGCAGTTTCACGCCGTCCATGCGCGAGGTCGACGGCGCCGCCATCGCCCGCGCCCGGATCGTCGTTGATTCACGCGAGGCGGCGTGCGCCGAGGCCGGAGAGCTCATCCGCGCCGTGGCCGGCGGGCTCACCAGACCCGAAGACTGGGCCGAGCTCGGCGAGATCGTCAACGGCGACCGGCCGGGCCGGGAATCGGGCTCACAGCTGACATTCTTCAAGTCGGTCGGTCTCGCGGTTCAGGATATGGCCGCCGCCGCGCTCGCTTTCCGAAGAGCCGAGGAACTCGGTCTCGGATCGGAGATTGATCTGGCGTAGAAAAACGCCCCCGCCGGAGCGGGGGCGTTGGTCAGTGATCTTGCCGAGATCAGGGGGTTGAACCGCTCCACGCCGAGGTGTCGCTCGACTCGAAACCGTCCTCAAAGACGACCCCCTGGAGCCATCCAACTGCGGGAACCAGCAGATCGTGGCGGTCCTGGGCGTTGTCGATGCCCTCGAAACCAAAGCCGAGATAGACGACCTTGGCGCCGGATACGCTGTCGGTGGAGCGAATGCCGCCGCCGAAGTTACCCTGATAATTGAGGATCATGGTGGCATCGGCATCAAAGGGCGTGATCTCGTCGGGATAGGCTTGGTTGTTGGCGCCGTCGCCGCCGGCGATATGCAGATCGAGCCCGTCGGTGATGGGATCGCCGGCCACGCCGAAGAGGTCCATGATGTTGGTGTCGTCCCGGATGTAGATGGCGTGCAGGTAGCTGTTGTACCAGGCTACGGCCGGGACTCGCTGGGTCGTTGAGCTCCCAGCCGATGTCCTGGCCGCTCATGAAGAGCCCTTGCCATCGTCGAGGATAACCGGCGAGGAAAGCCTGGTCGTCGGCGTCGAGGGTCGGGGAGGCGAAGCCGACGTTCCACATGCAGGACTTTGAACGTGTCCGCCACCTCGGTGGTCGAGTTGGCTCGAGCCACGGTCCCAGATCCCATAGGTCTTTCCTGCGGTCGTCCAGCGCGGCCGTGAAGTAGTCCTCGTAGGTCTCGCCACCGTCGTCGTCCACGAGCAGGACATCGACGATCGTCGGTGATATAGACGAACGGGATTACCAGCGGTCGAGCCAGACCCGGGCTTGTCACGACTCAAGCTGTAGTCGCATGTAACCCGGAGAGAGCGGCATGACGACGGCCTTGAAGGTTGTCGACTTCATCCGCGCTGAGGCAGAACCGTACAGGGGATCGGTGTGCGTCGTTCCGAGGCTCGTCTTTGAAGGCCGACCTGTCCAACCGGCGGGCGCGTCGTCGACGACGACGCTGATCGTGTAGGTCTCGCCAGGCCGACATTCATCATGGTCACAGTCACCGGTCTCGTAGATCCCGGTGGACGGACCGATCTTGCTCCGCGAGAACGGCACCATGGCGCGGACACTGTAGGTCGGGAACGGGATCGGCCGATCCCGCCTGAAGACGGTCTTGTCCTGGAGCTGGACGAAGCGCGACCGCCCGGAGCTTGGTGGCGTCCCAGCCGGGTCGATGGTGAAGGTGGTGTTGTAGGTTGCGTGTTCCCCCCGCCGGTCAGGGTGATCGTGTCGCTGTAGACAGGTCGCGCGTGAGGTGGGTGTCGTCATAGGTGGCGGGAGCGGTGTTGACGTCCTCCTCCATCAGTACGATATGGAAGTTCTCGTTGGTCGAGCGATGTCGGTCGTCGAGTACATGGTGACGATGACGTTGACCGCGCCCGTCATCGGGTCGAAGCTGTCGAACTCGATACGGATCGGCGCCGGATCGAAATAGTCGTCCCTCGATGATGCTCATGTAGCCTTCGCCCGTTGCGGCGGTCGGTGCCGGCGCCGACGATCTTGTGAGTCCCGTCGAACACAGTGGTCGGTGTGCCGGTGATACGTGTTGTAGTCGATTCGATTGCGTCGGTCCCGTGCATACCGTAGGTGCCGAGGTCTAGTAACGGACGCTGATGAATTCGCTGGAATCAAAATTTCCGGTGCGACGTCTCGAGACCCGATACGCATTTCTGCAGAAGGTTCACCAGTCGCTGTGTCGCAATCCTCCGCGATCGTAGTCTTCGGGATAGGCATCCAAGGCCAGCAGAGGGGTTGCCGTGAGCAACACACAGATCAACAGAGCGCGGCTTTCTTCATTCTCGTTCCCCTTTCGTTAGAGTCATTGGTTTGACATGTCGTCGCGATCCGGAGATCCGGCTGTCGGCGTCGACTCGTCATTTTCTCCAAAACCCGAATCGCGGCCGAGCGCCGCGTTGATGCGCGTTCTCGTAGCTTCACGGACTCACCCGGCGGCCCGGTCTTCGTGGCGCCGGCAAACCCGCGGCCGAGATCGCGACCTCGGCTGTTCCCTCGACACCATCCTCGGCGCAAATGATCTGGGTGTTTCCGGTGGCGGTGGCGGTGAAAGTGGTGGCGCTTGCCGCTCGACCGGATCGAAGTCGCCATCGCCGTCGCCCTCGACGCGCCAGACCGGGTCCGCCAGAGTCCAGGCCCGCCCGTACTGATCGCTGCCGGTGGCGGTGAAGTCGATGGTGCCCCCGACCCGAATCTGCGCCGAAGCCGGACTCAGCTCGATGGTTGCAAGCCTGGGATCCTCGCCCATGACCTCGATCTCGGCGGTGCCCGTGACATCGCCCTTGCGCACAGCTGATGGTGCAGGCGCCGGGATAGGTGGCGGTGAAGGTGGTGCTGGTGCCGCTGGTCGGGTCAAAGGACCCGTCACCGTCGCCGCTGACGCTCCACACCGGTTCGTCGAGGGGGAAGTCATCCCCGTACTGGTCCTTGCCCGTGGCGGAGAAGACGACCTCGCCGTTGACATCGACGCTGATCGAGGCCGGATCGATCTCGATGGCGGCGAGCTGTGCGGTGTCGGTGATGGTCACCAGGGCCGCGCCGCTGACGCCGCCTTCTTCGCAGAAGACCTGGCGGCTGCCGGGGGTGGTGGCGGTGAAGATCGTGGTGTCGCTGCCGCTGCCGGGATCAAAGGTTCCGCCGCCGTTGCCCGATCCGCCGAGGCTCCACATGGGATTCTCCAGCTGGACGATCGCGCCCGACTGGTCCTTGCCGACGGCGGTGAACTCGACCTCCTCGCCGATCGCCATGGTGACATCCGTGGGTGAGACCTCGATGGTGGTCAACTGGCGATCCCGCCGGGAAGGGCCAGCGCATGATCCCCGCCTGATACACGGTGGTGGGCGCGCTCGCGACGGGCATCTGGGCCCAGGCGATGATGACGATGTTCGAGGTCGAGGCCATGCTCACCGGATCGAACTTGATCCGGGAGGTCACGTCCTCGCAGCCGGCGCTCGAGATGGTGATGTCAGTCTCGAAACCGATTCTGCATGAGCAGATTGGTCGAGTAACTCTGCAGATCCGGGTGATGGTCCAGGGTGGGGGCGATGAAGACCCGCACCGGTCGGGACCCCGAGCCCTCGAGACAGACCCTTGCAGTCACGTCCCAGGTGTCGCCCCCCACCTGGCTGCCGGAGAGTTCGAGGGTGACATCGGTGGGTATGGCGAGCTGTTGCTCGACGTAGATAGCGATAGTCCGCAGATCTGGCAGTTCCACAGGGCGTCGACCATAAAGGTCGGTGTCGCACCGGCGATGCCGTAGAAGACATCGCTCCGATCCTGACCCCACGGGATGGTCCAGGCGTCGCCGTTGAGGTGCATGGTCATGGGCGCGAATCGATCCGGGTAGTCGTCGGCGATCTGCTCGACCACGGGCCCCGTGGTCGCACAGCGACGTTCAAAAGATATTCGTGAAGTACTCGCCCAGCACCACCCGATCGGCTGCGCCCGCGGCGGACACGATCAACATGACGATGGCGGCTGCAAAGATCGCGGGTGCGGCCCATTGTCGGATCTCGGTGAATGGATGTCTCTCGACCATGACGTCTCCTATCCTCGGCTGCCGAGGCGGGTTTTCGATTCGAAGTGAAATGGCCTGGCTCGGCATCAGAACCGCCACGTGAAGTTGGCCTTGAAACCCTCGAAACGAGGTTCCTGCCGGCACTGGCCGCCGGCGCAGACGAGGCCGCCCGGGTCGCCGCCGCCGAAGACGGTGACGATGAGGCTCGGTTTCGGGAGGTATTGGATCTCGACACCCCAGAAATCCTCCCGGTCGAAGCCGCTGCGGTCCTCCCAGGAGTAGCGCAGGGAAACGGTGCCCCAGGGCGAGAGGGAGTAGGCGAGAAAACTCCGAGTGGTGTCCAGGCTGAAGTACTTGGAATCTTCGAGGCGTTGGTCGAACCCGAGGATGACCTCGCCTGATCGTCCGACCCTGACGTGGAGATCGGCCAGGGTGTGTTTCTCGCCGATCTCCCGATCGACCCAATCGCGATCAAAATAGCTGCCCATGAAATAGACCCGACCGATGGTCTGCTCGATCCCGGCGTACCACTCGTTCTGACCGTCGCCCGCGGTCCCGCCGGGAGAAGTCGATTTCTTGTGGGTGTTGAAGCTCCCGTAACTGGCGTGGAGGAGCGTCCCGGTGGCGAAGATGTCGGCCGACACCAGCAGCCGCGGCCCTTTGACATCGTTGTGTTCGTAAGCCTCGTCGGCTCGCCCGGCGTTGGGCGGCTGGTTGTAGCGATAGGCGAAATTGTAGTAGTCCTTGTACTCACCGAGGATCGAGACCGGACCGATGTAGGCCGCGGCCGAGAAATAGCGGCCGTATCCTTCCTTTTCGCGGCCGCCTTCGGTCTTGTCGATCTCGGAGATCTCGGCGGCGAGATCGAGGAAGCCGCCGATCTCGCTGCCGCCGGCCTCGATGGACCAGATTTCGACGTCATCGGTGCCCTCGGGGAAGAAGCGGTCGAGCCTCGCCTTGACCGCCGAGGCGCCGAGATAGAGATCGAGGGGAAGACGGACCAACGCCCTGCCTCCCATGATTTCGTCCTCGAACTCGCGGTTGTACTGGTTCTGCAGCAGGGGCTCGGTGACCCGGCCGCCGAGCACCGTGAGATCGAAATGCTTGAGGGAGAGTCTCGCGGTGAGGCCGTGGATCGGTTCATCGAACCCGAGGACATCGTTTTTCTGGACATAGAGCG
Organism: uncultured Acidobacteriota bacterium; assembly: GCA_963753035.1. Taxonomy (GTDB): domain Bacteria; phylum Acidobacteriota; class Thermoanaerobaculia; order Thermoanaerobaculales; family Sulfomarinibacteraceae; genus JAHECW01. The sequence goes on along the minus strand of CAVWAW010000029.1, from coordinate 91,698 downwards.
TCAGACCGCGACCGAAGGACGAAAAGAACGTCCCCAACCGGCCGGAGAACACATCGGTCTGATAGTCGAAGAAGTACTTGCGGAGCTCGAAACCGGTGCGAAGACGATCGAGGTCGAGGGGATCGGCGAGTTCGGGGTCGGAGTAATAGAGGTACTCGGCCTGGCCGCCGATGGTGAATTTCGACCACTCGATATTGACACTCGCGAGCTGTTTGAACTTGGTGTAGTCGTCGCGGTCTTCCGCCTGGTTGAGTTCGAGGTAGGATGGTCAGCTGGCCGAAGATCCGGTATTTCTTTGCCGGCGCCGGGCCGTTGTCCTGAGCCGAGGCCGAGACCGCCAGGGCCAGGGCGGCCGCGACGAGCAGGAATGAGCCTACTCGGTTTCACCGGCTGCGGTCTCCCCGTCTGCTCCGAGCAGTTCGATGATCTTCTCCCTGAGGACCTCTTCATCCCCGGTGCGGTAGCCCGGGAAGACCTGTACCACGTTGCCGGTGCGGTCGATGAGGACCGCATACGGCAGTTCGCGGGTCGGGTTGTACTTGTCGAGGACGTTGTTGTTGGGGTCGAGCAGGGTTGTGTAGCTGATCTTGTACCGTTTGATAAAGGGCTTGATCTTGCTCGTCGTCCCCGGCGGGTCGGTGTTGACACCGATCATGGTCAGACCCTGGTCGCTGAACTCCTGGTGGAGCTTCTCCAGGTGGGGCATCTCGCGCCTGCAGGGCACGCACCAGGTGGCCCAGAAGGAGACATAGACGACATTGCCATTGAGGTTTTCGGAGAGCGTAAACCAGTTGCCGTCGAGGTCCTGGAGTCTGAATTCAGGCGGTGGCCCGGCGGAGACGTTGACGGACGACAGGACGAGAGTCAGCGCGAGGAGCAGGAGAATCGAAGGCGACGCTGGATGTCTGGGTTGGGTTTTTCTGACCATGAGCCCCCCGGTCTTCGGGCCCCGCGACTGTCGCCTATCGGGGCCTTCAAGTCTGATCGATGGATTGTATACAACCAACTAGCGATTGTATACAATTGATCTCCAGCGCCAGGAATCAAGACGGCGGCCCCGGACTCGCGGGACCGCCGTTTCCTGTTTTCAAGGATCGTCAGGGTGTGGAGTCGCCCCAGTTCGCCAGATCTCCGGACTCGAAGCCATCGACAAAGACACCCTCGAACGGCGCCAGCGCCTTGCCGCCCTGATAGACCTCGCCAAACCACGCTCCGTACCAGGTTCCGCCGATGTTCTGGACCTGAGGATCGTAGACGAGGTCTGGATCCTGGGCCCAGGCGAAGAACTTCACATTCCCGGGCGACGCCTGGCTCACCGAGTTGAGGACAAAGTTCTCGGTGACCATCATGCACTCGCCCGGTGCCATTGTGATCTCGACCCCGGTGCTGCCGTCCTGCACCATGTTCCGGTCGAAGTTGGTCGGGCCGTAGTGATCCAGGACCTGGGCCATGAAGACCTTCATGGTCTTGCCAGTCCCGCCGGGCTCGATGCACACCGTGGCGCGCACTTCCCACATAGCCGCCGGACCGAAGACCTCCATGTCGATGGTGACGTCGGTGGGCATCGCCTGGCGGGCGATGAACTTTGACTCATAGCTGCCGATCGGCCAGGCGTCCTCGAGACCGTCCCAGCATGCAAACGGGGTCCACCCCGCCTGGTAGAGAGCGTCACGCGCCGTGCCCCATGGGACTTCATAGGCATCACCATCGTGGATGGACATCGAGCGCCAGGGTGTCGGGATAATCGTCGATCATTGCGTGCACCACGGGACCCGCGGTGTTGCAGGCTCCTCACCAAGTGGCGGTGAAAAGCTCGGCGACCATGACCCTTTCCGCGCCGATAACGCTGCTCGCGGCCAGCGAGACCGCAGCCAGAACCATAACCGTTCGAAGAACCGAAGACTTCATTCTGAACTCCTCCTCCATGAGAAAACTCGTCCGTCAATGAACCGACGATCGCCCGATCGGCAGAGCCGGCCCGCCAAGTTCGACGCTAACTCGTTTGAGCAATTTTCGCAACTATGCGATCAGGATTAAGACCCGATCTGATTTGGGACCGAGACCGACTGCCCCGAGCGCTTCACCCGTCTCCACCAGCCCGAGGTCTCGACGCGGGTGTCCCGTCCGCGCGACAATGAACCGAGGCAGAACTCAACACGGTTGGAGGATTTTCCATGAAACAGATCTTTGTCGTCATCGCCATCTCCCTCGCTGCAACCCTGGCCGCCGCCGGCGGCGAGCGGAGCTATGTCCGCCCGAGCCTGCCCGGTGGCGACGGCCCGCCGTTCTCCGGTGCGGTGCGGGTCGGTGACACGCTCTATCTCTCCGGTGATATCGGACTCGATGAGAATCAGAAGGTGCCGGCAACGGCCAAGGCCGAGGCCACGCTCCTGCTCGACGGCATCAAGGCGACGCTCGAGGGAGCCGGCTTCACCATGGACGATCTCGTCACCGTCACGGTCTACTGCTCCGATGTGAAGCACTACGCCGACTTCAACGAGGTCTACCGGGGCTATTTCAGCAAGGAATTTCCCGCGCGCGCCTTTGTCGGGGCGGGAACCCTGCTCTTCGATGCCCGGTTCGAGCTCCAGGCCATCGCCGTCAAGCGGTGAGCCTACCTTCAGCACCAGTGGACCCTTCACATTTTGGGTTATCATGCCATTCAAGCCCTATGTGACGGAACGGATCTTGAGAAAACGGAAAAGCGCGATACCCGATCCTGAGCTTCAACGGGCATCGAAAAGGAGCGCATTGTGAGATCACGAATCTCGCTATTGACCGTCGGCGCTTTGATGACTGTCGGACAGATGGCGAACGCCGAGGTGTATACCGTCGCCGGCGATGAGTTGGCGAAGGTCAATCTCTACAACTCGTCACTCGAGATCATTGGGACACCATCCTTTGGGAATGTGACTTGCCTCGAGTACTCCGAGGATGGGTATCTTTACGGAATCGACGCTCAGTACGACACATTGGTTCGGATTGATCCGCAGACCGCGGAAAGCGAAACGATCGGTCCTCTCGGAGTCGATTTTCCATACGGTGTGGGGGACCTCGCCTTGGACGACGCCGGGCAACTATGGTATCTGGCGGAGGGTGAGCTCTATCGGATCGATCGTGTTACCGGGAACGCGAACTTTGAGTGTCAGGGCGCTTCGCCAGACCTGCACGGCCTCACGTTTCTCGACGGTCGTTTGGTGACCTCTTCCGGCTCGTATATGCCACCCGATCCGGGATGTGGCCTCGAATATGTCGGGGTCGGGTCGAACTCAATCGCCACCGGCCCTGACGGCCGGATCTATTGGATATACATCACGACCGTCCCCCTGGACCCGTTTTTCATCATCCAACGGTTCGACCCGGATACCGGGGCAAGGCAGGAACTGTTTATCACGCGGACGGGGCTTGAAGCCCTCGCAGTTGGGCCCGGGCAGCTCATGATTCCGATACCAGCACTCGGGCGGGCCGGCACCGTGATCCTGATCGTACTGACTGCAGCCGCTGCTTTGTTCCTGGTCCGCCGCGCGAGTTGAACCGGCGCGGGCGTTTGCCGGCGCGGGAACCCTGCTTTTCAATGCGCGCTTCGAGCTTCAAGCCATCGCCGTCAGGCGGTAGGCCGCAGGGGGTCTGCTGGCTGCGGCTGCCCCGGTGGCGGTCCGCTGATCTCGGTTCTTTCAGCCCCGGCCTTCTGGTCCGCCTCCGGCGACCCAGCGTCGCCCGAACAGCGTGGTAATAAGAGGAGGCCGGGAGGTGTGTGACCACGCTGCTCGGGCGCCGGCGGCCTCAATCCGGGCCGGGAGAGATGTCCTGGATCGCGCTCCCCGAGGGAGCCCGGTTTGACAATGTGCGCGATGCGTCGCGGTGCCGGAAGGTCGTGCCGGCACATTGTCAGACCCGGCACCCCGATCGAGGCGTGTTCTTCGGGTTCGTCAGCTGCTTCGGCTGGCGCCGGAGAACTCGTCAAGTTCGTTGAGGGATTGTGTGTTCGGTCGCGGGTTCCTTCAGTCCCGGACCTTGCCCCTGACGCGTCAGTCAAATCATGATCAACGCCAATAGTGCGAGAGCCGCCGCCAGCGCTCCAGCAATGACGGCGGCGATGCGGGCGGCGGAGTACGGCGCCTCGCCCTTGAGACAGCCGGCGTCCTGGCCCGAGAGCACGGTCCGATAGAGCCGGTTCTTGTAGCGGTAGGCCAGCACCCAGGCCGGGAAGGCGAAGCGACGCGCTTCGAGGCCCCGCAGCACCGTGGCGATCGAGAGATTCCTCGACCGCCGTCCGGGCAGGTGTCGTCCTTCGAGCCGGCGCCTGCCGAGCCGCTCGACGGCCTCGATGAGACGCGCTCTGGCCGTTGATCGCGGAACATCGAACCGCTCGAGGGTGGCATCGTCGACGAGATCGGTGCCGTCGTCGGCCGTGCCCAGGTCATAGCTCGGCAGCAGGAGTTCGATCTCATCCCGTGTCAGACCTCGGCTCGCAGGGACCACCACGTCGTCGTAGGTGATCTCGGTATGGCCCGCGTGAGGCGCCCAGTCGGAGCGGTGGGTGTCGTGATCGGTGTCGGCCGCCCAGGAGACCTCGGCCCTCGCATCGAAGACCCAGCCCACCCAGCGCAGGGGCTGGATGGTTTCCAGTCTGGCTTCGGTTCGCAGATCACCCGGGCGAAACCAGCCGAGGGAATGCAACCACGCCCGGAAGGCAGCTTCCGCCTGCGCCCGATCAACGGTGAAAGGGAGGAGGAATTTCGCCTCTTCCATGGGATCTGCGGGATGCTCGACTTCGAGGACCGAGCCGCAGAAGGCGCAGGCTGCAGATTGTCTGGCGACCTGATAGGTCATGGAGGCCCCACAGCCGGAACAACGAAGGATGTCGACCACCGCGTCGTTCCGATCGGCGATCCGGGAGACGGAGGTGGTGAGGTTGCAGATCGGACACCGGAGGTCGTCGACGGAGATGACGCTTTGGCAGCGGCCGCATCGGAGGTCCGTTGCGCTCATACGAACCACCCGAGCACGGCGCCGACCAGAGCCCCGAGACCCAGGAGGCCGAGTGCTGCGCCGATGACCGCCGCGATCTTCGCCCACGAGATCGGGACACCGCCCGCGACCTCTCCGGTCTGACCGTTGACGAGCAGGCGGATGGGTGGTCGGTCCGCGGCGCCAGCGCACGGCGCAGACCCAGACCGGGAGAAGCACGAGATCCATGGCCTCGTCGGTGAGATCGGTCGCGGTCTGGAGTTGGCGGTGCGAGTCCCCGGGCATGAACGCGCGAAGCGAGTCCGAGCACGGTTTCGCGAGACTCCTCGCGGGCGAGATCGAGGGAGGCGTCACGGCTCAGCGACGGTTCTTCGGAGATCCAACCGGAGATCACCGCCGGAGCGTAGCGGCGCAGACCAGCGAAGTCGAAGGGTTCGATGCCCTCGAGTTCGTCATTCGGGATTGCTTCCGACGCGGTGACGAAGAGATCCTCCACAAAGCACTGATGGCGGCCGGCGAGTTCTCGGTACTCGGTCTTGGTCACCCGCCGCATGCTCTTTTTCCTGGTGTCGTACTCCATCTCGGTGTAGTCCTCGCCGATCAGGGCGCGGTACCTGCTGTCGGCGATGGCGCTGTAGAGGTAGGCTGGAAGATAGATTCCCTCGACCCTTTCGACCGTCGCCTGCCGGAGGGCGGCCGGGGCCCAACGATGATCCTTCGAGATAGCCGCGCAGGTTTTGCCGGGCCCGGTTACCATCGATGACAAAGCCGATGGCGAAGACGGGATCGGGGCGATTGGGTGTGACCGGGCGATCGATGACCGACGGTGAGTCGCAATAGGGGCAGCGTGCGGTGCGCTGGGTGGCCTGGACCACCAGTTTGGCGCCGCAGGATTCGCAGGCGAGCTCGAGAGGGGCAATGGCCATCGCGTTCTAGTGTAACCGGCAGCGAGAACCCGACGGGAGGGAACCGAGATGAATCGACCGAGAATGATCGCGATCGCGCTCGACCATGGTGCTCGTGTGTCTGACGGCCGCGCCCACCGGGGCCGAAGGTGAAGCCGAAGAACCCACCGGCAAGCTCATGGTGGTGTGGACCAGCGGCGATCCCGATGTCGCCGACAAGGTCTGTCTGATGTACACCCATGCCGCCAAGGCCTATGGGTGGTTTGCCGAGGTCACGTTGGTCGTGTGGGGACCGTCGCAGCGGCTGCTCGCCGGTGACCCGACCATCCAGGCCAAGGTCAAGGCCATGCAGGAAGACGGTGTGGTGGTCCAGGCCTGTGTTGCCTGCGCCCGCAAGCTCGAGCTCGTTGAAAAGCTCGAGGCCCTCGACATCGATGTCAAGGGGATGGGAGTGCCGCTCAGCGAAGCGCTCAAGGATCCGGAAACCCAGGTGCTGACCTTCTGATCAAATCGCACGGTGCGGGAGGTGATCGACCGAATTGGTACTATTCGTGTTTGGGGGTCGTGTGACGCTTGAGAGAATCACCATTGCCATCGAGGGCGAGCTGCTTGAAAGTTTCGAAGAACTGCTTGACCGCCGGAGCCTCGGAAACCGATCGGAAGCCATCCGCGATCTCATTCGTCGCCGTTTGGTGGAGGACGAGATCGAGGACGAAGATGGCGAGGCGGTGGCCAGCCTGACCCTGCTCTATGACCACGAGCAGCGCGAACTCGCTGAGCGCCTCATCGGAGCCGGCCACGCACACCAAGCCAGGGTCCTTTCCACCCTTCACGTCCATCTCGACCACCGGCTCTGTCTCGAGGTTCAGGTCCTGCAGGGTCGGCCCGCGGAGATCCGGCACTACGCCGATCACCTCATCGGTCTGCGGGGGGTCAAACACGGCGAGCTGGTTCTGAGTTCGACCGGGCTCTGATACGTCGAGGGATCCTGCTCGAGTCGCCGGCGTGATCAGATCTTCCGACGGCTCGGCCGGAGAACCATGACGAAAAGGACGATCCAGGAGACGAGGCTGGCCGCTGCTGCTGCTGCGGCCGCTACGAGATAGGGATCGAGATAGAGCACCCTGGCAGTCTCGTCCCCCGATTTCGCGGCGGCGAGCAGCGCCTCGAGGCGCCCGACATAGGCGGCGAACCGAGCGATCGTCTCATCGCTCTGTGATGGCATCCGGAAGGCGAGCACCCCGTAGTGAAGAACCAGAATCGTGACCTCGGGCCGCTCGAGATCGGCTTCGCCGGTGATGCTCTCGATTCCGCTGAACGGGATTTCACGGGTGTGGTGGTGCGCCGGCGCGAGAAACGACACGAGCTGAAAACGATCGCCGTCGATGGTCCAGAGATGCGAGTGGTGCTGCTGCCTCTCGGCCCACGCGGCGAGGCCGAAGGTGGTCACGGCCACCACGAGCATGATCATGGACCAACGGCGGTAGAAAAGACGGCTGGATCCGTTCCCGATGGTTTCTGGGTCGTCTTGCCGAGACGTCAATGCTTTTTGTCCTCCTGTCAGACAACACGGGCGGCCCGAAGGCCGCCCGTGATTTTACAAAAATGAGATCGATTACATCCGGCGACGGATGAGAACCACCGAGATGGCGATGAGCGCGAGCATCATCACCACGATGCCGGTGCTCGAAAGGGCCGGGACCGGAGTGGCTACGCCGCCGGTGCCGCCACCGCCGCCGGTGCCGCCGCAGCCGGGGCCATCGATGTAGTTGAAGGTGTCGATGCCGATATAGTTGGAGTTGTTGCCAACTGGGCCGGCGTCATCAACGTAGTAGCGGAAGGCGATGCGGCCGGTCGCGGCCGGCGACACTCCCGAGAAGTCATAGGTGAACTCGGTCCAGGTTTCGGGATAGCCGCCGACGGCCAGCCCTGGGTTGACTTCGATGATCAGATTGGTGAAGTCACCCACATCCGCGTATGCGGTGCCGACATTGGTGCCCGCGCCGGCCTGGCTGTAGCGGACTTCGAGGCGATCCGGCCAGGCGCTGGCGGCCACCGTGCTGGTGTAGAACGACAGGGTGCCGCAGTTGTTCAGCGGCAGCTCGGGGGTGAGCATCCAGTTGCTGATGAGCGATCCGGCGGTGCTGTTGAAGTTGACGCCGAGATATGCGGTCGGTGCTCCGGCGTGGGCCGGGAAGACCGTGTCGTTGCCCTGGAAATAGGCGGTGTTGGGGACATCGCTGTTGTTCTGCTCATACCATCCCGCGCCCACCAGGGTGGTGATGTCATCAAAACCCTCGGTCAGATCGTCAGGGTCGAGCAGCGGCGCCGGTCCGCCGAAGTTGCCGCCCTTGGCGCCGTTGTCGGCCCACGCGAGACCCGTGGCCAGCAACGCGCAAACCGCTACCACCATGCTCAGTTTCCATGCTTGCTTCATTTCGAATCCTCCTCCTCGATATTTCGACCGGATTCCCGGTCTCAAGATAATCGCGCGATCGGCCATCGGAAACCGATCAGAACGATTTATCATCTCAGAATACTCCGAAGGCTGCAAGATCAAGAAAGAACCTCAGGCGAGCATCGCCGTACCTCGAAGCGAATCAGCCGCCCGGGGGCGGAGAAGGACGCTGAAGATGAGACCACTGATTTGGGCCGTGGCGGTGTGTTGTCTCCTGATTACGGAGGTCTCGGGAGCGTTGGAGGCGACCGGCCCCCAAAAGGAGCGACTCTACGAGCGAATCGTGGTCTCGCCCTCGGTGGTCATGGCCCTCAACGACAACGGTTCGAATCTCTCGTGCGTCGCCCTCAACGACGGGCTGGTCTTTTTCGACACGGGCTTGAGCACCAGCACCGCGGCTGCCTTTCGACGGGAAATGGAGGAGGTCTTCCAACGACCGACCATGGCCCTGGTCCTGACCCACGCCCACCTGGATCATCTCTTCGGGATGGCGGCCTTTGACGATGTTCCGGTCTACGCCGCCGAAGCCGGTCGGCCGCGATGGGAGCACTTTGTCGCCATCGAGTGGGACGAGCGCGCCATCGCCGGCTATGCGTCGGTCTTCCCGACCCTTCCTGACGAGATCCCCGATGCCGAGCTTCGACTACCCACCGATTGGTTCTCCGACGAGCTCGTGCTCGGCTCGGGTGAGAGCGTTCTTCGAGTCCGTCGCACCGGCGGCCACACGGTCGATTCCTCTTCGGTGGTGGTCGGCGCCGGAGGCGTCGTCATCGCCGGTGACCTCGTCCAGGCCCGCCGCCGGCCCTACTTCGGCGAGCCCGACACGGATTTCCCGGCCTGGATAGATACCCTGAGCGGCTGGGAAGCCCTCGCGGTGGATGCGGTCTGCCCGGGCCACGGGCCGGTGATCGATGTGGACGAACTCCGAGAGATGCGGCTCTGGTTCGAACGGGCCTTCGCGGCGGCAATCAAGCTCAAGGCCGAGGGTGTTTCGCTGGAGGAACTCGCCGCCGGGGACGAGCTCGCGGCGGGATACTGGCCCGATGACGGCGCCCCACCGCGGTGGTGGGGCTATTGCCTCAAGCGTCTCTACGACGCTTCCTGACGAGGCCCCGCCCGAGACCGCTACCGCGAGATCAGCGAATCGAGCCAATCGGCCACTTCGAGGCCCGCGGTGGCGCCGATGACGGCGACGAAGATGGTGTCGTCGCCGGCGAGGGTGCCAACCACACCCCCGCGCTCGAGGCCGTCGAGGGCCAGCGCCACGCCCTGAGCCTCGCCGGGTGGGGTTTTCAGAACCAAGAGGTGATCACCGGCCGGGGCCACCGAACGCAGGCGGCCGGCGATCCGCTCCTCGAGGGGGTTGGCTGCGGAGAGTTTCCTCGTTGGGGCCGTCCACCGACCATCGGCCTTGACGAGCCGCAGCGCGCTGATGTCGCGGGAGACCGATGCCTGGCTGGCCTCGATGCCGCGTTTCGCCAGGGCCGCCACCATCTGCTCCTGGGTTTCGATCCGGCTCTCGGCGATGGCTTCGAGGATCATGCGGCGGCGGTGGATGACCGAACTCATCGCGCACGTGTCCCGTTGAGGCTGGCGATGGCGCCGGTGAAAGCCTCATGGCGTTCGGCGATTCGGGCGGCCGCGGCCGTCGCGATGGCTTCGATCTTGTCGAGGGCCGGCGCCCCGGCGCCGCCGAGGTGGGTTCTCGCTTCCAAAATGGCGTCGGTGTCCAACGATGGCATCTTCTCGCCCTCCTTGATCTCGGCGGCCACTTGCCGATAGGCCGTGCGGAAGGGCACACCATGACGGACGCGGCGGTAAACCTCATCGGTGGCCAGCAGATCGCCGTCGACCGCGGCCGTGCAGGCAGCGGCGTCGACACCGAGCCTCGGCACCGCGTCGCCCACCATGACCAGCATGGCGTGTACGGTGTCGATGCCTTCCATCATCGGCCCCTTGGTCAACTGCATGTCCCGATGATACCCACCGGGCAATGAACCTGCTACAGCCATGGCCTGGGTTGCGAGACCGGCGACGACGCCCGCCCGGCCCCGGGTGAGTTCGAAGACATCGGGGTTTTTCTTCTGCGGCATGATGCTCGACCCGGTGGCGAGCTCGGTGGGGAGCACGAAATAGCCGTACTCGTCGGCCGAGAAGAGCACCACATCCCAGGACAGGGCGGCGAGATCCCGCGCCACCGCCCACAGGGCTGAGAGCACGGTGGCTTCGAGCTTGCCGCGGGAAAGCTGGACGGATGTCACGGCGAGTTGCGGCGAAGCGAAACCGAGCGAGTCGGAGACCGCGAGGCGGTCGAGGGGCAGCGGCGTGCCGTATCCCGCGGCGCTGCCGAGAGGTCCCCGATCGGCGAGTCCGTAGGCCGCGTCGAGGAGTCCGAGATTGTCGAGCAGCACCTCGGCATAGCCCGCCGCCCAGAGTCCCACCGAGGACGGCATGGCGCGGCGGATGTGGGTGAAGCCGGGCATGACGACCCCGGCGTGGCGGCCGCCAAAGGCTAGCAGCGACTGCGCGGTGCCGATGACGGCCGTCTCGATCTCGTAGATCGCGGACTTGAGGTAGAGCCGCAGCGCGGCCATGACCTGATCATTCCGAGAGCGGCCGGTGTGGACCTTTTCTCCGAGTTCGCCGAGGCGGCCCACCAGTCGTTGTTCGAGGGCGGTGTGGGCGTCCTCGTCGTCTTCGGTGACTCGAAAAAGACCGGCATCGGCGGCAGTCAGCGTCTGGGCGAGTTCGGTCGCGAGGGTGGCGTGTTCCTCCGTGGTCAGGAGTCCGGCTTCGGCAAGACCCCCGATATGGCCGATGGTGCCGATGATGTCCCAGCGAAGCAGCCGTTGGTCCCACCGCCGGTCATCACCGGCGGTGAAGGCGGCCATGGCTTCGTCGAGGCCGCTGCCGTCGCCCCAAAGACTGTGTTTCATCTCAGATACTCCCTTGCGAGGGCGGTGTAGAGCTCGGTGGCCGCGTGGACCTCGGCAAGCTCGATGGACTCGTCGACCGTGTGGGACCGGCGGGAGTCCCCCGGGCCCAGCTTGACCGTGTCGAGATGGCGGAGAAAGACCCAGTCGGAACAGGTCGGCGAGGCAAAGGGTTGGGATCCGGGACAAGCCGCCATCACCGCCGGGAGCAAGCGGGAATCGGCCGGGGTCTCCGCCGGCACCAGCCGGTCCGAGTAGATCTCGACCCGGGCCTCGACCCGATCGCGGATCATGGCCACCACCTCGGCGTGCTCGTAGGCCGGGGTGGTTCGGATGTCGAGCATGGCCCAGGCTTCGGGCGGGGTGACATTGCGGGCGACCCCGGCCTCGAATTGCGTCGGCGTCACCGCCACCGCTCCGAGCAGCGGATGGGTGCGGTCGAAGACGAGTGCGCCGACGGTCGTGAGGTCGCGAGCCGCCAGGGAAATGGCGTTGACCGGAGGTGGCTGGCGACCCGCAGCCCAGCCGGCGTGAACCTGGTCGCCCCTCCAGTGAAGTTCGAGCAGGAGCTGACCGCGCTGGGCGATGCAGGGCTGAAGCGAAGTCGGTTCGCCCACCACCGCCGCGTCGGGGGGGTCGCCGAGACCCTCGAGGGCTCTTGGCATCGAGGTGTCGCGGGTCTCCTCCGAGTAGGTGGCAAGAACCACCAACCGGCCGGCAGCCGGCCCGCCTTGGGCCGCGAATTCGGCGGCGGCGGCGGTCATGGCGCTCACCGATGCCTTCGCGTCCACCGCCCCGCGGGCCGTGAGTCGACCATCGCTGACCACACCGTCAAAGGGAGGAACGGACCAACCCTCGCCCGGCGGCACCGTGTCGAGGTGCGAGGCCATGAGCAGGGTCGGTCCGGGCTCGTGACCCTCGACGACGATGCGCACCGCTGCATCATCGATCTCGGGCTCGAGACCATGCGTCTCCGCCCACTGGGCGAGGACCTCGGCGGCCCGTTTCTCATCGCCGGACGGGCTCGGCGTTCGAACCAGTCGGACGAGGAGATCGGTGGCGTCCATCATCGGCCTGCGGTCTCGTAGGTCCGTTTCTCTCTCTCGCCGACGATCATGGTGCCGCTGCCGTGACCCGTGAAGAGCTCGAGCAGGAGGGCGTCGGGGGTCCGTCCATCGATGATGTGGGTGCGACGAACGCCGCCCTTGACGGCCTTGAGACAGGCCTCGACCTTGGGCCGCATCCCGCCTTTGACGCTCTTGTTGAGGAGCAGCGCCTGGAGATCTTCCGGCGCGGCGAAGGCCACCAGCGAGGAGGGATCTTCCGGGTCGCGCAGGAGACCGGGGGCGCCGGTCATGTAGATGAGTTTCTGGGCGCCGAGGGCGCCGGCGAGGGCGGCGGCCAGGGTGTCGGCGTTGACGTTCATGATCTGCCCCGCGGGGTCGGCGGCCAGGGACGCCACCACCGGGACGTTGCCGCGCGGCAGCAGCACATCGAGGAGCCGGGTGTCCACCGAATCGACATCGCCGACCTCGCCGTAGTCGACGGTTCTCGTGACGCCGTCATCGTCGGTGACCTCGACGGGCGGCCGGCGGTGGACGGTGACGAGTCCTGCGTCGATCCCGGTCAGCCCCACCGACGAGACTCCGTGGCCGCGCAACGCGGCGACCACATCAACGTTGATCTGACCGGCGTAGACCATCTTCGCCACCTCGAGCACCTCGGGGGAAGTCACGCGGCGACCGGCCACCATCTCGGGCTCGAGACCCATTTTTAGCGACAGGGCACTGGCCTGGGGGCCGCCCCCATGGACCACGAGCACCCGGATGGAGAGGGATTCCAGCAACGCCACCTGCACCGCGACGTTGTCCAACGCTTCGGGAGACGACAGGACTTCGCCACCGAGCTTGAGAACAAAGATCTGGTCCCGATAGAGCCGGGTGTACTCGAGTGCGTCCTTGAGTCCGTTGACGAGTTCGGTCATTTCTCACCTCTGTTCGAAAGCATGGTTTCAAGCACTGCGCGCTGGGCGTGCAGCCGGTTCTCGGCCTGATCGGTCACCCGCGACCACGGACCGTCGAGGACGCCGTCGGTGACCACCACGTTGCGCCGGACCGGCAGACAGTGGAGGAAGATTCCGGCGCCGTCGCGGGTCGAGGACATCCGGTCTTCGTTGATGATCCAATCGCGGTGCGGCGCCCGTCTGAGGGCCTCCGCCTCGGGCCGGCCGAAGTCGTCGAGACAACCCCAGCTCTTGGCGTAGATCGCATCGGCGCCGGCCACGGCGGAATCGAGATCTTCGGTGGTCTCGACCGTCCCACCATTGCGAGAGGAGACGGCCTCGATGGCCGCCATATCTTCGGGGTCGAGATCGTACCCGGGCGGACGCGCCACCACGACCTCCATCCCGAGACGCGCCGCCGCCAGGGCCGCCGATGCGGGCACGGCGGTGGGCAGCGGCCTCGGGTGCCAGCACCAGGAGAGGACGAAACGGCGGGCCCGCGGCTCCGCGCCGAGGTGTTCTTGAAGGGTCTGGGCATCGGCCAAGCCCTGACACGGGTGGCGGCGGGCCGACTCCATGTTGATGGTTGGCACACCGGCGTGTTTGGCGAATGCGCGGACGACCTCGTCCCGCCTCGCCTCGGCCCAGGTGTCCGCGCTCGGAAAAGCGCGGACCGCCACCGCCTCGCCATAGCGGCCGAGGACCCGGGCGGCCTCGACGATGTGCTCCACCGCCTCGCCGTCCATGACCACTCCGGATCGGGTCTCGATGGCCCATGCGCCCTTGCCGGGTTCGAGCACCACCGCGTGACCGCCGTGACGAGCCATGGCGACCTCGAAGGAGGTGCGCGTCCGCAGCGACGGGTTGAAGAAGACCATGATCAGGGCTTTGCCGGTAAAGGACTCACCGGCGGCGCCCGCTTTGAGTTCGGCGGCGCGGGCGAGGATGGCGCGGATCTGATCATCGGGCCACTCATCGGTTCCGATGAGGTTTCGCGGCGTCATGAGAGCACCTCGTGCAGAGCATGAACAAAGGTGTCGACCTCGCTGTCGGTGAGCACCAGCGGCGGTAGGAGACGGATGATCGAGGGATCGTTTGCGGAGCCGACCAGGATGCCCCGCTCGAAGAGGGCGAGCTGGACCGGTCGGGCGGGGCGGTCGAGAACGAGCCCGAGCAGCAGCCCGAGGCCGGTGATCTTATCGACCGACGGTAAGTCGGCGAGTCCCTGTCGCAGACGACGCTCGAGGTGAAGCGCCCGGCCGGGGAGGTCTTCGTCGCGGATGACCTCGAGGTTGGCGACCGCCGAAGCACAGGGGATCGGTCCGCCGCCGAAAGTCGTGCCGAGATCGCCCTGCGCCACGTGTTTGGCGATCCGGGGTGAGAGCAGCACCGCGCCCATGGGCAGACCGGCGGCGATGCCCTTGGCCAGGGTGAGGATGTCGGGGGTGACGCCATAGCTCTGGGCCGCAGTAAAAGAGCCGGTGCGACCGCAGCCGCATTGAACTTCGTCAAATATCAGAACTGCGCCGGCGTCGTCACACGCTTTTCGCAGGGTTCGAAGGACGTTGGCGCCGATATCCCGGGCGCCGGCCAGCCCCTGCACCGGTTCGACGATGACCGCGGCGATGGTCTCGTCGATGAGCGCGGGGAGCACCTCCGGTCGCCCCCAGGGCGCGACCACGGTCAGATCGAGCAGCGACTGACCTCCGCTTGCATCGGCGAGATCCCGATAGTGGGGAATGCCCGACGCGGCGAGAGTCGCCAGGGTGCGGCCGTGGAAACCACCCTCGAAGGTCACGATTCTTCTCCGTTTGGTGACCCGGCGGGCGAGTTGGAGGGCGACATCATTGGTCTCGGCGCCCGAGTTGACCAGAAACGCCTGGTCGAGATTTGCCGGAGCCATTTCGGCCAGGAGGGCGAAGAGCCGGGCGCGGCTCTCGAGGGGCACCGCGTTGGAATAGAAGAGCAGCCGCTCGGCCTGCTCGCGCACCGCGGCGACCACCCTGGGGTGGCAGTGGCCGCTGACCGCAACCGCGTGGCCGCCATAGAGATCGAGAAAACGGCGGCCGTCGGCGGCGACGATGGTGCAGCCCGAACCGCTCTCGGGCTGGAGCTGAAGCCGGCCGTAAACCGGGACCTCGGCGGGATGGATGGTGCTCAGCATGGTGACATTCCTATGTGTTCGAGCCCGGTGGTCTCACCCAATTCGAGGGCCGAATTCATGGCTTGGACCGCCTGACCTGCGGCGCCCTTGATCAAATTGTCGATGACGGTCAGCACCAGCAACTCGCGGCCGCCGTCGCGGGCCACGGCGTGGACATGCGCGTGGTTCGTGCCCACAACCGAAGCCAGCCGAGGCGGCTCTTCGAGCGCGTGGACAAACGGACGATGATCGTACGCGGTGTGGACGAGTTCCATTGGATCTTCCATCGGTTCATCGAGTCTCACCCGAAGGGTGGCGTGGATCCCACGAATGATCGGGGCCGAGTGGGTCAACAGCGAGCACGTGGGCGCGGGGGCTCCGCACCAGACGTTGAGCCGTTCCTCCAGTTCGACCTCGTGGCGGTGCCCCTCCAGGTTGTAGCCGTAGAAGTTATTGGCCCTGAACGGGTGGTGGGTCGTCGCCTTGGGTGTCGCGCCGGAACCCGACGAACCCGTGGCCGCCCAGCACACCGGGTGCGAATCCGAGCTCAGAACCGAGGCGAGCGGCCACAGCGAGAGCATGGTCGCGGTGGCGAAGCACCCGGGCACGGCAACCCTGGTCGCCCCGGCGAGGGCTGTGCCCTCGACATCGGCGAGACCATGGGCGAAGGAACCCAGAAGGTCGGGTCTGGTGTGCGGGCCATAGGCGCGTTCGCTGAGCTCGAGCCGGCCCAGGCGAAAGTCGGCGGCGGTGTCCACGACGAGTTCGGGCGATCCCTTTTCGATGTCGTCGAGGAGGTGTTGTGACTTACCGTGCGGCAGCGCCAGAAAAACGACATCGGCCCACTCACCGACCTCGGAGGGGTCGAAGGCGTCAAAGACCGGCCGGTCGGCGTGGTTGATGAAGTTGGGATGGACCTCAGCCCACGGCCGGCCGGCGGCGCTTGTCGAGAAGCCGCGGACCTCGGCGATCTGGGGGTGATTCATGAGCAGGCGCAGGAGTTCCCCGCCGACATAGCCCGTCGCGCCGGCGACGGCGGCCTTGAGTCCCATGTCAGAGGCGGTCATAAGGCCTCCCGGACGATGGCCGCGAGCGCTCCGTCACCGGTGCGGGCGTTGGCCGCCGGCAGACCGAGTCGGTCGCGGATAAAGCGGCAGCCGACCTCGTTGTCGGTGGCGGGGCCGGAGATCACCGTCGGCGTCAGCCCAAAGGTCGTTCGGAGGATCTCCACCGCGCCCCAGGCGCCGACCTGATCGGGGGCGCAGCAGACGATGGCGCGGGTGCGGGCAACGAGGTCGGAGTTCTCGAGCAGCCGCGCGACACCGTATTCGCCGAGGATCCCGTCGCCGAACTCGGCGACGATGACATCGGGCTTTGTGCTCCGCGCGAGCTCGTTGAGCAGACCGAAGGCGGTGGGCAGGGCGGCGGCGTCATCGGTGGAGACAACGCCGGCGTCGGTGAAGGTGAGTGCCTCGGCGGCGCCGGCGTCGAGCATGGCGAGGGCGTCGCGCCGCAGCGACACACCGGTGAGTTTGACCCCGGCGACCTTGAGGCCCGAGCGGAAGAGACCGCGGATGACCGCTCCGGCGGCCACGGTCTTGCCGGCGTCCATGCAAGTCCCGACCACGGCCACGATGGGGGGGCCGTCGAGGAGTGCCTCGCCAGCTTCGACCGCACCGTCCCGAATCGTCGCCGGCAGACCCACACGATCGCCGGTCTTGGGGAAGCTCAGGACCGATCCGAGGACCTCGGCGGTGAACGGCGGCCCGAGATCGGGGTTGCCGGCGGTGCAGCGGCCAAGAACGCCGCCGAGATTGAGGACCTCGATGGTGTCACCGGCGGCGAGGGACTCCGGGACCTCGCCCTCGTAGCCGCGAAGCGCCCGCCGGGCGCCGAGTACCCCGGCGAGAACATCGCCCGAGCGCAGGCGGATGAGTCGGCCCGTGGGATCCTCGATCTGGTTGTACACGGCTTTATCGCTGGTGATACGGACCGCGAGGACCCGCCCTTCTTCGCTGAGAATCTCGGGGCCGATGAGAACCTCCGCTGCGAGGCGGGCGTTGCGGGTCGATGAGGCGATCCGGTCGAGCCGGACCTTGGAGGTCACCATTTCGGCACCTCGCCTGCGGCGGCGGCGAGCCGCGACGGGATGCTCGCGATGGAGGCGAAGCTCTCGGCGTCGGCGCCCGTCCACAGACGGTGGCTTTCGCCATAGGAAGCCACCGACGGATCCATGAGGCTGTGTGGGCTGCGGACGCCGTCGATCGTGAAGCGACCCTCGGCGAGGCGCACCCGGGTTTCGCCGATCACCCGCTGCTGAGAACTCAGGATCATCGCCTCGATATCGCGCATCACCGGGTCGAAGGCCTGGCCCTCGTGCAGCTGATCGCCCCAGAACTGGGCGACGTGGTCCTTCCAGAAGCTCTGCGACCGGGTCAGGACGAGTTTTTCGAGCTCGCGGTGGGCGGCGACGAGGACCTGGGCGGCGCCCGCTTCAAAGCCGATTCGGCCCTTGATGCCGAGGGCGGTTTCGCCGAGGTGGATGCCGCGGCCGATGCCATACGCCGCGAGTCGCTCATCAAGCTGCTCCACGAGCTCGGGGCCGGCCATGGCCGAGCCGTCGAGGCTCACCGGGAGGCCGGCCTCCCAACCGATGACAAGATCGGCCGGGGCGGGTGCATTTACCTTGGCCGTTGACCACGCGTCCTCGGGCGGACCCTGCCATGGATCGTGAGTCCAGCCGCCGCCGAGGGTCGTGCCCCAGAGACCGCTGTTGACCGAGTAACGGCCTGACCCTGGGGGCACTTCGAGACCGTGGTTCTCGAGATAGGCGATGGAGGTCTCGCGCTCGACGCCGTACTCACGCACGGGCGCAAGAATCGGGATCGATGGCGCCATGACCTTCCAGGCGATGTCGAAGCGCACCTGATCGTTACCGGCGCCGGTGGCGCCGTGGGCGATGGCGTCGGCCCCGATTTCGGTTGCCAGCCGTGCGACCTCCACGGCCTGTTGGGTCCGTTCGGCGGCCACCGAGACCGGGTAGACGGCGCCACGAAGCACGTTGCCGCGCACCAGGGTGGCGATGAAGTTGTCCCACACCTTCTGTCTGGCATTGATGCAGAGGTGCTCGACGGCGCCGGCTGAAAGCGCGCGGGCGTGAGTACGGTCGATTTCCGCGGTGTCCATCCCGCCGGTGTCGACCGTCACGGTCGTGACTTCGGCGCCCTTCTCGCGGGTCAACCAGGCGACGCAATAGGTGGTGTCGAGTCCTCCGGAATAGGCGAGCACAATCCGCATGAATCCTCCTTCGCCCGGTTGTTGCGGGCGAAGAATGGATTTTTATTCAGTTTGCTTCTGTTGTCAATCCGTAAATGTTATTTTTATTGGGTTTTGGCAAATGAAAATTTATTCATTTGCAACGGCAACGGCAACGGCAACGGCAACGGCTGTCGCGGTCGCTGCCGCTGCCGCTGCCGCGGAGCAGGTTCTTTCGGCCTCGGCCTTCTGGGTCGCCGGGACGCTTTGGCGTCTCGGCGACCCAGCGTCGCACCATCGGCGTGGTTGCGCGTGGGTTGATTGAAAGGGCTGCGACCACGCCGATGGTGCGCCGGCGGCCTGCCTCGTTGCCGGGAGAGCTGACCGCATCGCGCTTCCCGAGGGAGCCCGGTAGCGCCATTGTGCGGGTCGCGGGGCGGAGCCGGATGGTGGTTCCAGCACAATGGCGTACCCGGCACCCCGGTGGGGCGTCGATTTCCGCGTACTCTGGTCGGTTTCTGTCGCTGCCCCAGAAGCTGGATCCTGCCGCTGGTCCGGACGCTGCTTTCATCCTCGGCCTTCTGGGTCGCCGGGACGCTTTGGCGTCTCGGCGCCGGCGGCCTGCCTCGTTGCCGGGAGAGCTGACCGCATCGCGCTTCCCGAGGGAGCCCGGTCCGCATTTTGTGCTCGAGGCGAGGCGTTGCCGGGAGGTCGTTCCTGCACAAAAACGGACCCGGCACCCCGATGGGGCGTGGTTTCCCGCTTGCCCGGGAGGGCATCGGGCCGACGCCACGGTCACCGTCACGGTCACGGTCCCGGACAGGCTTGAAGCCTGTCGCTAGACGGCTGCCGTTGTGGGTTGTGTAGCGACAGCCATCCTGGCTGTCGACGTTAAGGTGCCTGAAAGCGGTCCCGGACACGGGTACGGTTTCGGATTCTGCGTCAGCTGACGCAGGATCGGCAAACTCCGTAGAGGATGAAATCGTGATCCTCCACCCGGTAGCCGGTCGGCGCGAGAGCGGCAAAACCGCCGGGACAGCGCTCGACCTCGAAGACGCCGTCGCACCGCCGGCAGTGGAAGTGGTGGTGGTGGTGGCGGCCGGCGGTCTCATAGCGGTCGGGTAGCCCGGGCAGTTCGACGACCCGCAGCCAACCGGTTGCCACCAGGGTGTTGATGTTGCGATAGACGGTGGCGATTCCGAGATCGGGGACTGATCGGCTCGCCAAATCGAGACACTCCTGCGGACCCAGAGGACGCTTTGCGTCCTCGAAGGCCCGGCGGATCGCCATGCGCTGTCGGGTCATGCGCGCCATCAGCGCTCATCCGACCGGCGCCGGAAAACGACGAGGAGGTAAAGACCGGCGGTGGCGAGGACGATGGCCGCCTCGGGGCTGATCGGGGTGCCGTAAACCGCGATCCGGGGAAGGGTCGTCACCAGGGCCGAGACCCCGAAGGTGACGGCCATGGACGGGCCGAGGCGGGTGCTCAGTCGGGTGCCAATGGCGGCCGGTAGGCTGAGCAGCGCGATGACAAGGATGAGTCCGACGATCTGGGTGAGCACGATGACCGTCACCGCGATGAGCAGAAAGAGAACGATATCGGTGGCGAGGACTGGGATTCCGCGAAGTTCGGCCTGTTCCGAGTCGAGACAGAGGGCGAGAAAGCGGCGGTGGAAGATGGTGGCGGTGAGGATGACGACCCCGCTCAGAAGGGCCAGGAAGACGAGGTCGCGCCGGGTGACGAAACTGATATTGCCGAAGAGATAACTCATGAGCTCGGTGTGATAACCGGGGGTGATCTTGATGAGCAGGATCCCCACCGACATCCCCACAGCCCAGAGAGCGCCGACCACGGTGTCGAGCCGTTCCTTGACTCGGTGTTTGAGCACCGCCAGCACTGGCGCCGAAATCAGCGCGGCGGCAAGACCACCGTGGATGGGTGCGAGCCAGCCGAATAATGACGGGTGGACCGTCGAGAGGTAGATGGCGGCGCCGACGCCGCCGATGGCGATGTGGGCCAGGGCGCCGGCGAGGAAGAGCAGTCGCCGGGTGACCACGTAAGGGCCGACGATTCCGCAGCTGATGCTCGCGAGCAGACCGGCGGCAAGCCCCGACCACAGAAACGGGTTGACCGCGGCGTCGGTGAAGAACTGGCTCAACTGTGTTCCCCGTGAAAAAAACGCTCGAGGGATTCCGAGTCGAGGTTGCGGGCGTCGATTTCGCGAACCGTGCGGTCGACCCAGAGCGCGCGATCCATGTGGTGACTCACAAGGGCGATGTCGTGGCTCACCATGAGGATCGGAAGCCGATCGTTGAGGCGCTCCAGGAGGCGCAGCAGCTCCTTCTCGCGGTGGATGTCGATCCCGGTTGTGGGTTCGTCGAGGAGGAGGAGGTCGGCCTGGGAAGCGAGAGCCCGGGCGATGAGGACTCGCTGGCGCTGGCCCCCCGAGAGGGTCCGCCAGGCGCGACCGGCGAGATCGGCGGTGTGGGTCTCTTCGAGCGCCGCCAGAGCGAGATCCAGATCGCGCTGAGGATAGCGGGGACCCCAGCTCGACTTCGTCAGCCGGCCGAGTAGGACGACATCCTCCACCGATGCTGGAACACTGGAATCGATGCTTGCGTGTTGTGGGACATAGCCCACCCTACGTCGTGTTTTTGTCGGCGGGCCGCCGAAGACCTCGATGGATCCGGTGCGCGGTGCGAGCTGGCCGAGGAGCAGCCTCAGCAGAGTGGTCTTGCCGCCGCCGTTCGGCCCGAGAAGACCGAGCCACTCGGTCCCGCAGATCGTGAACTCGACCCCGCTCAGAGCTTCTTCTCGTCGACGCGAATAGCGGAAGCTGAGATCCGCGACCCTGACGACCGGTGGAGAAAGCGGTTCAGTCATCGAAGCTGCCCACGATGGCGCCGGTGACATGGCGGAGGTTGGCGGTGATATCGGGTGCCAGGGGATCGAGGGTTTCGAGTCGCGCCCCCATCGACGCCGGCGATGGCCCCGGCCGACTTGCCGGCAATCTGCGGCTGGACAAAGATTACCGAGGCGCCCAGCGATTGGGTTTCTTCCTGAATCCCGGTGAGCTCGGAGTCGGATGGCTCCTTGCCTTCGGTCTCGATGGCGATCTGGCGAAGACCATAGTCATCGGCGAAATAGCCCCACGATGGGTGAAAGACGACAAATGCCCTCCCTCGGTAGGGTGCCAGGGTGATTTCGATCCAGGCGTCGAGCTCCGCGAGTTCGGTGGTGAGATCGGCGAGGCGGGTGTCGTAGTCGGTCTCGTGGGCCGGATCCAGTCGTTTCAGGGTGTCGGCCACATGGTTGGCCTGGAACACGAGCCGTCTCGGGCTCAACCAGATGTGCGGATCGACGGCGCCTTTCTGGTGGTGATCGATTTCCTCGGCGACCTCTCCGCCATGGGTGTGGGTGTCCATTGTTCGGATGGCCACTCCGTCCCGAAGATCGACGATCTCGAGGTGACCCTCGAGGGCGCGGAACCAGGCGCCCGACTCGAAGGGCGCCCCGGAGCGAAAGAACACCCGTACCGGAGAGCACCCTGCTCACCTGGAGATCGCTCGGTTGGTGGGTCGTGGGGCTTTCGCCCGGTCTCAGCACGGTGTGGACCTCGACCGCGTCGCCGCCGATCCGCTCGATCAGCCAAGCGTGTGGCGGGATGCTGGTGGCGACAATGATCTTGGTCGTGGCTTCGCCCGGATCGGCCGCGCCGCAGCCGAGTCCGATCATGGCGAGAAGAAGGACAGCGAGTTGACGCACCTTCAAACGATAATGGGTTCTCAACAAAGGTCAAGCAACGATTGCAAATGATAACCAATCGGCGGTTTTCCCGTTGAACTAGGGAGAGGCCGGTGACGTGGGTGCTGTGTCCGGGCTCGGCTGCAGGTGATACCCTCTCGCAACGTCATCGGTGAACGGCACCGCGCATACCCTTCCAACGAAGATCCGATTGGAAAGAAGGAGTCACTGAACATGCACGAACGGACAAACCCATTGGCGAGAGCACTCAAGGGAATCTGGGGCGCCATCGACGCCACCCGCAAAGTCGCGGTGAATCTCCTCTTTCTGGTAATCGTCGTCGATCCTCCTGATGGTCGTATTCAGCAGTGATGAACCCGAAATCGCCGATACCACGGCCCTGGTCATCGCGCCCAAGGGACAGCTCGTCGAACAGCTCACCGCCAAAGTCGATCGAGCAGATGATCGACGAGGTCAGGGGAACAGCGACGCCCGAGACCCTGCTCAAGGACGTCATCGACGCCATCGAAGCGGCCAAGGAGGACGATCGGGTCAAGGTTCTGGTTCTCGACCTCTCCGCCTTTGGAGGCGCACGGTTGACCAAGCTCCAGGATGTGGGCGCAGGCCCTCATCGATTTCAAGACCAGCGGCAAGAAAATCGTCGCCACCGCCGATCAGTACGGCCAGGACGGCTACTACCTCGCGGCCCACGCCGATGAGATCATCACCCACTCCATGGGCGCCGTCGTCCTCGAGGGCTATCGGCCGCTACCGGATGTACTACAAGGAAGGCATCGACAAGCTCGGTCTCGATGTCCACATCTTCAAGGTCGGCACCTACAAGTCGGCGGTGGAGCCCTACCTCCGCGACGACATGTCGGAGTACGCGAAAGAGGCCAACAGCGAGTGGCTCGGCGATCTCTGGCGGATCTACCTCGAGGATGTCGCCGCAGTCCGGGGAACCACGCCCGAGCGCCTCGATGAGTACGCGCAGGATTTCCGCCGCCTCATGGAGGAGGCCAACGGCGACACCGCCAAGGCCGCCCTCGATTTCGGTCTCGTCGACCTAGCTCTGACCCGGGTCGAGACGCGGGACCACCTCATCGAACTCGTCGGTGAAGACGAGGACACCCACTCCTACAACAAGATCGCGTTCTCCGACTACCTGAAGACGGTGGACGACGACCGGTTCGGCCGCAAGGCCAAGGGTGACCGGGTCGGGATCGTTGTCGCCCGCGGCACGATCCTCGACGGGACCCAGCCGGCCGGTAAGATCGGCGGTGACTCAACGGCCGCGCTCATCCGGCAGGCGCAGCAACGACGAAGACGTCAAAGCCATCGTTCTTCGCGTCGACTCGGGCGGCGGCAGCGCCTTTGCCTCCGAGGTCATTCGTCGCGAGTGCGAGGCGGCAATGGCCGCCGGTAAACCGGTCATCGCCTCGATGGGCAGCGTCGCCGCTTCGGGAGGTTTCTGGATCAGTACCTCCGCCGACCAGATCTGGGCGTATCCGAGCACCATCACCGGTTCCATCGGGATCTTCGGAATGGTCCCAACCTACCAGCGGCCCCTCGCCGAGCACCTCGGCATCCACGTCGATGGCATCGGCACCGCACCGTTGGCCGGAGTCAGGCTCGATCGGGAGCTCCCTCCCGAGGTCGGTGATGTCATTCAGAAAATCATCGAACACGGCTACCGACGAGTTCCTCCAGCGGGTTGCGGATTCACGTGGGATGACCACCGAAGAGGTGGATAGGGTGGCCCAAGGCCGGGTCTGGAGCGGGACGGACGCCTATGAGCTCGGTCTGGTGGACCACCTCGGGGGTCTCGATGACGCCGTCGCCGCCGCGGCCGAGCTCGCCGAACTCGGCGACGATTACGCCGTCACCTATATCGAGAAGGAAGAAGAATTCAAGGACAAGATGATCCGCGAGATGATGGCCCAAGCTCTGACGGCAACCGGCCAGGATGTCCCCGATCGCGACACCCCTCGACATGATGCTCCGCGCAGATCGAACGTGCCGCGGCCGACTTCGCCTCCCTCAACGATCCGAACCACGCCTACGCGATCTCGAACATCGAGACCGACTGAGCGACCATCGCCGAAACGACGCCCGCCGGTTGCTCAGGGAACCGGCGGGCTTTTCGTTTTCCCGAGCCCGTACCCGATGACAATGGCCGAAACCGCCACGCCACCGTCGACAGCCAGGATGGCTGTCGCTACACGATCCCAAACGCCCACGGTGTAGCGATAGGCTTCCAGCCTATCGACGATAGCGACCGTATCCGCGCCAGCCACTGAGCACGCGGAAAACCACGCCCCAACGGGGTGCCGGGTCCGCATTTGTGCCGGATCGACCTCCCGGCCCCGCGTCCCGCCCGGCACAAATGCCGACCGGGCTCCCTCGGGAAGCGCGACCCGGTCTGCTGCTCCGGCTACGAGGCAGGCCGCCGGCGTGCCATCGGCGTGGTCGCAGCCCTTCCAATCAACCCACGCGCGACCTCGCCGATGGTGCGACGCTGGGTTGCCGGGACGCCGAAGCGTCCCAGCGGCCCAGAAGGCCGGTGCCAATGCGCGGATCATCTCATCGGACACGGACACGGACACGGACACGGACACGTGAGGGACGCCGCGCTACTCTGACAACCATGAAAGCTGCGATCTTCGATATGGACGGACTCATCATCGATTCCGAGCCGCTCTGGCGGTTGGCGGAGCGGGAGGTCTTCCGAACAGTGGGTCTCGAACTCAGCGATGACGACTGCCGCAAGACGACCGGTTTGCGCTCGGACGAGGTCGTGGGCTACTGGTTCGAGCGCCGACCGTGGACGGGAATCAGCCAAGAAGAGGTGGTCCGCGATCTCGAGATTCGGGTCGCCGATCTGATTTCGGTCCGCGGCGCCGCGCTTCCCGGGGTCCGTGACGCCATTGTATGTTTGCGCGACGCCGGGTTGCGGCTCGCTCTCGCCTCGTCCTCGTCGCACGATCTGATTCGCGTCGTCTTGGCCGCCCTGGGGATGGAGGGCACTTTTGAGGTTCTCAGCAGCGGCGCCGATGAGGTGCGGGGCAAACCGGACCCGGCGGTCTATCTGACGACCGTTCAACGGCTGGGTCTTCCGGCCGGGGAGTGTCTTGCGTTCGAAGACTCCGCAGCGGGGGTCCAGGCCGCCCACGCCGCCGGACTTTTCGTGGTCGCCGTCCCGGCCGCCGCGGACTTAGATGATCCCCGGTTCGATCGTGCGGATCTCAAGCTTCATTCATTGGTGGATTTCAACCTCTCGAGCCTCGATCCATAGAAAATGCGATCCAGCCGTTGAGGCCGGATCGCCGCATCGAATACCGCGCAGGGCCATTCGCCCGTTGGGTCAGCTCGTCGTTGCGCAGCTCCCGTTGCCCGGACCACGTCCCTGTCCACGGCCGCGACCCTGGCCGGAGCCATCACAGGATCCGTTGCCGCGGCCCCGGCCGCCGCCGCAGGTGGCCAGTACGTCACCGTACTCGTCATAGACAATGCCCCGTTCGTGATCTGAGGTGATGATCTCGTCCACTTCGTCCTGATCGAGATACTGAGCGGCGTAGGGGTCGAAGCCGTTCATCTCCAGGGCCCGGGAGAACGCTCGCAGGTGATTTCGGGAGCCCTTGGCCAGGTTGTAGCCGACAAAGGCGATGTCGAGGTTGTCACTTTCGGAAATCATCTCCTGGATGTCGGCGATGTCGAGGTCCTCGATGGTGGCGCCGACCAGAAGCGCCTGCTCGAGGGAGGACTCACCCGAGTCGACCAGGGTGATGAACAGCGCCTCCAGTTCGGGGTTGGTGAACGCACCGATGGTGTCGTCGGCAATCGGGTCGTTGACGTCGTTACGATCCAAAAGCAGGCCGACCATGTTCATGTGCCGTTGCTCGGCTCGGGCGATCTTCGAGAAGACCGGGATATCCCAGCTCAGGGCCAGGGTTGCATAGACATCGCGGGCGAGCTTCTCTTCTTCGCGGAGAAACGTGATGGCGTCCAGTTCGACTTGTGAAAGAGCCTCGACGGGCAGGGATTCGAGGTGCGCGATGGGGACACCGGAGCACGCTTGACCGGCGTTGCCTCCATTACCGCCATTACCGCCGTTTCCGCCATTGCCGTTGTTGCCGCCGTTACCACCGCCGCTGTTCTGGGCGAAGGCGACCGGACCGAAAGTTGTCAGAGCCAGCGCAAGAACCAGGGTGGAAATAATGAGTCGTTTCATGATGAACCTCCGTTTTTCTCTGGTGCCTCATCGGCACTCGATTCACCAGATAGCAACTCGTGTGCCAACTCGGTTCAGTGATCGCAACTCGCGTCTATTCAACGTTTATCGAAATTCGAGGCGAGGAGAGAGCCGACGACCTGCAGCGCCTGCACCTGCACGAGATGCAGGGCCTGCAGGATCTGCAGGCTAGTGGATGCCGTATTGCTTGAGCCGGTTGTAGAGGGTTCGGACCGAAACCCCGAGGAGCTCGGCCGCCCGTTCCCTGTGTCCTTCGCACTGCTTCAGGGCGTCGAGGATGGCCTGGCGTTCCCTCTCTTCTAGCGATAGAGGTGCGGTCCAGGCCTGGGTCCGGTCCTCAGGGCGTGTCGAAAGGGAAGGTTCGAGAATCGGCAGGTCGTCGTTGGTGATCGTGGCTCCGGTGGTGACGATGAGGGATCGTTCGAGCACGTTCCTCAGCTCGCGGACGTTTCCAGGCCACGAAGACGTTTCGAGCGCGGCCATGGCGGTATCGGAGAGTTCCTTGGGTTGCAGGCCGAGCCGATTCGCGATGGCTTCGACCAGAATCGGCGTGAGCAGGCCGATGTCAGTCGGTCGGTCACGGAGCGGAGGGATCTCGACCGAAACCACATTCAAACGAAAGAAGAGATCGGAACGAAATTGCCCGCGTTTGACGAGTACGTCAAGATTGCGATTGGTGGCCGCCACCAATCGGATGTCGAGGGGAATGGGCTTGCCGCCGCCGACCCGCTCGATGGTTCGCTCCTCGATGGCGCGGAGAAGCTTGGCCTGGACTTCCTCGGAGAGTTCTCCGACCTCGTCGAGGAAGAGCGTGCCGCCGTTGGCCGTTTCGAAGCGGCCCGTTCGGCGACTGTCGGCTCCGGTGAAGGAACCCTTCTCGTGGCCGAAGAGTTCGCTTTCGGCGAGACTCTGGGGCAGCGCGGCGCAATTGACCGCGACAAACGCTCCTCCGCTTCGCCTCGACCGCTCGTGTACCCGACGGGCCAGCAGTTCCTTGCCGGTTCCGGACTCGCCGGTGAGAAGGATGGTGGCGTCGGTGGTAGCGGCGCGATCGACCACCGAGAGGATTTCGAGGACCCGGGGATCCCGAGAGAGGAAGTCTCCGCTCGCCGGTTGGGATTCGATCCGGTCACCCAGCACCCTCCGGACGAGCCGGCGCAGGGCCTCCGGGCTTTCCAGCGGTTTGGTGAGGTAGTCGGCGACGCCGGACTGCATGGCCTCAACCGCCTGAGCTATGGTGCCGTAGGCGGTCATGACCACGACCTCGGGAGGATGGGCGGAGGAGCGGACCCGCCGAGCGAGTTCGACACCGGTCATTCCGGGCATTCGCTGGTCGGTCAGAACCAGATCGATCCTTCTGTCCGAGAGGATCTCGAGGGCCGCTTCCGCGTTGTCGGTCTCGAGCACGCGGTACCCCTCGGACCCGATGATCTCCACCACGAGCCCGCGGAAGGCGTGGTCATCGTCGACGACGAGGATGGTGGCGGTCATGGAACATCCGACGAAACGGGAAGGCGCAGAAGTGCCTCGCAACCTCCACCTGGTAGGGTCCCGAGCGTCAACGAACCCCGATTGGCTTCGGCGAGGGCTCTCGCGATGGGAAGACCGAGACCGGTCCCGTCGGCTCTCGAGGTCTGGTAGGGCTCAAAGTGGATCTCCGGGTCGTCTCCGGGGCCCGGTCCACCATCCCGGATGGCGAGGCGAAGCTCCTCGTCGTCAAATGCCGCATCCACGACAACTGGCGTACCTTCCGGGCTGAAGTAGGCCGCGTTGGCCAGGAGGTTTTCGAGGATCTCGACGAGGTGTTCGGCGTCGACGAAGGCGGTGGCGTTCTCGGGCACCGTGGCCTCGATCGCGGGATACCGGCCGGCGACCTCCTCGACAATCTCGGCGATCCGAACGAGCCGGGGCTCCGGAATCGGCGGCCGGGCGAAGTCGAGGAGCCGACCGAGCAGGCGGTTCATCCGATCGGACTGTGTGATCACCGTCTCGATCCGAGGCCGGAGATCCTCGTTGTCGCAGAGTTCGACCATGAGCTGGCTCGTGCCCTTGATGGTGGCGAGGGGCGTCCGGAGTTCATGGGCGAGTCCGGCCCCGGCGCGAGCCAGGGCTTCGATCCGTCGGCGTTCCGACGTCTCACGGATGATCCTGCGCTGACGATCGAGGTGCCGCCCGGCGAGAAACGCGAGCCACACCAGGGCGACGCCGGCAACGATGATTGTCGGAAGAAGGAGACGCTCGGCCGGTGGAATGGAGCCCGCTGTGGGGGCGATGTGCATCCGCAGTTCGTAGCGTCCCCGCCCACCCCCGCGCGGCCCCGGTTGGTCGGTGCCCTGTCGCCGCGGTCGGCGGTCCCCAGCGGCAAATCGACCGACAAAGAGATCGACCGCTCTGACACGGTCGGTGGCTGTCACCGATCCGGCTGTGGCAACCGCGGCGCCGGAGCCATCGATGAGTTCGAGTCCGGCAACCTCGGGACCGGCATCGACAAGCAGCTCCGAGAGGATCTCGTCGGCGTCGCTGATGCCCGATTCGCGGAGCCCGGTCTCGATGGAATGTGCCAGACCGAGCAGTCGTCCGTCGAGGGCAAGCGCGTTGCGCTCGCTCATGGTGTGGTGGGTCAGCGAGGCGAGAGCGACCATCAACGCCGCCACTGCCATCGCGGCGAGGGGCAGACCGATCCTCCAAAGTGATCCATCACGCAGACGCGTCATGGATGAAGTCTACCGTGGCTGGCCGGCGTCGGTGATGACCGTCCGATCAACCGCAGGAATCGGGATCAGAGGAGATCGCCGGCGAAACGCCCGGCGTTGCGGACGAAGATCGTGGTCTTGAAACCCTCGGCGAGTTGCTCGAGGCGTTGGGCGTAACGGACCTCGTCACCGAACGACGGCATCATGAGACCGAGAAAAACGACATCGGCCATGGCGCTGTGTTCGTGGAGGATCTCCGCGACATCGCGATCCGAGTCGGGTTCGAAGAGGACCTCGGTGTCGGCTTCGATTCGGTGTTCGGCGAGGAGCTCTGCTAGGCCCGAGTGCTGGCTGTCGCGTTCGGCTTCGCTGCGAGCGATGGACCGAACGGTCAGCCGGGCATCGGCCCACTCGGGGTTGAGCCGTAACAGGTGAGCGAGGAGCAGCATGAGATCGCCGTTGTTCTGCAGTCCGCCCCACCAAAGGTCGATGCGCTTCTCCTGGCCCGGCTCGTGCGCCCAGTTGAGGCGGCAGATGATGGTGCTCTTGCCGGCGTTGGCCAGCGCGCGCATGAGTCGCAGCTGGGAGGCGATCCGGTCGCGCTCTTTGGACCAACCGAAGATCACCGTGTTGGCGCTCAGCTCACCGACGCCGGTCGCCTGGGCGATGCCGAGCACCCCGGTCTCGAAGTCCGGCACAACGTGGGCCTCGCAGAAGGCAGTCACCCCGACCTCGTCGACCTCGGCCTCCATCTCGGCCTGAATCCGGTCGATCTCGATACTTCCGTCCTGAAGATCGCCGGTCATCAGCCGGCAGGCGGTGATGATGCCGCGATCCTGGTTGAACCAGCTCGCAAGGCGCACCAGATTGATTCTCTTGCCGGTGTCGCCGGCAAAAAGCAGGATGTGCGGCCGCCAGTTGCGCGGGTCGGTGCGGTTTTCCCGCAGCTTGAGCAACGCGAACCGGGCGACGGCGATCCACATCCCGGCGCGGACATCGCCCCACTCACGACGCATGACCCGGCGTCGGAGGTAGAGATAGAGACAGAACTCGAGAACGACAGCCGCGACACAGGCCAGTGGACTGATGAGAAACATCACCGCGATGGCGCCGATGGCACCGAGTAACGAGACCCACCACGGCACCTTGATGGTCGGCCGGAACGATGGGTCTCCGACAAGATTTTCGAGCCCGGCGGCGAGGTTGATCGTTACGTAGAGGGTCAGGAAGAGGATGGTGACGAACTGAGCGACGGCGTTGAGCCCGCCCAGAGCCACCGCGGTCAGGGCGATGGCGCCGGAGACCCAGGTGGCGATGGTCGGCTGGCCGGTGGCGGAGGTCCGAGCGAAGAAGGCGGGTGTGAGTCCGTCGCGCGAGAGTGACTGGAGCACTCGCGGTCCGCCGAGGGCGCTGCCGAACGCGGACGAGAGGATGGCGCCCCAGACTCCCGGAAAAACGAGCCACGCACCGAGGACGGCGATCTTGACCCAGATGATCCCGGGTTCGGCGAGCTCCTCCGGAGTCACCTTGGCGGTGAAGGCGAGGAGCACCGGGATGCTGAGATAGATCAATGCCCCGGTCATGACCGCGAGCAGGGTGCCCCGGGGGATCGATTTGCGGGGGTCGCGGAGATCACCGGACATCCCGATGCCGGCGGTGAAACCGGTGACGGCAGGGAAGAAGACCGCAAAGACGTACCAGAACCCGGCCGGAGCGGTGCGGTAGGTGGGCGCCATCTCGGGGGAGGCGATCTCTCCGCTGAAGACACCGGCGGCGAGAGCGACGATGGACAGACCGACGGCGATCATGATGGGGATCTGGACCTTGAGGGCGAGTTCGGCGCTGCGGCCGGAGATGCCGATGATCACCACGATGAGACCGGCGGTGAGGAGCTGCGAGGTCACCGCCGGGATGGGGCCCCACGACGCCGGCCAGAATGCCAGGATCGACTCCGCCAGACCGAAACAGTAGAAAGTGATGCTCAGGGTCCGGCACAGAAAGAGCGGGATTCCGATGGCGCCGCCGAGTTCGAGGCCCAGGCTGCGCGAGATCATGTAGTACTCGCCGCCGACGCCGACCCGCATGTTGGTGGCCACCGCCGATGCGCTGAGTGCGGTGATGGCGGTGATGGAGGTGGCCAGCAGGACGATGAAAAGCGTCATGGGCAGACCCACGTTGCCCACCACCCATCCGAACCTCAGATACATGATCAGACCGAGGATGGTCAGTACGCTCGGGGTGTAGACCCCGAGGAAGGTGCCGAACTTGCGGGTAGGCTCAGCAGCGGCAGAATTCTCATTCACCCCGGTGATCCCTCCAACTCTGCGACCGATCGTGACCCTTCTACGCTATCACTCTTTCTCACTGGATTTGAAGCGAATTCAGACCTGGAACTCGAGATCGGTGTGACTGGATCGAGCTACCCTTAACGCCGGAGCTGGTGGGAAAGTGAAGTTAGATCAGACCGGCACGCATGGCCTTGGACACGGCCTCGGACTTGGAGTGGACGTGGAGCTTGTCGTAGATCGAGCGGACATAGTTGCGTACGGTGTTGACGCTGATCCCGAGCTCGTCGGCCGATGAGGCGTAGCTGTGGCCCTCGGCGAGGAGCTTGAGGAACGCCGTTTCCTGGGTCGTCAGGTGTTCGTCGAGCGCGACACGTTTCGGGCAGCCGGGCAAAGAGCCGCACCACCTTGGCGGCGATCTCGGGCGACATGGGTGCGCCGCCTGTGGCGGCCTCGCTGACATACTCGAGCAGCCGGGTTGGCGGGGTCTTTTTGAGCAGATAGCCGCCGGCGCCGTTGCACAGCGCCTCGAAGATCCGGTCCTCGTCCTCGAAGACCGTGAGCATGAGCACCACCGCATCGGGGAAGCGCTCGCGGATGTAGCCCCACGCCTTCGATCCCGGAGAGTCCCGGAAGGTGGATGTCGAGGAGGATGACCCGAGGCTGCAGTGCCGGCGCGATCCGCAGGGCCTCCTCCACCGAACCGGCGGCAAAGGCGAGGTCGAAACCCGGGGTTCCCTCCACGAGCATCTGCAGCGCACCACGAAAACGCCGGTCGTCTTCGACCAGGGCGACGGCGAGTGTGGCGTCATCGATCATCTGCATCCTCCGATCATCATGATGGGTTCTTCAGAGGCCTGTTGTGCAGCGCATGTTCATGCGCGAGATCGTGAGGGGGATTTCGAGGTGAATTCTCGACCCTCGACCGGGGGCTCGAATCGATGGAGAGCTCCGCCCCCATCTCGGCAGCCCGGCGCTCCATGCTGGCCAGCCCCTGGCCGTCCCGCGGCGTCTCGGGGTCGAACCCGGCGCCGTCGTCCTCGAGGGTGATGATGAGCCGTGAGGACCGATGTCGGATGGTGAGTTTCAGATGGTCCGGATGGCCGTGCCGGCAGGCGTTGCGGATGGCCTCCTTGAGGATCAGGAAGAGATGACGTCGCGCCTCCGACGCCATGGGCACGCCGTCGAGGGGGTCGGATTCGAGCGCGAAGGTGGCGCCGAAGCCCTCGGCCACCTCGCCGGCGAGACGCCTGAGTCGGGCGATGAGCGCCGCCACCGTGTCGTGGCGTGGGTCCAGCGCCCAGGCCATGTCGGAGGTGGCGTCCACCAGATCGCGGGCGGTGCCGCCGATTTCTTTGAGCGTTTCGGCGGTGGATGTGTCCCCGTTGCTCCGACCGGCGACATCGGCGAGGATCGCGACCCGGGCCAGCGACAGCCCCATCTCGTCGTGCAGATCGGCGGCGATGCGGCTTCGAACCTGGTGCAGTTCCTTGAGTCGATGGATCCGCAGCCGCTGGATGAGCCAGCCGGCGACGGCGATGATCGCGACGATGGCGGCGAGGAACCACCACCTTCGCCACAACGGGGTGGCGATGGCCAGATCGACGGTGGCTGCGGGTCCCACCGAACCGTCGGGGAGGCTGGCCCGAATCGAGATGCTGCGCTTCCCGGGCGCGAGACCTGCGAGGCGGACAAATCGGTCACCGTGGGTGGACGTCCAGATCTTCCCGTCGGCATCGACTGAGAACTCGAATTCGAGGCGCGAACCTGGAGTGAGATCGACAGCGGCGAATCCGATATCGATGACCTCGGTGCGGGCCGGGAGCGAGATTCCGGAGAGTTTGCTCACACCGCGCAGAGGCACCGAGCGGTCGCTGCCGTCCACCGTGACCCGGTCGATGACGACCGGAGGTGGTGGGTGCCGCTGGTCCTCCCGCGGCCGATAGCGGTTGACGCCCCCGGCTGTGGAAAACCAGAGATCGCCGTCGGGCGCGGCGACGGCGCCGCCTACCATGTTGTTGACCAGTCCCGATGAGGTGTCGAAGTGTTCGATCCGTCCGGTTGCCGGGTCGAGTCGGTCGAGCCCCTTGAGCGTGCCGGCGTAGATGCGGCCGAAGCGGTCCTCGGCGAGGCTGAGGACCGCCTCGCCGGCGAGCCCGTCGCTGGTGCCGATGCGACGCCAGGCGGGTCTGGACTCCGCTGGGTCCTCGGTAACGGCCAACCCGCGGCCGTAGGCGCCGACCCAGAGCCGTCCGGACGAGTCGACGAGCAGGCAGTTCACCATGCCGGTGGTGAGGCCGTCGGTGTGATCGAAGAGCTCGAAGGCGCCGTCCCGCCACCGCGCCAGCTCACCGGAGTAGAAGCCGATCCACACCGCGCCAGAGGCGTCGGTGGCGAAGGCGGTGCCGGCCTCGAACGGGAGGCCGTCATCGGGTCCGTAGTGGTGGAGGGTATCGGTGGCGCGCTCCCAACGAATGAGTCGGCTTTCGTTGAAGGCTCCCATCCAGACATCGCCGCGGTCGTCCTCGAAGAGCCGGAAGATCTCGTGGTTCGGAAGGTAGTGCCGCTCGAAGGGCGTGGTCGGCAGGTCCCGGAGATCGGTCAGACGAGGAAAACGAAAGACCCCGTACGGTGTCGGCACCCAGAGCTTGCCCTCGTGGTCGAAGAAGGTCACCTGGTTCATTCCCCAGCCTTTGCGGGGGCCGAGCTGCAGTGGAATCCGCAGCGGCAGGAAACGGCCGTCCTCGTGGAGGTGGAGGATGTCCTCGGGCGCCTGGGCGAAGGCGACGACCTCGCTGGAGGGGCCGAGGGCCACCGACGCCATGCGGGTGGCGACGAGCCCATCCGACTCGACGAACGAGGTGAAACCGGTGGAGTTGATCCGCATGAGCCCGAATCCGTCGGTGCCGACCCAGGCGTTGCCGGAATCGTCCACCAGGACCGAGGTCAGGTGGTCGGTGACCAGGCCCGTGCTGCGACCATGGGAGCTGATGCCGTCCGGTGAAATGATGCTCAGCCCACGGAAGGTGGCGACCCAGACACGGCCGTCGAGGTCCTCGCTGAAGCTGAAGACCGCGGTCTTGTCCATGGGTGGATCGAGCCGGATCCAGGCGGCATTGCCCGGGACGGTTGCCGGGAGCTCTCCGGAGGGCGGATGTTCAAGGAGGGCGATCTCTTCGCCGGTCACCCAGAGCCGGCCGCGGGTATCCACCAGGAGGTCGCGAATCCGGCTCTGGAGCCTCTCCTGTGGAAGATCGATGCGGGTCATGGAACCGTCGGGCCCCATTCGAAACAGACCGAGGCTGGTGCCCAGCCAGAGTGCGCCGTCGGAGGTGAAGGTGAGGTCCTCGATGGAGCGGCCCCCATCAGGTTGCCACGGGATCCCCGTTGGTTGTTCGACACACGGCTCGGCAGGATCCGGACCGCATCGGAAAAGCTTGCCGCGCGACGTCGTCCAGATCCTCCCCGCCGCATCCTCGGCGAGGGCGGCGATGCGCTCGGGCGCCCCGGGAACGGGGGTGAAGGCCAGCCCCTCGACCGAGCGCTCGGGGAGCATTCGGACCAATCCGTCCCGGGTGCCGAGGTAGAGGGTGCCGTCAGAGGCCTCGAGGATGGACCAGACGCTCTCGTGGGGAAGGCCGTCGTCGGTGTCGAAAGAGCGAAAGCTCGACGCCGTCAAAACGTGACAGCCCGGTCCGGGTGCCGATCCAGAGAAACCCGCGGGAGTCCTGGACGATGCACGAGTCACCTGGTCGCCGGCGAGGCCATCGGCAACGGTGTAGGTGTGGACCGCCAGCCGCTCGGCGACGACGTGACGAGGCGACAGACAGATGACCGTCAGAATCCAGAAGAGCACTGAAGAGGCGTTTCGCAATCACAGCTCCCATTCTCGAACGGAATGGGCCCGCCGTCGACTACAAAGATTGCAGGCGCTCCCGCCATCGGCGCCACCAGGGACGCGTAACAAGGTGAAGCCCGCTGACCGATTCCTCGACCTGCAACAACCGAGCGCGTTCGAGTGGCGATCGATTGGGTGCGTGGAGGGCCATTCTCAGGCGCCGGTCAAGATCACAGAAGAGCATGGCATGGCCGCCATCCCCCTGCCGCAGGGCCCGCGGCTCGTGGTGCCATGGGCCTTGCAGCGAGCCGGTTGTCGATCGGGCGAGGCCGATTGCGTAGCCACGGCGGGAGAAGCTCGACCAGAGCATGAGCAGGTCTCCGCCCGGCGCGCGGTGGAGAAAAGGTCCGTCGGTGACGAAGTGGTGCTTCTCCTGGACCGGTCGAACCCAGGGCGCAGTGGATGCGCGAAAGAGTTCCACCGGGTCGCCGGCAGGGCCGTCGAGGGCGGGTGTCATGGGCATGGAACAGATTCGGCCATCGTCGATCTGGAGCCACTCATGGCAGAAGACCAGCCACGGGACGCCGTCGTCCTCGATGTGGAGAGTGCCGTCGAGACTCTCCCAATCGGACGGGGTCACGGGACCGGCGCTGAGCGGGAGGAACGGACCGGCCGGATGATTGGCGACCAGGGTCTGGACTCCGCGGCCGTCGCGGGCGCTGCGAAAGCTGGCGATCATGACCAATCGACCCCGGTGGCGGTGGACCTCCGGAGCCCAGAAATTCGATTCTGCCCGGAACCCCGGCGGTGGTCGAAACACAGCGATGGGTCCGTGCCAGTTCTCGAGGTCCCGGCTCCACCAGGCATCGAAGCCGACTCCGGGACCGTGCCACGGATCGGGGTCGGTGGTGCCGTAGAGCCAGTATTTCCGCTCGTCCCGATCGACCAGCACATACGGATCGCGGATGCGAATCTCGTGCAGCGGTCGGAGAGAATCGTCGTCGCGGTCCATCGCCATCATCTCGGAAGTCTACGCGTTTCCGGTGGAGTGTGCGGGTATAGGGTATAAACGGTGGCGATGCTTTTGGGCCGCAAAATCCTCATCGCAGCGGGACTGGTCAGTCTTGCCGTCACCATCGCTGGACCGGCGTTGGACAACGGGTTCTCGCTCGACGACTTCAACTGGCTTGCCCGTGTCGACTTTCGCTCTTCCGCGGTCGACTTTCTTCTCACTCCCGAGCCGGGTCAACTCGCGAATCCGGGGGCGCGGCTCCTTTGGCTCTCGGTCTCTGCGGTCTTCGGGGTCGAGGCGCTGCCATACCACGCGCTGCTTCTCCTGCTCCACGGCGCAGTCGTTGTTCTCCTTTGGCTACTCGCCACGGAGACCGTCGATACCGAAATCGGCCTCTTGGCCGCGTCGCTCTTCTGCGCTCAGACCGCCGGAGCCGAGGCGGTTTTCTGGTTCGCCGCGTCGCCCCACGTGCTGGTTTCGGCGTTGGTTTTCGCCGGCGCGTTGGGGCTTGTGCGTTACCTCTCGACCGGCTCTCTTCCCGCCATCGGCGGCGGGCTCACCGCGTTTGTTTCCGCCATGCTGACCAAGGGTACTGCGATCGCGGTGTTGCCGGTCGCCATTGGGTGGAACGCGTGTTGTCCTTCAGCTCCGCGGCATCGCAAAGCGACGGTGGTGCTCGCTCTCGGGTTGCTGACGGTCGCGGTCATAGTGTTCAACCTGTCCATAGGGAGTGGCGAGTCCTACCTTGTTGAGCGGGGACTCTACCGTTTTGGCGGGCACATGCTTGGAAATGCGGTCACGAGTGTTGGGATGGTGATCCTGCCGTGGTCCGGCATCGCCGCGGAGTTTGGCCTTTCAGATATCGTGGCAGCCGCCCGCACCGTCGCTGGGTATCGCCGGTATTGTCGCTGCTGCCGGCATCTTCATCCTGGGTTCCGGGCGGTTGCGGTGGTGGATCGCTCTTGCCCTGATGTCGTTGGCGCCGACCCTGCCATTTGTCATGGAGCCGACCTCGCGCTATGTCTACCTGCCGTCGGCGGCGGCGAGTGTGGTCGCAGCGGTCTTGATTTCCAGGGTGATCCCCCGCCGGGGTCTGCGGCTCGCCGTCGTCGTTGCTCTCTGTCTCGCCGGTGTTGCCGACATGCGGTTGCGCGACAACCACTTCGAGTATCGCGAACGACTGATGTCCGACATGGTCGACGGGATTACGACCGTGCTGCGGACGCCACCGGCCGACGGCGTTGTCCGGGTAGCGGGTCTACCCCGTCTCGGTCTCGAGCCGGGCATCCATCTCGAGGCGGCCCTCAGGCTCGAATGGGACGATCCCTCAATCTGCCTCGAGCTCGTGTCCGAGGATCAGGCCGAGCGGCCGGGAGTCCTCATCTGGCATGACGGCAGGGTCACTGCAGATACCACGGAATAACCCAGCGCAGATTGAAGATGTTGGTTCCGATCAGGATGAGGACAACCGTCCATGCGAACAGTGGCGTCCAACGCCGTGTCGCTGCTCGCAACCCGATGGCAAAAAGCAGCGAGCTCGCGAGGGAAACCACGAACAGATAGCGACCCTGCGGCTGGAAGTCGGAGAGCGAATAGACAGACACAGCCGCGACTGCCGATGCGACCGCACCGAGGCTCCACGCGATCCATCGTCGCGCCTCGTCGCGGCCCTCGTTCGGTCGTCGCCAGCGGATGAAGAGACCCATGAGGACGATCGCCGTCAGCCCGAGGTAGACGGGGACGAGCTTCGGGTCAGGGAAGATCTCCATCCACCCGAAAGCCCCCCACCAGCTGGCGAAAAGCCGCCAGGCGAATGGGCCGACTCCATCCTCTCCAATCAGTGTCAGCCGGGGTCTTTCGGTTCCCAGCGCAGAGGCTGTCTCCGCGTCCGATCCGAAGGCGCCGGTCGCGAGCGAGAGGGGATCTCCCGGGCCGTAGGCGGCGATGTTGTGGCCGATCCAGGGCAGCATGATCGCCAGTGCGACGGCCGAGGCGACGGCGCCGGATCGGAGAATCTCGCGACGCGAGCGGTTGTCTCGATCGAAAACCAGCCAGAGCACATAGAGCGGGAGCGCCAGCAGCATGGGGATTTTGGCGAGGGCGCCGATGCCGATGATGACGCCGACCAGTGCCGCGGGGCAGCCCGCGGCGATGGCCACCGTGTACACTCCGAAGATCAGCTCGGCCAGAACCCCGTTACCAATGGAGACCGCCATGAAACAACGCATCGGCGACAGCGCCAATACGACGGTTGCCAGGAGAGCGTGCCAGCCGTCAGCCCAGCCGCGCGCTCGAGCCAGCGCCAGAGGTAGGCAGAGGACCAGGCACGACAAGACCAGGTTGACGAGTTTGACGAAGTCGGGCCGCGGGACGAGCCGCCAGACCGCCGCCGCTAGCAGGTAGTAGAGGGGGGGCTGGTGGTGCTCGTAGGTGAGTTTCAGGAGCGCCGGGTCGTCGCTCGAAACGCCGGTGAAGTGGCGTTTCTTGAGGGCTTCGAGTTCGGCCGGCGCCCAGGCGCCGGGTTTCATGACCGGCAGGATCTCCCCGCCGGCGACGGCGCGAACGTGATTGAGGTGGGCCGGCTCGTCGGGCCAGTTGAAGACGGGCAGGGCCGCCCGGTAGCCGAGCGCCAGGGCGAGATGCAGCGCGAGCAATATCGGCAGCCAGACAACCGGTTGCAACTTCATGGCGACCAGTCTACCGATGTGGAGGCCCTCGGGTGAAACCACCGCGACCGATGACCGCGGTGATCGTCCCCACCGTCGGACCGGCGCCGCGGCTCGAGCGGTGTCTGGGTTCGATCGCGGCTCAGACGCTGCCCTTCGCGCGAGTGCTGGTCGTCGGCGATGGCGGCCCGGAGAGCCTCGAGGGCGAACTGAATCGAGGTCGCGACGTGGAGGTGCTACGGCTGCCGCGCCGTCTCGGCTTCGCCGGTGCGGTCAATGCGGGGATCCGCGAGGTTCTCGGCGACCCGGGAGTGTGGGCGGTGGCGTTGGTCAACGACGACGTTCGGTTGGCTGAAGGGTGGCACCGGGCAGCCTCGGAAGCGCTGGCCTCGGGTCGCGACATCGGCGCCTGCGCCACCGTCGTGCTTCAGGCGAGGGACCCCCGACGGCTCGACTCGGCAGGGATCGAGTGGCTTTCCGGCGCCGTGGCCGACAACCGCGGGCACGGTGATCCACCGCCCGGTATCGATGCGCCCGTGGAGGACGTCTGGGGGGCTCCGGCCTCGGCGGCCCTCTTCCGGAGGTCGCTCTTCGATCGCATCGGGCTCTTCGACGAGTCCTTCACCGCCTACCAGGAGGATGTCGAACACGCGTTGCGTGCCCGGCTCTTCGGGCTGCGCTGTGTTCTCGCTCCCGCGGCTCGCGCCGAGCACGATGGTTTCGGGAGCAATCGACCGCTTCCCCGGAGGCGGTACCTGGGCCGATTTCTACAATGCCCGGAACCGGATCAGCCTGTTGCTGACCACCCTGCCGGACAAAACCTGGCGAAGCGAGTGGCGAGTCATCATCACCGGTCATTTGTGGCGGGTGTTGCGCGCCGCGCCCGAGGGACGGATGGCGGCGGTTTGGTTTGGTGCGGCGCACGCCCTGTGGAGGACTCCGTCGAACCTTCTGCGCCGCCGGAGAACCATGCGCGCGGTTAAAATGGCGACTGCGAACAGCGGATGACCACAAGCAGCGCTTTTGACTCGTTGGCGGTTGGGGTTCTGGCCAGAGACGCCGGTGATCTCCTGCCGGATATGCTGCGCTCGGTGCCGGCAGGGGCGGAGATCGTGGTCGCCGATGGCGGAAGTCGCGACGATACCGTTGCGCTGGCCCGGTCGGCGGGCGCCACGGTCATCCCCCAGGATCTCGACGAAATCCGGTGCCACGGCGGCAATTTCGATCTGGCCCGCAATCAGGTCGCCGATGTCACGTCGAGGCCCTGGCTGCTCTTTCTCGATGCGGATGAACGGCTCTCTCCCGAGCTCTGCCTGGAACTCGAGGAGGTGCTCGGCACGCCCCAAGCTGAAGTAGCGTTCGACATCCCACGGGTCAATCTCTACTGGGGACGGCCGGTGCGGGCGCTCGGAGACGACTTTCAGCGTCGGCTGGTTCGGCGTGGGTGCGGGCGATTCAGCGGCGACGAGCTCCACCGGCAGATGGAGGTCGACGGCCCGGTCGGTCAACTCTCAAACCCCATCATCCACCTCAACGTCCGCAGCTGGAGGGATGTCGCCGGCAGATTTCGCGGGCGGATCGAGATCGAAGCCGCCACCCACCGCGAACGGCCATCGGCGCTCGATCTCTTCGCCGGGCCCTGGAGTCTTTTCCGCTACTACTACCTTACGAATCAGGCGAGACGAGACGGCGCGCGAGGCCTTGCGGTTTGTCTCTTTTATGCGGCGAACCACGGGGCGGTTTTGTGGCGTCGCCGACAGGCCGACCGTGCGTGATCTCTCCATTGTGCTGGTCAACTATCGCTGCGAGAGGCACACCCTCGCGTGCCTCGACCATCTGCGGCTGACGCTGGACTCGCAGCCGGCCGCGATTGTGGTCATCGATAACAGTCCGTCGGGCGGGTTGGGGGATGCATTGGTCCGCCGTGGGGACGATCCGTATCTATGCGGCGATGTCGTCCAATCTCGGGTTCGCCGGGGCCGCCAATCAAGGGGTGTCGATGACCAAGACCCCGTTTGTCGTGCTGCTCAATCCGGATGCCCGGCCGGCGCGCGGGCTGTCTCGAAGGTCTCGTCGAACGGTTGCGGGAGGAACCGACGGTCGCCGCCGCGGGTCCGGTGCTGCAGCCCTTCGATGACGATCAGCCTCCCGCAGCCGTCGGCGACCGCCATCGACCCGGGCATCATCAGTGCCCTCGTGGAGTACACCATCGCCCACCGCCTGATCTCTCGCGAGTGGCTCCAACAACACTATTTCCTGCCTTCCGTCGATCGAGCCCGGCGCCGAAGCGATCGACTGCGCCATGGTTCAGGGCGCCTGTCTGGCCATTGCGCCGGGAGGCCTTCAACGGCGTCGGCGGCTTCGATGCAGAGAGGTTCTTTTTCTACTGGGAGGAGACCGATCTCGAGCGACGGCTTCGCAAGGCTGGATGGCGGATCCTCTACTGCCGTGATCTTGCCTGCCGCCATCTCGGCGGCGCCAGCCTCGGCCCCGGCGGAGGACAGCACGAGGGCCACTTCTGGCGTGGTTTCTACGCCTACCATCGCAAGCACGGCGGGATCGCTGCGTGAACTCGTGTTGTGGCTACTTCCTGGTCCCGGGGATCACCGCCGAGCTCGGGGTGCTCCGGATTCTCCGGTCTCCTCCGTCGCGATGAGGACCGACAGCTCCGCCGTGATTTCGGTGTTGTCCGGAGCCGATTGCTGCACCAGTTTCCGGGCTGGCGGTCGGGGGATGCCCGGTGAAGTCTCTCGAGCACGCGCTGGTGCGCAACGCGGTCTTATGGCGGTGGCGGCCGTCTGTTGACCCTGGCCGTGGGCCTGGTGATCACACCCGTATCTTGTTGCACCACCTGGGCCCCGACCGTTTTGGTGTGTGGGCGCTGGTCGCCGTGGTCACGGGCCTCGCCGGGTCTCCTCGATCCTGCCTTCCGCAGCGCGCTGATCAAACACCTCGCCGAGACCGACGCCCGCGGTGACCGGGCGGGCCGCGATGCGGTGGTGACGTCGGCTCTGTTGTTCTATGTACCCCTGGCGTCGTTGATGCTGGCCGGTTTTCTTCCCCTGCGCGAGCCGGTGCTGCGGTTGTTACGGCTACCCCAGGCCCTTCAGGCCGAGGCGGGTGACGCGTTTTTCATCGGTCTCGTCGGGCTTGCGCTGAGTTGGGTGCTCGGGATTTTCCCTGCCATCGTCGATGCCCGCCAGCGGATGGATCTGACCAACGGTCTCGGAGTCGTCTGCCTGGTGGTTACCGCAGCCCTGACCGTTGCATTGGTGGAGAAGGTTCGGCGTCCGGGGGGTAGCCGGCGCTCAGACGGCGGGCATCGCGGTCTTCCATCTGGGATCGGTGTTCCTGGCGTGGCGGGTTGCCGGTCCACTTCGGCTGTCGTTCAGGTGCGGATGATCGCCGCTGGTATCCGCTGATCTTTCGATTCGGTCTCACCCTGCACGTCAGTGCGGCGTGTGCTGTCGTCAACCGCCAGTTCGACAAGCTGCTGCTGAGCCGCTTCGTCGGGCTGTCGACAGTCGCCTCCTACGAGATCGGCCTCCGCGTGGTCGCCAATGCGGGCTCGCTTCAACCCTTTCTGACCTCGGCGCTGCTGCCCGCCGCGAGCCACCTCCAGGCGACGGGGGACACATCCAGGTTGCGCGAACTCTACCTTCGGTCATCGCGCTACCTCTTCACTCGTTGGACTTCCTCCCTTTATCCTGGCGGCGGTCTTCGCAAAAGATGTGGTCACGGCCTGGATCGGCCGCCCCGACCCCTTTGCCGCTGCCGTACTCATGCTCCTCGCCGGCGGCTACCTCGTCAACGCCTCGAGCAATGCCATGGCGTTTGTCTGCCAGGGGATCGGCCGTCCGGACATCCAGGCTCGGCAGTCGGCCCTGCAGCTGATTGCGAACATCGTCCTGAGTATCGCCCTGTTCTGGTGGATCGGACCCCTCGGCGCGCCTCTCGGAACCAGCCTGGCCCTCCTCGTCGGCGCCGGTTTCTTTGCGGCGATTCCATCCGGTGATCGGCACCACCACCGCTGCGCTGCTCCGATGTGCTGCTTTGGCCCCTGCCGTCGCCTCCTGTGTCGCCGCGGCGTCGGCATGGATCGCCTCATCCGGAATGGCGGCCGGTGGCCGTGCCGAGGCGCTTCTCAAACTCCTGGTCGGAAGCGCCGTCTTCGCTGCGATCTATCTGGGGCTGTGTTTTGCCGCCGGTGTGGTGGACAGACAGGATCTCCGAAGCCTGGCAACGGCGATCCGCCGGCCGCACCGCGGTGAGATCGAATGATACGGGTCGCCATCGTCGCGTCGTACCGACGGCCCTGCGGTATCGGCGACTTCGCCAGAAGATTGGCGCGAGCCCTGCCCGCCGGCTTTCGAGTCGACCCTGATCGATCTCCCGGAACGGGATCGCGTCCGACGAATGGCGGCGGACGGTCCGCCGGTGCCAGGGCCACGAAGTTGTCCATATCCACTACGAATACGGTCTCTTCCACGTCGTCAAACCGCTGCGAAATCGGTTCGCCGGCCTCCTGGATCGAATCGACGCCCCAACCGTGGTCACTCTGCATGATGCGTTGCCCCGGCTCGAACCGCGTTGGCCGCATTGGCTATCCATCGGCGACGGCGTTCGCGATCTTGCCTAC
The DNA here is from genome assembly GCA_963753035.1 of uncultured Acidobacteriota bacterium. GTDB lineage: Bacteria > Acidobacteriota > Thermoanaerobaculia > Thermoanaerobaculales > Sulfomarinibacteraceae > JAHECW01. The sequence goes on along the minus strand of CAVWAW010000029.1, from coordinate 47,901 downwards.
CTGCCGTTCTTTTCCTGGTGGGAGTCGGCCCAGTATCGGCGGGCCGATCACTGGATTGCCCACGCCCGAGAGGTCTACGACCGGGCGGCAACGGCGATGCCAGCCAATCGGTTGTCCTTGCTGCCGCTTCCGGTGCCGCCGGTCACCCAATCATGGCATTGGGCCCCATCCGACCCGCCGAGGATCGTCACTCCTGGTTTCATCAAGCGGCACAAGGGCTTTGAACTCATGGTGGAGGTACTCGAACAACTACCGGGATGGAGCTGGATGGTGGCCGGTGGGCCCCAGGACGAAGGTGATCGACTTTTCGTCCTCGAGCTGGAGCAGAGAATCGAAGATGCAGGCCTGGCAGATCGAGTTCGCTTTTTCGGTTACTGCCCGGAGGTGGAAATCGAGGCCCAGCTGGCTCGGGCAACCATGGCGGTCTTGCCTTTCCATCAGGCGGCGGCCTCCTCATCGCTTGCGTGGGCCATCGCCTGTGCCACTCCGGTGGTCGCTGCCGATCTGCCCGCCTTTGCAGAAGTCGCAGGCGGCGGCGCCGGCATCGATCTGGTTGCCGGTCGAGATGCCGCGTCGGTGGGCAGAACGGCTCGCCGAGTTGGCCGGCGCGATCATGACCACTTGCGGCAGCTTTCCGCGGCCAGTCGACGGTACGCGGCAGACCCGCGGCGACGAGGCGATTGGCGCGGCCCACGCTGAACTCTACGCCGCGCTTGCAGCGAGCACCGGACGATGACGATCAAGGTCCTGGTCGTGACGCCGACCTGTCCGGTCCCGGCGACCGCCGGCGCGCCCCTGCGAGTCAGCGGCTGGCTGCGGGCGGCCGCGCCGGCCGTCGAATTCGCAGTTGCAACCCTGGTGCGTTCACCCTCCGAAGACAGCGCGCTTGCCCGAGCTCTGCGATTGGGCGGCCCGTGTCGTCGCCGTCCCGGCGACGCGCACGGCCGTGAGGCGATTACGCGACCTCGGTCTCGCGGCGCTCACCGGACGGCCCTACGGGGTGGTGGCCAACACCAACCGGGGGCTGCTCGCCGCGGCCGACCGGCTGACTGTCGAGCTGGTCGCCCGATGTGATTCAGTTCGAAGAGCTGGCGGCGACCCCCTATCTCCGGCTCGCCAGCCGCCGGCGTTGTGCGACCGTCTACTCGGCTCACAATGTCGAGTCGCTGGTTGCGGCAGGACCGCCCGGCGAGCGCGGCTCGACATCGGCGACTTGCTCGCGCCCGCCGCGTCGGGAGGCTCGAGACGGCGACCGCGCGGGCGGTCGACCGCGTGGTCGCGGTGACGCCCGATGAAGCGTCCTGGTTCGAGCAGCGCGGCGCGACCGCGGTGCACATCGACAACGCCCTCTGGCTCGATGGTCTGCCGCTGCGCCCGGAGCCGGCCCCCGGCGGTTGCCCGACGCGTGCTCTTTGTCGGGCACCTCGCCTACCCGCCCAATCGCGACGCCGCGGTCCGTCTCGTCCGCGATATCCTACCCCGTGTGAGATCCGTGGTTACCGCAGGTGCGGTGCGTCATCGCCGGTCGCCGGCCCGCGTCCGAAGTGCGGCGTCTGACCGAGTTCGGCGCTGAGATCGTCGCCGACCGGGCCGATCTGGCGCTCGTGTGGAACTCGGCGACCGTCTTCGTGTGTCCCTTGCGATGGGGCGGCGGCAGCCGGCTCAAGCTGATCGAGGCAGCGGCGCGCGGGGTGCCCGTCGTGACCACCCGGGTCGGGGTCGAAGGGCTCGAGCTGCGGGCCGAGCGTGGATGTTCTCGCCGCCGATGACGAAGCCGGGATGGCAAGGGCCGTGCTTGACACCCTCGGCCGTCCCGAAGAGGTCTCGGCCCGTGTCGCCTCTGCCCGGCGCCGGGTCGAAGACGCACCACGACTGGGGCCGGCTGGCGCCCCGGATTCACGAGTTGTATGAAAGTCTCGCTGATCACCACCGTTCGTGACGAGGCCGGCAGCGCCGCAGCCCTGATCGATGCCGTGCATCGACAGAGCCGGCAGCCGGATGAGTGGATCGTGGTCGATGGCGGTTCGAGCGACGACACCGCGGAGATCTTCGCTGCGGCGCCCATGTGCACCGCTGCGGGTGGCGCCGGGTGGAATTTCGCACGGACGGAATCTGGCCATCGCCACTGGCCCGAACCCGGTCGTCGCAGTGACCGATGGCGGTTGTGCTCCGGATCCGGAATGGCTCCGACGGCTGGTCCGGTCCCTCGAAGACGACGCGCTTCGAGCGGAGGTGGCGGTGGGCGCGACGCGGGCGAACATGACCTGCGTCCCTTGACGCCGCCCAGTGGATCGTGCTCGATCAGTTCGTCCGCCCGAGGAGCGGTCGTCGAGCGGCCGGCGCCGTCCAGCCGTTCGCTCGCCTTTCGGCATGAGGTCGTGGCAGGCGCTGGCCTTACCCGAGTGGCTCCAGACCGGCGAAGACACCTGGCTGCTCGAACGCTGGCGCGACCAGGCGCGCCGCATCACCCGGGTTGATGATGCGGTGGTGAATTGGGATCTCCCAGGCTCGTTGGCGGCCGTCCGGCGACAGCATCGTCCGGTATATGCGGGGAGACGGCCGGGCGTTGATGCACCCGTGGCGGCACGCTGCGCGTTTTCTGTTCTACCCGCTGCTCGGGGCGGGATCTTGCCGGTGCCCGTCTCGGCGATGGTGGCGGCCGCCGGCTGGATAGCCTATCTCGGCGCCACCGCAGCGACCCGCGCGCCGGCGACCCTGACCGGAAGGAAGCGCATCGTTTGTCCTGGCGTCCCTGCTGTGGCTGCCCGTCGTGTTGACGGTGGTGGACACGGCCAAGATGGAGGGATTCCTCCGCGGAGTCGGGATCGCGGCTCGCGTCCCGGGCCGATCGGTGAAGCTCGTGCTTGACGGCCGCCCCGCCTTCGGCGGCATCCATCGAGTCGTTCGTGGACTCGTAGACGGCCTGCGAACCGGCTGCGAGCCGTGGGATGTCGAGATCTACGGAGACCGGGGGAATGACCCGGTGGCCGCGGACCAGGGTCTGCCGCCCCTGCACCGGGCGCTGCGGCCGTTTCTCGGCAGCGCCCGCCGCGTGGCCGCCGACCAGATTGGTCTCCGGAGGGCCGCCCAGCGTGCGGCGCCCGATCTCGTCCACTCGCCGCACGGGGTGGTGCCGCTGCGTCCGCCGCGACCGTGGATCGTCAGCCTGTGGGATCTCAGCCCGATCAATCCCGAGTTTGCCTGCGGCCCGCCGCTGGTGCGCCGGTACCGATCTTGGTGCTTCCACCGGGCGGTGGTCCATGCGGATCACGTCATCGTTCCGTCCGACGCGGTCCGCCACGACCTGATCGCTCGTTTCGATCTTCCCGAGGACCGCGTGACCAGGATCTACCCGCTGTTCGGACCTTGGTTCGGATCCTCCGAGGCGCCGCCGGCGGATCCCCGGCACCTTCTCCATGTCGGCACCCTCGAGCCGCGCAAAAACCTCGACCGGCTGCTCGACGCCTACGCCCTCCTCGACCCGGCCCATCGACCACCTTTGCTCTTGGTCGGCCGCTACGGCTGGCGGCAACGGGCGCTGGTGGAGCGCGTCCACCGCATGGGACCGTCGGTTCGGTGGCTCGGCGAGGTCGACGACGCGCAACTCGGCCGGCTCTATCAACATGCCGCCGTTCTCGTTCAACCCAGCCGTGACGAGGGTTTTAACCTGCCGCTGCTCGAGGGTCTCTCGGCGGGAGTGCCCGTTGTGGCGTCCGACATCCCCGTCCACCGGGAGGTGGCGGGCGACTGCGCGTTTTTCGCCCCGCCGGACGATGCGCGGTCCCTCGCGGCGGCGATCCTCGACGTGCTCGGTTGGAGCCGCGACCGGCGCCTTGTGTGGTCGGCGGCTGCTCGCGCCCGGGTCGCGGTCTTCATGTCCTCGGATCCGGTTTCGGAGCACATGAGAATCTACCGCCGCCTGACGGAGCGCAGAATTGAAACGTGATATCATTTAATGACGATCTTGAAGACGGAAATTCGACATGAGCGGAGGATCGATCATGGAGTGGCGTCGGGTGCTGTGCTGGTGCGTGTTGGTGTTTCCGGTGCTTGCCGCTGCGGTGGAGGCACGGGCCGATGAGACCAACGGACCCGAGAGTCCGCAGGCGACCTGCGGGGTCCCGAGCCAACGACCGACGATTCAGGCAGCGGTCAATGATCCGACCTGCACCACGATCCAGGTCCAGGCCGGGGTCTTTCCCGAGGTCGTCAGGATCAAACGCAATCTCACCCTGATGGGCGCCGGAACCAACCTGACGACGATCACGGGCCAGGTCGAGGTTGCCGGGACCGGGGTCGTTGTCTTGATCTCTGATCTCGCCGTCGACACCAGTGTTCCCGGGTCCGCCGGCTGTTTCGGCGATGCCATGAGGGTCGGCAAGGGCGCCGAGGCGCTGGTGGTTCGCGTTCGAGGCCTCAACGCCAAGGGTCCCGGACCGTGTTTGCTGACCCTTCTTTTCGCGGACGGTTTCGAGATCGGAAACACGAGTCGCTGGTCCGGAACGGTCGGCGGACCATAGGACTGTTTCGTGGTTAGAACCGGCGGCGCCTTTCGAGTGTCGCGTGGCTCACAACCGTGGCGCGAGTAGGTCTCGTCAACCCGGCGTTGGTCTCGAGCGACTGGGGAACCGGGCTCGTGCCGCGCCACATGGATGATGCGCTGCCGCGTCACAGCCTGTTGTTTCTCTCGGGCCCCCTGCGTGACGCGGGGCACGAGCCGATCCTCCTCGACCTCCGCCTCATGCAGGGCTGGCAAGATTACGAACGGCGATTGCTCGAAGCGCAACCCGAGGTTCTCTGCGTCACCGCCCACACCTCGGAGATCGACATCGCCCTCGAGTGCTGCCGCCGGGCGAAACGCGTGCTGCCGGGAATTCTCTTGGTGGCGGGCGGCATCCACTTCACGATGTATCCCCACCTCGGCGAGGATGACAAGAGCGTCGACTTCGTCATCCGCGGCGAGGGGGAGATCTCCCTGCCGAAACTGCTCGCCGATCCGGCGGCCCACCCTCGGGTGTTCTGGGGCGAAGTCCCCGATCTCGATGAAATACCCTTCGAAGACCGGGAGCTCTACGACGACTACTGCGATCGAACGAATTTTCAGCTCTGGCACCTCGAGACGCCGACGGTCGATCTGCTGACCAAACGGGGCTGCCCTTGGCAGTGCCGCTTCTGCTGTGGCCCCGGCGAACAGAATCTCTTTACCCGCGCCTCGCCCCGGCGCGAGGGGGTGCGGTTGCCGACCTTTCGCCACCGATCGGTTGAGAACGTGCTCGACGAGCTCGATGAGCTCTACGAGCGTTACCGGTTCAGGAGCGTCGTGTTTCACGACGACCAGTTCGTGATCCGTCGCGAGTGGGTCGAGGATTTCTGCCGCGGCCTGCATCGGCGCGGCCACGTCGAACGAGGGATCCAATGGTGGGCTGCTTCTCGTTCGGACATCGTTTGCGCCCACCCCGAGCTCTTCGCCGCCATGGTCGATGCCGGGCTTCGCATTCTCAGCATCGGCTTCGAATCCTTCAATGACCCGATGCTGCGCTGGATGAGGAAGGGTACGACCCGCGCCGAGAATCTCGAGGCGGCCGAGATCTGCCATGACCTCGGGATCGACCTCTTTGCCAACGTCATCCTGGGTATGCCCTTCTCCGACACGAAATGGCACCTCGAGCACGATCGTGAGTCGATGGCCGCCATCGAGAGGATCCGGCCACGTTACTTCTCTCCCTCGTTCTTCAGTCCCATCCCCGGCTCCTGGTTCTTCGACTGGGCGGTGGAACACGACCTCCTCATCGAGGACAAGGCCGCGGCCACCGGGAACCGCCGTCCGGAAGAGGCCAAGATCCGTGGCGTCGACTACCGCCGCCTGGACAGGATGCTCGGACGTTATCGCCGAAAGTACGAGCCCCACCTCCTGGCCAAGCGGCCGCTCCGGCTCAAGCTGAAACATTTCGCCGAGAAACCGTTCGCCGAGAAGCTGGCGGCGATCAGGCGTCGGATCGACCGGGTTTCATAGCGCCGGCGAAGATGCGCTGCGATCCGTTCAGTCCGGGGCGCCGGGCGGCGCCTCTCCCGGCGCCGCGAATTCCTCGAGAAGCGACAGGGCGGCGGCGTTCCCGGGAGCGAGTTCGAGCACCTCGTTCACGGTCCGCCGCGCCACTTCCGGCTGGCCCAGGAGCCAGTAGGTCCGCGCCACCCCGAAAATGGGCTCGAGCCGATCAGGAGCGTGTTTGGCGGCCTGCCGGTACATGATCAGCGCCGACGCCGGGCGTCGTTCCTGCAGTTCCAAACCCGCGAGCAGAAGCCATGCCTCGGCATCGGTGGCGTCGAGGTCGATTGCCTTTCGAAGCAACGGGGCTGCACCGGCCGGGTCGTCCGCCTGCAACCGTAGGCGGCCCCAAGCGAGATAGACAAAGCCGTGGTTGGGCGCCAATCCTGTCACCCTCGTCCACGCTCTTTCGGCTGCGTTCAGGTGCCGCCGGTCGAAGTGGAGCGCGGCGGCGCCGTGGAACTCTGCCAACGTCATTGCGAGCCGGAAGTCCTCCGACCGTTGGGCGAGGGCCTCTTCGAGCAGCCGCTCGGCCGCCTCGAGATCTCTCTGCGCGTTGACGCCGCCGACGAGGGCGCTTTGAAGGTGGAGCCAGCCGAGGAATTGACGGTGGCCCGGATCCGCCGGGAAGGCTCTCACCGCTTGTTCGCCTGCCGCGATCGCGTCGATCCACTTTCCGTCGCCGGCAAGTAGCGTGGCGCGATGCTCCCACACATCCGCGACCAGTGGTCGCATGTTGAGCGCGCCTGCCGCCACCAGGGCGATCAAGCCGACGAGAACCGGCGACAGGGATCGCGCCACGGATTCGCCTTCCTGGGCCGTTTCCTGCCACTACCTCTGTTTCGGCGAACCCCTCCTCACGCCTTCCGAGGGCCACCACTACGCCGGCCAGCAGCCACGAGCAGGCCAGGGTCGACAGGGAGTCGAAGCTCACGAGGGTCCGCCGGCGAGGTTGCCGATCAGCGCAGCGAGGGCGCCGATCACCAGGATCTCTTGATTTCGGCCGCCCGGCGCCGGTTGGCCGGCGTCGCGGGCGAGGGTGCGCCAGCCCGATCTCAGGACGACAAAAAGAACCGCGGCGCCGGCGAAGAGCCCGAGGACGCCAAGGGTGACCGTCCAGTCGAGGACGAGGTTGTGCGCACGGTCGACGTCGAGCCCCCGGCCCTGGTAGTACACCAACTCGGGGGGGTAGACCCGTGGAAAGACCTGCCCAAGCGAGTCCGGTCCATACCCCAGCAAGGGCCGCGCGGCGATGAGCTTCTGGGTTCCCTGCCAGATCGCCAGTCGCGCCGCCCCGGAACCGCCGGCCTGGGCAAATCCCAGCGCCGTGGCCAGAAGGACGGCCAGAAGACCCCATGCCGCCACCAGCGCCGGGGTGCGCCGGCGCAAACCGAGCAGCCTGCGGCGATGGGTCAGGGCGAACCAGCAGGCGATGGCGACCACGAAGGCGAGCGCGCTGGCGCGGGTCTGGGTCGCGAGCAGCACCGCCACCTGGAGCGCCAGCAACGTGGTCGCCAGAGCCTTGACGATGGGGTGAGAGGCCAGCACTCGCAGGCTGAGGGTCAACGGCACCAGCATCGCCAGATAGGCGCCCAGAAAGTTGGCACGCCCCAGGGTTGCGAAGACCGGTGATCGCGCATCGGTTACGAGACCGAGAGGGTCGGATCCGAAAAGCTGGAGCGCGGAATACGCGGCCAACGGCAGCGTCGTCGCACTCAGAGCCCAGAAGAGCCGCGCCGCGCCCGCGGCGCCGGGAAGCCGGGTCGCCACCAGCAGCGCCAGGATCGGCAGGCAGACGAGGGTCAGGGCGCCCTCGGCGCGCTCGTGGCTGCCCCACAGGCTGAGTAACGGTGCTTGAGCCAACACGGTCGCAGCCACGATCACGGTGAGCAGGACCGCCACCGGCATTGTCAGGGGAGACTGCCTCAGAGTCTGATCGGTCGGTCGGCGGTTCAGAAACTCCGCTGCGACCCAGACCCCCGCCATCCCGCAGACCAACGTGCGCAGCACCACCGCCTTGGGGAGCGCGAAGACGCTCTCGCCCCACGGATTGATGGCGAGCGGCACCAGCACCGCGATCGCCAGCCAACCGCCTTCGAGCAGACGGTCGGCGAACGAGCGGCGGTGTTCCTGAGCGATCACCGGTGGACCGAGCCGGGGCGCCTAATCGATGTCGACGAAGATGGCGATGGTGCCGTTGCTGAAGTCCGGCTGCGACGCGATCTTACCAAGCTTCACCGTCTCCGCCCCGGCGTCATCCAACTCGACCTTGTCGCCGATCTTCCAGCCCGCGCGGCCGGGCAGGCTGTCGAGCTTGACCGCATGCATCAGCCCGCCGGTCACGATGGTGAGGTGTTGTTGTGGTGCGACCGAACCACTGACTGGCGAGAAGTCGGTGTAGGCGGCGCGGTCCGGCTGTTCGACGACCGCAGCCGCGATGGCCTGTTTCGCGACACCGATGAGACCTCCCCGGTTGTCGGCATCGAGCTTGGCGACGCCGAGCATGGGCGGGCCGTTCTCGAGCGATGGCGCGGTGCCGGCCAGCGCGACCAGGTCGCCGGGTTCGATGGTTTGACTCCCGAGGTTGACGGCGAGCACTACGTTGGCTGCGGATCGATCAACGATGCCGTTGGTGCTGATCCCGGCGTTGCCGCCGAAGTAGCCGTCGAACCAACCTGAGCTGCCCTGCACGTACATGCCGCGATACTGGGCGCTGTAAATGCGGGCGCCGTAGCCTTGCTCGGCAACCGGGTCGGTACCATAGGCGTAAAGGCCTTTTCCGCCTTCGAAGTAACCGCCCTCGTTGTAAAAGCTCCAGCTGTTCGAGGTGTCGCCCCGGCCGTAGACGCCGACGCCCTGGTTGCTCTGACCGTAGAGTCCCGGCGCATAGATGTTGGGGTGGGTCCGATTCGCGCCGCTGTAGCCATACACTCCGATGCCGTTGGTGCTGTAGAAATAGCCGCCATAGCCGCGGTTCGGAGTGCTGCCGCCGTCGAAGCCGTAGACGGCGTAGCCGTCGTTGGTCTGGCCGTAGATGGCCCGGCCGCTGGGGTTCTCTCCGAAAACGGCGTTGCCGGTCACCGCGTGCCCCTTGACGGCGTTTGCGTTGAAAGCGAAGGTGTCGTTCGGGATCCAACCGTAGACCGCGGCCCCGGCGCCGTGGCCCGTCGCCAGCTCGCCCCGAAGCGAGATCTCGAACGCCTGCTCGGGGGCCGACTTGGCGTCCTCGAGCGGGAGCATGTGGTCGACCGGGGGTGAGTCATCTTTGATCGGCTGACGAGCAGGACGCCCGTCGAACGTCGGTCGAGCCTCGGCGAGGCGCCGCGGCGCACGGGCGTCGGGTCGCACAGCGACCTCTTCGGGTTGTTCGCCGCCCGGGGTCCGGGCCGGGGCGTCAGCCTCTTGCCCGGCCGTGGCGCCGATCTCCGGCGCTGGGTTCAGCGGTGCGGCGTGGAAATAACCGACGATGTCGGCGACCACGTGGGTTCCGGAGATTTTGGCCTTGATTTTGAAGTCTGCGGCGCTGCACGGGTCGAGCCCGGCTTCGTCGCAGACCGGTACCAGGACTCCGCCGGTGAGTCCGCCGCCGGCGAGGGCGGCGGCAAAGCTCACCGAACCGATCTCGGGTTCCGACCGGTTGGCCGGCCAGATCGCCAGGCTCCCCGGTCCGCCGACATCGACGGTCAGCACGTTGAGCGCGACGACCCGAATGGTATTGGTCTTGAGGGTCGCGCCCTGCAGACCGGGCAGCCCGCAGCCGGCATCGGCGCCGCCCTGCTCGGCGTAGCCCGAGTCGGTGGCGCGGACCAGGAAACCACGGGTCTCGCCGGCTAGCACATAGCCTTCAGCCGTGCTCCGGGTGTCGATCAACCGGCACGGAGGAACCGGCGCGAAGACCAGGCTGCGCGACGACTCCTCCTGGGTCCTCGCGGCGAGCTCGTTCAAGGTCTCGCCGTTGGACAGGTAGATCTCCGACGGGTTCGTACCGCCGAGAAGCTGGTCGAGCTGGTTCTCGGTGGCGAGCTTGAGAATCTGGCGATCCAGCGGCGTGAGAGCGGTGAGCAGATCACCTTCGGTGCCGATCTGAGTCGCGGGCGACTGGCTCCAGGTGTTCTGCGCCCACACGGCGATCACCGCCACGGCGAAGGCGACCAACACAGCTCGACGGGGTGAGGTTTTCATGGGGACTCCTTAACTGATACATAGTATCAAATCCAGGCGATGACGCCTAGAAGAAGTTCAATCTGGCGGCGTGCCGAATTGGCCTGTGATGATCTCATGCGAACAACGAGCGGGATCCGAGCGGCGAGAGGTTTCGCCGGCGCTGGTGCGGACGGGAGACCGGGCTCGAGACCGGCGCCGAGACGATCTCCGATCCGGAAGGCTGGAGCGCGGTGCGTGTCGTTGGGGAACCGGGACGCGGTAGCATGGCCGGCGACAGGAGGATGATGATGAAACTCACCCGCTTCGCCCTGCTTGCACTGATTCTGATTCCGGCGGCGTTGGCCGCCGCCGCCGACAAGGACGCCCACTGGCTGACGACCGAGACCCTGGCGGGTCTCGAGCTGCGCGGCATCGGCCCCGCGGTGTCATCGGGTCGGGTCTCCGATATCGCGGTGGATCCGACCGATCATTCGCGCTACTTCGTCACGGTGGCTTCGGGCGGGGTGTGGCGCACCACCAACGCCGGCACCACCTGGGAGCCGGTCTTCGACGGCGAGGGCTCCTACTCGATCGGCTGCGTCACCATCGATCCCAACGACCCCAACGTGGTCTGGGTCGGCACCGGTGAGAACAACTCCCAGCGCTCGATCTCCTTTGGCGACGGCGTCTACAAGAGCCTCGATGGCGGATCGACGTGGAAGAACATGGGTCTCGGTGAGAGCGAGCACATCGGCAACATCGTCGTCGATCCCGCGCGATTCCAACGTCGTCTGGGTCTCGGCCCAGGGCCCGCTGTGGCGGTCGGGTGGCGATCGCGGGCTCTATCGCACCACCGACGGCGGCGCGACCTGGGAGCGGGTGCTCCACATCTCTGACGACACCGGTATCGCCGAGGTCCGGCTCCACCCCGATGATCCCGACACCATCCTCGCTTCGGCCTACCAGCGCCGCCGCCACACCTGGACGCTGATCAACGGCGGTCCCGAATCCGGGCTCCACAAGTCCACCGATGGCGGCAAGACCTGGCGCGAGATCACCGCCGGTCTGCCCACCGTGGACAAGGGGCGGATGGGGCTGTGCTTTTCTCCGGTGGACACCGATGTGGTCTACGGCGTCCTCGATGCCGCCCGGACGAGGGTGGAACCTTCCGCTCCACCGATCGCGGCGAGAGCTGGGAGAAGCGCTCCGATCACGCCCCCGGCGGCGACTACTACAACGAGTTCATCTGCGATCCGGAGAACGTCGATCGGGTCTACTCCATGGACACCTGGATGCAGGTGACCCACGACGGCGGCAAGACGTTCGTTCACGTGGGGGAGAACTTCAAACATGTCGACAACCACGCGCTGTGGATCAACCCCGACGACCCGCGCCACCTGCGCGCCGGTTGCGACGGCGGGGTCTACGAAACCTTCGACCGCGGCGCCACCTGGGTCTACTTCGAGAACCTGCCCATCATGCAGTTCTACCGCGTCACCGTCGACAACACCGAGCCCTTCTACTACGTCTATGGCGGGACCCAGGACAACGCCACCCTCGGTGGTCCCTCGAGAACCCGGCACCGGGCGGGCATCGGCAACGAGGACTGGTTCGTCACCGTTTTCGGCGACGGTTTCAAGACCGTGGTCGATCCCGAGGAACCCGATATCGTCTACAGCCAGTGGCAGTACGGCGGGCTCGTCCGCTTCGACCGCGCCACCGGTGAGACGGTGGACATCCAGCCCCAGCCGGCGCCCGGCGAAGATCCCTACCGCTGGAACTGGGATGCGCCGATCATGGTCAGCCCGCACTCCCACACCCGGTTGTATTTCGCCGCGCAGAAGCTCTTCCGCTCCGATGACCGGGGCAACACCTGGGAGGCCGTGTCCGGCGATCTTTCCCGCGGCATCGACCGGAACAAGCTCGAGGTGATGGGCAAGGTCTGGGGCCCCGACGCCCTCCACAAGAGCGGTTCGACCTCGATCTACGGCAACGCGGTGGCTCTGACCGAGTCGCCGCTGGTCGAAGGCCTGATCTATGTCGGCACCGATGACGGCCAGATCCACATCACTTCTGACGGTGGCGCGACCTGGCACACCGAGGGCGGTTTTCCCGGTGTGCCCGTCAACACCTATGTTGCCGAACTCGAGGCGTCGCAGCACGACGCCGACACGGTCTTCGCCACCTTCGACAATCACAAGCAGGGCGATTTCTCGCCCTATGTGCTCAAAAGCAGCGATCGAGGCCGGAGCTGGAAATCGATCCGCGGTGATCTGCCCGATCGCGAGATTGCCTGGAGCATCGCCCAGGACCACGTCAACGCAGATCTCCTCTTCCTCGGCACCGAGTTCGGGCTCTATGTCACGGTGGATGGGGGTGAGAAGTGGGTGCGGATGAAGGCGGGTCTGCCCACCATCGCGGTGCGGGAGCTCGAAATCCAGCGGCGCGAGAACGATCTCGCCCTGGCCACCTTCGGACGCGGATTCTACATCCTCGACGACTACACGCCCCTGCGCGGAATCACTAAGGAGAGCCTGGACGAAGATGCCGCGCTCTTCCCGGTCAAGGACGCCCTGCGCTATATCGAAACCAGCCGGCTCGGGCTTGTCCCGTTGGACAAGGCGTTCCAGGGCGACAAGTACTATACGCGCGCCCAACCCGGCCTTCGGCGCCGTCTTCACCTATCACCTCAAGGAGGGTCTCAAGACCCGGCAGGAGCGTCGCCACGAGGCCGAAAAGAAGGCCGATCGAAGACAAAAAGACCCTTCCATACCCGACCACCGATGACCTGCGCGCCGAGGACGAAGAGAACGACCCGAGCATCGTGCTCACGGTGCGGGATGCGGATGGCAATGTGGTTCAGCGGGTGACGGGCCCCCGCAGCAAGGGAATCCATCGCGTCGCCTGGGATCTGCGCTATCCGTCCTCGCGACCCACCGATCCCGAACCCGGGCCGAGCGCTCCGTGGGACTCGCCGGCCATCGGACCGTTGGCGCTCCCGGGCACCTACTCGGTGAGCCTGGCCCAGGAGGTTGATGGAGTGCGTCACCGAGCTTGCCGGTCCGCAGGAGTTTTCGCGTTGTTGATCTCGGCGGCGGCACCCTGCCCATGGACGACCCCGCAGGCGCCCTCGAGTTCCAGCGCCAGGCCGCCGAACTCCAACGCGCGGTCCTCGGCGCCGTTGAGGTCACCTCCGAGATCAAGAGCCGGATCAAGTATCTCCGGCAGGCGATCCTCGACACCCCCGAAGCGAGTCCCGAACAACTCGCCGAGCTCGCCGCCATCGAGGCCGATCTCAATGATCTGCTGGTGGTGCTGAGAGGCGATCGATCAAAGGCACGGCGCAACGAGCCCACCGATCCATCCCTTTCGGGTCGGATCAACCGGGTGGTGGAAGGGCAGCTCGGCACCACCCAGCCGCCCACCAATACCAGCCGGGCCGGCTACGCCTGGGTCGCGGAGGCCTTCGCCGAGACCCTCGTGGATCTTCGCGCTCTGGATGCGAGGCTCGGCGCTCTCGAGGACGAGCTCGAAGCCGCCGGAGCGCCGTGGACCCCGGGCCGCATTCCCGAGTGGCCATAAGGAGCTGGCCAGGATAGAACCGCGAGGACGCAAAGATCGCAAATCGTCGCATGGCACGGCAGTCGGGGAATCGCGACTGCATGCAAGGACTGATTGCCTCGGGCGGAATGGTTGCGGTCCGGCCGGAGTTTTTACATTTGGCTTGGTCGCAGAGTGCAACCTTTGGGCCGAGTCAACGTTTTTTCAGCACGAGTTTTTCAGAGTTTCTCTGGGAGGGGTTGATCGATGAAGCAAGGTTGGTTGGTGGTGGTTCTGGTGGTGTTGACGGCGGGTATGGGACTCGCGAGGAGTTTCGACACCGGCTACGAGCCCGACGGTCTCGATGAACTTGAAAAGCAGAAGGGGCTCTTCAAGACGAGCCTGGTCGATCCCGATGCGGATCTCAGCAGATACACCAAGATCTATCCGAAAAAGGTGATGCTCGTTGTGCGTGATCCGGGTCCACAGAACCAGCAAGCGGCGACGGGCTCCCTGCTCGGCAAGAGCAGCGGCGGCGGTGTGATGCCCGAGTGGGAAGAGCTCGCCGAACTCAAGCAGATCATCAATGACGCCATCGTGGCCGGGTTGGGTCGCGGCACCGCTCTCGAGTTGGTCAACGTCGCCGGCCCCGGGACTCTCGTGTTGAGGGCCGCCGTCACCGATGTCGTCTGCGACGAATCATCCAAAATCAAGACCGAGGATGGAGAGCCGGCGATGACGGTGTCTCAGGGCACCATCGTCTTCGATCTCATCGATGGCGAGACCGGGGTCATCCAGGCCCGCTTCGGTGAACGAAGAAAGTGCCGGGCCGCCAAGGGCGCCGACCCGGCGGTCGAGGGACCCTGGCCCAATGTCGCAAGCTGGGCGGCACTTGCCACGGCGGATCTCTGTGAGGAACTGGAGAGGTTCATCGGATCCAACTAGGCGTCACCCTTCGGCGGCGGCGTCCAGCCCCGCTCCGAGCTGTCGTGGTGGTCGCCTGCGCGGTCGGTGCGCATGATCCGCTCGAGCTCCTCGCCGCGACCTCGGGCAATGGCGATATAGCTCGTGTCCATCCCGCCATCGCGCCAGTTCTCGTGCAGCGCCGCGAGGGTTCGCTGATCGTGGCTCCGGAAGGCCCGGGTCTGACGCTCGGCCCTGAACGGGTGGGCGCCGAGTTCGATCAGTGCTTGCCTGCCGGCGCTCAATGACGACTCAAAGAGCTCTCGCTCGACGTGATGGGCGCCCGCGTCGAGAAGCTCATAGACGTGCTGCCGGTCGAGGGCTCGCGCTATGATGCGGCACTGGGGGTGGTGGCGGGAGACGTGCTCCACGAGCTGGTTCTGCTTCTCTCGGTCGTCGAGGGCCGCGACCAGCAACGTCGCGTTCTCGGCGCCCGCGGAGTGGAGCAGATCGGGGCGGGTGGCGTCGCCGTAGTAGGACCGGACGCCAAAACGTCGAACAAGCTCGATCGTGTCGGCGTCGTGGTCGAGCACCACCGTCGCGTGGCCGTTGGTGGTGAGCATCCGGTTGACGATCTGACCGAACCGGCCGACACCGGCGATGATCGCCGTTCCCGGCTCGTCGATCTCGTCGGCCTCGCCTTTGGTCCCGCCTCCCGAAGCGGGGCTCGACGATCCGCTCGTAGACGATGAAGGCGAGCGGTGTCAGCAGCATCGTGATGGCGACGACCAGAGTCAGAAGCTCGGTGGTCTCGGCAACGAGAACGCCGGCGCCGCCGGCGAAGCCGAAGAGGACGAAAGCGAACTCACCGGCCTGCGCCAGACCGAGTGAGAAGAGCCACAGCGCGGCTCCCCTCAGCCCGAAGCTGCGGCCCAGGACGAACAGGACGAGCAGTTTGAGCGCCATGAGGCCGACAGCGAGACCGAGGATGCATCCGGGCTGCCCGAGCAGCAGATGGAAGTCGATCCCCGCGCCCACCGAGATGAAGAAGACCCCGAGCAGCAGTCCCTTGAAGGGTGCGATGTCGCTCTCGAGCTCGTGCCGGAACTCGCTGCCCGAGAGCACGACACCGGCGAGAAAGGTGCCGAGCGCCGGCGAAAGACCGATGCGGTCCATGGCCAGGGCGATCCCGACCACCAGCACCAGCGCGGCGGCGGAGAAGATCTCGCGCAGCCGCGCCTGGGCGATGAAACGAAAGACCGGGCGCATGAGATACCGGCCGGCAAGAACAATGGCGGCGATGACCCCGAGAATGACCAGCCCTTGGAGCCAACCAGGGAGGTGGTCCAACCCGCCGCCGTGGTTGGCGTTGGCCTCGCCGTGGCCCGCGCCCTGGATTGCAAGCAGCGGCAGCAGGGCGATCATGGGGATCACCGCGATGTCCTGGAAGAGCAGGACCGAGAACGCCGACTGTCCGGCCGATCGCTTCATCCACCCCTTCTCTTCGAGGGTCTGCAGGACGATGGCGGTGGAGGACAGCGCCAGCGTCATAGCGATGGCGAGGGCGCTCTGCCACGCCAGCCCTCCGGCCAACGCGACGGAGTAGATCGCCGCCGTGGTAACCGCGACCTGCAGACCTCCGAGCCCGAGCAGCCGCGAGCGCATCCGCCACAGCATGGCCGGTTGGAGCTCGAGCCCAATGAGGAAGAGCATCATCACGACGCCGAACTCGGCGAAGTGCTTGACGTCCTTGGTCTCGGCGCCAACGATCCCAAGGGCGGGGCCGATGACGATGCCGGCGAGGAGATAGCCGAGCACCGAGCCGAGGCCGAGTCTCTTGGCCAAAGGGACCGCCACGACCATGGCGACGAGATAGATGAAGGCGCCTTGGAGCAGTTCCATCACTTCACCTCCGCCGGCCCCGAGATGAGTTCGTCGAGATGATCCGAGAGGGTGTCTTCGCCCACAGCCCGATCAAGGTCGAGACTTCCGTCGACGAGGGCTTCGAGCAACCGTTGGTAGGCGGCGGTGTGTTCGTCGAGACGGCCCTCGTCGCGGGCGTGTCCGGCGGCGAAGAGAGCGAACGGCGGCAGGTACCGCATCCGGCACAGCGCCGCCGTTTGCTCGAAGGGGATAAAGAAGTCGCGGAGTTCGTTGTCGTACCCGCCGCCGCGACGGTAGACCCCTCGCCGAGCGCCGCAGGTGACGGCGTTGAGTAGGACCTTGCCTTCGAGTGCGTCACCCTCGGCGCCGTACGCGAACCCGTACTCGAGCACCAGGTCCTGCCACTCCTTGAGTAGTGCGGGACACGAGTACCAGTAGACCGGGTGCTGGAAGACGATGATGTCGTTTTCAACAAGCCGCTGCTGCTCCCGTTCGACGTCGATCTCGAAGGTGGGATAGTCGGCATAGAGATCGACCACTGTGACCCCGTCCACCTTCCCGGCGGCGTCGGCCAACACCACGTTGACTTCGGACCGATCCGATCGTGGGTGGGCGAAGAGCACGAGTGTCTGATTCATGGTGTCCTCACCGGATTGGCGCACTGTCCCCCCAATCCTCGGGTTCTTTCAGCGACTGGACACGGTGTCCTTGGTGAGAGGAACTCATGCACAGCGCGCAGCATTTCCACGGGCTTTTCCGGCCGGGCCGCATTTGCGGTCGAGGCGGTGCCCGTGCAGTGTTCCTGGTTGTCCGGTTCGCCGGTGACGGTTGGAGGCTATTTCTTTTTGAAGACCGCTCGCCAGCCGGTGGCGTGGGGCACCGGGCGCAGCCGAGTCGCGACTCCCCCGAAGCTCTCGTGGGCGGGTTCGCTGACATAGAGCAGGTCAGGGTCGATGGACCGCGCGCGCTGCAGCATTCGTTTGGTCTGGCGTCTGCGGCGCCACCGCGTAGACAAGGGTGATCGGGCCGTCGTCACCGTCGCCGTCGAAGACGGAAACGCCGTGTCCGTCCTGTCGGATGGCGTCGGCAATGGCCCGCCCGCGATTCGCCGAGAGGATCCGAACCACTGAAGTTCCCATGGCCAGCCGGCGCTCGACGAGAATGCCGACGGCGTTACCGGCGGCAAACCCTCCGGCAAAGGCGAGGGCGAGAAAAATGCTTTCGTTGATCCGGACGATGACCTGACTGACCGCGAGGATCCAGATCAGCACCTCGAAGAACCCGAGGGCGACCGCGAGGCTGAGATACCCCTTGACGATGGCGACGGTCCGCACCGTGCCGAGGGTGACGTCGCAGATTCTGAGCATGAAAATCAGCAGGCAGAGCAACCACACCGGGATCGAGGCGATCCACTCCATCAGGTCTGACCCGGCGCTTCTTGATGACGACGATGGTCAGGTCATCGGCCAGCGGCGCGAAGGCATCGCGCGCCGTCGAGGATCGCGCTCGTAGATCTCCTTCGCCGATCTGTTCTTGTTGGCTGCGCACCGTCTCCTCGAGGACGGTCGGGAAAAACGCCTCGCCGTCGTCGCGCTCGTGTTCGCTGAGGCCATCGGTGTGGAGCAGGAGGATGTCGCCGCTGGCCCATCAGGTTGACCTCGTTGACCGTGTAGGCGGGCTTTGTGCGCAGCGGGCCGAAATTCTTCGAGCTGTCGATGTCGTCCTCGGAGGGAAACATCCCCAGCGGGAAGAACGATACCAGACGATCGGGGCCGATGGTGACGAAACGGTCGTACTCGGCGGAGTACACCAGCGGCGCCGGCGCACCGGCCGAAACGAAACTTGTACTTGCCGTCGGGCGAGATCTCGCCGTAGATCAGCGTGACGTACTTCTCGACGCTGAGCGAGCGGTGAAAACGGGTGTTGAGATTCTCGAAGAGCCGGGTGGTGACCTCGCCGAACCGGTCGAGCTCATAGAGCACGCCGGTGAGAAAGGCTTGGTGGAGCATGGCCGCGGCCAGGGCGTCGGTGATCTGGTGGCCGGAGACATCCGCGACGAGGATGCCGAGTCGACCGCGGATTTCGGCGAGCTTGGCGGCGGCGGAGTCGTTCCCCGCCTCGCTGGCCTGACGGATTCTGCGGTCGATGTCGTACCGCTCGTCGAAGTCGAGATAGATGATGTGGTCGCCGCCGGCGGCGCCGTTGAGAAAGGTCGAATTCGCCGTAGACATCGATGGCGCCGTGCGGCCGCGGCTGGGCCGGCGGGCGGATCCGACTGACGATTTTGACGAAATTCTCGATCTCGGGGCAGCAGAAGTCGCCCCCGCCTGCATGGGAACGGGTGCCATCGTGCATCGTTGTGTCCTTCGGTTCCAGGGCGTCGTCGGCCGGTGGAACCGTTCTTTCACTCCATCCGGTCGATGATGGCGTTGAAGGTCGGGCTCGGCCGCATGGCCTTCTTCGCCATGGCGTCGTCGGGAAGGTAGTACCCGCCCACATCCTGGGCCTCGCCCTGGGCCGCGAGGAGCTCCTCGACGATCTTCGTTTCGTTGGCCGCGAGCGCCTCGGCCACCGGTGCGAATCGCACCTTCAAATCGGGGTCCGTGTCCTGGGCGGCGAGGGCCTCGGCCCAGTACATGGCGAGATAGAAGGAGCTGCCGCGATTGTCGATCTCGTTGACCTTGCGCGACGGCAGCCGGCCGTTTTCGAGATAGGCGGCGATGGCCGCATCGAGGGTTTCGGCGAGGATCGCCACCTTGGCATCGCCGGTCTTCTCGGCCGCGAGTTCGAGGGAGGGGACCAGGGCGCAGTACTCGCCGAGGGAATCCCAACGAAGGTGGCCTTCTTTCATGAATTGCTGGACGTGCTTCGGTGCCGAACCACCGGCGCCGGTCTCGAAGAGGCCGCCGCCTTCCATGAGGGGGACGATGGAGAGCATCCGGGCGCTGGTGCCGAGCTCGAGGATGGGGAAGAGATCGGTGAGATAGTCACGGAGGACGTTGCCGGTGACCGAGATGGTGTCCTCGCCGCGGCGGATGCGCTCCAGCGAGAACCGCATGGCCTCCACCGGCGTCATGATCGGGAGTTCGAGACCGGTGGTGTCGTGCTCCGGCAGGTACTTCTCGACCTTCTTGATGATCTCCGCGTCGTGGCCGCGCTCGGGATTGAGCCAGAAGATGGCCGGCGTTCCGGCGGCGCGGGCGCGGGTGACCGCGAGCTTGACCCAGTTGCGGATCGGTGCGTCCTTGGTCTGGCACATCCGGAAGATGTCGCCCGGCTGAGCCGTCTGTTCGAGGAGGACGGCGCCTGCGGTATCGACCACCCGGAAGGTGCCGTCGGCCGGCGCTGTGAAGGTCTTGTCGTGCGAACCGTACTCCTCGGCCTTCTGGGCCATGAGACCGACATTGGCGACGCTGCCCATGGTGGAGGGGTCGAATTGGCCGTTTCTTTTGGCGTCTTCGAGGATCTCCGAGTACATGGTCGCGTAGCAGCGGTCGGGCACCATGGCGATACAGTCCTGGAGCTGATCGTCGTTGTTCCACATCCTGCCGCCGTCGCGGACGACGTTGGGCATGGAGGCGTCGACGATGATGTTGTTGGGCACGTGCAGATTGGTGATGCCCTTGCGTGAGTCGACCATGGCGAGGGCGGGCTGGGTCTCGTAGACCGCAGCGATGTCGGCTGAGATCTCCGCCGCCTTGTCGGCCGGAAGCCGGTCGAGCTTGGCGAGGACATCGGCGAGACCGTTGTTGACGTTGGCGCCGATCTTTTCGAGGGCGTCGGCGTGCTTGTCGAGCGCCGCAGCGTAGTAGACCGAGACGCAGTGGCCGAACATGATGGGATCGGAGATCTTCATCATGGTCGCCTTGAGGTGGAGTGAGAGCAGGACGCCGTCGGTCCTGGCCTCCTCGATCTGCTCGGCGAAGAATTTCCGCAGGCTCGCGACGTTCATCACCGACGCGTCGATGACCTCGCCCGCCTGGAGGGCGAGCCCGTTCTTCATCGTTGTCGTCGACCCGTCATCGGCGACAAATTCGATCTTCACCTCGGCGGCCGCGTCCAATGTGGTCGAGGTCTCGGATCCGAAGAAATCCCCGCTGCTCATGTGGGCGACGCGGGATTTCGAGCCCGACTCGGGCCAGGGTTTCATCATCTTGTGCGGGTACTTTTGGGCGAATTTTTTAACCGAAGCCGCCGGTCGGCGATCGGAGTTGCCTTCGCGCAGAACCGGGTTGACAGCCGATCCGAGGCACGCGGCGAAACGATCGCGCAGAGCTCGCTCTTCGTCGGTCTTGGGCTCTTCCGGGAAATCGGGGATGTCGAAGCCCTTGGATTGAAGTTCGGCGATGGTCTCCTGAAGCTGCGGGATCGAGGCCGAGATATTCGGCAGCTTGACGATGTTGGCATCGGGAGTTTTGCTGAGGGCGCCCAATTGAGCGAGAAAATCCGGGACCTTCTGATCATCGGTCAACCTGTCCGGGAAGTTGGCGATGACCCTGCCGGCGAGGGAGATGTCGCGGGTCTCGACATCGACACCGGTCCCTCTGGTGTAGGCTTGCACGACAGGAAGCAGCGAATAGGTCGCCAGCGCCGGCGCCTCATCAATTTTCGTCCAGATAATCTTGGATGTAGTCATGTTGGATCCCTCGAATAATGGTTTTGCCGCGATCCGGCAAGGCAGTCTAGCGCTTCCCCATGCTGATTGTCAGCCATTTGACGCGGGAGAGTCGGGACTTTGTGAAGATCAGCACAATATCCCCGGGGTTCGCCGGCCTCCCCGGCGAAAAGGCAATCCGGAATCGGCTGGCCTTGAAACACCGGTACCTGCGAGAATAGCGGTGGTGAATTGATGATTCGATTTCTTCCCTTTTGGTTCCGAGCCGTGGTCGGCTGTGCGCTCGAGCGGGTTGATTCGAGGATCACCGAATAGTGTGCAGGAGATCGATGTGAAGAAATGGACCTCGAGAGCAATACCCGATCAGACCGGCCGGGTCGTCATCGTCACCGGCGCCAACACGGGTATCGGTTTTGAAACCGCTGCGGCCCTCGCCGGCAGGCACGCTAGGGTCGTGCTTGCCTGCCGCAACGCGCAGAAGGCCGGGGACGCCCTGGCGAGGATCCGGGCGCGGATACCGGATGCCGATCTCGAGTTCCTCGAACTCGATCTCGCGAACCTGGGTTCTGTTGAACGTTTCGCGGGCGCGTTCGATGCGACCCATGACCGGCTCGACCTGCTCATCAACAATGCCGGAGTGATGGCGCCACCCCTCGGTCACACCGAGGACGGCTTCGAACTCCAATTCGGCTGCAACCACCTCGGTCACTTCGCCCTGACCGGCCGGCTCATGGCTCACCTCGAGGCGACACCGGGTGCGCGCGTGGTCACGGTCAGCAGCCTCACCCACCGGACGGCCGCCATGGATTTCGACAATCTCAACGCCGAGAAGGGCTACCGCAAGATGGCCGCCTACGGCCAGAGCAAGCTCGCCAACCTGCTCTTCACCTTCGAGCTCGAGCGCCGGCTCGAGCGAACCGGTTCAAAGGTGCTGGCCGTTGCCTCCCACCCCGGGTGGACCGTGACCGAAATCCAGCGCCACTCACCGCTGATCGAGTTCTTCACCCCGTTGGCCCCGGGGCCGGACCTTGGCGCCCTGACGACCCTGCGCGCTGCCGTCGACCCGAATGCGCGGGGAGGCGACTACTACGGCCCGCGCGGGATCTTCGAATTGATGGGATATCCCAAAAAGGTCCAAACGTCTTCGGCTGCCCGAAACGTGACGGATGCTCAGCGTCTCTGGCGGATCTCGGAGGAACTGACGGGCGTGTGTTACCCGGTCTCCGGTGGCGGCCCGGTTTCGTAAGATCGGATCAACCCGCCAGGTAGAGCCCTGCGCCCGGTCCCATGGGAAGCCCCAGCAGCAGCCAGACGACGAGCAGGACCATCCAGACCACCAGGAACGCTATCGAATAGGGCAGCATGGTGGCGACCACCGTGCCGATCCCGGCCTTGGGATCGTAGCGCTGGACAAAGGCGACGATGAGCGCGAAAAAGGACATCATGGGCGAGATCAAATTCGTCGTGCTGTCGCCGATCCGGTAGACCCCCTGGACGAGCTCGGGCGAGTAGCCGAGCAGCGCGAACATGGGGACGAAGATCGGGGCCATAAAGGCCCACTTCGCCGAGGCGCTGCCCATACAGAGGTTGATGACTGCGGCCAGAAGGATGAAAGAAAGCATCAACGGAATGGGTCCGAGCCCGGAGGCCTGGAGCACCTCGGCGCCCTTGATGGCGAAGATCATCCCCAAATTGGTGTATTTGAAGTAGGCGACGAACTGCGCGGCGAAAAAGACCAGGACCATGAAGAGACCGAGCGATTCCATGGCCTCTTTCATCCCCCTGACCACGTCGCCATCGCTCTTGAAGGTGCCGGCGGCGATGCCGTAGGCGAGACCGGCCAGAAAGCCACCGAGGAAGATGAAGGTCACGATCCCGTGCATGAAGGGCGAGTAGAGGATGCTCCCGGTCTCGGCGTCGCGCAGGATCCCGTTCTCCGGAACCAGACCCAGGAGCACCAACGCCAGTAAAACGAAACTGATCCCGGCAGCCCACCAGAGACCACGTTTTTCAGCGGCCGTCAGCGCCTCGAGCTCTTCACCGCCGCCGTCCACCGCTCCTTCGTAGACGCCGAGACGCGGAACGATGATCTTCTCGGTGACCCAGGTCCCGACACCCGCGACGAGAAAGGTCGAAACCGCCATGAAGTAGTAGTTGCACGCCGGCGAAACCGTGTAGGTGGGGTCGATGATCCGTGCGGCCTCTTCGGTGATACCGGCCAGCAGAGGATCGATGGTGCCGAGCATGAGGTTGGCGCTGAAGCCGCCGGAGACCCCGGCGAATGCGGCAGCGAGCCCCGCGATGGGGTGGCGGCCCACCGACATGAATATCAGTGCTCCCATTGGTACCAGCAGCACATAGCCGACATCTGAAGCCATATTGGACATGACCCCGGCGAAGACGATGACAAATGTCAGCAGGCGTCTCGGCGCCGCGTGGACCAGTTGCCGAAGGGCGGTGCCGATGAGCCCGCTCTTCTCGGCGACACCGATTCCGAGCATGGCCACGAGGACTGTTCCCAGCGGCGCGAACCCGGTGAAGTTGGTCACGGTGTGATCGAGGATCCAGTGCAGTCCGTCGCGCGAGAGCAGGTTGATGGTTTCGACCACCGAACCGTCTTTGGGATTCAAGGCCTCGAGCCCGAGTCTGCTGAAAATCCAGGACAGACCGATGAGGCTCACGGCGAAGATCGCGAAGAGGGTGGCCGGGTTGGGCAGAGTGTTGCCGATGTGTTCGATGACCGAGAGAAAGCGGTCGACCAGGGACTTTCGGGGAGTATCGGTTTGACGTTGCTTTTTGGTCATCGGTCGGCCTCCAGCTGCGGGTGGTGCGCTCCGAGGATTCTACGGGATTCGTCGCGACACCCGGGTTGACGGGGTTGATCGCGGTTCGATCAGGCCCCCTTGTACGACGCTGCGGAGATTCCCAGCCGGCGAAGCTTCTGTTGCATGTTCTGCCGGTGCAGGCCGAGGGCGCGGGCGGCCTGGGACACATTACCGTTGTGCCGGCGCAGCGCAGCGGTGAGGATCGACCGTTCGAAGTTGTCAATGGCTCTCGCCTTCGCGGTGCGAAAGTCCATTTCGTCTCCGAGCCCCGGTGAAGGCTCGATACCCACCGTCGGGGCTCCCGTCTCGCGCCGGACATCGGTTGGGAGATCGGCCGCTTCGAGAACACCGCCAGTGCAGAATATCGTCGCCCTCTCCATGGCGTTGGCGAGTTCGCGGACGTTGCCGGGCCAAGGGTAGGAGCAGAGGATCACTTCGACCTCGGGACTGAGCCGGAAGCGTCCGCCGCCCAAGGCGTCGAGGAAGTGTTGAGCCAAAAGGAGCACATCGCGACCGCGATCCCGCAGTGGCGGCAGCTCGATGTCGACGACCCGCAATCTGAAGAGAAGATCCTCACGGAAATCGCCGTCCACCACCATCTTCCTGAGATCGCGGTGGGTGGCGGTCACGACCCGGACATCAACCGTGACCGCGGGACCGCCGCCGAGGGCTTCCACCTGGCCTTCCTGGAGGACCCGGAGAAGCTTGGCCTGGGCGGGCAGGGCCATGTCGCCGATCTCGTCGAGAAAGAGGGTGCCGAGATGGGCCTCCTGAAACTTCCCCGGACGATCCCGGTCGGCGCCGGTGAAGGCGCCTCGCCGGTGACCGAAGAGCTCGCTCTCCACCAGGGTGTCGGGGATCGCGGCGCAGTTGACGGTGACGAAGGGCCCGCGCTCCCGGTCGCTTTGATTGTGGATCGCGCGCGCCACCAACTCCTTGCCGGTGCCGGATTCACCGAGGACGAGGACGCTGGCGTTTGTCGGCGCCACCTTTTCGATGGTGGCCTTCACCTCCCCCATGGCCGCTGATTCGCCGAGGAGATCGCCCGGACCGCCAAGACGTTGGACCTCGGCCGCCAGCCGCCGGTTCTCCGCCTGCAGCCGAGCTGTTTCGAGGGACTTCTCGACGACGATCCTGAGCTCGTCCACGGCAAAGGGTTTGCACAGATAATCCGAGGCCCCGGCGCGGACGGCTTCGATGGCGGTCTTGATCGAGGTGTCGGCGGTGACGACCACGATGGGTGGCGCGGGCTGCAGCTCATCGAGTCGCGAGAGAAAGCCCATGCCGTCCAGGCCGGGCATGTGGAGATCGAGGAGCACGAGGTCGAAACCGTGATGACGCGGACTCAGAGCCTCGAGAGCGACGAGACCGCTGTCACACTCCGTGAAGTCATACATGGCTTTGCCGAGGGCGCGAACGGTGGCGCGGCGCGCCACGGGCTCGTCGTCGCAGACGAGGATCCGTGGTCGATGGCGGTGGCCGTCACTGGAGTTCATGGCTCCTCCTCTCCGGTTGCTGTGATCTTCTCGGTGGTCTTGACGGTCGCGATGGCCGGGCAGCTGACCCTGAAGGTGATCCGTTGCTCGAGGTTGCCGACAGTGATCTCGCCGCCAAACTCAGTCACCCGCCGGGCGACGAGCCCGAGCCCGAGCCCGGTGCCCCCGACGCTGACGAAATCCTCGAAGAGCCGCGCTTCGATATCGGGGGCCATGGCGGGGCCCGCGTTTTCGGTTTCAAAGACGATGGAATCACCGTCTCTGAGCAGCCGGACCTCCACCGATGATCCGCTGGGCGCATGCTCGATGGCGTTGTTGATGAGGTTGAGCGTGATGGTCTGCCAACCGGCCGCGGTGCCCGCGACGCAAAGGTCGGGTTGGATCCCAGTCTGATCCAGGACCACGGCGCGGGTCTTCGCGTGGTAGCGACACACCGCGAGCGTGTCCGTCGTGAGTTGACTGAGATCGACCACATTGTCATGAGACGCCTGCTGGGGCGCCCGGGCGAAGCCGAGGATTTCGGCCGCCACCGAGTTGAGGCGGTCGATCTGAGCCACGATGAGCCCGAGATCCTCCGCCTGTTCGCTGTCCGGGTCGATGGCGGAGAGCTCTTCACCGACGGTTTCGGCGAGCACCTTGATTGATGACAGCGGGTTCTTGACCTCGTGCACCAGCGATGCCGACACCATCCCGAGCATCCTGAGGCGCTCCTGCTCCGCCACGGCGCGCTCCTCGGCAACGCGGGTTTCCATCAGGCGCCGAAGCTGGAGCGTCCCACCGACTTGACGGAGCACGAGCCGTACCGCGTTCATCTCACCATCCTGGTAGCCGCCGCCGGTGGCGCTGACCTCGAGACCCAGGATGTTCTCGAGATCTCCTCCGACCCGCAGCGGAAACACCGCGTGGAGATGGGTCCGACCCAGGACCGCAGCGAGACGATTCGAGGGCGGTGAGAGTCGGTTGAACGCAGTTGTTTCAGAATTTCGGAAGTGTCGCCACAGCAGTGCCTCACCGCGATCCCCGCCGGCCGGTGGACCGAGAAATCGGGCCCGTGTCACCAGCCACCCGCCGATCTCGTCGGCGACCTCACCGAGCAGATCACTCTCGGGCAGGTCGAGGGCCTCGAGCCGGCCGGAAAGCGCGTCGAGTTCCTGCGGCGTGGGGCTGTCGCCGAGGAGGCGCCGGAGACGTCGAGACCGGGTGGCGGCGGCGCGGCGAAGCGGAGAATAGAGCATGGTCGCCAGCACGGCAGCGACGAGACCGAATGCGACCAGTCGCCGGAAGATCTCGGTGTCGTGGATGCCGACGGCGGGGCCGTAGAGCATGACCAACAGAACAAGCGATATTGCAGCGACGAAATGGCGCAAACTCCGGTGCGACAGCGACAGTCGCAGCAGGTTGTAGCGTTGGACGAAATAGAGAAAGGTCAGACCGAGGATCAGCCCGGATGCCTCCGAGGACAGTCGCCAGACGCCGAGGACGATCTTCGCTGCTTCAGCCTTCATCCCGATAACGGGGCCGAGAAAGAGCAGACCCAGCATCACCAGAAGGGCCGGCAGGAGCCAGCGCAGGAACTGTTTCAGGCGTGCGTTGTCGGTGCTTTGGATGACCCGCACGAGCAGCCATCCGGCCACAGCGACCGACATTGAGGCGTGAAGGAGAACCAGGGGGAAGACCTCGCGCGCCGCCGACTCCAACCAGGGTGATCGGAGCTGCCAGATTCGCCACGCCGCCGGAAGAAAGAAGCCCAGGGTCAGATAACCGGGGACGAGCCAGAGCCACGACGGTCGTCCGGATTGCGCCGTGCCGGGCTGCGGGTCGTCTCGGGTGGGTCTTTCCCTTGGCAGTAGACCCCAGATCGTATTGGCGAGCAGGGGAAAGCTGGCCAACCAGGCCATCCCGCGAATGATGTCGAAGACCGCCCCGAAGGGCGCAGGCCCATCGCCGGGCGTCTTGAGGATGGTCGCCAACTCGTCAATGAGACAACCGCCGTACCAGACGGTGAGGCACAGGACCAGGATCCGGATGGGCAGACCCGGCAGGACGGATGGGTTGCGCACGAGCTCTCGGACGAGGAATCCGTAGAGCAGGGTGCCGATCAGAAAGACCAGTAGATGCGCGTAGAGCAGGAGGGTTTGACCCATCCGATCCATTGTAGCTGGTGCAGCATCAATACTGCACTTGCTGCATTCTGAGATGCAGCGAAAATACTGCACTTCGTCTTTGGTGCAAAGGCGAATTCTCTCTAAGTCCTTTATTTCAAGTTGTTGAGATTTTAGTGAGAGTTGGCATGCTGCTTGTAATAGAGGAGGTCAGCCCGTTGAAGGGAGATCTATCATGGCTGATCACGCATCTGATACCTCGATTGCGGCGACTCGCGATTCCTCGGCGTGGGATACACCCGACCGACTCGAAAAAGATGACGATACCGGCCTGAGGTCGGTGCGTGGCATCCGCTGGCTCTTGCTTGCCGGTGCATTGGTCACGGCCGTCTCACTCTTTCGGCTGGTGGAATCGCAATGGGACTTGATACCGGTGGCCGTGCAGTATCTGGTGGTGGTGCTCGGGGCGCTCGGTCTCTACGGCACCGGAGAACTCGCCTACCGCCGGTTCGGTCTGCCGCTGGCGGGTTCGGCTTTGATGCTGCTCTTCACCGCATTGGTCCCGGTGCTCTCCTGGGGCGCGGTCTACCTCGATCTCCTTGCAAGGCCATTCGGCTGGCTCGCCTTCGCCGTCGGGACCGCGGCCATGCTCTTCGCCGTTCGTCGACCGCTCCGGATCATTCTCGGCTATCAGGGAGTGATCTACCCGGCGGTCTATGCGCTGTTCATTCTGGCGCAGCCGGTGCTGCCCTCGATTGCGAGTCGGCATCCCGAAAACGCAGGGGCAATCTACTTCGCTGCGGCTCTTCTCCTGGGCGTGCTTCTTCAGATCGGCAGCCGACACATCAACCGCTTCTTCTTCCACCTGGACCGCCGGGACGGTGTGGAACGACCGATCCGCTGGATGCCCTTTGTTGTCCTCGGAGTCCTCTATCTCGGCGCCATGGTCCTCCTGGATCCGCGATCCGAACTCATGGCGTTGCCCCTGGCGGTAATTGGAATGGTCCTCGCGGACACTGGCGAGGAGTACTACCGCGCGCTGATCCATGCTCGCGGCGAGAAACCCGATAAATGGCCCAAGAGATCAATCGCGCTGATGGCGATCGGCATCGCGGCCCTCGTGGTCGCGTTACCCCTGTCCTTCGCCGATCCTTCTCTTCGGTGTACCGCCCTGGTGTCGCTCTGCGCCGCGTTCTTCTTCGGCCGTTGGAGCCTGCGGTCGCCGGGGATCGCATCCCACCTGGCGGCTCTCGGATCGGTCTGGGCGGCCTACCACTTCATCCCGGCGTTGGTGCCCGATCTGGCCAAAGAGCTCTGGGCTCGGTTGCTCGCGGCCCTCGATCTGTCCGAGGGCAGTCCCCTCGCGCTCAGTATCGCCGACCTCGGTTTCCTCTTCATTTTGATTGCCTGGTCCGGGTTGCTCAGGAGGCCAGCTGTCTCTGAACGCCTGCGTGCGATCCATGCGGGAATCTCGGTGGTCTATCTGTGGTGGTTGAGCGTCCTCGCCCTCCTCGACCCCGCCGATCCGACGCTCTTCCTCGCCCTCCTCGTCGGTGTCGGTGTGGTCGGCCTCATGGTCTCGAGACGGCAGGAGTTCGTTGTCGGACTCTACGGGACCTCGGCCGTCTTGATTCTCGCGCTCGCCCAGCAGCAGCTCGGTGAGTCGGCGCTGTTCACCGGCGCCACCCTTGCGGTGCTCGGCGCAGCGACTCTGATGACGAGCTTGGCCGCGCTGAGCATCGAGAAGCCTCTGACACGTTTGCTCGGGATCGACACCGCAACGACCCATCGCCTCCTCCTGCTCCCCGCCGCCGTCATCGCGGTCTTGATTTCGATGTTCTCGCTGGCGTTCGATCTCTTACGAAACGACATTGGCTGCCTCGAACTCGTACTAGCCGGTGCGGTTTTCTTTGTTGCAGGGATCGGGATGCGCAACCGCTTTCTGCCCGCACTGGGAGGGTTGACGGCGACCATCGGTCTGCACGTTCTGGTATTCGAGCTGACCCAGGCTTTGGCCCCCGCGGTCGTTCTGACGACCCAGGTTCTTGCCGTCGGTTCGTTGTGGGGAGTGGTCGCGGTGGCGTGCGGCACCGGACCGATTTCGTCCCTGCTCCGGCCGACCGCGTTCATCATGGCTCTGATCCACTGTCTGCTCGGGCTGTGGTGGCTGCTCATCGGGATCGCCGGCTGGAGTCTGACGGTGGAGCCCCTGATCCTGGTCATCCTCGGTGTCCTCGCCGCGGATGTGGGTCTGACGACGCGGTCCCGCGGCAATGTCATCACCGGTGGTCTCCTTCTTGCGTTGTTCGCGACGCTGCAATTTCTCGCCGTTGCCGGAATCAACGACTGGACCGTGGCCGTCCCGGCATCGCTCTCGGCCGCCGCCCTGGCGCTCGTGCCCATGATTCTTCTCGGTCGCGGCGCTTGGCGGGCGAGGCTGAGGCAGCGCTACGATCTCGACGAGGGTGAATTCAAACTCCTGGTAGTGGATTCCGTCCACCGCCTGGCTGATCTCTGGACCGCCTTCTCGGTCGTCGCCTGCCTGTTCTTCTGTGGCCCGGCGGCCCTCATCCTGGCCGTCTCCATGCTTGCGGTCGTGGCACTGGTCCGAATCGGGCCGGTCGAGCGCCGGGACGGTCGAGAGGCGTTGTCCCTGAGGCTCATGCTCGTAGCCCTCATCCAGCTCGTCGTAATCCTCGCCGGCGGTGGCTCCACCGTGATGGCGTTGGCGCTGGCCACCCACGGTTTTGACCTGTTGCCTCCCATGGCGGCTACGGTCCTCGGTTGGCGGTTGCTCGTGAATCTCCTGGGACGCCAGCACAGGCTGACCGCGTGGTCCCTGGCGGTGGAGTTGGGTTTGGCCTTCGTGATCGTGGCTGCCGCTCTCGCGTCTCCTGAGCTCTCGATCCTCGGCGACGTGGTCGTCGTGGCCGTCGCGGTTTCCCTGGCGGCGCTGCGGGTCGCCTCCGGTGTTTCCAATCCCCGGGCGCTCCACTCGTGGATGGCGCAGGTCTGGGTCGGCCTCGCGATTCTGCACGGTTTCACCGCTGGATGGCTCCACTTCGAAAGCGCCGCCGCGCCGTGGGTTCTGCTCGGGGTGGCCATCGCCCAGTACGGTCTGGCGACCTGGCTTGGCGGCACCGGGCTGGGGCTGGTTTTCGGTCCGACATGCCGGCTCATCGGCCTCGGTCTGCCTCTCGCCGCCTGGAGCGCAGCCATGGTACGGACGGTGGGCATAGGCGGGTCCGCGGTCTGGTTGGCGGCGCTCCCGGCCTTTGCGGCGAGTCTTTTCTATGCGGTGGTCGCTGTACGCGAGAACCGCTCCACTGGTGGATCTCTGGCGGCCGCGATCACCTTCGGCTGGACGCTGCTTGCCGTCTTTGTCCGCGGCGAGCTCGGCTTCGAGTTCACTTTTCTGGCGCCGGGGCTGTCGCTCATGGCCCTCGCCTCATTGCTCGGTCCCCGCATCGGTCGGATGTGGAGCTCCTATCTCGCCACCGCCGGCGCGGCATTCATTTACGCCACTCCCATCCTCGCGCTGTCGGAGCAGGTCTCCTGGATGTGGCTGGCGGTGCTGCTCGTGATGACGGTGGCCATCGGCAGCGTCTGCATCGCCCTGCGCAGCCGCTCGCTGCTGGTGGTGTCGACGGCCGCCATGCTCACCGATCTCGGGTTTTTCGTCTTCAAGATCGGCACCACCGAACCCCTGCTGCTGTGGGTCTTCGGGCTCGCGTTCGGGCTCGGACTCATGGCCTGGGCGGCCTATCTCGAGTACCAACGCGAGGGCTTCCTGCAGCAGATCCGCGTTTTCGGTCGCGAACTCAAGACCTGGAGTTGACGATCCGCGCCGCCGTTCCATCGCCGCGTGGACCCCAGCGGCGACGGGCCGACCGGCAATCGATAGACCCACGCTCCCCGGGGGGAGCCCAATCAAAGGAGTTTGAAATGCAGATCACACAGCGGTTCAGCCTGCTCGTCAAGGGACGGGTCAACGCCGTGCTCGATGCCCTGGAGGACCCCGAGCGCAGCCTCAACCAGCTCATCATCGACATGGAACTTGAACTCGAGGCCGCCAAACGTGCGGTCGCCTCCGCCATGGCCAACGAAGACCGGCTGCGCTCGCAGATCGCGGTCCACGACAAGGAGGCCTACGGCTGGCAGCAATCCGCCGAACGCGCACTCAAGCGCAGCAACGAGGGCGATGCCCGTGAGGCCCTGCGCCGCGCCGAGCTCGCCGAGCGTCAGCGCGATCGTCTGCGGGAACGGCTCGATGTCCAGTCCCGGGAGACCGAGGAGGTCCGGGTCTCGGTGGGCCAGATGCAGGACCGGCTCGAACAGGCGAAATCGCGGCTCCAGGTCGTCCACGCTCAAATCCGTCAAGCCAGGCTCGCCAAGCGATTGGAAAAACGATGCGGAGGGTCGAGCACAGCGGGCTTCATGCCGAGTTCGACCGGATCAGTGGTCGCGCGGCGCACATGGCGGCCGAAGAACGCGCCTATCAGCGGCTCGATGACGAGCTCAACGGCGACGATGTCCGGCGCCGATTCGAGGATCTCGATCTCGCCGACGCCGTCGAGGAACGGTTGGCGAAACTCAGGGGAGACGATCCCGAGCCGGCTGCAGTTGAAACAGAAGTGGAGCTTGCCGTCGAAACCGAGGAGCGGGTCGAGGGGTGAGACGGTTGCTGAGTCGGCTGCTGCGGCTTCTCGAACAGGATCGGATCCGGTTGCCGAGAAGGGTGCTCGAGCCGCGGGACATTCGACACGGCGATCGGCTCCAGATCGGTCGGGAGATCTGGCGGGTGGGCGAGGGGCGGCCCTCGCCCGGACCCGCGGGCGGATCATTCGTCCTGACCGCAGAGGAGGCGTCGGCGCCGGTCGCGGTGCTCTTCGCACCCGGAGATTCGGATGGGTTTCGATTTCAAATGTGGCTTCTGATCAAGGGCAGTGAGCGGATCGAGGTGCCGGGAGAGATGATCATCCACTTCCCCTCCGGGCCACCAACGAACCCCGGTGACGAAAGGAGACGGGTATGAGACCAAAAATGAAGATCGATCCGGTCCTGCTCATCGGCCTGGGGATCCCGGTTGTGATGACCGTGCTCATTGCAGCAGCGGTCGTTGTTCCCAGGTACTTTTCGGGCATCGAGGACCCGCGCTACGACTTTCTCTACACCATCGGGTATGCAGAGGGATACCGCACCATTGTCGAAGACGGAAGGCTCCACCGCGAGGAGGTGAACATTGACAAAGTGACGCAGACATCTCCGGTTCAGCCGGAGCTTCAATATTTCGTCCACCGAGTGAGGGACAACACGAGCGCACGGGTGACCTTCGAAGAGGCGACGGAGCTTCGTTTGGATACCACGGCGTTTTCACCCGATGGATACGAGATCGTCCACGGCAGGAGGTCCGACTTTCTCTTCCCCATGTGGTCGTCCCGCGACTATCGAACTCGATATCTCCAAAAGGCGGCCGTGTCATCAAGCTCGAACTCGAGATCGGCGAGAGTTTCAGATACGGCCACAACATGACCTTTGTGGGTTGGATCGAGGAGTGAATATCATGATCATGGACAAACAGCGTGTGCTCGAGTCTGTTTCGGCCCTCGCATCCGCCGGAGACCTCAACGAGGCTGAACTCACAGCCGCCTACCGCAAAGGCGCCGGCGGCGAGTCTATTGACCGCCAGACCCGCTACTCAACCGTGCTCTACTTCATCGGCGGTGGCGTGGTCGTCATCGGACTCGTCGCGTTGATCGCGCAGGTCTGGGACGATCTCGGAAGTGTCATGCACGTTGTCGTGACCCTCGGTTCGGGGATCGCGGCCTTCACCGCCGGCGTATTTCTGAGTCGGCGTCAGTGGCTCGGCGCCGCGGGACCGGCCTTCTTTCTCATCGCTGCCCTCGTTCTGCCCTTTGGTCTGGCCGTGACCTTGGACGAGGCCGGCTTTCAGCCCGAACGGTTCGGTTGGCAGAGCCTGATCTCCGTGGTGCTGATGGGCGCCTTTGCGGCGGCGTACCTGCTCTTTCGATCAAACAGCCTGCTGCTCTACGCCATCGGTTTCGCGACTTGGGCGTTCTTTGCGATCACCGGCTGGATTGACCGGTCCGAATCCCGGCCTCGATGAGTTCGAGTTCTTCGAGTATCGCGCGCTCGCCGTTGGTCTCAGCTATCTGCTTCTGGCGTTTGCGTTTGCCGATACCCCGCGTCGTGCGCTCTCCGGCATCCTCTATGGCCTCGGGGCCATGACCTTTCTCGGCGCGGCCTTTGCCCTTGGCGGTTGGAAGCCGAGCCAGAACGGCTTCTGGGAACTTGTCTTTCCCGGCCTCGTTTTTGCGGTGCTCTATGCGAGTGTCCATCTCAAGAGCAAGGCTCTGTTGACCTTCGGATCCTTTTTCCTTGCCTCCTATCTCGTCAAAATCACCAGCGAGTATTTCTCGGACAGTCTCGGCTGGCCCCTGGCGCTGGTGATCTCCGGGATGATGTTGATGGGGGTGGGGTACCTCACTTTACGGCTGAAGAGGCGATACTTGAATGAGTGAGTGAACGACTGGAGGTCACCATGGGCACGGTCAACGACGACAGCCGACCACCTCGCGGGATGTGGCAGCGCGCTCTCTTCTACGCGGACCGGACCCCGGAATCGCGGAATCGCTATGTCGATTTTCTCCGCGCCGTGTCGATTCTGGCTGTGGTCGTCGGCCACTGGTTGATCTCGGCGCCGTACTTTCTGGGCCGTGAGCCGGCCTATGCCCACCTGCTCGATCTCGAGGAGTGGACGCGGTGGCTGACCTGGCTCTTCCAGGTGATGCCGGTCTTCTTCTTTGTCGGCGGCTTCTCCAACAGCGTGTCGTGGGAGTCGGCCCGGCGCAAGGGGCTCGACTACAACGTCTGGTTCGACGCCCGGATCCGACGGCTCATCGGTCCGGTGCTGCCCGCTCGTGCTCGTCTGGGGAATCATGGTGGCGGTGGCCCACGCCAACGGCGTGGGTCCCGACCATGATCCGGATCGGCTCGCAGGTGGCCCTGGTGCCGGTGTGGTTCCTCGCCGTCTACATCCTGGTCGTGGCCCTGGTGCCCCTGACCCACGCCGCGTGGCGGCGTTGGGGATTCGCCTCGGTTGTGGCCCCGGTCATCGCCGCCGTCCTGGTCGATCTCGGCACCTTCGCTGCCGGCATCGGCTGGATCGGCTGGCTCAACTATGTCTTTGTCTGGCTCACCGTCCACCAGCTCGGCTATGCCTGGCACGATGGCCGGTTGGCCGGCGTCAAGGTCGGTGCGCTCGCTCTTTGTCGTCGGGATTCTCAGCCTGCTCGCTCTCACCCACCTCGGCCCCTATCCTCTGAGCCTGGTCGGGGTGCCGAGCGATGAGATCAGCAACACCCTGCCGCCCAAGCTGCCGCTCCTCGCCCTGGCGGCGGCCCAGATCGGGCTGTTGCTGTGCTTCGAAGCGCCGGCCCGGCGCTGGCTCGCGCACCGGATTCCCTGGGCCGCGACCATCCTCGTCAACGGCATGATCATGACCATCTATCTCTGGCACTCGACGGTGATGATGCTCCTGGTCGGGCTCGCCTTCTGGCAGCTGCCGGCGGTGCTCGCGCCGTATCCGGCAACCGCGGCCTGGTGGTGGACGCGGCCCCTGTGGATCGCCGCCTACGCCCTGGCGTGTCTGCCCTTCCTGCTGGTCTTCTCGCGGTTCGAGCGACCCGAGCCGGGCGGCCCGCCGGCTCCGGCATGGCGCCAGCTCCTCGGCTGCGTCGTGGCCTGCGCCGGGCTCGCCACCCTGGCCCTGGGCGGCATCGGCGGCGACGGCTGGCTCGGTCTGCGCTGGATTCCCCTGCTCCTGCCCCTGGTGGGTGCGGCCATCGCAGGCTTCGGCCCCATCCCGTGGGTTGTGCGGCAAGTTCTTCAACCGTCGACCGAGGGGTGACGACTTCGTACGGCTGAAGCAGACCCTCGAATCTAGTCTGCGGTTTCACCCTTTGCGGAGCTTTTCGTGAGGATTTCCACAACCGCGGTGTGACCCGCCTGCTGCGCGAAGCTCAGGGCGGTGTCGCCGTCGACATCCTTGATGGCCGGATTCGCGCCCCGCTTCGAGCAGCAGCTCGACGACCTCGGTCTGACCCTCGGCGGCAGCGGTCATGAGCGCCGTGAACCCCTCCAATGATCCTTGAATATTGACCTCGGCGCCGGCGTCGAGAAGGACCTCGACGGTTTCGACAAAAGGACCGCTCGAGGCATACATGAGGCCGGTGCGACCGCTGAAATCTTTGGAATCGACTTCGGCGCCCTTTGTCAGAAGAAAGCTCACCACCTGTCGGTGGCCGTTGAAGGCGGCGAACATCATGGGGGTCCGGTTCTCTTCGTCCATTGCATCGACGGTGGTCCCCGCGGCCACGAGGTGCTCGACATCGGTGAGCTGGCCGTTGTGCGCCGCTTCGAAGAGTGCGAGTTCCTCGGGTGTCGGCGGTGTTTGTTGGGCGGCGATGGTCGTGGCGAAGCACGCGATGAGACCTGCAGCGATGGTGATCGATTTCATGGCAATACAATACAGCTCTTTCGGGATTCGTACTGATGCCTCCAATACCCGCAGGCCGATTCGAAGAACCACTATATTGGCTGAAACAGGGGGACCGAATGGCTGAAGGAACCATGGGTGTTGTGCTTGGACCGGATCTGGATGTGGCGGTGCAGCTTCGCTGGGCGGTGCGGCTCGCCGAGGCACGGTCCCTCGATCTCCTGATCCTTCAGCATGTCGAAAGCCGAGAGGGCAAGACGGTGGAGATTTCCCTGGGGGAGGCGCCGGACGAGAAGATGACACCGGTCGCCAAGCAGGTGAGGGAGATGATCGAGCCTCGCCCGGTTTATGCGTGGCCCGTGATGAGGACGCCGCCGACCCAGCCGGCGAGGAGGCCGGAGTTGTCGAGGTGACGGATGGCCGAGCCCGAGGCGCTCTCGGTGCGGCTCAAAGAGATCCGCTGTTCCGGACTGCGCTCGGTCCGCGAACAACTTCTGGTTCAGATCCGGAAGAACAAACTCAAGCTCTGCACCAGTCGCCAGAATGGACCTCAACACCACCGACACCGATCTCATCAGGGAACGCCAGCTCTTTCTTCGCTACTCGCCCTGTGAAGTGATCTTCTGCTATGGCCTGACCCGGGAGACGGATCTGACGCGGATTGTCGTCGGGGGCGCCAACGGACGGAACGCCGAAGCGGCGATGCGGTTGGGGCGCGATCTGGCGGTGGCGTCCGACGAGACGATGACCGCGGTCCGCGTCAACCCGAACATCGGTCCCGATGCCGAGCAGGTCGGAGCCCGGCGACTCGACCGTGAGCTCAGAAAAGCACTTGGAGAGACGCGCTCAAACGTCAAACTCAAGGTCGTGGTCGATGACCAGATCCACCTCGGTCTCCGCCAGGCATGGGAGGCGGATGACCATGGAATCGTCATCCTCGGGGCCTCACGGCATGGGATCCTCAGCGGCCAGCCCGGACGCGGAACCGCGGCCAAGCTCAGCAAAGGTGATCCTCGGCCCGTCGTCGTGGTCGTCAGCGCGGGTGCCCCCATCGAGAATCGGTCGAGAGCGCTCCTCGAGGGCACCATCGAACGGTTTGTTCCCCAGATCGATCGCGACAACCGGATTTCTCTCGTCGACCGGGTCCAGTCGAGCTCCAACTGGGACTTTGACTTCTTTGCTCTGATGGTGCTCTCGACCACCATTGCCGCCATTGGTCTCGAGCAGAACTCGGCGGCGGTGGTCATCGGCGCCATGCTGGTGGCGCCGCTCATGACGCCCCTGCTCGGTCTCGGCCTCGCCCTCGTCCAGGGCAACCCCGTGCTGGCCAGAATTTCGGTGCGGGCGGTGCTACTCGGGCTCGGTGTCTCGCTTCTGGTCGGGTTTCTCACAGGTCTGCTGACCCCTGGCTTCAACGAACCGACCCGCGAGATGCTCGGCCGCGGCGGGCCTGGCCTGCTCGATATCTTTGTTGCGTTCGCCTCGGGTCTGGCCGCCGCCTATGCATCATCGCGGCCGGGTCTGCTCGCGGCCCTGCCGGGTGTCGCCATCGCCGCCGCCCTGGTGCCGCCCATCGCGACTTCCGGCCTCGCGCTGTCCCTCGGCGACTATCGTCTCGCCATCGGGGCGCTGCTGCTCTTTGTCATCAATATGGTCACCATCGTCCTCGCCACGATGGTGAGCTTCTGGGTGGTGGGTCTGCGGAAGGTCGGAAAGGCGTCCCGTTGGAGCCTGACCGCCATCGGCGTCCTGCTGCTGGCGGTGCTCGCCCTCGGTGTCTACCTCAGCATTCGGCCCGTGGTGCCGTCGCATATGACCCGGCTCCCGGAGAATCTCATGGCCTCCATGCAGGAGCGGCTCGGTGAGGAATACCGCCTCGACAGCGTCGCCATCGCCTATGACGAGCTCGGTCTGCAGCTCAACGTGCGGGTGGTGGGTGCAGCCCTCGCGCCCGAGCAGGTGGTCAACGAAATCCGTGATCTGACCCGGGAGCAGTTCGGCATTCCGGTTCGAGTCCGCCTCATCACGGAGGTCCAGGCCGACGTCGGACCGGAGTAGGGCCACTTCCAACAAAAGCATGAGCTGAGGGTTCTGTAGCTCGTCCATAACCATAGAAAAGTCAGTCAATTAAGTCATAGTTCCGTAACTACGTGCCAGGCACCTATTTGGGGCCCTGCTGAGAAAGGCGTGGTGGACGGTCAGAAGTTTCGAGGACTCCGCCTGGTTCTGCTCTGTGACCTTTGTCATTCCCCATCAACCGCCGTGTACGGTAAGTTCTGTGAAACAGCAAGGACGGTGGTCGGATGAAATTGAGGGTTGGGCCGCGCCGGTGTCGCCGCGACCGCAGATTGACTCTTCGCCACAGAGGATTCCTGCTCGTGTCGAGCTTGATCGTCGGCTCGGCCATCGGCGCCCATGCGCAGGGCAGCGCGATCACCGGCGACGATTTCGGCTATCTCGGGGCCTTCCGCCTCGAGTGCGGCGGTGACTGGTGCTCCTACAACCTCGACGGCGTCGGGTTGGCGGTGGACGGGTCGCTCTGGGTCACCGATCACGTCTACGACTATGCCGTTCGTCGGGTCGAGATCCCGGCGGTTCTGTCCGCGTCGCAGGTCTTTGGCGATCTTGCCGAGGCGGCGACCCTGGAGGGCCCAATGGCGACCGCAGGGTGCCCCGGGACCGCCACCGAGCTCAATGGGGTCTCGGCCATCGGGACCGAGGCGGCGACCACCTGCCGCGACTATTACAACGTCGGTCCGGTCTATCAGGCGGTCTACCGACGGCGACCGGCCGCGACCATCGAAGAGATCGGGCCGCAGATGGATCCCTTCCACCCGAACAAGTACGGCGCCTATCTTTTCGGGCTACCGTCGGACTGGGCCACCGCCCAAGGGCTCGGCACAAAGAGCCTCGTGACCGGGTTCTCCCGCGAGGCCGGCGCCTTCGGCGGCTCGCAGGGGCCGTCGCTCTTCGCCTTCGATCCGGACAACCCGTCCGACGCCATGGATCTGCTCTGGTACCGCGAGATCTACCCGGGGTGTCCCGGCAACTGCGACTTTCCAGGCTACGAGTCCGTCGACTCGTGGATGGGCGCCGATTGGGTGCGGTCCCCTTCGGGTGACGCCATTCTGATCTCGGGGGTCAAGGGAGGGTCAACCTGCTACGGCTCGGGGAGTGCGTGCGGTGATCCCTGCCTAGATTCCCAGGGCTATCACGGGTATCCCTACGCTCCCCGGATTCTGTTCTACGACCCGGACGATCTGGGAGACAGACTGTCGGGGCTCGTGGAGCCATACGAAGTGCTGCCATATGCGACATGGCTCCCCACCGAGCTCTGGCAGCAGGAGTGCCCGAATGTCGGCGGCCTCGCCTTCGACCAGGCTTCGGGCCGACTTTACGTCGCCGAACGGCTGGCCGGTCCGTTCGGCGAGGGCGTCATCCACGTCTATCAGCTCGGTGTCGGGGGATGGATCTTCTCCGACGGTTTTGAAAGCGGCGGCGCCACCGCGTGGTCGAGTACGACGCCCCCGATTGTGGAATCGCCGTAGGTTTGCCCGTGTTGCCATACCGGGAGGCGTCATGACCTACGAGTTCTACAATGTCGCGCATGTGATCGGGGTGCTCTTTCTCTTCTCGTCCTTGGGCGCCCTTGCGGCCACGGCGGGATCGACCAGCGCTCCACTGAAAAAACTGGCATCCATCGCCCACGGCGTCTCGCTGGCGCTGATCTTTGTTGCCGGTTTCGGTTTGCTCGCCCGGCTCGGATACTTCGGCGCCATCCCCACCTGGGCCTATCTCAAAATGGCGCTGTGGGCTGTGTTGGCCCTGGCCGTGGTGCCGCTCAAACGCAAGCCTG
Source organism: uncultured Acidobacteriota bacterium (assembly GCA_963753035.1). Classification (GTDB taxonomy): domain Bacteria; phylum Acidobacteriota; class Thermoanaerobaculia; order Thermoanaerobaculales; family Sulfomarinibacteraceae; genus JAHECW01. The sequence goes on along the minus strand of CAVWAW010000029.1, from coordinate 7,973 downwards.
AATGGGCGCCCGCACTGTGGGTGCTCATGCCGGTCGTCGGTGGTATTGCCGTCTGGCTCGCCGTCACCCAGCCCTTCTGACCACTCTCTCAGGCTCGTGAAACACGGGCGGCGAGCGTGTATCATGACCACCGTTCCGGCCGCCTTTCGGCGGCTGGTGCGGCAAACGCACATCACCAACCCAATCAAAAGGAGTCAACCATGACCACCATCTATCGTGTGCCCGAAGTCGTTTTCAAGACCCGCGTACGGGACGAGTCCGTTGAAGGTCCCAACCCGTTCCGCTGGCAGGACCTGAGCTCGAGCGAGATCTTCGGCGGCAAGAAGGTCGTCGTCTTCTCGCTCCCCGGCGCCTTCACCCCCACCTGCTCCTCCAACCACCTGCCGCGCTATGACGAGCTCTTTGATGAGTTCAAGGCGCAAGGTGTGGACGCCATCGTCTGCGTCGCGGTCAACGACGCCTTCGTCATGTTCAAGTGGGGCCGTGAGCTCGGCAACAAGAACATCTTCCTGCTGCCCGACGGCAACGGCGAGTTCACCCGCAAGATGGGGATGTTGGTCGACAAATCCAATGTCGGCTTTGGAATGCGCTCGTGGCGTTACTCCATGCTCGTTGACGACGGCAAGATCGAGAAGATCTTTGTCGAGCCGAACTTCGGCGACAACTGTCCCACCGACCCCTTCGGGGTCTCCGACGCCGACACCATGATGGCCTACCTCAAGGGCACTGAGGCGAAGGGTGTTTCCGACCCGCGCAAGGCGTTTGAGGGCTGATCTGACCGAACGCGACGATTCGCAGATTCGAGCGCCGGGATTTTCCCGGCGCATTTTTGTTGGTTCGACTCTTCTCTCGCTTGGAGCGCTGGACTTTCCTGTCCGGTGTGTCACAAATCAAACAGGTTCATCCGGAAAAAGGTGCCTGGCACGTATTTCCGTAATTGTCGTCGAACTGGGTTCTGAGCATGCGAGATGACGACGTGATTGATGAATTCACTTCGCGTCGGGATGACGACAATGGGTGACCGTGGCTTCGCGACCGATATCGAGATGGCCTTCCGGTGGCTTCAATCGACGCCGACTGCGTGAGCAAACAGTGCTTCGGCGTGGCAGCGGGCGGTGTCGATGAGCGGCACCGGAAGATCATCGGCCGTGAGGACCAGGGGGATCTCGGTGCAGCCGAGAATGACGGCATCGACGCCATTACCGTCGAGATGGCGACGACAGATATTCAGGTAGGTCTCGCGAAGCTCGGGAGTGACCTTCCCGGCGGCGAGATCGGCATAGATCGAGCGATTGATGAAATTGCGGTCGTCTTCGGCGGGTGTCACGATCTCAATCCCAGCTGCCGCGAACGCGTCCGGATACATGGCGCCGGTCATGGTGGCATTGGTTCCCAGAAGAAGGGCCCGCCGGAAACCGAGTTCTCGGGTCTTTTCCAGAGTCGCGTCGACGATGCTGACGAGCGGCAGTTCCGTCCGAGCCTGTATCCGGTCGAAAAAGAGATGTGGTGTGTTGGCGGTGAGCGCCCCCACCTCGGCACCTGCTCCCCGCAGCTTTTCCAGCACATCCGCGAGAAGGTCGACGACTTCGTCTCCGTCGCCCACATCCTGGTGCGCGACCAATTCGGCGAGATCGATGCTGTAGATCAGCACCACCGGGTTGTGAACCGGGTCGTTCCACCGCTCCCGACCGAGCTCGATGAGTCTCTGATAGTACGCAGTGGTGGACTCCGGGGTCATGCCGCCCACGAGGCCGATCCTTTTCATGAATATCCTCCAATCCTCATTGTTGCAGAGCGGGGCCGCCCTTGAGAAATCGACGAGCGTGCGGCGGTCAGAACACGATTCGGATAGACCGATTCCTGCGTGCGAAGCAGGAAAGGCTATGCTGGTAGTTGGCCGGAGATATGGCCGGACGGTGCGAAAGAACATCGTGACTCACCAAGAAGACAACACTCATCTCAGGGAGCGAGTTGCCCGCTTGGAAGCGGAGTTGCGAGAGCTCCGCGCCCGGCTGAGTCCTTCAGAGCCGCCCTCGGCGCATGTCTCCGGGATCGATATCGAGTGGAGCCCCGAAGCCGGTGTCTGTACGTTTGCCGATCTCCCGGTTGCCATGATGTGGGTCGATTCGACGCTCGCGGGGCTCATGTCTGGTGTCGAAGCTATGGTCGGCACCGAGCGCTTTCTGCTCGCACTGCAAAGCGAAGGACGCAAGAGCGTCGAGGCGGACTGGACCGTAATCACCGGTTTCGATCGGTTCGAGGACGGGTTTCAGGCGATCGCCAACGTCGCCGCCGTCGCGGGCTGGGGCAGGTGGCAACTCATCGAGTTGGACGAGCTCGAGTCTCACGCCGTTTTCAGGGTCACCGAAAGCTGGGAAGGCCTGTATCAGCGCACCCTCGGGGTGCACTGGGGCAGTGGCATACTTGCCGGGAAACTCGCCGGTTACTGCTCCAGACTATTCGACACCAACTGTTGGGCCGAGCAGACCGAGGCGATTCACCAGGGCGACGCCGCCGATGTCTTTGTGGTCTCGCCGTCCGATCGTTCCCTCGAGAACGAGATTGCAGCCTTGCACGATTCAATGTTGAGCCGTCTGCGCAAGAGCGAGGAGGGCTTGCGCAGTATCGTCGAACAGTCCCCGATGGGCATGCTCCTTTACGAGATTCGTGAGGGCGACCGGCTCGTACTCACGGCGGTGAATCCCGCCGCCGAGAGAATACTGGGCATCAGCGGTTCGGAATTTCTCGGCAAGACCATCGAAGAGGCCTTTCCTCCACTGGCAGGGACCGAGCTCCCGGCTCGATACCGTCACGTGGCCCGCTATGGTGGGACCTGGTCCATCCAGGACTTGGAATACGAAAGCCAAGACATCCGGGGTATTTACGACGTGTTGGTGTTCCAGGCCAATCCGAACACGGTCGCGGTGAACTTCCTCGATGTGACCGACCGAATCGAGGCACAGAAGGAACGCGAAGAACTCCAGGTCAGCCTTCACCGTTCTCGTCAGATGGAATCCCTCGGACTGTTGGCGGGAGGAGTCGCCCACGACCTCAACAACATCCTCTCGGGATTGGTCACCTATCCCGATCTCCTCCTTTCGAGTCTGACGCCCGAGGATCGACTGTTCAAACCCATGCAGATCATCGTCGAATCCGGGAACCGCGCTGCAGCGGTCGTCAAGGATCTGCTGACCATCACCCGCGCCAGCGCAACTTCAAAGACCACCCTCAACCTCAACGATCTTGTGAGGGATCACCTGCAGTCGCCCGAGTTCCGACTGCTCGGCGATGACCATGCCGGTGTGGTCGTTGAAGAGGACCTTGCAGGGGAGCCTCTTCTGGTCGTCGGTTCGGACAGTCACCTGCGCAAGGTAGTGACCAACCTGGTATTCAACGCAGCTGAAGCCTGCGAAGGAAAGGGTAGGGTCACGATTCGAACGCGGAGGCGGTCCCTCGGTCGACCGCGAACGGGCTTCGAGCGAATCGAGCCCGGGGACTATGTGGTACTCGCCGTCAAGGATAACGGGGCGGGGATCGCCAAGCAGGACCTCGAGCGGATCTTCGAGCCTTTCTACTCGCGTAAAGTGCTCGGTCGCAGCGGCACCGGGCTCGGTCTGACCGTCGTGTGGAACACCGTGCGGGATCATCAGGGATACATCGACATCGAGAGCGACCCCAGCGGAACGATCTTCCACTTGTATCTTCCCGTCTCGACCGAATCAGTCGAAAAGACCCCGACCCACCTCTCCCTCGATGAAATCAAGGGCCATGGCGAATCCGTACTCATCATCGACGACGAAGAACAGCAGCGCGTCATCGTCGCGAGCATGCTCGCCGAGCTCGAGTATGTCGTGCGGGCGGTTGCGAGCGGCGAGGGCGCTTTGACGGCCCTCGCGGAAGAACCCGCAGATCTGCTGATCCTCGACATGATCATGCCCGGAAGCTGGAGCGGTGCTGAAACCTATCGACGAATTCTGGCAGAACACCCCGGTCAAAGAGCGCTCATCGCCAGCGGTTACGCCGAAACTGACGACGTACGGGCAGCACAGGCTGCGGGGGCAGGGGCCTTCCTCCACAAGCCCTACAGCCTGGAGCAGCTGGCCGTTGCAGTCCGGAACGAACTCGGTGCAGGCCAAGCCAAAAAGACCTAGGATTGTTCGTCACTCCCGTATACATCTACATTGCATCATTTTTCAGCCATCTTGGTGTCACGAGGCAAAATCGGTGGGTGTGGCGTCTGTTCAGGGAAATTCCTGCCAGGATTCCCGAGTTGAAGATGCGATAAGGGCTCGCCGATATTGCGAGACGGAGAACGCCATGCCAACCACGGGATCGAAAGACACGCAATCGCCGCTCGACGGGCTGGGGGAATGGGAGGACGATCTTCTCAGACGCTACCCCGAACCGGGGGCGTCTCACAAAGCCAAGGACGAGTTTCGGAACTACGCGGAACCCCCGCGCGAAACCGTACGCGAGTTCTACCGACTGAATCACACCCGGCAGACCTTCGATTTCGTTCAGGAAAAAAAGAAGGAATTCCTCGCTCTCAACAAGAAGAGGATGAGCGCGTGGGAAGCTGCCGAGTACCTCAACACTCTGGTCGACGATTCGGATCCGGACACCGATCTCTCGCAACTCCAGCATCTTCTTCAGACATCAGAGGCGATCCGGGCGGACGGTCATCCGGACTGGTTTGTTCTCGCCGGGTTTCTCCATGATCTCGGCAAGGTCCTGTGTCTCTTTGGCGAACCTCAGTGGGCGGTCGTGGGCGACACCTACCCGGTCGGTTGTAGATTCTCCGACAAGATCGTCTTCCCCGAGTTCTTCGAGGACAACCCGGATTTCTCAAACCCCCGCTATCAAACGGCGACCGGTGTCTACGAAGAAGGCGTCGGTTTGGACAAGGTTCACCTGTCGTGGGGGCACGATGAGTACATCTACAACGTCGTCAAAGACCACCTGCCCGAAGAAGCGCTCTACATGCTCAGGTACCACTCGTTCTACGCGGCGCATCGGGAAGGCGCCTACGCGCACCTCATGAACGATCGCGACCGGGAGATGTTCGAGTGGGTCCGGAAGTTCAACCCGTACGATCTCTATTCAAAGAGCCCCGTCCCGCCGGACGCGGATGCGCTGCGGCCGTACTACAACGATCTGATCGCTCGGTATCTGCCCAGCACGCTCCGGTTCTAACCCGCATTTCTCGCCGGCTGTCGACTGTTGCTGATCCACCAGATTTGCTGCCGGATGCGCCAGTTGCGAGGCTGAAAACGATGCGCGTCAACGAAACAACGTTCAGAGAGATCGCCTCACACCCATAGCAGATTGAGCCGTCATACAATGCCACGAGCTGTGACGGCGGTCCTGCCTTCGTATCAATTCGAGATCTGGTATCACGACCCGTCGACAGCCGAACAGGCGTGAAATGAATCTGGCAGCCGCCCAACCCATCGAAATCGGCGCCCTGGTCACCGGACTGGGCGGTGGGCTTGCGCTCTTCCTGTACGGGATGCAGCGCATGACCGAGGCCCTGACCACCGTCGCCGGCAGTGGCATGAGGAACCTCCTGGGCCGCCTGACCAGGAACCGTTTCACGGCTGCCCTCGCCGGGACCATCACCACCGCGGTGATCCAGTCCTCGTCGGCCACCACCGTTCTCGTGGTGGCCTTCGTCTCAACGGGTCTGTTGAGCCTGAGCCAGGCCATCGGTGTGATCATCGGCGCCAATGTCGGCACCACGGTGACGGCCCAGATCATCGCGTTCGAGGTCCACAAGTACGGTCTGCTGATGATTGCCCTGGGTTTTCTCATGGACTTGGTCGGCAAGGCCGAGAGGGTCAAGCAGTGGGGCGTGGCCCTGATGGGGCTGGGACTGATCTTCTTCGGCATGGAGCTCATGAGCACCGCCACGGGACCATTGCGATCCTGGCCTCCCTTCATTGCCTGGATGCAGGAGCTGCAACAGCCGCTGGTCGGTATCGCCGTCGGGATGATCTTCACGGCAGTCGTCCAGAGCTCGTCCGCCACGACCGGCATCGTCATCGTCCTCGCCAGCCAGGGTCTTCTGTCACTGGAGTCGGGCATCGGCGTGATCTTCGGCGCCAACATCGGGACCTGCATGACCGCCATCCTCTCGGCCATCGGCCGGCCCCGCGTCGCGGTCCAGACCGCGGTCGTACACGTGATCTTCAACATTGGGGGCGTGGTGTTGTGGATGTTCTTCATCCCCCAGATCGCCGAGATCGTGCGGGGTTTCTCGCCCGTGGCCGAGGACCTGACCGGAGTGGCAAAACTTGCATCGGAGACCCCACGACAGATCGCAAACGCACATACGCTTTTCAACTTCGGCAACGCGCTGATCTTTATCTGGTTCACTCAGCCCCTGGCTCGCCTGGTGGACTGGCTCGTTCCGGAGCGACCCGAACCACAGGGCGCCCTGCCCCGCTACCTGGAGCCGCTCTTTCTAGAACAACCGGCAGTGGCGCTGGACCGGGTCCGGCGAGAGCTGGTTCGCATGGCAGAGTTCGACCGGGCCATGTTGGGAGATTGCCTCGGCGTGGTCACCAGGGGATCGCGAAGCGAGATTGCGGCGTTGGCCAAGGCCGATGACGATGTAGATGCGCTCCACGGCGCGGTCGTCACCTACCTGGGGAAGCTGTCGCAGCAGGACCTCGTCGGACCTCAACCGAAACAGCTGCACGGCTTCATTGGTATCGCCAACTACCTGGAGAATTTCGCAGACATCATCGAATCCAACATCGTGGATCTCGCCCAGAAGCGATTGGACCTGGGGGTGACCGTCAGCCCCTTCACAATCCGGGTGCTCGAGCCCCTCCACAGGCAGATATGCAGCAACTTCGACCTCGTGCTCGTGGCCTTACGGACGGGAGACCGGGACGCGGCGGAGAAGGTGGCTCAGAAGAAAAAGGTTGTGAAGAAGCTGGCGGAAGACGCCACCGAGCACCTGGCGCGACGTCTCATCGCCGACGAGCCAAACCGTCTCGCGGCATTTCAGGTGGAAACGGACATCATCGAGAGCCTCCAGAGGCTCAATGCGTTGATCCGACTTATCGCACGCCAATTGGAGGAGATCCCCGGATCTTCAGGTGAGGCTCGGAATCGCAGAACGACATCGGAGGAGACGCCGACCGTCGCGCCCATCTCCGACGGCGACGCTCAAAGGTGAAAGCGGACGAACAGCTCCACGCCAAACGCCCTCTCAACCCAACGAGCGTCGTTCACCTTGCGAGGCCGGGGCTGCTACCAGGGGAGAACCTCGCCGTTGGCGTGCCAGAAGGATCCGGTGTTGTCGAGGGTGAGCTCGTCGATACGCGCGATGAGGCCGGCGGCGGACTCGGGTGGATCCACGAGCCCGGTGTTGCCGGTCATTTCGGTGCGGACAAAGCCCGGGTGGAGGATGGCGACGGCGACCCCGGCCGGTTCGAGATCATGGGCGAGCGACCGGCCGGCCATGTTGACCGCGGCCTTGGACATCCGGTAGCCGTAGCGTCCGCCGGAGGTGTTGTCCTCGATGGAGCCCATCCGACTGGTCACGATGGCGACCTTGGCGCCCCTGCCGAGGTTCGAGCGCAGCGCCGCGGTGACCCGCAGCGGTCCGAGGGCATTGATCTCGAACTGGCGTCGGATCCGGTCGATGTCGAGGTCGTCGAGGGACTCGTCCGACAACAGCCCGGCATTGTTGACGAGGATTTCCACCGTGAGACCTTTGGTCTCTTGGGTAAGCCGGGCGATCCCGGCGTCATCGGCCACATCGACCCCGTCAATGATCCGCACGCCGAGACCGGCGAGCGCGTCCGAGGGTTTTCGGCAGACCGCGACGACCTCGTCGCCACGCTCGGAGAACTGACGCGCGAGCTCGAGACCGATCCCACGATTCGCTCCGGTGATTACAGTGGTCATGCGCACCTCCCCCACAGAAGACGAAGGAACGGCCCGATCCATTCCCACCGATT
>CAVWAW010000028.1:0-120747 GCA_963753035.1 uncultured Acidobacteriota bacterium | reverse complement strand
ACGGGAGTCGGCCTCTGAGCCTACCTCGAGCCCTGATCGCTGAGCCAGTAGAAGCGATTGGGCGGAATCACCAACTGATCGTGAAACAGGCGTGGCGACTCGCCGGTGTACAGGTCCTGCAGTCGGCTGTATTCGAAGCGGCCTCGGTTGCCCAGGTCGCTCAGCGCAAGTGACTGCGGCGCGTCGTCGAAGTTGCCCACAACCAGCACGCTGTCATTGAGCATGGCTGGGTTGCTGCGCAGGAAGGTGAACAGGTGAGGGTTGCCGGTCGCCAACAATTCGCGATTGTTGTAGTCGGCGAAGGCGGTGATCGTCTTTCGCACCGCGATCATCCTTTGCAATCCGTCGAAGATCTGCTGCTCTACCGTGCCGCGCTTGCGCCTGAGATCCGCCTTCTCCCAGTCGATGCACGGACGGTGCATCCAGCGGCTGTCGCCGGCTTTGCCGGGGTCTTCCAGGTAGCGGTAGTCGTTCAGAGTACCGATCTCGTCGCCGTAGTACAGCAGCGGGATGCCGCCGAAGGACATGATCATTCCGTGCAGCAGGAGAATGAGGTCGATGCTGCGTCGAGTCGCTTCGTGGTCGCCGGCTTCCAGCGCAGATTCCAGCCCCACCAGCGAGGCGAGCGAGCCGGCGATTCGGACGTCTCCGGTCTTGGTGTTGAACCCGAACGGTCGACCTCGGCCAGGCGAATCGGCAAACGCACCGGTGAACCAGTCGACCAGGAACCGGCGGTGGGCGCGCGGCTCGTAGCCGGCCTGGACGATGTCCAGGTCGTCGAATCCCAGGCCGATGTCGTCGTGGCAGCGAACGTAATTGAGCCAGGTTGCCCGATCGAGCTTGTGGGGCAGGTTGCGAATTCCCTGGTCGAGCAGTCTGGCGCTCTTCGTCGCCACCGCATCCCACAGCAGGGCCATGAACGTGGCGTTGTAGGCAATCTCGCACTCCTTGGCGATCACGGCGTCCTCGCCGAAGTACTTGGCGATCTCCACGGGGGCGACGATTGCTTCGGCGATGAAGAGCACGCCCGGCGCAGTGACCTGGCAGCAGTCCTTCATCAACTGCAGGATCAGGTGTGCCTCGCGTTCGTTCTGACAGGTGGTGCCGATCTTCTTCCAAAGAAAGGCCACCGCGTCCAGTCGGACGACATCCGCCCCTTGGTTCGCCCAGAAGAGGATGATGTCCAGCATTTCGATAAACACCGCCGGATTGCCGTAGTTGAGATCCCACTGGTAGTCGTTGAAAACCGTCATCACCCACTTGCCCATGACCTCGTCATAGGTGAAATTGCCGGGCGCGGTTTCCGGGAAGATCTCGGGCATCGTCTCCTCGAACATGTCGGGGATGTCGCGGTTGTCGAAGGTGTAGTAGAAGTCCTGGTAGCGCTTCTCTCCACTACGCGCACGAGTCGCCCAGTCGTGCTCGTCCGAGGTGTGGTTGACCACCACATCGAGGGTCAACAGGATGTCGCGTTTTCGCATCGCCGTCGCGAGGGCATTCAGGTCTTCGAGGCCGCCCACCCGGGTGTCCACGTCGCGGAAATCGCTCACCGCGTAGCCGCCGTCGCTTGCGCCTGCGGGGCACTTCAGGATCGGCATTACATGAACCATGTTGACGCCCAGCTCCTGGAGATATCCGAGCCTGGATTGCAGGCCCTTCAGATCACCGGCGAAGCCGTCGGAATAGAGCGCCATTCCGACCCACTGCTGGCTCAAGAACCAGTTGTGGTCGTTTTCTCGGGCCATGTCCAGGGTCTTCAACTCGGCGCTTCTCTTGATGTACTGGCCGGCCAAGACCTCCACCAGCCGAATCAGATGTTCGTCGAAGTCATCGCGCTCACCGTAGAGATGCTGGAACAGGCTGTGGATGGCGTAGAAGTTCGCCCCCAAACGCGTGTAGAAGTGACGCAGGTTCCGCCTGCGTATCTCAGGATTGAGTTCGTCGAGGATGCGGTTCAACAGCGAGTGGGAGACTTGTTCGTACATAGATGTCCAAGGATAGAGCCTATTGTTCGACTTTCCAATCGGCGAGGAAAGGTTGGTAGAAATCGGCATCGGCCACCGTGGCGCCCCGATGCCCGACCAGGGCGGAGGCGAATGTCTGCGCCCTCTGTAGGGTTGTTTCCAGCGTCCAGGACTCGGCCAGCCCGAGGATGAACACCGAGGCAAAGGCGTCCCCCGCACCGACCGTGTCCACCACCTCAATTCGGTTCCGGGGTGTGACAGAGTGCCGCGCGCCGTCTGCAGTGAGCACCTCGGCGCCTTCTGAACCGCGGGTGACGACCAGTCCCTGCAGGTCGTGATCGAGGAGGAAGGCCTCAGCGCTCTTCTGTGCCCCGGAGAGCAGGGCCAACTCGTCGCGGTTGAGTTTGACCCAGTCGGCACGGCGCACCATGTCCAGGACCAGATCCCTGCGCCACCACGGCGCTCTCAGGTTGACATCGACGAAGACCGTCTCGGGTTTGCCGGTCAAGAGGGTCTGAGCGCTTTGCCGGGACACGGCGTCGCGCAGCGCCAGGCTGCCGTGATAGAGCAGTGCGCAGCCGACGGATTCCTGCGGCGATGCATCAATGGCATCGTAGGCACAGGGGTGGACGATGTCGTAACCGGGCTCACCGTCGTCGAACCGGACGTCGACCCGACCCGTGGGCCGCCGTGGGTCGGTCTGCAGGCCCGCCGTGTCCATGCCCCATTCAGACATCGCCTCGCGTACCGCTTCGCCCTCGGGATCAAGGCCCACGCGGCTCATGAACCGCGGCCGCCGGCCGAAGGCTTGCAGGTGCCAGGCGACATTGAAGGGCGCGCCGCCAAGGACTCTCGTGCCATCCGGAAAATGGTCAAACAACACCTCACCGAAAATGCACAATCGGCCTCTCATGTGCCAATCCTCGCCGGGTCGAACCCCATCCACTCCAGGGTGTGTGGGTGATAGTGGGCGACGCCCTCCAGGATGCCGCCGGAGTAGTGACCGTTCATGCCCATGAATCCGCCGCGGGCGCAATAGAGCAGCCCACCATTCCCTTCCTCGTCCGCGAGCCGGAGCGCCGCCTCGCGCACCTCAGGTCTGGCGTTGGCCACCAATACGGCCGGGATGGGGCTGGCGAGGACCTCGAGGTCATTACCGCTGTCGCCGCAAAACACCGTCGAGGCGCACTCCAGGCAATGAAGGCTCCTCAGGGTGTCCACCGCGTGGTACTTTGATGCCCGAGCGGGCAGGATGTCGAGCAGGCCCGTGCCGTGCAGGTCGTCCACACTCCAGATCAGACGCGCCTTCACCCCGGCGGAGTTCAAGCGTTCGCGAAGCGCCTCCTCTAGCCCCTCGCCCCGGCTCTCGAGCGAAACGTAGAAACTGATCTTGTAGAGGTTCTGTTTGGTGTCCTCCTGCAGCTGCAATTCCGGCAGGTCGGCCAACCGGTCGCGCAGGTCGTCGTGACCGACTCCTGCCCAGTCTCGGGCGATCTCTTCCTCCCAGTCGGTCAGCCGTTGCCAACCGTCCTCTGAGTCGACGCGATAAATGGTGGTGCCGACGTCGCCGACGACAAACGACGGAGTCGGCAGTTCGTATTCGAGGATGGCCTCCTGCACGAGGGCGCGGTCGCGACCGCTGACGTAGACCAGGATGACTTCAGGGTGTTCCACGAGAGCGGAAAATCGTTCACGTGCGCCCGGCGATTCGGGGTGGGGGCCGTTGGGGATCAGAGTGCGATCCAGGTCGGTGCAGATCAGGAGAGGTTCACTCATTTGGCCGGCGGCGCCTGACACGTATTGAAAAAGTCGTAGTGGTCGATGGCCTCGAGGATGCCCAGGGCATGAGGTTTGCCGGCAAGGTAGATGTTCTCCTGGTCCACCAGCTGCGACAGCTCCTCGTGGTGGCGGTTGCCCACAACCACGGCCAGAGTGTTGCCGCGCATCATGTCCTCGTCGGCGCCGGAGCCGCCGGCGACCAACATTCTTTCGAGGGGAATGTTGAACCGTTGCGAGACGTACCGCAGGGCCCGTCCCTTGGAGGCGCGCGACGGTACGATGTCGAGGAATTGTCCGAAGGAACAGAACACGTTGGCCGTCAGCTCCCGTTGGCGGATCAAGGTCACGATCTCCTCGGGTGCGGGGGCATTATCGGGGTCGTAGAAATACGACAATTTGAAGCGGCTCTGCTCCTTCTTCGGTTGCGCCTTCAGGCCGGGCAACTCTGCGAGTACACGCCGCACTCGCGGCGGGTTCCAGTGGTGGTCAATGTGGTCGGCCCACCAGTCGTCCTCGGTCAGGTTCCTGCCGTAGTGGATGCGGGTGCCCAGACTGCTGATTAGAATGTCCGGCCTGGGGATTCGGTGTTTCTTCATCAACGCCAGTGCATTATCGAAGCGGCGACCGGTGGCGATGCCGAAAATCACCTCTCTGTGCCTGTCGCGGATGACCTCGGCAAAGCGCCGGAGGGCCTCCGGGTTGCCCACGAGGTTCTGATCGAGGTCGGAGATGATGGCGCGGTCACGGTAGCGCACCTTCCGTGTCGACTCCGCGCTGGGGATGGTTCTGTATTCGCCTGGGAGGGAGCGCAATTTGCCCAGATATGTCTCGGCGTGGGCCTGCCAGGAATAGTGTCGCCGGACCCCTTCGATGCCGCGGCGGGAAGCCTCTTCCCAGGCGTCACGGTTTCCGCAGAAACTTGAGGAGGGCTCCGGCGATGGCTCCGCTGTCCAGCGGGTCCACCAGTTCGCCATTACGGCAGTTGGAGATGATGTCCGCCGGACCGCCGTTTTCGGTGGCCACCACGGGCAGGCCGCTGGCTGCGGCCTCCAGGATGGTGAGCCCAAAAGGTTCCGTCAGGGCCGGATTGACAAACACACCGCCGGACGCGGCTGCCAGGCGAAAGATGGCCGCCACCTCATCGGCTCGATGACTCTTGGGCACGGCGACCGTTCCGTACAGGTCATATGTGTCGATCATGAGCAGGATGTCGGTCAGCACCGTCTGGGCACCACCGTCCATGTCGCGGATGTCGTCACGATTACCGGCCACGATCAGCAGGTTGGCGGCCCGCCTGAGGTCCTCCGACTCGCCGAAAGCCTCGACCAGGATCTGGATGTTTTTGCGTTCGTCCGGGCGAGAAAGGGCGAGAATCAGCGGTTTGTCGGGGTCGTTGAGGAAGCGCGGTAGCTGGTCTGCAAAGGCGATGCGCTCGCCGGTTCTCGGTGGGTGGAACTGCTTCAAATCGGTGCCGGGCGGGATCACCGTCATGCGGGTCGGGTCGTAGTAGTTGTACAGCCCGTACTGCTCTTCGATCTCGTTGTGGGTGCTGGTGATCACGAGGGCCGCGTTGGCCAGCACCTCTTCTTCGGCGTCGATGCGGCGTTCCATATTGTAGGTGTGTTCGATCTCCTCGCTCGACAGCCCTTTGGCCAACAGACGCTTTCGCTTGTCTCGGCCGAGCGAGTGGCCGGTGTGGATCAAGGGAATGCCGAGCAGGTTGGCCAGCCGCACCCCCACGTAGCCGGCATCTGCATAGTGGCTGTGGACGAGGTTCGGCATGGTGGGTTGTTCGTTGAGCCACTTGACCAGGTTGTCCATGAAGCTGTCGAGGTGATCCCACAACTGCTCCTTTGCGATGTACTCTTCGGGTCCGGCCTCGATGCGGACGATGCGGGCTTTGGCTGACAAAGCCTCGACGGGTTTGGCGTAGTCCGCGCTGAGCCCGGGATCGAGAATCCGCCGCGTAATCAGGTCCACCTGGGCCACATCCTCCCGCTCGGCCAGAGCCCGCGCCAGATCGACGACGTACTTGGTCTGGCCTCCGGTGTCGGCATCGCGGCCGAGTTCCAGATCACGGCTCCGGATCAGGCCGTGGATGCTGATCAAGACCAGATTCTGCATAGCGTGGTTGCCTTCCCCGGGCCTCTGCGGCTCTCGGCATACGGATTGGTATTGCTCAATCGCTGGAGAATCCGAGCCGCCAGGCCGGGTTTTCCGGGCGATCAACGGAACACGAATGCGCGACCAACGGAGGGTCTGCCGCCGAACATTCGCGAACAGTCGTTGACTCGATTTCTCTACCTCAACAGATCAACGGAGGATTTTCAAGTTGACCACGGGGTAAGGGAGGTTCGTTCTCTGCGGAGCCTGATGTCCATCGATTGGGTTGGGGTCGAGCGTCCCATCAGCGAAAGGCCACGCCGTTCCCGCCTCAAGGCGACGGTGTGGAAACGACTGGTTGTTGACCTCTCAGGAGATTGCCCCTTTCGGCAGTTCCAGAGGGGCTCGATTGATTTGCCGAGCGTTGCGGAACGAGGCGTTTCGCCGGACATTCTCATGGATCGGAACCCGGACATCAGGCAACGATCGGTGCGGCGAGAGTCAGTACAATGGTTCTCGTTGAGAACCCTGCACACCACGGGGGGAGCCAGTGCGTCGAGGGAGTTTCTCAATCAGCATGTGAGTGAGTTGTGATGGTGCCGCCTCTTTTGGCAAAGATGTCGGCCCATCCGTCGGGGAGGATCCATGCGAATCTCTGTTGCCTTCAATCTGCGGTTGGACTCCTCGGAGGAGACGGCAGAACTGCTGACCCAAGAGGACGTCGATAGAATCAGCACCGCATTGCGAGAGCTGAGGCATCAGGTCACTCCGGTCGAGGTCACCGGACAACCGGACGAAGTTGTCGACCGCCTGCTGGATTCCGCCCCGGATCTGATCTTCAACTGTGCAGAGGGCACCATTGGGAGTTCCAGGGAGGCGTTCTATCCGGGCCTCTATGAGCAGCTCCGAATCCCATTCACCGGTGGCAATCCATCCCTGTTGCACATGAATCTGGACAAACAACTGGCCAAGACCGTTGTTGCTGCGCGAGGTGTCCGGGTACCGCGAGGAGTACTGGTCACTCCCCAAAACAGGAAAGTGCAAGCGGACCTCAAGTTCCCGCTCATCATCAAACCCAATGCCGAAGGCTCTTCCAAGGGCATCACCCAGGACTCGGTGGTGGAGAGTCGACAGGCCTGCGACCGCCGCCTGGAGGAGTTGCTCAAACGTTACCCTGCCGGGCTTGTGGTGGAGGAGTTCATCACCGGGCGAGAGTTGAGTATTCCGATTGTCGAAGCATTGCCCGGAAAAATCGTGGAAATCGTCGAGCACACCTTTGATCTGGATGAAATCGGCGGCAGCTACAACATCTACGACTACGACATGAAACAGGGAGGGGAACGCTCCCGGGGAGTGGGAGTGGTGTGTCCGGCGCTTTTGGCCGGCACGGAGCGGGACGCGGTGGTAGACATGGCCCGCCGGGTGTTCGAGATCATGCACTGCCCGGATCTGGGCCGGGTTGATATTCGACTGCACGAAGACGGGACGCCGTATTTCATCGAGCTGAATCCCCTGCCGAGTCTGCATCCCAACGGATCGCTGATGGTCGCCGGTCGAGCTCGGGGACTGGAGTTCAAGGAGGTCCTGCGGCTGGTCGTGAGATCGGCGGCACGGAGGCACGGCCTGGCCGTTCGTACACCGCGCAAGAGCAGGCCGGAGGAAACCTCGCGGGCCACCGCGCGAGAACTCGGAATCCGCGTCGGACGCTTCGAACCCGGGCTGAACAATGCCATCACCGACGTGAAGGGCGTTCGCGTCGGTCACTTCACCCGGAGGGAAGACTCTGCGGAGGTTCCAGGCACCAAAGAGTCGACCATGGTCCGGACCGGGGTTTCAGCGATCGTGCCGGGCGACGGCGACATTTTTCAGCGCAGAGTTGTAGCCGGCGGATTTGTGCTCAACGGGGTTGGGGAAATGGCCGGACTCACCCAAGCCCTGGAGTGGGGGTACATCGAAACCCCGATTCTCCTCACGAATTCCCTTTCTGTCGGGCGGGTGCTGCACGGCGTGACCTCGCACATGGTCAAGAAACACCCCGAGATCGGGACCCGCGAAGATGTCGTCCTTCCCGTGGTCGGGGAGGCAGACGATTCGTTCCTCAACGACACAAGGGTGGGCCTGTGCTCCGGACAGGACGCACAGAAGGCCCTGGAGGCAGCGCGCGGTGGCCCGGTTCAACAGGGGTCGGTTGGAGCGGGCACCGGCATGATCAGCTTTGACTTCGCCGGCGGCATCGGCACGTCGTCCCGGGCCATCGAGCTCGACGGGCGCGCTTTCAACGTCGGCGTCTTTGTCATGTCCAACTGTGGGCGAATGCGGAACCTGACCATCGACGGAAGGGTGGTCGGACGGGATCTGGATCCTGCGTTTCCCACCGAGGGCCGACGATCGTCCAGCTACGGATCCGTGATTGTCGTGGTGGCCACCGACGTTCCCGTTCTTTCCAGTCAGCTGAGCCGGGTGGCCAAGCGTGCGGCCCTCGGGCTGGGTCGGGTCGGATCTCACGCGGCCTCCACCAGCGGCGAGATCGTTGTCGCCTTCAGCACCGGAAATCGAGTGCCCAGATCTTCCTCCCAACCCAGCAAGTTCAGGTCGGTGAAGTTCGTCGCCGATACCCACATCAACACCATGTACGAAGCGGTCATCGAAGCCACCGAAGAAGCCATGCTCAACGCCGTCTTCTGCTCTGTCGGACAGACGGGCCGGAACGGCCGTCAGGTGCCGGCAATTCCCCAGGAGATGGTTGTGGAACTCCTTCGGAAAGAACAGGGAGAATCATGCTGATCGTCGAAAAGCAGAATTTCAGTCTGCACAACCCGAGTTGGAAGTTCACCCTCGGCCCGGAGACCTACGAGACCAAGGACACCCCGAAACGAGTAGAGCGGATCCGGCAGGCGCTGGTCGAGGACGGACATTTTGACTTCGTTTTGGCAAAGCGTTTCCCCGAAACGCTGCTGGCCCGGATCCACCCCTACCACGATTTCATCAAGAAGACCTCGCGGTTGGCGCTGAAGTCCGGAGAGGAGATCTATCCGGACCTCTTCCCAGGTGCAGGGGCACGACTCCCACGCAAAATCCACCCGTTGTGGGGCGGGCTTTGGTGCACGGATGCGGTCACTCCGATCATGGGACGGACTTACGAGGTCGCCAAGGGTTCCGCCGATGCCGCCCTGACGGGCGCCAAAATCCTCCGTGACGGACGACACCGTGAGGTCTACACCCTGTGTCGCCCGTCCGGGCACCATGCGGGGCCACGGGTGTTTGGGGGATACTGCTACTTCAACAACACAGCGACGGCCGCGGAATCTCTGGTATCTGACGGTGCCGTCGCCATCCTCGACATCGACTATCACCATGGCAACGGGACACAGGAGTTTTTCCGAGAGCGCAAGGACGTCTTCACCTGCTCGATTCATGGCGATCCCAACAAGGAGTACCCATACTTCTGGGGCTACCGCACCGAGCGCGGCGAGGGGCAGGGATTGGGGACGAATCTGAACATCCCATTGCCGCTCGGAAGCGGCAACACGCGGTTTTTGAAAGCCGTCGATCAGGCGATGCGGGCCATTCGTCGTTTCAAGCCGGCCTACTTGATCATCGGCGCGGGATTCGACACTCACGAAGACGATCCCATCGGGGGATTCACGCTCTCCACTGATGTCTACCCCGAGATCGGTCGACGTTTGGCTGACATCAGTTGCCCGATCCTGGTTTGCCAGGAGGGGGGGTACAACTTGGAAGTGTTGGGCAGGAGCGTTGTCGGGCTGCTCCGGGGTCTGGAAGAAGCCCGATAGGAGCGTCGGCTGGCGAACATGGTCCTCTGCGGGCTGCGGTTTGACGTAGGCTCTGCCACCACGAATCCTGCCCCCGGTTGAACCCAGGATCCCCTGGTTCAATCCCGCACCCGGCCGAAACCGCGGCGCATTTTTGTGCCGCCGCCCCCGCGAGGAAGCCCGAGAGCGAATCGAGTACGAGGCCCGGCAGGATTTGCTGTTGCGAGGCGGTTTACCGCCGGTGTTGCCGAAGGCACACGCAACACGAATTCTGCTCCCGGTTGAACCCAGGGTCCCCTGGTTCAATCCCGCACCCGGCCGAAACCGCGGCGCATTTTTGTGCCGCCGCCCCCGCGAGGAAGCCCGAGAGCGAATCGAGTACGAGGCCCGGCAGGATTTGCTGTTGCGAGGCGGTTTACCGCCGGTGTTGCCGAAGGCACACGCAACACGAATTCTGCTCCCGGTTGAACCCAGGATCCCCTGGTTCAATCCCGCACCCGGCCGAAACCGCGGCGCATTTTTGTGCCGCCGCCCCCGCGAGGAAGCCCGAGAGCGAATCGAGTACGAGGCCCGGCAGGATTTGCTGTTGCGAGGCGGTTTACCGCCGGTGTTGCCGAAGGCACACGCAACACGAATTCTGCTCCCGGTTGAACCCAGGATCCCCTGGTTCAATCCCGCACCCGGCCGAAACCGCGGCGCATTTTTGTGCCGCCGCCCCCGCGAGGAAGCCCGAGAGCGAATCGAGTACGAGGCCCGGCAGGATTTGCTGTTGCGAGGCCATTTACCGCCGGTGATGCCGAAGGCACACGCAACACGAATTCTGCTCCCGGTTGAACCCAGGATCCCCTGGTTCAATCCCGCACCCGGCCGAAACCGCGGCGCATTTTTGTGCCGCCGCCCCCGCGAGGAAGCCCGAGAGCGTATCGAGTACGAGGCCCGGCAGGATTTGCTGTTGCGAGGCGGTTTACCGCCGGTGTTGCCGAAGGCACACGCAACACGAATTCTGCCCCCGGTTTGAACCAGAGTTACTCTGGTTCAAACGCACAACCAAATCAAAAAAACGCCGCCCGTGAGGGCGGCGATTATGATTTGGTTGCGGGGGCAGGATTTGAACCTGCGACCTTTGGGTTATGAGCCCAACGAGCTACCGGACTGCTCCACCCCGCGTCAATCAGGAGGCAGAGTATAGGGCTGGGTGGATTGCCTGTCAAGGAGAGGCGATCGAACCGCAGGGAGTAGAATAGATCCCATGGCGCAAAGATCCGAGCCCGTGCTCAAAGCCCTGAACGACGCGAGTGTGCGTTACCTGGTTGTCGGGGGAGTTGCAGTTGTTTTGCACGGTCACCTCAGGACCACCGGTGGTCTTGACCTGGTGGTCGAGTTGAGTTCCGAGAACGTCGTTCGTGCGCTCGATGCCCTCGATCAGGTGGGGTTCCAACCGCGCCCGCCGGTTCCTCTGCGTTCATTCGCCGATCCGGAAACTCGAAGATCGTGGATCGAGACAAAAAACCTCCAAGTCTTCTCACTCTGGCATCCTGAGCTTCCAGGGTTCGAGGTCGATCTATTTGTGGAGGAGCCCTTTGACTTCGATGGGGCTTGGACTCGGCGAGTCGAGATCGATCTTGCGAATACGACCGCTTACGTGGTGAGCCTCGAAGATCTTCTTGCGCTCAAGAGAGAGGCTGGACGCCCGCGAGACATCGAGGATGTTGCTGTTCTCGAGGCCATTCAGCAGGGTGGCGATGGTGAATAACCAAAGCCACACTTCGACGCGTTTCGGCTGGACCCATGCAGAGACCCGCCAACGCCAGATCCGTGCCGGACTGCGCATGACGCCCGCTGAGCGTCTCGCCTGGCTCGAGGAAGTGCTGGACGAGCTGCTGCCGCTTGTCGGCCGTGCCCGCGAGGCGGGACCGACGGCTGAGAAACGGCGCGGCTGAGCGCCGCGCCGTTTGTCGGGATCAATCAGGCAGCCTGAGAATCGGTGTCGGCGTCGGTTCGTTCTCGGAGACCGGGATGGGCACCGGTGTCGGGGTTTCAATGATGACCACAATCTCACCCGGCCGGACATAGCGGAGTTCCTTGCGGGCCATGGACTCCACCGCTTCGGGGTTGGTCTGGAGGGCCTCGAGGGTGTCCTCGAGGGTTTCGATCTCGGACTCCAGACGCGCCTTTTCAGCCTCGAGACGGTGCCGCTCGTCCTCGGCCTCGGCCATGTCCTCGAAACCCTGGGTGACGATGCTCGAGAGCACCCCCAGGGCGACGAGGGCCATGACGGCGACGAGGATGAGAGGCAGTCGTTTCATGCTCCGGGTTGATTCTAGCGTCTGAGGGCCGCTCTTCCACGGTAGCGGGCGGCGTCCTCGAGTTCCTCTTCGATTCTGAGCAGTCGGTTGTATTTGGCGATTCGGTCGGTGCGGCAAGCGGATCCGGTTTTGATCTGTCCGGTGTTGAACGCCACCGCGAGGTCGGCGATGGTGGTGTCCTCGGTCTCGCCCGAACGGTGTGAGACCACCGCCGTCCAACCGGCCTTGTGAGCCATCTCGATGGCGGCCATGGTCTCCGACAGAGTGCCGATCTGATTGAGTTTGATGAGCACCGAATTGGCGACTCCGCGTTGAATCCCCTCGGTAATGATCTCGGTGTTGGTGACGAAGAGATCGTCCCCGACCACCTGGACACGGTCGCCGATGGCGTCCATCAGCCTCTTCCAGCCATTCCAATCGCTCTCGGCAAGGCCGTCCTCGATGGAAACGATGGGGAAGTCCTCGACCAGGCCGGCGTAGATCTCGACCATTTCCTCGGAGGTCAGGCCGACCCGGCCCTCGCCCGTGAGGTTGTACTTTCCATCGGAGAAGAACTCCGAAGCAGCCGGGTCCATGGCCAGCCCGATCTGTTCGCCGGGGATGTAGCCCGCCTTTTCGATGGCCTCCATGATGAGCTCGAGGGCGGCACGGTTGGACGGAAGATCGGGGGCGAAGCCACCCTCGTCACCCACTGCGGTCGCGAGCCCCCGAGCGGCGAGCACCTTTTTCAGCGTGTGGAAAATCTCGACGCCGGCGCGCAGGCCGTCCGAGAAATTGGTGAAACCCACTGGCATGACCATGAACTCTTGGAAGTCGACCGAGTTGTCGGCGTGTTCACCGCCATTGAGGATGTTCATCATGGGAACCGGCAGCTCGCGCGCGCCGCAGCCGCCGAGGTACTGGTAGAGAGGCAGACCCGAGGCGTCTGCGGCGGCATCGGCCACCGCCAACGAAACGGCGAGGATGGCGTTGGCGCCGAGCGACCCCTTGTTGTGGGTGCCGTCGAGATCGAGCATGGTCTGGTCGACGCCGATCTGATCGCGGGCGTCGAGGCCTTCGATGGCCTCGGCGATGGGTCCGTTGATGTTCTCGACGGCGCGAAGGACGCCCTTGCCGAGGAATCGTCCGGCATCTCCGTCGCGAAGCTCGAGGGCTTCGCGGGAGCCGGTGGATGCGCCCGAAGGAACGATGGCGTGGCCCATGGAGCCGCTCGCAAGCAGAACCTCGGCCTCGACGGTCGGGTTGCCGCGAGAGTCGAGGACCTCTCTGCCGCTGACGAATTCGATATCAAACATCTAAAGCCTCCGGTCTGAAAAGAGTTGTCGAGCCAGGTACATGAGGTGGCGCATTTCTTCGGATGATCGGCCTTCGGCATAGAGCCGTATTTTGGGCTCGGTACCGGCCAGACGCACGGCGAGCCAACTGCCGCCATCGAAGACAAGTTTGAGGCCGTCGCGACGATCGACCTTGACCACCTCGCGACCCTTGATCTTTTTCCACTTCTGTTTCAATCGGCGGTCGAAGAGCTGGCGGGAATGACGGGTCAGTGGGATCTGGGTGCGGCGGAACCAATGGGCGCCCACCCGCCGCTCCAAGTCGGCGATGAGCTCGGCCAGGCTTTTGCGCTCCACGGCCACCATTTCAGCCGCCAGGAGACAGGCGAGGACACCGTCCCGTTCAGGCAGGTGTCTTGCCCAGGTGAGCCCGGCCGATTCCTCGCCGGCAAACTCGAGCTCGCCTTTGACGAAGAGCGGGCCGAAGTGTTTGAAACCGACTGGTGTCTCGATGATCTCGAGACCGTGTTCGTTGGCGACGGCGTCGATGAGGGTGGGGGTGGCGAGGGTCCGGCCGACCGCCCCGGTGAGACCGCGCCTCCGGGCAAGGAAGTCGAGGACGAGCGCGATACCGATGGACGAATCACACATTCTCGCGCCGCGGTCGAGCAGGCCGAAGCGGTCGCCGTCACCATCGGTGGCGAGACCGAGATCGGCGTCGGTGGATCGCATGACGTCACGCAGCCGCGAGAGATTGACCGAGGTGCAGTCCGGTGCGTATCCGCCGAAATAGGGATCGCGGGTGTTGTGGATGACCGTGATCGGGATTTCGTTTTCCAGCAGGATGTGGTCGAGATACTCACGGGTGGTCCCGAAGAGGGTGTCGACCGCGATTTTGATTCCGCTCGAGCGAATGGCGTCCCAGTCGATGAGCGGCTGAAGCCGGGCGAGATAGCTCGGTTTCGGATCAAAGATCTCGATGAGTTCGACCCGTGGAAGAAAGGTGTCGTCGTAGTCCTCCGCGAGTTCCTCCACACGGGCTTCGACCCGATCGGTGAACTCGGTTGCCGCGAGGATGCCATCGGCGGTGTAGATCTTGAGCCCGTTGTACTCGGGTGGGTTGTGGCTGCCGGTGAAAACCATCCCGGCGGCCGCACCGAACCCGACCACCGACGCGGCCAGCACCGGTGATGGGACATCCCGGCTGACCAGCCGAACCGGTACGTCCTCGGAGGCGATGAGCTCGGCCGCCACCCTGGCGAATTTCTCTGACAACATACGGGTGTCATAGCCGATGACGATGAGGTCGACACCGGCCCGCTCTTTTCGGAGCGTATCGATTAAAGCGCTGGTGACAATCCGTACATTGCGGAATGTCACTTCCCTGCCGATGACGCCGCGCCATCCGGAAGTTCCGAATTTGACCAGCATCTCTTACCGACCCTTTGCCGCGGCCGGTGCCGTACGGCCGATCACCATAGGCGGGACGGACCCTGGGGCGAGATTCGAGTCGATCATATGGCTGAAGGTTACCACGATGGTGGTCGGTGATCAGCCGGGTGATGAAGTCGTCGGATCGACCTCATCCACCGGACCCAGGACCAGCTTCGGGACCTCGATTTCAGCGTCGGATATTTCAAACGCCGCTTCGATGCGCCGGGCGAAGGTCGCAACGTCTACCTGGCGTTCGCCGATTTCGAGGGTGGCCAGCGTTCGACCGGGTTCGACGCGGTCACCGAGCCGAGCGTGGACCGTGATTCCGGCGCCGAAGGCGAGCGGTTCGTCGATCCGGCTCCGGCCGGCTCCCACCGCCGCCGTGACCCTGCCGAGGGCGTCGGCTGCTATCCCCGAGACAAAGCCCGAGCTGGCCGCGATGATCTCGTGAGTTCGAATCGGACGAGGGAGGCGTTCGGGGTCGGGGTCGCCCCCTTGCGCAACGACCATCCGGTTCCAGTATTCGAGGGCGCTGCCCGAAGCCAAGCTCGCTTCGAGTCGCGAAGCGGCTTCGGCGGCATCGATTCCGCGAAGAACCATCGCCTGCTCGGAGAGTCTGATGCTGACCTCTCGAAGACGCGAATCGCCCCGACCCGAGAGGACGTCAATAGCCGCGCGAACCTCAGAAGCTGTGCCGAGGGCGTCCCCGAGGGGTTGGTTCATGTCGGTGATGAGGGCTTCGCAGGCGACTCCAGAGTCGCGGGCCACCTGCCGCAGGGCCACTGCGAGTTCGTGAGCCTCAGAGACGGTTTCGCGGAAGGCGCCTCTGCCCCATTTGACGTCGAGGACAAGGGTCGCCGCCCCGAGGGCGAGCTTCTTCGACATGATCGAGGACACGATGAGGGGCAGCGACGGCACCGTGGCGGTGATATCGCGCAACGCATAAAGCATGCGGTCGGCCGGAGCGATCTCTTCGGTTTGGGCGATGATGGCGGCGCCGGCGGAATCGAGAATTCGCTCGAGACCGGCCCGGTCCTGATCACACGAAAAGCCGGGGATCGCCTCGAGCTTGTCGAGGGTGCCTTGAGAATGGCCGAGGCCGCGTCCGGCCATCATGGCCACCGGCACGCCCACCGATGCGAGCAGAGGTGCGAGAACCAGGGAGACCGTGTCGCCGACTCCGCCGGTCGAGTGTTTGTCGATGATTTCAGGCCGGGCCGCACCGAGCTCCCACGCCTCACCGGAGTGGAGCATGTCGCTGGTCAACCAGGTGGTCTCGTCCGCCGACATTCCGCGGCAGCAGATGGCCATGAGCATGGCCGCCAGTTGCTCGACGGGGAGGTTGTGGCTGGTGGCTCCCTCAACAAAACGCCGGACGTCGTCCCGCTCGAGGCTTCCGCCGCTGCGTTTGCGAGCGATGGCTTCGACAAAGCTCACGGCATCATCTCCACGATCAGGTCGTGATTCCGTCTCAGCCGATCTCCGTCAAACGCGCGCGGGCGAGGTTGCCGTACGGCGATTCAGGGAACTCGTCCACCAGCTTCTGGAAGTACTCGCCGGCCTGAGCCTGGTCCTGTTCCGCCATGTAGAGCTGGCCGAGCTCATAGAGTGCGACATCGCGGGGCAGACTCGGATTTGCTCCCGTCACCATGACCTCGAGCTCGGCGGCGACCTCGGTAGCCTGACCGGCCGCGATGCGGAGGTGGATCAGATCGAGGGTGGCGATTCTGCCGATGGTGTCGCCGCGATGGCGTTCGGCGAGGCCGACGAGCAGATCGCGGGCTGCATCCGTTTCGTTGCGGTCGAAGTGGATCCGCGCCAGATAGACCCGAGCCATATCAGCCTGATCGGTCCTGCCGTAGTGCTCGATGACCTGGAGGAACTCGACCTCAGCGGCAGCGGGATCTCCGGTGGGGATGAGCTGACCGAGGTTGTCCTCGCCCTCATAGACGGTGACGGCGTGGTTGAGCGCGTAGGATGCGTCTTCGCTGCGCGAATCGCTCCACAGACCGTACATCCACCAGATCGCGGCCAAGGCGACGAGCCCGACCAGTCCGGCGGCGATGGGTCGCCAATTTTCCGACAACCACTGCAACACCACGTCCATGGTCGAAACGAATTCGTCGCTCTGCTTGAGTTGTTTCCGAGTGATTCGGCGTGCCATTTCTCCTCCAGGAACCCAGTGGTGTCGGGCGGTGCTGTGGACGCACGCTTCCCGCCCCACGCGTGGGGCCATTACTCTAGCCCGTTCGTTTTCTGATGTCCAATCAATTTGCGGCGAGAGGGCGGTCCTCGCGCCGCAAATTGATTGTGATGAAAGATTCAGTCCTGGTTATCGATGCTCCCCCCGAGGCCGATTTCGATGAGCTCGGGCAGCGAGTCGTAGGCGGTCTGATCGAGCGCCAACGGTGTAATGGGAATAAAGCCTTCAGCCATGGCCTTGATGTCGGTTCCGGCGCCGGCATCGCTGGGCGGCGCCCACCGACTGGTTGCAAATCGGACGCCGTCTTCCTCACGATCGACCTCGTATCGGCTCACCGCGTCCGGCGCGAGTCCCATGCTCGCGAGGCGGTAACCGCGGGCGGCCTGTGTGTCGCGGGGGAAGTTGATGTTGAGGAGGATACCGTCGGGCAGTGGGTGCTCTCGGATGAGATCCACCACCGGTTTGGTCAGCTCTGCCGCCTTGGCCCACTGGGGTTTTGGGTCGCTCCAATCGAGCTCGAGAGAAAGAGCGATGGCGGGAATTCCCCGCAGGACCGCCTCGCGGGCGCCGCCGAGGGTGCCCGAATACCAGGCCGCGCGGCCGATGTTCTCACCCTTGTTGATGCCCGAGATGACGAGATCCGGAGGATCGTTTTCGAGGACCACCGTGAGACCTACCGCCGTGACCGACGCCGGAGTGGCGTCCACCGACCAGGCCGGTGCTCCGCCGATTTCGCCATAGGGTTTGATGGCGATTTCTCGGCGGATCACGATGGCGTGACCGACCCCGCTCTGTTGATCGGAGGGCCCCACGACGGTGACCCGGTAGCCGGGATCGGCGGTCAGGACGGCGGCCACCGCGGCGAGCCCCGGTGAATCGATGCCGTCGTCGTTGACCAGCATGACGTGGAAGGGAACTTCAGCTTCTGTCGCCGCCGCGCAGCCTGTGAGAAGTAACAATCCGACCAGTATCGTTGCGTTTCGCAGGACCATCCCCACCTCCCGGGTCATCGTGGCGGAGTGTAGCACCGAGGGGGTGCCGATGCGGGTTGGTTCCATCGCCCACGAGACGTGGGCGATGCAAAGGGCGTTGCGATGTTTGTAGCGCCGGCGTCCCGCCGGCGATGGTGGTGTACCGATGCGGGTTGGTTCTGTCGCTCACGGATACGGTCGCTATCGTCGACAGGCTGGAAGCCTATCGCTACACCGCGGGCTTTTGGGATGGTGTAGCGACAGCCATCCTGGCTGTCGACGGTGGCGTGGCGGTTTCGGCCACGGTCATCGGGCACGGTCGCTGCCGCTGTTCCGGATCTTGCCCTCATCACCGGCCTTCTGGGCCGCCGTGACGCTTTGGCGTCACGGCGGCCCAGCGTCGCACCATCGGCGTGGTCGCGCGTGGGTTGATTGAGAGGGCTGCGACCACGCCGAAGGTGCGCCGGCGGCCTGCCTCCGAGCCGGAACAGCAGACCGGGTCGCGCTTCCCGAGGAGTGCCCGGTAGCGTAGTTGTGCGAAGCGCGCCGCGGTGCCGGTTGGTCGATCCGGCACAACTACGTACCCGGCACGTCCCAATGAACGCGATGAGGTGGAGAAGGTAAGCTATCCGCATGGATCAAGCACATCTGTCCCTCGGCGGCCACCTTCTTCTTTGGGTCTTTCCTCTCGTGTTGACGATCCTCGTCGTCGCCGACAGCGTTCGCGACTGGCGCCGGGGGCGGTTGTGAGCACCCTCGAAGCCTCCACCGTCACCACCGTCGGCACCGTGATGGTGCTCTACCTGTGTGTACTGCTCTTCATCGGCTGGCGGGCGTCCCGTCGGACCCACGGCGGCGAGGATTTTCACCTCGCCGGGCGCACGCTGGGTCCGTGGGCTGCGGGGATCTCCTCAACCGCGAGTTCCGAAAGCGGCTGGGTCACCCTCGGCGCGGTGGGGATGACCTACACCTACGGTCTCTCCGGTCTGTGGTTCGCTCCCGGGTGTCTCCTCGGCTATCTGGTCAACATCTACTTTGTCGCACCGCGACTTCGAGCGCTCTCGGCCACCAACGGCTCCGTCACTCTCACCGATGTCATCTGTCGCCGTTGGGGCGATCCCCGACACGTCCTGCGCCTCACTGCTACGGCCATCATTCTGATCTGCATGATGATCTATGTGGCGTCGCAGATGACCGCCGCCGGAAAGGCCTTTTCGAGCTCGCTCGGGCTCGACGCCGATGGCCCGGGCTACCTCTACGGTGTCCTCATCGGCGCCGCTGTCATCACCCTTGTGACGGTGCTCGGCGGGTTCCGTGCGGTGGCCTGGACTGATCTTTTTCAGGGTCTGCTGGTCGCTGTCGCCCTCATTGCCCTCCCGCTCTGGGCGATTGCCAGAATCGGCGGCTTCGGTGCGTTGTTTTCGGGCCTCGGCGCCGTCGACCCCAATTTTCTCACCGCCTCCGGTGGGCGTGTGGGTCCGGCGTTGTGGGGGTTTGTCGTCGGGAACTTGGGAATCGGGCTCGGGTATCCCGGAATGCCCCACGTGGTAACTCGTTACATGGCCACGAGTTCCGATCGCGATGTTCAACGGCTCCAGATCATCGCCATGATGTGGGGGGTGGTTGTCTTCTACGGCTCCGGTCTTGTCGGTCTTGTGGGTCGGGTCTCGCTGCCGGAACTCGCCGATGGCGAACGCGCGCTCATGGCTCTGGCTCTTCAGTTCGCCCACCCGGTGATTGCGGGACTACTTTTGGCTGCGGTGATTTCAGCCGTTTTGTCGACGGTGTCGTCCCAGCTCCTGGTGGCGGCATCGGCGGTCTCCTACGACGTGGTCGAACAGGCATTCGGGAAGGCGCGCGATGACAAGCGCAGCCTGATTCTGGGCAGGGTGACAGTGGCGGTTGTCGGGGTGCTCGGGGTGCTCATTGCGTTGCGCGGCGAGAGCATGGTCTTCTGGTTCGTGCTCTTCGCGTGGTCGGGGCTCGGGGCGAGCTTTGCGCCCCTGACCCTGCTCGCGCTCGGTAACACCTGGGTCAACCGCTACGGCGCCCTCGCCTGCATGCTCACCGGCGCAGGAGTTACGGTGGTGTGGAAGCTCGGCATCAAGGTCATGACCGATCCGACGACGGTGAGCCCGCTGCTGTTTGACCGGCTGTGGTGGATGGTCATCGTCGCGGCGGCCGTGATCCTGATGATCGGGCGCGTGACCGAGGCCTTCGAGGTCGGCCACAGCGCAGCGGTCCTCGCGGCGACGGCGCTGACCCTGGCCGGGTGGTTTCTGGTCCAACGGTGGGGATTCTTCAACCTCTACGAACTCGTCCCGGCCTTCGCTTTCGCCACCGCCGCCGCGTTCGGCGTCAGCGCGCTTTTCCAGGTCGAAGAGCAACAATAGAACCGCAAGGGCGCAAGGTTCGCAAGGCATCGCGGTCAGCAGTGCTCAGGCGCTGAACGCAGCGCCTGAGCACTGCTGACTGATCAGTTGTGATGTTTTTGCGTCCCTTGCGTCCTTGCGGTTCGATCTTTGACCGGTTACTGGTCCGTCGCGCGCCTCCGCTTCGGCGGTGGCGTCATGCCGAAGCTCAACCTGACGAAGCGCGACGCGTGGTCCTGGAAGGCCTCGAGCTCTTCGCTGTCGTGGTTGATTAAGAGCCCGTGCTTTTTCAGGTTCGGGTTGCGGCAGAAACCATCGAGGGGGACCCCGCCGATCCCTGAATCGAGATAGAACCCGACCGTCGGAGAAAACCCGCGCTCGGCGGCCCTGGTGCGGCAGAGATCCGAAAGTTGCGGGACGGCGTACATTGAGCCCTCCCAGTCAAAGGTCTTCGGGTCGGGCAGCAGAGGCTGTTCTTCGTGGAAATACTCCCGCCATCGGTCGAATGCTTCCTCGAGAAGGAGCTGCCGTCGTCGTTGGAGGTGCTTCCCGATGCGGAGCTGGAGCCGGATCAGATAGTCCGAGAACTCCACTTCGCCGCTGGCGTGGGGTCCGATGAGACCGAGGACCACCGCCTGCATGGCGTTCGAGGGACCCGCCATGACGTTCTGGGCGTAGCGGACGATCCCGCCTCGCAGCCGACTCGAACGGGTGAGCAGCGCTCCGGAACGCAGACCGGTGACGCCGTGGCTCTTCGACAACGAATCGATGAAGATGATGGAGTCGGCGAAGCGCGCATCGTCCTCGAACCAGGCGAGAAGCTGGTGATACCGAGGGTGCATCCGGACATAGACCGAATCGAGGATGATCCCGGCGTGGGGCCAACGGTCGAGGACCGTTTCGATCAAGGCCCGCAGGCGATCGGGTTCGAGGGTCCGGCCGGTCGGGTTGTTGATCGGCATGACGTAGAACCGCGTCGATATCGACCCCGTCCGGGATACTCGCGATGTCATCCGGCCCCGGGTCCATTCCGGGATCGGCGGGCGGCAGGAGGTACGCCTGCATGCCCTGGAGCGCCATCTGGTCCATGGGGCACGAGAAGGTCGGAATCGGGACGAGGACGGTGGCGGGTTTGTCGGCGCCGGCGCGGTCGCGGCGGGCTTCGGCCACGCCGAAGAGTGCGGCCTGAATCGCCTGGTTTCCGCCGTGAAAGATAAAGACCTCGGGTGGCGCCGCCGGTCTGTTCTTGAACTTGAGGCCGAGCTGAATCTGCCACATGCCGGACCACGCCTCGATCACCGCCGGGTAACCCATCGAGTCGAGGTTGTAGGCCAGGGGTCGTGAGGCGAGCTGGTGGAGCCAGCCGGACATGTTGTTGAACGCCGGGACCAGGAGGGCCTCCCAGTCGTCGCGGAGAAATGGGTCTTCCTGGTCATCCGCGGGGACGGTCCGCCAGTCGAGATCTCCGATGGCCGAGGCAAGATCGTCATAGCCCATGGATCGCATGGTGCTGACGGTCCGGCTCATGAGCCGGATGGGCGCGCTCGAGAAAACATCCTTGAACGATTCGAAGACCCTGATGCGGACATCCTGCTCGTTGCCGTCTCCGTAGTCATTCATGGTCGGCCTCCCTGGATTTAGCATGGTAGTACAACTCCCGCCGGACGTGTTCGGTGCTTGACAGGTGGATGACCTCGGTGGAACTATGAATGAAGGTTCATTCAGCACGCCCGGTTGAGAATTCGGGCACGGGAGGCATCATGCCGGACAGTCGGTCGTCGGGTCGTCTCACATCACGCGAGATCAAACACGAGAAAATCCTCCGCGCCGCCACCGAGGTCTTCGCCAACAAGGGCTACTTCGCGGCCCGGATGACCGATGTCGCCAAACAGGCCGAGGTTGCAGACGGCACCCTGTATCTCTATTTCGAAGGCAAGGAGCATCTGCTCCTGAGCATTTTCGATGATGTTCTAGATCGATTCATCGACCGGCTCGAGGTGGAGATTGCGCACCTCGACGATCCGGTAGCCAAGCTCAAGGTCATGATCCACCTCCATCTCGAGACCCTCGGCCGCGATCCCGCGCTGGCCCAGGTCCTCCAGATCGAGACTCGCCATTCCCGCCGCTTCATGAGCGTCTTCACGCGTGGTAAGCTCGGTGAGTATTTGAACTTGCTGCGCAGGATCATCGAAGAGGGACAGGAGTCAGGGGCGTTCCGCCGTGACATCAATCCCGGTTTGGCCACGAATGTGGTCTTTGGCGCCGTGGACGAACTCGTCATGAGTTGGGTCCTCACCGACCAGGCCGGGGATCTGACCCGTCAGGTCGACCCGATTCTCGGTATCCTCACGCGAGGGATGCTGGCGTAACCGACCAGAGGGGGGTCTCACCGTGACCGAGAGCAATATTCTCCACCTGTACCGCAAAGAATTCGACGCTCCCCGCGACGAGCACTATTTTCATTTCTCGCCCGGAGGGCAGCGCGTCCTGAGCACGGCAGCGTTCTTCGAGCGGACGGCCCATCTGGCCAGCGGTTTGGAGATGCTCGGAATCGGGCGTGGCGATCGGGTGATGCTGCTTTCGGACAACCGGCCCGAGTGGCATATGGCCGATCTCGCCGTCGTCGATCTCGGGGCGGTGGACACCCCGGTGTACGGAACCCTCAACCCCGCACAGGTTGCCTATCAGGCCAAGGATTCCGGAGCCAGGGCGGCCATCGTCGAGAACGCCGATCAGATGGCGAAGTTTCTCGAGGTCAAGGATCAATGCCCCGACCTCGAATATCTGATCCAGATTGAAGGCCCGACCGCCGCTGGCGTGCTCGCCATGGACGAGGTGGTGGACTCCGCGGCCGGTGGCGACGCCGGCGATCTCTTCTGGCAGCGTGCCGAGAAGGTCAAGGCCGAGGATGTTCTCACGCTGATCTACACCTCGGGAACCACCGGCAACCCCAAGGGTGTCACCCTCACCCACGAAAACCTGGTCAGCAATGTGCTTGCCTCTTCCCATCGAGCTCCCGTCGATTCATCCGATCTGTGCCTCGAGTTCCTGCCCCTCTGCCACGTCTTCGAGCGCATGCTGGGCTACCTCTACATGTACCGTTCGGGCAGCAAGGCTTATTGCTCGGTCTACCACATCGGTGATTTGGTTTCGCTGATCAAACCGACGGTTTTTGCGGGTGTCCCGCGGTTTTATGAAAAGGTCTACGACAAGATCATGGACAAGGTGAACCATGCCCCACCGGTGCGGCAGGCGCTCTTCAATTGGGCGCTCGGCAAGGGACGAGATGCGTACCCCAAGGTCCTCGCGGGTGACACCCCCGGTGGCCTCGGATACGGTCTCGCCAACAAGCTGGTGCTCTCCAAGGTTCGCGAGGGCCTCGGTGGGCGGGTGCGGTTCTGCGTCTCCGGAGGGGCGCCGCTCCCGTCGTTTGTCAACGAGTTCTTCCACTCCATCGGAGTGAGGATTCTCGAGGGCTATGGGCTCACCGAGACCTCGCCGGTGATCGCGGTCAACGGCGCCGAACCCCGAATGACCCGAATCGGCACCGTGGGCAAGGCGATTCGCGAGGTCGAAGTCAAGATTGCCGCCGACGGAGAGCTCTGCGTCAAGGGGCCAAACGTCATGACCGGGTACTGGAACCTGCCCGAAAAGACCGCCGAGGTCTTTGACGAGGACGGGTTCTTTCTCACCGGCGATATCGCCGAGATCGACGCCGATGGATTTATCAAGATCACCGATCGCAAAAAAGATCTCATCGTCACCGCCGGCGGCAAGAACGTCGCGCCGCAGCCCATCGAGAACGAGCTCAAACGCTCGCCTCTCATCGACAACGTGGTTCTCATCGGTGATCGTCGGCCCTACATCATCGCGCTGATCTCACCCAACCAGGAGGCGCTCGAGAGCTGGGCCGCCGCCAAGGGGGTCGAGTACAAGAGCATCGAGGAACTCACCAATCACCCGGAGATCGTTGCCGGGTACGCCAAGATGATCGCGGACACCAACGCCGATCTCGCGCGCTACGAGCAGATCAAGAAGCACGTCGTCCTGCCGTTGATGCTCTCCATCGAGGGGGGCCATTTGACGCCGACCCTCAAGGTCAAGCGGCGCGTCGTCGAAAAGGACTACACCGAACTCGTCGAGAGCCTCTACGCAGACTGAGTTCCGCCTGCGTCGGCAGCCCGCTCGGCCTCAGAAATTCGCATGGAAGATCGCTTCGCTCCTTCCCCGCGAATTTCTGAGGAGAGGGACTCATTTGGGCGGCGGAAGACCCGCCAGGCGCCGAGGAGCGTTGCCAACCCACACCTGGCACATCACAAACCGAGGTTCGTTGTTATCGAAGGATGTCTCGGTTCAACGGTGTGATTCTCGCGATCACCCAGAGAAATCCAGGGTGCGCGGACGTTGGAGGCGCGGGGCTCTCGTCAGTCCTAGCCCGTACTTCTCACCAGCTGTTCGGCTGCGGCCAACGATGCACTGCCCCCAGGCGTGTTTTCTCAGTTCGAGGTGCTCAACGTACCGCAAAGTACGCCTCCGCGCCCCGAACTGAGAAAACACACCTGGCCACAGCACCTCGTCGCCCTCGCGGCGAAACCTGGTGAGAAGTACGGGCTAGGCCCACCTTAAGACACTTCCCGTTCGGAATTTCGCAACCACGAGGTCAGACACCCATCAATCAACCTATCGTTCACTCTCAATTGCGATGTCTCTGCGCCTTCGCGCCTTCGCGCCTCTGCGTCTCTGCGTTAAGTTGCGATGGTGCGACGGAATCTGTGTCCATCTGTGTGATCTGTGGGCTGCAACGTTCTTGCGATGCGCCTATCCAGCATCCAGCATCGATCGCGATCGCGAAAGCGGAGCGTCGCTACTCCGCGAGCCTCTCGACCACCATCAACGTCGCGTCATCGTGCAACGGCTTGCCGCAGGTGAAAGCCTCGACTGCGCCGAGAAGCTCTTTACAGGCGGCGGCGGCCGACGGGCACTCGAGCTTCGACACGACATCGGACACCCGTTCGACACCGAATTCTTCCTCTTCCGGGTCCTCGGCCTCGGTCAGGCCATCGGTATAGAGCAGCAGAAGATCACCGGGCTCGAGACGGTCCTCGTGTTCGCTGTATTCGGCGATGGGCATCATTCCCAGGGGAAAGCCGCTGGATGAAATCTCATCGATGGACCCGTCGGTTCGCCTGATCAGGATCGGACAGTGGCCGGCGTTGACCGCGATCAGGCGACCATCGGATTCGAGCCTGACCATGGCGAAGGTGGCGAATCGATTGTCCTCGGTTGCGCCGGACAGATAAACGTTGACGCGCTCGGCAAGAGAAGCGAGTCCGACGCCGTTGACGGCCATCAGCCGGATCGCCGCATGCACCCCCGATGCGATCATCCCGGCGCCGACACCCTTGCCGGAGACATCGGTGATCGTGACGATCAGGGATCCATCATCGGTGAATGCGTCGTAGGTGTCGCCGGCGACGTGGCGGCTCGGGGTGGCCTTGGCCACCAGGCGATAACCGTCGAACTCGGGAAAGACCTGAGGGTAAAGGTGGCTCTGAATCACCGCCGCCATCTTGAGTTCGTTGCGGAGCCGTTCACGTTCGAGGGACTCAAGGGTGAGTCGGACCGACTCCATCGCCACCGTTACCTGGACCGCAAAGAGCTCGAGGAGGCGGATGTCGTTGGCGGCAAACGGTTCGGTGCCGGCACGAGCCTCCTTGTGCGCCGCAACCAGGACGCCGAGGGTTCCATTCTCAGCGACGAGCGGGATGGCCGCGACTTCTTCGGAGTAGACCCCGTGGTTCCAGGCCTCGGCGAGCCCGTTGTCGTCAATGGCGGGGCTGCCGAACCCGCCGATGCTCGTGGCGGTGGCTGCGTCGTCTCCGAGATAGATGTGGGCGCTGCGGACCCCGAGCAGGGCGACGAGGTGGCTGATGAGCTCCTCGGCTACCCGCGCCGGTTCGAGGATGCCGCCGATGCTGCCGGCGATGGCGCGGATCGCCTCGAGTTCCCAAAGGTGGAAGCGCTCATCAAAGCGTGTTTGTTTGAGTTCCTCGCGGAGTCTCCAGGCGCGGAGGGCGAGACGGGCGGCCCCCAGCGCGGTCTCGTCCAGCCTCTCCAGGTGAAGAAGATGGAGGCTGAAACCGGCGATGTTGCCGGAAAAGGGGACCTCGGTCCAGCCATCAGTGGCCTGTTCGACCTGGCGCGAAACCGAGCGGGGCCAGCGGGCGAGATCGGCGCCATCCTGGCGCAACACACCCGCGCGAGAACCGGTTTCTTCGACCACCGCTCGCAGCAGATCCTCGGCGAATTGAGGGCCCTGGTGGCTGCTGAGGGCAGTGTCGGCGAGACGAAGGAGCTCAGACAGAAGTATTTCCCATGAGTTCGAATTGGGCCGTGTCGCGATCAGGGAAGACCGTGGCGTACTGGACGAGGCCCATGATTTCGAAGGTTTTGGAGATGGTCGGGGTGAGGTTGCAGAAAGCGAGTCGACCCTTGTCCTCGAGGAGCTTTTCCATGATCTCCAGCAGGATGGACACCCCGATGGAGTTGATGATCCGGGTCCCTTCGAGATCGATGAGGAGGGTTCCGCATCCGCCTTCGATGAGTTCGGTGGCGGCGTCCGCGATGGCCTGACCGCCCTCGTTGTTGATGTAGCCGGCGGCAGCAATGAGTCCAAAACCCTCGGTGAGGACGTCCTTCGAGAGTTTCATCTGTTCTTCGTTCATGGTGCATTCTCCACGTACTTGCGCATTCGAACCAGAGTCTGACCGGGAATGGAGTGAATCTGCACCTCGTCCATGAGCTCACGAATGAGCGTCAGGCCCCACCCCCGCTTCGAGGTACACCCGTGTACACGGGTTGCACTGTTGCGGGGAGCTTCGGTGGGGTCAAAACCGTTGCCCTGGTCTTCGACTTCGATGACCAGGCTGGCCCTCCCATCCGAGTGGTCGGTGGACATCCGAACAACCACCTGACCACCACCGTGTTCCATGGCGTTGAGACACGCCTCGACGATGGCGACACTGGTTGCCTCAATGCCGGTTTGCTGCATACCGAGGGCCCCACCAACGGTTTCCACGGCTTTAGCAGCGACCAACTCGACATTCGGCACCACCGGTAGGTGCAGCACGACCTCCATGATGAGCCTATAACTGTATCAGAACGCGGGTCAGGGTCCACGCAAGTTGGAGCTGGTGGAGTGGAATTTCGAAGCTGAGGTTCGCGACCTGAGCGGCAGCGACTGCCGTGATCACGGCCAGAGCTGAACCAGGGATTTTGACAAGAACCAAGGACCTCATCGAGCAACCTCCGATCCCTGGAAGGGCAAGTTCCGTGCCAGTTTACGCCCCCGTTTGAAGCTGCGGTAAACGATGCGTTCTGCAACACGGAACGTGGTTGAACCGGGCAAGGCCAATTAACTAATTGATTTTTATGCGTTTATCTGTTTAGTCGCGTATTGCATCACTTGATGCAGAATACTGCATCTTTCGATACAGGGTCGACCGGTCGATTCCGAGAACCCGCGCAGCAGCGGTGCGATTGCCGTTGACCGCCTTGAGCACACGTTCGATATGAAGACGTTCCAACTCCTCGAGTGACATGGTCACGTCGGTGGTCGGAGCATCAGCGTGATCGGTGTGAAGCCGGAGATCATCCTTGGTGATGATCTCACCTGGAGCCAGAGCAATGGCTGCCTGAAGCACGTTCTCGAGCTCACGGACGTTGCCCGGGAACGGCAACGACATCAGCGTCTCCACCGCGTCGTTTGAGAGCTTGAGCCCCGGCCGCCCGAAACGATCGCCGTAGAATTCCAGGAAATGACGCACCAGCAGCGGGATGTCGGTTCGACGATCGCGCAACGGAGCGATGTTGACCACCACGACCCGGAGTCGGTAGTAGAGGTCCTGGCGGAAGTGGCCATCGGTGACCATGGCCTCGAGATCGCGGTTGGTTGCTGTGACCAGGTGAAGATCCACGGGGATCCGTTCGCGCCCGCCGAGACGTTCAAACTCGCGCTCCTGGACGACCCGGAGCAGCTTGGCCTGGAGGGAAAGGGTCAGATCCCCGACCTCGTCGAGAAAGAGAATGCCCCCGCCGGCGAGTTCGATCTTTCCGAGTCGCCGTTGGACCCCGGTGGCCACACCCTCCTCGATACCGAAGAGCTCGGCCTCGAGCAGGCTTTCCGGCAACGCGGCGCAGTTGAGGGGCACAAACGGTCCGGTGGATCGTTCCGAGAAGGAATGCAGGAGGCGCGCGACGCGCTCTTTTCCCACCCCGGATTCGCCGCGGAGCATGACGTTGACCCCCGTCGGCGCGACCCGGCGAACGGTTTCGAGCATCTCCTTGACCGGCGGAGATTCGCCGACGAAGCCTTCCCGCCTCGCGACATCGCGGAGTTCTCGGTTTTCATCGGCGAGTCGCTGGCGGTCGCGTTCGATGGCGGCGACGCTGCGCGACGTGGCGACCGCCGTGGCGACCATGCTGCTCAGGGAGAGCAGGAAGCGCGCGTCACTGTCGGTGAACGGGATCCGACCAACCCGTGTTTCCTTGTCGCCGAGAACCACCAGACCGAGAAAGTCCCGACCCGCCCTGAGGGGAGCTGCGAGAAGCTCGAATGCGGGGTCGCCCTGATCGCGGTGAGCGCGGACAAAACGGCCGGAGGCAAGCTCCTCCAGCAGATCCGCCGGAAAGAGATTGCGAACCGCCTCGAAGCTCGGTGGCAGACCCAGGGCCCGGACGATGGCCTCCTGCCCCCCGGGATGAAGGGTTGCCACAAGCCCCGATCCGGCATCGAGGGTGCCGACGGCTCGCTGCAGGAGCTCCTCGACGAGGACCTCCTCGGGTCTGACGCGACCGATCGTGAGCGACAGATCAACAAGGGTCTCGAGCTGAAGCTCGCGCCAGTTGCGGTCAAAGGTGCTCATTCACCCCCAGTGTAACTGGGCCAAATGCCGCCCGAAAGGCGCCGCCGATTCGATGCGGTGCAGACTCCTAGCGGGCGATGGCCTGAATCAAGACTTCGGGAGCGATGGGTTTTTCGAAGACTCGGCCGAAGCCGTGTTCGAGGGCCAGAGATTCTATTGTCGCTGAGAGTTGGCCGGAGAGGAGAATCAGCTGGACAGCGGGGTTGATCTCGCGGAGCATGACGCCGAGGGTCAGGCCGTCTGCGCCGCCGAGTCGATAGTCAAGTACGCAGACATCGAAATTTTGCGGTTGAGCCGCGACCATGGCCTCCTCCGCCGAGGCATATGTCGTGACCTCGGCTCCGCAGCGTGCCTGGAGCCAATCGCTCATGGCGTCGAGGAGGGCGAGGTCATCATCGACCATCAGTACCCGTGGACACGCTTGTTTCGGCCCCTCTGCGCAGTTCGACATCTCCGCCTCCGTTCCATCCATACGCAAGGGGAGTGCCAAGTTTGGGGTCGAATTCTTGGTGACCCGGGTGTCCCACTCTGGCCCACTTTGAAAACGCCTGTACCTCGCCGGAACACCGGACTGCAATACCTGTCCTCTGATTTCGAGTAGAATGCGGCCGTCGCGAAGGAGGATGCAAGCGGTGCTCACGGGGGATGGAACTCGGAAAATTTTCGGGCGGGGTTTGGTTCTGGGTCTCGTGATGATGGGAATCGCGGGCGGCGTATTCGCCGAAAAACCCAGGGCGGTTGTCATCATCACGGTGGATGCGCTCCGGGCTGACCGCCTTTCAAGCTACGGCTACACGCGCCCAACCTCTCCCGCCATCGACGCAATCCTCGCCGAGGGAACCCGCTTCGAAGCCGCTCGCACCAACGAGCCCCTGACGGCGCCTTCCATGTGTTCCATGGTCACCGGCATCGAGCCGCAGGAACACGCCGCCACCCGCAACGGTCTGCGCATGCGGGACGGTCTCGACAGCCTGCCAAAGATACTCGCCGGTGACGGATGGCGTACCGCCGCCTTTGTCAGCAACTGGACCCTGAAGGACGACATGGCCAACCTCGGCGAACACTTCGACGAATACGGCGAGGTCTTCACCCGCCGGAGGTGGTTCGGCCTCCTCAACCACGAGGCGACGGGCGAGGATGTCACCGATGAGGTCCTCGACTGGGTCGAAGACAACACCCGGTCCGAATCTTCGGCGCCGATCATGATATGGGCGCACTATGTCGAACCGCACGCTCCCTACCGTTTTCACAACGAGTATGCCAAACGACTCGGAATCACCGAGCAAGACCCGAAGCGAAGCGATCGCTATGACACTGAGATAGCGGCCGTCGACGCGGCCATCGGGCGTCTCATCAACACCCTTGAAGACCACTACGCACCCGACGAGATGATCGTTGTCTTTGCCGCCGACCATGGCGAGAGTCTTGGCGAACACGATTATTGGGGCCACGGCCGGTATCTTTACGAGCCGTCGCTCCGGATCCCCCTGGGGATGAGGTGGAAAGGCACGATCGAACAGCGGGTTGTCCAGGAGCAGGCGACGATCCTCGACATCGCCCCGACCATCCTCGAGCTTCTCGGCCTCGAGATCCCGGAGACCTTCGTAGGCATCAGTTGGGCGCCGGCGCTCAAAGGTGGGAAGCTGCCACCCGAGCGCTCGATCTGCTTCCAGGCGCACAAGGGTGCGGTCCATGGTGAGCACGACGATGATCGAAAGCGGTCAAAAGGCCTGCTGTCGGTGGGAGTTGTGCACAAAAGCCGGAAAGAGATCCTTCGGGTCAAAAACAACAGCCACATGCTCTTCGATATCGCCACCGATCCGGAGGAACTCAAGAGCCTCGTGGTCGAAAACGGACCACCGAGCGATTCGCTCATCGAGTGCCTGGGCACGATCTCCGAAGGACTCGGCGCCATGGACCGGCTCACCTCGAAGAAGCTCGACGACGAGACCATCGAGCAGCTCAGGGCGTTGGGTTATATCGAGTAAGTCTTTTAGAATTATAATTATGAATTATGAATTGAGCATTCCTGCAAGATTCGGAATTGCGGCAGGAATCGACGCATAGCGACCATCGCCCGCGGGGACGCGGGCGCTACAACATCGCGAACATCCTTGTAGCGCAGGCGTCCCCGCCTGCGATGGACCGCTGCGGTGGGCTGGCATCTCGTCATCTTGCAGAATTTCGCAAGCGGCTGAATGATGAATCAGGGGTTGCTGCCACCAATTAGTCGAGGGTCGAGAGGCCGACAAACGTCCCACCGTTTCGCCGGCAGAGAATCCTCATGAGAGTGGCGAACTTGATTCCCGTCGAGTCGGGTGCGCCGGCAACCGTAAAGACCGTTGGGAAGCCGATGGCGTGGATCCTCACCGGACGGACACCGTCTGCGCCGGGCGGGTTGATCCGATCAACGGTTCGGACCACCTGCTCGACGGACGAGCCCGAGAACTCGTCGCCAAAGACATAGAGACTGATCCGGCGGTTGCCGTGGGCGAAGGTCCGGATCGCGGCGGTGATCCCCTCAACCGGAGAAGAGTTTGAAAACGCGTGCCAACTGGCGAGGCGCTCCTTGACCGCACGCCGACGCCCCGGTGTGTCGGGTATCCACTTGCCGGCGTAGTGCGAGTACATGTACTGGCCCATGTCGTTCATGACCTGGAGGCCCTTGACCTTGGGGTAGGCGTCGAGGACCTCGGACATCTTTCGCACCACCGACGGCCAGGCATAGTTCATCATGCTCCCCGAGGTGTCGATGATGAAGATGACGTACTCGCTGTCCACCGGGATCCCACCGACCACCGCATCCTCGGGCGGCCTTCGGTACTGCCGATCCTGAAGCCGACGCATCTCATCGGTGAGCTCCTGTTGTGCGGCGAGCAATCGCCCTTCGACGATTTCCGAAACCTCGGAGAGCTGCCGGCTGGCCTTGAACTCGCCCTGGATCTCCTCGAGATCGCCGCGGAGCCGGGCCACCGCCGCACGCTCATCGGAGAGCTGCTCCTCGCGGGTGATGAGTTGACGTTCGAGGATGACGGTCTCGCCCCGGATCTCGTGGAGCTCGGCCTCGAGGCGGGCCACCAGGCCGTCGAGATCCTCACGAGCGGTCTCGATGGCCCTGGGTTCGCCGACCTTGGTGAGAACCAGAAGCAGCACGATGGCCCCGAAACCACAGCAGATGGCGTCGAGGAACGAGAGCGAGAAGACCGAGAGTTCCTCACGCCGCTTCAAGGCCAGTCCTCCGACAACGACATGAACGAGCCGCGGTGCGCCATGGCCAGCTGCCAGTAGGCGCTGGCCGCCATGGGGTCGCCCTCCATGGGGAAGAGCACGATGTTGATGGGGATGGATCGCGGCAGGCTCTTGATGGCCCGGGCGAAGAGCTTGGCCCTCTGGTTGGCGCTCACGGTGCCCCGGCCCGGGTTGCCGGCGCCCATGGTCGGCAGACCGTCGACGAGGAGGGTCACATTGTCCGGTCGTGGACTCAGCCCTGTGATGACGCTCATGGCGCCGAGGAGATTGGTCCCGCCGTCGGGAACCACCTGACGCAGGGATGCCATGGCGTGTTCGAGAATCTTCCGATCGCTCCCGTCGAGCCACCGGCCCGCGGTGTCGGGCAGCACCGCTCGGGGACGGTCGGAGAAGGTGTAGATCTGGAACTCGCTGGTGCGGGGAATCTGAGTCGTCAGCCAGTCGACGGTGGCCACCGCCTGGCGCCACTTTTCGGCGCGAAGCTTGTCTGTATCGGGCAGATTGCGGCGGCGGATGATGTTGACGATCGTGTCATCCAGCATGCTCGCCGAGGCGTCGACCAGGAAGAGGATCCGGTCGCCTCCGACCTTGAGTCCCGTGAGGTACTGGCGGTCGCCGTCGCCGACATGGGAGCGGATTCTGCTGCCGGGTGTCTCGTCGCTCGGGGTGGCGGCGGACAACCGTTTGGCGTCCTCATCGAGGGATCTGACATCGGCTTTGAGACGGTTGATGTGTTCGCGGCGGGCGATGGTGGAGCCGTCGAAGGTGGCGAGCTCGACCTGGATCTCCTCCAGGTTTTCGATGAGACGCCGCGAAAGCCCGCTCGCCCGGAGCCGTTCGTCCTCGACCTGCCTGACCGAATTGCGGAGCTCGACCATCTGAGCGTGGTCCTCGAGGACCTCGATTTCGAGTCGATCGACTTCAGCCTGGAGATCTCTGGTGAGCTCCTCGGTGTGCTGTTGAACCGAACCGTTGATCACCATGTAGAGCAACACCACCGCGCCGAGCCCACAGGTCATCGCATCGAGGAATGACAGACCGATGGGGTTGGTTCGGCGCTTAACCCGCATCGCTCGCAGGCTCGCTGAGGTCGGTCACCAGCGGGAGGACCTCACCCCGTGTGACGATGCGGTTGGCGCATTGGTGGGCGCCCGCGACCGCCGCCCCGAGGGGCAGCCCGGTCACTTCGAGTTCCGTCAGTGCGGCGAGCCGTTCCGTCAGACCCGGCATGGCGGCTGCCCGTGCGCTCAGCAGGATTCGGTCCGGATCGTGGGCCAGGGCCGGGCGCACGAGTTCGTCGAGTGCGTGGTAGTGGGTTT
This sequence comes from uncultured Acidobacteriota bacterium, assembly GCA_963753035.1. Classification (GTDB taxonomy): domain Bacteria; phylum Acidobacteriota; class Thermoanaerobaculia; order Thermoanaerobaculales; family Sulfomarinibacteraceae; genus JAHECW01. The sequence goes on along the minus strand of CAVWAW010000028.1, from coordinate 87,076 downwards.
CGGCGGCGGACCCGACCCGATCGCGATCGAGTTCGAGGCTGAAGGTCTTCTGCTCGGCGACGAGGGTCATGGTCGTCGATGACCGCCGTCCGAGTTGGCCGAGGGCTGCGGGGAGCCGGTCGAAGAGATCCTGTTCGCTCGCCGCGGAATGGAACGGGTCAAACCGGGTGTGCTTGAGAAAGAGGCCGGCGATGAGACGCAGCCAGGTGTCGTGCAGCACCGCGAGTCCGACCCCATCGGTGATCAGGGCCGCCCGCCGTCGCGGGCCGGGTTCGAGCACGGTCAGGACCGCCCTGTGGAGCTCGAGATCGAGGTGGAGGAAGGGCCGGTCGCCGTGTCGATCAACGGAGGCCGCGACCGCCGCATCGACCAAGCCGTCGACGGGAACGCCCGCCGAACGAGCGACCCCGAGGATGAGCCCGAGTTGATCCTCGGAACGGCCATCGGACAACGCGAGGATGACGCTCGAAACCCCACGCCCGGTCGCCTGCCAGAGTTGAGAGAGATGGTTCCAGGCGAGATCGGCCGATCTCAGATGACGCGGGAAGGGGCTGCCGAGAGTCTCGGTCGAGATGTCCTGCCAGAAGCGGGTGTGGAGCCGGCGCGGTGTCAAGCGGGCTCGTGCCGCCGCTTCTCCGCCGACGATGATCGTCTCGCCGTCAACGATGGCGATCCCGGGGCTGGGCGCCGCCGCCTCACCCTCTTCGGGCAGGGCGATGAGCCCGGCATCGGCGAGCTCGATGGCGAGCCTCATCACCCGGTCCGTTCCTCGGTGCTCGGCGCCGCGATCTGGAGGTGTTCAACCAACCCGTCGTCGATATAGCTCGAGGTGTCGAGGACGAGTCGCTCCTGCTGGAGCTGGAGCTGGTGGAGAAGGAACATCAGGACGATACTGATGAGCAGAGCGATAAAGGTCGAGTTGAAGGCGATCCCTAGGCTTCGGGTGACGCCGGAGATCTCGCCGGCCACGGCCTTGTGGGCGAGCCCGAGCGCCTCGCCGATGCCGCGCACGGTGCCGATGAACCCGATGGACGGGATCGCCCACGCGATGTAGCGGACCATGGCGAGCTCGGAATCGAGGCGCTCGGCCTCGGCCTCGCAGGCGGCGTGGGCGGTCTCCGATGCCGCTTGAATGCTCCCCGTGGCGCTGAAGCGGTTCAACGCCGACTCGAGGGCGCGCGGCAGCAACGCCTGTCGCTCCTTCGCCGGGAGCGCCTGGATCTGTCGGGTGTACTCGCGCGCATCCTCGGGTAGGATTCGGATCCCCGGCGCCACCGGGATGAGATCGGTGTTGAGCAGGCGGGCCTCGCGGTTGGTGGCGACCCACTTCGCGGCCATCATGGCCATTGCCCAGAGCATGAGGACAAAACACGCCTCCTGCTCGAAGTCGCGGATGATGATCCAGACCGAGCGCTCGGGAACGGCATCGGGGTCGGCCTGCATCTGCGCCGACTGCAGGGCGAGGTCGACCTCGGCGCGCGGCCTCACGATGGTGACATAGATGCTGTGGACGACGATGACGGCGATGAAGAGGGCGGCGAGCTGGTAGACGAATTCAGAGGGTCGGCTTTTTCGCATGGCCGTACTCAGATGTCCACCGGAAACGCCACGGCGCTATCCGGAGGCAGCTCTTCTGAAGGAACAAATTCCTCGAGTTCGGTCTCGGCCTCCTGCGCCGAGGCGCCCACCGCTGAGATCCCCGGGCCGATGATGGCGACAGCCGCCGCGGCCGCCAGGATGAGAACCAGGAGTGCAACCTTTGATTTTTTCATTCGATCCTCTCGATCCGGGGTTCGGTTCACTGCGACCTCATGGAGCCGACCGGGCGATGCGGAAGCCGACATCAGGCCGCGGTTCGTCGCTGTAATCGCGATAGCTCAATCGAAGCTCGGTCACGTTGTCGTCCATCCAACTGGCGCCTCGGATGACATGGTACTCGCCTTCCGATGGACCCAAAGGATCCACCATCACAGCATCGCTCGGCGGGTAGATGGTGTAGATGTCCTGGACCCACTCCGAGACATTACCGCCGATGTTGAAGAGTCCGCGCTGGTTGGCCCTGAACGAGCCCGCCGGGGCGGTGGCGGGGTAGCCGTCCGAGTAGTCCGGCAGGCTGTCGCCCAATATGGGATCGGCAGATTGATCACCGTAGTTGCCGGCTTGAGATGGAATCGGCAACTCGCTGCCCCAGCCGTATTTTCGCCCGCGGCCTTCGGCGTCGTATCGGGCCGCCCAAACCCACTCCGCCTCGGTGGGCAGTCGGTAGCCGGTCGGCAGCGGTGATCGCGGGACCATGGTGCCGCCTTTCTCGATATAGACCGGTGGCAGGGACTCCTGCTCGGAGAGCCAGTTGCAGAATCGGGCGGCGTTGTCCCAACTCACCCGCACCGCCGGGTGGTGGTCGATCTCGAGGTTGGCCGAGCCCGCGCTGCCGGAACGGTGTCCCTTGTGGAAGGCGCGAAATTCGCGATTGGTGACTTCCCGCGCCGCGAGATAATAGGGGCGGCTGATCTCGACGGTGAGGAGGGTTTCGTTGGCGCGCCGGCCGGGCACCCGGCGCGATGCGCCGGCGGTGAAACGCCCTGGGTCGATGAGCCTGAGTTCAGCGCCCTGGGGGCTGGTGATCACCGGAGGCCGGCGGGCGGCCGCAGCCGCCGCCACCGATTCGAGAACTGCGTTGACCTCCCCGACGGTCTGTCCACGCGGGGTGATGGTGGTTGAAAATGGTAGAAACCCGTCGAGTCGGATCTCGACCCGGTAGATCCGTTCTTCGAGTTCGAGGGTGAGATCCGTGCGTCCCCGCGACTCACCGTCGATGAATACCTCAGCTCCGGTGGGCTGCGAGCGGAACTTCACGGTTCCCACGAGCGGGGTGAGGTCGATGGCCAGGTTCTGGCGCTGCCCGGACGCCAGGCGCAGGCCCTGGCTGTGGAGCGCGAACCCTCCCTTGGCGAGGGTGAGCTCGTGCTCGCGATCGGGGGAGACGGCGATCTGAAGCGGCGTGACACCCTTGAAAGTGTCATCGAGGGTCACACTGGCGCCCGGAGGATTGCTGGTCACCGCCAGCAGTGCCGAGGCCCTCGCGAGCCGGACCACGGGGAGTTCGAGCGCCACCCCGGCGATCACGGTGATGGGCGTGCGGTGGGTTTCGTAGCCCGCGCGGCGGAACTCGATGGAGTGCCCGCCGGCGCCGAGCTCGGCAGTGAGTGGAGTCGTGCCGAGGCCATGACCGTTGGCAACGACCTCGGCCCCGGCCGGATTCGAACGGAAGTGAACCGGCGCCCACGCCGGATCGAGGGTGATCTCGAGCTCGAGTTCCTGGGCTGGTTCGGTGATGGCGACCAGATGGACGGCCTCGGCGTGCCTTGGGGCGCGAATCACGATGGCGTGCTCACCCTGGGGCAGTTCGATGACGGCCGGGCTCACGGCCACGGTCTCGCCGTTGATCCAGATCTCGGCGTCGCTGACCTCCCCGGTAGTGATCCGGACTCGCCCAGGCAGGGGAGCCAGGGCGAAGTGGAACCGGGCGGCGGTTTCCCCGTCGATCTCCAGGACCTCCGCGAGGGGCCGGTAGCCCGCCAACTCCGCCTCGACTTCATAGGTGCCGGGGTGGATGAAGCTGCGCCCGTCGATGGGCAACACCGGCCAGGATCCGTGGATCTCGAGCCGGTCCGGGGTCGGCACCACCACGATCTCGACCGCTTGCCCGGTGAGGACGTACCAGGCCAGGGCGGCCATGATTGCAAGCGCCAACCAGAGCAGGATCGAGCCGAGACGAGGCCGTCTACCCACACCGCCGGTGCTGCCGGTTTGTGGGGTGAAGCTGGCGGGTCTGACCATGATGACCGGCTGAGGCTCCACGGTCCGTACCGGGATTTGGCGCGGCTTGTCGGATTGGGGTGTCGGCCGTCGCTCGAACTCGATCGCCATTCGGTCGTGGTCGATGCGGACAACGAGCCTGGAAGAAGCGATGGCCAGACGGTCGCCATCCTCGAGCCACCGGGATGCACTCAGGACGACACCGTTACAGTGGATCAGTTTTGTCGCATCGGCGGCCGGCAGGACAAACGCGGCGCCGTCGGCGACACCGAGATGAGCCACGATTTCGCCATCGGCAAGACCATCGACTTGAAGCCGACTCCCGGCGCCGCCGATGCTGATCGGCCAGTCACCGGCCTCGAATTCGAGGTCGTGACTCTCGTCATTGCGGGTCACGGAGAGTCTCATATGGCCTCCGTGCAGGAGATCTTCACGGTCGGCGGGGATTGCCCCGGACCGACCTTGACGACGAGCCGGACATCCCGGAATCCCTCGCGGCGGCCGACAACCGTGTAGGTCCCCGGCCGCAGCTCGATTGTCCGGCGGTCGAAGGTGCCGAACTCGCCGACCCTGAAAACCACCACATCCGTGAGTCCGTCCGATTCGAGGATGACCGGCACCGGGATCGACGATTGGATGACGAGACGATCGAGGCGGTCGATGAGATCAGAGAAGCGCGGCCCGCGTGGAGTGACCGCCTGCGCTTCGGCCACCAGGTCGAGCGCCTCGTTTAGAACCTCGGTGGTTGCCAGACGGTCGGGGTTGGCGAGGTGAAATTCGATCTTCTGGGTCAAGTCGAGGCGTTCGCTGCTTCTGACCTCGCCGTGGTGCGCCACGGCAAGGGCGGGTTCGAGCGTCAGGACCGACCGGTACTCGCCCACCGCCAGGGCCCAGTTCTCGGCCTCTTCCGCATCGGCTGCGAGCGCGAGGTGGCGGCTGATGGTCTCCTGCTTGAGTCCGGCGCGGGCTCGGGTGAGCCCGTCGACCACTTCGGGCGCTGCCGGCTGGCGTTCGGCCGCCGATGAGAAGGCGTCGAGCGCCTGTTGGTACTGCCGGGCCTCGAGCGCCGCGAGACCGCGGGTGACGAGCTCGCGATAGCTTGCGTTTTCGGCCGCGAGGGCCGCTCTGCGAATCACCCCACGCGCGATCTCCGAGTTCGGGTCGAGCTCGAGGGTGCGTCTCGCGGCGCGGGTCGCGGCCGCGGTCTCGTGGCGCCCTTCGTGGGCCAGCGCAGCCGTTTCCAGCGCTTGTACCTCGGCGAGAACCTCGGATTGCCGCAGACCGTTCTCGGCGGCGGTATTGCCGGGTTCAAGGGCCGCCGCACGACGAAAGGCGGCGGTGGCTGCCGCAGCGTCGCCGCTGATCAACGCTGCCCGACCCTCGCCGAGGGCCTCGGTCACCGTGCGGCGGACCCCGTCGTCCGAGGGGCGCGGTGGAGTCGGCGGATCGGGTGTGCCTGTCGGCGCCGGGGTCGGGTGCATGGTCCGGGCGGCGGGATCAGCGTTCTGTTGAGTCGTGCGCCCGTCAACCAATTTCGGGAGCACGACGATAACCACCATGAGGGCGACCCCGAGAAGCGCCATCAACACCACGACCCACGGTCGCGGCCGGCGGCCTCGACTCGATCGCGAATGACGAACCGACGATGCCCGATCCGGCCCGGGTTCGGGCTCGATCCTCGGCGGCGGTTGCAACGGGGGAGTCCGGGACATGACGGCGATCGGTCAGTTTTGTCCGGGACTGCTGCCGGGCGTCTGGTTGGGATCGGTCGGCAACCCGGTTTCGTCGGCCCAGATGGAACTCAGAAGCTGCCGCCAGGTCTCGTACTGGGTCTCCACCGAGCCCGTCAGCCGGAGGACCTGGCCATCGACCTCCATGACCATGGGTTCGACCTCGGTGTCGAACGAGGCCGAGAGCTCCTGCAGCGCCTGGACGTGGATCTTGGCCTCCTTGCGGGTACCCACCCCGGCGGTAATTGCGGCGACGCCGCCGATCATGGCAGCGTCGCGAACCACCCGTTCCGCGGTGCTTCCGCCGCCCATCAGGATCGAGCCGAGCACCGCCAGACCGCCCAGAACCTGCTGGGTGGTCGCCTTGCGGCGCAGGGCGGTGAGGGCCACCTGCTCCTCGTAGGAGAACATCCGCCAATTGTCATAGGGGGCGACCATTTGTTGCGAGAAACTCGCATAGTGCTGGTTGAGCACATCGACAAAGAAGTACTCCCGTTCACGGATCTCGTTCACCCGCGCCATCATGGGGTCGTTTCCGGCGGGGAGGCGGGCGACGGTCTTCCGGCCCTTTCGGTCGATCTCGAGATAGTCGTCGAAGACCATGGGCGCGAGATCGGCGGCGTAGTCGAGTTGGGCTACCCGGCGGACTTCAATGAGCTCGTCGGGACCGAGCTTGGTGAGCGCCCTGACGAGATCGTTGGCGATCCGGTTGTAGACATTCTGAAACGGTTGCGTCCTGCCGATTGTCTCGGGTTGATAGGCGGCCGGATCAGCGCGGCCCTTGTACCGGTTTTCGAACCACACCTCGCCGGTGGCGTCCGTCGCCCGGACATAGAGGTTGAGATCCCGGCCGCTTGATTCGAGGATCTTGGCCGAAACCACGACATCCCCCCGAGCTGCATCCTGGGGCACGACCCGGACGGCGCCCCAGTGACCGGTCTCCTGCATGGTTTCCTCGAGTCGATAGGCCATGTATCTGGCCTCGGCCTTGCGCACCTCGGGCTGGACCCCATCGGGAAGTTCCTCCCCTTCTTCAGGCAAGCCGGGGTCGAAGACACTGATGGAGACATCGAGCAGTTGTTCTTCGGCGACGTCGGTGGTGGCCTGAACCAGATCCACCGTTTCCACCGGCCCAGGGGGCGCGGTGCTGCAACCGATGGTCATGCAGACCGAGAGTAGCAACAGGACTGGGATGCTTTGACTGTTCAAGGACCTCTCTCCTCAGTTCTCATCGTTCGACGACCGAGATCGGCCGCTCAGGGACGCCTTGTAGTCGCGGTACTCCTGCCACAGCTTTTCCTTGAGCTCGGGGTCGTCTTCGGCCATGGCCGCCTCGCGGAGTTGGCGGGCGACGATGTCGTCATCGGAACCGTCTCCGACGTCGTCGGGAACCGGGGCGCCGGAGTCTCCGCCACCGATGCCGCCGCCTCCGACGGCGCCGCCGCCCGACGATCCACCGGTTGCACCACCCGCGGATTCACCGGTATCGGACCCGTCACCTGAAGATCCGGACTCTGAGGCCCCTGACCCGGATGGCCCGGAAGCGCCGGAGCCGCTCGACCCGGACCCGAGACCGCCGCTGGTCCCACCCGAGGTTCCCGAACCCTGGGAGGCAGCCTGATCGGCGAGTCTTTGCTGTTCTTCCATGAGCAGACCGTCGAGTTCGCGGAGTGAGGCATCGAGTTTGCTGTCGAGCTCACCCGTCCGTTCCTCCCGGCTCGGAACGCCGGTGGAAGAGCCTCCGGCGGCCGTCGTGCCGCCGAGCGACGACGACCCGCCGCCCTGGGAAAGGGAAGCGCCCGCGGATGTGGGAGCGCCTCCTGCCTGGGCTCCACCGGCGGAAGCCGTGGTTTGGCTGGAAACCTGATCCGCCTGTTGTCCACCAGTTTGGTTCTGAGCCGCCTCCGGGCCTGCCGAGGCTGACGTTCCGTTTCCAGATTGGGAGGCCTGCTCGACCTCGTCGGATTCCCCCGAAGCCTGCTGGCTCGCTCCCTCCGCCTCGGGAGTCGGGGGTTGGGAGGACGGTGTCGGTGCCGCAGGAGGGGTCGGCGGTGACTGTGATTGGGCGGAGCTGCAACCGCTGACCAGAACAAGGGCCAGGATCACGGACACGGCGGTGAGGAGCAGTCGGATCATCTTCAATACTTCCGGTCGTCTCTTTCGAGGGCATTCATCAGAACACGATGTCGGTGCGGACATTCCGTCACCAGAATAGTACGTTACGTCAGCTGAGGCCCTTGGAGAGGTGGGTCAGGACTCTGCCGGCTCGACTCGAGTTCGACGAGACCGTCTACGAACCGCGTCCCTACTCCCGTGCTCGTTCGTAGGACAACCGGCCGGCTGCTCCCAAGAGAAACAGCCGCCCGAAGAGGGCGCCTTCGAGATGACGTGGTGGGGCCGACGATGGAGTTCCGCAATACGTGGTAACCGCAGATTCAATGAGACAATCGCCCGATGGGTCAATATTCAGCTCGAAATACCCTCCGTTTTTTGGCAGTGGTGTTCAGTCTTGTTGCGATCCCATTCTCCGCGACCGCCACAGCCGGTGAATTCAAGATCAGCCGGTATATCGAGCCGAACCAGATGTCGGGCTTGAGGAAGTTTCTTTTCCCCAATTCTCTGGTATTTGACACCACTTGAATGCGGTCGTTTCAGCGGTCAAGCGGGGCCTGAGGCGGTTGAACGGATGTTTCAGCGGTTGGGCGGTAGGCGAGGATCGGGTGGATCGGTTTGGAGAACCTCGTCTCCGAATGTGTCGATGTGGAAACGGATGGCCGAGCGGACGTCGGTGAGTGCCTCTTCGTAGGTGTCCCCCTCACCGACCACCACGCCTTTGAGTCCGAGGGGGTTGGCGACGTGGCCGTCTGCAGCGCTGCAAAAAAACAGCCGCCCGAAAAGGGCGGCCGTGAAATGAAGTGGCGGGGCCGACGAGACTCGAACTCGCGACCTCCGGCGTGACAGGCCGGCGTTCTAACCAGCTGAACTACGACCCCGCACTTTCAAAATCAGGGGCTTTGGTGGGAGGTGGGGGATTTGAACCCACGACCCCCTGGGTGTAAGCCAGGTGCTCTACCCCTGAGCTAACCTCCCAAACGGTTAACCGTTGGGACGGTCATACTAGATGTCGCCGGGTCTTCTGTCAACCCTGTTTATCCGGTTGGAGATCTGTCGGACGCCGGGCAGTGGTCCGGCCCCGGCGATCATGGACAAGTCGTTCATTTCGAACACATGAGATCTGTGTTTGCACCACCCCCGGTGCTTTACATTTTCCACAGCGATGAACTAAGCTCGCCCCATGCAGGATCCGAAACAGATCTGGGCGTTCGGGCGTTGGGTTGCGCAGCGGGATCCGAGTTCGGCGAGGCTCTCCCGGACCGGGGGAGAACTCGTTCTCGGGGTGCGCCAAGGACGAATTCACAGCGCCGAGGGGTTGGACTCGACTGAGCTGGCGGCCCGTCTCGGCTGCCAAGGTTCGGGCGAGAGTGATTTGCTCGCCGAGGCCCGTTATCTCGGTCAATCGAAGGGCATCCCGGAAACCCGCGCCATGGGCGCCGCCAAGGAGATCCTCCAGGAAGAACTACACCGGTGGCTCATGGATCCCGACCGGCAGTTCAGCGTTGAGGATTCAGAGCCGCCCGCGGCCGACGGCGCCACTATTTCCATTACCCATGCACTCGTCGAGTTGGTCCTCGCGGACACCGAGCACAACGTGGCCGGCTCGATTCTTCCCGACAGCCGGACGACCCTCCGGCGCTCGCGGGACTTTCTCGAGCTCTACGCTCCGCTTCGGCTCACCGAAGACGCGGACCTCATCGTCGCGAGCATCACCGCGAGCGCAACCGCCGCCGACATCGCATCCGAGTCCTCGCACCAACCCGACGAAGTGGTTCGACTCGTCGCCGCTCTGGTGGCGACGGGAATTCTGGAAGCGTCGGAACCGGTCGTCCTCACCGACGATCTCGAGTGGCCCGGGACCGAATTCGACGACGAAGAACCCTCGAGGAAAACGATCCCGGGGTGGATGATCGGCGCAGCGGCCGGGCTGCTTCTCGTCGTCGCCGTGATCATCGCCTTTGTCGTGATGGGCGGCGGTGATGACGACGCACCGGTGGTTTCGGGTTCGGGGGACTGGGGGGTTGTCGTCGAGATGGGCTGTGAGCCGAAGGATCTCCAGCGAATGCTCCGCAAACGAAGCCTCGAGCGCGATTCACTGCGCACCGTCAAGGCCGACCCGGTCAACGGTGACGACTGTTTCCGGCTCGTCTGGGGGAGTTTTCCGACCCGGGAGGCGGCAGAGGAGGCCGTTGGCGATATTCCTTCGACCATCGTCGAGGACGGCTTCCAACCCCACGTCATCGAGGTCACCAACACCGATTCTGACAGTGAGATCGGGATTGAGGGTTGACCGTGGTTGTCGACGAGAAGTCGCCCACCTTCGCCCAACCCCTCCCAACCAGGATGGCGGGCTTTGCGGCCGATCAATCGACGGGGACTCTCGTCATCGGCTCGGAGGATGTCCGCCGTGAGATCTTCTTCGTCAATGGAGAGATTCGTGCGGCCCGATCCAACGTCGAAGGCGAAATGCTCGGGATGTGGCTCGTCGACCGTCAGTGGATCACCGAAGATGAACGGGCCCTGACTCTCCTCGCCCAGGGAGCAGACGAGATCGGAACCCTCGGCCATATTCTGGTCAAGCGGGGCTGCATCGCCCAGTCCGAGCTCGAGGCCGAACTCCAGGAGTTGACCCTCGAGATCATTCGTCGCGCAGCCTCGGAAACAGTGCCCAGGTTCGGTTTCATGGGAGGCCAGGGCGACCCTCAACCGGACACCCTGCCCAACATCACGACCTCTCAGATCATCCTGACGGCGGCCCGTGAATGCCGGGACCAGGTCGCCATGTGGGACCTCCTCGGTTCCTTCGACAAGAAGGTGAGGCTCCAGTTGAGCATCGAGAGTGTTCTGGGCCAACTCGAGCTCACCCCGAGTGAGGGGTTCATCCTGTCCCGTCTCGATGCCGCCAAGGATCTCTCGGCCCTCAAACACCTCTCGACCATGCCCGAGCAGGAGGTGGTTTCCAGCCTCTATGCCCTGGTGGTCTCCGGTGTCGTCGCCATCGATACCGCGGCTGCCCCAGACGATCCGACAGTGGTTTCGGTCCCGGATTTGGTCGAGCCACCGATCGAGGAGCCGGCCGGTGTCGAGATCGATGTCGGTATCGACGACAGCGAGTTTGAAGAACGCCACCGGGAGGAACGCCAACGGATCATGGAGTTGGCCAAGAAAGTCACCCGGATCGACCACTATCGGGCCCTCGGTCTCAAACCGGGCGCCGGGGCGGATCAGATCGAGAAGGCCTTCACGGTGATCCGCAAACGCTACTCGCCTAAAAGGGTGGATGAGCCCCATCTTGTCGATCAACGGGCCAACCTCTCCGCCATTGTCGATCGAGCTCGTGAGGCCTACGAGTTGCTGTCCGATCCCAAGGCCCGCCGTCGTTACGACAAGGTTCTCACCTCGGTGGAACAAGCCCAGGCGGAGAGTCTCTCGACCAAGCCCCGAACCGACCCGGCCGCGCGGGCGGCCATGGTCAAGGCGAACCTCGCACGTGCCGACCAGCTCATCGCGACAGGAGAGACCTATCTCGCCATCCAGTTGCTCGAGCAGGCTTGCGGCATGGATCCTCGACCGGAAGAGCTGCTCAAACTGGCCAAACTCCAGATGAAGAATCCTCTGTGGATCGGTCGTGCGCTCGATCGCCTGCGGATCGCCGTCGAGGTCGACCCCACCTTTGTCGCGGGATGGATCGAGATCGCGAACTTCTGGAAGGCCCGCGGCCACACCGAGCGGCAGCGGAAAGCTCTCGAGCGGGCCGTTGGAGCCGATCCGTGGAGTGAAACGGCGGCCGAGATGTACAAGAAGCTCGTCGGAAGCCGCGAACTCGAACGGCTGCTGCGCCGCGTGAGATAGCCCGCCGGAAGACCGCGGACCAGACCCGATGCCAATCCTCATTGACGGCAACAATCTTCTCCATCGGTTGCCAAAGTCACAGCGCAGCCGGGCTGACGTACGGACCCAGGTGCTCGAGATCACCCGCCGCGAAACCCTATCCGTGATCGTGGTCTTTGATGGACCGTCGCCCACCGGTGCGCCTGCTCGGGAAAGCCTCGGCAAGGTTACCGTCGTGTATTCAGGGTCTCGGGCCGCAGACGACGTCATCATCGGTTTGCTGCCCGGCGGCGCCGAGGCCAAGCAGTTCTCCGTCGTCACCGATGATCGGGGTCTCGCCGATCGCGCCCGGGAGCGCGGCGCCAAGGTCCGGCGCCTCGCCGATTGGCGGGGGCGCAGGAAACAGAAGCCGCGGCCGTCGACATTCGAGTCCAAACTCTCGAGCCACGACGTCGCTGATTGGGAGAACTTCTTCGCCGGGCGCGATCGCGACGACGAGTAGCCTCGATCAACCTCCCGGTGAAACGCGATGGGAGGGGTGCGCTGGCACGCGACATTGTTCGCGGCGAACAACGTCGGATGCCAGGCACCCGTCCCGGGTTTTCCTGAGGATAGGAGGACGGACCTCGTTGACGACCTGAAGAATCGGCCGTGAACGGACGTGCCGTCTCAAACGATTTTGGGAACCACTACCCAAACCGAACCTCACGCGTCTCGGGCCCAAACATCGTTTGAGGGGGCACTCTCGGGCACCTGCGACGGGAGAATCAATCCAGGAGCTCGTTGCGGGAAATGAAAACGCCCCGCGTCGGCAACGACGCGGGGCGCAATAGCTGTCGAGTTGTTGGTCTAGTCGATGTCGAAGCTGACGCCCTGGGCGAGTGGGAGCTCGGTGGACCAGTTGATGGTGCAGGTCTGGCGCCGCATATAGACCTTCCACGAGTCCGAGCCGGCCTCGCGGCCGCCGCCGGTTTCCTTCTCGCCGCCAAAGGCGCCGCCGATCTCGGCGCCGGAGGTGCCGATGTTGACGTTGGCGATGCCGCAGTCGGAGCCTTCGTGCGACAGGAACCGCTCGGCCGAGTACATGCTCGAGGTGAAGATCGCCGACGACAGGCCCTGGGGCACCGCGTTGTGGATCCGGACGGCTTCGTCGAGGGTGTCGTAGGCCATCACATAGAGGATCGGAGCGAAGGTCTCGTCGCAGGAAATCGGGATCTGTTCGGACAGCCGGACGATGGTGGGCTCGACGTAGTAGCCCGGGCGGTCGATCCGGTGGCCGCCGCAGACGATCTCGCCGCCTTGTTCGCGCACTTTCACGAGAGCGTTCTCATAGTCGGAGATGGCGCTCTCATTGACCAGCGGGCCCATGAGGATGCCGTCTTCGAGGGGGTCGCCGATGGTGATGCTGCCGTAGGCCTTGACCAGCTTGGCCACCATGTCGTCGGCGATCGACGAATGGAGGAAGAGCCGGCGCAGACTGGTGCACCGTTGACCGGCGGTGCCCACCGCGGCGAAGAGAATGGCGCGCAGGGCGAGGTCGAGGTTGGCGTCGGCCTCGACGATGATGCCGTTGTTGCCGCCGAGCTCGAGGATGCTTCGGCCGAACCGTCCGGCGCAGGCTTCGGAGACGTGACGGCCCATGCTGGTCGAGCCGGTGAACGACACCAGCGGGACGCGCGGATCGTTGATCATCCGCTCGCCGACCACCGAGCCGGGACCGATGGTCAGGTTGAAGATGCCGGTGAGCCCGTGCCGCTTCATCACGGTGTTGCAGATGTTCTGGACCGCGATGGCGGTCAGCGGCGTCGACGATGACGGCTTCCACACCGTGGTGTCGCCGCAGACCGCGGCCAGCGCCGCGTTCCACGCCCACACCGCGACGGGGAAATTGAACGCGGAGATGACACCGACCACACCCAGCGGGTGCCACTGCTCGTACATGCGGTGGCGCGGCCGCTCGGACATCATCGTCGGGCCGTAGAGCTGGCGCGACAGTCCGACGGCGAAGTCGCACATGTCGATCATCTCCTGGACCTCGCCGAGACCCTCGGACATGATTTTGCCCATCTCGAGGGAGACCAACCGGCCAAGGGGCTCCTTGAACTTGCGCAGCTCGTTGCCGAGCTCGCGGACGATTTCGCCGCGCGCGGGGGCGGGCATCATCCGCCAGTCGACGAAACTTTCGGCGGCGGTCTGAACCACTTTCTCGTAGGCGGCCACATCGGCCTGGTTCACCGTGGCGATGGGTTCGCCGGTGGTCGGGTTGACGCTGACGAGCTCGCGGCCGTCCGCGGCGGTGATCCACTCACCGGTGCAGGCGCCGGGGTTGGTTGCCTCGAGGCCGAGATCAGCGAGAATTCTTTGTACGTCGCTCATGGTTTCCTCCCGCAGCCGATGGCTGCGACGGGATTCTACTCCGAGATCGAGGTTATGTGAAATGCCCCACAACCGGACGACAATGAGGTCGGATTGTGGCTCGGCTGCTACCATATCGGCATGGAAGGCCGAATACTCATCATCGACGACGATCCCGGTGTTCGCCGCGTGCTCGATCGGATCCTCAGCGGAGCGGGATACGAGGTCGAGCAGGCGACCGATGCGTTCCAAGCCCTTGACCTGCTCGACTCGCGGCAGCCCGATGCGGCGCTGCTCGATATCAAGATGCCGGGGATGGATGGCTTTGGACTGCTCGACAATCTCTCTCGCAGAGGCCTCGAGATCCCGGTGGTGATCCTCACCGGTCACGGTGACCAGTTCACCGCCCAACAGTGCCTCGACGCCGGGGCCGCGGCCTATCTCACCAAACCCCCGGATCGCGCCGATCTGCTCCTCACCGTCCGGGGGGCTGTCGCCCAGGGGCGGGTGGCGCGAGAGCTCGATTCAGTGGACGAACCACCACCCCTGCTCGGTTCGAGCGCCGCCATGGCTCGGCTGCGCGAAGAGATCACTCGCGCGGCGCCGACCCACGCCACGGTCCTCATCCTCGGCGAATCGGGCACCGGCAAGGAGCTGGTCGCCCGTCGACTGCACCATCTGTCCGGCCGGGCGCGCAAGCCGTTCATCCGGGTCAATTGCGCCGCGATCCCCGAGGAACTCATCGAGTCCGAGCTCTTCGGTCATGAAAAGGGATCCTTCACCGGCGCCCACCAACGTCAGGTGGGCAAGTTCGTTCAGGCGGACGGAGGGACCATCTTCCTCGACGAAGTCGGGGACATGAGCCTCAAGACCCAGGCCAAGGTCCTGCGGGTCCTGCAGGATGGTGAAGTCGAGCCGGTGGGGGCCGAACGGCCGTTCACCGTCGATGTCCGCGTCATCGCGGCCACCAACAAGGATCTGGCCGGCGGGGTGGCTGACGGGAGCTTTCGCGAGGACCTCTATTTCCGCCTGGCGGTCTTGGTGCTCAAGACACCGCCCCTGCGTGAACACCCGGATGACATCACCCCCCTGGTGGAGCACCTCACCGAGCAGTTCTGCACCGAGTACAGCCGCCGGACGAAGCAGTGGAGCCCGGGCGCGATGGCCCGACTCGCCCGCCACCCGTGGCCGGGCAATGTTCGCGAACTCAAGAATGTCGTCGAGCGGGCGGTGATCATGGAGCTCGACGATCATCATCGAGGGGGTCGATCTCTTTGATGCGACCACCGGGGGTGACGAGTTGCAGCAGCTGCTGTCGGAACCCACCCTGCAGGACTTCCAGCGCGCCTCCGAGATCGCCTTCCTGCGTCACCAGCTGGCGGCCAACGGCTGGAATGTCGCGGCCACCGCTCGTGCCATCGATACCCCCCGATCCAACCTCTACAAGAAGATGCAGGCCTATGGCATCTCCAGGGAGGACCAGTGAGCAACGCCCTTGGCCTGGACGACTTCACCGCCTGCGGTTCGCACCAGCACGGTCACTTTCTGCTCTCCTCGGGCCTCCATTCCGGTGACTACCTCCAATGCGCCCTCTATCTTGCCGAACCGGGTCGGGCGGCCCACGCCGGGGCTCTGCTCGCCGCAGCGATCGCCGACGCGGTTGCCGAGATCGACCTGGTGGTCTCCCCCGCCATGGGCGGGCTCATCATCGGTCACGAGACGGCCCGCGCCCTCGGCCTGCCTTTTCTCTTCACCGAGCGCGCCGATGGCGAGATGGTGCTGCGGCGTGGATTCGCGGTGGCGCCCGGCCAGCGGATCGTCATTGTCGAGGATGTGGTGACGACCGGGAAATCGACCCGCGAGGTCATCAAGATTCTCGAGGCGGATGGAGCCGAGGTCGTTGGACTGGCCTCCATGGTCAACCGGTCAGGCAACCCGAACCCCTTTGAACCGAAGCCCTACCGAGCGTTGCTCGAGGCGAGCTTCCCGACCTGGAGCGCGGACGACTGCCCGCTCTGCGCCGAAGGCGTCCCCACCAACAAACCAGGCTCACGACCCATCAAGAAGTCATAAACACTCGGTTTGTTCTCTGGGGGGATCGTCGAGGATATCGCCGGATACCACCACAGAACCACAGAGATCCAGAGGTTGAATCGACTCGGATCACCTCATCGCACAATGAAACCGCGAAGTCGCCAAGAACGCCAAGGTTCCGCGAAACATCGCAGTTCTGACCCGGGCTCCCTCGACCCCGCTGCATTCGTCCTTTCCGCCAGAACCTGCGATGAGTCAAGGGAGTGACTTGGCGGCTAGCTTTGCGATCTTCGCGGCTTTGCGGTTTCAATGTTCGTGGAATCGAGCCTTCAGGTTGCGTTGAGAGAACTGCGGAGCGAACGGGAACGGTTCGCTCGAGATGAGCGCGTCGGGATCGTCCCGCAGAACCTCCTCGGCGAGATCGCCGATGGTCCGACCGACGAGCGGGTGGACCCAGTCGGGCACGAGTTCGGCGGCCGGGACCAGGGCGAACGCCCGCTGGTGGAACCGGGGGTGGGGCAGCTCGAGCTCGGGTCCGCGCCAGACGAGATCGCGAGCCATGAGCAGATCGAGATCGAGGATCCGGGGGCCCCATCGCTGCTCGGTGGAGCGATCCCTTCCAGCTGCACCTTCGAGTTCGCGACAGGCGCGCAGCAGGGTCCCCGGCGGCCCATTCCATCGGATCAGGACGGTGGCGTTGCAATAGTCGGGTTGGTCCGGTCCGATGGGTCGCGTCCGCCACAGGCGGGAGCCTGAAATGACCTCTCCCCTCGAGGCGATCTCGTCGAGCGCGGTGGCGAATGCCGTCGCCGGTTCGCCGAGATTCGCACCGAGACCAATAAGCGCATGAAGCATGACTGAGCATGATACAGATCACCGACTCTCGGATCGACAGGATCTACCCTTGAGTGGGGGGCAGACTGTACAAGGAGCGTGCGATGCGTACTCAATACCTGAAGTTGTCGATTGTCGTGTCCATTTTGGTCCTCGGAATCGGGGTTTTCCCGGCATCGGCGATCGGGTCCCCGACCCAGGCCGAGTGGGTTGAAGGTTCTCTCATCATCGCCTGGGGCACCCCTGCTCCCGGGTCGACCGATTCCAAAGCGATGGTCGCGAGTCTTCGTCTCGATGATGGCTCGCGAGTCAGTCTCGAGGTTGGTGAGGAATTCCTGTCGGCCCTCGGGGGACCCATGGCGGCAAACGGGCGCCGGGTTCGGATTCAGCTTCCCGCCGATAGCGGCGATCTCGGCAACTCCACCGTTCGTCCGTTGGCCGTCGCGGTGGCGGAGGGTGGCGCACCCGGCCCCAACCGGGCCGCCGGGTCGTACCCCTATGTTTCGCTCATGTGCAAGTTTTCCGATATCCCCCTGCCGCCGGAAGGCCTGAGTTATTTCCAGAACATGTACGGCAGTGCCTATCCCGGCCTCGACCACTACTGGCGCCGTCAGTCGTACAACATGGTCAATGTCGTGGGATCGACGGCTGCCGGGTGGTTCACCCTGCCCCACACCCAGGGGTACTACGAAGGTTTGATCAACGGATCCAGTTACAGCACCATGCTGAGCGCGCTCTACGACGACTGCACCACCGCGGCCTCCGGTAGCGTCAACATCAACAACTACGACGGCATCAACCTCATGTTCAACGACACCTTCGGCCCCTATGCGTGGGGCGGTTGGGGAGGGGTCACGTGGGAGCCCCCCTGGGGCTGGCACAACGTCGCGGTCATCGGCCACGAGATGGGACACGCCTTCGGTCTTCCCCATTCCAACAACGCTGACAACGATGGCAGCCCCTATGACAACCCGTGGGATGTGATGAGCGACTCCTGGGGCTATGCCGACCACGATCCCACCTACGGCACCGTGGGCAAGCACACGATTTCTTTCCACAAGGACTCACTCGGTTGGATTCTCGCCGGTCGAAAGGCCGAGGTCTCGACCCAAGGGCTCCACTGGTTCGATATCGACCACCTGACCCATGCGACCACGACCAATCTCCACATGGTCAAAGTACAGATTCCGGGATCGTCGAGGTATTACACCATCGAGGTTCGTGACCAATTCGGATACGACATCAATCTCGCCGGTTTTGCGGTGATCATCCACGAGGTCGACCACGGACGACAAGAGCCGGCGTGGCTGGTGGATATCGAGAACGCCAGCAACGGCGCGGATGCCGGCGCCATGTGGCTGCCCGGCGAGTGCTTCGAGGACACGCCCAACGAGATCCTCATCTGCGTCGAGTCGGTCACCACCGAAGGCTACCGGGTCAAAATCGGATACGGTGACTGGTACATGGTCTTCGACGACGGATTCAACGACGGGACCTTGGGCGCCTGGAGTTCGGTGCAGGACTAGCCCGGTCAGGTAAAGCCTCGCATCGGCCCATAACCGGCCACACAATTGCCGCATCTCCTCTGCTACCCTGTCGGCATGCGCGAGAAGCTTCTTCGGCTGCTCAAGTTCGTCTCGATCGGGGTCGTTGCCGGCGTGTTCGCGGGCGCTTTGGCCGGCTGGGTCGTGGCCCAGTTCCTGCACGTACCGCAGGTCGATATCCTCGAGACATTCCGACCCGCCACCGCGACCCACGTCTATGCCGATGACGGGTCCGAAATGGCCTCCTGGGCCGTGGAACAACGGGTCGAACTCAAGCCCGAAGACATTCCGGACCATCTCAAACAGGCCATCGTCGCCATCGAGGATGCCGATTTCTACAACCACGGCGGGGTCGATCCCCAGGCGGTGACCCGAGCCGTGTGGTACAGCCTGCGTGACCGCAAGCTCGGATCACGAGGCGGTGCGTCGACCCTGACTCAGCAGCTCGCCCTCAACCTCTTTCTCGAACGTGAGCGGACCGTCAGCCGCAAGGCGAAGGAGGCTCTGCTCGCCATCGATATCGAAAAGCGGTTCTCCAAAGATCAGATCCTCACGATGTACGCCAATCAGGTCTTCTTCGGTCACGGCGCCTATGGGGTCGAGGCGGCATCGCAACTCTACTTCAACAAACCGGCGATGGAGATTTCCCTTGCCGAGGCGGCGCTCCTCGCCGGGATGATCCCCAGCGCCAACAATCTCTACAACCCCATCAAGCGACCCGAAAACGCTCTCGCCCGGCGGAACAAGGTTCTTGATCGGATGCTTGAACAGGGATACATCCGAGTCGATCAGCACGCCGAGGCGATCGCCGAACCCCTCGAGGTCGCCCTCCACCGCGACCGGGTGGAATCGGGGGCGTATTTTCTCGAGGAGGCGCGCAAGGAGATCGAACGGCGATACGGCACCGATGCCCTGTACAAGGACGGCCTCCAGGTCCATCTCACCATGGATCCGCATCTCCAAAAACTCGCCGAGGAATCCGTTCGTGAGTGGCTGGTCAAGCTCGAGATGATCTATATCGGTTGGCGGTCGCCGCCCAACGTCCTCGATACCGCGGGTATCGAGGATGTCGCTGAGTACGAGCACCCGTCTTGGCGGCAACTCGAGCTCATGCCGTCCGCCATGGTCCATGCGGTCGTGGTTGAAGTCGGTCGACGGGAGGCGATGCTCCAGCTCGGCGATCATCGCGCTCGGCTCGATATGGACGCCGTCAAGTGGACCGGCGCCGCCTCGATGAAGCGGTTGCTCGATGTCGGGGATCTGGTCTTCGTCCGTCTTCCCGAGGAACTTCCCGAGGCAATTCCCGAAGAGGCGGAAGCGGTGATCCCCGTGGCGCTGCTCCAGGAACCGGAGGTCGAGGGCGCCCTCATCGCCATGGACAACCAGACCGGCGCCATCCGGGCCATGGTCGGCGGCTTCGACTTCGAACGATCGGAGTTCAACCGGGCGGTGCAGTCGAGCCTCCAGTGCGGCTCGGCGTTCAAGCCCTTTGTCTACCTGACGGCCTTTCAACAGGGTTACTCGCCGGCGGACACGCTTTTCGATGGACCGTTTCTTCTCCCCGACGGGACGGGTGAGCTGACCTACTGTCCGAAGAACTACTACAACATCTACTACGGAATCACGACTCTGCGCCGAGCCCTGGAACTCAGTTACAACGCGACCGCGGTCAAGCTGCAACAGTTGGTCGGCTCCGAGCAGGTGGTGGAGACGGCCCGCCGGTTCGGCATCTCCACCGAGCTTCACCCCTATCCATCGCTCGCCCTTGGTTCACTCGGGGTTCGCCTCATCGATCTGGTCCGCGCCTATTCGGCCATCGCCAACCTGGGCGAGCTGCCCGAGCCCTACTTCATCGCCGAGGTCAATGACCGCGACAGCCGGCCCTTGGAGCGTTTCTATCCGAGGATCGAGCCCATCATGTCGGCGCCGGCAACCTATCTGGCGCTCAATGTGCTGCGAGGGGTCGTCGAGCGCGGGACCGGGCAATCGGCGCGTTGGCTCGAGGCCAATCTGGCCGGAAAGACCGGCACCACCGATGACTACTCCGATGCCTGGTTTGTCGGCTTCTCTCCCCGGATGACGGTCGGGGTCTGGGTGGGTCGCGACCGCAAGGAAGCCATCGGCAAGAAGATGACCGGCGCCAAGGCGGCGCAGCCGATCTGGAACGAGTTCATGAAAGGCTACCTCGAGACCCTCGACGAGGCGACGCGGGCCGAGGACTTCTCGGTGCCGGCGGGAGTCGTCTTCACACCCGTCGATGCCAACACCGGTGAGCGGGCGGTGCCGCCGTGCAGCCAACAAACTTCGGTGGTGCTCGAGGCGTTCCTCGATGGCACCGAGCCGAGCGAGCCGTGCCGCGAGCAGGAGATCCCTCTGCGCGAGCTGCCGTGGCCGTTCCAGCTCCCGTTCTACGAGCCCAAGCCGGGCGAGCCCATGCCGGACTCCATGTCCATGGCGGTCGCCGATGAGAGGCTGAAGCCGACCCCCACCGAGGCAGAAGCAGCGGCCATCGCCGCCGAAGAAGCCGCCGCCGCCGCTGCGGAAGCAGGTGGGGCGCGGTAGGGGCCCGGACGCGTACGCTCGACGCACACGACGGGTTCTCGCACTGGTAGGCACAATGAAACCGCAAAGGCGCAACGATCGCGAAGCTGCCGCCAAGTCATCCCTTTGACTCATCGCAGAACCCGAGGAAAAGACCGGCGCTTTGGGTTGGAGGGAGCCCGGATCAGTTGTATTGCTTCGCGGAATCTTGGCGCACTTTGCGTCTTGGCGGTTCCATTGTGCAAACCGGCAATCAGCGGGACTACTTCCTCAGCTTGTCCATCTCAACGAGCCTCTGTTCCTGCCTGACCTTCACAAGAGTTCCGGCTGGGTAGTAGCCGCCGCGCAGGCTCGCGTTGGTGTAGGTCACCGATCCCGGGCCCATGACCACCCCTGGGTTCAACACGGTGTTGCACCCGGTCTTGCAGTCGTCACCGAGCACCGCACCGAATTTTCTCAAACCCGTCTTGACGACTTCGCCGCCGGCTCGGAAGGTGACTTCACTGCCGATATTCTTGACGTTGGAGCAGATGGTGCCGGCGCCCAGGTTGACGTTGCGGCCGAGGATCGAGTCGCCGACGTAGGCCTGGTGGGGCGCTTTTGCTCCGGGAAGCAGGACCGATCCCTTGACCTCCGAGTGGGCGCCCACGAGCGAACCCTCAGCGAGGATCACATTCTGGCGAACATAGGCGCCGGTTCGGATCGACACGCCACCCGAGATGATCGCCGGCCCGACGATGACCGCGCCCGGCTCTACCTTGCAATCGGCCGCCATGGAGATCCGATCGCCGAGCAGATGGACCCCGGCGGGAAGATCACAGGCGATCTCCCAGTCGGTCCACGCTTCGAGGTAGGTAGCGAGGCGGTGACCAAGGGCGGACCAGACGGGCTCGTCATCGGCAAAGAGGTCGCGATGGGGGAAGTTGGAAAGATCAAAGAACGCGCTCGGGGTGAAATCGATCATGCGAGGGCCTCTTCGGGTTCGGGGAGCATTCGTTTCACAACCACCACCGTCTGGTCGTCTTCGGGTGGGGTGCGCTGGGAGAACTCGGCGACATCGGTGAAGATCCGGTCGACCATGGCCGCCGGGTCGAGATGACGATTGGTGCGGGCGATGTGGAGGAGACGATCGATGCCGTACTCCTCGTCGCCGTCCTCGGTCGCTTCGCTGAGTCCGTCGGTGAAGAGAATCAACGAGTCGCCCGGTTCCATGGACTGGATGCCGATGGCGTAGGACTGCATCGGGGATCGGTCCGAGAAGCGGTCCGCCCTTGTCGAGCCGCACCACCGACCCATCGGCGTGCATCAGGATCGGCCGCGGGTGTCCCGCGTTGCAATAGATCAATGTGCCGGAAAGGTTGAACTCGACCAATACCAGCGAGACGAACTTGGTGGCGAGACGGCTGCAGTGGATGATGTTGTTGAGCCGTTCGAGCGTACGAGTGAGCTTGAACTCGCGGGACAGAGCCATGCGGAGACCGGTGAAGACGTCGCGGACCTGGAGCGCTGCCGGCAGGCCGTGGCCGGTGGCGTCGGCGATGACGACGTTGAAGATCTCGTCATCGAGGACGATGACGTCATAGAAATCGCCGCCGACGATTTCGGCGGCGACGCTGCGGGCGGCGATCTCGAAATCCCCCGGCTTGGGCAGGTGGCGCGGCAGGATCGAGTTTTGGATTTGCCGGGCGTCCTCCATGATGGAGACCATCCGCTCCTCGCGGAGCTTCTGGTTGACGGCGAGTCGGATGATGTTGAGGGTTCGGTGAAGGTCCTCGTGCTCATCGCAGGGCGTGTCGACATCAAAGGAGAGGACGTAATGGCCGTCGGAAACTGCGATGGCGGCAAACCACTCACGGGTGCCGAGTTCGTGCTCGAGACTGGGGTCGAGGCGATTGTCATCGCGTTTCATCACCACGACACCGGTGTCCAACATCTTCTCGAAGGGGGGATAGGTCTTCCAGATACGCCGACCGATCGGAGCGTCGGTCGCCTCACCAAAGCCCTTGACCAGCTCGTAGCTGCCATCTGAATGGACATAGATTCGACCCCCGGTGATGCCGAGGTCGTCCGCAAAATTCGCGGCCAGAAACTCCGTTGTGTCGTGAATGATGTCGAGCGGGGTCGAACCCAGGGCGATGGTCTCGAGGGCGCGTTCGATGCGGTGAAACAGCGAGAGGGTCTTGTTCGCCATGAGCGGATAATGTCACTGCAGACGCGGGGGCGCAAGACAACTGCCGACCGGTGTTACCAATGGGCGGCGAGCTTCATACTGTATAGCCAAGCGGTGATACAATCCCCGCCGCCAACGGGAGGCGCCATGAAACTCTACAGATCAAAAACACGCGTGGTGATCGTCGCGCTCATGGTGATGGGATCGCTGACGGCTTGTGGTGCAGGCCCGGCCGACGACGGACCGACGACGGCCTCGTTCGAGGCTGTTTCTTCCCACGTGACCCACCTGGATTGGGAGGAGAGCTGGGACTCCGCGTTCTCCCGGGCCAAGACCGAAGGCAAGCCCGTGTTGGTCAGTTTCGAGGCTGAGTGGTGCGTCTGGTGCAAGAAACTCGAATCCACGACCTTCAGGGACAACGCGGTCATGTCGCTGATTTCTGATTCGATGGTGCCCCTGACCTTGGATGTCGACAACGCGGGACGCGAACTCTCTGACGAATACGAGGTCGAGAGCCTGCCGACGGTGCTGGTCTTCTCTCCCGACGGCAAAGAGCGGGGCCGGATCAACGGCTATCTTCCTCCGGTTCAGTTTGCCGAGGTCATGAAGGGGATTCTTCAGGAGGGATAGAGCTGAGCCTCCTGCAGTATTCGGGATTGCGACAGGAATGGACGCAGGTGGGACCATCGCCCGCGGGGACGCGGGCGCTACAAAATCGCGAACAACCTTGTAGCGCAGGCGTCCCCGCCTGCGATGGATCGTTGCGGTGAGGCGGGCGGCTCGTCGTCGTGCAGAATGATGCATGAGGCTGAGCTGTTGGCCCGGCCGCTCGCATGCATCTTCACCAATTCAGGGCGGAAGCTCGGTTGCGGGTGTCGGCCCTGAATTGGTTGGCACGCCAGTTGCAGTCTCTTTGGCCGACTGGGAGGTTCGATATGAAAACGCTAGCGACGGCAGCACTGATCCTCGGAATGATGGCCCCTCTTGTGGCCTCTGGGGAGGACGATCTGACCTCGCTGAGCTACATTTCCTACCTCGAGCGCTACGCCACCATCCAACCCGCCACCGATGATGAAGCCATCGAAGCGGCCATCAACATGCCGCTGGTCGTGGGTGACCGTGTGGACACCGCACGCGAGGCGCGGATGGAAGTCATCCTCGCCGACGGCAGCATCATGTGGCTTGATCAGTACACGACCGTCAGCTTATGACGCGGTCGCCTACAGTCGCGATCTCATCGCGGACCGAACCGTTCTCTATCTTGTCGATGGCTCGATCATGATCCAGGTTCCCGAACATGTTCTGAGCGGTGAGCCCATGCGCATCGACAGCTCCGGTGCCACCGCCTATCTCAACCAACCGGGCACCTACCGGATCGAGGTTCTGCGCTCCGGAGGTCTTCGGATCGAGGTCTGGGAGGGATTGGCCGAGGCCGCGACCACCGCCGGTGGCGTGTTGGTCCAGCCGGCCACCGCCGCCGAGGTTCGCGGCGGTGAGGTCTCAGGTGTCGAGCCCCACCTCACCTGGGGCGATGATTTTGCGCGGTGGGTCGAACAGCGGCGGCTCACCTATGAAAGCGAGAGCTCCCAGTACGTCGATGATCGCTACGGCCGCGAGGCGGCGATCCTCGACAACTACGGCACCTGGGTCTATGTCGACGCCACCCAGAGTTGGGCTTGGCAACCTGCGGTGGACCAGGACTGGCAGCCGTACACGGCGGGACGCTGGTACTGGACGTCCACCGGTTGGTCCTGGGTGTCCTACGAACCCTGGGGCTGGCTGCCCTACCACTACGGCTCGTGGTCATTTTCCGCGGGATTCGGCTGGACCTGGGGTTGGGGTTCGGTGTGGAGTCCGGCCTGGGTCAGCTGGTGCTGGTGGCCGGGATATGTCAGTTGGTGCCCCTGGGGTTACTACAATTCCTGGTGCTGGGGCCGCTACCCCGGTTGGGGTGGAGGCGGCGGCTACTACCCGCCTGGCGCGGGTCAACCGCGACCACCACGTGGCGATGTGATTCCGCCGAGAGACGGAGTGAACCCCGGTGAAGCGGGCCGGCGTCAGACGCCGGACGCCCGGGAACGAACTGCAGCCGATTCGGGAAGCGATCCCCGTCGGGTCACACCGGGTGGCGGCGACAATCTCCGGGCCTCGTCCGACGGTCGAGCGGCAGCCGATTTCACCGGTCGCGTCCGAGTGGCCGAGATGGATCGAGCCGGCTGGAATGTCGTGGCCGCAGACGATTTTGCCAGTGAACATCTGTCCCGCGTCGTTCAACCCGGCAGCCGTGTCATGCCCGACCAGGGAGATGCCACGGGAGTCGTGGTCACCGGACCATTGACCACCCGTTCGCCGGCTCGAGCGAGCACGGCTGATGAAATCGCCCGCACTTTCACCAACGTCGGTGACCGGACGGACCGGGACATCACCCGGGTGATGGCCCGTGACGACAGTCTTCGAAGTGAAGACATTTCACGCCTGGTGCAGCCGACCTCGCTGTCGACCCTCGGCAGAAGTTCGGCCCAATCCGTGGTGGCGACGCACTCCGATTCCACCGCTCCCGCTCGATCGAATGCGGGTGGAGGCGGGTCACCCGGGCTCACCGTTGGCAACCGATCGCCGTTCATGGCATCGGAGACCTCGCGGGCGGCTGCCGGGCGATACTCCGAGGACAACTACTACCGCCCAGGCAGAGGCGGCAGCGGCGGTATCAGCGGTGGTGGTGGCGGCGATGGCAGTGTCGGCGGCGCAAGTGCAACCGGCAACGGCGCCGATCCCGGATCCGGTGGGGGTGCCCGCACCCTTGTCCGACCCACAACCGGCCCATTCAGCCGTAGCGCCGGCCGGTCATCGCCAAGCTTGGGGACACTGCCGCCGAGCGGCCGGAATCTGCCAAGCACCCGAAGCTCGTCCTCCCTTCCGACCGCTCGGACGTCACCATACGTTCCGAGTACTCGGAGTTCGACCTCCCCCTTCGTGCGACAGCCGGTATCCGCCCCGCGTTGGTGGTGGTCGCCCGAACCCGTATGCGGGTTCGTCGCGACCGGTCATCGTCCCCCGCACCTCACCAACGCGGCCGAGCCGGACCATGGGGTCGGGATCCCCGTACACGCGCGCTCCTTCTGTTCGAGGAGCACCGTCGTCATCGGGGAGATCTTCATCGCCGTCGGTACGGGCCCCGGCCCGATCGTCCTCCGGTTCGTCCGGGGCACGATCATCGGGGACCAGCAGCTCGAGTTCTGGATCCTCTTCAGGATCGAGATCCTCCTCTTCTTCCTCTGGCAGCACCCGCCGCCAGTGACGACGATGTCCCGACCACTCAGGGTCGCAACGGCCGCCTCCAGGCGGCCGTTTTCTTTTTGGGGTCTTGAGGTCTTGAGGTCATGAGGCGGGGCCATACTTCCCGGCCCAGGCACCGGCGATGCTCAGGTGGCGGGGAACGAGATACTATAAAGAGGATGGACCAAACACAGATTGACCGGCTCGTAGCGGCTGCGACCGAAGTTCGGAATCGGGCTCACGCGCCTTACTCTGGATATATGGTTGGTGCTGCGGTGCTGACCACCGATGGTCGCGTTTTTGCCGGATGCAACGTCGAGAACGCGTCGTACGGTCTCAGCGTGTGCGCTGAACGCCACGCCATTGCCGCCGCGGTGGCTGCGGGGTGCCGGGACTTCGCCGGGGTCGCGGTGGTCACCCAATCGGATCCACCCGCCTCCCCGTGCGGCGCCTGCCGGCAGGTTCTGGCCGAATTTGGCGATTTTCCGGTGATTCTGGCCGGACTCGACGGATGTCAGGAATCGACAACAGTGCGGGCTCTCCTGCCCCTCGCGTTTGATCCGGCGACCCTGTCGGCGGCTTCGAAAAAAGACTCCGGTTCCACCCCTTGACAATCCGCGATACGGAACACCATATTGAAGGTGTTCGCAGGAACCGCGGGTGTTTAACGGACCATACAGCCGCGATACCCACTGAAAAGGTCCGGGCGGTCATCCGCCAAAGCGAAATCCCGCAGGAGCGGGATTTCGTATTTTCAGAGACGCTGCCGTTGCCAAGCCAACCAATTGCCACATTCGAGTGTTAGATTAGCGTCATGAACGAAGCGAGGGACGAATTTCTGGCTCAACGGCGCGCCGACCGGCGGGCCCGGAGACTCGAGGAGTACCGCCGCGGACTGCGCCCGTTCGCCATCGCGGCGTGGGAGATCTCGAAGGAACACAACGTCGGTTCACTGGTCAGGACGGCGCACGCGGCGGCCGCCCAGGAGGTGATTCTCCTCGGCGATCGTGAGTGGAATGTCGAAGCCGCGCGGACCGCCGATCTGTTCACCGAGATCGTCCAGCTGCCCGCAGACACCGGAACGCTCCGGACCCACGTCAAAGAGCGTGGGTGGAATCTCGTGGCGGTAGAGCTCACCGAGGACTCGACCAATTTCTTCGACGCCGAGTACCCGGACCGTCCGTGTTTCCTCCTCGGTGCGGAGATCGGAGGAGTCCCGCCGGAACTCCTCGATGACGCCGACCTCATCGTCCAGATTCCTCAGTGGGGCCTCGTGCCGTGTCTCAATCTCGCGGTTGCGGGTTCTATCGTGGTTTACGACTACCTCGCCAAGCGTCACCGCCGAGCTGGGCTGTCCCGACCCGACGGTGGACTCATCAAAGACATCAAAATCGCCGGCGGGAACCCCGAGCGGTGAGCCGGGTCACATGAACTAGGGTACCGGACGAAGGCAGTGGACCTCGTTTGGAAACCGGGCTAAAGTGAGGCGACCAAGGAGGCGATCATGAAATTCGAGGCACGGTATTTGGCCGTTGGTGTGTTGCTTGTCGTTGCGCTGTCCATGGTGGCATGTTCCAGTGGTCCCAAAGCTGACGCGCCGCCACCTGAACCGACTCCCGCGCCCGCCCCCGACGTGGACGAGGTCGTCGTCGAGGAAGAGATCGATGACGCCGTGACCGAGACCATTTCGACCGAGGTTGTCTATTCCGAATTGCCCGAGGACCTGGCGGATCTGAATGCGCGAGGGTACCTCGAGGATGCTTTCTTCGACACCGATCGCTTCGATCTCAGCCCTGAGGCGAGAGGGGTTCTCGCCAAAAACGCGAACTGGATGCTCCAGTACTCTACGGTCCTGATCCTCGTCGAAGGACATTGCGATGAGAGAAACACCAGGGAGTACAACCTCGCGCTTGGCGATCGCCGGGCCAACGCCGTCCGCGACTACCTCATTTCCCTCGGCGTCGGCGCCACCAGGATTCGGACGATCTCCTACGGCGAAGAACGCCCGTTCGCCCTGGGCAGCACAGAGGAGGCCTTCCGCCTCAATCGCCGAGCCCACTTCGTGATTACCGCCCGATGACGCTTGAGGAGGCAATGATGCGCGTCCGTTTGCTGGTGGTTTTTGTGGTCATGCTGATCCCCCTCGCAGCCTGTTCGACTGGCTCCGAGGATATGGCGCTGCTCCATCGCGAGATCACCGATGTTCAGCGAGAGCTGCAGGATATGCAGACCAACAGCCTCGACAAGAAGGACCTCCAGTCGATGGAGTCCCGCATGCAGGAGCTGAGTTCGCAGTCCATGCGCTCCAACGCCGATCTTGCCGCCGAGGTCAAACGGCTTCAGGAACAGATCGAGGCCCTGCACGCGAGTCTGGACATGACCACCCGGCAGTTGCAGACGATCTCGCAGGAGCTCGCAGCGTCGCGAGCCCGGATGTCGACCGGGGCCGTGCTGCCTCCGGTGACCGCAGCCGCAGCGGGGGCGGCCGCCGGGACGGCGATCGCGGAGTCCAGCCAGGGCGCCGGAGAAACGGCGGTGATGGCGGCCGAAGGGATTTCGACTCCCGAGGAACTCTATCGTTCAGCCTACGAAGACTATATGCGGGGAAACTACGATCTCGCCTCACAGGGATTCCGTGACTACATAGTGAGGTGGCCGAATACCGAGCTGACCGACAACGCCCTTTATTGGATCGGAGAGTGCTACGACGCCCAGAACGATCCGGCGATGGCGCTCGAGGTCTTCACCCAGGTCCTCGAAGACTATCCGACCTCGGACAAGGCGGCTGCGGCGCAACTCAAAAAGGGGCTGCTCTACCTCAAGATGGATGACCAGGCCCAGGGCGTTGTCCATCTGCAGTATGTGGTCTACGAGTATCCGGGCACCCGTGAGGCCGATCTTGCCCGCGAAAGATTGCGGTCGTTGGGGTTGACGATCCGGTAGATCGCACGGCGAGAGCAGGACTTTTCCGAACCGTGCCCTTGCCCGGTTCCGTGCCCGTTTCCGATGTATGCGATGTTCTTGAAAACCCGGGTTCCGTCGGGCACGGGTAGGGGCATGGGTTGAACCACTAGCAGAAACGCGAATCTTCCGCTATTATGTGCGACCCGATGCTGCCCGCCGCAGCTTCGAAGCTAGGAGTATGCGAAATGACCATCAAGGGAACGAAGAAGCAGGCGCGCAAGCGCCACCGGCAGTCGCTCGAACGCCGGACGCGTAACCGTGCGGTTCGCACCCGTGTGCGCCGGCAGATGCGGATCATGCGTGCCGCCATCTCCGACGGCGATGCCGACAAGGTAAAGGAACTCCTGCCCGAGACCTTTACGGTGATCGATGTGGGTTGGCGCAAGGGCGTGCTGCACCGCAACACAGCCTCGCGTTACAAGTCCCGCATGGCCCGCCAGGCCCAGGCAGTGATGAGCGGTAAGGAAGCCTGAGATGATCGACGCGCTGCTCACCGCATCCATCCCCGGGGGTGAGCTGGTGAGCCGCGGCAAGGTCCGGGACATCTACGCCCACGACGACGCGCTGGTTCTGGTCGCCACCGATCGGATCAGCGCGTTTGACTGTGTTCTGTCACCGGGCGTTCCCGGTCGCGGCATCATCCTGACCCGGCTCTCCTCCTTCTGGTTCCACCAGTTCTCGGATCTTGTGCCCAACCACCTGCTCGCGACTGAGCTTGTGGATTTCCCGGAGCCCTATCGCAGCCACCCCGAGCTCGCCGGACGCAGCGTCCTGGCGAAAAGGCTCCAACCGATCCCGGTGGAATGCGTAGCGAGGGGATATATCTCCGGCTCCGGATGGAAAGAATACGGGTCTTCGGGCGAGGTCTGCGGCATTTCCTTGCCCGAGGGCCTCGTCGAGTCGGATCGACTCGCGTCACCGATTTTCACCCCCGCGACCAAGGCCACCGAAGGCCATGACGAAAACATCAGCTTCGATCGGATGGTCTCCATCATCGGCGGTGAGCTCGCCGAAACGCTGCGCGACCTGACGCTCGAGCTCTACGGCAGGGCGGCCGACTACGCACTCGAACGCGGCATCATCATCGCCGACACCAAGTTCGAGTTCGGTCTCACCGACGACGGCACCGTCGTCTGGATGGACGAGGCCCTGACACCGGACTCTTCCCGCTTCTGGCCGGTCAACCAGTACCGGCCCGGAGGCGCCCAGCCCTCCTTTGACAAGCAGTACCTTCGCGACTGGTTGGTCAAGAGCGGTTGGAACAAGGAGCCGCCGGCGCCCACCCTGCCATCCGAGGTCATCAAAGGAACCCTCGAGCGCTACAGTGAGGCCTACCGCCTGCTGACCGGCGCCGAAATCGACTTCGGAGAACCACCCGTCTGATATCCCAGTCCGAGCACCGGAGGAGCATAGATGAGTACGACCTTCACCACAGATTCAATCCGCAACCTCGCCGTCACCGGCCATTCCCACACCGGCAAAACTTCGTTGGTGTCGGCGATGCTTCTCAACGGTGGCGCGGTCAATCGGCTGCTCAAGGTTGACGATGGCAACACCATCACCGATTTCGACGAGGACGAGCACGAGCGGAAGATCACCATCAACACCGCGATCGCCCACTTTGAGCACCGCGGGAAGAAGATCAACCTCATCGATACTCCCGGATACTCGATCTACACCACCGACGCCTTGCAGGGTCTGCGGGTGGCTGACGCCAGCCTGCTGCTCATCTCGGGGGTGGCGGGGGTCGAGGTTCAGACCGACAAGTTGTGGAAGTCGGCCGGGGCCAGCAAGCTGCCCGTGCTCCTCGGGATCAACCTGATGGATCGTGACCGCGCGTCCTTCCAGCGGACAGTCGATACGCTGCAGAAGAGGTTTGGCCGCGAGGTCACGCCGGTGCAGCTTCCCATCGGTGAAGAGGCGAACTTCAAGGGAGTGGTGGATCTGATCTCGGGCAAGGCCTTCACCTGGGAATCCGACGAGAGCGGTACCCCGAGCGAAATCGACATTCCGGGAGATCTCGCCGATGAGGTCGCCTCCGCTCGCGAGGCCCTGATGGAAATGGTGGCCGAACAGGACGAGACGCTCATGGAAGCCTACCTCGAAGCCGGCGAACTCGAGCTCGATACCTTTATCAGCGGGCTCAAGAAGGCCGTCGCCTCGCGGTCCCTTTTCCCGGTCTTCGCCGTGTCCGGTGGCAGGAACATCGCGGTGCAGCCGCTCATGGATGCCATCGTCGATCTCGTCCCCTCACCCGACTGGCGGACCACAAAGGCCATTGTCGACGGTGAGGAGCAGGAACTCTCGGCGTCCGCCGATGGCCCCTTTGCCGCCTATGTTTTCAAGACGATCTCCGATCCGTACACCGGGCGCATCTCACTGATGCGCGTCTTCTCCGGCGAGATCGAATCCGACGCCAACGTCACCAACCCGACAAAACGCAGTCCCGAGCGGCTCGGGGCTCTGTCGGTGATTCAGGGCAAGGAGCTCGAGCACGTTACTCAAGCCGCCTCGGGTGATCTGATCGCCGTGCCCAAACTCAAGCACACTCAAACCGGCGACACCCTGTGCGTGGCCAAGGCCGACATCGTCTTCGAGCCGGTGCCCGTCCCCGAGGCGGCCATCAGCTTCGCCCTCGAGCCCGCTTCGAAGGGCGACGAGGACAAGCTCGCCGCCGCGCTCGCAAAGATCCGCGACGAGGATCCGACAGTCACCTTCGGCCGCGATCCGCAGACCAAGGAACAGCTGATCTCGGGCACCGGTCAGCTTCACGTAGAGGTGGTGGTCGGCCGGCTCAAGAAACGCTACGGCGTCGATGTGATGCTTCACCAGCCCAAGGTCCCTTACCGCGAAACCATCACAGGTACGGCCGAAACTACGACCCGGCACAAGAAGCAGACCGGCGGATCGGGTCAGTTCGCCGAGTGCAAGGTTCTGATGGAGCCCAACAAGGGCAAAGGATACGAATTCATCGACAAGATCTTCGGCGGATCGATCTCCCAAGGCTACCGGCCCGCGGTTGACAAGGGCATTCAGGAGGCCGCGGAGAGAGGCGTCATCGCCGGCTTCCCCATGGTCGATTTCAAGATCACCCTGCTCGACGGAAAAGAGCACGCCGTCGATTCCTCGGAAATGGCGTTCAAGGCTGCCGGCCGCAAGGCATTCAAGGACTGTGCATCACGCTGTAGACCGACCATGCTCGAACCCATCATGCAGGTCGAGGTCTTTATCCCCGAGGACGCCATGGGCGATGTCATGGGCGACCTCAACTCGCGGCGCGGCCGGGTCCAGGGCATGGACTCGGAAGACGGCATCACCACAGTGAAGGCCAGCGTGCCCCTCGCCGAACTGCTGACCTACGCTCCGACATTGCGCTCGATCACCGGTGGCCGAGGCGACTTCCACATGGAGTTCAGCAAGTACGCCGAGGTGCCGAAGCAGCTGCAGGAGAAGATCGCAGCGGCGGCCGCTTCAGAAGAAGAGGAAGAAGACTAAAAGCAATTCGTCGGACGAATTGCGGCGAAACGATCTGGCCCGGCTTGCGCCGGGCCTTTCGTTTCGGTTTGTGGGGCGGGCTTCCAGCCGGCCCGGAGCAGGCGCTCTCAAGAACCGAGGAACCCTTGTAGCGCCGGCGTCCCGCCGGCGATGGAACGAACCCGCAGCGGCAACCACCATCGTCGATTGGACAACTGTCATGCAAGAATGCTCACCGCCCCTTGTAGCGCCGGCGTCCCGCCGGCGATGGAACGAAACCGCAACGGCGCACCACCAACGCCGACGAGACGTCGGCGCTACAAAAAACCCATCGTCCGTTTGATACTCAGCTCAAACCTCAACGAAACCCCACCCCTCGCATCGCGTAGCATATTCAACGGAGGTCCGCCCATGCGTTTTGCCGCCATCCTCACTCTGATCGGTGCGCTCGCTCTCATCGGCTGTTCGTGCGAAGACGATGTCGAGACCGTTGAAACCGCGGCGCCGGTCCGCGGCCCCTGGCCCGGTCAAGAACCTCCGGGCGCCGAACCGTCGCTTTTTCTCGCGACCGCCTTGGCCGAGCGCGACACGACCTGGACCCCGGACGGTCAGCAGCTTTTCTATTCCGTGTGGGAGCGGCGGCACGGATACATTCTGACCCGCACTCTGGGCGCCGACGGCTGGTCGGAGCCCGAATTCGCCCCCTTCTCTTCGCCCGAGCACCCCGAACTCGAACCGTTCATTACCGATGACGGCGCCTGGCTGTATTTCATTTCCAAACGGCCGCGGGCCGACGGTGCGGCGGTCGAGAAGTTCGATCTGTGGCGGGTTCCGAAGGACAGCGGAGGGTGGGGCACACCCGAACCGCTTCCGGAGCCGATTTCAACCGACCACGACGAGTTCTACCCGTCGCTCACCACCACCGGAGATCTCTATTTCACCTCCGATCGCCCGGGTGGTCTCGGCGGCGAGGACATCTGGTGCGCCGAGTGGACCGGTGAAGAATGGGCGGAACCCGAAAACCTCGGTCCCGCGGTCAACTCTCCCGGTCCCGAGTTCAACTCGCTCATCGCGCCCGACGGCTCGTGGCTCATCTTCGGCTCGGTGCGCGAGGGCGATCTCGGCGGCGGTGATCTGCACATCGCCTTTCGCGGACCCGATGGCGACTTCCTGCCGTCAGTCAACATGGGCGAGCCCATCAACTCCACCTCCCTGGACTACTGCCCGGCGCTCTCTCCCGATGGCTCCATCTTTTTCTTCACCTCGAGCCGGCTTCCCGGTGACTCCCCGGATCCTGCCACCCTCGATGAACTCGAAGCGCTCATGGCGGGACCCGGGAATGGCCGAGACAACATCTGGTGGGTCTCGGCGGATGTCATCGCGGACCTGAGGGCCAGCGTGATCGCATTGAAATGAGGCCGAGACAGCGGTCTCACACCCTTTTGCGGCCGTCGGAAGACAGAACCCACAACATCTTGGGCCATTTGCGCGTATAATCAAACGAAATGTTCGCAGAGACAATCAATCGCGGTACGGCACAACCCTTCAGTCTCGAGGACTGGATCGTGGAGCCGCAGCTCAACCGGGTTTCCAACGGCGAGATTTCGGTCCACCTCGAGCCGAAAGCCATGGAGCTGCTCTTGTGTCTCGCGGACCACGCCGGTGAAGTCGTATCGCGCCGGGATCTTGTCGACTCCGTATGGACCGTCGAATTCGTCGCCGACTCGACTCTGACCCACACCGTTGCCGATCTTCGCAAGGCGCTGGCCGACGATGCACGAGCGCCGCGATTCATCGAAACCATCCCCAAGCGCGGCTATCGCCTGATCGCAGCGGCCAAAGGCGGGTCGCGGAAGGAGGACTCCGGCCGGCGGCCTACCGTGGGTCGCGATCCTCTCGCCGTCATCATCGGAAGAAAGGTGCACCTGGGCAAACGAGACGGTTTTGATCTCAGTGATCACTCCCTGTTCCTCGCTGACCAGAAGATTCCCCTCGTCGGGAAGACGATTGTCTTCGGGCGTGGCAACGATGCGGATATTCGGATCATCGTTCCCGAGGTGTCGAGACTCCACGCCCGGCTGGAGCTGGAGTTGGAGACGGTGGCAGTCGAAGATCTCGCCAGCAAGAACGGAACCCTGGTCAACGGTACGCCCATCACAAGCCGGCACGAACTCAGGTCGGGAGACGCCATGAGTATCGGTCCGATCACGATGGTCTACCGTTGGCTCGCCGCGGAGACGACCCTCACCCAGGATTCGGATTGAAGCCCACCGGCGAGGCGATGGGTGCTGGCAGATCGAAATGACAGAAAACCCGGCGGCCGAAGCCGCCGGGCAGGTGTAATCACTCGGTTTTGTTTCCGCATTCAACGGGAACCCGGGTGTATCGAGCGATGGACGGAGGCCAGGAGGCCGCGGGCTCGTCCTCGAACGGGGTCTGACCCCATGCGTACACCTCGGTCGGTCCGAACGCGACCTCGAAATGATCGCAATCCAACATCGTCAACTCACCCCGAATGGCGGCGATGTCGGGAACACCCTCGCTCGGATCGGTGAACTGGCTGGGACCTGCGTAGGTGATCTGCATCAAGGTGTATGTGTGGTTGGCGCCCTTGCTGAGCATTCCCCGCCACGAGGTCGCATACTCCCAGGGGGGGATGACTTCCACGCCTTCGGCCACGGCCGAGAAACAGCTGGCGCCCACCCGATCGATGGTGACGATGAACTCGAGACCGAAGGTTTCGTTGGATCCGAACCAGGTGCCGGCCGGACCGCACCACTTCCGACCGAGTTCTTGTGCCGGCTCCTGGGCCAATCCGGTGCCCGCCCAGGCCATGACCATCAACACCGCCGCGATTTTGGTTGCCGTTTTCATCTTCCGAGTCCCCTTTCTGTTGGTTTCTCACAAGGTGGATCTCGGGGGACGCAGAGTCGTGAAGAAAAGGTGGTGATTATGTGCGGGTTGTGTGCGAACCCTTCCGCACCGCGCCCTCGGCTGCTCGGATCTACAGCTGAGAGTCGTCGCCCCAAGCATCGAGCCGAGCGAGATAATCGGCATCGTCATAGCGTTTGAGATCGAAGGCGGGGGCGTAGCCGGGGAGGGCCGCACCTGTGATGTGAGCCGCGCAGAGTTCGGCGGTGGCCGACGAAGCCATGAGCCCGTGGCCCGAGAGTGCGCCGTGGACAAAGGCGCCCTCGACCGGCAGCGGACCCGCCAACGGCCGGTTCTCGCGGGTCTTGGTGTAGTAGCCGCCATCGACATATGGTTTCGGTAACCGGTCGAGATAGGCTTCAAGCTTGGGCAGGACCCGCGTCAGGCCGCGAAGGCAGAGCTCGGTGTACTCATCGGGGATCTCGAGCGGGAAGGTCTCGGCCACCCTGTCGGTGTGGTACGGCCACAACAGGAGGACGTGACGCCGGCCCTCGGGCCGCATGTGAGCTCCGGCGGGCAGAGTCTCAGTCAGCCAACGGGTGGTTTCGTTTTCGGCGAGGGCCTCACGCTCCTCCGGTGTCCAGTCGAGTCGCTGCGGGTCATCCCAGATCAGGAACGGCAGATCGCGGGGCACGACCCCGAGGTGGTCCTCGAAGCTCGTCTTGAGGTGGAGCTCGGAGAAGACGGGGAGCTCAACGTCGAGCAGCCGTGCCACCCGAGCAAGCATGGGCCCGGCGGCATCGACGAAACGGCCTGTGGCGAAGGTCTGATTGCCGCTTCGGCCGCTGATCCGCACCCCGCTCACCCTGCCGCCGGTGGTCTCCACCGCCTCGACCCGCCCCTCAATGACTTCGACGCCCGCCGCGCGCGCTCGCTCGAGAAGTTCCATCCCGAGTTGCTGTCCCGAGAGCCAACCGCACCGGCGGGTGTGGAGGGCGGCGTAGACCTCGCGGCCGAGATAGGGGAACGCCTGCTGCAGCAGCATGTCCTCGAGGATGAGATCAGCGCCTTCCGGCTGGTCCTTCCATCCATCGGGCGTGTGCGGTCGGTAGTCGGGGTCGCTCATTCTTCCGGTGTGGATCCGCAGCTCACCCGCGCCCTCGGACGCCGCCTTGAGCCCATGCTCGCGGTAGTCTTCGGCGCGAACAGGATCAGCCGTGCACCAGAGATAGCCCCGGCGGTTCATCAGGAATCGATTGCCCGAGGTCTCCGCCAACTCCTCCAGCAGATCGATGGAGCGGTTCATGAGCCGGATCATGGCGTCGTCGGGGCCGGGCCACCAGTTGCGATAGGCCTCCGATGACTTGTCCGAGGTCAGGGTCAGAGGTGGTCGCTCATCGATGAGGACCACCCGCCGCATCCCGTGCGCCCGCGCCAGCTGATGCGCTAGCGAGATCCCGGCGATCCCGGCCCCACAGATCACAACCTCGGCGGTTTGACTCATCGGAGCAGAATGGCGGCGACGAGACACCGTGTCAATCAGAGCCGGGGGTCTGGGGGCTCCCAATTCCAATAAGCTGTCGCCCTGAGCTATCCAGGGTCCGCCCGAATTCGAAAGAACGAGGTGTGACGAAGCCAACCGGGATGGCTCTGAAGGGCAAGCTGGAAGCTCGCCCCTACAATTGGCCGGGCGCCTTTGTAGCGGCAAGCTTCCAGCTTGCCATTATCGCCTTCAAGGTGAGTTTGTCCTTGGGAGCGAGCGAGTGCCGCCGAGCGAGTAGAAGCCGCCTGGCGACGTGGTGGTGCTCAGGGCACCAGTCGCCGCCCGCTCCTCGGCACCAGCTGCCGGCTCCCCACAACCGGCCGCATCCGCAACCATCGGGGATGTTCGGGCGGTCCTTCGCTGGTAAGAAAGGTCAGATCGAAATCGTAGACCCCGTCCCAGTTGAAATCGACGTAGAAGACATCGAATGCGATGTGCTCGAGATTCCACAACGACGACCAGCCGCCGTTGGGATCCCAGAAGTGAGCGATGAGTTCACCCTGGCTGTCGCTGAACACTTCTCCCATCACGGGATAGGGATCGACAGGAAGACCGGCGACCACGGACGCGTCGTACACGCCTTCGAAGAGTCGCCACCGCTCGGGATCGGCGGGCGGATACTCCGGTTCGGCCGAGTGATCCGGCTCGAGCACCTCATCGGCGATGCAGTAGGCGGCGCCGGGCAGAGATTGAAAGGTGTTGGCCAGCACCGCCACCGCGAACCTCCGCTCCGGGTGCCAGAGGAGATAGGTGCCCCACCCCCAGATGTTGCCACCATGTTGTCGGATCTCGAGGTCGTAGAACGGTTCGACAAAGATGCCGTAGCCATAGCCGATGCCGGGGATCGTGTCCATGTCCCTGCGAATCGTCTGCATGGATCTGGCCGACTCTGCGGAGATCACATCGCCCCCGCCATCCGCCAGCAGCAGCGCCCACTTCACGAGATCGCCGGCTGTGGAGAAGGCGTACCCGGCTGGTGCAAAGGCGCCGTTGTCGTAGGCGTCGGGTGCGTAGACGATCTCGCCACCGGTTTCAGTGGGCATGTGGCCATGACTCGCGTTGCCTCGCGCGACCACCGCTGAGGGATCGAACGTCGTGTTGTCCATCCCAGCCCGACCAAAGACGTGGGTGTTCATGTACGAGCGGTACTCCATCCCACTGGCGCGTTCGACGACGAGCCCGGCAAAGTTGAAATTCGGATTGGAGTAGTTGAAGAACGTGCCGGGTGGGGCGTGCAGCCCGACCCGATCCAAGGATGCGACCCAATCCGAAAGAGCGTTCGGACCTGTTTCATCGTCAGGTGGGAAGGAAAGATCGGGAACCCCGGTCGAGTGGGTGAGGAGGTGCTCGACCGTCATGGCCTCGGCGGGCCAATGGCCGAGAAAGTCGACCTCTGGAACAAAACGTCCGAGCCGATCATCGAGGAAGACCGTGCCGGCCTCGACCTGCTGCATCACCGCCGCCGCGGTCAGCATTTTTGTCGCCGATCCGATGCGAAACTGAGTGTCGGCATTGACCGAATTCGAACCACCCCGGCGTTTGACGCCGTAACCCTGAGCGTAGACGAGCACACCATCGACGACGACCGCCACCGAGGCGCCCGGAGTATTGGCAGCAGCCATCGCGTCGCTGACACACCGGTCCACCACCTGCTCCAGATCGCCCGCTGCCGCTTTCGGGCGCATAGCGGCCGGCTGCCAAAGTGGTGGGCCTGGGACAAACGTGGTCAGCGGTGAGAGCGACGTGGGCGCCCTCTCGATTGAAATCTCGTCCGCTGACGCGATCTCTACTCCGGACAATGTCAGCGCAACCATGAGCCCGATCATCAATCTCCGCATGCCAACCTCCGCTCTTGAGTAGATCTACGCACCAGCCAAACCAGAGTTCCAACTCCGAGAAGCAATCTCATCCGGAAATCTGTCCGGGCGCGGGCTATCATACGGTCAGAGGTCCGGCCGGACCTCCACGCTGCCGGAGTGGCGGAATGGTAGACGCCGGGGACTTAAAATCCCCCGACCGTATGGTCATGCGGGTTCGATCCCCGCCTCCGGCACCATCCCAGCCCTGCACTGTCCGCATTCTGAGGTCGGCTAATTGCTACAGACCTTTCGATGTGCCTCAGCCCCATCCTATCGGGGGCGCCCAGGTCTGATTCAGTTCCCGTTCAGCAACGAGCGAATCAAACACTGGAAGAAGAAATCGGCGCAGCAACTCAACGACCTCGCGGAGTGAGGGCGGGTCATCAACCCCGAACCTATTCATCACACCGGGCCACTGGGCGCCCCACCTCTCGGAGTATTCATCGGTCAGCCCCGGGGGGAGATCGTCTGGGACGTCCGTTCGTCGGCGATCGAATGCGGCGCGGATCGATGCAGCCAGAACCGGCCCCTGATACGAATCGGTAGATGCCAATCGCCACAGGTCAAAATAGTCCTTGAGTCTGCTGTTCGCGAGGCCGAGGGTCACGATGGCCTCGCACTTCTCGGCGACCACCGTTTCGGGGCGGTAGCCCTTCAACCTCGGGCGAGGGAATTCGAGCAGCACTGGAAAGTCGATGTCCATGGCAGGAGGCACCACCGCATCGCCGAAGCCGATGTCGATCTGGAGGTGGAGGCGGGCTTTGCCGAGCCGCCCTTCGAGACGAATCCGGATGCCATCGTAGGGGCCTTGCTCGCGGATCATCCGGCCGAAAACGGTGTCCGCCAGGAAGACCACGCCGTCCGGGACCACCTCCAGCTCACAGAGTTCTCGAAAGATCTGTTCGAGGCGCCCAATGTCGGGCTCACCGGCAGCCAAGAGATCCAGATCTCGCGTTGGGCGCTCAACCGACCCCTCCCAGGCGAGAAAGAGAAAAGCACCCTTCAAGACGAAGGTGTCGCGATGCCTGGAGATACTCAGCCGATAGAGGAGCCGCTCGAGTGCAAAGCGCGTGAGCAGGTTCTGGAACTCCTCACCCGTTTCTCGGGCACGGTTCTTCAAGCGTGACTGGATCGAGGCTGGGAGGTTCGCCGGGGCCGCCATGCTCAAACCATGGCCTCGAGATACGGCCGCATGACATTCTCGACTCTGCAGATCTTTCCGTACCTCATCAGCACGGCGGGTGTGGTCCGGCGTTCTCGAAGCGCCTCTCTGAGCGCCTCGACGGCGATGTCGGTGCCGATCTTGTTGCGGTACTTGAAGCAGTCCGCCACCGTCTTCGGCACCGAGTAGACCCTGATCGGTATGGCGCCGACCATGTGCGTCTCGACGCCTTCGGCGAGTGTCCTCCCGGAAAACCGGACGACCCGCACCCGGACCGGTGGATTGGCCGGTGCCCGTGCGTCGACGTCGATCGCGATCCACACCTGCCGTGGCATCTGGGTGGTGAGACCGTGAAACTGAAGCGCCGAGAGCAGGCAGACCACGGCGTTGGGATTGACCTTGGCGATCTCGGCCAGTGGCTGGTTCTCGGTGACGTCGGCGTCGGGCACAGCGTACAGACCACGGGAGATTCGCTCGAGCGCACCCTTCCCCGCCAGCCGCGACAGGTACCTCCGTGAGAACCCGTTCTCCTCTAGGTCCTTCGCCTGGACGACGCCGAGCCGGCGAACCAGGGCGAGGACGTCCCGCTCGCGGGGCGTGATCAGAGTCTCGAGATCTTCAAGCATTTCTTCATTCCACCCGAGGCCATCATGTCCCAAAGTGTCCGTAGTTGTCAATAAATACGGACGTTTCGGGACACGGCATTCGGAAGTCTACCCGACACCCATTTCTTCACCAGATGTATTCGTGGCCACCTTCATCTCAAGACACCTGATCTCATGTGCTAGGCTGATTTCATGGCCGACAACGTGAAGCCGAGAAGCATGGTGGAAGCGCACTTTCCATCGGGAACGGTTCTCGGACCGTATGTCCTTCAAAGTCTGGTGGGCGCGGGCGGGATGGGCGAGGTCTACCGTGCCCACGACAGTCGCCTCGGGCGGGACGTGGCGGTCAAGGTGTTGTCCTCGGCCGTCGGGTTAGACCCCGAGCGGGTTCGACGATTTGATGTCGAGGCGCGGGCCACCGCAGCCCTTTCTCACCCGAATATTCTGGCGGTCTACGATTCCGGCTGGCACGAAGGCGCCCCGTTTCTCGTCACCGAGCTTCTCGAGGGTGAGGATCTGGGCCGACGAAATGCCGGTGGCACGGTGACGATTCGAGAGGCGGTCGAATTCGCGATCCAGACGGCGCATGCGCTGTCGTTCGCTCACGATCACGGCGTCGTGCATCGGGATCTGAAACCCGGAAATCTCTTCTTGACCCAGGGCGGCCACGTCAAGATCCTCGACTTCGGCCTTGCCCGATTGACCCCCCAGTCTTCTGAAGAAATCGATGCTCTGACGGAAACTGAAGACCTGGGGACCGCGACTGGAACCGTGCTCGGAACCGTGGGCTATATGGCGCCGGAACAGGTGCGCGGGGAGGTTGTCGACGGCAGAGCCGACATCTTCTCACTGGGAGTGGTGCTCTACGAGCTCCTGGCGAAACGTCAGCCGTTTGCCCGAAATACAAATGCCGAAACCCTGTCGGCCGTGCTCCGCGATGACCCTCCTCCTCTGCCCTCGTCCACGGGCGATGTGAACCCGGCTCTGGTGCGGATCATCGGACGCTGCCTCGCAAAGCGCCCGGAGGATCGATTCCAGTCGGCCCACGATCTGGCCCTGGCTCTGGAAGCCGTGTCCAGCCCGAGCTGGCCGGAGTCACCATCGAGCGAGGTAAAACCGAACCACAGCCGACCCCTTCGCATCGCAGCCATCGCCGCAATCGTCGTTCTTGCTCTGGCGGCGGTCGTGATTCTGGTGCGCTTTCTGCCTACCGGCGAATCCCCGGCGAGTGCCGTGCTGGAGCCCGCGGCAGCACCCGTGCCGCGCCCACCCCAGAACCGGGTGGCGGTACTCCCCTTCGTCAACAAGACCGGGGATCGGGGAAAGGACCCGCTGGAACATTCCCTAGCGGCCAGAGTGTGGAGATCGGTCGCGAACGTGCCCGACGTGGATCTGGTGCCCATGACCACAGTCGACTCGGCCCTGATCGCAGACGGCGCGGACTCGGAGTCGGCCGTGGTCGAGGCCCTTGACGCTGGTGTCCTCGTCTCCGGTTCATTGTTTGCCGAGGGGGACGGCCTGCGGGTGCAAGCCGTGGTTCGGGACATCGTCTCCGGTCATCTATGGCCGCCGGCGGAGGCTGTGTGCGACGCGATGCAGACCTCGGACTGCCTCGATCGGCTCGCGGTCAGGGTGGCCGAGATCGTCGAGCTGCAGGTGCACGAACCCGATCTGCTATTGATGCTCAACCGGCTGCCGAGCTACGAGGCCTACCGGGCCGTCGCCATGGACAAGGACGAAGAGCGCGGTTTTGCGCTCGATCCGGCGATTGGGATACTCCGTCGCCTGAGCAGAGCGTATTTCTCCTACCAAATCAGTGGTGAGTCGGAGGAAGC
The DNA here is from genome assembly GCA_963753035.1 of uncultured Acidobacteriota bacterium. Lineage (GTDB taxonomy): Bacteria > Acidobacteriota > Thermoanaerobaculia > Thermoanaerobaculales > Sulfomarinibacteraceae > JAHECW01. The sequence continues at coordinate 44,514 of CAVWAW010000028.1, read as the reverse complement.
TGCAGCCGCCGCCCAGGCTATGCTCGACGATCACCGCAGCCTGCTTTCGGAGAGCGGCGAGAGTAATATCCGCGGAGCCCTCGCATATTTCGAAGGAAACATCCCGCTGGCGCTGAGTCGGTACCGGTGGGCGAGTGAGCACGCGCCGTCAAGCCTCAGGCTCAAGGCGCAGGTCGCCGATGCCGCGATCTCCGCCAACCGTCCGCTGGAGGTCGTCGCAGTCTTCGAAGACGTTTCCCCGTGCGACAACTACTACGGCAACAAGGTTTCCCACGCGCTCGTTCAGGCCGGCGACTTTGGGGCAGCGGTCGAGATGGCCCGCACGTTTCAATCCTGCTTTCCGAATTTGAGCTATTTGGACAACCAAGAGTTGGTGGCACTGGCGGCCCTGGGCCGGGTTGATGAGATGGAAGAGGTCCTCGAACGAGTTCTGATCCGCCCTCGGGGAACGACATTCGCAGCGCTGATAACTCCTGCCGAAGTGACGACCGCGGCGTCTTGGGCGCTGTCGCTTCGCGGTGATCATGTGGCCGCCCGGTCCCTGGCGGAAAGGGCCCTGGCGTCGTATCGTAGCGCCCTTGAGGTGTGGCGTTCCCAAGAATCGGCTGAGCTCACCGTGGATCAGGAACTACCCCTGGTCGGATACCTCTGGCGAGCCGGTTTTGAAGACGAAGCGGTGGAACTGAGTAGTCGTTTGTTGGAGAACGCTCCTGAAGACCTCGCAGTGATCACATCTTGGGGCATTCTCGCAGCCCGCCGCGGTGACCGTGTTGAGGCCGAAGAGGTGGCCGAAGAACTCGCCGGAGTTGGAGAGGGCACCAACGAGCGTGCCAACAACACTTACAACCGAGCCTGTATCGCCGCCCAACTCGGCGACACCGAACGGGCCTTGGATCTCCTCCGTCAGACCGCCGCTCTCGGTAAGCTCAATTGGCTTGGCGTGCGTCTCGATCCCGACTTCGAACCGCTGCGCGATCACCCGGCGTTCCAGGAGCTTCTGCGGCCCAAGGGCTGAGGGAGGGCGGTGGAGCCGGTTTTCCACAGACGGCTTTTGGACCCTTCTCAGTTGTGTGATAGCGCATACCGCGAATCGCCACCCGACATCCCCCGAATGATCGTCTTTTCAGGGTGCACTCATGGTGCAATTGACGCCAATCAACCACAATCGACCGCAGCAACGAGCAGCAAGCACCAGTAGAACCGTGATTCTGGCAATCCGTTTGAGGGCTTCGACTTGTGTGCGGTCAGGTGCGGTGTGTTGTTGGTCGCTGTTGAGGTTAATTGTTGTTTATAAAGCTATTTATATGACTTAAAATCCCCCGACCGTATGGTCATGCGGGTTCGATCCCCGCCTCCGGCACTAGTTCCTTATTCCCGCGTTTCTGGGAATGTCGAACGAGCGCGGTGCGCGCGTCCCGTCACCGTCACCAGAGCGGACGGTCGTAGGCCGTTCATCGATCCTGCAGGGAAGCGCCACGATGATTGCCGGGCGGCAATGACCATGGCCGCAGCCGGGAGTGTCGTGACCGCGGCTGATAGCGCGGGCAATTCCTGTCTTCGCTACCAGAACAGCTCGACTGAATATCAGTTCCCGTTTCCGGCTCAGCCGAAGCTCAATTGAGATTGGCGATTCGTTTCGGAATTGGGTATAATTCATTCAATGGAAAAGACTTCGAAGATGGACGCAAGAGACCGGAGTGACTGGCCGGTGGAGGTTTACCGCCTCGGTCACGAACCGTCGGATGACCTGTCCCAAAAGACCTCGCCAGAAGAGCGGTTGGCCATGATGTGGGAACTCGCGGAACGCGGGTGGATTCTGGCGGGTCGCAGATTCCCGGAATACGAGCGAGGAAACTCTCCGGGGCGAGTCCTACGAAAAGGGCAATGACCCAGCCCGCCATGAACCGAGACTTCGTCGAGATGCTTCGGGCCTTGATCGACGCCGGCGTGGAGTTTCTCGTCGTTGGCGCGCACGCAATGGCGGTCCACGGAGTACCCAGAGCGACGGGCGACTTCGATATCTGGGTGAGGCCGAGTCGAGAGAACGCTGAGCGAATCCTCAACGCGCTTCACGAATTCGGCGCTCCAGTGACCGAGCACGGAATCACTATTCAGGATCTCGAGGCGCCCGATACCGTGTACCAGATAGGTCTGCCACCGAGACGAATCGACCTGATGACGGGAATCAGCGGTGTCGAATTCGATAGCGCGTGGAAATCGAGAATTACTGTGAATCTTGAAGGGCATCCAATTCCGGTGATCGGACGTTCGGAACTGATTCAAAACAAACGTGCGTCCGGGCGAGCCAAAGATCTCGTTGATCTCGAGATCCTGGAGTCGGATCGGGGAATAAGCCAGGATCGATTGATCGCGCGCGGTGCGCGCCGCCTCGCACCGTCACCTGCGGATGGTCATATGCCGTACATCTTGTTCTACCGGGATCGCAAGGTGGCGTGTCGGACGGCAACGACCATTGCCGCAGCTGACGGCGCGGTCGACCCCGCCTCCGGCACCACAACGTCATAAGAGAGTGCCGGCGCCTTTTCTGAGGGGCTGCCCTTGGATGCGTGCCATCAGCTGTGGGATGTCCAGGTCGTAATCGCTTTGATACCCGCTTCGAGTACTGGATCTCGCCCCTCGAAGAGATCCAGTTGGGTTGGTTCGACCGCCACGTCGGGAACGATCCCGTAACCAACGAATTCGGTCCCGTCGGGGAAGGCGTCGCGCTTTGAGACCACGCGAAACTTTCCGCCATGGGGGAGATCGACGTAGATCGGATTCCCCGTGCTACCGGCCGTTGTGCTACCAACCAACACGGCCCGTTTGGAGTAGGACAGGGGAACCAGAAAATCTTCTGCAGAGCTGTAGGTAGCGGGTCCCGTCAGCACCACCAACGGCCCCAGGTACTTCGCCCCGTCACGGGGCTGGACGAACTCAGGGTCCGACTGTTCCCACTCCTGTTCGTTACCCCAGGATCGGTAGGCCGGCACGTACCTTCTGCTCTTCCAGATGGAAGCCTCGACGGGCTCATCAATGAAGTAACTCACGACGTCATTGGCATTCGAACTGTTGCCTCCCGGATTGAAGCGAATGTCCAGGATGATGCCCGTTGTCGAACGGAGATCAAGGTGATCAAAAACCTCTCGGAACTGATCCCGGCCGTCATCATTCATGAAGTTGGAGAGCTTGATATAGGTGATGCCGTCGGCCAGGTTCCTTGCCGCGACCGATGGTTTAGCCGTATACCAGTTGAAAAGGCGCCATTGGAAGACTTCACCGTCGTCCTGCAGGGACCGTCGCGTCAACGCGATGTTCCGCTCGGTGCCGTCGATATCCTTTACTTTCATTGAGACCGTGCTGTCTTTGGGACCGTAGAGCAGGGAGATGAGACCCAACGCTTCATCGGCCTGTTTGGTGCCTCGCGAGCCGAGTCTGACCACGGTGTCGTTGAAGTAGGTTCGTATGGGTGTTCCGTTTTCAATTTCCAGAATCTCGAGGCCGGGATAGATCCGTTGATCTCGGATTTCCTCCGAGACTCCTACCCGGGCGATGAGGAACCGGCCATCGATGACCTGCACCTCCACAGGGGGTTGGTCCCAGCCAGGCCTGACCAACCTCCACGGAGGGATGACCGCGGTGTGGCCGTCTTTCAACTGCGCGGCAAACTCCATCAGCACTTCGAAATAGGTTTCGGTGTCTTCCGCGGCGATGGCCCTTGGGATGTACGCCTGCGCGCTGGCGTCCCAGTCAAGGTCCGGCACCTGGTCGAAGAATGGGAAGTTGAATTTTGCTTCGGCCCAGACCTGCATCAGGCCCCAGATCTTCTCTTTGTCGGTGAGCGGTCCTTCGTCGGTCTGCGCCTTGAGTGCACCCGCAACCAGCATCAGGAACATCGCGACCACGGCGCCGGCACGACGAATATTCATGAGTCCAACCCTCCAAGAACTGGGACGCAATATTTCCCTCGCTCTTTCTCTAACGGTTGCCTTGCGAATAAGTTCACACGGGTGGCGGGTCGGGATTCCGGGATGACGTCGCGACTGGGCGCCCGACGTGAAGTTGACCGTCGCTGAATTGACGATCCTGGATTGGGCCTTTCCATGGTGCAATCTCGGTGCAATTGAAGCCAATCAGCCACAATCGACGACAACAAGGAGTAGCGGCCAGCAGTAGGACGGTGATCTTGGCAAGCCGTTTGAGGGCCTCAACCTGGTCACGGCGCGCATGGATTGGTTGCACACCGCATGGTCTGGTCTTTTGGCGTATGGGCTGGTGACAGTGCCATCTGACATGCCTTCGGACCGGTGCGGTCGCGCCGGCTGGCGGATGTGTTTGCGGGGTCAGTGTTGTGAGGTTGTGATTCCTGGCACGATTTGATTCAGGACCGATTTTGGTCGAATATTCCAAGGCGATCACCAATCTTCGGAGTTGGTTCTTCGATCGTGTACTATGAGATCGATTCTCGAAGCGGCATGGTGACATGAAACTCAAAAAAGGTACGGATCTCGGCCCCTATTCGATCCGCGAGCTCCTGGGCTCTGGCGGAATGGGTGAGGTGTATCGTGCCAGAGATACCCGGCTTAAACGGGACGTCGCAGTCAAGGTCCTCAGCGAATACATGGCGGACAATTCCGAGGCGCTTGCCCGCTTCGAACGCGAGGCCCAAAGCGTCGCAGCTCTCTCGCACCCGAACATCCTCGCCATCCACGACTTTGGTTGTGAGAATGGCGTGTCCTTTGCGGTCATGGAGTTATTGGAAGGTGAAACGCTCCGCGAGAGGATGGAGCGCGCGCACCTGGAACCCGCGAAGGCCCTGACAATTGCTCGAGAGATCGTCCGCGGGCTGGTAGCTGCCCATGACCGAGGCATAGTGCATCGGGATCTCAAACCTGAAAACGTCTTTTTGACGACTGGCGGTTTGGTCAAGATCCTCGATTTTGGACTTGCCAAAAATCAACCTGCGTCTTTTTTGCACGATTCGGAGACGGCTGCGCCGACCCTCGGCCACTCTCAGCCTGGTGCGGTGATGGGGACTCTCGGCTATATGTCGCCCGAGCAGGCTCGTGGTCGCCCTGTTGATCAGCGCAGCGATCTCTTTTCCCTCGGCGCGGTTTTATACGAGATGCTTTCGGGAAGAAGACCCTTCGAGGGCGAGAGTCCCGCGGACGAAATCGGCGCTATTCTGCGCGAAGACCCTCCACCGTGTACGAGCCCACAATACCCGATATCGCCGGCCCTAGACCGGGTTGTCGGCCGCTGTCTCGAGAAGGAAGTGCACGATCGATTCCAGACCGCCAGTGATCTTTTGTTCGCTTTGGAAAGTGTTCACGACCACGATTCCGGGGTTTCGTTTTTCAACGGAATTTCAGCCGAGCCATCCGTCGAGACTCCAATTCGCTCCGTCGCCGTTCTTCCCTTTACCAATATGAGCCCGGATCCTGAACAGGAGTATTTCTGTGAGGGGATGGCCGAAGAGGTCATCAATGCCCTTGGAACGATCGAAGGTTTTCGGGTTGCGGCTCGGAGTTCGGCGTTCCGATTCACCGGCAAGGCCCTGGATATTCGTGAGGTGGGGAACGCACTGAACGTCAAATCGGTGATCGAGGGTTCGGTTCGCACGGCGGGCAATCGGGTCCGGGTCACGGTTCAGCTTGTCGATGTGGACAACGGTTTCCAGATCTGGTCCGAACGATATGACCGGTCCATGGAAGACATCTTCGCCCTCCAGGACGAAATCTCTGAAAGCATCGTCCAGGCCCTTCAGGTCCAGCTCGGGGCTGACGGCCGCGGAGACCTCAGTCGCCCGACGGCTTCGGTCGAGGCCTACCATCTCTACCTCAAGGGACTCCACAATTGGTACAAGCGTGAACGGGGCTCATTACAGAAAGCCGCGGATTTCTTCGAGCAGGCTGTTGCCGTCGATCCTGCGTACGCGTCAGCCCACGCCGGGTTGGCGATCAGTTATTGCAGTCTCGCGTTTTACGGGATGAAACCGGCGATTGCCAGGGCCAGGGCGAGCGCAGCAGCGGAACGGGCAGCCGCCTTGCGGCCCGGGCTCGCAGAGGTCCACGCTGCTCTCGGCATGGTCGCCTCGTGGTTTGCCTTCGATTGGGAGACGGCGGAAAAGGAATTCAAGCTTGCGCTGAAGGCCAACCCCTCGTACGCCCTCGCCTATATCTGGTACGGCATGGCGCTCGCGACATTGTCCCGGCACGATGAGGGGATCGCGCTGGCAACCCGAGCACACGAGGTCGATCCACTGTCGCCGTATGCCAACACGGCTCTCGGTCTGGCGCACGTCCAAGCGGGACGAAGAGAAGAAGCGCTTCCGATACTCGAAGAGTCCATCAATATCGACGCCGATTATCTCTACAGTCTGTGGGTGCTCGGTTCGACCTATGGCGCGGTGGGTCGTTTTGATGAAGCAGTCGCCGTTTTTGAAAGGGCCGTGACCCTTTCCGGCAGAGGCACCTACTACCTGAGCTGGTTGGGATGGGCGTACGGCGTCGCCGGGCGGAAGCCGGAGGCGGAGAAGATCCTCGCTGAGCTCACGGCCGGAGACCCGGACCAGGATATTCAGCCGCTGATGTTGATGCAGGTCTCGAGTGGTCTCGGCGACCTGGATTCGGCGTTTGCATGGCTCGAAAAATCGGTGGCCAACGGCGATCCCGCCGCCGGTTTCATCGGTTTCCCTCCGATGGATCATCTGCGCGAAGATCCGAGGTTCGGCCGGATACGCGAAGCCCTTGGCATTCCAGGCTGAGGTTGACTGCGCCCGCCGCGGGGCGCTCGGTCACGCCTTCGGCTTGATGTTCTGATTCACCCTGAACAGGTTGTCGGGATCGAATTTGGCTTTGACCCTCGCCAACCGGTCGTAGTTGCCCCGGTAGCTGGCCTGGACCCGCTCAGTTCCCTCCTCCATCATGAAATTGATATAGGCGCCGCCCGAAGAGAAGGGGTGGATCGCGTCCCAATACCCAACCGCCCAATCGCGAAGCTCATCCTTCTTCGCGGGATCCGGGTCGACGCCGACGATGACACCGGCCCAGTTGGCTTCACGATAACTCCAGGCCGTGTCGTCCTCGCCGACCCGGTGAACCGCGCCGTCGATGGGATAGAGGTGCATGGAGCTCTGCATGGTGGGCATCGTAGCGCCCCACTTCGCGTGTTCGACGATTGCCTCGTCCGAGATCTCTTTGAAAAAGTCGGCCCGCCAGTACCACTGGTGGCCCGGAGGGTAGACGGGGTCGAAGGCCGCATTGAGGGCAGGCATCGGCATTTCCCCGACGCCGTAGAGATCCGGTTCGAGGTCACGGACCGGGGCGAAGAGATCCTCCGCTTTCGATAGATCTCCGGAGTAACACCACACCACCCCGCACATTTTCTTGAGGTGCAGGTGTTCGGGGAAAGGCGGCCCCGGCGGAACGGTCAGGAATGCAAAGAACCCGGTCAATTCTTCGGGTGCCTCGAGGATGAAGTCGCGATACCACTTCATGATCTCCTCGGTGCGGTCGAGCGACCACAGGGTTGGTCCACCGAAGATGGTGTGGACCGGCGCGGCGCGGTAGAGGAACGAGGTGACGACTCCGAAGTTGCCGCCTCCTCCGCGAATGGCCCAGAAGAGATCCGGGTTTTCATTCTCGCTCGCCACGGCCATGGACCCGTCGGCGAGCACCAGATCCGCCTCGAGTAAGTTATCGATGGTGAGCCCGTATTTCCGCGACAAGTGTCCCAACCCACCGCCGAGGGTGAGTCCACCGCAGCCGGTGGTGGAGATGATCCCCGCAGGAACCGTCAGCCCGTAGGGATGGCCGGCGTGATCAACATCGCCCCACACGCACCCACCCTCGACGCGGATGGTCTGCTTTTTGGCGTTGACGTGAATTCCTTTCATGGGGGAGAGATCGATCACGAGTCCGTCGTCCACCAGTCCCAGGCCGCCCGCGTTGTGGCCGCCGCCCCGAATTGCCAACGGGACACTGTTTTCGCGGGCGTAGTTGACGCAGGTCTGGACGTCGGCGGCGTCGACACAACGAGCCAGTGCCGCCGGTTTTTTGTCGATCATGGCGTTGAAGATGGCTCGCACCTCGTCGTAGTTGGAAGCATCGCGGGTCACCAGTTCGCCCCGGAGGCCGGCGGCAAGATCATCAAAACTCATACAAGACTCCTCTCGATTGTCGGGATGCCAACATGCGGCGGGCTGATTCCCTCGGTGGGCTCCACCTCATGGGCGGCATTGACGGTCACGGTATCTAATTTTAGATTGAGATTCTTTCTCGTTACAATTATATACTGTTCATCTGCCGTGGCGTCAACCCTGAGTACGAAATTCCGAGCCTAAGAAAGGGGCGCGGTCGATCCCTGCCTCCGCCCTCCAAGGAGCCGCTGGTGCCCGATCCAAGCCTGATGATTCCCTATTCGGACATGATTTCGGGCGGCAAATACGATATGAAGGACGTGATTCAGCCCATCTGTGACGAGACCAACAAGAAATATGGCCTCAACGAGAAACAGATGGACTGAGCGTTGGTGCATTGCCCGGTAGTGTGGTGTCAGCCTCTCAGAAAACCCCCGCTTTTTTGATGGTTCGTGGTCTCGCCGGCCTGATGGTGACGAGGCTCGGGAGACCTTGGTGTCCGATTCTGGAATCTTGCATGAGGCTCAGGTCATAACTGCGGAACTCCGGACCTGGCGCTGCGAATCACATCAGGCGTTTGCGCGTCTGGGACGGTAGCTCGGCGATCTGGCGCCGGTAATCCGCCGCGAACTGACCCTGGTTGCTCTCCAACCACTCATTGTTCGCTCCGTAACGAGCCACGTCGACTTATCGGAGGGCTACGACTGTTTACCGCAGCCGATGGCGCGGTCAAACCCCGCCGTCGGTATCTGATAATCATGATCGAAGGCCAGCTAACACTTTCGGCTCTGCGGAAGCTCGATTTAGAGTCGGATTCATGACAATATATTGAGATGAAAAGCACGTCGCAAACTGAGTCTACGTGGAGGCAGTGGCACGATGATGAACCGATCCGCCTCGGCGTCTCGTCGTGCCTTCTCGGACAGAAGGTCCGTTTTGACGGCGGCCACAAGCGCGATCGATTTCTCATCGACGTGCTCGGCGAGTGGTTCGAATGGGTCCCGGTCTGTCCCGAGATCGACATTGGTCTCGGTATCCCGCGCCCGTCGATTCGGCTCGTGCACGGTCAGCCCCTGCCGCGTCTCATCCAGCCCGTCACCGAGGAGGATCTCACCGAGCGAATGGAGGCCTACTCCGAGGCCAAGGTCGATGAATTGAAGACGGGCGACCTCGACGGATACATCCTCAAGCGTGCCTCACCGAGCTGCGGTATGGAACGGGTCAAGGTCTTCGGCAAGGGCGGATCCCCGACCAAGAGCGGCGTTGGTGTCTTCGCCAGGGTTCTGATGGAGCGTTGGCCGAACCTGCCGGTGGAGGAAGAGGGCCGGCTCAACGACCCCGTTCTCCGCGAGCGCTTCATCGAACACGTCTTCTGCCGACACCGTTGGAGCAGCATGGTGCGTCGAGGTCTCACGAGAAGGGGTCTTGTCGAGTTCCACACAGCACACAAGCTGATCCTGAGCGCCCACAACGAAGCAGGGTATCGCAGGCTTGGCCGGATCGTCGCCGGTGCGGGCACCGTACCGGATATCGAGCTCTTCAGCTCGTACGAGACCGAATTTCACGACACGCTCAATCACAAGGCCACGGCCAAACGCCACACCAACGTGCTCTACCACGTGCTCGGGTATCTCAAAGAGGTGCTCGACTCGTTCGAGAAGAAGGAGGCGGTGCAGCTCATCGAGGACTACCGGTTGGGCATGGTGCCCCTGGTCGTGCCGGTCACGCTGCTGCGTCACCATGTTCTCAAACACCAGATCGAGTACATGATGGGTCAGCTCTATCTCGAACCGAACCCGCGTGAACTCATGCTCCGCAACCGGGTGTAGCCCGGACCACGATCAGAGGGGAGCGACGGTCTGGCCGAACTCGGAGGCGTGTCTCGTTCCTCGCATTCACTCAAGAAAAAGGGGGGCCGAAGCCCCCCTTGAGAGTTCATGTTTCAGTTCGGATCACTACTGGGGCAGAACGGTCGTCGGATCCGAGGTGCTGTTGTCGAGAACCGAACCATAGGCGGCGAAGGCGGCGCCTTCGGTCTCGGTCCAGACATCGATGTAGCCGCCCGCGACCGGTGCTTCGGCGCTGAAGACGCGGTTGAGCTGGACATTGCCCCAGGCCGGGAGATCCGCCATGGACTCGTCGGCCATCATCCCGTCGGCGGTGTAGCGGCGCCACTTGATGGTCATGGGCGAGCCGGTGCCGTTGAGAATACCGATGTTCGAGCGGTAGTCACTGTTCTCGGTGAAGAAGAGGATCCGCTTCATCTCGCCGGCGGGGATGAGGTCGGCACTCGCGATCCCCGGGATAGCCTGGCCGAAAGTACCGGCATCACTCTGGTTGAAAGTGCGGGAGAAGAACCTGAGATCCTTGCGATCTGAGATAAAGGCGAGGGCGCCGAGTGCGGTGTCGCCGTCCTTGACGTTGAAGACGGCGCCGAGGACATCTTCCCAGCGCTCGGTGCGACCGGACGCCACGTTGACCATGGCGCTCGCTGAGGGGCTCGAGTTATCGGTGTCGCGCGGCAGCCAGAGCACCTGGTAGGTGGCGGTTGCGATGCCGCCGTTGTTGACATCGACGTCGGTCACGAAGAACGAGTCACCGACGCCTTCGGCACGCGCGGCGGCCGGAATGAAGTAGAAGTTCTCAAGCACACCGATGTCGGCTGCCAGACCGGTGGCGACGGCGGTCGCGACGCTGCCGTCCGCAACCACGACCCGCAACCCGAGAACAACGGTGTTCGTCCCGGCGAGTCGGGCCTCAAGGTCATAGGAGCCGGCGGGAACCGGAAGGTAGGCGCCGCTCTCCTGGAACGCGATGTTTTCGAAGAGAACCGCACCGCCATCGGCGAGAGCGATGTCAACCGCGGGCGCATCGGGCGACGCATGCAGAAAACGCACCCATCCATTGCCCGCATCGGGCGTCGAACCGTCGGCCGTCAGGATCACCGGAGTGATCTCGGCAAGAACATCGGTCGCCGCGACCACGTAGTCGATTCCGGCCATGAGGTCGAGATCAGCCTCGATCACGACGGGCTCCGTCAGCCCGGCGGGAACGACCTGGACGTTGTAGGTTCCGGCTGGGACCTCGGCGAAATTCGTGCTTTCCTCAAACTCGATTTCCGAAAAGACCTTGCTGCCATTGACCCAGACATCGACAGCAGGCGCGTCGGGAGAGGCGTGCAGCACACGCACCCGAGCGCTGCCCGAATTGCCTTCGGGCGCATCGGAGAGTGCCACGGCATTCAGCGGCGCAGCCGCGTCGACCGGGGCGGAAAAGACCATGGTTGCGAGACCGGCGAGACACATTCCAACAAAGCGTTTCATTTCGTTTCCTCCTGTCGGTGGCTCGATCCGAGCCTCCCGTTTGATTCGATCGGATAACTCCGATGGTTGCGACACTATTCCAAGTTTTCTCTAGATTCGTTATCGTTTTCGAAGGTGATTATAAAATTTGGTGTTCATTTGCTTAGTTTGTCTAGTTATTTTCTAGTTAGAATGACAGTCAGCATCACGCTGCCGACGAGGGATCCCAGAAACATAATTGGTGCGTCGGCCATAGTTCAGGAGCGACCGTTCGATCTTCTTCCTGCCGCGATAGAGCCGGGACATGATGGTGCCGATGGGCACGGCGAGCGCGTCGGCGACCTCCTGGTAGCTCAGGCCCTGGAGATCGACCATGAGCACGGCCATCCGGTAGTGGTGTGGCAGCGCCATGAGGGCCTCTCGGATTTCGTGGTCGAGTTCCTGACCGAGATACTCGATCTCGGGATCGTGAGTCGTCGGTACGCCGGCCTCGAAATCGTCGCCGGAGTCGCGAAGTTCATCGAAGTCCAGCATCTGGGGCCGATTCCGATTGCGCCGGTAGCCGTTGATGAAGCTGTTCTTGAGGATTCGAAACAGCCACGCTTTGAGGTTGGTGCCCTCGGTGAACTGGTGGTAGTGGCGGTAGGCCTTGAGATAGGTTTCCTGCAGCAGGTCCTCACTCTCCTCAACCGATCGGGTCATGCGAAGGGCGGTCTTGAAGAGTTGGTCGCGATAGGGCAGTTGAGCGGAGCCGAAATCCCATGCGGTGGTGGTGAGTGTGTCGTTCATGCGTCCTCCCTGGGCTTTAATCTAGGTTCTTTCTAACTCCTTGTCAAGTGGTTTTTGATTTTTTCTAGATTTTTTATAGATTCCACGTTTTTTCCGGATCACGCAGGTCCGACTGAATCACCCGTCTGGTGTGGTGGGAGTGGGATTATCTGTGTGCTGATTGTCGTACCCGCTCCGGCCTGACGGTGCGTCCTCAATGGGCAAGCTCGTGCCGCTCCGAGTTCGGGGCTCAGCCGGCGGCCACCGGTTGTGACCTGATTCTCGGCAGGTCAGATCGTCTGAAGCGCGCTCTCGAGATCGTCGAGCGAAGAGAGGACGTCGACGCGATCGGGGAGGTCTTTGAGGTGAGCGGCTCCCGCGCCTCCGATCCAAAGGCGGGTTTCGCTGCGCATCCCCATGCGAAGCGAAGCGATGTCCGCGGTGGTTTGGGGACTCGCGCCGAAGATGCTGACCGAGAGCCCGACGGCAGCCGCGTCGAGAACATCCGCAGCCTGGATGATCTCCTCGACGGGGAGGTGTGGACCAAGGACCCGCACTTTCCGACCCGCCGCGGCCACCGCCAATCCGACGATTTGCAAACCGAGGCCGTGGAGTTCGTCGGGCAGGGTGGCGAGCACCACCGGGCGACCCGAACCCGACGCTTCGAGGGGCGTTCGCAGCGCACGAAGGTGGTCCTCGAGCACCTCGGAAAAGAAGTGCTCGTGGCGAATCTCGAGTTCGCCTCGCGCCCAGGATTCTCCAACCTCCCGGAGGAGGGGCTCGACCCTCTCTCGAAGGAATGGTCCGACGCCGAGCAACGAGGAGTCGCGGGTGAGTGCGGCCGCGAGGGCGTCACGGTCGAATCGCCGACTTGTCGCGAGTGTGGTTTCGATGATCTCGGGTGTGATGCCCGAGGGCACGCCTGAATCGAGGGCGCCGCAGGAGCGCAGAAGCGCCTCGAGATCGATCTTTTCCAGTGGAACGACATCTCCCGCCCGATAACCGGCGTTAAGCGCCGTGTTGATCAACATTAGCCGCTGCACCTGTTCGACCGGGTATCGGCGATGCCCGGACTCGAGACGGATGGGGGACGGGAAACCGAATTTTCGTTCCCATGCTCGTAGCGTGTGCTCTCCAATTCCGGTTCTGCGGGTGACCGCGCCCATGGGCCACAACTGGGGATCCTCGTCTGCGCCTGTTTTCGAATCTCGCCTGCTCGGTTTGTTCACGTCGTTCCTCCCCATTCTCACGACCCCTGCGCTCGATCCTGCACCGTCTGCGACCGAGGCGAGATCACGCGGCCCGCGGTTCGCTGTGGCACGCTTGGCGGTACTCCCGGGCGACCGCGGAGGCGGTCCATTCCGCCCCGATCGACCCGGCATCCAACCGGATGCCTTCGGATGCGCCCTCGATCTCCTCGCGCCTCGGCGGGTCGCCTTCGAGCGAGATGACAACCAGCGATTCGCAACCCATGAAACGAGCGGCAGCTGCAGCGTCGCTGATTCGCAACGCGCCGCGCCCCGATCCCACACAGGTGACAAAGACACCGAGATCCTCTTCGAGAAGCTCGACGAGTGCGGAGACCTCAGAATCCCACAGACCGCCATCAGCATCCGGCCAGAAGAGAATCAACGCGGGATTGTCGGATCCGACCTCGAATGTCGTTTTGGGCTTCATTCCAAACCTCCTGGACGTCGTTTTCGTCTACTGTGTCGGCAAGGTAGGCTCGGTTGCAGCATGACAAAGATCCGAACCGAAATTACCAATGCACCTGGCAAACGTCTAGAAAAAATCGAAATATTCCTTGAAAAAATTTGGTTCACCGGGCCGTGAAGACGGCTGTCCCTCCCCTGCGGATCCATAAGTCCAATGAGCGTCCGGTTGAGCCATCGGCTTCCTACGTTTTGTACTGGATGATCGCCTCGCGTCGGAGTCGATTCAATTTCGGACTCCAGCGGGCGGCCGATTGGGCGAGAGAGCTCGGCCGACCGCTGCTGATCCTCGAAGCGGTTCGGGTCGGCTATCCCTGGGCCAGCGAGCGGCTGCACGGCTTCCTGCTCGACGGGATGGCTGACAACGCAGCCGATTTTCTGCCCCGCGGCGTGACGTACCTGCCCTACGTCGAGCCCGAACCCGGCGCCGGCAGCGGTCTGCTTGAGAGTCTCGCAGCCAACGCGGCGGTGGTCGTCACCGATCACTACCCGGCCTTTTTTCTTCCGCGGATGGTCGCCTCGGCCGCGCGACGGGTGCCGGTGCTGATGGAGTCGGTCGACTCCAACGGCCTGATCCCGCTCGCGGCGACCGGTCAGGCCTTCCCGACCGCCTACGCTTTTCGTCGGTGGATCCAGAAGAACCTCGCCGACCACCTCGACGGGTTTCCCCTCGAGGACCCGCTTGCCGAATCCCTCCCGGCTGCGCCGGAGGTTCCCGGTTCGATTCTCGACCGGTGGCGGATGGTTCCTCGACTTCGACCGACCGAAGCCGAGACGCTGCTTGCCCGGCTCCCCATCGATCACGCCGTCGGAGTTACCGCGACTCGAGGCGGCGCGGTCGCCGGCCGGCGGGTCATGCGTCGCTTCCTTGACGAGGCTCTGGCTGAGTACAGCGACAAACGGAATCGACCCGACGACGGCCGGAGCAGCGGCTTGTCCCCCTATCTGCACTTCGGTCATATCTCTGCGCACGAGGTCTTTCTCGAGGTCATGCGGCGTGAACGCTGGTCCCCCGAGGATGTCGCGCCGCCGCCCAACGGCCGCCGCGCCGGCTGGTGGGGCATCGGCGAATCCGCTGAGGCTTTTCTCGACCAACTCGTCACTTGGCGCGAGCTCGGTTACCAGTTCTGTCACCACCGGCCGGACCACGAACGGTGGACTTCGCTGCCCGATTGGGCGCAGGCAACCCTGACCATCCACGAGACCGACACCCGCGATCACCTTTACGACCTCGACGAATTCGCCGCTGCGGCAACCCACGACCCGCTGTGGAACGCAGCCCAGACGCAGCTCCTTAAAGAAGGAATCATCCACAACTATCTGCGGATGCTCTGGGGCAAGAAGATCCTCGAGTGGACCGAGCACCCGCGGCAGGCGCTCCGGATCATGCTCGAACTCAACAACCGCTATGCCCTCGATGGTCGCGATCCCAATTCGGTGAGCGGGATCTTCTGGGTCCTCGGCCGCCACGACCGGCCGTGGGGCCCCGAAAGGCCGGTTTTCGGCAAGGTCAGATACATGACGAGCGCCAACACCGCGCGCAAGGTCCCGGTGCGAGAGTATATTGCCCGGTACACCCCCGGCGGAGGTTGAAGATGAAGGTCCTTGTCACTGGCGCAACAGGCTATATCGGCGGGCGACTCGTTCCCCGCCTTCTCGATCGCGGCCACGACGTTCGTGTCATGGTCCGCGACCCGGCTCGCATCGCCGGCCGGGAGTGGTCCGATCGCGTCGAGATCGTCCGGGGCGATATCGAGGACCCGGCGACCCTGGGCCCCGTTCTCGCCGGAATCGACGCCGCCTACTACCTGATTCACCTCATGGACAGCGGGCGGGGCTTCGTCCACAGAGACCGCGAGGCGGCACACAGCTTTGTCGCCGCCGCGGGCCATCTTCGCCGGGTGATCTATCTCGGCGGGCTGCTCCCCGAAGGCGATCAGGTGTCGGACCATCTCGCCAGCCGCGCCGAGGTCGGACGGATCCTCCGCGAAGGACTCCCCACCGCTGAGTTCCGCGCCGGGCCGGTGATCGGTTCGGGTTCGGCATCGTTTGAGATGGTTCGCTATCTCACCGAGCGGCTCCCCGCCATGGTGGCGCCCAAGTGGATCCTCAACGATGTTCAACCCATCGCTGTCCGCGACATCCTCGAGTACCTGCTGCTCGCCCTTGAGCGCGAGACGACCGGCGTCTTCAACGTCGGTACCGAACCCATGAGCTTCAAAGCCATGATGCAGGTGTTCGCCGAGGTCCGCGGTCTCAAACGTGTCATCGTGCCGGTGCCGGTGTTGGCGCCGAAACTCGCCGCGCTGTGGGTCGGTCTGGTGACACCGATCCCCAATCGGCTGGCGGTGCCGCTCATCGAAGGGGTGGTGCATCCGGTGGTGGCGGACGGTTCGCGTGCGCGGGTGGAGTTCCCCGAGGTTTCGCCGCTGCCCTATCGCCAGGCGGTCGAGCGCGCGCTCCGCAACACCGAGGCCAACGCGGTTTCGACCCGCTGGAGCAGCGCTCTCGGCGACGCGCCGGCCTTTGAACTCAGCCAGAGCCAGGGGCTCATCCGCGAGACCCGCAGCCGTCTCACCTCCGCCGATCAGGAGTCGACCTACCGCGCGTTCTCGTCTCTCGGCGGCGACCGCGGTTGGCTCTTCTGGAATTGGGCGTGGAGCCTGCGCGGGTCGTTCGACCGGCTCGTCGGCGGCCCCGGGCTCCGGCGCGGCCGCCGCCATCCCAGCGAACTCGAACAGGGCGACGCCCTCGATTTCTGGCGGGTCGAACAGGTCGACCCGCCAAACCTCCTCCGCCTCCGGGCCGAGATGAAGGTGCCGGGACGGGCCTGGCTTCAATTCGAGGCGATTCCGGAAGGCAGCGGCACCCGGTTGGTCCAGACCGCCCTCTTCGAACCCATCGGGCTCGGCGGCCAGCTCTACTGGAACCTGCTCTACCCCATCCACCGGATCATGTTTTCGGGGATGGTCTCCAAGGTGGTCGCGCTCGCGGAGCAGGGGACCGGCGAATGAAGACATTCAAATTCTCGAGCGAGCAGTGGCTCCCCCGACCCGTCGCCGAGGTGTTTCCCTTTTTCGCGGATGCGAGGAATCTCGAGGAGTTGACGCCGAGTTGGCTCAGCTTCGATGTTCTCACCCCGGACCCGATCCCCATGGCGGTCGGCACGACCATCGACTATCGGCTCGCCTGGCGTGGCATTCCGCTGCGGTGGCGGTCCGAGATCGCCGCCTGGGAGCCTCCCCACCGCTTTGTCGACCGTCAGCTCCGTGGGCCATACCGTCTGTGGCACCACGAACACCGGTTTGTCGACGAAAATGGCGGCACCAGGGTCATCGACCACGTCGACTACGCGGTCTGGGGCGGCGCCCTTGCGGTCCGGTTCGGAGTTCGCCGCGACATCGAACGGATCTTCGCCCATCGCAGCCAGCGGCTCATCGAAATCTTCGGCGGTTAGCCACGTCCAACACCGGCAGCAAATTGCGCTGCCTCGCATCCAACCACATCGAGTCCACCAGGTGTACCGCTATCGCCATCAGAGTCGCCGGCGGGTCCCCATTTTTGCATCGATACTTCGGCTTCGGTACGAGGTCCGCGGACTAGCCCGGACTATTCATGAGGTTTCGCCGCGAGGGTGACGAGGCGCCGATGCCAAGTGGGTTTTCTCGCCTTGGGGCGCGGAGGCGTACTTATCAGTACGTTGAGCACCCCAAGGCGAGAAAGCACGCCTGGCGCGGATGCATCGTCATCCGCAGCCGACAGCTCATGAATAGTCCGGGCTAGGACGGGGACTCTGAAATCAGAATCTGACAACACCCGACACGACCGCGTAGTTGAACCAGGCGAAGTTGTAGACCTCATCGACATCGGCGTCGCCCTCGACGGTGCGGTAGCCTGCGGATGATCGAAACCCGCCTCCGGCACCAGACCACCATCCGCGCCAGGTCCCTGGTTCAGTTGTGGTGATTTCAGCCTCCTGCAAACCTCCCCGGTGTTTTGATGGTTCGCGGTCTCGGTGCCGGCGGGACGCCAGCACTACAAATGGCTGAGATCCGTTGTAGGGCCGGCGTCCCACCGGCCTGCATGCGTGCCGGGTCCGCAGTTCCGTAGTTATGGGGTCGAAACTTCGGAACTCCGGACCTGGAACCGATGATGATGCTTCCCGGTTTCAAGGCCGCCTTGAGATCATCCATGAGAGCGCGTCGAGGTGTGTGTTAGGGTCGCGAAGAGCAGACAATGAACCTCGACCCCCGGACCGCGCGCGCCAAACTCGACACGCCCTTCGGTGCTTCCGATTCGATCCCAATGTGGCTCGCGACGATGCGGAAGTGCGTCACTTTGTCAACGGTGGTGCGGCTCGGACGCTCCGGTCCGGCGACGCTCGATCAACTCGATGACGAGGTTCGTCGATTGACAGAGACTGCACACGCGTCCAAGTCGTTGCGTCGAAAGGTCCTCAATCTCTGGAAGATCGAGGGTTTGGTGTTCAGGTTTTTTGAGAGCCGCGACGATCCGGAGCTCTCGCTTCGTCGATCTTCTATGCCGCTCGCGGCAGGTCCTCCGGCGCATTGCGGTCTTGCCATGGCGATCGTCCTGCGGGAAGGGTTCAACCCGCGACGGCTTCACGATCGCTTCGGAGCGACCGCCGATCCGAGGTTTGTGATGTTCTGCTACGAAACCACAGGTCTCATGCTGGCCATCGCCGAGAGCGGGGTTTTCGGAGGGGTTGTCCGTGGGCTTGGTCTGGTCGGGTTACTGCGCCACCGCCTGGTCGCCGCACCGGAGAGTCACTGCTTTCTCGATTCGTTTTCAATCGAACATCGACGGCTCGCGGCGCACGGTTTCGGACGGGCGCTTTATTTCCAGACTCTGGGTTTTTCCGGGGCGGTTTCCCGGACCGAAGGGGTACCCGGGATACCGGCGACCGCAGCGCTCCGTGGTCTCAACAGCGCGAACTCCCTGATCAACTGTCGAAATCTCGACAATCTGCTGGCGAACGACTATCAGGGATTCCCTCCGGGTGTGGCCGAAGCTCTCGATGGAGGTCTGTTCAACACCCTCTGTCTTTTGGAGTGGGCCTTCCCCGGATGTTCCGGAGAACTGGACCGCCCCGGTGAACGGGCAGCGCGAATCATCAGCACCGCACAGGCCGAGGCTCAAACCGCTCGCGAGGACAGGTTGGGCCCCCCCATGAAGGCGTAGTGCGCCGGCCGCCGAGCTGGTGTCGGGCCGGCGCCGCGTCCGATTCGGATTCACATCGACTGAAGGACTCGTTTGACGGCGGTGGTCATGGCGTCAGGGGCCACGGTCTGGCGCGCACCAGGATAGGGTCGTGGGTGCGGTTGTCGATCACCGACGCATAGGCATGGAAGGCGCATGTCGGGGTCGTCGATGTCAGGACGGCGAAACCGTCCGCCACGACATCGTCGGTCCACTGCTCGAAGACCCGGTTGAGCTGGACAGCGCCGCGTGGGGGCACGGTGGCGGTTTCGGTGCCGAGCAGCTCACCCGATCCGAGATGCAGATCCACCTGCACCCCCATCTCCCCGGAACATCGGCTGACCAGCCCGATGTTGGTCCGGAAACCTGCGCCGAGACCGGGTGAGTGCCGGAGTTGGATGAGCCGGCCGCTTTCAAAATGGTGGATCGCGTCCGTCGCCTGCAGCGCGGGCACAAACTGGCCGTAGGTTCCCGTTGGGTCGTCGGCGTAGGTCCGACTCGAAATTATGGCGGCACCGTCGGCGGATCGAACCTTGAGCACACCCGCGCCCGCGAAACCGAAGTGGGTGGCCAGAACATCCTCAAGCCGCAGCGAGGAGGCGGCGCCGATGGTCGTCTCGATCGGAACGGGATCGAGGCCCGGTGTGTCCCGTTCGATCAGCTCGAGGCTGCAGACCAGCGGTTCGGATCCGGGGTTGTGGAGTTCCACATCGCTGCGCCACTGCGACCCGCCATGACCGTTGAGGTGAGCGACGGCGAGAATGGTGGCTTCGGGACCGTCGCTGACGAGCCAGGTCAACCGGCGGCGGAAGTCCACCGTCAGCACGGCGTTGCCGTCCCAGGTGATTCCGTAGGTTGGGTGGAGCCAGGGTCCGGGATTGGCAACGCTCGTCCAGTTGACCCCATCGTCGCTGAGCAGAAAGGCGTCCTCCTCGCCGTGAGCCGACGTTGAGACCGACACGACCCAGTGGTCCCCGGCCCAGACGACGCGCTTGTCCTCATGGGTATTCGGGTGGCCGATGAAGTCCTCGAAGTCGGTGCTGGTGAAGATCTCGTCCCTTCCAAGGGCGATGAGCTGCCGGCCGCTCCATGCGAGGTCGCCGATATACGCGTCGAAGGTTTTGATGATCTGCCAGTTGAGGCCGTCAAGGCTTGTGGCGATGCTGTTGGGAGCCTGCGCCACGAACCGGTCGTCGGCCCAGACGATGCCGCCGACCTTGATGCCGTCGATCCGCCCCCGGTCCCATGTCAGCCCGTCATCGCTGAAGCCGACCTCGGTCCAGTCGGTGCCCCCGGTGCTGCCGACCCGGCTGAGACCGACCCAACGCGTCCCGTCCCAGGCGATCGAGTGGTATCCGTCGCCGTTGACCGGTGCAGCCGTCCAGGCAATCCCGTCATCGCTGGAGTAGACCCCGGAATCACTGACGGCAAGGATCTGACTGCCGTTCCACGCCAGGGATTTGAAATCGGTGTCGTGCTCGAAGGTCATGGATTCGTGCCAGACGAGGCCGTCCGGACTCCAGGCGAGAGCTCCATAGGTCGCAGCAAGGTAGATGCCCTCCGCGAAAAGGAGGTCGGTCCAACGGTGATCGCGAATCAGCGGCTGATCCTCGAAGAGCACGATACGGTGCCGAGGCTCCTTGTGCAGCGTCGGCAGGGCTATGGGATCGCCGCTCTCATTGTCGACGACGGATGCGAGGGCCACCCATGGAGCCTCAGAATTGTCCGACGACAGCACGGCGTAGGCGTCCTCCAGGTCGTCGGGCCCGATGTCGCGGAGAAAGCCGGTGTCGAGGACCGAAGAAAGGCCCGGCAAGGCGTAGGATTTCGATCTGAGCAGGTCGCCGTCGGTGTCGTGGATGTCCACCGTCACCGTCGCATCGTCGGGGCGGGGGTTCGCCAGCGCGAGGTTTGTCCGATAGCGGTCGTTCCGGGTGAGCTGGATCAACCGGCCCTCGTCGATAACGCCGTCGGGCGATGCGATGGACACCCCTTTGATGAACTGTCCGTAGCTGCCGCCGGGCTGATTGTTGAAGGTCCTCGAGCCGACCATCAACGGCCGGTCCGAGGCCACCAGCAGGGCGCCGGCTCCGGGATCGAGGAGGCCCGCGACGGCATCGTCGAGCGCCAGCGACTGCCCGGCCTGAATCCAGTGCCTGGCGCTGGCCGCGGGTGGGTTGTCACCGTCGCGGGGCAGGAGGTAGAGATAGGCCGGGGCGGCGTGCCGGTCCGGGTTGTGGATCACGATGTCCGAGACCCAGGATGTGTTCTTCAGTCCAGGCCCGTGCGCCGCGGCGGCGATGACCTTTACATGGTCACCCAGATCGGTGACATCCGGTTCGATGTCGACCCTGACGGTGTTCGACACGGGAGATCGGTAGTGGCCGTCCGGGCAGTGCTTGGTGGCCGTCATCCTGTGAAAGAAGCTGCCGCCCTCGGACCACCGGCGGGTCAGCACCGCAGAGGTGTCGTTCCCATCGTAACTCCCGGACTGCTCCTGGAAATCCGGTGCATTCGATTCATAGACCACGTACAGGCCGTGTTGGCCTGGCAAGAGGGTTTCATTCCACGAGAGCTCGTAGGGTTCGCCGCTCTGAACGGTTGGCGGAGCGGTGAGTTCGGCGGCCGGTGGAGCGCCGCAGAACGGGCGTACCGTGACCGGGCTTGAGGCCGTCGCCGAGCCGTGTTCGTTCGCCGCCGTCAACGAGACGGGCCAGTCACCGGATGCGTCGAAGACGTGGGTGGGGTTCGGTTCGAAGGTTGTTCCTCCATCGCCGAAATCCCATTGCCATGCGATGGGGTCACCGGGCGACAGATCGACAAAGTGCACCGGTGTCCCTGCCTCGGGCAGAGCCGGTCGCCACGCGAAGCGGGACGTCGGCGGCTGGTCGGGATCTGCGCATGCGGAGCGCATGACGAAGCCGTGCCGTCCGACGGCAATGAGTTCGGATGAGAACTCGATGACATCGAGGAGGTCGCCGGCGCCGGCCCGGCCCGCTGGTTGCCAGAGCACCCCATCGGCGCTGGTGAGCACTTTTCCCTCGTCGCCGACCACCACGAATCGGTCGCTGGTGAAGCGGACGCCCCGGAGATCCACCGTCGTTCCCGAATGCTGCTCCTGCCATTGGTCGCCGGTGGTGCTGGTCAGAATCGTGCCCTCTGAGCCCACAGCCGCGAAGATGCCGTTGCCCCACGCAACGTCAAAGAGATGATTGTCCTCATATCCCGGGTGGGCCATGGTCAGAGTCTGTCCGTCGTGGCTCACAGCGATGGCCCCGGTGGAACCGACCGCCACCAGGCTCTGGCCATCGGATGTCACCCCGAAGAGGGTGTGGTCGGTGATCTCCATACCGCCGATCAGATGCCACCTCGAGGCGTCGGGACTGACGGCCACCGCCCCTCCGCTGCCCGAGGCTACGAACCGGCCGCCGTCCCATGAGATCGAATGCCACTCCCAGGGCCAGTCCCCCTGGCCGGTCACCGGACCGACCGCACCTGTCCAGAAGCGACCATCGGGACTTCGCAGCATCATGCCGCCGCCGCTCCAAAGCTCGTTGATGACTCCCACCGCGACGTAGAACGAAGCACCGGCTGCCACGTCGTTGAGAGACTCGAGGTCCGCGTTGTAGACGATCTCCCAGTTCAGGCC
Source organism: uncultured Acidobacteriota bacterium (assembly GCA_963753035.1). Lineage (GTDB taxonomy): Bacteria > Acidobacteriota > Thermoanaerobaculia > Thermoanaerobaculales > Sulfomarinibacteraceae > JAHECW01. The sequence continues at coordinate 21,726 of CAVWAW010000028.1, read as the reverse complement.
GTCGTTGCTCGCCAGGAGGGATCCTCTCTCCGCCATGGGAGTGCCGGCCGAGACCACCAAACCATTTCCGGCCGAGGCCACGCCAAACAGATCCAACGCGATCATGGTGTTGGTGGGTTTGACATGCTCGCCGCCGTCACGAGTCACCGCGATGGAACCACCCACACCGCCGGCGACGCTGATCTGCCCGTCCGTCGCGAGGGTCGACAGATGGAGGCCGACCGAATGGCTCTGGCCCCAGTGCCACTCCAGTCCGTCAAAGCTGTATCGGAGCGCATAGCGGTCTCCTCGGCCGACTGCGATGAACCGATCGCCCGCCCAGACGATCCGGGACAGCCGGTGGGTGGCCCGGCCGCGGATCCATGTCCGACCGTCGGTTGTGATTCGGCTGGTGGCGTCCTCCGCCACCGCCACCGTGGTCGAACCGTTGCTGGCGATGCAGGTGAAGGGGCCGCCGTTGTCGGTCTCGCGCATCGACCAGGAGATTCCGTCGGGGCTCGCCAGGACCTCGATTTCGTCACCCACCGCGAGGAACTCGGTGCCGGTCCACGTGACATCGCGGAGCTCGGTGGTGACGCCGGAATCCCGGGCCGTCCAGGTCAGTCCGTCAGGGCTGCTGAGAATGGCGCCCTGTGAGCCCACCGCCACCAACCGCGGGCCCATGGCGAGGTCGCGCAGCGTGGGCGCAGCCGGTGTGTCGACGAGGGTCCAGGAGTGACCGTCCTCGCTGGTGACCGTTGCACCCCGGGCGCCGACCGCCACAAAACGGTCGCCGGTCCACGCGACGGAGTAGAGATCTCGCGTGGTTACCGGGTCGCTCAGCCGCCAGCTCGCCTCGTCCGGGCTGGAGACAATCGTCCCCTCGCGGCCGACAAGGATGAACCGCCCGTTGCCGTGGGTTGCTCCGAGAAAATCCGAGGTCGCCGGCAGGGGATTCACCAGCTGCCACTGGTCGCAGGGTTGGCTACACCTCGCCTCCGTGGTGAGCAAAGCCACGATGAGAACCGTCCAGGCAATGGGGCATCTCACTGATGGACTCATGACCGTCCTCCCGATGAGTAAGCGATGTCGGGATCAAGAGGCCGCAAGCCGAGTTTGTGTTGTTTCATCGACAAGAGCGGTGTCAGCTCTCGACGATCACCACCTGAAGGTCCAGCGCAGCTTGACGATGATCTGGAAAATGTAGCCTCGGCGGCCATCGGCGACCGGATCCAGAACAACGGAGACCGTGTCGTCTCCTTAAATATACTGTCCCGCTGCATGGTGTGAATGGCGATTCGCGAAGGATCGGGATCGTGACACAAAACCGATGTACACGGCCTGCGTGCTCACGACGACTCGGACCTCGGTGGTGAACGTTGTCGGTTCTCCGGCGTGGGTTCACATGGATTGGAGAACTCGTTTGACGGCGTTGCCATCAGCGGTGGCGCCGAAGTGCTTCATGATCGGCGCCATGGCCTGCATTTTGTTCTTGAACTCCGAAAAATCGATGTTCTGCTGAATGTAGGCGGCGATTTCCTCGTCCGTCGCCAGCTTTGGCAGATAGGCCTCGATGACCCGAAGGAAGCCCGACTCGGCCTCTCCCTTCAGTTCGAGGGTCTCCCGTTCGGATTTCACCAGTCTTCTCAGGACGCCGACGACGTCTTCATCGGTCAGTTCCTTCTGGTCCTGCCGGTCGAACTCGCCGAGCACGACGCGAAGGGTTTCCCTCCGGTCGACATCCTGCGCCCTGATCGCATCCATCAAGTCCTTTTTGATTTGTTCCTGGAGCGTCATCTTCCAGCCTCCCCCTGCTGCGACATTGCGGTCCGTGTGGCGTGGCCGTTGGCATACTTTAGAATGTCGCGGTTCTCGAGGATGGTGCCGTTGCCTCTGCACGGTCTCTCCCGCGAATTCGAGCACTATCCAGGATCGTCGATGACGACCGCCGCCGGAATGAATGTACTCGAATCCGGGTTGATCTAACCAAGAAAACAATAACCAAAAGTCGGACCCGTTCAAAGGGCATTTGTCAGCACGCGAAGCGTGGCGGACGCCGCGTAAACCGAGAAACGCTTCGCCAACCGAATGGAGGATTCTCATGCGTCGCTTCAGTTGTGTGTCCGTAAGGACGCGGATGACAAAACCTCGACCAACCTGGCGAAGTCGACCCGCGTGTACGCGAAACAGGGGGGAAAGTGGTTGTTGGTGCACGCCAATTTCGCACCGGTTGGCGCCGACGACTAGATCAAGCGCCCCTGATTAGGTGGGTGGAAATAAAAATATCTCAATTAAAAGAGGATATGTGCTAAGGTGTTTGCCTTGTCGCCGGCCAACGGGGCCGGCTTCTGTATAGGCGGACGCACGGTCCACCACGATTTGCGAGACGAGCGCGCCATAGAACGGCAGCGCTCACGGAGATGGAAAAGATATGTCGAAGAAACTGTTTGTTGGAAGTTTGAGCTGGGGAACGAATGATGATGCGCTGCGGAACGCTTTCAGCGTCCATGGCGAGATCAGCGAAGCGGTCGTGATCAGCGATCGGGACACCGGCCGCTCGCGCGGCTTCGGTTTTGTGACCTTCGAGGATGACGATGCGGCCGACAAAGCCGTCGCGGCCCTCAACGGCACCGATCTCGATGGCCGTACCATCCGTGTTGACGTGGCCCAGGCCAAAGAGCGCAACCGCGGTGGCGGCGGTGGCGGCGGCTACGGCGGCGGCAGCGGCTGGTAAACCAAGCCGAAATAACACCAAGCCCCTCCTCGCGGAGGGGCTTTTTTTATGGGAAAAGAAAAACCGATACGATGGCGCCGGTTGGACCCGGATCGTAGTCGGTGGCGCCTGAGGCCGGCGGTGTTCCGCCGGCGAACGGTTCTTCCACGGGGTTTCCGATCAGGGCGAGGTCTCGGTCCAATAAAGAGTGTCACCCGATTCGAATCCGTCTGCGAATATGTTCTCGTTGGTTCCCACCATCGAAAGGCTCCAGTAGAGGCCTCCGGAGATCGTCTGGAAGTCATTCCTTGCTGGTGGCATTGCCTGTCCCCAGTGGGGGTGACCGGAGGCGTCTTCGCCGGCGCCCCATCCGACGACCGAACCGTCGGTCTTGCGGGCGAGCCCGTGGACATAACCTGCCGAAATCTCGACGAAATCGTTGCCGGCGGGAACCTCATCGACGCCATATCCCCATGGGTCGTCGCCCCAGTGGACGATGGATCCGTCGCTTTTCAGGGCCAAGCTGTAGTTGTGGCCGGCCGAGACCTGCGTAAAGACGCCGGAGGTCGGCTGACCGCTGGTTCCGTTGTAACTTCCCCAGCTGGCCAGCGAGCCGTCGGAGCGGAGCGCAACGGCATGACTGTCTCCCGCGACGACCTGCACGAAGTCCGTTCCCGACGGCACGTTGGTGACCTGGGAAGAGCTGTCGCTGCCCCAGGCGGCGATGGAACCGTTGGTCGCCAGAGCGACGGCAAAAAACTCGCCGCCGTCAACTGCGGTATAGGTTCCCGCTGGAACCAGGCTGACCGTGCCGAGGTAGTCGGAGCCCCATGCGACGATCGTCCCAGCGGTCTCGATGGCGTAACCGGTATCACCACCTGCACCGATGGCGATGCATGTTCCCAGTGATGCCGGAGGGGCGTTCTGTCCACTCGCATCGTTCCCCCATGCGACGACAGTGCCGTCGGACGTGAGGGCGACACCGTGCTCCTCGCCGGCGGCGATGGAGACGAAATCGCTCCCGGGGGGCAGGTTCGTCGATAGCTGGAAGGAGCCGTCATATCCCCATGCCTCGAGCTCGAAGGTCGCAGCCGGCTGACCCACAAGACAGAGTAGGAGAACGATCCACGGGACCACGAGCGGGAGCGATTTCGCTTTCATTTGAGCCTCCTTGATGACGGCCAGGCAAAGCCTGGCTCAATCGAGAAAATGTAATATTACAGAACATTTTCGTGATACTGAACGATACATCGGAAACACCCGTGTGTCCACGATGTGCGTGATATTGGGTAAATTTCCGGGTTCTGAGATCTCCGGTTTGAGCTGAAATCGAGTCAGAGATCGGATTTGGTGGCGGATCCTGATGCGCGCCGTTATAGAATCGCCGGGATCACGCCGCGTTCAACCAACCCGGCGTGAAGCCAACTCTCAGGAAGAGGTAGCCAATGTCCAACGTGTTCGGTCGAGATCTCGCTGTGGTTCGTGTTCTGTTTTTTGTCCTCGTCGGATTCCTGGTGACCGGGATGTGTCCGGTCCAGGCCGAGGATGTGATCGAGAAACCCCTGCCCGAGGCGTGCGGCTTGCTCGACGATCCCGAGAAACGGGCGATCATGGATGGACTGCTGTTCAAACTCCTGGTGGCGTGCGATCGCACCGATGAACTCGGTTTGGTGCATCAGGCGCCGGCCGAGGCGGTGGGCCCGGGAACCGACGACGGTCCGGATGTGGCGGTCAGCGACCCGAGCGGCGATTCGGGAACATCGACGACCCAGAGCGAGACCTCCATGGCCGTCAACGAGGTCACCGGGACGGTGTGCGCCGGCTACAACGACAGCGTTCACTACTTCGTGAGCGGTGAGGGTTTCACCGGTTTTTCCCGTTCAACCGACAACGGTGCGACCTTTGTTGACCAGGGCGCCCTCGGTGTCGACAGCATCGGTGACCCGGCCATCGTCTGGCGTCGTGCGGACGAGCACTTCTACTTCGGAGCGCTGCACACCAACGGCCTCGGGCTTTGGAAGTCCACCGATGACTGCCAGACCTTCCAGTGGGTGGGCATGATGCACTCGGGCAGCTCCGACGACAAGGAACTCATCGCCGTCGACAACAACCCGGCAAGCCCGCATTACGGCAACCTCTACATGGTCTTCACCAACTTCTCCTCGGACAGCCGGATTTGGGCACTGAGGTCGACCGATGCGGGTGTGACGTGGACCAACAGCCAGGCGATCAGCGCAACCTCGGGGGTACAGGGGGCGTGGCCGGCGGTGGCGCCGAATGGCGATGTCTTTGTCGGCTGGGTCAAGTTCGGCGGATCGACGGTGACCATGGAAATCGCTCGATCCACCGATGGCGGGGTGAGCTACAGCGCGGTCACGAGTCCGGCCGCCAACAAGGCGACGCCGCAGAACTCGACGGCGTCGGGAAACTGCGGTCGCGCAGCGCTCAAGGGCAATATTCGTTACCTGCCGTCACCGCAGGTGGTGGTTGGGCCGGATGGCGTCCTCCATACGGTGTACAGCTACGGCCCGGGTGGGGGTGACGATTGCGATTCTTTTTATCGGCGTTCGGCCGACAGCGGCGCCACGTGGGGTGCCGAGATCCGGTTGCATGACGACACCAGCACCAGCGACCAGTTTTTCCCGACGTTGTCGGTGGGCGCCGGCAACATCGTATCCGCGACCTGGTATGACCGGCGGCTCGATCCGACCAATACCATGGTCGACTACTATCAGGCGTTCTCCTTCGACGGTGGCCTGACCTGGCAACCGAATCAGCGCATCTCAGATGTCTCGACACCGATCTATCTCGATCCCGGTCTCGCCACCTGCTATCACGGCGATTACGATACCCACATCCAGACTGCGAGCCACGCAGTGACCCAATGGGCCGATGACCGCAATCTGATGAACGGTCACAACGATCCGGATGTCTTTTCAGACCCCGTTCCCATCAGTACTGATTTCCTTCTGACCGCCGATCCCACAGCTGTCAGCGTGTGCAGCCCGAGCAGCGCGGTCTTCACCGTCAACCTGCTCCAGTTCGAGGGTTTTGCCGAACTGGTCACGCTCAGCGCGGGCGGGGTGCCCGCCGGGGCGACCGCCGGCTTTGTTTCGAACCCGGTGACGCCACCCGCAACCAGCACTCTGACCATCAGTGGTACCGCCGGCGCAGCAGCGGGCAGTTATCCGATGGTGATCACCGGCACTTCCTCGCCGAGCGCCATCGCCCACGATACCGGCGTCACTCTCCATCTCTTCAACGCCAATCCGGGCACGACGGACCTCGTGGCGCCGGCAGACGCCTCGCTCAACCAATCGATCCGACCGACCTTCAGCTGGACAGCCGCCACTCAGGCGGGGACCTACCACCTCCAGGTCGCGACCGATCCCGGGTTCTCAAATATGGTGATTGACGAGTCGGGGATCGGCGACACCGGGTTCACTCCTGCGGCCGACCTCGCCTCCAACACCGAGTACTTCTGGAGAGTCGGCACCCTCAATATTTGCGGATCCAGCGCATACTCGACGGTGTTCTCGTTCTACACCGAGGCTCTGCCCGGCGACTGTGGCTTCGGCTCGGTCCCGTCGGTGCGCTTTTTCGACGACCTCGAGACCGGCGCCCCCGGCTGGACTCTCGGTACAGGCGGCAGCGGCAACACCTGGGCACTGTCGAGCGTTCGGTCTTACAGCGGAACAACTTCGTATTATGTGATCGACCCGCCCACCACGAGCGACCAGAGACTCGATTCGCCGGATGTGATCCTGCCGACAAGCGGCGGACCGCTGACGCTGCAGTTCTGGAACTGGCAACTCATGGAGGACAAGACCGGCGGCTGCTGGGATGGTAGCGATGTGGAGATCAGCACCGATGCGGGCGCCAGTTGGACGCCGCTGCCGAATCTTGTCATGCTCACCGATCCGTACGATGGACCGACAACCGGGCTCGGCGGCCTTGACGGCTGGTGCGACGACCTGGGAGCCGGCTCCACTGTGTGGAAGAAGATGGTGGTGGATCTCGATGGCTACGCCGGCCAAACGGCCCGGTTCCGCTTCCGCCTGGGCTCCGACTCATCTGTCAGCCGCGAAGGGTGGTATATCGACGATGTTCGCGTGCAGACGTGCGTACCCGACGAGCCGCCGATCTTTGTCGACGGTTTCGAGACCGGAGACACGACCGGTTGGACTTCGGTCGTGCCCTAGGAGTCTGCACCGCATAGATGGTGGATGGATTTCGGAGTGTCATTTGAGGCCGATTTTCGCCTGTTTCGCCGGTTCATACTGGTTGTATGGGCCAAGAAACAGGCGAAAATCGAGCCAAATGCCGCCCGAAAGGCGCCGCCGATTCTATGCGGTGCAGACTCCTGGCTCTGGGTCAGCGGCCGGCAGTTGCGGTGATCGGCGGTCACCGCGCTGCTGACCCACACGGCCCTGTAGTAATTTGATGACTGGGAGTACAGACGGGATGGAATGGACCTCGACCGACCTCGATGATCTGACCAGAGCGGCCGGCATGCTGGAGAACCCGGGTCTCATCGCCAAGGTTTCCGATGCGGTCGGAACACCCATCGAGTACGTCCTCAAGACGCTACCGAAGGGAGCCGGCGACAAAATCACCAAGGTGACCCACGACTCGTTGATGGCCGCCGTCAACCTCGCGGTCAAGACCTTGGATCCGCGCGGCCGGAGCAAACCGAGGCCCAGGAGGCACCAGGCGTTGGCTGGTCTGGCCGGCGGCATCGGCGGCGCCTTTGGTTTGGTTGCCCTTCCCATCGAACTGCCCATCACCACGACCGTCATCATGCGCTCCATCGCCGACATCGCTCGCAGCGAGGGCGAGGATCTGAGCGATTTGGGGCCGCGGCTCGCCTGTCTCGAGGTTTTCGCAATGGGCGGCCCGTCCGACGAGGACGACTCCGCGGAGTCGGGGTACTTTGCGGTCCGGACCGCGTTGGCGCAGGCGGTGAGTGAAGCCACCAAATACGTCGCCAAGAGGGCGGTGGTGGAGGATGGCGCACCGGTGATCGTTCGTCTTCTGGCGCAGATTGCCGCTCGCTTCAATACCGTGGTCGGCGAGAAGATCGTGGCTCAGGGGGTACCCATCGTCGGCGCCCTCGGCGGCGCGACCATCAATGTCCTCTTTATCGAGCACTTCCAGGACATGGCTCGCGGCCACTTCATCGTCCGGCGCCTCGAGAGGAAATACGGCGAGCCCGAGGTGAGAAGGGCCTACGGCGAGATCATCAGCCACCGGTAGGTGGTTGGTGGGAAGTCCGATATTGTCGGACCGTCGACTCTTCATCGCCGTCGTGATACAAAGCCATCGATTGACGATAGAGACGGAGCTCAACCATGATCGAACAGGCCGCCCTCGCCAACCCACTCAGCCTCATGCTCGACAAGGAGCGCAGCGACTTCACGCGCGCGGACATGCTCAAGATCATCCGCGAGCGGGGGATCGAACGCCTCTCGTTCCACTACACCAGCGTCGACGGCAAGCTGCGCGAGCTCAAACTGCCGTTTTCCGATTTCACCCAGGCCGAACGGATCCTCGCTTCGGGCGAGAGGGTGGACGGCTCGTCGCTCTTTGCCGGACTGGTCGATGCGGCCGCCTCGGATCTCTATGTCGTGCCGAGCTACCGGACGGCGTTTCTTTCTCCCTTCGATTCGTCGAGCCTCAACTTCATCTGCCGTTTCCTCGACCGCGACGGCCGGCCGGCAGCCTTCACCCCGGACAACATCCTGGCCCTCTCTCACGAACGATTCAAGGAGCGGACCGGGCTCGAACTCCACGCTCTCGGCGAGCTCGAGTTCTTTCTCATCCGCCAGGGTGGCCCGGAGAATTTCTCCGCCCACCGCCAGATCGGCTATCACGCGTCGTCACCCTTCTTCAAGGGAGGCGACGTGGTCAATGAGATGGTGCGATACCTCACCCAGATCACCGGCGCGGTGAAGTACGCCCACGCCGAGGTCGGCTATATCGACTCGGTTCGTTCGGATCTTCCTCTGCTCGCGGGTCGGCGCGCCGAGCAGCACGAGATCGAGCTTCTGACCCGGCCGATCGAGGAGATGGGCGATCTCATCGGGCTCGCTCGCTGGATCATCCGCAACGTCGCCCACCGCAACGGGATGCTCGCCACCTTCGCACCCAAGATCGAAGAGGGAGTGGCCGGCAACGGACTCCACTTCCACATGGAGTTGATGAAGGACGGTCAGAACCTCATGTCGGACAGCGACGGCGTGTTGTCGGTTGAAGCCCGCAAGCTCATCGGTGGGTTGGTGGACTACGCCTCGACCCTCTCCGCCTTCGGCAACACCGTGGCCTCGTCCTTCCTCCGGCTGGTTCCCAATCAGGAGGCGCCGACCCGGATCTGCTGGAGCCACAACAATCGCTCGGCGCTCATCCGGGTGCCCCTCGGTTGGTCGAAACAGAGCCATCTGGCCAAGGTCGTGAACCCGGCCGATACCGAAGACTATTCAGATTCCCGGGGTCGGCAGACGGTGGAGCTGCGTTCGCCGGACGGTTCCGCGTCATTCCACCTCCTCCTCGCCGGGATCACCACCGCGGCCGAGTACGGGCTCACCGCCGACGGGATGCTCGAGCGCGCCGAAGAGACCAATGTCGAGGGCAATGTCTTCTCGGACAAGGAGGCTATGCAGCGTCTTGAACCGCTGCCTTCGAGCTGCGTCCAATGTGCGCGGCTGCTCGACGAGCGTCGCGCCATGTACGAGGAAGACGGTGTCTTCCCTCCCACCGTCATCGACTATCAGATCGAGTTGCTTTCGGCAGAGGACGACGAGAAACTCAACCGCGATTTCGCCCGCCTGCCCGCCGAAGAGCGGCTCGTGGCCACCCGCGACCTCATGCACAAGGATATCCACCGGCACTGAGCTGGTTCGGACCGCCGCGGCGGTCCGAACCAGCTCAGTGCGTTCGCCGGACAGATTTCCGCGTGTCCTACACTGGGGCAGTGAAAATGACACCTGACGAGATCCTTTCAGATATCAAGAGCGTCGCCCGCGAACACATCGACTTCGATGGCGACCTCCGACGCGAGATGCGGTTGGTGGAGGACCTCGAGCTCGACTCTCTCGGGGCGCTGACCCTGGCCGTCGAGGTCGAGAACCGATTCCGAATCCGGCTCGATCCCGATGTCGAGGCCGAGATCGAAACCGTTGGCGATCTGGTGGATGTCGTTGGGAGGCTGCTTGCCGATTGAAGATCAAACCCTGGTCGACATGCTCGAACGGGCCTCTCGTGAATCACAGACCGGGCTGAGGCTGCTCGACCGACATGAGGACGCGGAGTTCTACCCGTATCCGGATGTCTGGCGGCGCGCACTCGGAGTCTGTGGTGGTCTCCAGGACCTGGGCGTCGAGCCCGGTGATCGGGTCGCGTTGGTCTATCCGACGTCCATCGAGTTTATCGATTCTTTTTTCGGAACCACCCTGGCCGGTGCGGTCCCGGTCCCGCTCTATCCGCCGGTGCGCCTCCACCGGCTCGAGGAGTACGAGACGCGGACCGCGCGCATGCTCGATGCCGTAACGGCCCGATTGGTGCTCGCCGACTCCCGGGTCCGCCGGATCCTGGGACCGGCGGTGGCGGCAGCAGGGCCGCCGCTGGGTTGTCGGATTCTCGAGGATCTCTCGGGCAGACCGGGAGAGCCGGTCCGCCGCAGCGCCGACGACCTCGCCATGGTGCAGTTCTCCTCTGGTACCACGGTGGATCCGAAACCGGTGGCTCTCTCCCATCGTGCTGTGGTGGCTCAGGCCAATGGCCTCAACGCCCACTGGCCCGATACCGACGGGGTCACCCACAGCGGCGTCAGTTGGCTGCCGCTCTACCATGACATGGGTCTCATCGGCTGTATCTTCACCGCGTTGGAGCGGCCGGGCACCATGACCTTGATCCCACCGGAGATCTTCCTCGCGCGACCGGCGGTGTGGTTGAGGGCCCTCTCGACCTACGGCGCGACCATCTCGGTAGCGCCCAATTTCGGCTATGGGCTGTGCGTCGACAAGATCAAGGACGAGCAGATCGAGGGCATCGACCTTTCAGCATGGCGGGTGGCGCTGTGCGGCGCCGAACCGGTGGTGCCACGCGTCATGCGCCGCTTCATCGAACGTTTCACACCGTTCGGGCTGCGACCGGAGGCGCTGACCCCGGTCTACGGGATGTCGGAGGCGACCCTTGGCGTGACTTTTTCCGACCTCCGGGCGCCGTTTCTCAGCCGCTGTTTCGATCGTGAGAGGCTGAGTCGCGACGAGCGGGCGGTGGAGGCGGTGGACGGGGTCGAATTGGTCTCGGTGGGGAGCCCCATCGCCGGCACCGAGGTGCGAGTGGTCGACGGGAACGGGGTTGAGCTCCAAGAGGGATCGGTGGGCGATGTGTTCGCCCGCGGGCCATCGATCATGGATGGCTACTTCAACCGGCCGCAGGCGACTCGTGAGGCGATCAAGGATGGCTGGCTGGACACTGGCGACCGGGGTTTCATCAACAACGGCGAGCTCTTTCTGACGGGACGCAAGAAGGATGTTCTGATTTTGCGGGGGCGCTGCCACTCACCAACCGAGGTCGAGGCGGCGGTGGACGAAATCGAAGGCGTCCGCACCGGTTGCTCGGTCGCGGTTTCCTGGCTGCCCGATGGGGAGGACGGTGAGGTTCTGCTGCTCCTGGTCGAAGCCGGCCGGGGGGTCAAGGTGGACGATTTCGTCGCTCTCGCCGATGCGTGCCGGTCCAGGGTGCGGTCCGCCACCGGTCTCGAGGTCGACGGGGTGGAGGTGATCGCGCCGGGCACCCTGCCAAGAACCTCATCAGGCAAGCTTCGGCGGCAGGAGAGCCTCCGGCTCTATCTGGCGGACGAGCTCGAGGCGCCGCGGCCCATGACCCCGTGGAGGCTCGCCGGCGCGGCGGTCAGAGGGTCCATCGAAGTGGCGCGCCTCAACCGGAAGAACCGCCTCTAAAACCCTCCGGCGAACTGGAGCCGGACCTCGGCGATCTCAGCGGCTTCGTAACCGACGCAGCGGATGGAATCGCGGAAGGCGCGCTTCTGGCCCGGTTTGAAGATGCTCACCGAGATCGTGTCGACACAGATCAGCAGACCGTCGTCGGAGTACATGCTGAGGTCGAAGGTCGCGGTCTTGTAGCTCGTGTCGGTGTGGTTGACGATCGTCCCCATGACATCGACCCAGATCTCGTCGGCCGCCGAGTGGGTCATCGCGCCCACGAGTTCGAAGTCGGTCTCGACGATGGTGGCGGGAACGGACGCCGGCGGCGGCGCGGAGTTCGATTTTGCGGCCGCCACAACCGCCGCCGCAGCGGCGGGCATGGGAACGGGGTCGGGCGGCGGGGTGCTGACGGTCGACTCGGTCGGCGCGACCGGGGCGGTCGCGGCGATTGATTCGGCCGCCGCGGCGGTCGGCACTGGAGCCGGCGCCGGCTCGGTCCCGGAGCAGTCGTCGGTGCTTGTCACCGCCAGGGCGACATACTTCTTGATCATCTTCTGGGCGACACCGGTCATCCGTCCATCGGACCACTGGAGGGTGTCCTCGTCGCCCTCGCCCCGCTTACCGGTGAGACCGGTCATGAGGTCGTCAACGTGGTTCATCACCTTGCCGCTGCGGGCCTTCACCAGAATGACCAGTCCGCCGTGCTCGCCGATCTCGACGTCCTCGAGAATCAAAGACGATCCGATGGGTAGCTTCACACCAGTATCGGTGGAGCCCTTGCAGAGCTCGACGCCGAGAAAATCGATGGCCGACGCCGGAAGCGTGGTCAGGAAGAGGGCCGAGATGATGGCGGTGGTGATTCGGATCATGTGAACTCCCATCTTGGATGAAGCGTAGCAGTTTGTGAGATGGTGTGTATGGTTCTATCTTATCTCCACGAGTCCCGGATCCATCCGATGGAGCCGGGACTCGTGGAGTGAGCGGGGTGCTCAATGGTGCGGATCACCGATATGGATCTCAAACTCAAGCTCTTCATGCGCGGCTATCCCTGGAAGCGGCTCGACGAGACTGTGCCGGCCCACCGCGTCAAAGATCTGGCCGCGTGCCGGGTGGCTCTGGTGTCATCGGCGGGGCTGGTGGCGCCGGGCCAGGAGCCCTATGACTCCAAAATCAAGGGAGGTGACTGGAGTTGGCGATCGATCCCGGGTGACATCGATGTCCGAAGCCTCACGGAACACCACCGTTCGGATTCCTGGGACCACAAGGGCATCGAGGCCGACCGCAACATGGGGATGCCCCTCGACCGCTTGCGCGAACTCGCCGCCGCCGGTGTCATCGGCGATGTCGCTCCACGCCACATCTCGGTCATGGGGTCCGTCACCGCACCCGGAAGATTTATCCGCAAGACGGTGCCCGAGATCGTCGGGGTGCTGATCGCCGATGGGGTCGACATCGCCCTGATGGTTCCGGTTTGACCCGTGTGTCCCCAGACCGTCGGTCTGGTCCAGGGAGCGCTCGAAACCGCAGGCGTCACCACCACCGGCATCACCTGCGTCGCCGAGGTCAGCGAAATGGTGGGTGTGCCGCGTGCCCTCGATGTGCCGTGGCCCCTCGGCTTCACCATGGGCGAACCGAACAACCCGGAGCTCCAGCGTGCGGTGCTCGAGCAGGCGTTGGCATTGACGGACCGGGATGACATTCCGGTGTTGGAGAGCTTCGAGTTCTCCGGGTAGGGATAACAGTCAACAGTTGACAGTTCCATCGCAGGGCTGGCGAGGGGACGCGGTCCGTGCGTTCGATGACGGGTGACCGTCGATTCGTCGCACAATGGAACCGCCAAGACGCTGAGGTCGCAAAGGTGCCGCGAAGCCACTTTCTGACTCATCGCAGAGTTTCAAACAGGGCTGCCCGTTCAGGTACAGAACGAGCCCGGGTCAATGAGCGATGCTTTGCGGAACCTTGGCGTGCTTCGCGTCTTGCCGGTTTCATTGTGCGCGTCGGAGACATTCACAGTTCATGGAGCCAACCGACGCTCCAATCGCCCACGACCGAGCGCTATTGTGGCGCGGGCGTCTCGCCCGCATGATCACGATTCGGTCTGCGAACGCGCTAATCCTACGGTTATTGGCCGCAAGAGGCGCGAGTCGGCGGCCTCAGCGGCTCTCCACCTGCTTGCGGATCTCGATGGCGGCTTCGAGGGCGGCGGCGCCGGTCGTGCCGTCGACGTGGGGCGAGCCCTGACCCCTGCAGGCGGTGATGAAGGCGGAGAGCTCGGCTTTGAGCGGTTCATCCTTCTCGACCTCGATGATCCGCGGCGCGATCTCGATGCCCTTGTCGGTCCGGACCAGGCTTGCCGAGTTCACGCTCTGCTCGGCGTAGTCCACCGAGAAATAGGCTTCGCCGCCGAAGAGCCGGAGCTTGCGGATCCTCTCGGTGGACACCCGGCTGGCGGTGAGGTTGGCCACGAGTCCACTCGGAAACTCGATCCATGCGTGGCACTGGTCGACCTTGTCGGTGAGCACCGGGACCCCGACGGCGCGGATCTCCGATGGCGCTTCGCCGGCCACCGCCAGCATGATCTGAAGATCGTGGATCATGAGATCGAGGATGACATCGACATCCACCGACCGGGCGGTGAAGGGCGAGAGTCGCTGGGTCTCGAGATAGCGGACTCCCTTGGCGAGCACGAGGGCGGCCTGGACGGCGGGGTTGTGGAATTCGACGTGGCCGACGGCGAGCACGAGATTCCGTTCGGAGGCCATTGCAATGAGCTCGGCAGCCTCCTCGAGGGTGGCGGTGATGGGTTTCTCCACCATCACGTGGCAGCCGTGCTCGAGGAGCATTCCGGCGGTGGCGCGGTGGTTGACCGTCGGGGTCGCCACGACCACTGCGTCGGCATCGCCTGCGGCCTCGGCCGAGGGCAGGGCGGGGACGCTGTACTCGGTGGTGATGGCTTCAAGCTGCTCCGGGTTGGCGTCGTAGGCGCCGATGAATTCGACGCCGGGCATCTGGCTGAGAATACGGGTGTGGTGGCGGCCGAGGTGGCCGGTTCCGACGACGGCGGCTTTGAGGATCGTGTCATTCATGGCCGGCAGAATACCGGAAGCCGACCAAAGGAGTACAATCTGTCGCCGGAAGCTCGTGTCTGGGCGACCCAGTGTTCTCCTCGGTCATCGCGCCGGTTGCGCGTAGAATCCAGGAGGATTTATGCCGTATCGAGTTTCACGATGTGATGACGCAGGAGGATTCTATGTTTGATCTCAACAAGCTTCTGATCGATGTCTTCGACCCAACTGCCGGCGAACTCGTGGCGGTTGTCGTGGACGAACCCACCGATGCGGTCCCCGACCATGATGGTTGGCGGGCGCGACGCACGATGGCCGAAGAATGGCGCGACGCGTTCATCAAACTCGGAGCCGAGCGGGGTTTCGAGGTCAGGCCGATCGTGAGCTTTCCGGCGACCGGCGCCAACAACGGCGATCTGCCGTCCGAGGCCACCATGGACGGCGAGGTCGTCGATCTCGTCAAGGTGCTCTCGGACTCGACCCTGGTTCTCGCGATGACCGAGTTTTCGGCGACGGCGCCGTTGGTCCACATCGCCGAGGCCGCCGACGATTTCCGGGCGGCTTCGATGCCGGGCGTGGAAAAGCGGATGGAGGGCACCGCCCTGGCCGCCGATTACGCCAAGGTCGCCGCCCGTTGCAAGGCCATCTACGACGCCATGGACGGCGCCCAGCTCTGCGATGTGCTTTTCTCCACCGGGCACCGTTGCTGGTTTGACATGCGGCAACGCTCGGCCGAGATGGACAACGGTTATCTGCCGCGCGGCAAAGAAGGTGATCCCATCATCAACCTGCCGTCGGGAGAGACCTTCATCGTGCCGTACGAGGGCGAGATTCTCGGTCTGCCTTCGTGGACTGCCGGAACGATCCCGGTGATCGAGGACGACGAGATGGTGCTCTTCCACGTGGTCGCCAACTGCGTCCAGGTGGTCGAGGGCGACGGGCCGGTTGCCGAACGCTACTCCGATTTCTTCAATGACGATCCGGCGCGGTCCAACATCGCCGAGGTGGCCTTCGGGGTCAACGACATGGCCGAGGTCACGGGCTGCGTCCTCGAGGATGAGAAGGCGGGTTTCCACTGGGCCTTCGGCCGGTCGGACCATCTCGGCGGCGTCGTCGGCGTCGATGATTTCGAATCACCGAAGAACGTCGTCCACCAGGACATCGTCTATGCCAAGGGAAATCCCGTCCAGATCGAACGGGCCGACATCGTCCACCCCGACGGCCGCAGGGTGACGATTATCGAAGACGGCGAATACAAGGTCTGACGGCGGCGGCGGCGTCAGACCAATTATGAATTCTGATTTTGAATTATTAATTTCATCGCACCATCGCACTCGATCTCACCTTCGCGAGAGTGATCGCGGTGCGATGACAACTCAAAATTATTCACTCAAAAATGAGTGCCTAACTTCATCACTTCGCGACGTGTTGCGCTACCCTGTGGGCAAGCGGAGGATCTATGACTGAAGAAAAATCGACCCTGAAAGACGCCGTCGAAGCCCGTGGGCCGTTGGCGGTGTGGGATCTGATGACCGAGGACGAGAAAAAACAGGCCGCCGCGGCGCTCTGGGTCAACGCCGACCGCGAGAGCCGGATGGCCGTCGAGATGATGGTCGCCAAGGAGATGAAGTTCCGGCCGCAGTCGGTGAGGAAGCTCTCGGCCGAGAAGGTCGCGCCCCGTCTCGCGAGGCTGGCGGCTGAGATGCCCGCGACGGCCTTCTTCCAGTTTCTCTTCCACTTCCACATGGCCGAGGGCCGGGAGCTCATGGTGGAGTATCTCGATGCGGTGGGTCTGCCGCACCAGGATGGGGTTCTCGATCTGCCCGACGAATTCGAGGCGCCGACCGCAGAAACCGCTGCCGGTCCGGCCCGCGACCTCATCGCGAAGCACGGCCGTGAGGCGCTGGTCTATCTGGGAACCCTCGCCGTCGCCGACGCCGAGTTCTGGGACGGAATGCTGCCGGTGCTCGAAGAGTGGGGCGAAGACGGCGAAGCCGTCTAGACAGTTTTCAGTTCTTGGTTTTCAGTTCTTAGTTTCGCTAGCACCCGGTCGATCCTCGCGAAGGTGGTCTGGTGCGATGAAACTCAAAACTCAAAACTGAGAACTCAAAACTTGCAGAGTGCCGGCTAGTAGTCGAAGCTCCGCCGATAGGTTGCGGAGTTTCTGTCGGTCTCGTGCACCGTGACCGCGGCGAGTCGGAGGTTCTCGGGCATCTCGGTTTCGATCCGGTCGAAAAAGACCCGGGCCAGATTCTCCGACGTCGGGTTGATCCCGGAAAGCCACGAGACCTCGATCGAGAGGTGGCGGTGGTCGCAATCGTTGACGACGACCCTTCGGATGATCTCCTTGATGTCCTTCATATCAATCAGGTAACCGGTGTCGGCATTCGGCTCGCCTTCCACGGCTACCTCCAAGACGTAGTTGTGGCCGTGGCCGTGCGGGTTGTTGCACTTGCCATAGACCTCGCGGTTCCAGTCATCCGGCTTTTCCGGATTGTGGAGCCGGTGAGCGGCTTCGAAGAAAACCTTGACGGTGACGGTGGTTGCCATGCGATCCCCGCCTATAGAAGCAATACTCGGGGGTTGATTTATTTCCGGCAACCCAAAGCGTGAACCCTGACGTGGCGCCGTTTTGGCGATGATCCCTCGGCCGAGAGCATCGGCGGCCACGTCTTGCGCAGCAAGATCCTCGTCTCTCTGCCCCGGGTCACGTGCTCGATCGGAAGATGGCAGAACACACTGTCGCGGCTGATTTTGACGATGAGATTTTGAGAAAACGGAGTGAATAGTGCGGGTTATCATTGTCTGAAGAGGTTTTTTTCGGTTTCGCCCGGATAGTTCTATTCATCGGTGCGACTGCGATGACGGCGGTTGAGGTTGCGCCGACGCGGAAATGGGGTCGCTCGTGTCGAAGGTCATATTATCTCGTGCGACCCGGTGGGTTCTCGTGGGAACCACCATCACGGTCCAACTCATCGTTGTCGCGTGGCTCATCCATCGAACCGCTCCGGGTTTGTGGGAGTCCCGCTGGATTCAGGACGACGCCTACATCAGTTTCCGGTACGCCAGAAACCTCGTCGACGGGAATGGACTGGTCTTCAACCCGGGCGACCGGGTCGAGGGATACACGAACTATCTCTGGACCATCCTGTCTGCGATCCCGCTCGCGACCGGGTCTGAGGATCCTCTCCCATTCATGCACCGCACCGGCCGGTTCTTCTGGTTCGCCACCTATGGCCTCCTGTTGGCGTTCGGATCCTACCTCCAGTGCCGTGGGGTCTACACTGCGCCGTTGGTGGCTGCACCGCTGATCGCCCACTGGTCATTCAACCAGTGGTTTTTGAGTGGCATGGAAACCGGCATGGTGTCGTTCTTCTTTCTTCTCACGCTGATCATCTTCGCTCTGCAGGACATCAAGAGAACCCGTCTCGCCGCGACGCTCGGGTTTTCTTGTGTTCTGTTGTTGCTGTCGCGACCCGACTCGGTGTTCTTCCTGGTCGGCCTCGCCATTTCCGGATTGGCCTGTCACGGGTCATGGCTCGTTGACCGGGAGTTCTGGCGGCGGTGGTTTCCGTCATTTCTCGTTCCGGTTTGTTTGATCTACCTGCCGTATACCGCGTGGCGCCTCATTTACTATGGAGACCTCCTGCCGAACACCTACTACGCCAAAGCGGCGTACAACACGGCCTATGGACGGGGTTGGGAATACGTCGCCATGTATTTCGAGATGTACTCGTTCGCGCCGTTCCTCCTGGTCCCGGCGATCGCCGCACTGATGACCCGCGATCCTGTAGTTCGCCGTTTTCTCGCCGGATCGGTCTGTGGCGGAGCTGCGGTGTTTTTCTATGTCATTCGTCTCGGCGGCGATTTCATGGAGTGGCGCTTTGTAGATCCGATCACGGGTGTCCTGTTCGCGGGCATCGGCGTCGGACTGTTTGTGATTGGACACGAAAGCGTGCGTTGGGTTTTTTCTCGGTTCGACAGTTCAATGACCACGGGCAAAGGGAGAGCCGTGGTTTCGGCCGCAGCGGCCGGTATCGCCTGCGCCGTCATCGGGCTTTCGGCTCTGAATCGGGTGGCGGAGGCGGGGAACCGGCCGAGACGGCCTGATGTGATCTTGGGCCAGGAAACGATCGCGTCGCTTCAGAAATACGCGCTCGCCGAGTACGCTTGGAAAGAAATCGGCCGCACCTGCAAATTCACGTTCCCGGCAGATACGTTGATCGCGACCACCGCGGCCGGCATGATTCCATTCTTCGCAGAGCTTCCGACCCTCGATCTTCATGGGTTGACGGATCGAGAGATCGCCCGCGAGCCGATCGCGCCTTCCGAACTGAGGCGCATGGGTCATGATCATCTTCTGAAAGACCGGAACGTCATGCGCGAACGAGGCGTCGATGTGCTCTTTCCGTGGCCCGATCTGTTCGCATTCCCCAGGGCCCTTGCGCTGCCCGAAACGCCGGGGGAGGTGACCGCGAGCATTCGAGTGGATCACTTGGGGTTCTTCGATGTGATCTTTCTGAATCCCGATCAGGACCTCGTTCGGGAACTCAGACATCGAGACGGGGTCGTCTTTCGCGATCTTTCCCGGGTTTATCCAAGCGAGAAGATGGTTGATTCTGCCGCGTTGGAGACAACGCACCGAATCGTCGACCGCCTCGATCTCGAGTCGGAAAGCTCGGAGGCCGCACATGAGTTTGTCGAGGTGTTTGATCCCGATGCGCCATACAGGCACAACTACCACGACAAGGTGCTTGCCTATCTCTCCGAGGATGGTTTCAAGGTTGTGAGGGACTCAGGCAGGAGGATCTTCCATCAAGCGACCTGGAAGGCGACCGGCATTTCAGCTGATCAGGATCTCACCGTCATTGTGCGCCACGATCACACCGCGGGCTGCCGGTATCGGGTTGAGGTCAACGGCGAGGAGCTTCCAACCGAAATGGAGTTTCCACGTCTTCCAGAACGGTGGGGAGAGCTCCATCTCCCCGTGCCGCGCGAGTTCCTTCGCGACGGAGAGAACACGTTCCGGATCACCCGTGACCGTGTCGTTGTGGGTGAAGCCGAGTTCTTTCATATCTGGTTCCTGCAGGAGAATCGGGATGCGGCGGAATCAGATTCGCGCCTGGAACCCGGACTGTCGTGACCATGCCGCCGCCCGAAAACCCGGTGAAGAGGCTTGCGGACCTGCGATGTCTCGGTGTGCTTCATGGAAGGGGCGGGCCCGGGACCGGGACATAGCACCCTTCCAGAACACGGGCCAGGCGAGTGTTGAAAACGATGCGCTGACCGTCCGAGAACCCTCTCTTCCACGTCTTGTTCTTGTCGGAAGGCGGGTTCTGCTTCCGACTCGCGAAGGACGCATCGATGAGTTGAGCACAGTCGTTGAGGGAGGTCGCCGCATTTCTTTGGCGCCGGCGGCGAAGCCGTCGAGATAGTCGGGGTCGCGATCGATGTCCTCGTCGGCGATGTCGGCGGCCTCCGACGCCCCGGTCGATGCCCGCCGCGACCGCCGCGTTGGTCTGCTCGGCCTTCCACCTCTCGTACCGGGCCAGCGTCAGCTCGTAGTCGTCGGGGTAGGGTCTGCCGTTCGCGGCCGTTCCAGCGTCGGCGTCCTGCGCGCTCATGGGATGAGTACGGGTGACGGCGGATCCGATGGCGGCGAGCCGCTCGGCTTCGCCTGTCTTTGATGACCGTCGCGGGGGACCCCGAAGATGCAACTGCGCCTTGCACTCCGCTCGTCGTAGAGCTCGAAAGGTCCATCCTGGTTCGCGACGAGCATCGGCTCGCCAAGGTGTCAGAAGGTCGATCCGCGCCCGTTTGACCTTGATCTTGTCGATCTTGACCATTTCGCCGGCTCGAATCGCCGACCGGCCTTGCTGGAGACCCCAGCCGCGCCCACGTGTTGTCCGAGTAGGTGCCGGAGCAGTTGGAGTAGACCTCGCGTCGAGACGGCCCAGGCGCCCTTGAGCTTGCCGTCGAGTCGATCGTCGAGATCTGAGGCCGCGGCGGGAACGCGCGCCGAACAAGATGAACACCATGAGCAATCGAACTGACGACGTCGAGACATCGTACCTCCAGATCCGACGGCGAGCCAACACGAAGAATGATGCCGCGCTCAGCTCTGACATAATGCCCGCGACCCGAGACGATGCGTACACACCACGACACGCGAACCGGCTGAGACCGCGAGAACCCCATGGACCGGCGGCCCGTGGCGGTGCCGGTGATCATCGCCATCAACGTGCTGGTCTTTCTCGTGTGGCAGGCGGCCGCGTCGATGAGACCATCGAGGCCGTCATGGCCGGGAACTTCCTCGTCAGCACCGCCCACCTGCTCCACGGCCACGGCTGGACGCTGGTCACCTCGGCGTTCTCACACATCGATCTCTGGCACATCGCGCTCAACATGTTCGTCCTGTGGAGTTTCGGCACCATCCTCGAGAAGCTCTGGGGAACGCGGATCTTTGTCGTTTTCTATCTCGCTGCGGCGGTTGTGGCCTCGGCCAGCCACTGTTTTGTCTCAACGGTTCTCATGGGTGATCCGATCATCACCGCCCTCGGCGCGTCAGGGGCGGTCTCGGGTCTGCTGATCGCCTTCGCCCTGCTTTTTCCCAAACACCGGATCCTCGTCTTCGGGATCATCCCGTTGCCGGCGCTCGTCGGGGCGCTGGGCTTTGTCGCCATCGATCTCTGGGGGCTCTTCGCCCAGACCCAGGGCGGCGGCATCGGGATCGGCCACGGCGCCCACCTCGGCGGAGCGCTCTGCGGTTTCCTCTTCTGGGCCATCTATCTGCGAACGCGTTCAACCGGCCGCCGCGGCGACAGCGTCCAGATGGCCATGACCCCCGAGGAGATCGAGGAGTTCCAGCGGCTTCGGCGGAAGCTCGATCACGAGGGTCCGCAGGCCCTGACGCCGAAAGAAAAGGTCTTCCTCGAGCAGATCCGCGAGCGCGTCATGCGCGCACCAGCAGCGTTGATCAATCAAACCGCAAAGCCGCAACGATGGAATCCAGCGAGCCGGA
>CAVWAW010000027.1:0-588670 GCA_963753035.1 uncultured Acidobacteriota bacterium | reverse complement strand
GGCAACGCCCTCGGGAACCGCTGTCGGGACAAGCCGTTCCCTCGCGGTCAACGCCGGCCTCGAGCCACGCCTGATCCTGTACCAGACCGAGATCGGTCACATGGGTGACCATGGAGTGGATGACATCGTTGCGGTCCTTGGCCTTGAGATCGGGGATGATCTGGTCGACGGTGATGATCTCGTCAAAGGGTGCGTCGATGACCTGGTTTGGGCGCAGCCCCGGATGATCCAACCGACTCGGCGGCGAGGGTATCGAGGTACTCGTCGAGCAGCGCGCGGCGGAATCGCCACTGGCCGCCGATCTTCACCCCTGGGATTTTTCCTTCGTGAGCCAGACGGACCAGAGTCCGTTCGGCAAGCTTCAGATAGTCGGCTGCCTCTTTCGCGGTCAAATACGCTTCCATGGGACCTCCTCGCTCACAGGCCGATTGCGACGTTAAATGGCTGAGTACTCCTTTTTTGGGCTGGTGTCAAGGATTTTTGGGTGCTTGCACGGGTCGCCGCTGTGTGCTATCACGTATCCTTCAGTCAGGATCGCCGTCAAATGGTCACGGGAATCGAAGTGAGTCGAGCATGGTTGGGGGAAGCAACACCGGCGTTGTTGCAGGTGTCCCGGAGCCATCGAAGCCCGGTTGGATTCTCGATCCGGACAACGGCTGGTGAGAGCGAAAACTTCTAAAGAACCGAATTGACGGAGGAGGGACGCAAAATGAGTATCGAAGCAAAGGTCAAAGAAATCATCGTGCAGCAGCTCGGTGTGGATGCCGAAAAAGTGACCGCGGAGGCATCGTTTGTTGATGACCTCGGCGCCGACTCCCTCGACGTGGTCGAGCTCGTCATGGCCTTCGAGGAAGAGTTTGATGTCGAGATTCCGGACGAGGCCGCGGAAAAGATCGCCAACGTCAAGGATGCGGTCGATTTCTCAAGAGCAACGCGAGCAGTTGATGCCTCGGCGGGTAGTGGTCACGGGCCTCGGGCTGATCTCCCCGCTGGGGATCGGGACCCAGGCCACGTGGGATGGCTCTTGTCGCAGGGCGCAGCGGGATCGGATCCATCACGAAATTCGATGCCGAGGGCTTTTCGTCCCGAATCGCGGGTGAAGTCCATGGCTTCGATCCTCGGTCAATGGTTCGAACACAAAGAAATCAAGAAGTTCGACACTCTTTGTCCACTACGCGGTTGCGGCGGCGGACATGGCCATGGAACAGTCGGGACTCGAAATCAATGACGACAACGCCCACCGGGTCGGGGTGGTCATCGGTTCGGGTATCGGCGGATTCCCCATGATCGAGGAGAACCACACCAAGCTGCTCGAGCGCGGTCCGAAGCGGGTTTCGCCCTTTTTCATCCCCGGCAGCATCATCAACATGTGCTCGGGCGTCGTCAGTATCCGCACCGGGCGCCAAGGGTCCCAACATGGCCACCTGCACCGCGTGCTCGACCTCGGCGCACGCGATCAGTGATGCCGCGCTCTACATTCGCCACGGTTATGCTGACGCCATCATCGCCGGCGGATCGGAGGCTGTGATCACGCCCATGCCGATCGCGGGTTTTGCCTCCATGCGGGCCCTGTCGACGCGCAACGATGAGCCCGAACGGGCATCGCGACCGTGGGACAGGGACCGCGACGGATTTGTCATCGGCGAGGGCGCGGGCATCGTGGTGCTCGAAGAGTACGAGCACGCCCGGAAACGCGGCGCCACGATCCTCGCCGAGGTCCTGGGTTTCGGGATGTCTTCGGACGCCTACCACATTTCGGCGCCCTCGGAGGATGGGGACGGGGCCATCCGTTGCATGCGGGCGGCTCTCGACGACGCCAAGCTCAACCCCGAGGATGTCGACTACGTCAACGCCCACGGCACCTCGACCCCTGCCGGCGACATCGTCGAAACCATCGCCATCAAGGGGGTCTTCGGCCATCATGCCGAGAAGATCATGGTCTCCTCGACCAAATCCATGTCCGGCCACCTGCTCGGGGCTGCCGGCGGTCTTCGAGTTCGGGGTCTCGGTGATGGCGGTGAAGGAAGGCATCGTCCCGCCGACCATCAATCTCGACAATCCCGATCCCGAGAATGACCTCGACTATGTCCCCCACGCCGCCCGCGAGGTGCCCATCAGGATCGCCCTGACCAACTCCTTCGGGTTTGGCGGCACCAACGGCTGTCTGCTGGTCGGCGCGATGGACTGATTCCATGAGTTCATTCAAACCACCGGTCGCGCCTGAGGCTGCGCTCGGTGAGCCGGCCGGAGGCCAGTGGAGCCGCAAGGACCTCGATTTCATCACGGGACTGATCCAGCTCGCCAATCGGATCGACCTCTACAACTTCGGTCGCTGGCTGATTCTGCGCTCTGATGATCGGCGTCGTTGCCGGTCTTGGAGCCGCGCTGCTCACCTGGGGGGTCGACGGCGTGGCCGAGGTGCTCCAACACCGGGTGGTCGGGTTCGAGGCGCCCGGACACGGCGCGACCGATCCGGGCGGCTGGCACCTTCCGGAACGTCCGTGGCTGCTGCTGCTCGTCCTCCCGGGCGCGGGTCTTCTGGTCGGCTGGATCGTGACAGACCTTCGCTCCCGAGGCCGAGGGTCACGGCACCGACGCGGTCATCAACGCCTATCACCGAAAGGGCGCGATCCTGCGCCCGCGCATCATCCCGATCAAGCTGATCGCCTCGGCGCTGACCATCGGCTCGGGAGGTTCGGCGGGCCGAGAAGGACCGGTGGCCCACATCAGCGCCGGGTTCGCCTCCTATCTGTCGCAGCTGCTCCGCCTGCCGACGCTCGATCGCAGGATCCTCGTCATCTGCGGGATGGCGGCCGGGGTGGGTGGCATGTTCCGGGCGCCTCTCGGCGCCGCCCTCTTCGCCATCGAGGTTCTGTACTCGGAGAACGACTACGAGTCCGAGGCCCTGATCCCGGCCATCATGTCGTCCATCGTGGCCTACGTGGTGAATGCATCGCTCACCGGTTGGCACCCGATCTTCGAAACCGACATCGAGCAGTTCACCTCGCCGCGGGAGCTGATCGCCTATCTGGTCCTGGGCATCGTCCTGGCCGTGGTCGGGATGCATCTACATCAAGGTCTTCTACGGCATGCGCGACGCGGTCTTCGCCAAGCTTCCCGTGCCGGCCATGGTCAAGCCGGCGATCGGCGGGCTGCTGGTCGCGCTGCTGGCGCTGGTGGTGCCGCAGGTGATGTCCGGTGGTTATGGCTGGCTCCAGCTGACCCTCGACGGTGCGCTGCCGCTCAAGATCCTGCTGCTGCTGCTGCCCGCCAAGATTCTCGCCACCTCGTTCACCATCTCCTCCGGTGGATCGGGTGGGGTCTTTGCGCCGTCGCTGGTCATCGGTGGTGTCACCGGCGCCGTCTTTGCCGCCGCAGCCGAGCGGATCGCTCCGGGATTCGCCCCGGCCACCGCAGCCTGCGTCCTGGTCGGCATGGGTGGTTTCTTCGCCGGCGTCGCCAAGGTGCCCATCGCGTCGCTGATCATGGTCGCGGAGATGAGCGGATCCTACAATCTGCTGGTGCCGCTGATGCTCGTCTGTTCGGTGGTCTTCCTGCTCATGCGCGGGGTGTCGCATCTACGAGGCCCAGGTCCCGACCCGGATCGACTCGCCGGCCCACATCGGCGAGCTTCAGATGGACGTGCTCGAGAAACTCACGGTTCGTGAGGTCCTGGACACCGAACAGGAACTGATCACCGTCTCGCCGGGGACGCCATTTGACCGGATCATCGAGATCGTCGCCGAGACGCGAGCAGCACGCGTTCCCAGTGGTCGACGAAGACGGAACCGTGGTCGGTCTGTTCAGCATGACCGATGTGCGGCGGATGATGGCGAGCCCGGATGTCTGGTCGCTGCTGGTGGCCTCGGATCTCTCGGTGGCGGCCGCGACCATGGCCTATCTCGAACTCGATGATGATCTCCACACCGCGGTGCGGCGGTTCACCGCTTTCCGGCACGAGAACCTCCCGGTGCTCTCGGGCCGCCGCCGTCGCAGACCCGATCGGGCATGCTGTCCTACCAGCGCGTTCTCGAGGTCTATGACGAGGAGATCCACCGGCTGCAGACGGAGCACGAGCAAGTCGACCAGCTGAGCTAAAGTTGACTGTCAACTCGACCTGCGTCGCCAGGTCCGCGTGCATCATCATCAGCGCGCAGATCGCGAGTTCGCCCCAGTTGTGGACATAGCCCAGCTGCCAGTGCGAGATCGCGTCGTAGGGCCGTCCGCGTCGAGCAGGTCGAGACCGCGCTGGAGTTCGCGTCGGACCTCGGCGAGGCATCCGGGCAGACCGCCGGTGCGGTCTCGGTGGCCACAGATCTCAGCCCAGTCGGAGCGGCATTCCACGGGGATGTCCGCCGGACGCTCTGCGTCGCCGGAGCGGAGACAGGTTCGGCGCTCTCTGGGGTCTGCGGCATGCCTGCCAGACGAATGCGCATGAGCTTGGCGGCCGCGGCGATCAGTCCCGAGACCACGCGGGTCGCTTGGATGCCGTCGTACCGGCCGGGCGTCTCCATCGTGTCGAACCAGGTGCAGAACTTCCGGGCCTTGAATTCGAAGAACTGGATATGGGGCTCTGTCGCTCACCGCGTCCATGATGCTGCATCGGGCCGACGGAACGCGCCCCGCCGCATGCCGCACCTCGGCAAGGATCTGCTACACTTCGCCACGGATGAATGACTATTCAGTGATTCCCCAGAAATCAACCAGGGAGGTAGGCCGTGAACTGTATTGTCTGTGTGACCAGCGTCCCGGACACGGCGTCGGTCATCAAGATCGGACCCGACGGCAAGAACATCGACGAGACGGGCATCAAGTGGATCGTCTCGCCCTTTGACGAGTACGCCCTCGAAGAGGCCCTGCAGCTCACCGAGGCCAAGGGCGGCGAGGTCACGGCCGTGACCTACGGTCCCGCGCGGTCGGAAGCCGCGCTGCGAGACTGCCTCGCGCGCGGCGCCCACAAGGCGGTGCATGTCATCGGGGGCGAGGCCACCCTCGGTGACAGCTTCGCCATCGCCAAGGTGCTGGCCAAGGCCATCGAAGGTCGTGAGTACGATCTCGTGCTCTGCGGCAACATGGGTGTCGGCACCGACTGCGGCCAGGTGGGCCAGATGCTCGCCGAGCTGCTCGGACATCCCGCACGTGGCCAACGTCACCAAGCTCGATGTCGGCGACGGCTCGCTCACCGCCGGCCGCGAAGTCGAAGGCGGCCAGGAGATGGTGGAGTGCCCGCTGCCGGCCCTGGTGACCTGCCAGAAGGGGCTCAACGAGCCGCGCTACGCCGCTCTCAAGGGCATCATGGCCGCCAAGCGCAAACCGGTGGACAAGATCGAGGTCGCGAGCCTGGGCATCGACGAGGCGACCGACTCCGTTCTACACCGTCCGCAGCCTCGAGCTGCCGCCGCCCAAGTCGGAAGGCACCATCATCCAGGGTGAGGACGATCCGGCCGGCGCCGCGGCGCAGCTGGTGAATCTGCTTCGCAGCGAAGCGAAGGCGATCTAGGGAGGCGATGATGGCTGGAATACTCGTTTTTGTTGAGCAGCGCAACGGCGTCATTCGGCAGGCCTCTCTGCAGGCCGTCTCGGAAGCCCACCGGCAGGCCGGCGGCGATGTCGCCGCGGTCCTGGTCGGTTCGGGAATCGGCGACGCGGCCGCCGGACTCGGCGCCTACGGCGCGGCCAAGGTCTTTGTCGCCGACGATCCGAATCTCGCCCTCTATTCCTCCGAAGGCTATGGCGAAGCCGTCGCCAAGGCCGTCGAGGCGGCGACGCCGGATGCGGTCTTCTTCGCCGGCACCGCCATGGGCCGTGATCTCGCGCCCCGGGTGGCCGCCAAGCTCGGTGTCGGCGCCCTCGCCGATGTCGTCGCCCTCGAGAAGGACGGCGATCAGTTCGTGGCCCGTCGCCCGGTCTACTCGGGCAAGGCCTTCGCCACCGTCGACTCGGCCGGCGCCAAGCCCCAGGTCATCAGCCTGCGGCCCAACGTCTTCGCCGCCGAAGAGACCGGCGGCTCGGCCGAGGTCGTCGCCCTCGACGGTCTCTCCCTCGCCATCCGTGCGGTGGTCAAGGAGCTCGTCGACACCGGCGGCGGCGAGATCGATGTCGCCGAGGCCGACATCATCGTTTCCGGTGGCCGCGGTCTCAAGGGCCCCGAGAACTTCGCCCTGATCCGCGACCTCGCCGAAGCCCTCGGCGGCGCGGTCGGCGCCTCGCGCGCCGCGGTGGATGCCGGCTGGATCCCGCACAAGCACCAGGTCGGCCAGACCGGCAAGGTCGTGAGCCCGTCGCTCTACATCGCCGCCGGGATCTCGGGCGCCATCCAGCACCTCGCCGGGATGAGTTCGTCGAAGATCATCGTCGCCATCAACAAGGATCCCGACGCGCCGATCTTCAAGATCGCCGACTACGGGATCGTCGGTGATCTCTTCGATGTCATTCCGCCCATGGTGGAAGAGGTCAAGAAGCTCGCCGGCTGAGTGCGATCAAACTAGATACCAACAGCGGCCCTTCGGGGCCGCTGTTTTTAGTTGATGGGGACTTCTCGGTGGCGATTCGGCGAATCGGGATCACAGGTGAGGGAAACCGGACCCGCGAGCGATTCATCAATGGCTGATTCCAGGGATGTGGCCATGCCTGATCCCTGGGTTTCCCCTGGGAGATCCCGAGGACTTTGGTTTCGCTAGCCCATACCTTGGAAGAACGCGGAGGTGACCATGTTTGAGCGTGCTCGAATTGTCGCGGGTGTCGATCACATTGGGTTGTTGTTCGTGGTTGCGATACTCGGTTGGTCGGGTGGCGTCTGTTCGCAAACCGCACCCCCGGTTGGAGACATCGAGCGTTCCATCAGGGAGGCCGAGTACAACATCACCCGGCAGGCTCAGACCGTGATGCCCAATCTCGGCGCCGCGTGGCACGCCACCAACCGGGCGCAGAACCTGCGGTTCTATTTCACCGGTGACGAGTGTCCGTGTCGTCGATCGGACTGCCAGAGGGGAGCCCCGGAACTTCTGCGGCTTCGGGTCGTGGACTCTTTGGCGCCGGCACAACGACCAGCCGTTCTCGAGTCCGTAGGCAAGGAGCTCGCAGTGCGCCGTGCCGGGCTTACCGAGCGCTTTGTCCACACCGAGCGGGGCCTCGAACACCTGGTGATCGTCGATGACCCGCCGCCGAACGGCGAGCTCCTGGCGCTTGAGATCGAGTCGTCCTCCGCCGGGCTGACGATGGGCACGGAATCAGTCGGAGTTTCGGAGTACCACCGGACGTCGGCTGACCTACTCTTTTGAGGAGGCTCTCGACGCATTGGGAGAACCGGTTTCGGTCGAATTCGGCCTCGTCGACGGTCGCCTGGTCATCACCGCGGCCGAATCCGATGCGGCCTTTCCGGTGACGGTCAAGAACCTTTTGACCGGTGCCGCCAATACGGTGCTGCAGGGCAACACAGTTGATCTGCTCTTTGGCAGCGACGTCAGCGTGGGCGATGTCAACGGCGACGGATTCGCAGACGTGGTGGTGGGAGCACCGAGTTGGGACGGCGGCCAGACCGACGAAGGCGCGGTGTTGGTTTTTCACGGAGGCCCTGGGGGAATCGCTAGTAATGGCGCTGGAGCACTCGTGCCCAACGCCGTCATCGGTCCAATCTCGCCGGCTTTCACTTCCCCACCAGCCTGGCCGTCATCGGTGACGTCGATGGCGACGGTTTCGATGACATCGCCGCGGGTGAAACCCGGTGGGATCCTGTCAATCCTCCGGCATCGACGCAGCTGTGGGGCGCAGTGTGGATCTTCGAGGGCTCGGCGCTGGGAATCACTGCCTCCGATCTGAGCTACTCGGACAGCAGTCTCTATTCGGGTGTTCAGGGGGCAGCGCTGGGTGTTTCGGTAGCCGGAGCCGGGGTTTCATGGCGTCGGGTTTCTCCTTTCTCGTTGTCGCCGCGTGGATGTCGGAGTGACGATCCTGCCCAGCCCAACGAGGGCATGGCGTGGGTCGCACTCGGGTCCGAGACCGGAATCTCTCAGGATGGTGGATTGCATCGAGGGGAACCAAGTGCAAGCGTACACCGGATTGAACGTGGCCGGCGTGGGCGATGTAAATGGTGACGGCTTTGACGACATCGCGGTTGGCGCCCCATTCCTTGATCACGGCGAGCCTGACGAAGGTGCAGTTGTGATCTTCCACGGCAATCACGGCGGAATCGATTCCAACCAGACCGAGGCCCTCGCCGACGCGGCCGATTCGCTGATTGAAGGCAATCTCGACCTTGATATCTTTCCGTCTTTGCCGGTGCCGGGGATGTCAACGGTGACGGCTTCGGCGATCTGGTCACTCGTTTCGCGTCTCTGGGTGGACTCTTCTTCCCACCAAGGCGAAGGCGTCGCCCTCGTCTATCAGGGCGGCCCGATGGGGATTCCCTCCAACGGCAGCGCGTCGGCCGTTGACGTCGCTGACACGGTCAACGAAGGGAACCCGAGTCCCCACGGCGGTATTGAACTCGGCAACGAGTCGCGAGGCACGGCAACGACAACGGCGACGGATTCTCCGATCTGGTTCTGGGCGCCAACAGATTCGCGAACGGCGAGGTGGACGAAGGGGCCTTGTTCGTGTTCCACGGCCGGCAGGGAGGTATTCCGAACTCCCGCACCAATCCGGTCGAGGATGTTGCGGACAACGTGATCGAAGGCAACGCGGCGGGTCTGTTCCTTGGCGGAACCCGGCCTGCCGCCGGCGACGTCAACGGCGACGGGTACTCCGACCTCGTGGCGCCGGTGCCACACTACGCCGCATCCGAGCACGCTGAAGGCGCCGTGTTGATCTACCTCGGCGGCGCTACGACACGCTAGCCGATGAACCGGATGCGCGCCATGACGATACGGTGGCGAACGCGTTCCTCGGCGTCTCCGCAGCCTCTGCCGGTGACTTGAACGGCGACGGGTACGCGGATTTTGCGGTAGGAGCTCCCTTGTACGACGCCGTGTCCAATAGTGAAGGGAAAGTGCATGTCTTTTTTGGGTCTCCAAGCGCGGGTTTGACGACCCCCGATTGGACGTACATCGGTCAGTTCTATGATGGAAGAACCGGTCGGTCGGTGGCGTCAGCGGGTGATGTCAACGGCGACGGCTTTGACGATCTCGCCATCGGAACCCCCTTCCTGGACAATCCGGAGGTCAGTGAAGGCAGGTCGATGTCTTCCTCAGTT
Source organism: uncultured Acidobacteriota bacterium (assembly GCA_963753035.1). Classification (GTDB taxonomy): domain Bacteria; phylum Acidobacteriota; class Thermoanaerobaculia; order Thermoanaerobaculales; family Sulfomarinibacteraceae; genus JAHECW01. The sequence goes on along the minus strand of CAVWAW010000027.1, from coordinate 579,480 downwards.
CAGACCTAGGGGTCCTTCCCCATTCCCAGATTGGTCGTTCGAGGGCAACGCCGAATACGTGTTCCTGGGATGGGACGTCGCCTCCGCAGGGGACGTCAATGGTGATGGTTACGGCGACCTGGTCGTGGGTGCACCCGGCCACGGGGACCTCGACGAGGGTCGGGCATATTTGTTCTTTGGGTCGTCGTCGGATCTGTTCAATCCGGTCTGGACCTACGAGAGCGATCAGGAGGATTCTGGGTTCGGCGAATCCGTCGCGTCAGCTGGCGACGTCAACGGAGACGGCTACGGTGACGTCGTCATCGGCGCTCCGTACTTTACCGTTGGACAGATCGAGGAGGGCGCGGCGTACGGGTTTTACGGCGGTCCAGCCGGGCTTACGAGTACGCCGAACTGGTTTATCCAGACCAACCGCATCGGCGCTAACTATGGCTATCCCGTAGCCGGCATTGGTGATGTAAACGGGGATGGATATTCCGATGTCGCTGTGGGTGCCTCGTTTGACACAACGGCAAAACAACGAGGGCTGGCTCTATGTCTATCACGGATCGCCGGGCGGCTTGTCCACCACCGCGAACCGTGTTCTCGAGCGAAACATTCCCAGCGCCGGATTTGGATTTGCTCTCGGCGGTGCGTGACTCAATGGCGACGGCTACCCAGACAAGTGGTGGATCCGCCGTTCGTAGGAACCCGTCACTTGACGGTAGGCCTACCTCTTCCTTGGCTCGTCAACCGGCGGAGCAACCGAGCCTGCATGGTTTATTGAACGTCCCCGTTCGAATGAAGTGCTGGGTCGCGCGGTAGCCAATATCGGTGACTTCAACGGTGATGGATTCGCGGATATCGGGGTGTCCGCGATCGGTTCGGACGCCGGAGCCGTTGATGGTGGCTCCGTCGAGCTCTACCTCGGCAATGCGGGGACCGGCCGCCCGGTGTTGGCGCGGCAGTCTCGAGGCGGGTCATCCGACCCGGTGCAGCCGTGGGGTCTGAGCCACTCGGGCGATGCCTTTGAGGTTTCCATGACGGCGACCTCGCCGCGGGGTCGCGAGCTGGTCAAGCTCCACGTGGAGGCGTGCCCGCCGGGCGAGGTGTGGGGCGATGTGGACTGCCGGCATGCGGTCTCGGCGGGTTGGACTCCCATTCCTCTCGGTGAGGATGGCGTCGTCCTTACCGAGGCCGTTTTGGGTCTTACGAGGATCTATTACCGCTGAGGGCGCACGTGCTCTACCTCCCGCTCACGCCGACGAACCCGGGATTGCGGAGCCGCCGGTGCCGCGGCACGGACCCTGGCGGACGCTCTTCGCGCAGGCCCCGGCTGCCGACATCCGGTCGGGGTGTCGCAGGAGATCACCATCGAGTTGGCAGCTGTGTCGAGCTCGGTGGCGGAAGGGGCGCCCCAGGTCGAGGTCGAGGTCGTTGTGACAACCTCCGACGGCCAGCCGACCGAGGTGGACTGCGAGGCCGACTTCGAGACCTTCAGTGGGACCACCTTCGCCGGTGAGGACTACGTCTCGACCTCGGGAAATACCTTCTACTATGCCGGAACTCTGAGCGGGACGGCCCAGGTTCTCCCGGTGGGCCTAATGAACGATGACCTCAACGAGCAACGAGCAATTCGAGCAAGAGCTCTCAACGCAACGACTGCAATCCTGAGCACGCAGAACGAGCAACGGCAACGAGCATCGACAACGACCGCAACCCGAGCTGTCAACTGCGGACGTCCTGATCGATGAGGGGGCGGGGCTGGCTGTGGTGGTGCTCGACCTGAGCGCGCCGACATCGTTCGAGGTGACGGTGGATTTCGCCACCGTCGATGGTTCCGCGACCGCGCCGATGGACTACGTGTCCGTGAGCGGGACGGTGATGATTCCACCCATGGACATCGTGACGACGGTGGAGATCCCCATCGGGAACGACTGGATCGAGGAGGCACCCGAATTCTTCACCCTCGAATTGACGAACCCGGCTCATGTGGATTTGGTGACGTCTGAGGTGACCGTCACGATCATTGACGACGACGCGGGGTTCCTTTTCGCAGACGGTTTCGAGTCCGATGACACATCGAGGAGCAACACCAATCCGTAGTGGTGGAGAGGACAGTAACGTCCGCGTCGCTCGGCTAGCCGATGACATCGGGGGACTGTTCGGCGACGGTGATCCGCCCCTCGATGTGGCTGCCCTCGGCGGCGGCGACCCGCGGGGCGGTGACATCGGCTTCGACGTGACAGCTGGCTCGCATGTCGACCTTCGAGGTGGCGCGGACGGTTCCCCGCAGTTCGCCTTCGACGACGAGATCGGTGGCGACGAGACCTCCGGTGAAGCGGCTTCCCGGTCGAAGCCAGACCAGGCCCTCGATCTCCATCTCACCCTCGAAGTTGCCCCAGATCTCGAGATTGGTGGCGCCTCGATCGTGCCCTCGATGGCGACATCCCGGCCGATGGAGCTGGCGAAGCTCTCGCTTCGTCGGTGAAGCGTCGCTGCGCTGGGACTGATCCTGTTGTCGGTCCGCCATGGCTCCTCCTCCATCCACGGACACACCCGGTCCAACGAGGATAGCAGGCATCGACCGTTTCTCCCGCGGACGATCTGTGCACTTGTGTCCGTCTTTTGCGACAGAATCGCGCCGACGTGGTATCCTTCGCGACCAGTGTGCGCCCGTGGTCCACTCTCCGGATGTGATGAACCAATGGGCATTCGGGCATGAACACGGGCGCCGGAGGAACCTTGGACCTGCAAACTCTGATCCTGAATCTCCAGCACTTCTGGGCCGAGCAGGGCTGCGTGATCCAGCAGCCCCTCGATCTCGAGGTGGGCGCGGGCACCATGCACCCCGAGACCTTTCTCAGGGTGCTCGGTCCCGAGCCCTATCGGGTGGCCTACGTCCAGCCCTCCCGGCGACCGGCGGACGCCCGCTATGGCGAGAATCCGTTCCGGCTCGGGCGCCACCTCCAGCTTCAGGTGATCCTCAAGCCGTCGCCCGACGATGTGCAGAACCTCTATCTCCAGTCGCTTCAGGCGCTCGGGATCGACCCGGCGGTGCACGACATCCGATTCGAGGAGGACAACTGGGAGTCGCCGACCCTCGGCGCCTGGGGCGTCGGTTGGCAGGTCCTGCTCGACGGCATGGAGGTGACCCAGTTCACCTACTTCCAGCAGGCCGGCGGCATCGAGCTCGCGCCGATCTCGGCCGAGCTCACCTATGGTCTCGAGCGGATCGCCATGTTCCTCGGCCGCAAGGACTCGATCTACGACATCGAGTGGGGCGGAGGCGTGCCCTACGGCAAGATCCGACTCATGGACGAGCGTGAGTCTTCGACCTATGGGTTCGAGGTTGCCGACGTGGAGATGCTCCGCCGTCACATCGAGGACTGGGAGTCCGAGGCGCGGCGTTGTCTCGATCACGAACCGCCGCTGGTGATCCCGGCCCTGGAGGCGACCCTCAAGACCTCGCACCTATTCAATCTGCATGGATGCCCGCGGCGCGGTTTCGGTGACCGAGCGGGTCGGGTCTCATCGGCCGGGTGCGCAAAACGCCATCCGCGCCGCCAAGGCCTATGTCGCGCAGCGCGAAGAGCTCGGCCATCCCCTGGGCAACGCCCTCGAGGAGGTGGAGTGATGGCCACCTTCCTGCTCGAGCTCCGCACCGAAGAGATCCCCGCCAACGCCCTGCCGAACGCGCGCCGGCAGCTCGGCGACGGCCTTCGCAAGCGGTCTCGCCGAGGCCGGTTTTGAAGGCCTCGAGATCCGGATCATGTCCACCAGCCTGCGCCTGGTCGCCCTGGTGGAGAACCTCCCCGAGCGGCAGGCCGACCGCACCGAACGGATGACCGGACCGCCGACCCGGATCGCCTTTGCAGACGACGGAACCCCGACCAAAGCGGCCGAGGGCTTTGCCGAGAAGGCCGGCGTCGCCGTCGACCAGCTCGAGACCGAATCCACCGACAAGGGCGACTACCTCGCCGCCACGGTGGTGCACGCGGGCCGCGCGACCGCCGAGATCCTCGGCGAGCTCGTTCCCGCCGTTCTCGGCGCCATGCGTTTCCCGAAGATGATGCGCTGGGGCCTCGGCGAGTACTTCTTTGTCCGGCCGGTCCACGGTCTGGTCGCACTCCTTGATGGCGATGTCGTTCCGATGGAGGTCTTCGGCATCGAGGCGGGCCGCACGACCGTCGGTCACCGGGTCCACGCACCCGGCGGTCTTCGAGGTGCCTTGCCGACGATTCGCCGAATCTTCGCCGAGCGCGGCGTGCTCATCGATCCCGAAGAGCGCCGGCGCGTGCTCGACGAGCAGGCCCTCGAGCTCGCCGCCGAGGCGGGATGCAGGGTCCACCCCGATGACGCCCTGGTGGCGGAGCACGTGGAACTGGTCGAGTACCCCGGTCTACTGCGCGGATCCATCGACCCCGAGTATCTCGAGCTGCCTCCCGAGGTGGTTGTCACCACCCTTCGCTATCACCAGAAGTGCCTGATCCTCGAGAACGAGGACGGCTCGCTCGCGCCTCAGTTCCTGACGGTGATCGATCGTCGCGACGACCCCGAGGGTCTTGTCCGACAGGGCAACGAGTGGGTCATCGGCGCCCGGCTCGCCGATGCGCGCTTCTTCTTCGACGAGGACCGGAAGCGATCGATGGACGACTGGTCGGAGGGTCTCGACCGGCTCGAGTTCCATCGGGTCCTCGGGTCCATCGCCGCCAAGGCCGATCGGGTTGGCGCGCTGGCTGCGGTGCTCGCCGAACGCCTGGGCCTCGGGATCGATGACGACGCACTGCGGCAGGCCGCCCACCTGGTCAAGACCGATCTGCTGACCAACATGGTGGTGGAGTTCCCCGAACTCCAGGGCGTCATGGGCGGCCACTACCTGCGCCTCGAAGGCGCCGACGAAGCCCTGTGGACGGCGGCGCGGGACCACTATCGGCCGACCGGGCTTCGATGGTGAGATCCCGTCATCCGACATGGGCCGAGTGCTCGGTATTGCCGACCGGCTCGACACCATCGCCGGGCTCTTCGGAGTCGGCGAGATCCCCACGGGTTCCAAGGACCCGCTCGGTCTCCGGCGCGCCGCCCAGGCGGTGGTCAAGATCGTCGTCGAGTCGGGTTGGGATCTCGATCTCAACGCCGCCGTCGTGGCCGCGGTCGAGGGTCTCGAGGGCCTCGTCGATGGCCCGGCGAACGAGACCATCGAAGCCATTCGAAGTTTCATGGCCGATCGTGTACGGCGCTACCTCACCGATCTGGTGGGTGTGGGCGGCGATGCCGCCGATGCGGTCATGGCCGCGGGCTGGGGCGACCTGCCCGAACTGCGAGGCCCGCGCCGAGGCGCTCGACGCGGTACGGGCGTCGGAGGAGATGCGGGCCCTCTCGCTCGCCTTCAAGAGAGTGAAGAACATCACCGAGGATGCCGCCGGGTCCGCGGTGGACCCGGCGCTCTTCGAGCACGACGAAGAGCGGGAGCTCCACGAAGCCGCCGAGGTCTTCGCCGACAAGCTGACCGGCTGTGTCGGCGCCCGGCGTTTCGACGAGGCCTTTGCCGCCATGGGCGAATTGGCCGAGGTCCTCGACCGGTTCTTTGTCGAGGTCCTGGTGATGTGTGATGACTCGAAAGATCCGCGACAACCGTGTCGCGTTGTTGACCAGATTACGACGAGATTTCATGACCTTGGCAGACCTTTCGAGGCTGCAGGTCGACGGAGGCAAAGAGTGAACGACACGAAGTACGTCTATTCGTTTGGCGGTGGCACGGCCGATGGCCGCACCGACATGAAGAACCTGCTCGGCGGCAAGGGCGCCAACCTGGCCGAGATGGCCAACCTGGGCATCCCGGTTCCCGCCGGGTTTCACCCTCACCACCGAGATCTGCACCTATTTCTACGACCACGACCAGATCTACCCGCCGACGCTCGAGAGCCGAGGTGGACGCGGCCATGGCCAAGGTCGAGAAGATCATGGGCACCAAGTTCGGCGACCCCGCCGATCCCGCTGCTGTTCTCGGTGCGCTCGGGCGCCCGCTCCTCCATGCCCGGCATGATGGAGACGGTGCTCAACGTCGGGCTCTGCTCGACGACGATCCCCGGCCTGATCGCCAAGACCGGCAACGAGCCGCTTCGTCTACGACGCCTACCGCCGCCTGATCATGATGTACGCCGACGTCGTCATGGAGAAGGCCGCCGGTGTCGAGCCCGCCGAGGGCAAGGGCATCCGCCAGCAGCTCGAGCACATGCTCGACGAGGTCAAGGAAGCCAACGGCTACGCGTCCGACACCGATCTCTCGGCCGAACGACCTCAAGGAGCTCTGCGACCGTTTCAAGGCCAAGGTCAAAGAGGTTCTCGGCAGCCGACTTCCCCGACGATCCCATGGAGCAGCTCTGGGGCGGCATCGGCGCCGTCTTCTCGTCCTGGAACGGCAAGCGCGCCATCTCCTACCGCCGCATCGAAGGCATCCCCGACGACTGGGGCACGGCGGTCAACGTCCAGGCCATGGTCTTCGGCAACATGGGCGACACCTCGGCCACCGGCGTGGCCTTCACCCGCAACCCGGCCACCGGCGACAACAAGTTCTACGGCGAGTTGCTCGTCAACGCCCAGGGCGAGGACGTGGTGGCGGGCACCCGCACGCCCAACCCGCTCAACGAGGCGACCAAGAACGAGCAGAACGACCACCTCGAGTCGCTCGAGAACGCCATGCCCGAGGTCTACAAGCAGCTCGCACGACATCCGCGACAAGCTCGAAGAGCACTACCGCGACATGCAGGACATCGAGTTCACCATCCAGGACGGCCGACTGTGGATGCTCCAGACCCGCATCGGCAAGCGCACCGGCACCGCGGCGCTCAGCATGGCCGATGGACATGCTGACCGCAGGGACTGATCGACGAGCGGACGCGGTCCTGCGCGTCCGTCCCGATCAGCTCGACGAGCTGCTCCATCCCGATCGTCGATCCTGCGGCCGAGAAGACCGCCGAGCCCATCGCCAAGGGTCTCCCCGCGGGTCCCGGCGGCGCCGTCGGCCAGATCGTCTTCACCGCCGACGACGCGGTGAAATGGGTCAAGGCCGGCAAGAACGTCCTCCTCGTGCGCGAAGAGACCAACCCCGAGGACGTCGACGGCATGCGCGCGGCGGTGGGCATCCTCACCGGCCGCGGGCGGCATGACCTGCCACGCGGCGCTGGTGGCCCGCGGCTGGGGCAAGTGCTGCATCGTCGGCTGCCGCGAACCCTCGACATCGATGTCGTCGGCAAGACCATCACCGCCGGCGACAAGGTCTTCAAGGAGGGCGATGTGCTCACCCTCAACGGCACCCGCGGCCTGGTCTACGCCGGTCAGCTGCCGCATGATCGACGCCACCGAAGAACCCGCGTTTCGTCGACTTCATGAAGCTGGGCCGACGACATCCGCGGTCATGAACGTCCGGACCAACGCCGACACCCCCGAGGACGCCGAGCATCGCCATCGAGTTCGGCGCCGAGGGCATCGGCCTGTTCCGCACCGAGCACATGTTCTTCGGCACCGGTCCGAGGAGCCGCTCTTCATCCTGCGCAAGATGATCCTGGCCGGAGTTCGCAGGCCGAGCGCCGCGAGGCCCTGGACGAGCTCTGCCCCTATGTCAGAACGCGACATCGAGGGCATCGCTCGAGGCCATGGACGGGCTGCCGGTGACCATCCGCCTCCTCGATCCGCCGCTGCACGAGTTCGTGCCCCAGAACGAGGCCGAGCGGGCCGAGCTCGCCGCAGGCACTCGGGATCGACGCCGCCGAACTCAAGCCGCCGCGCCGACGAACTCCACGAGCTCAACCCCATGCTGGGCCACCGCGGCTGTCCGTCTCGGCGTCACCTATCCCCGAGATCTCCGAGATGCAGGTCCGCGCCATCCTCGAGGCCGCCGCCGAGCTGCCAAGCAGAGGGCAAGAAGTGCTTCCCCGAGATCATGGTCCCGGTGACCGGCGCCAAGGCCGAGCTCGATGACCAGCGCGCGCTGGCCGAGAAGGTCCACGCCGAGGTCTGTGACGAAGTACGGCGTCGAGACACGTCGAGCACCTCGTCGGCACCATGATCGAGATCCCGCGTGCGGCCCTGACCGCCGACGAGATCGCCGAGACCTGCCGAGTTCTTCAGCTTCGGCACCAACGACCTGACGCAGATGACCTTCGGGTTCTCGCGTGACGACATCGGCGGCTTCCTGCCGGACTATCTCGACCAGAAGATCCTTCCGGTCGATCCCTTCCAGGTCCTCGACCGCGACGGCGTGGGCGTTCTGGTCAAGACCGGCATCGAGAAGGGCCGCGCGACCCGCCCGGACCTCAAGATCGGGATCTGCGGCGAGCACGGCGGCGAGCCCAGCTCGGTGGAGTTCTGCCACCTCGTCGGGATGAACTACGTCAGCTGCTCCCCCTTCCGCGTGCCCATCGCCCGCCTGGCCGCAGCCCACGCGCAGATCAACTTCCCCCGCGACTGATCGCCCATCGACCGCAACTCAACACCCGCGCTCGTCGGAGCGCGGGTGTTTTTTCGACCGGAAAACCTGAGAATGGCTCGGAAACAGGCGGCCAGCGACACCAGGCGACAGCTGGGTCATGGGGAAGTGAAGGCGCGTGCTTGCAGCAGGTTTTTGGGAGATGCGGTATCGGCGTCGCCATCAGCGAGGAGATTGTTGGGTCGGATCGTGTTGGGGTAGCGAGGGCCGCGGTGGCGACGACATCGCTCCTCGGCTGCCGGAGCCACCATTGGTCGGCCCGCAGCCTTGACTGACGCATCGTCGACCTCCCGGTCCCCGACGATCTCGAGGGGCACCGGTGCGGGGACGAGATCGACGTCTATGGAGCCGGCCACGGCCTCGCGGGCACCAGGATGGGGTCGTGGGTCCGGTTGTCGATCACCGACGCATAGGCAAGGAAGGCGCATGTCGGGGTCGTCGATGTCAGGACGGCGAAACCGTCCGCCACGACATCGTCGGTCCACTGCTCGAAGACCCGGTTGAGCTGGACGGCGCCGCGTGGGGGCACGGTGGCGGTTTCGGTGCCGAGCAGCTCACCCGATCCGAGATGCAGATCCACCCGCACCCCCATCTCCTCTGAACATCGGCTGACCAGTCCGATGTTGGTCCGGAAACCTGCGCCGAGACCGGGTGAGTGCCGGAGTTGGATGAGCCGGCCGGTTTCAAAATGGTGGATCGCGTCCGTCGTCCTGAGCGCGGGCACAAACTGGCCGTAGGTCCCCGCCGGGTCGTCGGCGTAGGTCCGACTTGAGACGAGAACGGCGCCGTTGGCGGAACGCACTTTGAGCACACCCGCCCCCACGAAGCCGAAGTCGGTGGCCAGGACATCCGTAAGGCGCAGGGACGAGGTCGCACCGATCGTCCTCTCGGCCCGCACGGGATCGAGGCCCGGGGTGTCCCGTTCGATCAGCTCGAGTGAGCAGACCAGCGGTTCGGATCCGGGATTGTGGAGTTCCACATCGCTGCGCCACTGCGACCCGCCATGACCGTTGAGGTGGGCAACCGCGGGGATGGTCGCTTCGGGCCCGTCGCTGATGAGCCAGGTCAGCCGGCGGCGGAAGTCCACCGTCAGCACGGCGTTGCCGTCCCAGGTGATTCCGTAGGTTGGGTGGAGCCAGGGTCCGGGATTGGCAACGCTCGTCCAGTTGACCCCATCGTCGCTGAGCAGAAAGGCGTCCTCCTCGCCGTGAGCCGACGTTGAGACCGACACGACCCAGTGGTCCCCGGCCCAGACGACGCGCTTGTCCTCATGGGTATTCGGGTGGCCGATGAAGTCCTCGAAGTCGGTGCTGGTGAAGATCTCGTCCCTTCCAAGGGCGATGAGCTGCCGGCCGCTCCATGCGAGCTCGCCGATATACGCGTCGAAGGTCTTGATGATCTGCCAGTTGAGGCCATCAAGACTTGTGGCGATGCTGTTGGGAGCCTGCGCCACGAACCGGTCGCCGCCCCAGATGATGCCGTAGACCCTGATGCCGTCGATCCGCCCCCGGTCCCAGGTCAAGCCGTCATCGCTGAAGCCGACCTCGGTCCAGTCGGTGCCCCAGTTGTCGCCGCTATCGCCGAGACCGACCCAGCGCGTCCCGTCCCAGGCGATCGAGTGGTATCCGTCGCCGTCAACCGGTGCAGCCGTCCACGAAATCCCGTCATCGCTGGAGTAGACCCCGGAATCACTGACGGCCAGGATCTGACTGCCGTTCCACGCCAGGGATTTGAAATCGGTGTCGTGCTCGAAGGTCATGGATTCGTGCCAGACGAGGCCGTCAGGACTCCAGGCGAGAGCTCCATAGGTCGCAGCAAGGTAGATGCCCTCCGCGAAAAGGAGGTCGGTCCAACGGTGATCGCGAATCAGCGGCTGATCCTCGAAGAGCACGACGCGGTGCCGAGGCTCCTTGTACAGTGTCGGTAGGGCAATGGGGTCGCCGCTCTCGTTGTCGATGACGGATGCGAGGGCCACCCATGAAGCGTCGGGAGAATCCGCCGACAGCACGGCGTAGGCGTCCTCCAGGTCGTCGGGCCCGATGTCGCGGAGAAAGCCGGTGTCGAGGACCGAAGAAAGGCCCGGCAAGGCGTAGGATTTCGATCTGAGCAGGTCGCCGTCGGTGTCGTGGATGTCCACCGTCACCGTCGCATCGTCGGGGCGGGGGTTCGCCAGGGCGAGGTTTGTCCGAGTGCGGTCGTTCCGGGTGAGCTGGATCAACCGGCCCTCCTCGATACCGCCATCGGGCGATGCGATGGACACCCCTTCGATGAACTGTCCGTAGCTGCCGCCGGGCTGATCGTTGAAGGTCCTCGAGCCGACCATCAACGGCCGGTCCGAGGCCACCAGCAGGGCGCCGGCTCCGGGATCGAGGAGGCCGGCGACGGCATCGTCGAGCGCCAGCGACTGCCCGGCCTGAATCCAGTGCCTGGCGCTGGCCGCGGGTGGGTTGTCACCGTCGCGGGGCAGGAGGTAGAGATAGGCCGGGGCGGCGTGCCGGTCCGGGTTGTGGATCACGATGTCCGAGACCCAGGATGTGTTCTTCAGTCCAGGCCCGTGCGCCGCGGCGGCGATGACCTTTACATGGTCACCCAGATCGGTGACATCCGGTTCGATGTCGACCCTGACGGTGTTCGACACGGGAGATCGGTAGTGGCCGTCCGGGCAGTGCTTGGTGGCCGTCATCCTGTGAAAGAAGCTGCCGCCCTCGGACCACCGGCGGGTCAGCACCGCAGAGGTGTCGTTCCCATCGTAACTCCCGGACTGCTCCTGGAAATCCGGTGCATTCGATTCATAGACCACGTACAGGCCGTGTTGGCCTGGCAAGAGGGTTTCATTCCACGAGAGCTCGTAGGGTTCGCCGCTCTGAACGGTTGGCGGAGCGGTGAGTTCGGCGGCCGGTGGAGCGCCGCAGAACGGGCGCACCGTGACCGGGCTTGAGGCCGTCGCCGAGCCGTGTTCGTTCGCCGCCGTCAACGAGACGGGCCAGTCACCGGATGCGTCGAAGACGTGGGTGGGGTTCGGTTCGAAGGTTGTTCCTCCATCGCCGAAATCCCATTGCCATGCGATGGGGTCACCGGGCGACAGATCGACAAAGTGCACCGGTGTCCCTGCCTCGGGCAGAGCCGGCCGCCACGCGAAGCGGGGCGTCGGCGGCTGGTCGGGATCTGCGCACGCGGATCGCATGACGAGGCCGTGCCGCCCGACGGCAATGAGTTCGGATGAGAACTCGATGACATCGAGGAGGTCGCCGGCGCCGGCCCGGCCCGCTGGTTGCCAGAGCACCCCATCGGCGCTGGTGAGCACTTTTCCCTCGTCGCCGACCACCACGAATCGGTCGCTGGTGAAGCGGACGCCCCGGAGATCCACCGTCGTTCCCGAATGCTGCTCCTGCCATTGGTCGCCGGTGGTGCTGGTCAGAATCGTGCCCTCTGAGCCCACAGCCGCGAAGATGCCGTTGCCCCACGCAACGTCAAAGAGATGATTGTCCTCGTATCCCGGGTGGGCCATGGTCAGAGTCTGTCCGTCGTGGCTCACAGCGATGGCCCCGGTGGAACCGACCGCCACCAGGCTCTGGCCATCGGATGCCACCCCGAAGAGGGTGTGGTCGGTGATCTCCATACCGCCGATCAGATGCCACCTCGAGGCGTCGGGACTGATGGCCACCGCCCCTCCGCTGCCCGAGGCTACGAACCGGCCGCCGTCCCATGAGATCGAATGCCACTCCCAGGGCCAGTCCCCCTGGCCGGTCACAGAACCCACCGCACCTGTCCAGGAGCGACCATCGGGACTTCGCATGATCATGGCGCCGCCGTCCCAAAGCTCGTCGATCACCCCGACCGTGACATAGACCGAGGCGTTGACGGCGACGTCGTTGAGCGACTCGGCCCCGACGTTGTAGACGATCTCCCAGTTCAGACCATCGTCGCTGACCAGCAGCGAAGCCGCCCACGATGTCGGCGTACCGGCCGAGATCACGACGGTGTCTCCGTTGGTGGCCAAGCCGTACAAATCCAGTCCGATCAAGGTGTTGGCCGGTTTGACGTGCTCGCCTCCGTCGCGGGTCACCGCGATGGTTCCACCCGGACCGCCGGCCACGGTGGTCCTTTCGTCGGTGGCCAGGACGTTGAGCGGGAGTTTGGCCGAGCTGCTCTGGCCCCAGTGCCACTCCAGTCCGTCAAAGCTGTATCGGAGCGCATAGCGGTCTCCTCGGCCGACTGCGATGAACCGATCGCCCGCCCAGACGATCCGGGACAGCCGGTGGGTGGCCCGGCCGCGGATCCATGTCCGACCGTCGGTTGTGATTCGGCTGGTGGCGTCCTCCGCCACCGCCACCGTGGTCGAACCGTTGCTGGCGATGCAGGTGAAGGGGCCGCCGTTGTCGGTCTCGCGCATCGACCAGGAGATTCCGTCGGGGCTCGCCAGGACCTCGATTTCGTCACCCACCGCGAGGAACTCGGTACCGGTCCAGGTGACATCGCGGAGCTCGGTGGTGACGCCGGAATCCCGGGCCGTCCAGGTCAGTCCGTCAGGGCTGCTGAGAATGGCGCCCTGTGAGCCCACCGCCACCAACCGCGGGCCCATGGCGAGGTCGCGCAGCGTGGGCGCAGCCGGTGTGTCGACGAGGGTCCAGGAGTGACCGTCCTCGCTGGTGACCGTTGCACCCCGGGCGCCGACCGCCACAAAACGGTCGCCGGTCCACGCGACGGAGTAGAGATCTCGGGTGGTTACCGGGTCGCTCAGCCGCCAGCTCACCTCGTCCGGGCTGGAGACAATCGTTCCGTCGCGGCCGACAAGGATGAACCGCCCGTTGCCGTGGGCTGCTCCGAGGAAATCCGAGGTCGCCGGCAGGGGATTCACCAGCTGCCACTGGTCACAGGGCCGGCTACACCTCCCCTCTGTGGTGAGCAAAGCCACGATGAGAACCGTCCAGGCAATGGAGCATTTCACTGATGGACTCATGACCGTCCTCCCAATGAGAAAGCGATGTCGGGATCAAGAGGCCGCAGGCCGAGTTTGTTTTTTTGGATCGACAAGAGCGGTGTCAGCTCTCGACGATCACCACCTGAAGGTCCAGCGCAGCTTGACGATGATCTGGAAAATGTAGCCTCGGCGGCCATCGGCGACCGGATCCAGAACAACGGAGACCGTGTCGTCTTCTTTCATATCGCCGTCCCGCTGCATGGTGTGAATGGCGATTCGCGAAGGATCGGGATCGTGACACAAAACCGATGTACACGGCCTGCGTGCTCACGACCACTCGGACCTCGGTGGTGAACGTTGTCGGTTCTCCGGCGTGGGTTCACATGGATTGGAGAACTCGTTTGACGGCGTTGCCATCAGCGGTGGCGCCGAAGTGCTTCATGATCGGCGCCATGGCCTGCATTTTGTTCTTGAACTCCGAAAAATCGATGTTCTGCTGAATGTAGGCGGCGATTTCCTCGTCCGTCGCCAGCTTTGGCAGATAGGCCTCGATGACCCGAAGGAAGCCCGACTCGGCCTCTCCCTTCAGTTCGAGGGTCTCCCGTTCGGATTTCACCAGTCTTCTCAGGACGCCGACGACGTCTTCATCGGTCAGTTCCTTCTGGTCCTGCCGGTCGAACTCGCCGAGCACGACGCGAAGGGTTTCCCTCCGGTCGACATCCTGCGCCCTGATCGCATCCATCAAGTCCTTTTTGATTTGTTCCTGGAGCGTCATCTTCCAGCCTCCCCCTGCTGCGACATTGCGGTCCGTGTGGCGTGGCCGTTGGCATACTTTAGAATGTCGCGGTTCTCGAGGATGGTGCCGTTGCCTCTGCACGGTCTCTCCCGCGAATTCGAGCACTATCCAGGATCGTCGATGACGACCGCCGCCGGAATGAATGTACTCGAATCCGGGTTGATCTAACCAAGAAAACAATAACCAAAAGTCGGACCCGTTCAAAGGGCATTTGTCAGCACGCGAAGCGTGGCGGACGCCGCGTAAACCGAGAAACGCTTCGCCAACCGAATGGAGGATTCTCATGCGTCGCTTCAGTTGTGTGTCCGTAAGGACGCGGATGACAAAACCTCGACCAACCTGGCGAAGTCGACCCGCGTGTACGCGAAACAGGGGGGAAAGTGGTTGTTGGTGCACGCCAATTTCGCACCGGTTGGCGCCGACGACTAGATCAAGCGCCCCTGATTCGGTGGGTGGAAATAAAAATATCTCAATTAAAAGAGGATATGTGCTAAGGTGTTTGCCTTGTCGCCGGCCAACGGGGCCGGCTTCTGTATAGGCGGACGCACGGTCCACCACGATTTGCGAGACGAGCGCGCCATAGAACGGCAGCGCTCACGGAGATGGAAAAGATATGTCGAAGAAACTGTTTGTTGGAAGTTTGAGCTGGGGAACGAATGATGATGCGCTGCGGAACGCTTTCAGCGTCCATGGCGAGATCAGCGAAGCGGTCGTGATCAGCGATCGGGACACCGGCCGCTCGCGCGGCTTCGGTTTTGTGACCTTCGAGGATGACGATGCGGCCGACAAAGCCGTCGCGGCCCTCAACGGCACCGATCTCGATGGCCGCACCATCCGTGTTGACGTGGCCCAGGCCAAAGAGCGCAACCGCGGTGGCGGCGGTGGCGGCGGCTACGGCGGCGGCAGCGGCTGGTAAACCAAGCCGGAATAACACCAAGCCCCTCCTCGCGGAGGGGCTTTTTTTATGGGAAAAGAAAAACCGATACGATGGCGCCGGTTGGACCCGGATCGTAGTCGGTGGCGCCTGAGGCCGGCGGTGTTCCGCCGGCGAACGGTTCTTCCACGGGGTTTCCGATCAGGGCGAGGTCTCGGTCCAATAAAGAGTGTCACCCGATTCGAATCCGTCTGCGAATATGTTCTCGTTGGTTCCCACCATCGAAAGGCTCCAGTAGAGGCCTCCGGAGATCGCCTGGAAGTCATTCCTTGCTGGTGGCATTGCCTGTCCCCAGTGGGGGTGACCGGAGGCGTCTTCGCCGGCGCCCCATCCGACGACCGATCCGTCGGTCTTGCGGGCGAGCCCGTGGACATAACCTGCCGAAATCTCGACGAAATCGTTGCCGGCGGGAACCTCATCGACGCCATATCCCCATGGGTCGTCGCCCCAGTGGACGATGGATCCGTCGCTTTTCAGGGCCAAGCTGTAGTTGTGGCCGGCCGAGACCTGCGTAAAGACGCCGGAGGTCGGCTGACCGCTGGTTCCGTTGTAACTTCCCCAGCTGGCCAGCGAGCCGTCGGAGCGGAGCGCAACGGCATGACTGTCTCCCGCGACGACCTGCACGAAGTCCGTTCCCGACGGCACGTTGGTGACCTGGGAAGAGCTGTCGCTGCCCCAGGCGGCGATGGAACCGTTGGTCGCCAGAGCGACGGCAAAAAACTCGCCGCCGTCAACTGCGGTATAGGTTCCCGCTGGAACCAGGCTGACCGTGCCGAGGTAGTCGGAGCCCCATGCGACGATCGTCCCAGCGGTCTCGATGGCGTAACCGGTATCACCACCTGCACCGATGGCGATGCATGTTCCCAGTGATGCCGGAGGGGCGTTCTGTCCACTCGCATCGTTCCCCCATGCGACGACAGTGCCGTCGGACGTGAGGGCGACACCGTGCTCCTCGCCGGCGGCGATGGAGACGAAATCGCTCCCGGGGGGCAGGTTCGTCGATAGCTGGAAGGAGCCGTCATATCCCCATGCCTCGAGCTCGAAGGTCGCAGCCGGCTGACCCACAAGACAGAGTAGGAGAACGATCCACGGGACCACGAGCGGGAGCGATTTCGCTTTCATTTGAGCCTCCTTGATGACGGCCAGGCAAAGCCTGGCTCAATTGAGAAAATGTAATATTACAGAACATTTTCGTGATACTGAACGATACATCGGAAACACCCGTGTGTCCACGATGTGCGTGATATTGGGTAAATTTCCGGGTTCTGAGATCTCCGGTTTGAGCTGAAATCGAGTCAGAGATCGGATTTGGTGGCGGATCCTGATGCGCGCCGTTATAGAATCACCGGGATCACGCCGCGTTCAACCAACCCGGCGTGAAGCCAACTCTCAGGAAGAGGTAGCCAATGTCCAACGTGTTCGGTCGAGATCTCGCTGTGGTTCGTGTTCTGTTTTTTGTCCTCGTCGGATTCCTGGTGACCGGGATGTGTCCGGTCCAGGCCGAGGATGTGATCGAGAAACCCCTGCCCGAGGCGTGCGGCTTGCTCGACGATCCCGAGAAACGGGCGATCATGGATGGACTGCTGTTCAAACTCCTGGTGGCGTGCGATCGCACCGATGAGCTCGGTTTGGTGCATCAGGCGCCGGCCGAGGCGGTGGGCCCGGGAACCGACGACGGTCCGGATGTGGCGGTCAGCGACCCGAGCGGCGATTCGGGAACATCGACGACCCAGAGCGAGACCTCCATGGCCGTCAACGAGGTCACCGGGACGGTGTGCGCCGGCTACAACGACAGCGTTCACTACTTCGTGAGCGGTGAGGGTTTCACCGGTTTTTCCCGTTCAACCGACAACGGTGCGACCTTTGTTGACCAGGGCGCCCTCGGTGTCGACAGCATCGGTGACCCGGCCATCGTCTGGCGTCGTGCGGACGAGCACTTCTACTTCGGAGCGCTGCACACCAACGGCCTCGGGCTTTGGAAGTCCACCGATGACTGCCAGACCTTCCAGTGGGTGGGCATGATGCACTCGGGCAGCTCCGACGACAAGGAACTCATCGCCGTCGACAACAACCCGGCAAGCCCGCATTACGGCAACCTCTACATGGTCTTCACCAACTTCTCCTCGGACAGCCGGATTTGGGCACTGAGGTCGACCGATGCGGGTGTGACGTGGACCAACAGCCAGGCGATCAGCGCAACCTCGGGGGTACAGGGGGCGTGGCCGGCGGTGGCGCCGAATGGCGATGTCTTTGTCGGCTGGGTCAAGTTCGGCGGATCGACGGTGACCATGGAAATCGCTCGATCCACCGATGGCGGGGTGAGCTACAGCGCGGTCACGAGTCCGGCCGCCAACAAGGCGACGCCGCAGAACTCGACGGCGTCGGGAAACTGCGGTCGCGCAGCGCTCAAGGGCAATATTCGTTACCTGCCGTCACCGCAGGTGGTGGTTGGGCCGGATGGCGTCCTCCATACGGTGTACAGCTACGGCCCGGGTGGGGGTGACGATTGCGATTCTTTTTATCGGCGTTCGGCCGACAGCGGCGCCACGTGGGGTGCCGAGATCCGGTTGCATGACGACACCAGCACCAGCGACCAGTTTTTCCCGACGTTGTCGGTGGGCGCCGGCAACATCGTATCCGCGACCTGGTATGACCGGCGGCTCGATCCGACCAATACCATGGTCGACTACTATCAGGCGTTCTCCTTCGACGGTGGCCTGACCTGGCAACCGAATCAGCGCATCTCGGATGTCTCGACACCGATCTATCTCGATCCCGGTCTCGCCACCTGCTATCACGGTGATTACGATACCCACATCCAGACTGCGAGCCACGCAGTGACCCAATGGGCCGATGACCGCAATCTGATGAACGGTCACAACGATCCGGATGTCTTTTCAGACCCCGTTCCCATCAGTACTGATTTCCTTCTGACCGCCGATCCCACAGCTGTCAGCGTGTGCAGCCCGAGCAGCGCGGTCTTCACCGTCAACCTGCTCCAGTTCGAGGGTTTTGCCGAACTGGTCACGCTCAGCGCGGGCGGGGTGCCCGCCGGGGCGACCGCCGGCTTTGTTTCGAACCCGGTGACGCCACCCGCAACCAGCACTCTGACCATCAGTGGTACCGCCGGCGCAGCAGCGGGCAGTTATCCGATGGTGATCACCGGCACTTCCTCGCCGAGCGCCATCGCCCACGATACCGGCGTCACTCTCCATCTCTTCAACGCCAACCCGGGCACGACGGACCTCGTGGCGCCGGCAGACGCCTCGCTCAACCAATCGATCCGACCGACCTTCAGCTGGACAGCCGCCACTCAGGCGGGGACCTACCACCTCCAGGTCGCGACCGATCCCGGGTTCTCAAATATGGTGATTGACGAGTCGGGGATCGGCGACACCGGGTTCACTCCTGCGGCCGACCTCGCCTCCAACACCGAGTACTTCTGGAGAGTCGGCACCCTCAATATTTGCGGATCCAGCGCATACTCGACGGTGTTCTCGTTCTACACCGAGGCTCTGCCCGGCGACTGTGGCTTCGGCTCGGTCCCGTCGGTGCGCTTTTTCGACGACCTCGAGACCGGCGCCCCCGGCTGGACTCTCGGTACAGGCGGCAGCGGCAACACCTGGGCACTGTCGAGCGTTCGGTCTTACAGCGGAACAACTTCGTATTATGTGATCGACCCGCCCACCACGAGCGACCAGAGACTCGATTCGCCGGATGTGATCCTGCCGACAAGCGGCGGACCGCTGACGCTGCAGTTCTGGAACTGGCAACTCATGGAGGACAAGACCGGCGGCTGCTGGGATGGTAGCGATGTGGAGATCAGCACCGATGCGGGCGCCAGTTGGACGCCGCTGCCGAATCTTGTCATGCTCACCGATCCGTACGATGGACCGACAACCGGGCTCGGCGGCCTTGACGGCTGGTGCGACGACCTGGGAGCCGGCTCCACTGTGTGGAAGAAGATGGTGGTGGATCTCGATGGCTACGCCGGCCAAACGGCCCGGTTCCGCTTCCGCCTGGGCTCCGACTCATCTGTCAGCCGCGAAGGGTGGTATATCGACGATGTTCGCGTGCAGACGTGCGTACCCGACGAGCCGCCGATCTTTGTCGACGGTTTCGAGACCGGAGACACGACCGGTTGGACTTCGGTCGTGCCCTAGGAGTCTGCACCGCATAGATGGTGGATGGATTTCGGAGTGTCATTTGAGGCCGATTTTCGCCTGTTTCGCCGGTTCATACTGGTTGTATGGGCCAAGAAACAGGCGAAAATCGAGCCAAATGCCGCCCGAAAGGCGCCGCCGATTCTATGCGGTGCAGACTCCTGGCTCTGGGTCAGCGGCCGGCAGTTGCGGTGATCGGCGGTCACCGCGCTGCTGACCCACACGGCCCTGTAGTAATTTGATGACTGGGAGTACAGACGGGATGGAATGGACCTCGACCGACCTCGATGATCTGACCAGAGCGGCCGGCATGCTGGAGAACCCGGGTCTCATCGCCAAGGTTTCCGATGCGGTCGGAACACCCATCGAGTACGTCCTCAAGACGCTACCGAAGGGAGCCGGCGACAAAATCACCAAGGTGACCCACGACTCGTTGATGGCCGCCGTCAACCTCGCGGTCAAGACCTTGGATCCGCGCGGCCGGAGCAAACCGAGGCCCAGGAGGCACCAGGCGTTGGCTGGTCTGGCCGGCGGCATCGGCGGCGCCTTTGGTTTGGTTGCCCTTCCCATCGAACTGCCCATCACCACGACCGTCATCATGCGCTCCATCGCCGACATCGCTCGCAGCGAGGGCGAGGATCTGAGCGATTTGGGGCCGCGGCTCGCCTGTCTCGAGGTTTTCGCAATGGGCGGCCCGTCCGACGAGGACGACTCCGCGGAGTCGGGGTACTTTGCGGTCCGGACCGCGTTGGCGCAGGCGGTGAGTGAAGCCACCAAATACGTCGCCAAGAGGGCGGTGGTGGAGGATGGCGCACCGGTGATCGTTCGTCTTCTGGCGCAGATTGCCGCTCGCTTCAATACCGTGGTCGGCGAGAAGATCGTGGCTCAGGGGGTACCCATCGTCGGCGCCCTCGGCGGCGCGACCATCAATGTCCTCTTTATCGAGCACTTCCAGGACATGGCTCGCGGCCACTTCATCGTCCGGCGCCTCGAGAGGAAATACGGCGAGCCCGAGGTGAGAAGGGCCTACGGCGAGATCATCAGCCACCGGTAGGTGGTTGGTGGGAAGTCCGATATTGTCGGACCGTCGACTCTTCATCGCCGTCGTGATACAAAGCCATCGATTGACGATAGAGACGGAGCTCAACCATGATCGAACAGGCCGCCCTCGCCAACCCACTCAGCCTCATGCTCGACAAGGAGCGCAGCGACTTCACGCGCGCGGACATGCTCAAGATCATCCGCGAGCGGGGGATCGAACGCCTCTCGTTCCACTACACCAGCGTCGACGGCAAGCTGCGCGAGCTCAAACTGCCGTTTTCCGATTTCACCCAGGCCGAACGGATCCTCGCTTCGGGCGAGAGGGTGGACGGCTCGTCGCTCTTTGCCGGACTGGTCGATGCGGCCGCCTCGGATCTCTATGTCGTGCCGAGCTACCGGACGGCGTTTCTTTCTCCCTTCGATTCGTCGAGCCTCAACTTCATCTGCCGTTTCCTCGACCGCGACGGCCGGCCGGCAGCCTTCACCCCGGACAACATCCTGGCCCTCTCTCACGAACGATTCAAGGAGCGGACCGGGCTCGAACTCCACGCTCTCGGCGAGCTCGAGTTCTTTCTCATCCGCCAGGGTGGCCCGGAGAATTTCTCCGCCCACCGCCAGATCGGCTATCACGCGTCGTCACCCTTC
Source organism: uncultured Acidobacteriota bacterium (assembly GCA_963753035.1). Lineage (GTDB taxonomy): Bacteria > Acidobacteriota > Thermoanaerobaculia > Thermoanaerobaculales > Sulfomarinibacteraceae > JAHECW01. The sequence goes on along the minus strand of CAVWAW010000027.1, from coordinate 558,513 downwards.
TTCAAGGGAGGCGACGTGGTCAATGAGATGGTGCGATACCTCACCCAGATCACCGGCGCGGTGAAGTACGCCCACGCCGAGGTCGGCTATATCGACTCGGTTCGTTCGGATCTTCCTCTGCTCGCGGGTCGGCGCGCCGAGCAGCACGAGATCGAGCTTCTGACCCGGCCGATCGAGGAGATGGGCGATCTCATCGGGCTCGCTCGCTGGATCATCCGCAACGTCGCCCACCGCAACGGGATGCTCGCCACCTTCGCACCCAAGATCGAAGAGGGAGTGGCCGGCAACGGACTCCACTTCCACATGGAGTTGATGAAGGACGGTCAGAACCTCATGTCGGACAGCGACGGCGTGTTGTCGGTTGAAGCCCGCAAGCTCATCGGTGGGTTGGTGGACTACGCCTCGACCCTCTCCGCCTTCGGCAACACCGTGGCCTCGTCCTTCCTCCGGCTGGTTCCCAATCAGGAGGCGCCGACCCGGATCTGCTGGAGCCACAACAATCGCTCGGCGCTCATCCGGGTGCCCCTCGGTTGGTCGAAACAGAGCCATCTGGCCAAGGTCGTGAACCCGGCCGATACCGAAGACTATTCAGATTCCCGGGGTCGGCAGACGGTGGAGCTGCGTTCGCCGGACGGTTCCGCGTCATTCCACCTCCTCCTCGCCGGGATCACCACCGCGGCCGAGTACGGGCTCACCGCCGACGGGATGCTCGAGCGCGCCGAAGAGACCAATGTCGAGGGCAATGTCTTCTCGGACAAGGAGGCTATGCAGCGTCTTGAACCGCTGCCTTCGAGCTGCGTCCAATGTGCGCGGCTGCTCGACGAGCGTCGCGCCATGTACGAGGAAGACGGTGTCTTTCCTCCCACCGTCATCGACTATCAGATCGAGTTGCTTTCGGCAGAGGACGACGAGAAACTCAACCGCGATTTCGCCCGCCTGCCCGCCGAAGAGCGGCTCGTGGCCACCCGCGACCTCATGCACAAAGATATCCACCGGCACTGAGCTGAATGAGCTGGCCGGGAAACCGGCCAGCTCATTCAGCTCAGTGCGGCCGCCGGTCTGCACCTGGCGGATCAGGCGGTGCGATAAATACCGGCGTCAATGCCCGGTGAAACCCAGTGATAAGTGTGGGTTGATCTCAGCCGTCCAACGTATCGATTTCTATTGTCAGGTGGACGATCCCGAGATCGTCGGGGACCAGAGCCTCGATGTCGCCCCTGTCGCAGGGATCGGTCGTCCGGACAGAAATGATCGCCGCCCGATAACCGGGTCCGATGGACCACAGGTGGAGATCGACGACACGATAGCGGCCCCCGGACTGAATCGAGTTCGTGATCGCTGCGGTGGCCTCGACGGGCGCCTGCCGGTCGAGGAGCACGGCGCCGGTGTCCCTGGCCAGTCCCCAGGCCCAGATGGCGACCAACCCGCCGCCGACGACACCCATGGCCGGGTCCATCCAGACCGCGCCATAGAACTTGGCGGCGAGCAGCGCGACGATGGCGAGGATCGAGGTCAGGGTGTCGGCGAGGACATGGAGGTGGGCCGCGCGCAGGTTGTGATCGTGGTGGTGACCGTGGTGGTCGTTCCGGCCTTGCAGGATGAGTACGCTCACACCGTTGACCACGAGGCCAAGAATGGCGACGACGATGGCGCGATCGAATGCGATGGGGACCGGTTCGATGAAACGGTGGATGCTCTCACCGGCCATGGTCAGGGCGAAAAGGGCCAGCACCACCGCGCTCGTGAACCCCGCGAGGGTGTTCACCTTCCCGGTGCCGAAACTGAAGCTCGTGTCGTGAGCATGTCGGCGGGCGTAGACGTAGGCGATCCAGGCGAGGCCCAACGCCGAGGCGTGCGACGCCATGTGGAGTCCGTCGGCGAGGAGCGCCATCGATCCGAAGGCGAGTCCGGCGACGATCTCGATCGCCATGGTCGCCGCGGTCAGGATCACGACCAGCCTGGTCCGCGTCTCTCCCGCCTGCGGCTCGGCCTGACCGAAATGATGTTCGTGAACCACCACGACCCTCCCGTTGCGCACCTGTCGGAAACAACATGCCGGCGCAGCAAAAAGAGGGTATATCAGATCAGGGTGACGAGGTGGCGATCACCGTGACGCCTTCGGCGTGGATGGTCACCGGGACTTCCTTGCCCACCCGCAGGACAAAGGTGCTCGGGTCATCGAGCCCCCACTCGACATAGGGCACCGTGAAGGCCGCATCCACCGATGCGGTCCCGTCGTCGATGGTGACGGTCATGGGCACGCGGATGGGGTGCTCGGCGCCGATGAGCTCCATGGTGCCGACCAGCACCACCTCGCTGGCGCCCTCCAGCTCGAGGGCGCCTTCGATGCTCTCGGCCCGGATCGCGATGAGCGGGTGCTTGGACGACAGCAGGACCGAGGAGTGCATCTTCTTGTCACGTTTCGGTTTGTCGGTGTCGGCGCTGCCGGACACCACCACCGCTTCGCCCGAAGCCGCGCCGCTGACAGTGTCGAAGACAAAGTCGGCGCGATCGAGGGACGCGGTGCCGTGCACGGTGTGCATGGTGGCCTTGAGGGTGAATTCAATGGTGGTCGACTCCGGTTCGAGGTGGACCTGGATCTCGGCGGCCGCCGCCGGGAGACCGGCAGCCAGTAATCCGAGCAGGACGGATCTGATCTTCCTGTTCATGAGGTTCTCCCTTTGGGCTTGGGTCGGATCAGAGAAGGATTCGGAGCATGGTACGTAGGTTGAACAGGCCGTCGTTCTCACTCTCGGTGGAGGGCGGTCGCACCACCGAGAGCGGGCTGTAGAAGATCTCGCCGGCGATGGAGAATCTCTTGCTCAACTTCCAGGACGCGCCACCGCTGATCGACCAGGTCCAACCGTCTGCAAGCAGCAGCGAGCGATCCTCGATTCCGTCGGTCAGGGCGTTGACCTGGAACTCCATGTCCATGTAGTTGGCCGCCAGTCCCCAGTGAAACGTGGTTTTCTTGACGGTGTAGCCACCGGTGAAGGCGAGTCCGACGTAGTTGAGGCTGAGCTCGTCACTCGATGGCGCTTCACAGCCCCAGATGTTGTTCGGCGGACCGGGAGGATACGAAGCCTCTTCTTCAGTGCAGGTCAGATCGCCCTTGATGGTGCCGATCTGACCGTAGATCCGGCCGCCGAGCACCAGTGCTCCGGCGGAGTAGAAGGGTCGCTCGAGTCCGATGGAGAAGAGATTCGTCGTCAGGCCCTGGAGTTTTACCGGTGGGACCCAGGCGACGTCGAGGGAGAACTCGGCCGGCAGCCCGATGGTGACCCGTGGTCTGAAGAAAACCGGAAGCCGGTTGAGATCCTCGACTTTGGCGCCGCCGAAGCCGATGCGACGCTGGTCCTCACTGAGCCCGGGAATGGTGTCGAGTTCGAGACCGATCTCGAACGACCACGTGCGTCGGGCTTGCGGAGCTCCCATACCCGTGAGCAGACTGACAGAGTTGAAGTACTTCATGGCCCAGGCCTCGGGCCGGTCCCAGTCGAGTTCCTCGACGTCGTCGATGACCTGGGCCGCGCTTGGCCCAGCGGTGGTGAGGGCGCAGAGGAAGGCGACGAGGATGATGAGAACGGGGAGGACGTGTTTTCGGGTGTTCATGCTTTTCCTTTCGGGGAAACAAAATCACCGGCGGTCCCCGGTGGAACCGCCGGCGGTGGAGAGGCTCAGTCGTTGGGCGCCCCTCGTTCGATCCAGTCGCGCACGAGATCCATGAGTTCCTGCGAGAGCGGCGGCGTACCGCGGGGCATGCGGCTGCCGCTGATGGACGGGTCGTCGATGATCTTGAGGTAGAGATAACTCGCCTCGGGATCGTTGGGTTCGATCCGGTCCACGGAGGGCTGCTGGGCCGACCCCACATTGACGATCATGTTGTAGGACTGTCCGGCCGACAGATTGAGACCCTGGGCCGGAGACGATCCGCCGTGGCAGCCCGAGAATGCGCAGCTGGCGCTGAAGACCTCATTCTGGACCCTGGTGAAAGTGGCCAGTTCGCCCCCTCCGCCCTCGACGGTGATGGTCCGGGTGTCCGGTGTCGGATCCACGGCGCCCCGCGAGTCGGTGACGGTGAAGATCACGGTGTACGTGCCGGATTCGTCGTAGGTGTGTTCTCCGGGGGTCAGGCTGGTCGAACTCATGCCGTCGCCGAAGTCCCAGTCATAGGTCATCTCGTCGCCATCGGGATCCGACGCGCTGCCGTCGAAGTTCACCGTCTCGCCCTCCTGAATGGTGACATTCGACGCCGGCGACGTGATGGTCCCGTTTGGCGGCGAATTGTCAGATATCGCGGCCATCGCCGGAGCGGGCTCGGCCATGACGAAGATGGCGTCATTGGTCACGTTGTCCACCGCTGACAGATACATCAGCACGGGCTTTGAGGCCGAGAATGTGATCAACATGTCGTCCTGACGGCGGTCGCCGGCCGGTACCGAAGGAACGAGGTCGAAGATGCCGCGGATTCGATTGGCCAGGGACGGCAGGTTCAGGCTGTCGGCGCCGAGGAGTGCGCCCGATGCATCCCGGACATCGATTTCGATGGTCACCGCTTCAGGCCACGGGTTGAAGTAGCCGACGTTGGTACGAAGGCCTTCCTCATCACCCGCAGGACGGTTCGACCCGAGAAGGAGGACGCCCGAGGGCAGGATATCGGTCTCGGAGTAGGCCGGTGCGGCCTGCCCGAAGGTGCCCCCGATCTCCGGATTGTCGCGCTGGTCGTTGAAGATCCGGGCGGCGCCGCGGAACGGCTCCGACGAAGCGATCTTGACCGCGCCGTTGCCGTTGGCGGTGAAGAGGGCCGCCACAGCGTCGTCGATGACTGCGAGCTCACCGGCGTGAAGTGTGACCGTCTCGGTGTCCGCCGGGCTCGAGCTGCCGGCAGTGCTCGACGGGAACCACTCGGCATAGGCGGTGGTGGCCTCATCCGCGAGGCCGAAGAGCCGCAGACCGGTGGTCCACTGGCTGCCGGCCTGGCCTACCGCCCGGGAGATCACCGGGAAGAAGAGCACGGTTTCGGTGGGCCGAAGCTGGCCGCGGATGGCGCCGGCCGGGTGATCGGCGTTGTGGACGTTGAAGTAGAAGTTGTCCGGCGAGCCGAGGATCCGCGCTGCCAGGTCCTCGTCGACCTCGACCGCGGTCACCGAGACCCCGTCGATGAAGGATGCCGCGGTATCGACGACGACGGATCCGTTCTCGTTGGCGGTACCCATGTGAATGTGGGCCGCCGTGGGTGTCGCGACGTTTTCAGCGTTGAAATAGAAATGGGCGGTGGTGTCGTCGAATGTGACGACGGCAAAGCCGTAGCCGTCGGGATCGCCGGACGATTCCACTTCCCGGAAGCCGCGAAGGGTACCCGCGAGCGACCGGTGGTCGGCGCCGTCGCCGAGGACCTGGCCGCGGATGGCGCCTGCCGGGTGGTCGCCATTGTGGACGTTGACGTAGAACTCGCCCGGTGCGGCGAGCAGTGCTGCGGTGGAACCGGAGGCCGCCACTCCCTGGGCGACAAAGGTATTGTTGGAGACCTCGGTGAAACTTGCTTCGAGGTCGATGGCAACGCCGCCGTCGACGCCGGCATAGCCTGTGTGGAGGTGGGCGGCTGTCGGGGTGGCGATGTCGGTTACCAAGATGTAGAAGCGGGTCGTGTCGCCGTCGACCCCGATTGCGGCCACACCCCAACCATCGCCGTCGCCGGGACCTCCCGTGACACGACCTCCGGTCAAAGTTGTGGAATACCACGTCGTTTGGGCGGCGGCCGGGGTGGCGGCCGCGATGATGCTGAAGAACATGGCTAGCCCGAAAGCCCTCCAAATCGCACGATCGGCGGCACCTACGTTGAGCTTCATTTCCTCACCTCCTGTGAATAGGTGTATCTTTTTGTCTGATTGAGACACTGTGTCAGTAATATTGACGCTCACACCGACTCCGGTTGCCACCGAATGGTGCCCCTCAAGCCGACGGGTGCTTGAAGTTGCGTTCAGGGTCCTACCGTTGTCGATGGTGCTCGTCCGGCGATACAAAGCTCAGAAATGCCATCTGACCGTATCGGCGGCCTTCGAAAAGGAGCTCTTGGTCTCAGCCGTCGGAAATCCTCGCGGCCCCCGGTTGTTGGAGTGGGATAGAAATTGGAGGCATTCATGCGAATTGCGGCCGTGGGTTCGGCTTTGCCGCCCCACTACTACGATCAGGCGACGCTGCTCGAGGCGTTCAAACGACGGTGGGCCGAGAGGCACCACAATCTGGATCGCCTCGAAAGGCTCCACCACAGCGTGCTGGTGGGCGGCCGCCATCTCGCCCTTCCGATGGAGGCGTACGATGATCTGACGACCTGGGGGAAGGCCAACGATGCCTGGATCCGGGTGGCGCAGGAGGTTGGCGAACGGGCGGTCCTCCAGGCCCTTGATCGGGCCGGGCTCGAGGTGGACGATGTGGATTGCCTGATTTCGGTCACCGTGACCGGGGTGGCGACGCCATCCATCGATGCGCGACTGATGAACCGCCTCGGGCTCCCATCGCGGGTCAAACGGGTGCCCATCTTCGGGCTCGGCTGTGTCGCCGGCACCGCAGGAATTGCCCGTGCTGCCGATTATGTCCGGGCCTTCCCGGACCAGGTTGCGGTTCTGCTCTCGGTGGAGCTGTGCTCGTTGACACTCCAGCGCGAAGACCTCTCGATCCCGAACCTGATCGCCTCCGGGCTCTTCGGCGACGGCGCAGCCGCGGCGATCGTGGTCGGTGAGAACCGCTCGGAGACGGGACCGAGCATTGTCGCCAGTCAATCGATCTTCTACCCCGACTCGGAAGAGGTGATGGGCTGGGACATCAGCGAATCCGGTTTCAAGATCGTGCTCTCCGCCGAGGTTCCAGAGGTCGTGCGCCGCCACCTCCGCGCGGATGTGGATGGGTTCCTCGCGGATCATGGGCTGACCCGAGGAGAGATCGCGACTTGGGTCTCCCACCCGGGCGGACCAAAGGTCCTTCAGGCCATGCAGGCGGTGCTCGAGGTACCGGACGAGGCCCTCGAGCTTGCCTGGCGGAGTCTCCGAGAGGTCGGCAATCTGTCCTCGACATCGGTTCTGCTTGTTCTGGAGGAGACCCTTCGGGAACGGTCTCCCGAGCCCGGAAGCTACGGAGTCATGCTCGCCATGGGTCCGGGTTTCTGTTCCGAACTCGTCTTGCTTCGGTGGTGACGCCGGGGGATGATGGCGACACCCTCAGACAGCAGGGGCGGAGGATGACACCGTAGCCGATTGGACCGACTCCCGCGTACTCTACACTGGGCTGGTGGCCTTGGTGGCAGCGATGCGTTTGGTCGAGCTCGGCATCTCCCGGCGAAATATCGGGCGGCTCGAGGTGCGCGGCGCCGTCGAGGTCGGGCGGTCGCTTTATCCCTGGATGGTCGCGGTGCACACGACATTCCTCATCGCCTGCGTTGCCGAGGTCTGGCTCCTCCATCGCCCCTTCCTTCCATGGCTGGCGGCGATCTGCCTGGTTCTTCTCCTCGGCGCCGCCGCCCTGCGTCTGTGGGTGATGGCGACTCTCGGCGAGCGATGGAGCACCCGGGTTCTGATCCTGCCTCAGGCGGCGCCGATCACCGCCGGACCGTTCCGTCGGTTGCGCCACCCGAACTACCTCGCGGTGGTGGTGGAGTTCGTCGCGCTGCCCATGGTGCACACGGCGTGGCTGACGGTGGGGATCTTCAGTTTCGCCAACGCGATCGTCCTCCACCGGCGGATCCGAACCGAAGAGAACGCCCTCGCCGAGACCGGGCCTTACCTTTCGGTCATGGCTTCCAAACCAAAATTGATACCGGGAGCGAAATGACACCTGACGAGATCTTGTCCGGCATTGAAGCCGTCGCCCGCGAACACGTTGACTTCGACGGCCGCCTGCAAACGGAGATGCGGCTGGTGGAGGATCTCGAGCTCGACTCCCTCGGGACGCTGACCCTGGCCGTCGAGGTCGAGAACCGGTTCAGGATCCGGCTCGATCCCGATGTCGAAGCCGAGATCGAAACCGTCGGGGATCTGGTAGCGGTCGTCGGGAGACTGCTTGTCGATTGAAGCAGCCACCCTCGTCGAGAAACTCGAACGGGCCTCGGAGAGTTCGGAGACCGGGCTGAGACTGCTCGACCGGCACGAAGACGCCGAGTTCTACCCGTACCCGGAGATCTGGCGGCGCGCGCTCGAGGTCTGTGGCGGTCTCCAGGAACTGGGCGTCGAGCCGCACGATCGGGTGGCGCTGGTCTATCCAACCTCCATCGAGTTCATCGACGCCTTTTTCGGGACCATCCTGGCCGGCGCCGTGCCGGTCCCGCTCTACCCGCCGGTGCGTCTCCACCGGCTCGGGGAGTACGAGACCCGGACCGCGCGGATGCTGGGCGCCGTCAGCGCCCGACTGGTGCTCGCCGACTCCCGGGTTCGTCGGATCCTGGGGCCGGCGGTGGCCGCGGCCGAACCGCCGCTGGGTTGCCGAATCCTCGGCGATCTCTCGGGCACAAGGGGAGCGCCGGCCCGGCGCCGCGCCGACGAGCTCGCCATGGTGCAGTTCTCCTCAGGGACCACCGTGGACCCGAAGCCGGTGGCCCTGTCACACCGGGCCGTGGTGGCGCAGGCAGCCGCCCTCAACGGCCACTGGCCCATCAACAAGGGCATCGACCACAGCGGCGTCAGCTGGTTGCCGCTCTACCACGACATGGGTCTCATCGGCTGCGTCATCGCGGCGGTCGCCGTGCCGGGCACCATGACCCTGATTCCGCCGGAGCTCTTTCTCGCCCGGCCGGCGGTATGGTTGCGAACCCTCTCGGCCACCGGTGCGACCATCTCGGTGGCGCCGAACTTTGGCTACAGCCTCTGTGTCGACAAGATCAAGGACGAGCAGATCGAGGGCATCGACCTCTCGGCGTGGCAGGTGGCTCTCTGCGGCGCCGAGCCGGTGGTGCCGCGGGTCATGCGCCGCTTCATCGAACGCTTCGGCCGGTTCGGGCTGCGACCGGAGGCGCTAACCCCGGTTTACGGGATGTCCGAGGCGACCCTGGCGGTGACCTTCTCGGATCTTCGAAGCCGGTTTGTCAGCCGCTGTTTCGACCGCGAGACCCTGAGCCGCGACGGTCGGGCCGTGGAGGCGGCGGACGGACTCGAGCTGGTCTCGGTCGGTCGCCCCATCGCCGGCACCGAGATACGGGTGGTCGACGACGATGGCGTCGAGCTCCCGGAGGGTTCGGTGGGCGACGTGTTCGCCCGTGGGCCGTCGATCATGGATGGCTATTTCGATCGGCCGGAGGCGACCCGCGATGCGATCAAGGACGGTTGGCTCGACACCGGCGACCGGGGTTTCATCAACCAAGGCGACCTCTTCCTGACGGGACGCAAGAAGGATGTCCTCATCCTGCGGGGCCGGTGCCACTGCCCGACCGAGGTCGAGGCGGCGGTGGACGAGATCGAGGGCGTCCGCACCGGTTGCTCGGTAGCGGTCTCGTGGCTCCCCGACGGGGAGGACGGCGAGGTCCTGCTGCTCTTGGTCGAAGCTGGCCGGGGGGTCAAGGTGGACGATTATTCCTTCGTCGCCGAGGCCTGCCGCAAGGCGGTCCGATCGGCCACCGGTCTCGAGGTCGACGGGGTCGAGGTGCTCGAACCGGGGACCCTGCCGCGCACGTCCTCCGGCAAGCTGCGCCGGCAGGAGAGCCTGCGGCTCTATCTGCTGAACGAGCTCGACGCCCCGCGGCCCATGACTCCGTGGCGGCTTGCCGGCGCCGCGGTCAAGGGGTCCCTCGATGTGGCGAGGCTCAACCGGAAGAGCCGCGGGCGTGGCTAGTCTGCAACCTGCGCCGGCCGCCGATTTGCCGGTCCCGTCACCGGCGACTTGCGGGCGGGACGCCCGCACCACAATCGAACGGGACCTGTCGATGCGCGGGATTTCGACTCGGGCCGCCACAAAACTCGGTCCTTTGTGGCGCGGGCGTCTCGCCCGCGAGAATCAACGAACCTCGAGGCTTCGACTCCGCATTGTGCCTTTGCGAGGTTCGAGTGCCTGAGGCGCCGGATCTGCTCATCGTCGGTGGCGGTCCGGCCGGGTTGGCCACCGCCATCGAAGCTCGTCTCGCGGGTCTCGAGGCCACTGTCATCGATCGTCGCCGGCCGCCCATCGATGTGGCCTGCGGCGAAGGACTCATGCCGGCCGGGGTCGAGAGGCTTCATGGGCTCGGGGTTGCGATTCCGAAAACAGAGACCGGGGTCTTCCGCGGCATTCGCTATCTCGACGGGCCAGTCGAGGCTGTGGCCCGGTTCACTTCCGGCCCCGGGCTCGGCATCCGCCGGACCATGCTGCATCGAGCGTTGATGCACCGCGCCGAAGACCTCGGTGTCGTATTTCTCTGGGGAACCGCGGTCCGCGCGCTCGAAGACACCGAATTGCTGACTGATCGCGGGCGGTTCCGAGGCCGCTTCATCATCGCCGCCGACGGACGGCTTTCGCGGTTGCGCCAGATGGCGGGGATCGCCGCCTCGGTTGCGAGGCAACGACGTTTCGGTGTTCGGCGGCACTACCGGCGGGCGCCGTGGACCGACACCGTCGATGTGTTCTGGACCGATGAAGGCGAGGCCTATGTGACACCGGTGGGACCGGAGATCATCGGAGTCGCCATGCTGTCGCGGACGAAACCTCTCGATTTCGACCACCAGCTGCGGCACTTTCCCGAGCTTCTACGACGTCTCGACGGCGCCGAGATCGCCTCGCGTGATCGCGGCGCCGGTCCCTTCGGTCATCGTCCCGAGGCCGTCATCCGTGGCCGACTAGCCCTTGTCGGCGATGCCTCGGGCAGCCTCGATCCCATCACCGGCGAGGGGGTGTCGGTGGCGATCGCTCAGGCGCGGGCCCTGGTGGGGGCGGTCAAACGCGGGTCCCTCGACGACTACATCGCCGACCACCGGCGGATCATGAGGCTGCCGCGGCGCCTCACGAATCTCCTACTCATCGCCGAGCGCCGCCCCAATTTCCGCCGCCTCACCATCCGGACCTTCGCGGCCTTCCCCGGTCTCTTTTCCAGGCTCGTCGACCGGGTCGGCCGGAGCGGCGGCGGCGCCGAAACTACCGACGTCTGATCCGCCCTCGTCGCCCTCGCGGCAAAACCTGGTGAGAAGCGCTGGCTAGAACCCGCCGGCGAAATGAAGCCGGACCTCGGCAATCTCCATAGCGTCGTAACCGGGGCAGCGGATGGAATCGCGGAAGGCGCGCTCCTGGCCCGGTTTGAAGATGCTCACCGAGATCGTGTCGACACAGATCAGCAGCCCGTCCTCGGAGTACATGCTGAGGTCGAAGGTCGCGGTCTTGTAACTCGTGTCGGTGTGGTTGACGATTGTCCCCATGACATCGACCCAGATCTCGTCGGCCGCCGAGTGGGTCATCGCGCCCACGAGTTCGAAGTCGGTCTCGACGATGGTGGCGGGAACGGACGCCGGCGGCGGCGCGGAGTTCGTTTTTGCGGCCGCCACAACCGCCGCCGCAGCGGCGGGCATGGGAACGGGGTCGGGCGGCGGGGTGCTGACGGTCGACTCGGTCGGCGCGACCGGGGCGGTCGCGGCGATTGACTCGGCCGCGGCGGCGGTCGGCACTGGAGCCGGCGCCGGCTCGGTCCCGGAGCAGTCGTCGGTGCTTGTCACCGCCAGGGCGACATACTTCTTGATCATCTTCTGGGCGACACCGGTCATCCGTCCATCGGACCACTGGAGGGTGTCCTCGTCGCCCTCGCCCCGCTTACCGGTGAGACCGGTCATGAGGTCGTCAACGTGGTTCATCACCTTGCCGCTGCGGGCCTTCACCAGAATGACCAGTCCGCCGTGCTCGCCGATCTCGACGTCCTCGAGAATCAAAGACGATCCGATGGGTAGCTTCACACCAGTATCGGTGGAGCCCTTGCAGAGCTCGACGCCGAGAAAATCGATGGCCGACGCCGGAAGCGTGGTCAGGAAGAGTGCCGAGATGATGGCGGTGGTGATTCGGATCATGTGAACTCCCATCTTGGATGAAGCGTAGCAGTTTGTGAGATGGTGTGTATGGTTCTATCTTATCTCCACGAGTCCCGGATCCATCCGATGGAGCCGGGACTCGTGGAGTGAGCGGGGTGCTCAATGGTGCGGATCACCGATATGGATCTCAAACTCAAGCTCTTCATGCGCGGCTATCCCTGGAAGCGGCTCGACGAGACTGTGCCGGCCCACCGCGTCAAAGATCTGGCGGCGTGCCGGGTGGCTCTGGTGTCATCGGCGGGGCTGGTGGCGCCGGGCCAGGAGCCCTATGACTCCAAAATCAAGGGAGGTGACTGGAGTTGGCGATCGATCCCGGGTGACATCGATGTCCGAAGCCTCACCGAACACCACCGTTCGGATTCCTGGGACCACAAGGGCATCGAGGCCGACCGCAACATGGGGATGCCCCTCGACCGCTTGCGCGAACTCGCCGCCGCCGGTGTCATCGGCGATGTCGCTCCACGCCACATCTCGGTCATGGGGTCCGTCACCGCACCCGGAAGATTTATCCGCAAGACGGTGCCCGAGATCGTCGGGGTGCTGATCGCCGATGGGGTCGACATCGCCCTGATGGTTCCGGTTTGACCCGTGTGTCCCCAGACCGTCGGTCTGGTCCAGGGAGCGCTCGAAACCGCAGGCGTCACCACCACCGGCATCACCTGCGTCGCCGAGGTCAGCGAAATGGTGGGTGTGCCGCGCGCCCTCGATGTGCCGTGGCCCCTCGGCTTCACCATGGGCGAACCGAACAACCCGGAGCTCCAGCGTGCGGTGCTCGAGCAGGCGTTGGCATTGACGGACCGGGATGACATTCCGGTGTTGGAGAGCTTCGAGTTCTCCGGGTAGGGATAACAGTCAACAGTTGACAGTTCCATCGCAGGGCTGGCGAGGGGACGCGGTCCGTGCGTTCGATGACGGGTGACCGTCGATTCGTCGCACAATGGAACCGCCAAGACGCTGAGGTCGCAAAGGTGCCGCGAAGCCACTTTCTGACTCATCGCAGAGTTTCAATCAGGGCTGCCCGTTCAGGTACAGAAGGAGCCCGGGTCAATGAGCGATGCTTTGCGGAACCTTGGCGTGCTTCGCGTCTTGCCGGTTTCATTGTGCGCGTCGGAGACATTCACAGTTCATGGAGCCAACCGACGCTCCAATCGCCCACGACCGAGCGCTATTGTGGCGCGGGCGTCTCGCCCGCATGATCACGATTCGGTCTGCGAACGCGCCAATCCTACGGTTATTGGCCGCAAGAGGCGCGAGTCGGCGGCCTCAGCGGCTCTCCACCTGCTTGCGGATCTCGATGGCGGCTTCGAGGGCGGCGGCGCCGGTCGTGCCGTCGACGTGGGGCGAGCCCTGACCCCTGCAGGCGGTGATGAAGGCGGAGAGCTCGGCTTTGAGCGGTTCATCCTTCTCGACCTCGATGATCCGCGGCGCGATCTCGATGCCCTTGTCGGTCCGGACCAGGCTTGCCGAGTTCACGCTCTGCTCGGCGTAGTCCACCGAGAAATAGGCTTCGCCGCCGAAGAGCCGGAGCTTGCGGATCCTCTCGGTGGACACCCGGCTGGCGGTGAGGTTGGCCACGAGTCCACTCGGAAACTCGATCCATGCGTGGCACTGGTCGACCTTGTCGGTGAGCACCGGGACCCCGACGGCGCGGATCTCCGATGGCGCTTCGCCGGCCACCGCCAGCATGATCTGAAGATCGTGGATCATGAGATCGAGGATGACATCGACATCCACCGACCGGGCGGTGAAGGGCGAGAGTCGCTGGGTCTCGAGATAGCGGACTCCCTTGGCGAGCACGAGGGCGGCCTGGACGGCGGGGTTGTGGAATTCGACGTGGCCGACGGCGAGCACGAGATTCCGTTCGGAGGCCATTGCAATGAGCTCGGCGGCCTCCTCGAGGGTGGCGGTGATGGGTTTCTCCACCATCACGTGGCAGCCGTGCTCGAGGAGCATTCCGGCGGTGGCGCGGTGGTTGACCGTCGGGGTCGCCACGACCACTGCGTCGGCATCGCCTGCGGCCTCGGCCGAGGGCAGGGCGGGGACGCTGTACTCGGTGGTGATGGCTTCAAGCTGCTCCGGGTTGGCGTCGTAGGCGCCGATGAATTCGACGCCGGGCATCTGGCTGAGAATACGGGTGTGGTGGCGGCCGAGGTGGCCGGTTCCGACGACGGCGGCTTTGAGGATCGTGTCATTCATGGCCGGCAGAATACCGGAAGCCGACCAAAGGAGTACAATCTGTCGCCGGAAGCTCGTGTCTGGGCGACCCAGTGTTCTCCTCGGTCATCGCGCCGGTTGCGCGTAGAATCCAGGAGGATTTATGCCGTATCGAGTTTCACGATGTGATGACGCAGGAGGATTCTATGTTTGATCTCAACAAGCTTCTGATCGATGTCTTCGACCCAACTGCCGGCGAACTCGTGGCGGTTGTCGTGGACGAACCCACCGATGCGGTCCCCGACCATGATGGTTGGCGGGCGCGACGCACGATGGCCGAAGAATGGCGCGACGCGTTCATCAAACTCGGAGCCGAGCGGGGTTTCGAGGTCAGGCCGATCGTGAGCTTTCCGGCGACCGGCGCCAACAACGGCGATCTGCCGTCCGAGGCCACCATGGACGGCGAGGTCGTCGATCTCGTCAAGGTGCTCTCGGACTCGACCCTGGTTCTCGCGATGACCGAGTTTTCGGCGACGGCGCCGTTGGTCCACATCGCCGAGGCCGCCGACGATTTCCGGGCGGCTTCGATGCCGGGCGTGGAAAAGCGGATGGAGGGCACCGCCCTGGCCGCCGATTACGCCAAGGTCGCCGCCCGTTGCAAGGCCATCTACGACGCCATGGACGGCGCCCAGCTCTGCGATGTGCTTTTCTCCACCGGGCACCGTTGCTGGTTTGACATGCGGCAACGCTCGGCCGAGATGGACAACGGTTATCTGCCGCGCGGCAAAGAAGGTGATCCCATCATCAACCTGCCGTCGGGAGAGACCTTCATCGTGCCGTACGAGGGCGAGATTCTCGGTCTGCCTTCGTGGACTGCCGGAACGATCCCGGTGATCGAGGACGACGAGATGGTGCTCTTCCACGTGGTCGCCAACTGCGTCCAGGTGGTCGAGGGCGACGGGCCGGTTGCCGAACGCTACTCCGATTTCTTCAATGACGATCCGGCGCGGTCCAACATCGCCGAGGTGGCCTTCGGGGTCAACGACATGGCCGAGGTCACGGGCTGCGTCCTCGAGGATGAGAAGGCGGGTTTCCACTGGGCCTTCGGCCGGTCGGACCATCTCGGCGGCGTCGTCGGCGTCGATGATTTCGAATCACCGAAGAACGTCGTCCACCAGGACATCGTCTATGCCAAGGGAAATCCCGTCCAGATCGAACGGGCCGACATCGTCCACCCCGACGGCCGCAGGGTGACGATTATCGAAGACGGCGAATACAAGGTCTGACGGCTGCGGCCAGCCGTCAGACCAATGATGAATTATGAATGATGAATTTCATCGAATTGCACCATCGCACCATCGCAACGACGCCACCTGTGATCGCGGGCAGGGTGCCTGCGATCCAACATTGTTCGCCGCGAACAATGTCATGCCTGGCACCTTCCCATCACGTCCCCGGAGCGTGTTGCGCTACCCTGTGGGCAAGCGGAGGATCTATGACTGAAGAAAAATCGACCCTGAAAGACGCCGTCGAAGCCCGTGGGCCGTTGGCGGTGTGGGATCTGATGACCGAGGACGAGAAAAAACAGGCCGCCGCGGCGCTCTGGGTCAACGCCGACCGCGAGAGCCGGATGGCCGTCGAGATGATGGTCGCCAAGGAGATGAAGTTCCGGCCGCAGTCGGTGAGGAAGCTCTCGGCCGAGAAGGTCGCGCCCCGTCTCGCGAGGCTGGCGGCTGAGATGCCCGCGACGGCCTTCTTCCAGTTTCTCTTCCACTTCCACATGGCCGAGGGCCGGGAGCTCATGGTGGAGTATCTCGATGCGGTGGGTCTGCCGCACCAGGATGGGGTTCTCGATCTGCCCGACGAATTCGAGGCGCCGACCGCAGAAACCGCTGCCGGTCCGGCCCGCGACCTCATCGCGAAGCACGGCCGTGAGGCGCTGGTCTATCTGGGAACCCTCGCCGTCGCCGACGCCGAGTTCTGGGACGGAATGCTGCCGGTGCTCGAGGAATTCGACGAAGACGGCGAAGCCATCTGAGTTTTCAATTCTGAGTTTTCAATTCTGAATTTCGTCGCACCCGGGACACCATCGCGCATGTGGTCTGGTGCAGTGAAATTCATAATTCATAACTGCTAATTCATAACTTGCGAAGCTTCGGCTAGTAGTCGAAGCTCCGCCGATAGGTTGCGGAGTTTCTGTCGGTCTCGTGCACCGTGACCGCGGCGAGTCGGAGGTTCTCGGGCATCTCGGTTTCGATCCGGTCGAAAAAGACCCGGGCCAGATTCTCCGACGTCGGGTTGATCCCGGAAAGCCACGAGACCTCGATCGAGAGGTGGCGGTGGTCGCAATCGTTGACGACGACCCTTCGGATGATCTCCTTGATGTCCTTCATATCAATCAGGTAACCGGTGTCGGCATTCGGCTCGCCTTCCACGGCTACCTCCAAGACGTAGTTGTGGCCGTGGCCGTGCGGGTTGTTGCACTTGCCATAGACCTCGCGGTTCCAGTCATCCGGCTTTTCCGGATTGTGGAGCCGGTGAGCGGCTTCGAAGAAAACCTTGACGGTGACGGTGGTAGCCATGCGATCCCCGCCTATAGAAGCAATACTCGGGGGTTGATTTATTTCCGGCAACCCAAAGCGTGAACCCTGACGTGGCGCCGTTTTGGCGATGATCCCTCGGCCGAGAGCATCGGCGGCCACGTCTTGCGCAGCAAGATCCTCGTCTCTCTGCCCCGGGTCACGTGCTCGATCGGAAGATGGCAGAACACACTGTCGCGGCTGATTTTGACGATGAGATTTTGAGAAAACGGAGTGAATAGTGCGGGTTATCATTGTCTGAAGAGGTTTTTTTCGGTTTCGCCCGGATAGTTCTATTCATCGGTGCGACTGCGATGACGGCGGTTGAGGTTGCGCCGACGCGGAAATGGGGTCGCTCGTGTCGAAGGTCATATTATCTCGTGCGACCCGGTGGGTTCTCGTGGGAACCACCATCACGGTCCAACTCATCGTTGTCGCGTGGCTCATCCATCAAACCGCTCCGGGTTTGTGGGAGTCCCGCTGGATTCAGGACGACGCCTATATCAGTTTCCGGTACGCCAGAAACCTCGTCGACGGGAATGGACTGGTCTTCAACCCGGGCGACCGGGTTGAGGGATACACGAACTATCTTTGGACCATCCTGTCTGCGATCCCGCTCGCGACCGGGTCTGAGGATCCCCTCCCATTCATGCACCGCACCGGCCGGTTCTTCTGGTTCGCCACCTATGGCCTCCTGTTGGCGTTCGGATCCTACCTCCAGTGCCGTGGGGTCTACACTGCGCCGTTGGTGGCTGCACCGCTGATCGCCCACTGGTCATTCAACCAGTGGTTTTTGAGTGGCATGGAAACCGGCATGGTGTCGTTCCTCTTTCTTCTCACGCTGGTCGTCTTCGCTCTGCAGGACATCAAGAGAACCCGTCTCGCCGCGACGCTCGGGTTTTCTTGTGTTCTGTTGTTGCTGTCGCGACCCGACTCGGTGTTCTTCCTGGTCGGCCTCGCCATTTCCGGATTGGCCTGTCACGGGTCATGGCTCGTTGACCGGGAGTTCTGGCGGCGGTGGTTTCCGTCATTTCTCGTTCCGGTTTGTTTGATCTACCTGCCGTATACCGCGTGGCGCCTCATTTACTATGGAGACCTCCTGCCGAACACCTACTACGCCAAAGCGGCGTACAACACGGCCTATGGACGGGGTTGGGAATACGTCGCCATGTATTTCGAGATGTACTCGTTCGCGCCGTTCCTCCTGGTCCCGGCGATCGCCGCACTGATGACCCGCGATCCTGTAGTTCGCCGTTTTCTCGCCGGATCGGTCTGTGGCGGAGCTGCGGTGTTTTTCTATGTCATTCGTCTCGGCGGCGATTTCATGGAGTGGCGCTTTGTAGATCCGATCACGGGTGTCCTGTTCGCGGGCATCGGCGTCGGACTGTTTGTGATTGGACACGAAAGCGTGCGTTGGGTTTTTTCTCGGTTCGACAGTTCAATGACCACGGGCAAAGGGAGAGCCGTGGTTTCGGCCGCAGCGGCCGGTATCGCCTGCGCCGTCATCGGGCTTTCGGCTCTGAATCGGGTGGCGGAGGCGGGGAACCGGCCGAGACGGCCTGATGTGATCTTGGGCCAGGAAACGATCGCGTCGCTTCAGAAATACGCGCTCGCCGAGTACGCTTGGAAAGAAATCGGCCGCACCTGCAAATTCACGTTCCCGGCAGATACGTTGATCGCGACCACCGCGGCCGGCATGATTCCATTCTTCGCAGAGCTTCCGACCCTCGATCTTCATGGGTTGACGGATCGAGAGATCGCCCGCGAGCCGATCGCGCCTTCCGAACTGAGGCGCATGGGTCATGATCATCTTCTGAAAGACCGGAACGTCATGCGCGAACGAGGCGTCGATGTGCTCTTTCCGTGGCCCGATCTGTTCGCATTCCCCAGGGCCCTTGCGCTGCCCGAAACGCCGGGGGAGGTGACCGCGAGCATTCGAGTGGATCACTTGGGGTTCTTCGATGTGATCTTTCTGAATCCCGATCAGGACCTCGTTCGGGAACTCAGACATCGAGACGGGGTCGTCTTTCGCGATCTTTCCCGGGTTTATCCAAGCGAGAAGATGGTTGATTCTGCCGCGTTGGAGACAACGCACCGAATCGTCGACCGCCTCGATCTCGAGTCGGAAAGCTCGGAGGCCGCACATGAGTTTGTCGAGGTGTTTGATCCCGATGCGCCATACAGGCACAACTACCACGACAAGGTGCTTGCCTATCTCTCCGAGGATGGTTTCAAGGTTGTGAGGGACTCAGGCAGGAGGATCTTCCATCAAGCGACCTGGAAGGCGACCGGCATTTCAGCTGATCAGGATCTCACCGTCATTGTGCGCCACGATCACACCGCGGGCTGCCGGTATCGGGTTGAGGTCAACGGCGAGGAGCTTCCAACCGAAATGGAGTTTCCACGTCTTCCAGAACGGTGGGGAGAGCTCCATCTCCCCGTGCCGCGCGAGTTCCTTCGCGACGGAGAGAACACGTTCCGGATCACCCGTGACCGTGTCGTTGTGGGTGAAGCCGAGTTCTTTCATATCTGGTTCCTGCAGGAGAATCGGGATGCGGCGGAATCAGATTCGCGCCTGGAACCCGGACTGTCGTGACCATGCCGCCTCCCGAAAACCCGGTGAAGAGGCTTGCGGACCTGCGATGTCTCGGTGTGCTTCATGGAAGGGGCGGGCTCGGGACCGGGACATAACACTCTTGCAGATCACGGGCCAGGCGGGTATTGAAAACGATGCGCTGACCGTCTGAGAACCCTCTCTTCCACGTCTTGTTCTTGTCGGAAGGTGGGTTCTGCTTCCGACTCGCGAAGGACGCATCGATGAGTTGAGCGCAGTCGTTGAAGGAGATCTCCTGCATCTCCTCGGCGCCGGCGGCAAAGCCCGCGAGATAGTCGACGTCGTCCTCGATGTCCTCGGCCGCTGAGGCAGCCTACACGAGAACCAGCGGGCGGGTCGGCTCTGCCATAATGCCCGCAACCTGACGGGAGGATGTGTGAGCACAGGATTCGACAATGGCGAGGGTGGTCTGAGAAAACGCGAGAACCCCATGGACCGGCGGCTGGTCGTGGTGCCGGTGATCATCACCATCAACGTCGTCGTGTTTCTTGCTTGGCTGGCTGCCCAGAAGGACCCGAATCTCATTCATGTAATGAAAGACAACTTCGTTGTCAGCACCAGCTTGATCCTTGATGGCCACTGGTGGACTCTTATCACGGCTGCCTTTTCCCACTATGCGTTTTGGCATATTGCTTTCAACATGTTCGTGTTGTGGAGCTTCGGCAGCGTGCTCGAACGACTTTGGGGTGTCTGGACATTCGTGGTCTTTTATCTCGTTGCGGCGGTCGTGGCATCGGTGAGCCACTGTCTCGTTTCGACGTTTCTTCTCCATCTGCACAGCCCGAACGATGGAGCCCTCGGCGCCTCGGGCGCGGTCGCGGGGCTCCTGATGGCCTTCGCCTTGATGTTTCCCAAACACCGGATCCTGGTCTTCGGCGTGATTCCAATCCCCGCCCTGATCGGCGCCCTCGCCTTTGTCGCCATCGATCTGTGGGGACTCTTCGCCCAGACCCAGGGCGGCGGTATCGGCATCGGTCACGGAGCCCATCTCGGTGGTTCCCTCTGCGGATTTCTTTTCTGGGCGTTGTATCTGCGGACCCGTTTCAAACGACCGACCGCGGGTGAGAGCGTTCAGATGGCGATGAATTCTGAGGAGATCGAGGAGTTCCAGCGCCTTCGACAGAAGCTCGACCGCGAGGGTCCCGGCGCGCTGACGCCGAAGGAGAAGGTCTTCCTCGAGCAGATCCGCGAACGCGTCATGCAGGCGCATCAACAGCGCTGACGACGAAACGCGTACTCTTCGGCCGCGATCTATTCCGGAAGGCACAATGAAACCGCAAAGGCGCCAAGGTCGCAAAGGTGCCGCGAAGGCATCCTTTTTTTTGACCCATCGCATTGATCCGGGCAGAACTCGCGGTTGGGACCAGAGGGAGTCCGGGTCAATAGTGCGATGCTTTGCGGCCCCTTGGCGTACTCCGCGTCTTGGCGGTTCCATTGTGCGCCGCCTATTGGATCGCGGTTTCATGGAGCAATAGGTCCATCTCGCCGCCACCGATACAAAAAGAGCCAGGGCGGCTGGTGCCGCCCCGGCGTGTTGGGGTGGGAGAGAGGGTGTCTCCCTACTGGATGGCGATAAAGGTCGGATCGGCGGTCTTGTTGTCCACCACCGAACCGTAGGCGTAGAAGGCGGCACCCGGGGTCGAGGTCTGAAGGACGGCAGTGCCGACCTCGGTGGCCTCGGGGAAGACCCGGTTGAGCTGGCGTTGCTCGTAGGCCCCGAGCGTGAGCTCGATGGTGTCGACGAGAGTGTGATCGCTCGAGTAGAGCGAGACGTTGACGGTTGTCGGAGTACCGGTGGCGTTGACCATGCCGATGTTGGTGCGGAACCCGTCCGAGGTGTTGCCCGACTCGGAGAGCCCGACGAGGCGACCCATACGACCGTAGAAGATGGCCTGCATGGCGTTGTGGGCGGGGATGCCCTGGCCGTAGCTGCCGTCCTCGTCGGCGGCATAGGTCCGCGAGGAGGTGGTGACATAGGGACTGTCGACGAGGATGCGCAGCGCGCCGGAACCTTCAAAGTCGAAGAGCTCGGCAAAGGCATCCCGGTATCGCACGCTCATCCCGGGGGCGAGGGAGAAGCTCACGCTCTCCGGCGTCGTGTTGGCCTGATCGGCGGCAAGAAGCTGGATGGTCACCATGGAGGGCATCCCGCCCATGTTGGCGACATCGAGATCGCTGAACCAGCGCGCGCCGCCGAAGCCGACGACATTGGCGCCGCCGGGGATCACGGTCTCATGGAGCAAAACGGCGTGGCCGCTGGGCAGGGCTGCGGGGTTGCGGCTCATGGGCTGGAGCACACCCTCGCCCAGGTCGTCGATGACCCGATCCATGAGCGGTTTGAGAGTGAAGGGCCCCATGCTGTTGTCGGGATCGGGCTCCACCGAGATGACGGCCACACCGCTGCGCAGATCCATGGCGGGGTCGACAAAGTCCTGACCCGGGAACGGCGGTGCATCCTCAGGTCCGGCGGCGGGGCCCTTTCCGTCAGAGTCGGCGCCGGAAGCGCTGGTGAATCGACCGGTCGAGATCGGACCGCCGTCGCCGACGACCCATCCTTCATAGACCCAGCCGGTGGGCAGGTCGGGAAGTTCGAGGGTGGGGTCCGGTCCGGCCGGGTCGAGCCACCAGATGCCGTTGTAGTACGGCGCAGAACCACCAGCGGACGGGGCGGCGAGAATGTACGAGCCGGCGGCCATCCCGAAGTCGGTTCCCAGCGCGGCCATGTGGTCGATGGTCAGAGAGGCGCGACCGCCGATGACATCGCCACCAAGGATATGGACGTGGCTCGGCGAGGGGTCGCTGTCCGGCACGGGCTCGATGGTGAGCACGAAGGTGGAGATGGCGTCGAGGCTCGCGACCTCGGTGGGGAAGGTGGTTTGCGACTGCATTCCGCCGGCGTCGACGGTGAAGGTTCCGGTGGAGACCGGTGCACCGTCGACGATGAGCCAGCCCTCATAGGCCCAGTCGGCGCCGAGATCCTCGAGGCCGTGGAACATCGAGTTGGAGCTGAGCGGTCTGACCCATGGACGAGCTGTCGCGCAGGCTGACCACGGCCGTCGGGAAGCCGGCGGAGTTGTTGTCCATGTCTTGGGGAACGCCGACGCCGACATCGTCGATCATGCCGTCAACCAGAGGTTTGAAGGCGAAGGGGCCGGGGCTGTTGTCGGGATCGGGCTCGATGCTGATGACCGCGGCGAAACCGTCGGTGAGATCAAAGGGGGGATTGATGTAGTCCTGACCGGGGAACGGCGGTGTGCCGTGCGGGCCGGCGGAGATCCCACCGACATCGCTGTCGTCGCCGGAGGCCGTGAGGAAGCGGCCCGTGGAGACCGGTCCGTCGGCGCTCGCGACCCAGCCTTCGTAGACCCAGCCGGCGGGCAGGGTCGGCAGCTCGAGGGTGGGGCCGGGGCCGGTTGACGGGTCGAGCCACCAGATGCCGTTGCGATAGTCGGTGGTGGCGCCGCCCGAGGGAGCGTTGAGGATGTAGGGGCCGGCGGCCGATGAGAAGTCATCGCCCAGGGCGGCCGGGTGCCCTGCGGTGAGCATGGCGCTGCCCCCGGAGAAGTCGCCGGCGAGGACGTGGGTGTGGCTCGGTCCCGGGTCGGCGTCGACCGCGGGCTCGATGGTGAGCACATAGGTGCTCACGGCGCCGAGGTCGTCGACTTCGATGGCGAAGTCGGAACGCGAAAGCGAGCCGTCGGCCATGACGGAGAAGCGGCCGGCGCTGACCGCGGCGCCGTCGACGATGAGCCATCCCTCGTAGACAAAGCCGGGTCCGATGGGCTCGAGCCCGTCGGCGGTGAACTCGAGGTAGGCGGTGTCCGCGGCGGCCGCGATCGGCACAGCGGAAACCAGAAGGGTGATGAGGGCCAGAACGTAGGCCCCCCGGTGGGTACGATGGGTTTTCGTGTTTGAACGCATGATCCCTCCCAGGATTGAAGCTCACGGCAATCACGCCGCTGCACCTTGATCATTGCGAAGGGGTCTCACAAGGTCATCGCGGAGTTGTCACGGTTTGATAACACTGTGCTTGTTGCTCATTGCTCGAGCGTCCGTTGGTTCCATGGGACCGCGATCCGTGCCGGAAGGCACAATGAAACCGCAAAGTCGCGAAGAACGCGAAGATGCCGCAAAGCATCGCGTTTTTGACCCGGACCCCCTCCGATCCCTAACGCAAAACCCGTATTGAAATCTTGCGATGAGTCAAAAGGATGTCTTCGCGGTACCTTTGCGTCTTGGCGGTTCCGTTCTCCTCAGTCGTTAGGATCGACCACGATGAGAACAGAGTCGCTCACTGTCGATGGCCCGCCTATGCCGTTTCCAACGAGAACGTAAATACCGTGCCCTCGCCGACGGTGCTGGCGGCTTCGACGGCGGAACCGTGGAGCTCGAGGATCCGCTTGACGATGGCCAATCCCAAACCGCCGGCCGTGGTCTGGGTCTCGCCGTGGTTTCTCGCCTGGTAGAAACGATCGAAGATCTGTTCGAGTTCGGCGCCGGGAATGCCGCAGCCGGTGTCTTCGATCCGCACCGCCACCTTGCTGCCGAGGGGTTCGATGAAGACCGAGACCCGGCCGCCCTCGTCGGTGTGTTTGAGGGCGTTGCCGATGAGGTTGCTCAACGCGCGCTGGATGAGTCCGATGTCGGCGGAGACGAGCGGGACATCGGTGGGCCGTTCGAGATTGAGGCTGACGTTTTTCTTCTCTGCCTCGAGTTGGAAATCGAGGACCACATCCTGCACCAGCTCGGGTAGCGGGAAGGGTTCGAGCTCGGGCTTCATGTCGCGGGACTCGAGCCGCGCGAGCTCGAAGAGCTCCTCCACCAGGGTGCCGAGACGTTCGCTCTGGCGGCGGGCGACGGCAAGGTACTGATCCCGCTCCTCATCGGTGAGGCGACCTTCTTTGAGCTGGAGGGTTTCGATATAGCCGGTGAGCGACGCCAGGGGAGTCCGCAGATCGTGGGAGACGTTGGCCACGAGTTCGCGGCGGAGCTCGTCGGTTTGTTTCAGGGATCTGACCTGCTGCGTGATCCGGGCCGACATGCTCTCGAAGGTGTCGGTGAGGGTGTCGATCTCGTCCCCGCCGCCGCGAGGAATCTCCATCTTGACCTGGGCCGAGAAATCGCTCCCTCTGAACTCGTCCATGACGCCGGCGAGCGATCTCAGCCGCCGGGTGAGGTGGGAGAAGAGGATCATCCCGGCGACCCCTGCGAGCACCAGTGCGAGTGAGGTGAAGAGGACGCTGAGGCGAAGGATGTGGCTCGTCTCGAGTCGTTGGACGACCGAGTCGTAGGCCTCGCTCGCCAAAACGACATAGAGATAGCCTTCATAGCGGTCCTCGACCATGATGACCGATGCCGAGAAGATCTTGTGCCGGCTCTCGTCGCGTGGATCGTCGCCGAGGATGGGTAACTTGGCGTCCTCGGCGAGAAAGGCCTTGATCGGTTCGATATCGACGCTGTTGCGCAGGACTCTCCCAGGTGGGGTCGAGTGCTGCACCACGTTGCCCTCGAGATCCAACAGATAGACCTCGATACTCGGGTTGATGATCATCAGGGTGTGGAAGACGTGCTCGAGGGCTTGCTCGTTGACCTCGCCTCCGACCAGAAGAACATCTTCGGCCACCAATGAAGAGGCCAAGGCCCGGTTGAGCCTTTGAACCACTTCTTCCTCATACCTCTTGGTTGAGTAGAAGTTGATGGTGATGAGGATGGCGCCGAGGCCGAGGAGCAGTCCGAGGAGGACCGCCACCAGACGAGCGTGGAGTGACTTCATCATGTTTCGAGCTCCTCGAGGGTCGGAAAGCGGTAGCCGACTCCCCACACGGTGAGAATAAAGCGCGGCTGCGACGGATCGGTCTCGAGTTTGCCGCGGAGCCGGTTGATATGGGTGTTGACGGTGTGCTCGTAACCCTCGTGGGAATAGCCCCAGACCTTGTCGAGGAGTTGGCCGCGGGTGAAGACCCGACCCGGGTGACGGGCGAAGAATGTCAAAAGGTCGAACTCACGTGCGGTGAGGTCCACGGGCTCCGAGTCGATGAGGACGCGCCGCGAGTCGACGTCGATCTTGACCGGGCCGAGGCTGAGCTCCTTGGCCTGGGGCGGCGCGTCATAGACCTCCATGCGCCGGAAGATCGCCTTGACCCGGGCGACGAGCTCGCGAACGCTGAATGGTTTGGTGAGATAGTCGTCGGCGCCCATCTCGAGACCGAGCACACGGTCGAGCTCGGTGCTGCGGGCCGTGAGCATGAGGATCGGCAGTTCGGGTTTCTCGGTTCGCAGGCGACGACAGATTTCGAGCCCGTCGATTCCCGGCAACATAATGTCGAGAACGACCAGATCGAAGCTCTCGGCGAGGGCCCGGTCGAGTCCGGTCCGGCCGTTGGCTTCGAGCTCGACCCCATTGCCGGCGTCGGCAAGATGCAGCCTGACCAGGTCACTGATGTCCGGGTCGTCTTCAATAACGAGAATCCTGCGGGGTGAAGTCATCATCAACTCCATGCCAGGTTGGCCCGTGAACATCACGGTGTGATCAACCAGAGATCACGAAATTATAAACAGCGCCTGTAATCGCGACCGGTCCCGGAAACTCCGTTGCCTCGTAACCTCGCGGACGTTCGCTACGTACACCAACCCAGGGGGATCGTCCCCACTGTAGTATGGCCGCGAGGAAAGCCACATGAATCCATTCGTCAGATGCACGCTTCTGGTTACGTTTACGGTTTTGGCCGTCGCCTTGTTCGTTTCGGCAAGCGATGACAGCGCCCCGTTTCGAGGAGAAACCACGGTCAACGTGGTTGAGGTTCCGGTGCGGGTGGTCGACCACAAGACCGGTGAGCCCGTGGTCGGTCTCACCGCGGCCGACTTCGAGATCCTCGAGGATGGCGACGTCCAGCCGATCTCCAACTTCGCCGAGCTTTGGCGTAGTGAAGACGATGCGGTCACTGTCGGTGGGTTCGATCAGGAACGGGTGGAATCCGGATCAGAGGACCTCCGCACCCGCACCGTCGAACTCGTCTATCTCTTCGATCTGTTTCTCATGAACAGAGAGGGAAAGAACCGGGCGATCGAGGGTCTCCGCTCGGCCTATGAACGCGGCGTGCCCGAAGGTCAGAATATCAGCCTGGTCGCGTTTGACGGGACCCTCGAGACCTTTGCGGACAGGACCGACGAAAAAGAGGAAATCCTCGAAGCTCTCGACGAGATCGGGTACGTCAGGACGCGCGGAAACCAACAGACGATCGCGTTCTCGGAGGAGCTCATCGACTCCCAGGTTTCGGGCGAGCGGGATCAGGCCTGGTACGAACGGCGCCAGCGCAACCGCGAATTCGTCCGCGAGTTGGAAGAGAAGGTCCTTCGGGTCGGAGATGCCGCGGTCGCGACCATGTCGCGTTACGCGGCCGCAGACGGCAGACGGGCGATGGTGATTTTCACCCCGGGTCAGCCGCGGACCGACTGGGCGCCAGAGTATTCGGCGGTGGACTTCGTCAACGCCGAAGCGAGGTATCCGACCCATGACCAGTGGCGCGATCTCGCGCTCGAGGCCGCCGATCTCGGGTTCACCCTCTTTGTCGTGGACTCCTCGGGGGTCCGGGTGAACTTCGGCTCCGATGTCGAGGTGGGCATCACCGATACGCTGCGCGAGGCGTTTGACGAAGGATCGGTCTTCAGAAAAATCAACGAACCAGGAATGGCCTCCGCCACCGGAGACGGCGCCTTTGCCTTTGATCCGGGTGGCGAGACCCAGAGTCTCGGGTCCTGGCTCGAGCAGAACAGAAAAAGCACGATGATTCTTGCCACCACCGCTACCGGTGGCGACGCTCTGTTTAGAAGCAACGTCGGTGTCGCGGTCGATGAGGTGAACAAATCCCTCGGCCACCACTACCTGGTCGCCTATGTCGCCGAACACGCCGGCGATGGCCGGGCCTACTCGATCAAGGTCAGAATCCCGGGCCACCCCGAATACCGTGTGGACTACCGGACCGGCTATATCGACCAGTCGGCGGCGGTTCGGTCGGGGCAGCGCATCCGCTCCGCGATGCTCTTCGGCGCGGACGCCAATCCTCTCGGCATTCGAGTCGACATCGGTGATTCCGAGAGCCGATTTCGGCTCGGCGCTGCGGGTTCGACGCGGATCAAGGTGCCACTCCACGTCAAGATCCCCTATGGCCGCCTCGAGATGATCGAGCGCGGCGATTTGTACTGGTCGAAGGTCTGGATCAGCCTCTTCGCCGAGGATTCCCAGGGCAACCAGTCCGCGTTGGCAAGCCACGAACAACCCATTACCGTCGAGGCCGACCGCTACCAGCAGGCGGTGGTCAAGGGCTATTTCAGCTATCACACGACGGTGGAGATCGAGGGCGGCGGGCAAAAGGTCTTTGTCGGTGTCCAGGAGGAACTCAGCGGAAGAACGAGTATCATGCCGCTTGAGTTCGACAACTAGATTCATTCCTGAGCCGAGCCGGTGTTCTTCGCCGGCTCGGCTCAGGATTGACGAAGTGGAGCCTTGATGCCCAACGAGCGAAACATCCTGCGTCAGTTTCCCCGGTCATTCTGGATGGCCAACGTCATGGAGATCTTCGAGCGGATGGGTTGGTACGGCTTCTATGCGGTCTCCACCCTCTATCTCACCGGTTCCATCGCCTCGGGTGGGCTGGGCTTCTCCTCCGAAGACCGTGGCGTCATCCAGGGCATCGCCACCTTCTTCCTCTATCTCTTCCCTGCGGTCTTCGGCGCTCTGGCGGATCGTTACGGTTTCAAGCGGATGTTCCTCGCCTCGGCGGTAGTGATGGCGCCGGCCTACATTCTGCTCGCAGCGCCGAGGACGTTCTGGGGCTTTCTCGGGGTCTACTTCCTGGTGGCCGTGGGTCACGGGATGTTCAAACCTGCGGTGATTTCCACCGTCGCCAAGACCACCAACGAGGAGACCGGGTCCATGGGATTCGGGATCTTCTACATGATGGTCAACATCGGCGGTTTTGCCGGACCCGTGGTTGCCGGCATTGTGCGCGGCTGGGATTGGAAGTACGTCTTCTGGGCCTCGGCCGGATGGATCGTCGTCATGGGGATCACCTGCCTTCTCCTCTACAAGGAGCCGCTCCGAGACGAGGAGGCCGAGAGCCGACGGAGCCTCGCCGAGGTCTTCGGCGGGATGGTCGAGGTGGTCGGGAACTTCCGTTTCTTCCTGCTCGTGGCCGGGTTGCTCGTCATGCTGGTCATGGGGTCCAAGTGGTGGAGCTTCTCCCTGGTGGCCCTGGTTGCAGGGGTCTGGCTCGCCTTCAATCTGATCCTCGATGCGCTCCTGCGCAGCGCCGGGAAGGGTCCTGATGCTGCGTGGTACGCGCAACCCATGCGGGTGGGCGAGGGGCGATATCTCGTGTTTCTCCTGCTCATGGCCGGTTTCTGGACCTCGTTCAACCAGATTTTCATGACCCTGCCGGAGTACATCCGCGACTATGTCGACACCAGGGATCTCGTTCCCTTCCTCGAGTCATTCGCACGGTTGCTCCCCATCGACCCCGAGACCTTCCGCACCGCCGCCCTCGAGAACGGCCAGGTCAAACCCGAGTTCATGATCAACCTCAACGCCGGTGCCATCGTCCTCTTCCAGGTCTTTGTCGCTTATTTGGTTCGCAAGACCACACCGCTGACCTCGATCATTGCCGGGGTCTCGGTCACCGTGGTCAGTTTTCTCCTTTATCTGGCCGGGAACTCCGGGTTCATCGTCCTTTCGGCGATCCTGGTCTTTTCCATAGGTGAGATGCTCGCAAGCCCGCGCTCCAAGGAGTATGCCGGCCGAATCGCCCCGCCGGACAAGGTCGGAATGTACATGGGTTATTTCTATTGGTGTGTCGCCCTCGGCAACCTTTTCGGTGGTCTGCTTTCCGGTGTTGCATACCAGCATTTCGGGCCCAAGGGGGTCGACAACCCCGATCTCATGTGGGTCCTTTTCGCCGCCCTCGCCGCTTCGACAGCGGTGATGCTCGTGATCTACAACAAATTCGTTCTCAAGGGCGCAACGAAATAGTCTTCGTCCGTGCCCGTGCCCGCAGCGGGATCCGAAACCGAGGCAGTGACCGGACACGCGGAAAACCGCGCCACCTCGGGGTGCCGGGTCCGCATTTGTGCTGGAACGACCTTTCGGCGGGGTGGCTCGCTCCGCACAAATGCCGACCGGGCTCCCTCGGAGAGCGCCTCGAGGTCAGTTCTTCTGGCCACGAGGCAGGCCGCCGGCGCACCATCGGCGTGGTCGCAGCCCTCCCCGCTTCCCACGAGCGACCACGCCGATGGTGCGACGCTGGGTCGCTGAGACGCATCAGCGTCGCAGCGGCCCAGAAGGCCGGCGATGAGGGTGCCAGGAACCGGGCATCCACAAGGCCCAACACCCCGCACTCTCCCGGAAACGCCAAACCCCCTTCAACGACACTGATGGGCAGGCTGGAAGCCCGCCCCCACAATGTCCGCCCAAACCGATGGAGATCCGAGACCGCCTCGCCTTGCTTCTCCCGGCAACGAACCAGGCCGATGATGAGGGTGCTCCCTCGTGCGGTCACATGACCCGCGAAGCTCCCCCGCGCTACAATCAGCGCGGGGGGTTCACCGAGTGACGATTTCAACGACAACCGCGGTGATGGTGCTGGTGGCGCTGGTGGTCGGCGGCGTGCTCGGATGGGTAGCGGCGGCACTGCGCGAGCGCGCCCGCACGGCGGCCGCCGAGTCCCGCGCCGAGACCGCCCTCGAACGCCGGTCCGAACTCGAAATCGAGGTCACCGAACTTGCAGAGGCGCGCGGCCTGCTAGAACGTAAGCTCGCGGCGACCGATGTCGAGGTGCGCACCGCCCGCGAACAGCTCGAGGCGCAGAAGGCCTTTGTCGAGGATTCGCGCAAACAACTCGAGGATGCTTTCAAGGCCCTCGCCTCGGACGCCCTCGAGGGCAGCTCACAACAGTTTCTCAAACTCGCAGAACAGCGCTGGCAGACCACCCGCGAAGAGGCCGCAGGCGAACTCGAGAAGCGGAAGGCGGCCATCGAGACCCTCCTCGAGCCACTCAAGATGACGCTCAAGAACCTCGACGAGAAGACCGGCGCCATGGAGAAGGATCGACGGGGCGCCTACGACGCCCTCAAGGAGCATCTGACCCAACTCCAGGGCGCCACTTCGAGTCTGCAGGACAAGACCACCACCCTGGCCTCGGCGCTTCGCGGCACCCAGGTGCGCGGGCGGTGGGGCGAGATCGCGCTCAGAAACATCGCCGAACTCGCCGGGATGAGCGAACACTGCGACTTCACCGAGCAGACCACGGTGGGCGATGGCAAGCGTCCGGACATGGTGGTCAAGCTGCCCGAGGGCCGTCTCATCGCCATCGATTCAAAGGTTCCATTGGCCGGTTACCTCAAGGCGGTGGAGGCGGTCGACGACGCCGCCCGTGACGCCGGTTTGCGCGAGCACGTGCAGGCCGTGCGCGCCCACATCAAGACGCTGGCCTCCCGCGACTACGCGGCCGAGCTCGAAGGCGACGTCGACCTCGTCGTGCTGTTCCTGCCCGGAGACGCATTCCTCGCGGCGGCCTTCGGCAAGGATCCAGATCTCCAGGTCGATGCGCTGCGTTCACGGGTCCTGGTGGCCACGCCCACCACTCTCGTCGCCCTCCTTCGCACGGTCGCGATCTACCACCAGCAGCGGGCCCTCACCGACAATGCGCGAGATATTGCCGATACCGCCCGTGAACTCTACGACCGAGCCGCCAAGGTCGGCGACGACCTGGGGAAAGCGGGGCGCGGCCTCAAAACCGCGGTCGACGCCTACAACGTCGCGGTTGGGTCCTTCGAGCGTCGCTTTTTGCCCATGGGGCAGAAACTCGTCGATCTCAAGGTTACCGAGCAGTCGAGGCGTGAGCTCGCCGCCCCCGAACCTCTCGCCGTGATGCCGCGAATCATTGGCGGTGGTGACGAGGCGGCCCCGGACGAGGAGGCCTAGGCCGGGACCTGATTCATCGCGACTCCAGCCTTCTGGGGGTTTGCCGATGCGGGTTGGTTCCATCGCCCACGAGACGTGGGCGCTGCAAAGGGCGCTGCGATGTTTGTAGCGCCGGCGTCCCGCCGGCGATTTGGTGTACCGATGCGGGTTGGTTCCATCGCCCACGAGACGTGGGCGCTACAAGGGCGCTGCGATGTTTGTAGCGCCGGCGTCCCGCCGGCGATGGTGCGCCGGCGGCCTGCATCGTAGCCGGAACAGCAGACCGCATCGCGCTCCCCGGGGGAGCCCGGCATGGACCTTGTGCGGGGCGCGACGCGTCGCCCTGAGGTCCTTCTGGCACAAAGCCATGCCCGGCACCCCGATGGGGCGAGTCTTTCTGGGTGTTGTGAAGTGGTTGGGAGACCCACTGTTTGCCGCGGACTTTGGGCAGGTCCGGATTGGGTAATCGCGAGTTCTGAGGGTCGTGACCCAGGATTCTGGGGATTCTGATCTTGGCGAGATCCCGATTACACAGGTGTTGCTTGGGAAGACCCGGAATCACCTCGCGTGGCAAACGAGGGCGGCGTTGAACTGGCGTGCGGCGCGACGCGAATCGACGAGGGCTCTGATGGGCCGGCGGGACGCCGGCCCTACAATCATCGCAAATGTCATCTCGGGTGGAGGAGACGCTATCCTGTCCCAATGACAACCGAAAAATACCCCACCATTTTGTTCGAGTTCGAACGCCGCCATGACAAAGAGTCGAAGTTCAGGGGCCAGGCCATGCTCGGCAGCCTTCGTCGCCGGCGCTCGATCCGTGAGTTCTCGTCCGACAAGGTGCCGAAGCCGTTGATCGAGATCGCGATCGCCAGCGCAGCCACCGCACCTTCGGGGGCCAACCACCAGCCGTGGCACTTCGTGGCGATCTCGGAAACGGAAACCAAGGCGAAGATCCGGGTCGCGGCGGAGGCCGAGGAGCGCGAGTTCTACGAAGGCGGACGCGCGACCGAGGAGTGGCTCGAGGCCCTCGCCCCGTTGGGGACCGATTCAAATAAGCCGTTTTTGGAAACCGCGCCGTGGCTCGTGGCGGTCTTCAAGGAGGTCTATGGCGTCGCCGAGGATGGCTCGAAGATCACCAACTACTATGTCAACGAGTCGGTGGGAATTGCCTGTGGCCTCTTCATCAACTCGATCCACCACATGGGTCTCGTGACCCTGACCCACACGCCCCAGCCCATGCGTTTCCTCAACGAGATTCTCGGCAGACCCAAGAACGAGCGGCCGTTCATCCTCTTTCCGGTGGGATATCCCGCCGACAACTGCACAGTTCCCGATATCAGTAAGAAACCCCTCGACGAGATATTGACCTGGGTCGAGTGATGATCCGTGCCTTCCGAAAATCGCTACGGCTTGCTGCAAGCCGTAGCGATTTTCGGAAATAGAGGTGGAGGACTAAAGCAGCACGCCGAATGAATGCTCCAGCTGCCGCGCGATCTGTTGTTGAGTCTCCGGGTTGAAGCCTTCGGCGTCGATGAAGGCGACGACGAATCCCTCGCCGCCGGCCACTTCGGAACGGAACCCCGAGAGCCGCCGGTTCCCGAACTCCAGGGCAATGGATCGTAGAGAACCCATCTCCGGGTTCATGACATCGGCCTGACTCATGACATAACTGAGCTCGGCGCCGGTGCCTTCGAAGCCATCCTCGGGGACGTTGCCGCTCGAACCGATGACAAAGCCCTGGGGATCGACGGCAAAAGAGGCGGCCGACCGGACCTTGTTCAGACTCCAGGCGAGAAACTCGTCCCAGCGGGTGAAATCGTTGAGCGGCTCATCGGTGGGCGCACCGTCTGATTCGGCCGCGGGTGACGCCTCGGTTGCCGAGTGTGTGAATCGAAGGTAGGGCTGTGGTCCGGCCGCGGTCGGTTCGGGACCTGAGCCGAGACCGCTGAGCCGGCGCGACAAAGCGCGGGCGATGTCCATGTCAGACGAGCCGGCGG
The DNA here is from genome assembly GCA_963753035.1 of uncultured Acidobacteriota bacterium. Taxonomy (GTDB): domain Bacteria; phylum Acidobacteriota; class Thermoanaerobaculia; order Thermoanaerobaculales; family Sulfomarinibacteraceae; genus JAHECW01. Next base: position 525,193 of record CAVWAW010000027.1, on the reverse strand, counting down.
TGTTCGTTGTCATCCTCGACTCCAGTCAATTGATTGATCCGAGCTTCGATCTCGTCGGAAAGCAGGGTGAAACGACGGGCTTCGGGGCGGGTGCTCCCACCGAGGAAGCTCAGGGGGATTCCGAGTTCGGTGGCCTCGGTGAATACATCGGACCGCGGAATGACCGTGTCCAGCACCCCGCCGAATCCTGACCACACCGCGCTCATGACGTTGAGCGATGAGTCGTTGTCGAGCCGGACCATGGTCGGCAGGATTCCGAGTAACTGCAGCGATGAATTCTCATGCATCTGAACATGATCGATCACCCTGAGGACCTGGCTCATGGTGCGAAACGCCACCGGTTCGGCCTGCAGCGGCAGGAGCACAAAATGGCCGACCGAAAGAGCGGCACGGGTAACCGGGCCGAGCCCGGATGGGGTGTCAATGAGGATGAATTCGACATCCTCTTCGATAGCGGCGAGCGCCTTCGCCAGCACTTCGCCCTTGTGGAGCTGGAGCTCGTATTCGCATGTGTCCACCGGGTCGATCCGACCACGGGGGAGAATACGGAGGGTCGGTAGCGATGTCGACATGAGGACCTCGGTCGGCGAGGCTCCGGTGATCATGACTTCGGCGAGACCACCCCAGTCGCTGTCTTCCTTGGCCAGAAAGAGACCGATGGCCCCCTGTGGATCGAGGTCCACGACGATGGTATTGCGTCCGCGCTCGGCGAGGGCCACCGACAGGTTCAGCGCGGTGGTGGTCTTGCCGGTGCCCCCTTTGGAGCTCGTGAGGACAATTCGATGACTCATGGTTGACACCTCGCTTCACCGATGTCGCCGGCCGCCGCCGATCGATGGCTGGATAATCTCGGGTTGATCGTTGCTTGCGGCATATTGTTGTTTTCCTCTACTACTCGGGGAGCACCTTGGCCAAGGCGTCGGCCAGGTGTTGGGTCTTGTGGCGAATGACTCCGAGTTGCGCCCGCCCGGGGGCCACGACCACGAGCACGGAGCTGGCGACGGGCAGACACAGGAGCTGGAATCGGTCGAATTCGATAATGAACCCTCCGAACGGTTGGCAACCCTGGGCTCCGCCAAGCCCATCAATGGTCTCGATGAGTGCTTTCAAACCGTTGCTGAGCTCCTCCATCCTCACGGCCTCATCCGGATTGGCGGAGGCGAGGATAGACCCGTCCCGCTCGGTCAGAATCGCGGCGAGCACACCGGAGGACTCTGCAAAGGAGTTGAGCAGCTGCTGTGGCGCTTTCTTGTTGTCACGTTCCGCAATCTCGCGCCGGCGTTCGTCGAAGCGGCGGGCGGCTTCGACGAGGGCGTTCTGCAGATTGACCTCGATGGTCACGGTGGGGGTTCTCTTGTCGGTGGAGAAAATAAAGGTCCCCTCGACCCACGACATGATCGCCACCAGTGCGTCGATACCCGTTGTCGTGCCCTCCTGGGCGTGATAGACGGTGCCGTTGTCGAAGAAGATCTGGGCGGCGTGCTGGTCCGGACCACCCTCCACCCACAGTTCACCGGTCCGGGCGGTCGTGTTGAGAAACTGCAACACATCCGCCAGTGTCGTAAACGCCAGTGATCCGCGAAGATCCTCGATCGATTCGCCAGCCATCCGTTTGCCCTCTCCAGCCAGAATACCGCACCTGGGAACCGGCCACCGGTGATAGACGACCGTTTGACTGGTTGTAGTTGGGGGGGATCGGGAGGGATGAGCTGATTGTTAAAGTTCTTTGTCTTTGGCGAACCGTATGTACAATGGAAGGTGTAAGCGTGTCTCCGATCGTTTGGAAGTTGCGGTGGGATCAACACGCAGAGGGTCATTCGTGTCGTCTTGAATACGGAGGAGAGCGCCTCGCGTCAAGACGAGCCCGTCGGAGAGTCCGGGTTTCTTCCCGAGTCAGGGAGCTTCCGGGAAACAACGGGGCCTCCGGCCTTCCGGTGATTTCATCGGTTTCGTCTTGAAGACCGTTTCGAAAACTGCACGAGCCGGCTTTAACTGCCCAGTTCCGAATGGGACGTTGGTAGAACGGAGGGTGGGCCGATGTTGAGGGGCTCCTTGACCGATCTTGCGGTCGTGGATTTGGTGCAGATTCCCCTGGGGAATCAGAAAACCGGTGAGCTTCTGATCGCCACCGAGGATCAGGATGCCCGCCTGTACTACGTCGAAGGCAGCTTGGTTCACCTGGTTTCGGGCGATGTTCAGGGGACGTCTGTCCTTGACCTGATCATCGGGTGGAACGAGGGCGAGTTCGAGTTTCGGCCCGATGTTCTGACCGAAGATTCGAGTTTCACCGGTGATCTCACACCGAAACTGGTTGCCGCGGTCGGGAAATTCAGCGACGTGGAGAAGGCGCAGAAAGCACAGAAGCCGACCGAAAAGAAAGCTGATAAGAACGCCGACAAGGTTCGACGGTTGCTCCACGACTTCCTGGCCGATCACGACTATGCCATTCACGCATGCCTCATGCACTCCAACGGAACCATGGATGTCTGCGGCGCCGAGCGAGTCGACACCCCACCTTGGCTCGAAAAGATCCGCGCATCTGTCCTCGATGTGGTCGAGAGCTATCCACGACGACAACTCAATCGCATGCTCTTTGAAGACGAGGACGGGACCCTGGTCGTGACCTGCTATCCGGAAGATCAGGCGGCGCTCTTGGTCGCCGCCAAGCAGGGGGCCACCCTCGGGGCGGTTTCCATCGGTGTCGATCGTCTCGCGAGAAAGATCAGAGATGTCAGATCGAAGTAAGACCCGGATTTCGAGAGAACGGTTTTCCGGCGGGACGCCGTCGGTGAATCCGGAAAGGGGAATGGCGCCATGTCGCAACTGACGGATTTACTCAACGAGCTCGTCAACGTGGAGGGCATCAACTCGGCGGTGGTCGTCGGGCGTGATGGATTCGTGATCGAGGGTGTTGCCTCGGGGACGAGCCTCGATGCCGACGCCGTGGGGGCGGTGATTTCCACCGGAATCGGTTCGTCCGAGGTCATGGGTCGCGAACTCGAGGTCGGGGCCATGACCCAGGGCATGGTGGAGTACGACGAAGGTTTGATCGTCATGGCCCTGCTCGGTGAGGACGCCATCGTCGCGGTGGTAGCCGATCTCAATGCCAACCTCGGCAACGTGCGTTTTCAGATCAAGAAACGCCTGAAGGCTATCGAGAAGGCATTGTGAGGCCACCGGGGAGCGGCACCACCCCCGATCACACCGGACACGCCGCAACCCAGATCTTACTGATACCAGTTCCCATTCTCAAACATAACGGTACCACCCCGCACCGGTTCCCGATCTGTTCCACAACAGAGGAACCGCAGGCGATGGCGTTGCCGGAGAGGGAGGCGCAGATGAGCCGAGAGCTTCAAACGCTCCACAACGTCGCGTACTTCGTAGGCGCACTGGCCCACGGGGCAGAACAGAATCTGGGCCGGGGCAGCCTTTCCATCTGTTCCATGGCCGGCAAGAAATTCGGCCAGGAGGCAGTGGAGGGCGGTCGACAGACCGATGATCCCGAAGAGGCGGTGGCCATCCTCCATGAAGCGCTCAAGAAAGCAGGGAATCGTCTGGGATTTCGAGCCCTTTGCGGGTGACCGCGGATCCTCCATGGAGTCCGACGGCGAAACCCACAAGATGCGACTTGTATTCAAGACCTGCATGGTGCGCAACGCTCTCTTCAGATACGGCCACGAGCAGAAGCAGTCGCTGTGCTACATGGCCCACGGAGTTTTCGCCGGCGCCATGGAGAACATCATGCCCGGCACCAAGGTCGAGCTCAACATCATCCATGCCGGCCCCAATGGGTGCCTCAAGGAAATGGTGTGGGAGGTCAAACAATGAAAGCTCGAGTCTCCACCGATTGGCTGTCCGGTTGCTCAGGCTGCCACGTGGCCATGGTTGACCTCCACGAGAAGCTCCTCGGTCTTGTCGACGAAGTCGATTTTGTCCGGGTTCCGGTTCTCATGGACGAAAAGAACTACCCCAGGGCCGACGTCGGGGTCGTCGAGGGTGCGGTGCGGTCCGATCACGACCGCGCAGCGCTCGAAAAGATGCGCGCCAGCGTCGACAAGCTCATCGCTTTCGGAAGCTGCGCGGTCTATGGCGGTCCCTCGGGTCTCGGATGGCTGCACGAACGAGAAGACGTGATGACGGCGATCTACGACGGCGGTCCCACCAACGTTGGTGGCGAGCGGCCCGATTCGGATGCGCCGGTCCTCGAAGACAGCGTCGTACCCATCGATGAGGTTGTCGAGGTCGATGCCTACCTGCCGGGCTGTCCGCCGCACCCGTACTTTATTGCGGCCGGGTTGCGCGCGGTGCTCGGGGTTTCTGATCTCCAGCTCACCTCCATGAGCGTCTGCGCCGATTGCGATCGGAAGATGCACAAGAACCAGGGCGCAGAGTTGCGGCGTGGCGAGGTCACCGCGGCAAAGGAAAGCCTCTGCTTTCTCAGCCAGGGTGTCGTCTGCCTCGGGTCGGTGACTCTCAACCGGTGTCAGGCGCCGTGTCCACAGTCGGGTGTCGCATGTTTCGGCTGTGCAGGACCATCGGTGGACCTCATCACCGAGCCGCATCTCGATCTTCGAACCCTCATCGGTCGGCGGCTCAACATGCTCACCGGGATCTCCGAAGACGAGGTCACCCGGTACTTCCAGGAAGACGCCAAGACGCTGTACGCCTACGCGGTGGCGTCGCCGGTGATCCACGGAAAGCCCACCGTGGAGATGAGGGCGTGGGCCGGCGAAAAACCGACCGTCCAGGGAGGTCAGTGATGGGAAGCCGCATTGTCGTCAACCCGGTGACCCGGATCGAGGGCCACGCCAAGATCATTCTCGAGATCGAGGATTCGGGCGAGCTCAAGAGCGGCCACATGCAGGTGCTCGAGATCCGCGGATTCGAGAAACTCCTTCAGGGGATGGAATTGCTCAAGATGCCGCAGATGACCGCACGGTTGTGCGGTGTCTGCCCGGCGGCGCACCATCTGGTGGCCACCGCCGCCATCGAGCAGGGGATGGGGGTGACTCCGCCACCCGACGCCAAGCTGTTGCGCGAGCTGCTCTACGCCGGCCATGTCCTTCATTCGCACGCGCTGTCGAATTTTGTGCTCACGGGTCCGGACATCCTCCTCGGTATCAACGCTCCGGCCGACCAGCGCAATGTCTTCAATCTGCTGGCCATCGACCCGGAGCTCAGCAAGACCCTTTTGCGGATCCGCAGCATCGGCCAACGGACGGTGGAACTCGTCGGCGGCCGCGGAGTCCACCCGGTGACGGCGATTCCCGGCGGGATGGCCTCACGACCCAATGCTGAGAAACTCGAACTCATGGCCGGTTGGGGCGAGGAAGCCACCGGATCGTTGGAAGAGGTCATCGGGATCCTCAAGCCCAAGCTCGAAGAGCTCGCCCCGCTGCGAGAAGCGACCCAGCTTCCGTATCACTCCCTCGCTCTGTCCAACAACGGGACCGTCGATCTCCTCGAAGGCGAATGGGTGGTTGTCGACCCCGAGGGCAACGAAGAACGCCGTTTTGCGGGTCCCGACTATGGCGACAACCTTGTCGAGCACGTCATGCCGGGGTCCTATATGAAGAGCGTTCAGCTCAAGAACCCCGGACCGAAGAACTTCTTCGTCGGGCCGCTCGCCCGCCTCAACGTCAACTCAAAGATGAACACTCCCAAGGCTCAGACCCATCTCGATGCGTTCCGAGAATCTGGCAGCCCGAGGCTCTCGGCGGTGGACTTCATCGAGGCTCGGCTCATCGACATGCTCAACTGCGCCGAGCGGATCAACGCCATTGCCGGCGGCGAGCTCGGCGATGGCCCCGTGAGGGTTGATGTCCCTGCCGTCAAGGCCGGCCGCTATGTGGGAGTGATCGAAGCCCCGCGCGGCATCCTGGTGCACGATTACAGCACCGATGACAACGGCCGGATCACAACTGTCAACCTCATCGTCGCCACCCAGAACAACTACGACGCCATCGACTCCGCAGTCGAGGGCCTCGCCCGACACTTCCTGCCCGAGAACAACGACGAGCAGCTCCTCAACGGCGTCGAGTTCGCCATGCGGTGCTTTGATCCGTGTCTCGCCTGCGCCACCCACACCGCCGGGAGAATGCCCATGATCGTCGAGATGCGGCGTGGTCATGAGCTGGTGCGCACCATCCGGAGAGGGGCAGCATCATGATTGAGATCTCTGTCGACGAAAAAGCCTGCGTCGCCTGCTCTCTGTGCGCCGAGATCTGCCCCACTGATGTCTTTGTCTGGGACGAGGACAAAGGTGTTCCCGAGGTCGCCAGACCGGGCGAGTGTTTTGGTTGTCTGAGCTGCTCCGAGATCTGTCCACCCCACTGCATCACCCACAAGGGCGTCGATCTCGCGGAGAGTCACTACCACGACCCTTACGCGCTGCGTCTCGCAAATCGGCTCGCCGCCGATGTAGGGGGGCGGTTTCACGTGCCGTCGGACAGCGCTTCGCAGAAGAACGCCGCCACCGACCTCGGAGTCCGTCTGCGTTCGGTGGCCGAGGTTTTCAAAAGGACCATCGGAGGTTCGTTGCCCGCCGTCGGCACCATGGCCGGCCGAACCTTGGCCCGGCACCTGCCGCGCTACCGCGAACCCAAGGGACTCAACGAGGCCCTGGCGCTCGCGGAGAAACAGTTCGCGCCGGCCTGGGAGTTCACCACGACCCGCGATGGCGATGCGCTGACCATCAACGTCGATCGCTGTTTTGTCCGCGAGACCTGTGCGCGCGAGGGTCAGGAGATCGGCGGCGAGATGTGCATCCTCTTCTACAACTATCTTGCCGGCTATCTCGGTCAAATGGGCAAGGTGCGGCTGCGGCTCATGGATGCCGATCGCGGTCCCAAGTGCCGTTACCAGGTGAAGATCTACGAGAAGTGACCAGGAAATCCAGGATCGCGGTTGTCGGCATCGGCAACACCCTCGCCGGTGACGACGGCGTCGGGGTGCTCATCGCCGAGCGCCTCCGAGGGAGATGGATTGAGACCGAAGGGGTCCTCGTGGCGGTGCTGCCCGGGGACCTCTTTTCCGTTTCGGATATCCTCGACGAGGCCGAGGAGTTTCTCTTTGTCGATGCCATTGCCGGTGACGACCCCGGCGAAATCCGGGTGTTGGGCTCGGCCCGGCGGGCCTTCGCCGCGTCGCTCCACCAGACCGATATCGGCACCGTCATGGGGGCTCTCAAAAGGCTCGACATGGCCGACCCGTTTCCCCCCTGGCAGGTCTGGGGGATCACCATCGAGACACCCGAGGAACTCGGCGAGGGCCTGAGCCCCGAGATCGCTGAGGCAGCGGATGAGCTCGAGAGGAAGATCATCGAGTACGTGGAGGGGTTGCTCGTGGGGTAGTCGTCATCGGCACGGGTTGACAGCCGGCGCGCGTGGGGTACGGTTTGTTGCCCCTGCCCCTGCCCCTGCCCCTGCCCCTGCCCCTGCCCCTGCCCCTGAACGCTGTTCCTCATCGCCGGCCTTCTGGGGCGCTGTGACGCTTTGGCGTCCCAGCGCCCCAGCGTCGCACCATCGGCGTGGTCGCGCGGAGGTTGCGTGGAGGGCTGCGACCACGCCGATGGCACGCCGGCGGCCTGCCTCTGAGCCGGGAGAGCAGACCGCGTCGCGCTCCCCGTGGGTGCCCCCCTTGACGTTTTTCGGGTCGCGTTCGATGCGTGAGCGCGGTTGAGATGAAAAACATCAAGGACGGCACGCCCGGTGAAGGCGGGATCCGCGTGTCCTGGTCGGCGTCGGTCTCAGCCTCGGATCCAGAGTCGCGCTCCCCGTGGGTGCCCCCCTTGACGTTTTTCGGGTCGCGTTCGATGCGTGAGCGCGGTTGAGATGAAAAACATCAAGGACGGCACGCCCGGTGGGGCGCGATCAACACGTTTCCTGTTGCGATGGCTATCTGCGTTTATCTGCGCTATCTGCGGTTTCTCCGTGCGATGGCGCGATCATCCGGCATCCCGCCCGGTTTCCTTTTCTCCCGCTCGCGTGTCTCACTGTTACTATGAGGATCGCAGCCACCATGCCTGAGTCGCACGCCCCATCTCAACCTGTTGATCGCGGTGAACGCGATGAACGACAGCTGCTGGTCGACCTCTCCAAGGGTGATCGATCGGCCGCCGATGAACTCGTGGAACGCACCTACGAAATGATTTATGGCGCACTCCACCGTCTCACCGGCGGCGACCGAGAGCTTTCGGCAGACCTTACACAAGAAACGTACCGTCGCGCATGGGCCTCGCTCGCGGGGTTCAAGGGCCGGTCACGTTTCTCGACCTGGCTGTACCGCATCGCCTACACCACCTTCCTCAACCACATCCGGAGGCCGCGCCGGTTGGTTCCGATGGAGGAAGCCAATGAGCGGACGGCGGCCGATCCGGCTGCGTCGAGCGAATCCCTGGCCATGAAGAATCAACAGGGTGAACGACTCCGACGCGCCGTTCTCGAGCTCGATGAACCGCTGCGCGAGGTGGTGACCGCCCGGTATTGGGGCGAGGTGTCGGTGCGAGAGATTGCGACGGTGCTGGGGTTGTCCCAGCCGGCCGTCCGCAAGCGGCTCAAGAAGGCGATGACGATCCTCGACAACGCCCTGGAGGTGTCGTCATGACCATGCAAAATATCGAGCGACTGCTCACCGACCAACCTGTTCCCCCGCCCCCCGAGGGGCTTGTCGATCAGATCAGGACCGAGATTCCCGACAATATCGTCGTCCACCCGAATCTTGTGAGAGGCCCTGAGGTGATTCGGTGGCACCGGCGCCGCCATCTTCGTCTCGCTGTCGCCGCGATCTTTGTCGTCTCCCTCACGGCCGTCGTGAGCTGGCAGCTCAGGCAGTCGACACGAGTTGGTCTCGGGTCCGAGAACATTCGGGACGCCGTTCTTGAAGCCGCCCCGAGTTCGGCAGAGAACCCGGCGCCAGGTGGCGAGGTGCAGGATCGAGAACGAACAGACGAAGAACCGGAAAGATCGGATCGGTTGACCGGCGTCGCTCCGGTAATCGAGTCCTCTGAGGAATCTCCGCAGGCGAGGGAGACCGAGATTGCGGAGATCTCCGAAGACAAGACGCCGATGACTCCGTCCACCCGGATGGCAGAACCGTCGGAACAACCTCCCCCCAGCAAGATCAGCGAGGTTCAAGCATCGGTTGGAGGCCTGCGCACTCAACAGAACGAGGCTCGCGTATCGGTCGATCGCGACGCCAACGTGACCGGCGAGATGAACAAGCAGGTCCCTGCAGCGCCCGGGGCCGCCGTCCCGAGCCCTCCCGCCGCTGACATCACCGCGCAGTACAGCGGCACGGTTTCTCCGGGTTACGTGGCGGTCGCCGAGGGCGACGCTCAGGTGACCGAGGAAATAATCAGGCAGGCCATGGAGCGGTCCTTCGAGGGCGAGGTCACGGTGACCGGATCAGCGAACCGGGGATCGAACCGGCCGTCGTCGAACTGGCGTCGAAAGTGGAGTTCCGGGAAAGACGGTTCAACGAGCGCCGCGTCTCGGGCCGAGGATTCCAAGACCAAGACTCATGCCCCTTCTACCGGCGGTTCCGAAGAGCCCAACGACCAGCCCTACGGCGATGTCTTGTTCCGTGAGTACGGAGTCAATCCGTTTATCGATACCGAAGACGATCGGTTTTCCACCTTTGGTCTCGAGGTCGACACCGGCTCCTACAACGTGATCCGACGCTATCTCCTGGACGGTAACCTGCCTCCCCGTGAAGCGGTGCGGTTGGAGGAAATCGTCAACGCCTTCGACTATGGCGACGAGCCTCCCCAGGACAGCGATTTTGCACTCAGCGCCGAGGGAGCGCCTTCGCCGTTCGCCGATGGGGCGCGTTACAAGATTGTCCGCTTCGGGGTGACCGCTCGCTCGGTCGATGCCACCGAACGCCCCGCCGCGGTGCTGACGTTCGTGGTGGATGTTTCGGGTTCAATGGACCGTGAGAACCGGCTCGTTCTGGTCAAGCGGGCACTCTATGAACTTCTCGACAACCTCCGCGAGGACGACCGGGTGGGGCTCGTGATCTACGGCTCGAGCGGGGAAGTGTTGCTCGAACCCTCCACCGATCACGAGCAGATCCGAGCGGCCATCGATCGTCTGTCGGCCGGTGGTTCCACCAATGCTGAAGAGGGTTTGGTGCTCGCCTACCAGCTGGCCGACCGCTTCCGTGAGGACGGAGTGATCAATCGGGTTATCCTCTGCTCGGATGGCGTCGCCAATGTCGGGAGGACCGGGCCGGAAAGCATCCTCAAACGGATCAAGGCCTGGGCCGACAACGGCATCGAACTCACCACGGTGGGTTTCGGGATGGGCAACTACAACGATGTCCTCATGGAACAACTGGCGGACACCGGTGATGGGCGCTATGCCTACATCGACACCCTCGACGAGGCCAGGCGGCTGTTTGCCGAAGAGCTCAGCGGCACACTGGTGACCATTGGTTCCGAGGCCAAGGCTCAGGTCGAATTCAACCCCGATGTCGTGTCGCGTTATCGGCTCCTCGGGTACGAGAACCGCGATGTCGCCGACGAGCGCTTCCGTGATCCCACGGTGGATGCGGGCGAGATCGGCGCGGGTCTCACCGCCACCGCCGTCTACGAGATCAAACTCAAGAACAAGATCGTCCGAACCTCGAACCACGATCTCGCCACCCTGCGGGTCCGATATCGGCCGTTTGGTTCAGACGACCCGGTGGAGATCGACCGTGTCCTGCGGGTCCGCGATCTCGAGCGGAAGTGGACGCAGGCTTCAACCGGCCTGAGGCTCGCCACCCTGGTCGCCGAGTACGCCGAGATCCTCAAGGGAAGCTACTGGGCCAGAACCGGTGACATGAACGAGGTTCTGAGTCGAGCTCGAGAACTCGCGCCGGAGTTCGAGGGTGACGACCGTGTCGCAGACTGGGTTGAACTCGTTGAAGCGGCGGCCGAACTCATGAACGAGGGCGGCGAAGAACGCCGGATCACCGACTAGGGAACGAACGGGGTGCCGGGATCGATCCCGGCATCCGCTCCGCTCAAGGTGGCATGTTTCATATGCGTGGGGTACTGTTCCCTGCCCTGCCCTCATCCCCGGCCATCTGGTCCGCTGTGACGCATGGCGTCCCAGCGGACCAGCGTCGCACCATCGGCGTGGTCGCGCGGAGGTTGCGGGGAGAGCTGCGACCACACCGATGGCACGCCGGCGGCCTGCCTCGTAGCCGGGAGAGCAGATTTCATCGCGCTCCCCGAGGGAGGCCCCCTTCCGTGAATCCTCGACAGAACGCGGGCTGGGTGCCTGGCTCACTTTTCGTCGCGAAAAGGTGCCTGGCACCCCTCCCATCGCGCTACCGGATAAGAAGGGTCAGCGCATCATCACCGCCACCACCAACCCCACCGCAATCAGGCTGTTCGTTGCCAGATTCCACGCCACGTTGGCTCCCATCGCCGGGATGGGCACCGGCTGATCGGTATCGCCGGCGGCCCACCGGAGCGGTTTGAAGAGCAGGACCGAGGGAAGCGTCCCGACCAGCGCGAACGCCGGCAGCCAGCCGATGACCACTGCGATGGCGATGGACAGCGGTGTCGCTATCGCGGCGGCGGCGTAGACCAGCGCCGCGGGTCGGCGGCCGAGGAGGATCACGAGGTTCTTGCGCCCACCCTTGCGATCGGCCAGTTCATCGGGAAACTCATTGAGGAGCAAGAGATTGAAGGTCATGAAGAAGGCTGGAATCGAGGCTGCGATGGCGGCGCGACTCCAGCTGCCGTCCTGGACCAGGGCGGTGCCGATGACCGGTCCGGCGCCGAGACCGAAACCGGCCGCGATCTCACCGATTCCCATCCGTGCGAACAGATCGGTGTACGCGAGGACGCAGACTCCACCAACGATCATGATGGGCACCAGGGCGGTGCCGATGCGGGGGATGAACCAGATCCCGACCGCGAGACCGATCGCGGCGCATGCCAGACCGAAGATCAGCGCGGTTTGTGAGCCCATTCCACCGCCCGGCAGGGTGCCGCTGCCGCCGGAGAACGGCGTCCGTTCGGTTTCCAGGTCGATGCCCGTGCGCATATCGGACCACTCGTTGAGAATGTTGACCGCCATGTGCAGGACCACCAACCCTACGAGGGCCAGCATGGTATGCAGCCACGAAAAGTGGCCGTCCCAGGCGGAGGCCGCCGCGCCACTCGCCACCAGAGTGGGCGGAAGAAGCAGGAAGGGAGCGCGTGCGACGTTGGCAAAGTCCTTGATCTCGGCCATGTGGTCCTCCGGGAGGCCATGGTACACCGTTGCAGGATGCAGGATTCGACGCCGAGCTATAATCGCCCCGATGTTGCGCCGTTACCGACTGATTCCCTTGCTGACCGTGGTTCTGGTGATCCAGAGCCTGGCGGCGGCATTGCCCCACACGCATGCCTCGGTGGTGGATGATGAGGCTTGGCGGACAGCCTCACCCATCGAGTCCGCCCATCACTGTCTCGCGTGTTCGGTGCATGCGCCGGTGGTCGGACCAACCGTCGAAGCCGGCGGTGCAGTGCGCTCGACGAACATCTTTCCGGCATCGGTCGATCTCGATTCGAGCAGCGCTCTTTCCATTGATTCAACCGCCAGTCCTCGCGGACCACCGCGGATCGTCTGATCAGATCTGTTTTCTGATCGACGATCCACCGGTGTGAGCCTCATGCTCACCCCAAACCCGCGAGGAGAACCGACCCATGTTGCTTACCAAAACCTCGGCCGCGGTGGCGATGGCCGTCGTCCTGGTCGTGTTCGGGATTTCAGAATCCGTAGCGGCCGATGAATCAGCTGCGCTTTCAGGCTTCGTACTCTCTGCAGGAGGCGAACCGGTCGCTGGAGCCGAAATCAACCTGCCTGAACTCCGACGGACGACGTTCACCGACGATCAAGGATGGTTCACCTTTGAAGATCTGCCGGACGGCGAATACCTCATCGCTGTTTCCAGCTTGAGGGCGGGCGGCGCAGTCCAGCGGGTCGAGGTGACGGGAACTTCCTCGGAACCCATCACTCTCACCCTCGACAAGCTGGTCCACTCCCAGGGCATCACGGTCACCGCTTCGGGGGTGGCTCGCGGTCTTGGCGAGGTGGTCCAGCCGGTGGATGTCCTCGGTGGCGAGGACCTCGTTCTGCGCAGACAGTCCACTCTGGGCGAAACCCTGGCCCAACAGCCCGGGGTGACCGCGAGTACCTACGGCCAGGGCTCGAGTCGGCCGGTGATTCGTGGCCTCGGCTCCGATCGCATCCGGATCCTCGAGAACGGTCTCGATACCGGCGATGTCTCCTCCATCGGGCCCGATCACGCCGTGGCCATGGATCCCCTCGCCGCCGAGCAGATCGAGGTGGTGAGGGGCCCGGCGGCGGTTCTGTGGGGGGCCAACGCCATCGGGGGCGTGGTCAACGTCCTCGATGGTCGGGTTCCCGACAAGCCCGCGACCGCGCCGGTTGCTGCTGCGGTCGAACTCGAGTACGGGTCGAATGCAAACAAGAAGTCAGGCGCCGCCAAGCTCGACGGCGGAGTTGGCCACTTCGCCTGGCATCTTGATCTCTATTCGCGCGATCAGGACGACTACTCCAGCCCCGCCGAGCGACCGGGCCACGAAGGCGAGCCGGAAACCGGAGTCGTGGAAAACTCCTGGGCCGATGCGAAGGGGGCGACCGTCGGCGGATCGTACGTCGCCGACCGAGGGTTCATCGGCATCGCTCTCGGCGGCTACGAGACCGAGTACGGCATTCCCGGTCATCACCATCACCACCACGACGGCGAAACCGAGCCGTCGAAGGAGGACCACGAGGAAGAGGAGCCGGGAGTATTCGCCGCTCTCGAGCAGCGGCGGGTCGATCTCCACGGCCAGCTCGACGACCCCTTCCGCGGTTTTTCGTCCCTCAAGCTCTCGGCCGGTCTGCGGGACTACAACCACCAGGAGATGGAGGGCGATGAACTCGGTACCCGCTTCGACAATCGATGGACCGAGGCTCGTCTTGACTTCGGTAACGAGCGGTTCCTCGGATTCACCGGGACCCTGGGTCTCCAGTACGTCAATCGCGAATTCGCCGCCGCCGGTGAGGAGGCCTTTGTCGAGCCCACCGACACTACCAAGGTGGGCGCATACATCTTCGAGCAGACGGCCGTTGATCCCGTCGGCTTCCAGTTCGGTCTGCGGTATGACCACCAGGGCTCGCGGTCGTCAGACCCGGAACTGCCCGACCGCGATTTTCGGACCTGGACCGCATCAGTGGGCGTGGTTTGGGACTTTCTCGAACACTGGGGCCTGACCGCCAGTCTCAATCGACCCGAGCGCGCCCCGACACCGGAAGAACTCTATGCCGATGGCCCGCACGCCGCCACCGGCGCCTACGAGATCGGCGATCCGGATCTCGACACCGAGGTTGGACAGGGCGTCGAAGCCTCTCTCAGGGTCGAGTATCCCCGCTTCGAAGCGACCATTTCAGCATTCGCAACCAGGTACTCGGATTTCATCTATCTGGCCGAAACCGGCGATGAGATCGATGGACTCGAGGTCTTCCAGTTCTCCCAGGACGACGCCGAGTTCACCGGTTTCGAACTGCACGGCCATTTCGAGCTCCTTCACACAGGTGCAAACCATCTTCATCTCGGGTTCTCCTACGATCAGGTCAACGCCGAGTTCCGAGACGACGGCGAACCGCTGCCGAGGATTCCGCCGCGTCGGGGCCGCCTGGCGCTGATCTTCATGGGTGAGCGTCTTGAAGCCAGAGTCGAGGGATGGTGGGTCGATGACCAGACTCGGGTCTCGGAACACGAGAGCCCGACACCGGGCTACGCGATGCTCAACGCCAGCGTCAGCGCCAGGATCTTCGCCGGTAAGACGGTGCACGAGTTCATTCTGCGCGGCCGCAATCTGACCGACGAAGCCGCATACAACCACGTCTCGTTCCTCAAGTTCGCCGCTCCTCTGCCAGGGCGGGACGTAGCCCTGGTTTACCGCCTATTGCTGTAGCGAGGTCACACCTGGAAAGAAGGCGGACCCGGTGCCTGGCATCCATCTTTGTTCGCCGCGAACAAAGATGCGTGCCTGCGCACCGCTCCCATCGCCTATCCGGCCAAGCTGATCGCGTGCCTGATCGCGTGCCTGGCACCCCTCCCATCGCTCCTCCGGGAGGGAGCACAGGCTCACTCTTCCTCGTGCGGCTCTAACTGAACGACGACGTCGGCCACCATCGGGCCTTGCTCGAGGAGGACGGTTTTGACCTCGCGGGCAATGGAGAACCCGTCGGCAACACTGAGGTTGGCATCGACCTCGATATGGATGTCCACCGCGAGTTCGGAACCGATGTAGCGGGTGCGGAGAGCATGGATGGCTTGAACGTCGTTGACTTCGAGCGCCAAACGCTCCAGTTCCCTGCGGTGCGCTTTTGGTGCGCCGGCGTCGGCGAGTTGATCGATGGCCGGTCGGATGATCCGGAATGCGGCGTGGAGAACAAAGACCGCAACGACCAGCGCGCCGATCTGGTCGACGATGGCGAGCCTGTGATCGAATATGGCCACCGAAACGGCGATCGCCACCGGCACCGAGGAAAGAGCGTCGGTTCGGTGGTGCCAGGCATTGGCGATGAGTGCCGACGATCCTGTCGACCTGCCGATCCTGAGGGTCCAACGGTAGAGGGCCTCCTTGATACCGATGGAGAGCACCGCCGCCGCGAGAGCGATGATGGAGGGGGGGTGGGATGGCTTGCCAAAGGATTTGATCGCGTCCCAACCGATGCCGACGGCGGCCGTCGCCACCGTGAGGCCGATAAACACGGTGATGAGAGTTTCGAATCGTCGATGACCGTGGGGGTGCTGCTCATCGGCCGGGGCCGACCAGTAACGAACACCGAGAATGAGGGCGATATCCGTGACGGTGTCGGACAGCGAGTGAATCGCGTCGGCCACCACCGCCTGGCTGTTTCCGAGCAGACCCGCAGCCAGCTTCGCCGCGACGAGTACCAGGTTGACGATCAATCCGACCCAGCCGGCGATTCTCACCTGGGAAACCCTGGAAGCCATGGTTGTGGGCTCCATGGTCGAGATCATAACATCATGAACCTATCAATAACTATTCTCAGAATCATGTATTTCATCGATATCGCTGTGATGCTCAGGGTTGGGGTTCGATGCGGACCTCGTCGCCGATGTGCAGCACCCCCATCCCGAGGTGTACCAGGTTCTGGCCGAAGAGCACTTTCCCATCCACCGTGCGATACCCGGCGAGGGTGCGGAGCGGTTCTGTCGAGCGTGCGCCACTGCTCTGGTCGGTGGTGATCACGACACAGCGGGCGCAGGGTTTGGCGACCCTGAAACCCACATTACCGATGGTGATATCGGTCCAACGGTCTTCATCGTGAGGTCCGCAGCCATCGGCGATGATGTTGGCCCGGAAGCGATCGGCGGGTACCGGTTGACCGAGGCGACGGTTGAGCTCATCCACCGAGGCCCTTGAGATCAGGAGAAACGGAAACCCGTCGGCGAACGCGACCCGGTCGCCCTGGTCGGCATATCGCCTGTCCACCTGGCGGACGCCCGCATCCGGCTGTCGCACCAACTCGCACGGGGATCCGAGCAACGACGAAAACCACTCGGCCGCCTCGGGGCCCGCACTCACGGCCCGACAACGATCACCCCAAACCGTGACCGAACGCTCATCGCCGTCGGGCTCGCCGGCAGCGACTTCAAGATGGGATCGACCGTGAGCTGTGAGGATCACGCGATCGTTTTCGATCCGAGTGCCGACCCTGGCTAAAACCGGGTTTGACCGTTGGCTGAGAAAGCCCCCATCGGGACCGACCACCATCCACTGACGATCGTATCGGAAACCGGTCGGTACGACGGCAGCGTCGTCCATGCTGATCCCCCGACACGACTTGACCGGGTAGATGTGGAGGGATCGGACCGTGATCATTCGGGTTTGGAAGCAGCTTCCGGCTTGACTTCGGGGTGCTGCTCGGTCTTCTCTTCGCTACCGCTGCCGGGTTCGATTTCGGCCTCGGGCCCGGCTTCAGACCCGGTTTCGGACGCGGTTTCGGACTCGGCCCCTTCCTCGGTTTCGGATTCGGCCCCTACCTGTTCCGGACTCTGGCTCATCGGGCACGATTCGATCAAAAACAAGGCCACCTCTGACCGAACCCCACACCTGGAGGCCGTCGTCGGCAAAGCCGCGGTCCCAGCTGACGATACCGTCCGGCGTGACGATGACCTCTGAGGTGGCGTAAGAGGCGCCACGCAGGGTGCTGGTACACAGCGAGGCGAGGGTCGAGCCGATAAAGCTGTCGCCGCGACGGCGGAGCAGGATCGAGCAGCCGTCGCGCTCTGCGAGATCCTCCGGCGAGAGCTCGGCCAGGGGATCCTCCGCAAGCCAGGCGCCGATCACTGTGGCGGGATCGGGCAGAGTGTAGACCTGTGACTCGAAGAGCCCTGGGACGAGCTCGACGAGTCGGTAGACGCGCTGCCGGTACGGGCGGTGCAGCGCTTCGCTCACCGCCTGCTCGACATAGAGCCATCGGCCGTCGGAACGATCGGTCCAGATCGGCGCCATTTGAAGACTGATGTCGAAGAAATCCGGGTCCTCGGCGGCCTGGGCGGCGCTGGAAAACGTTCCGGCCATCCACGACGCCAGATCATTGAGATCCTGTGCATGGTCTTCGTCGGCGAGGACCATCGGCGCGAGCAGAATCAGACCGGCGGCGGCGATGAGAACGAGGGTTCTTTCACGGTCGGGGTGCGAAGTAATCATGTCATCGGCCCTCCGATTCCGGCGCCGTCGATGCCCGGACCCGGTCAACCGTCCCGTCGGCGGTGGTGCGGGCGGGATAGGTTCCGAGCACTCTCAGATACGGACAGGTACGGCGGAGCTCGGCAACCGCCATCGAGGACGCATCATTGTGGAGCGTGCCCTCGAGATCGACATAGAAGAGATACTCCCAGGGCCGGCGGGGAACCGGCCGCGATTCGAGTTTGCTCAGACTGAGACCGTGTTCGGCGAGGAGGTTGAGGCACTCGGCCAGGGCTCCCTGATGGTGACGGGTGGTGAAGACCAACGACGTCTTGGCGGGAATCCGCGGGTCGATGTCGATCTCAATGCCCGAGATGACGACAAAGCGGGTCCAGTTCTCATCCTGATCGGCGATGTTCCGGGCCAGCACTTCGAGTTCGTACACCTCGGCCGCTTCGTCGCTGGAAATGGCTGCCTGGGTCGGATCTCCCAACCGGGTGACCTCCTGGGCTGCGGCAGCTGTGTCGAAAAAGGCGACCTGCTCGACGCGATCGAGAGAGGCGAGAAAATTGGCGCACTGGATCAGTCCCTGGGGATGGGAGAGCACCCTTCGGATGTCCTTCACCGGGGTTCCGGGGAGCCCCGCCAGACAGTGCCGGACCTGGAGGATCTCCTCGCCGACGATCCGCAGCGGAGTGGCTCGCAGAAGATCGTAGACCTGGTTGATGGATCCGGCGGTGGTGTTCTCGATGGGCAGGACGGCATATCCGACCTTCCCGGTCTCGGCGAGTTCGAGGGCTTCGGCGAAGGTCTCGGTCCCCATGAACTCCATTTCAACCGATCGCGCGGCGAAATACTTGCGCGCGGCAATGTGAGAGTAGGCGCCGATGGTGCCCTGAAACGAGGCGCGCAGGGCCGCGCCGACCGACCGCTCGACCTGATCGCGGTGAAGCAGAGCCTCCTCCTGGGCCTTGAGCGACATGGCGATGACCTCGCGGAAGATCTCCTGGACCCGGAACTGATCGATGCCGAGCTCCCTCGCAATGCTCTCGATCCGGGCGAGGAGCTCCGATTCGCGATCGTGGTCGCGGAGGAAGCTCAGCCCTTCCGCCTTGATGCTCGCGATCTCGGCGACGGTATCCAATCGCTGACGCAGGAGCTCAACAATCTGGCGGTCGACCCGATCCAATACACGACGGGCGTCAGTCAAATCAGTCATCGGGGTATTGTAGCCGTTGTTGTGCGAACCGAATCTGAGGAATTCCGTTTCCTGGGGCGGAGGAGATCATGAACAAGCTCCGCATCTCGATCGCGACTGCTCTCGTACTGACAGCCACCTCACCTCTGGCCTTCGGAGCCGGTGCGGCATCGAAGAAGGAAACCAAATCGATGTCCATCTCAGAGACCAAGGACGGAAACGGTTTGGTGGTCGCCATGTCGGAGGCCCTCGCCCGATCGTTGCTTGAAGGGATGGTGGGCGCCGATCTCAAATGCGGTTCGGACATCGACGGCGATTTTGCCGCCATGCTCCACAAGCTCGATCGTGGTGGGCGGGGCTCTCGCGCCACCATCCGCGACGAGGACAGTGTGATCACCGCACGGCGTTCGGGCAACAGCCTCAAAATCGAACTCGATGACGCCGATGGCGGCGGCGGTCTCCGGGTCAAGATGCCCTGGGCGGTTGCCGAGTGCCTCCTCGACGGCTCATCCACCCTCAGCGCCAAGGACGCCGGGTCGATCAGGGTCAAGCTCGTCGGGTCCGATGGCGGCAGCTTCGAATTCAAGATCGACTGATGCAAAGGGCCGCGGCGTTTCCGCCGCGGCCCGCGTTGATCGGTCGGTTCGGCGGCCTACTCGATGGTGAAGCTCATCAGTTCGACGGGCACCATGGAGCAGTTGCTGGTGGTGTCGAAGTTGGGCAGCCCCGGCGAATTGCAGCGGCCGGACAGATCGACGTTGTTGACATCCGTGTCGATCCCATCCGGATAGCGCGAAATGCTGTAATAGTCCACGCTCGGGTCGTCTTCGAGACCGATGCCGCTGGTCTCGGTGTAGGGGGCGCCGGTGTCGCCTTCATAGCTGACGGTGTCGACGAGGGTCCCTGAGGGGCCGCGGAGGCCCACCGCGTCAGGCGCACCGTTCTGAACCAGGTTGGTGTCGGGGCTGACGTCGAGGTCGCAGTTGGGCACCAGGGCAGCGTCGCCGCAGACAACGTAGTAGTCACCGGCGGCGAGAGCCACGTTCGGCAGATCGATGGTCAGGTAGATCGCCGCGCCGCCACCGGTCCCGTTGACGAGTTCGAGAGAATAATTGTCGATGTTGATGACGCTGGCGGTCGGGTTGAAGATTTCGATGAACTCCTCGGTGTCGGTGCTGATCTGGTCATAGTCGATCTCGTTGATGACGAGGTCGGGCGCGCCGCACGATGGCAGATCGAGGGCGACAATCGCCTCGAGGTCGGCGGCGCCGTAGTTGAGATCGACCTCGACGAACACCCTCCCGTCCTCGGCGAGCCAGAGCCCGGGCCCGATGGCGCCCGAGGCGTTGAAGTCGGTGACGAGCGCATCGGCGCCGCCGCCGTCGAAGTCGAGCTCATCGCCGGTCGACAGCACCGCGACCGAGCTGGTGGCGAGGTCGGATGCGTCACAAGCGAAAAAGAGGGTTTCGGTTCCCCCCGAGTGCGACCAGATGTAGGCCGCCTGACCGAGGTTGTTGAGGCTCAGCGTGCTGACCGATGCCGTCGTTGTCAGCGTGATTCCGTCGATGACGTCGCCCTCGCGGATCTGGATCGTCCCGTTGTAGGCGATGAACTCATCGCTGGTGGTGGCGCCGTCGGTGTCGCCGGAGAACAGGTAGTTGCCGGCGTTGTTGATGCTCACGTTGTCGAAGTTGTCCCAGTTGTCGCCGCCGCCCGATGGAAAGGTCTCGCGGGCGATCAAGGCACCGTCGACGTAGATGATGCCGTCGTCGGTCGTCGAGCCGGTGTCGAGCAGCAGTGGGTGGATGTGGTGTGCGCCGTCGTCGGAGATCTGGAAATCAAAGTCGATTCCCGACGGCCGGTCGATCGGCAGACCGCCCACCAGGTCGTCGGTGGCGAGCACCGGGGTGATGGTGGCCGGGGTCGAATCGCTCGAGGTGTAGAGCACCCGGCCCTCCGACGACGTGCCGCCGGCGTAGTTGATTCCAGCGACCCAGTAGGCGGCGCCGGTGGGGATCATGTGCGGGCGGCTGTTGAAGGTGATCGCGGTCGGAACGGGAAACCCGGGTGCGGGCACGTTTTCAGTCTGCAGCAGGCCGTTGTGCGTCCACACGCTGTCGTTTCCGTCGACCGACGGGCTGTAGATGAAGCCGCCGGTGTTGCTGACGCCCATGGTGCCCTCGGCGCCGGTCAGTACGCTCGGCAGGCCGTCGCTGCTGACCCAGGTGATGCCGGTGTCGTACCAGACGAAGTTCTCCCCCGCGGAGCCGGTAAAGCCGACCGCACCGTTGCCGTTGGTGAACGGCGAATTGAGAGCGGTTACCGGGCCGGGTGCTCCGGCTGGAGTGTCGCCCTCCTGGACGACGAGGCTCGCCGCGACAATGGCTCGGCTGCTTTTTAAGACCGCCCTCCCGTCCGATTCCGTGGCCGAGATCGAATCGAGGCCGGCAGCCTCGAGTTCGGCCTGGGTCAGACGCGGTGTATCGGTCACCTCCGCTGCGATGAGAGCGGACGCAAGCGCCACCATTAATGTAAGGACGCCAATGATCCTTCCTCCACGTTTCATGGTCTCCTCCTCCCTAAAAAGGTCCATCGTCATTCCGGGGACGAACACGCGACAGGTATTTTCGTTCGAATTCTCGCACATCCCAGTCAAGGCTGCCCGGATGCAAGATCGTCTCAGGACCGCCGGCGATAACCGACGATCAGGCCGGCAGACCACCCTCCCCGGTGAACCACTCGGGCCCGGCGGCGAGGAGATTGCCGGCGTCATCCGCAGACACGGGCCGGGAAAACCAGAAGCCCTGACCGTGCGGGCAGGCCATCTGGCGTAGACGGTCGGCCTGCTCTGCGGTCTCGACGCCTTCGGCGACGACACCGATTCCCAGATTGCTCGCGAGTCCGAGAATGGTCTCGACAATGGCGCGGGAATCCGATCCGTGACCGAGTCTGCTGACAAAGGAGCGGTCGATCTTGAGCTCGTCGTAGTGGAAACGCTGAAGATAGCTCAGCGACGAGTAACCGGTGCCGAAGTCGTCGATGGAGAGTTGGATCCCGAGCGCGCGCAACTGCTGGAGGTTGTCCAACGCGGTATCGACGTGTTCAAGCACTACGTTCTCGGTGACCTCGAGGCGGAGACTCTCGGGCGGCAACCCGGTGGCCTCGAGAATACCCATCAATCGATCGACGATTCCCCGTTTCAGGAAGAGTTTGCCCGAGACGTTGACACTGATGAAGAGCGGCGGATCGATGGGGAACCGATCCTGCCATTGACGCGCCTGGCGGCAGCTCTCCTCGAGGACCCACCAACCCAGGGGGACGATGAGACCGGTCTCCTCGGCGATGGCGATAAAGCTGTTCGGCGAGACGATGCCGCGTTCGAGGTGCATCCAGCGCACCAGACCCTCAAAGCCCACGATTCGACCGCTCTTGAGATTGACGATGGGCTGGTAGTGCATGGCGAAGTCGTTGTTCTGAACGGCGAGACGGAGCTCGGTCTCGAGTTTGAGCAGTGCGACTGCGCTTTGGTGCATGTTCCGGTCGAAGACCTCGTATCTGGCCTTACCCGCAGCCTTGGCGCGGTACATGGCGATGTCGGCGTCGCGCATGATCTCATCGGGGGTGCGGTATCCAGTGGCGCTGTGGGCGATACCGATGGAGGCGGTGACAAAGACCTCGTGGCCGTCGATGGAGAAGGTCATCCCGAGCAGTTCCTGGATCCGCTCGGCGACATGGATCGCTCCCGGGATGTCGTTGATCCGATTCAGGAGGATTGCGAACTCGTCGCCGCCGATGCGGGCAACGGTGTCGCCGGGCCGAAGGTAGTGTTCGAGGCGCTGTGCGATGCCCTTGAGCAGCTTGTCGCCGAGGGGGTGGCCGAGACTGTCGTTGACGTTTTTGAAGCGGTCGAGGTCGAAGAAGAGAACGGCAAACTGGTTTTCGGGAGTGCGTTCGAAATCGGCCATGGAACACGAAAGACGATCCATGAACAGAACCCGGTTGGCGAGACAGGTGAGATCATCGTGCAGGGCATCGTGCTGGAGTTTCTCCTCCGCCACCTTGCGGGCGGTGATGTCCGACTGCGACCCCGCCATCCGGGACGGGCGGCCGTCGGCACCGCGAACCGCCAATCCGCGGGTCAGAACCCAAAGCCATCTGCCACTCGCCGATTTCATCCGGTGCTCGAGGCGGAAGTGCTCGGTCTCGCCATCGAGGTGTGCGGTGAGCTTGCGCCGAAACGCCGCCTCGTCGTCGGGGTGAATCCGCTCGAACCACTCGCGAGTGCTCGGGCCGACCTCGAACTCCGAGTAGCCGAGCATCTTCTTCCAGCGGGGAGAAAAGTAAACGGTGTCCGACCTGAGATCCCAGTCAAAAACACCGTCGTTGGCTCCCTGGACAGCGAGGGCATAGCGTTCCTCGCTGTCGCGGAGTGCGTCGTCGGCGGTCTGGCGTGCGATGGCGTAGCGGATCGAGCGTACCAACAACCGAGTGTCGACCTCGCGTTTGACGAGGTAGTCCTGAGCACCTTCGCGGACCGCACGGGCCGCGAGTTCGTCGTCATCGAGACTCGTGAGGACGATCACCGGGACTCTCGGGTCGGCCTCGTGGATACTGAGAAAGGTGTCCAGGCCAAAGCTGTCCGGCAGCGAAAAATCGAGCAACACAACGTCGAAGCGGTCTTGTTTCAGACGGGCGACGCCTTTGCCGAGGCGGTTTTCGTGGGTGATGACAAAGCTGGCTTCGGTTGTTTTGCCCAGCAGGACATGGATGAGGCGAGCGTCATCGGGACTGTCCTCCACGAGGAGCACCCGGATTCGGGGGTGTTGGCTCATGCGGCTGTACTCCCGGCCTTGCGGTCAAGTGAAGCGTCGGCGACGCTGCTCCCTTGCGGCGACCGAAGTCGTTCAGTCTGCTGCCTCATCTTCGCCTCCAGAACGTTTTGGCAACGTAAAGACAAAAGTCGATCCACGGTGTGGTTGGCTCTCGACCCAAATCCGGCCACCATGGCGTTCGACGATTCGTTTGCAAATCGCGAGACCAATTCCCGTACCCGGGTATTCATCCTGGGTATGGAGCCGCTGAAACATAACAAAGATCCGCTCAGCGGTGTTTGGCTCCATCCCGATTCCATTATCGCGCACCGAGACTTGCCATTCACCGTTGTTTCGTGCGGCGCTGATATGGATTCGCGGCGGGCGTGGGCCGACGAACTTGATGGCGTTACTCAGCAGGTTGTGCAGTAACTGGTGCACCTGGGATCCATCGGCAACAACCGTCGGCAGTTCGTCGTGAGTGACGGTGGCTTTGGCTGCAGCGATTTCCTCTTCGAGTTCACCCACGACTCTGTCGAGAACCGAGGTGAGATCCACGGCGCCGAAGTCGCCGCCGCGGGTATCGACGCGGGCATATCCCAAGACGGCGTCCACCATCTCCTGCATCCGGTCGGCCCCGCGGACGACGCGATCGAGATACTCCCTGGACTCGTCATCGAGTTTGTCGCTGACCGAGGTGTCGAGGAGTTCGAGATAGCTCGAGATCATCCCAAGAGGTTGTTGCAGATCGTGCGAGACCACGTAGGCGAACTGTTCGAGTTCGGCGTTGGACCGGGCGAGCGCCTGGGAGCGACGCGCAAGCTCGAATTGGGCGGCGTGGAACTCGTCGGTCTCCTCGATGATGCTCTGGACCTGACGGACACCGGTCGGGCCGTCTTCAACGGCCCAGGACGAGATCCGAACCCACATCAGTGTACGGTCGGTTCGCCGGAGCTGCACATCGAGGTTGCCGACGGTGAGTGATTCTTCGAGTTGGGAGCGCCAGTTTGAAGCAGCCGTGGGCTGGGCGAAGAACTCGGTGAAGGATCGCCGGCTCATGGCCTCGGGGCTGGCGAGTCCGAGCATGGCCGCGAACGCCGGGTTGGCTTCGAGGATTTCACCTCTCGGGGTCGAGACCACGACGCCAACGGGCAGGCCTTCGACCAGACGTCGGTAGGGCGCGTCCTTGGCCGTGGCCAGAGCACGCCGACGGGCGCGGAAGAGCGCGGCACGAAGCGCAGACGGCAGCTCGACGAAACCCTCGCTGGATTTCGGGACATAAGCATCAACGTGGAGGCGCAGGGCTTCGTTCCACAGTTCGGTTCCCGCCGAGGCGGTGAAGAGGATGATGGGGCAATCGGGGCGGAGATCCCGAATCAACTCGATGACTTCGAGACCGTCACTCCACTCGAGATCCGCTTCGGCGATGACCAGGCCGAAGAGACCGGCCGCCATCGCGGCGGAGAACTGGGCGGCGGAGCCGATCTGATCAATATCGACACGCTCGAACTCGCCGGACAACACCACCGAAGCGAGTTCCCTGTCCCCCTCGCGGTCATCGATCAATAAGATGCGTGGAAGGCTGCTCATGTTCCCCGTGCCAGGCTTGTTTGTCGGTTGAATCTACGATCTGCCACCGGCCCCCCTGCGGTGAAGATCATTCCGTGATCCCGATCACAAACTCTGATGTGCGGATTATAACATGCGGGGCCGTATTTAAGGAAAGTCCATCCTCAAGTGTCTGATTTCAAGAGCCTCATCTCAATATGAGAATATTCGTTAACCGGTGAATGAACACCCGCAAAACAGGATGGTTGGTGGAAGAGTGGTGTTTGTTCGAAAAACGAACACGAGCGTGCGTCGGATGGCGCGGGCTCGGTGATGGGCTCGAGGTCGTCGGTTCCGATGGGAAGACCAAGCCGCTCGCCAGACCAACAAACACGAATGAAATCACCCATGCGGGGGCAAGGTGTCGATTTCGGTTTCTCGATCCGCCGCCGAAACTCATTCGGCTATCGTAGCGCCTGAACCGATCGAGGAGCGGAACACCAATGGATTCAGGAGGTCCGGCCCTTGTCGATGGCAAGCCTGAGCGTTTTTGCCAGGTCCGCGAGGCGGTAGGGCTTGACAGCCACGCCCGAGAATCCGTGCTCGCGGTAGTTTGCCATCACCGGGTCGGTTGAATATCCGCTCGAGACGATCGCCTTGACCCCGGGATCGATGGCGAGCAGCCGGGTCATGGTCTCGCGTCCGCCGACGCCCTCGGGGACCGTGAGGTCGAGAACCACCGCATCGTAGGGGTGGCCGTCCTCCATGGCCCGGGTGTAGAGGGTGATGGCTTCGGCTCCGTCGGCGGCCGTGCCGACCTCGTATCCGATGGTCTCGAGGAGCTCCGCCGCCGCCGATCGAACCGCCTCGTCGTCGTCCATGATCAATAGTCGGCCGTAGCCGTGCATGGAATCCTCGCCGCCGGATTCTCCTTTGACGTGTTCTTCCTCGGATGCAGGCACGTAGACTGAGAACCTCGATCCGTGGTCTGGCTGCGAATGAACGACGATGGCGCCGCCATGACTGCGGATGATGGAAAACGCCGTCGCGAGACCGAGACCGCTACTTCCCTTCTTGGTGGTGAAGAAGGGGTCGAAGATGCTCTCGAGTTCCTCTTCCGGGATGCCCCTGCCGGTGTCGATGACTTCGATCCGAAGGTACCGACCGGCCTCGAGGGTCGAGACATCCCCATCGACGAGGTGAAGATTGTCGCTGTTGACGGATACCGTTCCGCCCTGGGGCATGGCTTGAATCGCGTTGGCGACCAGGTTCTGGATGACCTGGGAGATCTGCCCCCCATCGACCTCGACCGGCCAGAGATCGGGGTTTGATCGACAATCGTAGTGGCAGTTGCCGCCACGGGCCGCGGTCGCCGTTGCCTCTTCGATCAGTCGACCAATGGAGGCCACCATTCGGATCGGACGTCCGCCCTTGGAGAAGGTGAGCAGCTGTTGCGTCAGGCTCGTGGCGCGAAGACAGACCTCTTCGGCCTCGTTGAGCCGGCGCAGGGTTTCCTCCGACTCCGCGGCGGATCTCTTCGCCAGGCTGATGTTGCTCAGGATCGCCATGAGCATGTTGTTGAAATCGTGCGCGATACCTCCGGCGAGCACGCCGAGGCTTTCGAGCTTCTGGCTCTGTTGAAGTTGGAGTGCCAGCCGGCGGCGGTCCTCTTCGGCTCGATTCCGATCGGAGACGTCCATGGCGATCCCCTCGATGAGTTCGCCACCGTTGTTGCCGTCGTCGATCCGTCCGGCGTTGAGAAGAAACGTCACCGACTCCCCATCCCGCGTGATCATGGTGAATTCGCGATTGTGGAGATTGCGTTTGAAGGTGAGTTCCTTGAAAAAGAGCTCGATCTCCTCGGGAAACGTGGCGAGGTCAGCGATGGACCGTCCGCTGAGGTCGTCGGTGTCGTTGTAGCCGAGCATGGCGGCGAACGCCCGATTGGTGGTGCTGATGATGCCATTGAGGTCGGTTTGAAAAACCCCGGCGAGATTGCGTTCGAAGAGGAGTCGATAGCGCTCCATGCTCCGCAGAAGCGCTGCATCAGCACGCTGCCGATCGTGGGTTTCCCGCCGTTTGCTAAGGACTCGATGCCATCCTGCGGCGGCCATGATTGCGAGCAGGACGATGCCGATGATCAGCGAGGTCCGCCACAGGCTGTTGTGGCGTAGAGCCAAGGCCTGGAGCTCGTTGTTCTTCCTCAGTAGTTCGATTTCGGTGTTTCTCTCCCGCGCCTCGTACTCTGCCTGGAATTCCGCGAACTCGCTGAGGACCTCGGACCTGACGAGCTCCCTTTCGATTTTCCGGGCTTGGGTTTGGTGCTCCATCGCCGCTTCTGTGTCGCCGGCGGCGATCTGCGCAACGATCATGGCATCGAGAGCCACGACTTCGCGACCCTTCATCCCGAGCTCGCGAGCGAGTTCGAGGCTCTCGGTGGCAGCGCTGATTGCGGATGAGATTTGTCCGAGCGCTGCGAGAATTTCGG
This sequence comes from uncultured Acidobacteriota bacterium, assembly GCA_963753035.1. Taxonomy (GTDB): domain Bacteria; phylum Acidobacteriota; class Thermoanaerobaculia; order Thermoanaerobaculales; family Sulfomarinibacteraceae; genus JAHECW01. Next base: position 497,429 of record CAVWAW010000027.1, on the reverse strand, counting down.
TCTCGATGGCCAGACAGGCGACGACCTCGGGTTTGAGATCCAAACGTCTGACGATCTCGAGGGCGTCTCTGATGTGGCCAAGCGCAGCGCGATCTCGATCCACTTCGTGGAGGGCCGCGGCAAGACTGCGGTGGGACAGCGCGACGCGAAGGCCGCTACCCTCGGCCAGACGCAACCTCAGCGCCTCCTCATGGACTCTGATGGCCTCCTGGGAGTCGCCCTGAAGGTGTTTGATGTCGCCGATATTGGACAAGATATCGGCGACTCCGTTGGTCTCTCCGAGCTCGGCCTTGATGACTCGTGCGCGTTGCAAATATTCAAGAGCGGGGTCGTGATCTCCGAGATACATGTGGGCGACGCCGATGTTGTTGAGCAGGATCGCCTCGGCGTTTTTGTCGCCCGCCTTTTCCCGTCCCTCGAGGGCCTGAGAAGAGATTTCGATGGCGGCGTCGAAGTCTCCCTGATGGAGACGAATCGCAGCTTGGATGTTTTGAAAAAACCATGAACGATCAGGGTCGTCGGCGACGCTCGGCAACGCGAGCGCCTCACGGCAGGCTGCCTCGCTACCGGCGAAATTGCCGAGGTGGAAGCTGGCGCGTGCGAGATCGCCGAGGCTCCGGGACTGAATGTCCTCTCTCCCGACCTGTCCCGCGAGATCGGCTGCGGCGCGCAACTCGACCACCGCCTCGTTGAACTGTTCTTTGACCCGGAGAGCCAGGCCGATCCCGCTCCGAATTTCAGCCGCGAGGACCGGTTGGTCTTTTCCCGGGTGTGTGGCGAGGACCTGGCGGGCGAGTTGGATATACCCGGTCGGATCGTCCTCCGGAGAGAGGCCTCGAAGCTGTGCAAGGCTGTCATCAGCCGTTGATGTTGGGACGGCCGCGCCCGGCTGGTCGTCAGCTTCCTCGGGCCCGGCATCGAGGGACCCGACCGGAACCAGGGCGATGACACACCAGCACACACAAAGAAAACCAAAGAGCACCCGGCGCGCCCGGGCTCTGCGTTGGCTCCTCTTTCTTTGGGTCATGCTGCCGTCCCCTTCAGTAGCGCCACTGTTCAGTGTATCGCACATCAAACCCCGCGGGTGGTTTCGACCGGCCCTGGTGAGGACTCGTCCGGTGTAGACTGAATGCCCGATTTGGAGGTGCCATGGCCATCGACCCGAAGCTGCTTGAAATTCTCGTCTGTCCGGTTGACAAGACACCGCTCGAGGTCGTTGAGTTACCGGGCGAGATCTGCGCCCGACTGGTGGAGAAGTATCGCGAGCAGTTCAAGGATGAGGACCCGGTGGTCGAGATCGGCCTGGCCTCTCCCGCGGGCCGGGTGTATCCGGTGGTTTCCGGGATACCCGTGATGCTCGTTGACGAAGCGCTTTCCCGAGCCGAGATCGACGGCTGAGAGTTGTTCGTGGAACTCTCCTTGGTTTGACTGTCAGAGATTGGAACCGGACCGCCGAGGTCACGAAGTGAATGACCGAGTCTTCAGCCCGTCAGCCCTCATCGCCGAGGTCAACTCGCTGCTCGAGAGCGGGTTTTCGGGGGTATCAGTCGAGGGCGAGGTCACCAACGCCAGCACCTCCGGACGGGGACATATCTACTTCACCCTCAAGGACGACCACGCCAATCTCGACTGTGTGATGTGGGCATCGCGAGCAGGCAAACTCAGGTTCGATCTCGAGGATGGCCTCGCCGTCCGGGTCCGGGGTTCGCTGACGATCTACCGGCAGCGCGGTCGTTTCCAACTCGTGGTCACCGCCATCGAACCGCAGGGAATCGGCGCCCTTCAGCTCGCCTTCGAACAGCTCAAAAAGCGACTCGATGCCGAGGGGCTGTTTTCGCCGGAGCGCAAACGGCCCATGCCCGCCCTGCCCAATCGAGTCGGGATCGTGACATCGGCCACCGGCGCCGCTCTGCAGGATATGCTCAAGGTCTTGCGCCGCCTATCCCACCTCGGAGTGGTTGTGGCCCCGACCCCGGTGCAGGGCGATGGAGCGGCCGGGGAGATCGCCGACGCCATCAACCGTCTCGGAGCCAGTGGTCTCGTTGACGTGATCATCGTCGGCCGGGGCGGCGGCAGCCTCGAAGACCTCTGGGCGTTCAACGAGGAACCCGTGGCGCGGGCCATCGCGGGGTGTCCCGTGCCGGTCATCTCCGGAGTCGGACACGAGGTGGACTTCACCATCGCCGATTTTGTCGCAGATATGAGAGCGGCCACTCCGACCCAGGCTGCGGAGCTTGTCGCCAGTCGGCTCGAGGACCAGGATCGGCGCCTCGGCGGGGCCGTCGCGGCTCTCGACCGCGATCTCCGTCGCCACCTGGCCATGGCTCGTTCGCGTCTCGGTGGTCTCGAAGGTTCCCGCGGCCTCGCCCGGGTGCCGCACCGACTCAGGGTGTTGAGAGACCGCCTGGATCGGACCCGACGGCTGGGTCCGGCTCTGCGCGGGATGACCGACCGAGTGCGGGCCCGCCTTGTCCGGGCTGAGGCGGTGCTCGCCAGGGTGCCGGCCAGGATCGCTGCCGGTGGCCACCGCCGGTTGCTCGCCAGCCGGCGCGAACAGATGGCTCAGCTCATGCGCTCGAAGCTCCAGCAATCCGCGGGCGAGCTGGCAGCCAAACAGAGGGCCCTCGAGAACCTCAGTCCGAGGCGTGTGCTCGAACGCGGCTACTCCATCACCACCATCAAGGGAACGCGAAAACCGATCAAGGATCCAGCCGAAGTCCGAACCGGTCAGATCCTTCTGACCCGGCTCGCCGGCGGAGAAATCCGTTCGTTGGCGGTCGATCGTCCATCACGCCGGCAACCGGCCGCGGCCCCCGCCGACAACCAACCGTCGCTCTTCGGCGACTCCACCGACCAACCGGGAGGCCGAGATGGCACCGACTAAGAAATCAGACAAGAATGAGCGCTTCGAGGATCAACTCGAGCGACTTGAAGAAATCGTCGCCAGTCTGGAGGACGAGACCGTGGGCCTCGAGGAGGCTCTCGGGCTCTTCGAGGATGGAATGAAGCTGGCCAAGAGCTGCCGCGCCCGTCTCGAGGAGGTCGAGAACCGGGTCCGTCTACTGCTTGAAACCGAGGAGGGAGAGGAACCGGCAACCGCGCCCCTGGAGGGTGACATCACGACCGATCCGGAAGAGGAACCGGTCTGGTGATTGATCAGATACTCGATCCGGAGCGCGAGGCCGTCGAATCGGCCCTGGTGCGTCTGTTGCCCGTCGACGCCTGGCCCGAGCGGCTCCATCGCGCCATGGCGCACGCGGTTTTTGCCGGCGGCAAGAGGGTCAGACCCATCCTGGCCCGGCTCGCCAATCGCGCAGCCGGGTCTGATCCCGATGCCATCACCGAAGCGGCGTGCGGTCTCGAGTTCATCCACACCTACTCGTTGATCCACGACGATCTGCCGGCCTTTGACGATGATGTCCTGCGGCGCGGCAAGCCGACGGTCCACGTCGCCTTCGATGAGGCCACCGCCATCCTCGCCGGAGATGCGCTGCTCACCGAGGGTCTGCTTGTCCTGGCCCGCTTTCCCGTCGGGACCCGCCTGGGCGGCTCGCCGCGCTGATGCCGTCGAGCTTGTGGCCGAAGCGGTGTCGGCGCGCGGCATGGTGGGCGGCCAGATGGAAGATCTCGAGGCCACCGGTCAGGTGGAGAGCACCAAGGTCGACCCGAGACTGAGGCTCGACCGGATTCACCGCGCCAAAACCGGCTGCCTCCTGGCGGCATCGGTGGAACTCGGGGCGGTTCTGGCCGGGGTCAGCGACGACGACCGGAAGAAGTTTGCCGACTTCGGCGCCGGGCTCGGACTCGCATTTCAGATCGCCGACGACATTCTCGACGCCACCGGCACGGCCCAGGATCTCGGGAAATCGCCGGGAAAGGACGCCGAGTCCGGCAAGCTCACCTATGTCACCCTCTATGGTCTCGAAAAAGCCCGAGAGCGTCTCGCCGACCTCGAGGAGCGGTTGGTGGGTCAGGCCGCCGAGATCGAGGGAGCAGACGGCGACCTCGCCGCCATCGCCCGTTATGTCGCGCGACGACGGAGTTGAGCACCGGATGATCGAGCGGTTCCGGCTTGATGTCGTGCTGGCCGAGCGCGGATTGGCGCCGTCGCGAGCACGCGCCCAGGCTCTGATCCTCGCCGGCAAGGTGACGGTGAACGGTCAGTCCATGACCAAAGCGGGAGCCCAGGTGACGGCCGACGCCATCATCGAGGTTGCCGAACCCGACCATCCCTACGCCTCTCGCGGCGCGCTCAAGCTCGAGGCGGCCCTCGACGCTTTCGACATCGACCCCGCGGGGCTCGACTGCCTCGATGTCGGCGCCTCCACCGGGGGGTTCACCGATCTCATGCTCGCGCGGGGAGCGCGCCGGGTCATCGCTCTCGATGTCGGCCGCGGCCAGCTCGATTGGCGGCTGCGTACCGACGACCGCGTCACCGTCATGGAAGGGATCAACGCCCGCCACCTCGGACCCGATGATCTGCCCTTCTCCGTCGGCCTCGCCACCATGGATGTCAGCTTCATTTCGATCCGACTGGTGGTGCCGGCGCTGCTGCCCCACCTCGAGTCCGGCGCCCATCTCGTCTGTCTGGTCAAACCGCAGTTCGAGGCCGGTCGCAACCAGGTCGGCAAGGGCGGCATCGTCCGCGACGAGGCCGTGCGGCGGAGGGTCATCGATGACACCGTCGCCGCCGTCGCCGAGCTCGGGTTCGAGCTCATCGGCGTCATCCCCTCGCCCATCCGGGGCCAGAAGGGCAACCAGGAAGAACTCGCCGTCTTCCGGGTGCGGTGATCAATCGACGAACATTGAAACCGCTAAGGCGCGAAGCGCGCCAAGGATTCCGCAAAGCGCCGCATTTCGTACCCGGGCTCCACGGGGCATCGAGAGTCATCCGTATCCTGAGATGAGTCAATGATCCGACTTGGCGGTACCTTTGCGATCTTTGCGTCGTTGCGGTTCCATTGTGCCTACCGGGACGGAACGTTGATTCACGCGATTCAGGAGCGTCGAAGCGATGGAGATCCGCGCTATCATCCACCTTCGATGGAGGCACGATGAGCTCTGAAATGACGGTTGATTTTCCCGGTGGCAAGAAGGTCACGGCGCACTACGACGGTTTCGACATCGCCACCGACCAGGGTGTCGATTCCGGCGGCGAAGGCACCGCACCCGAACCCTTCGATTTCTTCCTCGCTTCGCTCGCCACCTGCGCCGGCTACTACGTGCTCAAGTTCTGCGAGGGCCGCGGCATCCCGACCGACGGCGTCACCCTCCACCAGAGCTGGGAGCGCAACGAGGACAAGAAGCTCGTGCGCATCGCCATCCGCATCCAGGTTCCCGCCCGAGTTTCCCGAGCCAAGTACCACAAGGCCCTCGTCCGCGCCGCCGACACCTGCTCGGTGAAGAAGACCCTCGCCGATCCACCCGAGATCACGACCGAGACGTCGTCGTTGAATCTGAATTCTCGAGTTTTGAATTCATTGAATTACCATCGCAGCAGTCGCTCGCGGACGTCGCAGGCTTCTGCGATGTGAAATTGAGAACTCAGAACTTAGAACTAAGAATTGATTCTAGAGTTTGTCAGCTCTGGTCGAGATCGGTCCGCGGTAGTTGTGGACGAGCCTGACCTGCGCGACCTCGGGGCCGAAGCCCTTGTAGGTCTCCTTGATCCGGGTCAGCGCGTTGGACCGCCAGTCGACATAGGGATTGTCGATCTGGACCGGGTCGAGACAACCGGCGAGCGCGACCTTCGATGAGGCGCAGAATCGCGACATGAGGGTCTTGGCGAGATGGCGGTCGCCGTTCTGGAGCTCGTCGACGAGGACGATGGAGCGCTCGATGTCGAGACCGCGCAGCATCGAGGTCGAGACCATGGTCAGTCGGTCGGTGGACTGGAGCTCGTCGAGGAAATCGTGTTCGTTGGCCAGTGACAGCGACCGCACCGCCTGGAAGAAGGGCTCGAGCCACGGGCTCAGTTTGGATTCGTAGTCACCCGGCAGATAGCCGAGGTCGTACTGACTCGAGGCGTGCTCGGGCCGCAGCAGGAGCATTCCGTGGTCGTAACCATAGTCGGGGGTCAGCGGCTGCGATGTCGGCGCCACCCGCCAGGTGGTGGGCTGGCCGATGAGCATGTAGAGCCCGGTCGCCACCATCATCCGGGTCTTACCCGAACCGGCCGGCCCGTCGAGCACCACGAGCTGGACATCCGGGTCGAGGAGGAACTCCATGCGCCAGGATCTGTTGCGGGTCGCGGGGCGTGAAACCGAGGATCGGCCGCGGTTTGTAGTCCTTGCGTTTGCGGTCCCAGTACTGGGCGTATTTGAGATCTTCGACCCGCCCGGTGTCGGCGTTGACCCGGCCGAGGATGGTGTGTTCACCGCAGGTCAGCACGACGCCCATGTTCCACAGATACTCCACCGGCTCGGTGGTCTTGACCTTGTCGAGGGAGAGTGAACGCTCGCCCGGGGCGCCGCTGTCGATGAAATCCTGCAGGGCGTCCTCGTCGATCCGCCGCAGACGAGCCCCTGGTAGATCTCATCGACATTGTCGAGGGTGACCTTGCCGTAGCGGAGATTCTCGGCCGCCATCCCGAGGGCGTCGCACTTGAGCAGGAGATTCGAGTCCTCCGAGATCACGACCACCTGGTAGTGGGGAAGACCGTTGGACTTGGCGACTTCGGCGATGCGGTGGGCGCTGGCGAGGATGTGGTTGTCGCCCGACTCGGACGGATAGGGTTCCATGGTGGCGCCGTCGGGCTCCCAGGTCAGCAACCCGCCGGATGGGGTCCGGTTGAACTCTTCCGGGTTGGCCTGGTGTTGGAGCAGACGATCGACACCGTGGTGGATGAGATCCTGCCGACGGTACTCGAGCATCTTTCGGGTCACGAGGCGGGCGGCGTGGCGAACACCGTCGGACTTGGAGCGGGAACTCTGGAGCCGCCCGAGCTCCTCGATGACTTTGTGCATGAGCACGACGATGTTGCCGTCCATGAGAAGACGGTCGAGAGCATCGGGATTCTCGATCAGCGCCGAAGTATCGGGGATATAAACCGTGCCTGAAAGATCGTCAGCAGTGATGTGCATTGCCGAAACTCAGTTTACCATCCTGGAACGAGATTCTTTCCTATCGATGTGTTCGATTCTGCACCCGGATACGATTTTCATCTTCGTGTGAACCGCCGGTGAAGGGTAAGATCCTCCTGATGCCGAAATCGTCCCCTCTCCTCGTCGCCAACGGTCCCATCCGTTGGACCGAAACGTCCGCCGTCCTGGCAGCCGCCGCAAAGCCGCTCCTCGCCGCCGATGGCGGCGCCAACCACCTCGGCCGGATCGGGCTGCGGCCCGATGCCGTCATCGGTGATCTCGACTCGATCAGCCCCGGGATCAGGACATTCATCGGCGAGGAGCGGATGGTCCACCGCCCGGATCAGGACAGGACCGATCTCGACAAGGCCCTCGAGTATGCCTTCGATGAGCTCGGCTTAGAGAACCTCACGGTGCTCGGCGCCACCGGCGGCCGGCTCGACCACGCCGTCGGCAATCTCGGTCTGCTCGCCAGGAGGGCGCTCGGCGAGCGGCTCGTCTTTGTCGCCGACGACCACCGGATTCTGGCGGTGACGGGAGAGCTCGCCCTCGATGCCGAGCCCGGTGAGACCTGGTCCTTCTTTACCTTCGACCCGGCGGTGCGGGTCACCCTCGAGGGGGTGAAGTGGCCGATCGCCGACACCGCCATCGATCTCGCCGGCAAGCCGTCGATCTCCAACGAGGCGGCGTCGGATCGAGTCACGGTTCGCGCCGAGGGTGGGGCGGTTGTCGTCACGAGGTGGTTCGGCGGAGTTTTGAGTTCTCAGTTTTGAGTTTTGAGTTCCATCGCAAGAACCCGTACGAAGCTGTGCTGAGCATTTGCGATGGAAACTAAAAACTAAAAACTCAAAACTGAGAACTAGGAACTCACAAGAACCGCCACCCCGGCAACGGCAACGATGGTGCCGATCACGGCGAGTGCCGTCGGCCGCCTCCGATCCGCCACCGCTTCGATGACGAGGCTGAAGATGGGCGAGGTCGCGAGCAGGACCGCCGCGATGGTCGCCGGCGCCAGCGCCACCCCGATCATCATCAGCAGCAGGGCGAGATAGGTCCCGAAGAAGGCCGCCGGGCGCCATCCGGCGCATGGCTCGATCGTCGTTGAACGCATCCCGGAGCTCGATCGAAGCCCCCACGCAGAGTGGCGGCCACCAGCAGACCCGCGGTCCCGGCGGCGAGCCGGAGCAGGGTCGCGGGCATGGCGCCGAGGGTGTCCAGACCCTCCTTCGCCAGAACGACGCCGGCCCCCTGACCGAAGGCGGCAAGCAGCGCGAATGCGATCCCGCCGATGGCGATCCGTTTGTCGTCGTCGGCATTTCGACCGCCCGGGCCGACCACGATGGTGACGCCGATGAGGACCACTGCAGCGCCCGCGAACTGTACAGCCGAAAGCCGTTCGCCGCCGGCTGCGGCGAGGAGGCCGGCGAAGACCGGCGCCGAGGTTCCGAGGACCAGGGTGCGGTGCGCGCCGAGGCGGCCGATGGCGGCAAAGAGCAGGGTGTCGCCGATGGTGAGGCCGATGACTCCCGACAGGGCGATGAGGCCGAGATCGCGCGGAGCGGCGACCGAGAACGCGGCGAGACCCGCCGAAGAACGGAAGAGTCATGCAGCAGCAGGGTCGTCCCGAGCAGGCACTTGACGAGGTTTGCCGTTCGCGCACCCCATGCTGCGATGGGGACGCGGAAGAGCACCACCGCCACCGCCCACAGCAGGGCGGCGGTCAGGCACGCACTCTCACCGAGCATCGGCTGCATCGTCATCAACTCCTGTGCAATTCACAAAAGCGACCCGGCGCGAGCCGGGCGAGTTGCGATCGAATTTGGCTGGGGTGCAGGGACTCGAACCCCAATACTACGGTCCAGAGCCGCATGTCCTGCCATTGGACGACACCCCAACAGAACCCCGTACAGGGACCGGCATTATAACAACGGCGGATCTGCCGTCAACCATTTCGAGGGCTTTGCTTCGTTCCCGATCCCGATCCCGTCCACGATCCCGACTCGGGCCCATCCGGGAACGGGATCGGGATCGGGATCGGGAACGAGATCACGCCTCCCGAATCCACCGCCACATGTCCTTGAGCTTGGGCTTGGAGCCGTGCATGAGGATCCCGACGCGGTAGATCTTCCCAACCATCCAGGTTGCGGCCAGGATGGTCGCGCCCATGATCACCACCGACGCCGCCAGCTGGATCGCCGGCACCGGTGTCAGGGTCATCCTGCAGGAACATGAGCATGGGCGTGAAGAAGGGAAAGAGCGACAACGCCACCGAGAGCGGCGCGTCGGGCTGGTTGAGGATGTACATCATGAGCACCAGCGGCACGATCAGAAACATGGTGATGGCGCCCTGGAAGTTCTGCGCCTCCTGTTCGGTGTCGAAGGCGGCGCCGATCCCGGCGTAGAGGGTGCCGTAGAGCAGGAATCCGAGGACGAAGTAGACCACGAAGAAGACGATCTGGATTGCCGGCACCGCCGGCAGTTCGAGCCCGCCCATACCGACGGCCGCCGCCGCGCCCGGCGCCGAGATGGCCACCATCATGATCGACCACAGCAGGAACTGGGTGAGCCCCACCGCGCCGATGCCGAGGATCTTGCCGAGCATGAGTTCGAAAGGTTTGACCGTGGAGATGATGACCTCGACGATGTGCGAACTCTTCTCCTCGAGTACCCCGCGCATGACATAGATGCCGTACATGAGCACCGTCATATAGATGATCATCATGAAGACATAGGAGAGCATGAAGCCCTGACCCTGATCGTGGGTCTCCTGGCCCTTGGCGCCGAGCTTCATGGTTCTCAGGTCGACCCGCCGGGTGAGTTCGCCCACCGCTTCGGGGTCGAGACCGGCCGAGGTCAGCCGGTCGGCGACCATGACGTTGCTCACCGAGCGCTCGAGGATGCTGAGCATCTGGAACGCCGAGACGTTGGGCGCAACGTACTCCGCCTGCCCTTCGTCCGGCAGCGTTGCGGGGATCACCAGTAGGCCGTCGAACTCGCTCGAGTGAACCCGGGCTTTGGCTTCCTCGCGGACGGCTTCCGGATCGCCGCTGCTGTCGAGGGGGACCAGGGTGAGATCGAGGAGAGACTCCTCCATCATCTCGCCCATGGTCTCGGCCTGTTCGCCCGGTACGACGCCGGCCTCGTCGAGGGCCTCGGTCGCCGTGGATGTCTGTCGTGTCAGCATTTCGTCGAGTTCGGCGCGGATGGGCTCGGCAAAGCGGCCCGTGAAATCGAGCACGGCGACGGTGAAGGTGCCACCACCGCGGGAGGCGAGCCAGGCCGGGATGATCATCACCGCGCCGAGGAAGACCGGCACCAGCAGGGTCGAGATCCAGAAGGCCTTGGTCTTGACCCTTTCCAGATACTCGCGGCGGATGATCGCTGCGATGCGCGTCCAACTAATCATGGCTGCGGTCCTCCTCGACGGCGCGGATAAAGATGTTCTCCAACCCGGGAACGAATCGGGTGAAGCTCTCGAGGCCGCCGTGCGCGGCGAGGGCCTGCAGCAGCTCGCGCGGTTCGGAATCCGGTTCGAGTTCGACGAGCATCTCGTCGCCGAGGGCGTGGACGGTGGTCACCGCCGGAAGCTCGCCCAGCGCCTGCTCATCAAGATCGCTGGCCACCCGCCAGACATTGCCGCCGTAATCGGTGCGGATGTCCTCGAGCCGGCCGTCGAGGATGGCGCGGGCGCGGTTGATGAGGCAGATGTGGGTGCAGAGTTCATCGACCTGCGGCAGCACGTGGGTGGAGAGGACGATGGTGACGCCCTCCTTCGACATGGCCATCAGCAGATCCTTGAGCGCCCTGCTGTTGATGGGGTCGAGTCCCGAGAATGGTTCGTCGAGGATCAACAGCTGTGGTCGGTGGAGGATGGTGCCGATGAACTGGACCTTCTGCTGCATCCCCTTGGAGAGGTCCTCGACCTTGTGTGTCGCCCACTCCCCAAGATCGAACTTCTCGAGCCAGGCCATGGATCGCTTCTTCGACTCGCCCGGTTTGAGCCCGCGGATCGTGCCCAAGAAAACGAGGTGTTCGAGGACCTTCATTTTCTTGTAGAGCCCGCGCTCCTCCGGGAGATAGCCGATGAGCCGGCGGCGGTCGTCATCCACCGGCACGCCGTCGAGCAGGATCCTGCCCTCATCGGCCATGATGATCCGCATGATCATCCGGATGGTGGTCGATTTGCCGGCGCCGTTGGGTCCGAGCAGCCCGAAGACCGAGCCCCGCGGCACGTTGAAGCTCAGGTCGTCCACCGCCGTCACATCGCCATAGCGCTTGCTGATGTGTTCGATTTCTAAAATCGGATCCGACATGTTCCTCCCTGCGGGTCGGGTGAATGATACGCGGTTTCTACGCCCGAGTTCCAATCGGCGGGTGGAACTCAACGCAGAGGCGCAGAGACGCAGAGACGCAGAGGCATCGCAATGCGAGGAAGGACTCTTGCATCCAGCAAATCCCTGTGGCACAATACGCGCCCCGGCTGCGCCGGTAGCTCAATTGGATAGAGCATCTGGCTACGGACCAGAAGGTTAGGGGTTCGAGTCCCTTCCGGCGCGCCACTTCTCCTTACAGTCGAACAAAGGTTGGAACTCGGCGGGGCCACGAGTCCCTTCTGGCGCTCCATTTCTCCTTTCGGGCTAAGCTGTACCGCGTGAAGGGAAGGGCCCTGCCCGTGACGAACGACCCACGACCAGACGATCACGTCGTTGAGGAATGGTTCGTCTATATCGTCGAGTGCGCCGACGGGAGCTTCTACACCGGGATCACCAATGACCTCGATCGCCGGGTCGATGAGCACAACGCGGGCAAGGGCGCCCGGTACACGCGCGGTCGCGGGCCGGTTTCCCTGCGGTACCACGAGATTCAACTAGATCGGTCAAAGGCCTCGGTCCGTGAATGCGAGATCAAAGCCATGTCGCGGCAGGGAAAACAGAAACTCATCGCCCGGGCTGTGCTCAACCGAGTTTGATTTCGGGATCATCAGTTTGATAACTCCCTGCACGATTCCGGACCCGGTGTCTGAACGCTAGTGCTCGGTCAGTCCTGCGTGCCATCGCAGTTGCGATCGGATATAGGCGGCATGCTTGCGCTCGGTTTCTGCGAGCTGGTTGAAGATCTCGGCCCGACTTGGGTCGTCGCGGGCGCCGGCCTGCGACTCATAGAGGTCGGCAGCTTTGACCTCGTTTTGGAGCGCAAACTCGAGCGCCGCGCGGCGGGAGACCGACGGGAAGTCGAAGAAATTGGACTCGCCCTCTTCGGCGGGAAACGACCGAATCTACGAACCCGAGGTCCGGGAGAACCACCAGAGATCCAGGTTCTCTCCCCAGCTTTCTCGCCGGCGAAGGGCCGGATCCTCGAGGAACTGGTTGATCAGCCACTCGAAGGGCCGATTGTCGGCGTTGCGCTCGAACTCATACGCCGCGATCCTGATTTCGGCGAGACTCGGAGGCCGCTCCTTGTTGGAGGCCCGCTCCATCACGAGCTCGTGGAACGACTCGCCGCAGAACTTGATCTGGCGGTCGCACACTCCGGCCTGCTGGTCTGCAACCGCAGCCGAGCGCTCGTTGGCGCCGCCCACTTCTCGCATGAGCTTGGCGACCTCGGTCCACAGCGCCTGCGACTTTCTCAAGGGCCCGACGGCATCGAGCAGACTCGACAGACGACGCAGGCCGTCGCTGTCTGCCGGGTTCCGGCCCCCGGTGATCTTCGCTTCGCCGAGGGACTGCCATTGTTTTGCCGCCCGCGAGAGGTCAACTGCCGTTGCCTTTGGATCGATCCGCACCATGTCCTCCAATCGCCTGGCGGCAGTGTACTCGTCCTTCTGCGTGCTTCAAACCGGATGTGAACGCAGGAGCGCCGCCACCGTTCACAAGCGAGCTCCACTCGCCCTGATTCGGCAAATCCAATCGGGGCGGAACGCGTGTCACTTAACGGGCGAGCCGGGTATCTGACTTCACGCTGGCTTTCGCGCCGCAAATCGTCAGCCGCCGGATGGAGACTGAGGAGCGATGGTGACGAACGTGGGATCGCCGGTGGAGTTGTCCACCACAGAGAGGTAGGCGCCCACTTTGCCATTGCCCGAGGTCACGGTGACACGGACGATCCCGTTGGAGAGCGAATCGGATCCACCCACCACCTTCGCGACCTGATTGACCTGGATGTTCTCGTAAGGTCGGAGCTCGTAGTCTCGCTGCCCCAGCTCGCTCATCGACGAGTCCAGGATGCTCACCCTGACAGTGGCGCTTTCGCCCCAGATTTCGCACAGACCGAGGTTGCTGCGGAAGGTGACGCCCTCTTCGACGCCGCCCATGGCGGCTGAATTGGTCCCATTTTTGCTGAGGGTCTGCGCGGAATGGATCGGTGGGATGCCCTGACCGTAGGATCCGCTCTCGGCGTCGGGTGTCGAGGTCCGGCTGGTCACGGCGAGTTGAAGGCCGCGGAACTCGAGGGCGCCGGCGCCGGTCGTTGAAAACAACTCGGTGACGATATCGGACCAGGACCGTTGTGAGGACGCCGGCACGAGTACGCTCTCGCTGCTGTAGGTCATCAGACCATCGGCGCCGCGCGGGGTGTACAAGACCTCGATCTCGCGGTCGGTGGTCGCGAGATTGACCACGCTCACCGCGCTCGACCAATAGGTTCCGTTGGCTCCGGGGGTGCCGGCAACCGCGGGAATGACGGTCGCGTCGGTGCGATGGACGCCGCGAGTGGTCGAGCCGTCGTGGGTGAGGGCCAGAGCCCAGGCATCACCGTCGTTGTAGCGGAAGAGTGGATTTGCACAGAGCGGTTTGCCGCTTGCTCCGGTGCACGCGACTTCGAGGGTTTGAAAATCCTCGTCAAGGGTGCCCCACTCGATCAGGACACTCGGATCGACGGAATCGGTGTAGATATGGTCGGCGACCGCCCTGGGACAGGTCATGAGGACGGTGTGGAAACGATAGTCGGTCGCCCGCGGGACGGACTCGATGGCGAAGGTGATGGGAAAGGACACGGCTGGATGGTCGGTGCAGTCGTATCTCAAACCGTTGAGCTGAGAGACCGAGTCGACCGGGCTGACCACGTGGTAGAAGTAGCGGACGTCCATATCCAGCGCGATGCTGGCTCCGGGGTCGCCCGGCTCGACATTGGCGGATCCAAGCAGATCTCCGGGATAACCCAAGGTCGGGCTGGGGACCGTGCGGAAAAGCTGAATCTGGACGAAATATTCCTCGGCTGCGAGCCCTTCAATACGGTAGCTGAGTGTCGCCAGATCCACGGTGCCGTTGATTTGGGGACCACCGGCCGAGGGGAAGGCGACCGCCGAAGCCTGACTGATGTCGGGAAAAACCGTTGCCACCGGTTGATCGTCGTACATGAGCGATCCTGAGAGATCCGCACCTTCGGCGACCATCGACAACACAATAATTGCGAAAACCATCGCCGCCGGGGCTTGTTTCGACATCTCAGCCTCCTTGGATTGTGTATTTGATTGTACCTGCTCTGAAAGGGGGCGGGTGAGATGCGGCGCCGACCGAAATCGCCGATCAGGGAAGCGTCGACCAGTGGACGATGGTGGCCGGCTTCCGCTACCCTCGGTGGTGATGTTGCGCAAGCGAACCTGGGTCCTCCTTCTCATCGTGCTGGGTCTTCGCCTCGTCCTCCAGGGCTGGGATCATCAAACGACCTCCTCCTCACCGCATCCGGATGAGCGACAGGTCGGGTATGTTTCGGAACGAGCGACGACCTGGTTTACCGATCCGGATTTCTACGCCTACGGGTCGCTTCATTTCCAGGCGGTCCGCGCCGCCACCGGCGTTCTCTTTCTGAGAGGAGATGGTCGGAGCCTCCTCTTGGGTGGGAGGGCCCTGTCGCTGGCGGCCTCGATGCTGGCGATCATGCTTGGCTGGTTTCTCGCGCACCGCGTCTGGGGACGCCGCACCGGGGAGCTCTTTCTCCTTCTGGTGGCATGGGTTCCTCTCGATCTCCAACAAAGCCATTTCGCCACCGTCGAGGCCCACCACGCGGTCTGGGTCATGGCGGCGTTGGCGGCGTGTTTTTGGTTTGCGTCGGGAGGCAACAACCTGAGCGCTGCGGCGGTGGGCGCCGCCATCGGCGCATCGCTCGCGGTCAAGGTCTCATCACTCGCGCTGATCGTGCCTCTCGCGGTCGTCCTTGTGATCGTCTGGCGGCGGCAGGATCTGCTCGAAGCAATCCGGCTGTTCGCCGTGGCATTGGCGGTTGGGGTCGCTGTTTTCTGGTTCTGCCAACCCTGGGCTTTTTCCGGTGGGGGCTTTCCGTTCGCAGTGCTCGCGCCGGTCGTTGTTCTTGCCGTGACTCTCCAGATTGCACGATCTCAGAAGGGCGTTCCAAGGCTGGCGTTGTTCGGTGTCGGCGTGTTTGCGGCGATGGTCACCGCCGAACAGATTGCCCGGCTCATGGGCGTCGGTGGCGAGGGCGGCGCCGCCTTCTTCAGTGTCGCGCTCAATCCGGGGTATCTCCGCGGCGTCGGTGAGCAGGTGGCGATGGTCGTGGGTGAGGCCGATCTGCCGTATGTCCGGGTCTACCACGGCACCCTCCCAGTCTTGTATCCCCTCCGGGAACTTGCACTTTGGGGCCTCGGTCCCCTGCTGTTGGCGGCCGTGATCATCGGTTCCGGTGCGGGAGTGACGAGGATCCTCAAGCGTTGGCGACGGTGGTTCGCCACGCGATGGACACCCGGTTTCACTCTGCTGTTGATCCTGCTCGCCTGGCTGATTCCCATGGCGGTTCGGTTGAGCACCCTGCAGGTGAAGTACCTGCGCTATTGGGAACCGCTGGTCGTGCCGGGGACGCTGGTGGTGGCCTGGTGGCTGGTGCGGATGCGGCCCCGCCACCGCCGTTTCGCGACTGCGGCGGTGGTTGCCGGAACGGTGCTGTGGGGACTCGGGTATGTCTGGGCGTTTGTCGAACCTCATCCGCACAGGACCGCCGCCCGCTGGCTGAGCCCCTTGATTGAAACCGAACAGGTGGTCGCCTACGAGCATTGGGACGAAACTCTCGACCTCCGACCACCGGACGGTCCGGTCGAGCGCATTGATCTCCCGTCTTACAACCTGCCGGATCATTCCGACAAATCGCTTCTTTGGGGCAACCAGCTTGCCCGCGCAGACTGGGTCGTCCTGACATCCCACCGGGTTCGGCGGACGGTGCTCGCCAACCCGGAAAGGTTCCCGCTCACCGGACGGCTCTACCGCTTGCTGCTCGCAGGGGAAGCCGGTTTCACTCCAGTGGCGAGGGTCGATCGCGCGCCGCGGATTTTTGGACTCTTCGCGCCCGTACAGCAAGCCGATGAGAGCTTTGTCAACTACGATTTTCCGCGAGTCCTCATTTTCAGGCGGACCGCAGAGGTTTCACCGGAAGAACTGACCGAGCGGGTCCAGCGACCGCTGCCCTATCTCGAGGATTTGGACTTCCGCGCCCTTGAGGATCGCTTTGTCGATCCGCTTCCCTCCATCGACCCGGTGCCGTCCGGCGTTCGTCAGGCATGGGATCTGGCGATCTGGGCGGCGGTCTTCGGCGCGCTCTGCCTGGCGACCTGGGCGATCCTCTTCCCGAGCCTGAAACGGTTGCCCGATGCCGGCTTCGGTCTGGCTCTGGCCACCGGTTGGATCGTGCCCTCGTGGGTGATGTGGTTCGGCAGTGAACTCGGTCTGTGGCCGACCGGCGCCGCCACGGCTTCATGGATCTTCATCGCCATCATCGCCGCCGGTGGGTTGAGTCTCTCCCTGCGATGGCGGGAGGCGGAGCGCATTCTGAGGCGACGGCGAAGCGTCATCTCCAAGGTGGCCGCGGTGGTAGGTCTCGTAGGTCTGCTCTTTCTCGTGGTGCGCCTTTACAACCCGGCGATCCACTGGGGGGAGAAACCGATGGATTTCTCCTTCCTCAACAGTTTCGTGCAATCCCAGTCGTGGCCCCCGATGGAGCCTTGGATGGCTGGAATGTCCCTTCATTACTACTATTTCGGTGAGGTTCTCGCAGCCTTCCCGATCCTCGTGGCGGGGTGTTCGACGGGTGTCGGCTACAACCTGATGTCGGCGACGATCCCTGCTCTCGGGGCTGGTGTTCTGGCTGGTTTCGGGCTGCTCCTGACCCGTCGATGGCGGTGGTTCGCCGCCGCCGTGCTGCCCCTGTTGGTAATGATTTCGGGCAATTTTGAGTGGCTCTGGGAACTCGATCTCGGACGCGCCGGTCGGTGGTTCGACATGTGGTGGGCCACCTCGCGGGTGATTCCGGGATTCGCCATCGACGAATACCCCTTGTGGACGGCGATCTTTGCCGATCTTCACGGCCATTTCATTGCCCTCCCGGTGGTCCTGACGGTGCTTGGATGGGGCTGGCTCCTGGTCGATGAAAATCGCAAGGGATGGATCCCTTCCGCGGTCCTCTGTGGCCTGTGTGTTGCCGCGCTGGTGGCGACGAACCCCTGGGATCTCTTCATTCTCACGGCGACGCTGGGTCTCGGCACCATCGCGGTGTCGCCCCGGCCGGAGATCGGTCTCGGGCGACTGACTGCGGCTGCCGCGGTCAGTCTCGTTGCCGCCGCACCCTTCATCGTCGAGCTGGTCGTCGGGATCAGCGCCGGAGCGGGAGGCGGCCGCGGCTTGTTCTTCACCGATGCGGATTTCGCGCCGTGGTGGGTGCTATTCCGGCATTTCGGCCTCTTCCTCGTGCCGTTGGTCGCACTTGCCCTGGTTTCTCTTGGTCAGCGGGTCTGGATCGTCATCCCAGTCGCGGTAACCGGGATCGCGGTTGGACTGAGCTTCGGCTCGGGAGCGGCGGCGGCCGCGCTGGCCGTGACCGCGCTTTTGTTCATTGCCGCGGTGAGCAGTCCGGATCGTCTGATTCGTCTCGGGTGGTCGTTGGCCGCCCTCGGCACGATGGCGATCGCGTTTTGTGAGCGATTCACCCTCATCGACCGCATGAACACCGTGTTCAAGGTCTACAACGGTATCTGGCTGTTGCTGGCGATCGCCTTAGCGACCATGTTGTTGCGGGAGGGCGGCTGGCGGCGCCGACTGCTGGTCGCAGTTTGGCTCCCGCTGCAGATGGTGGCGTTGGTCAATCTGCCGCTCGGAATTGCCCAGGGCTGGATGCAACCCCGCATGAACTCCCCACGGCCGACTCTGGATGGTCAGGCTTTTCTCGCCGAAGAGGCACCGCAAACGTGGTTTCTTGCGCGCGCGTTGCAGGGCGTGGCCGAGGCGGACGATGCGGTGGCCGAGGCCGCCGGAATGTCTTACAACCGCTACACCAGGATTGCCATGCACACCGGTCAACCGACCGTCGTCGGTTGGGAATGGCATCTCAAACAACGGGGCCAATCCCAGCTCGAAATCAACGCCCGATTCGCCGATTTGGAAACCCTCTACGCCGGCGTAAATCCCTACAACCGCAGGGCGGTGCTCGATCGGTACAAGGTTGAGTGGGTGGTGCTCGCGGATATCGAACGACAGACCTACAGCCTGTCGGGGCCCGACCCGCTCGCCGGTGTTCCGGGCCTGCTTCGTTTTGCCCAGCACGAGGGTGCGGTCCTTTATCGAGTGCTGCCCAACACCGCCGCGAGCCGGGCTCCGGTCATCCCCACCGCGCTGTTGCCCGCCGGGATCGAGGTGGTGGGGAGGATCCCCGAGCGGAGCGCCGATGTGATCCGCTCGCTCGCCCTCGACGAATTCGGGGCCTCCGTGATCCTACGCGACGGCTCGCTGATGGATCTCGATGTCGTGGCCCGGGAATTGGAGGTCTTCGATCCTCCTCCGTGCAGCCCGATGACATCAGTGGCGCGTCGCCGCGCCGAAAGGTGGACAGCCTGCGGTGACGGCAGTCTTGTGGGTTCGTCAGAAAGCTGGAGAACCCTGGACGGGTGCGGGGCGGATCGAAGGAGCCGTTCATCTGACCGCAGCGGACGAGGTCTGGGCCTGGGGCGAGACGGGTCTGTGGAAGCATCTTGGCGGCACCAGGTGGCAGCCGAACCTTGAGGGACCGGTCAGCGCGGCGGCTGCGCGAGGCCCGGGGGTGGCGTGGAGCGACGGCCGTTCGGTCTGGGTCGGTCGCGGCGGATCGCAGATGGAGGTCGACGGCGATCTCGAGAATATCCGGGCCCTGGCTTGGCAGGGGCCGGTTCTCTGGGCCCTCGACGAGACCGGTCTCCACAAGAGCGCCGGCGCACTCTTGAGGTGGCGTCGCGGGTTTGAAGGTCTGGAATCGGTGATCGCGGCTGAGGGAAGCCTGACCCGTCTCTGGCTGGTGCTCGACGACGGCGTCATCCTCGAAACAACCAGCCTCGCCTGCACCTCGCCCTGGCAGTCATCCGACGGAGTGTCCCCACGAGGCTTGGACGAACCCCGCGGGCTCGGTGTCTCACCCGATGGCTGGTTTGTCGTCGCCGACACCCAACACCATCGCCTCCGGTGGTATTCGGCACAGGGACTGTGCATGGACACCGAGGGCGGAGAAGGTTCGGGGCCGGGCGAGTTTCTCGAACCATCCGGGCTCGCCCTCGCAGCCGACGGGACCCTCGCCGTCGCCGACACCTGGAACGGCCGGGTGCAACTGTTTCTGCCCGACGGCACGACGAAGGTACTCAAAAACGAGTACTACGGACCACGAGGTCTGCTGTGGGCGCCCGATGGAAGTCTGGTGGTCGCCGACACCGGGAACCGGCGATTGATGCGCTGCCGTCCCCCAACCTGGCAGGCGGAGCCCCTCGCGGTCCTTTCCGGTCCGGTGGTGGGATTGGCATGGGCCGGCGGGTTGATGGCGGCTGCGGTTCCATCCGAGGGTGTCATCGCGCTGGTCGATCCAATCGACGGGTCGGTCGTTCGCAGAATCGGTGTTCCCGGCTGGAGTGGTGGTGACCAGCAGGAGGGCTATCTCGCCATTCTCCCCTCCGGGATGCTCGCGGCCAGCGCCCCGACACCGGGAGAGATCTGGGTGGTCGATCCGGCCGGCGTTGATGAGCCCCTGCTTCTGAAGGGTGGATTGGAGGGGGTCACGGCTCTCGCCCTCCTGCCCGATGGTCAACTCCTGGCCTCGCAGACCTGGAAGAACCGGTTGGTGAAAATCCCGATCGAGCCATAGTCCGAAATTCTCACCGGTTGTCTGGTGCGCGGCAGACCCCCCGGCCGCTACTTGATCAGAGAAGGATCGCAAGCAGCAGAATCGCGATAGAGACCGCCGCGAAGCCGATGATCAGCCACAACTTGTCCGGCGTGTCGGAGGCCTGCCGCCCGGTCGTTCTCGGCCGAGATCCGGCTCCGGCCGTCAGCTTCCGGTCGGTAGCCGGAGGCCTGCCGATCTTGAGCTGTCCACCGCCGCGGGTATGGTTGACGACCTGGCGATGAATGAGCCGTTTCTGGTGTTGATTGAGTCCGATGAACTTGAGCGCCATTCCCACCGGCCGTTCATCGCTTGAAGCGACGGAACGAACCCAGGTGACCATCGCTCTGGTCGTGAATCGCATGGAATCCAGGGGCATCTCGAGGTCGACGACTTCACCAACATCGAGAGGCACCATCGAGGTGAGAAACAGGCCCCCGAGGGACAGATCAAAACTCTCCTCGGAGCGGCGTTCATCACCGTTTACCGGAGCGACCCGAACGGACTGGTGGAAGGGAATGCGGCGGGTGCGCAGTTGCGTGCCCAATTTGTGATTTCTGATCACGAACATCACCTCTCTTGACACCGCCTTCGCCATCGGAGCTTGCAGGCCCCTTTGGAGTCTACGGAGATGCTCCAGTCGGTAATGGATCGAGGGCACCGACACGAAGAAGAGTGCTGGATGAAACGTGCTCAACCGGTCGCCAGCGCTATCCACCAACAACTACGAGTCGGATCTGCCTCGATTTTTTTCTGCCTTGAGTCTATCATTTTTGAGAACGAGAGTCAAAATCAGGCTTCAGAGCCGAACGACCTGACCGTGTCTGACCCGCAATCCTCTCGGGGACTGATGGCTCATCCGCTGTCGGGCGGTCCCCTCCGGAATCTTCAGGCGGGATCGACCGAGTGAAAAATGGTGGACTGGTCGAGGATTCGGATTCCACCGTTGGAGAGCTCCAGAACCGCCGCCTGTCCCCCGTAGTGATCGGCCATTCCGACATCGACCCGCCAAACACGGCCGTCGCAGGCTGATGAAATCCCGCCTTTCTGAACGGTGTGGCCGACCACCATCCGTTGAACCCCGAGTCGTTCCAGGGTGGCTTCGAGCAGTCGGCAATCCTCGACATCGGGTTCGTCGGAAAAGTGGCGGCTCCACACCGGTCCGTCGCCGGCGAAGAGAGGCATTGGTGGGCACGGGTCATCGCCTCGAATCCACTGACGCGTCTCCTGGTTGAGGCGTTCGACACCGTAGTCAACGATGCGTGGAAGCACGCCTCCGTGAACAAAAACCGTTTCGCCGACGATGGTGATGACATTTCGCTCCGCGAAGCGCTGCGCGATGGATCCGCCCGGCCGGATTGCCAGGATCCGTTCGCCGATGCCGTCCACGACATCCTGTGCGGTGGCGGTGGCCGGATCTCGTTTCTCTCCAGGCACGAAATCGATGTACCCACCGACGCTCACGTATCTCATGTCGAGCTTGACGTTCATGAGTTCGTGGTTGCCGTTGAGCAGGTGGATATCGCCGCCCGATGTCTGGGCCTGCTCTCGCAGGCTGTCGAGCAGATCCAGGATCTCCATGGCGTCGTCGCCACGGTCGAGGATATCGCCGAGCTGAATCACCACGAGATCGCCGCCGATCCAGCGACCGTCCTCATCGGTGGCGCCGGCGATCCTCAGCGCGGTCGTGGCCGCCTCGAGATCGCCGTGCAGGTCACCGATCGCCACGATCCGCTGCACGCCCGGGAAACGAGTGGGTATGTCGAGCACGAGCTCGCCGACGCCTTCGACAGGCTCCGGTGGTTCCGGTCTGCCGCAGCCGGCGACGGTTCCGAGGCAGGCAATGACGGTGGCGAAGATCAGCAGAGATCGTGTTGGTTGGCGCATGCCCCCATCATAGCGATGTGGAAACCGGAGATCGAACGTGGGGAGCGCGAACCCTATTGGGCGGAGGAATCAGTGCACGTTGGATTTGTCGAGGCGGCTGATTTGGAGCTGGATATAGGCGGCATGATCACGTTCGGTATCGGCGAGGATCCGAAAGATCGTGGCGATCCGGGGGTTGTCGACGGTGTCGGCCTGGCTCTGGTAGAAACCGGCGGCGGTGTTCTCGTTTTTGAGCGCAAACTCGAGGGCGTCTCGGCGAGAGGATGACGGAAAGTCAAAGAGGTTCGGGTTTCCCTCGGCCTGGGTGGGTGTCGTTTCGGTGATGCCGAGCCCGGTGATCTCGAAGTAGAGGTTGGCGAGAGTCGCGGCGTGTGATGCTTCATCCCGGGAAAGGGTCAGAAGCGTTTCCTTGGACTCTTCATCGGAGGTCATCTCAGCCATCATTTTGTAGAACCAGGCGGCTTCTCGTTCGGTCTGGACCGCGGAGGCGACCAATTCGGCAGGTGTGCGCGGCTCGGTTTCGTTGGATGATTCAGTCATGATTCACCTCTTCGCGAAACTCAAAACGTGGGCGAAACATCCTCTTGTCGATACACTGTGCTTTGGATCATATCAAGTTTCCATCCGAAAATCTCGGATGGAAACTTGAAGATGAGAAGGTTGGACGTCGGCTCTCGGACGGCTCAGTACCGCCAACTCGTCAGATCGGCGCCATCGGGTGCGGTGGCGTCGATGTGGTTCAGGATCCGCTCGAGATACATGGTGCTGTAGCGCAGCCGCGACAGGTGGTTCCCGTTCTCGTGATCGCCGTTCCAGCAGTGCTCGGCCCTGTCGCCGTAGTCCACTTCGCCCCCGTAGTAGGGATCCGTGGTGGATTCGAGGAAGCTCTCCATCAGATAGACCGCATTGTTGAGGTAGTAGTTGTCCATGTCGCCGGTGAATATGTGGATCTTGCCCTCGAGCTTGGGACCGATCGTCGGCCAATCGCGTTCGAGAATGAACCGGAGGTCGAAGTTGTCGCGCCAGTAGACCGCCACATCGGGATCGATGACTCCGGTTCGCCGGTCCCACAGGGGCTGTGGGTAGCCGTCGGCGCCGACCGGTGAGTAGACCGCTTCCCAGATGTCGAACTGTCCGCCCGACCGGTTCTTCGGACCGAGGATCGACTCCAGCTGCGAGTCATCACGGATCGTCGAGTAGATGGCGCCGAGCCAGTCGCGGTAGCTGGGTCTTTCGATTCGGCGGAGCGGACCCTCGTAGTAGTAGGCGTTGGAGTCGCTGTAGATGTTCATCGTGACATAAGCGCGGAAGTCGATGGGGTCGGGGCAGGCTGCGAAGGCGCCGTTGTACTCATCGGGGTAGAAAACCTGAGCCGCCAGCGCCTCCCAGCCCCCGGTGGAACCGCCATAGAGGAACCGCGCCCAGCCTTCGCCCAGACCGCGGAAGTGCTTCTCGATATAGGGGATCAACTCGTGGGTGATGGCGTCGCCGTAGGGGCCGAGATTGGCGGAGTTCACCGCGTAGGAGTCGTCGTAGTAGGGGTTGGCGTGTTGGATCTCGATAACCAGGTAGCGCGGCAGATCGGGGCTGATCCAGCGTCGGTAAGAATCGTAGGCCTCCTGCTGTTGGATTCGGTTATAGCACTCGACCCGGAATCGTTCTGAGTACTCGCACTCCAGATCGGGATCCGGCGGGGATGTCCGGAAGTCGCCGAAATCCGCCGGGAAATGACCATGGAAAACCATCAGCGGGTACTTGGCGGCTGGGTGCTCGTCATAGCCGTGCGGAAGCAGAACGTGGGCTCCGAGGAAGAACGGCCGTCCCCAGAATTCGGTAAGGAGTTTGCTTTTAATCCGCACGTGTTTGACGTATTCCGTGTCGGCCGGTGCCTCGATGGGTGGGATGATCCTCTCGAGGGCGATGGCGACCTCGGCATCACCCGCCGAATCGATGCTGATCTTTTGGGGTTCGCTGTAGAGATTTCCTGGCGCCCTGTTCCATTGTTGGCCTTCGCCGCGATCCATGGGGAGTTTGATCGTGTGGCCGTCGCTACGGCGGAAGGTCTCATAGCGGTGGAGCACCGCCTGGACGTAATAGTCGCCGGCCGGCAATTCGCCGAGGCTCGTCATCGGATAGCCCGGGACCGACTCGTCAAACCCGATGGAGACACCTGGGGCGAGGGCATTGACCTCGACGCCGAAGATCTGGATCGCTCGAACACCACCCCGGACCTGGAAGCGCGGCTCTTGATCGTCGTTGGTGGAGAGCAACAAGAGCAATCGTCCGTCGACGGCCCCGGTCTCGATCTCGGCCGGAAACGAGAGCTTGAATTCGACCGCGGTTGTAATCGACGGAATCGTGAGAATGGCGGTGAGCGCAATCGAGATCAGCGGGGTCGGTGACAGGCGCATGGGTCCCTCCGGAGACCGATGTTGCCATAGTCCGGGCTGTGATCAACGTCGAGCGGGATCAGATCCGTGTCTTCACCGTGTTGCCGCCTTCGCCCTTGGCGTCGTACAACGCCTCGTCGGCCCGGTTGAGGAGGTCGAGAGGTGACTTGTCGGTGTTCCTCAGACACGAAACGCCGAACGAGGCAGTGATCTCAAGCTCTTTGTCGTCGATTGTCAACGGTTGCGCGGCGATAGCCTCACGGAAACGTTCAGCGAGCCCGACGGCTCCGACGTGATCCGAATAGGGCATGAACACAACGAACTCATCCCCGCCGAGACGGCCGAAGGCGTCTTCGGCACGCACGAGCTGGCCCACGACGTTGGTCAGATGGAGAATCGCCTGATCGCCGACGGCGTGGCCGTGGGCGTCATTGATGACCTTGAGGTTGTCGAGATCGACGGTGACACAGGAAATCGCCTGGTGGTGGCGTTTCGCCGAGGCCAGACGGTTGGCCGCGAGGAGAATGACCGAGCGCCGATTGAGGATTCCGGTCAGGGGATCGGAGTCCGCGAGTTTTCGGATGACTCCCTGGGTCTGTTCGGCTGAGAGGAGAAAGAACCCCACGGTGAGCAGCGCGGGCGAGATCAGGAGAACGTGGCTGCCGAGAAGATACCCTGGACCGGTGGGCAGCCCCTGATAGCCGAACTCGCCATGGTAGGCCGCGACGGCGACTCGGGTGATGGACACCAAAATCACGGCGAGAACGGCCAGACTCATGGCGAGGATGTGAGGCGCCGGCCGCTGCCTCCACTCCCGGCTGCACTGGATGAACGAGACGGTCCACGGGACGATGGTCACGGCGGCGAGGATGAGGACGCGCCAGGAGGAGTCCCCGCGTACGATTTCGGTGACATAGAGGGCGATGGTGCAGACGAGGATGCCCGTGAGGACGATGAGAAATGGGAAGGGTCTTTTGTACAATCTGGCGATCGCGAGACCGAAACCTGCAAAACCCAGGGCGAAAGACGAGATTACCCACCACCAACGACCAGAAGATGGGGATGGAGTCCCGGGCGGTGAAGAGGGCGTAGGCGATCCCGAAGATCAGGCACGACACGCCCCAGATCCTCAGCTGGGTGGAGTTGATCTCACCCCGGGCATAACTCGCGGCCAGCATCCATAGACCCATCACGGTCGTCAGGGCGCCGATGGAGATGAGGGAAGAGACGATGTCCAGGTTCATGAGTCATTCAGACCAGTTTTGTTTCATTATCAACCACTTTCAACGCAGAATCTGCGCTGTGATGAGACCAAGCAAGATGAGTGCCAGAATTCAGAAAGATCGCCGATGCTGCTTTACCGATTCTTCATCACGGCGCCACCGGCGGGGGATTGCCGAGCGAAAAAACGGCACCCGGCGTGATGCCGGGTGCCGTGAGATTCACGAGGTGATTCTATTTATCGATAGAACGGGATCGTCGTCGGATCGTTGGTGATGTTGTCGATCACCGAACCGTAGACGATGATGCCGCTGCCGCTGTTGACGGTGATCTTGGCCGATCCACCACGCATGTTCGTCTGACCGGCGATGGTTTTGAATGGCTGATTTGCCTGCTTCCACTGGCCCGGGGCGAGGGTCACGTTGTAGGACCCGACCTGCACTCCGTTCCCGTTGTAGAGCCGAACGGTCAGGGATGCGCTGGTCGTCCCGGTGTTGGTGTAGCCGATGTTGCTCCGGAAACCGTTGTACTCCAAAAGGTTGGGAACCCAGCCAAACTGGCCCGTCGAGATTCCTCCGGTCGTGAGGAAACCGCTGAGGCCCTGGCCGAGGGTTCCAGCCGGGAAGCAGATGATGCCGGCCGCGAGCTGGTTGTAGGTTCGCGACGTGATGATCAAAGTCTGGCTCGAGATGATGGATATCGCGGCCGACGTGTAGAGACCCGGATTGAACCACCCCAC
Source organism: uncultured Acidobacteriota bacterium (assembly GCA_963753035.1). Taxonomy (GTDB): domain Bacteria; phylum Acidobacteriota; class Thermoanaerobaculia; order Thermoanaerobaculales; family Sulfomarinibacteraceae; genus JAHECW01. Next base: position 470,997 of record CAVWAW010000027.1, on the reverse strand, counting down.
TACATCGGTGATGACGATCTGACCACCGGCATTGATGTTCACCGTTTTGATGAGGGTTCCGGTGGTGACCCAGATATTGATCGTGACCGTCACCGCGACCGAGCTCGGGTTGAAGATGCCGATATCCGACACCCAGGTGCTGTTGTTGGCTCCGTTGGCCCGGCTCACTACCGGCACCCAGATTACGCCCGACCCGCCGCCACCGCCTCCGGTGACGTTGATGGATCCGGTCCGTCGGCAGGTTTCGTTGTCGACTCCTGCCGAGAATAGCCAGTTGTAGGTGCCGGGGCTGTCATAGATCCAGGTCGCGTTGCGGTCGAAAACCGTGGCGGTGCTGTTGTCGTTGTCTGGGAACCAGAAGTACTCGATGGTGCCGTTGCACCCGGTTGCGGTGGCCGAACCGTTGAGGTTGACTACCTGACCGACCTGGGCGGTGGTGGGAACCGACGCGTTGCAGGTCAGGGTGCAACCACCGCCTCCGCCGGTGACGACGATGGTGCCGGTTCGGTCGCACCGTCCGCCGTTGTCACCGATTGCGGAGTACGACCACGTGTAGGTTCCGGGCTGGTTATAGACCCACGTCCCGTTGCGACCGAAAATCGTCGCGGTGCTGTAACCCTGCTCGGGGGTCCAGAAGTACTCGACGGTTCCGCAGTCGCCGTTGATGTTTGCCGTGCTGGTGAAACTGACCGTCTGGCCGACCTGGGCGGTGGTGGGTACCGTCGCGCTACATGTGATGTTGCAGCTGCCGCCGCCACCAGCGACCGCGAAAGGCGCCTCACATGTGGATTCGAGCTGGCCGGAGGCGGAGTCGAAGACGAGCACCTGAGCCTTGTAGCCGGATCCTTCAGCCGCGTTCCCCGGCAGGGCCAGGCTGACGGTTTGGGGGTCATTCGCCGATCCGTAGGTGGTGTAGTTCCGTTCGGTGCCGGCGACGATGACGCCATCCGGGTTGAGGAGATTCGACTCGACCCTGATCTGTTGCGAAGTGGCGGCCGTGTCGATCTCATAGTCGACCACGACCGTGGCGCCCGGCTCGTAGAAGCTGCCATTCGTATTCACCTCTCGGCAGCTTGCCTGGCCGGTGCAGCCGCCGTTGATGAGGAGCTGGGCCTGTTTGATTTCGACGCACCAATCGGTGGGCACTGAGGCCGAATCCTGATTGACATCGATCCGCACCCGGTTGGTTCCGGGCGTGAGATTGTTCACCGGGACGGTGAAGATGGTCGTCGAATCCTCATCGGAGGCGCCGGTGAGGTTGCCGAGGTAGTTGTTGTTGACATAGACCTTGTCGATCTCAGGTTTTCCGGGGGTGGTGTACTGATCGACGTCGTTGCAGAGCAGCAGCAGCTGTGCCGACGAGATATTCGATTCACTGACGTCGAAGTGGAACTCGATGGGGTGTTTGGGATCGTTGTTGTAGAGGCAGTAACCCCAGTCGCCGTCGGGCGTTCCGGACCAGCTGTTGTTGTCGTTGTCGTCGGTCAGTACATAGGTGCCGCAGTTGCTTCCGCCGCCGCCACCGTTGGTGGTGAGACTGACCTGGTCGACATAAGCGCCCTCGTAGGTGTTACTTTCGTCGGATTGGTAGATAAACGCGATCCAAACCTCTGATTGGCCCAGTAGATTGCCCGCGCTGCCCCAGTCCGACAGATCCTGGGTCGCGGTTTGGAAACCGTTGGTGTCGGCGGATGTCTGGAGCCCGCTGAAGTTGGTTCCGTTGGTGGATGCGAGCCATTTGAAGTTGTCGTAGTTGGTTTCGGTGGACAGCCAGTAGTCGAACTTGAGCTCGCCCGAAGTGGCGCCGGACAGATCGAAAGGCCCGGCGATCGCCCACGATGTCGTGAAAACCGGAACGTTGCCGCCAGGACCCGGCGACGCGCTGCCGCCAGCTGCGCACCAAATACTGTAACTCCCCGCACTCTTCCGGTGGCTGCTTCTGCCCCAGTCCACATCGGCCCCCGCGCCGTCGTGGTAAAGCTGCCAAATGGAACCGGGGAACGTCCCCTCGAAGCCATCGGTCAGAAGGGTGGAGGTGGAAGTTGTCTTGATGGTTGGCGAGGCGGCAATGGCGCCGGGGGGAGGATCTCATGGGTTTCGATGGCGGATGGGAATCCTCCGTCGACCGATGGGCCGTCGCCCGCGAAAACCACTCCAGTGGTAGCCAAAAACAAAACAGTGATGAGGGTTCCGATGATGCGCGCGGGCGAAACTCTACCTGAAGATGCCATCCCAACCTCCCTAACAGAATGAGTTGTAACCGAACATTTGTTCGGTTTTCGTTCCGGTATAAAACTATACCATCACTATTGAATCTCATTACTATGTTTTAATTGATGCTCAGCTTCTCAATAGATACAGAGCGCAGCCTCGCGCGAGCAGGCATTGGGGCCCGCTCGCGCGGTGAACACTAATCAGCTGAAGTCCCGGTCACGAGCCGTCGCCCCTCGGCTCATTGTCCGGCACGTCCTTTTCCGGGGCTGATTTCGGCACGCTTGAATCAGAGGTATCGGCCTCATCGATGACCTCTGTGTCGTAGTTCCGCCGCCGCATCCGTTCGATGCGCTTTTCGATGACCCTCTCGGTCTCGAGCCGTGCCTCCTCGAGATAGCCGGGGTGTTCGTGCTTGTACATGGCCTCAGGCATGTGACCGGTCAGCCAGCTTGGGTTCATGGGGTAGACGTGGGGGTGGAAGATTACCGAGTAGAAATGCCAGACGAAGATCGTCAACGCCGCCAACCAGGCTTCCCAGAAGTGGACGACCAGCGCGATGTCGAGGACACCCTTGGGGAGGAACTGGATGAACCAGTTGTCGAACCACAGCATGAGCCCGGTGACCACCATGACGACGGTGCCCCACATCAGCCCCCAGTACTCCGCCTTTTCCACATAGTTGAAGCGCTGGATACAATCCCAGCGCGGCCGCAAACCGAGGTTGTAAAGCATGCGCCGGAGGAAGAACTGGAAGTCGCGCGGGATCGGCATCATGTCTTTGGCGAACCGGCGTCCGCGCGGGGAAAAAAGAAACAGTATGTGCCAGATGGTGGTTCCCATGAACGCGACGGCTGCCGCTCGATGGAGGATTCCCCGAACCTCGAACCCTCCTTCCCAGCCGAAGAAGAAGCGTGCCATGAATCCCTGGTCATAGCGCAGAGCGAATCCCGAAACCGTGAGAGTGATAAAGGTGATGGCCAGCAGCGCGTGTTGGACGACCTCGTCGATGTGCATGCGGAGAATCTGCGGGCGTTCCTTCGTGAGGTTGACCATGTGGCGGACAAGGTCGATGAGCCAGTGGAGGATCATGAGACCGATGATGATGGCGATGGCGATAATGTAGATCTTCTCGATCACGTCGGCTGCGGGGGTGCGCAGGCCCTGGCCGCCGAAGCCGTGGATCGGCGTCAGGGCGATCTTATCGGAGATGTTGGGGTGGCACTCGCCGCAGGTCGCTCGCAGGTTGGCCGGGTTGACGGTGGACGTCGGGTCGGAACTGGCGAGAATCCGGTGAACACCATGGCAGGATGCGCAGTTGGCGACGTGGGTGTCACCGGCCTTGGATTTGAGCCCGTGGTAGGAATCGATAAAGGTGGTCAGACGGCCGGTCTTGATGTCGTACTTCTCGTTGAGGACCGCCGACTCGTGGCACGGCGAACAGGTCATCTCGGCGACCATGGAACCCGAAACCGGAGACAGCGGGTCGTCGGGAGACAGAATTCCGTGCTCACCGTGGCAGTCAGTGCAGACCGGCGCATCGGTCTCGCCACGGGCGACCAGCTGACCGTGGATGCCCTCCCAGAAGTCGGCCTCGATCCCCTTGTGGCACTGGCCGCAGGTGGCGGGGATGTTGAAGTGGTTGATACTCGAATCCGGAGATCCCGGCGACATGATCTTGTGCGCGCTGCCGCCGGAGGAGTGGCAGTCGTTGCAGCTCGCTGCGACGTAGATCCCGCCCTTGGTGGCCTTGCCGTGGACCGAGCGGGCGTAGATCTGGATCGGGTGGTCGATGAGGATGTCGTACTTGGTGGTGATGTCGAGGTTCTCGTGACACTTGCCGCAGGTCGCTGGAAGATTGGTGGGGTGCACCGATGATCGTTGAGCCGTCGACGGCAGAATGTCGTGGGTGCCGTGGCAGTCCGAGCAATGGGGCATGTCCTCGCAGGTCCCCAGGGTCGCGCGGCCGTGCGAGATGTATTCCCCGGAGGCCTCGTCGTGGCAGGTCCGGCATCCCTGGCACCCGGGGTAGAACGGGTCTTCGAGTTCACGGTGTGGCGCGGTGTCTCGGTCGACGTGGCAGTCGAGGCAATCGAGACCCTCGTGCACCGAGTGATCGAGGTTGATCTGGAATGAAGACCCGTGATCGCCGGCCTCGTGGCAGTCGCCACAGACCGAGCTGTCGATGGGTTCATACTCCTCAACGTCCTGGGCGCTGATGAAGCCCGCCGCGGCAAGGACCGCGACGAATAAGACGGCTGTCGCGAACTTCGTGTATCGGTTTGTGCTGCGGGCCCTCAGACCGAGTCTCAACATTGCCATGACTCTGCCCTCCACACACAATAGTGTGGAATACCTTGGGTGAATGTCAAGTGTTAAGTCTTTTATTTTGTTAAATTTGAATAGTTGACCGTATAACCAAGCAGGCAAGTAACGTGGTGAGAACGACTTCTGATAGCCGGAGGGCGGAATGACTTAGATTGCGCTCACCCACAGCCGCCGAGTTCTCGGTCCATCGAGATCGACAAAGAAGATCCCCTGCCAAATCCCCAGTTTGAGTCGACCGTTCTCGACCGGGATGGTCACCGATGCACCGAGGAGGGTGGCGAGCAGGTGCGAGTCCGAGTTCCCCTCGGCGTGGGAGAAGGGAATCTCCGGGACCATGGCTTGGTAGGCAGCGACGAGATCACTGGCGACATCTGGGTCCGCCGACTCGTTGACGACCACCGCCGCTGTCGTATGAGGCACATAGACGTGGCAGAGGGTGGCCGCCGGGTCGAGTTCGGTGAGCACCGAGGCGACCCTCGATGTGATATTGACAAGCTGGGTCCGGGTAGAAGTGCGTATCGAGATCTCTTTCATGGCGTCGTTCTCCAGGCTTCGGCGTGGATCTGGCGATAGGCGTCGGAGAGGAAGACCACCCGACTGACATAGTTGTAGGTCTCCGGGATTGGAATCGACTCGGTGAAGATCTCGGTGGTGGGCCATTTCTTCCACCAACGCCTGGCCCGCCGATCACCGGCGTTGTAGGCGGCGAGGGCGGGTTCCGTCTCTCCGAAACGGCGGATCAACCACGCGAGCTCCTGGGCGCCGAGTCGGATGTTGATTGCCGGGTCTTCCAGATCGGGCCGGCTGCCGAGTCCCAGCTTCCGGGCATGAAGCCGTGCGGTGGAAGGAAGGAGTTGCAGCACACCGCGGGCGTTGGCGGGCGAACGGGCTTTTGCGTTGAAAGTGCTTTCCTGTCGAGCCACGGCGGCGATGAGCCACGGATCGACTCCGGTTTCGCGCGCCGCTTCAAGAATGTGATCGGACCACCGTAGAGGCAGGTACGCTCGAGCGACGTCGGCCGGAAGATCGGCGATGGCGACCGTGCCGATACCAGGGAAGCCGGCGCGCAGGTTTCGAATGGCGGTGTTGGAGCGACCCGCGGCGGCGGCCGAGACCGCCGCCGACAGCGCCTCAGACCGCCCTGGAAGACGATGGGCGATGTGCCGCTGCCACTCATCCGAAGCCTCGGCCGGGCCTACATTGGCGGACAGCCACGCAACGGAGAACGGAGGATCCACGATGCCTACGGGTTCGGGCGCCGGAGAGTACGTCAAAGCAGAATCCACACCGATGTTTCTCCTCGCCCAGCTCCCGTAGATGTCGGCAATCTTCACCTCCGCAAGATCGGCAAGACCCCCCTTGGCGGGATCGGTGACGGACCGCCAAAACTGGAGACAACGTTGGTGGTGTGGAATCGCGCTCGCCATCCCGTCGATAATCTCCCCGTCGGCGCCGGCTCGAGCGAGCGCGATACCGAGTCGGCGGCCCAACCAGGTTCGGCGAGAGTGGTCCCAACCCGAGGTCTCGAGGTGGCGCCATGCGGCCAGGGCGGGGGTGAGCGACCCGGCTTCGGTGCCGCACTCGAGCATGAGGGTCAGAGCCTCGGTCAGGTCGGGACCCTGGGCCGTGGCCGCCGAACGCTGAGCCTCCCCGAGGCAACTCCGAAACGGCTTTGACGCAGCGCTGTCGGGCACGAGACCCCAGGCGCGGCGTCGGTATGCCTCTGCTCGGAGATTCAGTTCCACCGGGTCGGATCGCTCGCTCGTAGGAAGCGCGTGGAGCGCCCGGGTTGTTGATCCGCCATCGAGTTCGCAGCGGGCGAGCTCGATGCGCCGTTCCTTTTCTTCTGCACCCCGCCATTGCAGCTTCCGGAGTTCGGCCGCCCCTCGGGACCCGAGGCCGGCCGACCGCCACGCCGAGGCACGAACCATCCAGTCTTCGTGGTCGAAGGCGGTGAGAACGCTGCGCTCGAGAGCTGACGAATGTGATCGCAGGAGTTGCGGTGCTTCCCGGGCGAGCCGAAATGCCGCTGAAGCGGCGGTGGTCTCATTGGCGAGATCGAGGAGTTCGACATCGGCGCGGTGACGAACCGGATCGGGTGCATCGAGGAGAGCGGCGACCGCTTCATCGCGGCGGTTCTCGGCCACAAGGGCCTCGGCAAGAGCCAGGGTTGCCGGGCCCCTGAGATTGATGGGGGGCCGGGCATCGAGGAAGGAGCGCCAACGGCTGGAGTCGGCGCCGCTGCGCCGAATGCTGCCATACCAGGCCTTCAGACGAGCCCCTTCGAGAGTGGGACCGGGCCCCGCCGCGGCAAAAAGAGCGACCGCGCCGGCAGGATCGTCATTGCGGGACGCAAAGGCGCGTTCCAGCATGTCCAGGCGGTGGGTATCGTGTTCTTCAGGCGGGCTGTCGGTGCACCCCACCGCAAGAGCGAACGAGATTGCGGTGAGAACCAGGGCTTGCGGAACTGCCGGTGTGCGAACCCTCACATACCGAGCAGATCGGGGTTGCCATCGGCAAGGACCCGGACCAACTCGTCCTGGAAGTAGTCTTGGCTCTCGCGCACCTCGGCCGAGATCCGCTTTTCGAACATCTCGCGACTGCGGTCGATATCCTCGCGCAAACGCTGGTAGATATCGCTGGACTCGCGGCCCCTCTCGACCTGCTCCTCGTTGTAGAGCTTGATTTCCGAGACAAGCAGTCGAGCGAAGCGCCGAGCTTCTTCCCGCTGCGCTTCGTCCTCGGAAACCTCCGTTTCCGGCTCTGCAGGCGGAGGTTGCACCGGCTGGACCGGTGGCGGCTCGTCGAGGAACTGCGAGCCCGAGGAGGCGGACTCCTCCGGCTCAGGTGGAGTTACCGGCATCTGGACTTGACTCGGCGGCTCAAAAGAATCCGGTGGCCGGGCTTCTTCGACGTCGGGTTCTGAGTCGCCGGTGTCGTCGTCGCTCTCGGCTGGCTCGGGATCGGGCTCGAACTCGGGTTCGGACTCAGGCTCGGGTTCGAACGTGGGCTCGATCGCGGGCTCGGGCTCGAACTCAGGCTCGGGTTCGAATGCGGACTCAGGATCGGTGATCGCTTCGGGTTCGAAGCTCTCTGTAGCGATGGAATCCTCAAACTCGGCCGCGGTCGAATCTTCAGCCTCGTCTCCAGCGGTGATGATCTCCGCCTGGCGTTCGATCTCTGCGACAGCTTCAGTCACGACCCCGTCCTCGGAGGCCATCTCGGAACCGCCGAATCCGGACACGTCGATCTTCATCGTCGCCGAAGGATCGATTTCCGGCTCTACGGTCTCGGCTTCGGCCGGACCTGTTTCTTCGGTCTCCTGAGATACCTCTGCTACGGGCTCCGGCTCGTCCACGGTTTCAGGCTCTTCGGCTTCACTCTCGGGTTCGGATTCCTCATCCATCGGCGGGGGTTCGGGAACGCCCGGGTCGGCGATCTGACCGATCTCGACCGCTTCGGCGAGGGAGGGAGCGGCCGCCTGGCGGTACTGGAGTGTGTCGATGAGCCAACAGACCTGGGCAACCAATGTCTGTGCGGTATCGGGATCCCAAGGCTGGCCGTCGAGCCGGTCGATATAAACCGTGCCCATCAGCTTTCCGCGGAGCACCACCGGGATCAACAGAATCTCACGGGGCTCGACCTCGTCGGCAAACCAGCTATGAAAGAGGTCGTCCTCCGCAGGGGCGAAGCAAACCGGTCGGGGGACTTCGAGCAACTTGGACAGCGCCGCACTCTCTGCGACATCCCCTTGCCAGGATCTGAGAACCTCACCGTCGGTAAAACCGATCCCGCTCCATGCCGAGACCTTACCCTCACGAAGAACGAGAACCACGGCGCGCGCGGCGTTCTCAGAGATGGCGGGGAGAAGTTCCTTGAGCAGTTCCGACTGGCTTCGAGCCTCGTCGAGAGCTCGCAGCAGAGTGATGGACGCCCCCTGGTGTGGGCTACCGGCTGCTTGCTCGAGAACTTCGATCTTGGATTCGAGTTCGGCACACCGCTGCCGGTGGGCCTCGGCTTGCTGGTGGTAGGAGTCCAGCGACGCCTCGACCTCATCAACGGGGAAGAGTTCGTTCGCCGATTCTGGCAGCACTCCGTGAACAGAGGATTTGGCCTCGTTGATCAGTTCCTCAAGGCTCTGCACCACGAAGTCGAGACGGTTGGTGATGGTCTCAATCCCGCGACTCTGCGCCTTTCTGAGCTGTTCAAGGATCGCGTCATACCGCTCCATGGTGCCTCCTGACTGACTCGCCATGCGTAACTTCATTATCTCCGGCGTCCTGTCCTACAGTCAAGATCCGTCCGGGCTTTCAGTCGATCTCCCCTTAACGGATACGATGAGTGGTCTGGACCGGAGGAGCATAACACTCACGGGATGCCTGGTGATGAGATCAGGTCTATCTACGAGCAAGAAAAGCCGTTGTCACGAGACTTCGGTTCTGTTAGCGTTTGCTCCGAAGGGAGAGGCCATGAAGAGTTTCCGTTTACTGTCCGTATGTGTGGTCCTGGTTGCCGTGATGGGACTCGTACAGGGTTGCTCTCGGGGCCCAAGCGAGGAAGAACTCAAGCTTGCCGCGTTCCAGGAGCAGTTTGCCGTCCTCGAGGTCGGGTACACCGCCCTGGTGGAGATGCGCGCCGAAATCGACGTCGCCGAGGCGGCGCTGGTCGAACTGCAAGCCATCCCCGAGAACAAACTCACCGATGAACAAAAACTCGAACTCGAGGAGATCCAAACCCGGATCGAGGTGTCGGTCGTCGAAAGCGAGACGGGTTTCGAGGAGGTTCAAGGTCTGCTCGCCGATTTTCTCAATATCGGCATCAACGAATTTCCTGAATCTCAAGAAACCGCGGCCGCCCTGCTGATCTACGCCGATGAGGCCATTCTGGTCGCCGATGACATGGTTGTGAAGTCAGGTGATTACAAAAAGGCCATCGACCATCTCACCACCGCCGAAGGTTACTTCGACGCAGCCGGTCTGACCCCCTACCATCCTATGGTCGCCAAGATCGCCGAATTCGACGACTGGCGTTTCATCACCCAGGAGCGTTTCGACGAGGTCAAGAAGGGTATGACCAAGGAAGAGGTGGTGGCGGCAGTCGGACAGGTCTATTTCCGAAATATCCAGGAGAGCCAAGAAAAGGGCGTGGAATCCTGGCTGTACAAGAAGCGTGAGGGTGGCGCCGCGGCCTTCTACTTCAAGACCAAAAACAGCAAGGTCTACGACAAGAACTGGGAAGCAGTGGCTGCGACCACGGTTGTCGAGGAGTGAACCCTTTTGCCGTGATGATGCTGTGAGAATCACAGCTAAATCACACTCGGGTAGGTGAGTTCGATCTTGACCGATGACGCTGAGCGATGGTAGCCTCGGCGTCCTGATGCGTGCGTCGGCCGTGAAGCCTGCGCAAACAGCACGGAGAGGAGGTGAGCCGCCAATGCCTACAGGAGTTTACGTTCGCGATAACGAATCCTTTGAACAAGCCCTGCGCCGTTTCAAGCGCAAGTGCGAAAAGGCTGGCATCCTCTCCGAGGTCAAACGCCGTCGCTTCTACGAGAAACCGTCGGAGCAACGCAAACGGCAAATGATCCAAGCCCGCAAGAAAATGCTTCGCAAAATGGCGAAGCAACGTAGGGCGGGTTTGCTTTAGCTCTTGCGACGTTCGCCGTTTGCCGAGCTCGAGTTCGATACGACCATGAAGCTAGTGGCGGCCCATGCGCGAACGCGCATGGGCCGTTTTCTTATCGGCAACAGCGGCGCGTTTCCCGGCGTCAATGCAGCGCTCGAACGCGCGGCATTCAACTCCGCATTACTCGACCTCGTCAACATTGACGGACCGTTGCCTCTCGACGGCATCGATGAAGCCGCCGCGTGGCTCGAGCCGGAAGCGCCGGCCCCGACCGAACCAAAGGAATTTCTCGCCCTGCTGTCGTTGGCCAAAAGGATCGCCGCGGTCCGCCGGAGGCTGGCCGATGTCCCAGACGAGCAGGCTGTCCTCCGCGGTGTCGCCGAGGAACTCCCGGATACGACTGCTTTGGTGGCCGTGGTCTCGCCGTTGCTCGGTCGCGACGGCCGTATCCCCGATGATGCGTCTCCCGAACTCGCTCGGCTGAGACGGGCATCGGGCCGCCGCCGGCAGGACCTCCTGCAGGTGCTTGCGGGAGTTCGCCGGGCTCACGGCGATGCGGTCACCGATGCGCCGCCGACCCTACGGCGGGACCGCTACTGCCTCCCGGTCCGCTCCGGGGCTCGATCAGAAATCCCGGGTCTCCTACTCGATACCTCCTCAACCGGGGCCACTGCGTTCATCGAACCCTTCGAAGCGGTCGAACTCAACAACGCGCTCGCCGAGACGGCGGCGAAAGAGCGGCATGAGCTGCAGCGGATCCTGCGGGTGATCGGTGACTCGTTCGCCGGCGCCGCCGATGAGCTCGCCGATGCCGTCACGACCCTCGGCCGGCTCGACGGCGCCCAGGCGGCGGTGCTCTTCGGGAAAGGCGCCGGCGGCCGGATCGTGTTTCCCGAAGCCGGAGCCGAGTTGCGGTTGGTGGGCGCCCGCCACCCTCTGCTCGATGGCCGCCTCAGGGATCTTCGAGTCGAGGTTCTCGGTGACGCCGAAAGCCTCCGAGTCCAGCGGCCGGTGGTGCCCCTGGATTTCGCGCTACCCGCCGATGTCAGGACTCTGGTCATCTCAGGTCCCAACGCGGGCGGCAAGACGGTGGTGCTCAAGACCCTCGGGCTGATGGTGCTCATGTGTTACCACGGGATTCCGCTCCCGGTCGACGTCGGAACGACGATTCCCGAGATCGACGATCTCTGGTGCCATGTCGGGGATGAGCAGGATGTCACCGCCGATCTCTCGACCTTTTCGGGCGCCATGGCGGCGACGGCACGGCTCCTCGATGGCGCCGCCGAGAGCACCCTGGTCTTGTACGACGAACTGGGCGCCGGGACGGACCCCCTCGAGGGCGCGGCCCTCGGCTGTGCGCTCCTCGAGGCGCTCACCCGTCGAGGGTCCCTCACGGTCGCTACAACCCATCTCGCCTCCATCGCCATGGTGGCGTCATCGGCTGATGGCTTCGAGAACGCGGCCATGGAGTACGACGAAGCCAACGAACGGCCGACCTACCAGTTGGCCCTCGGCCGGCCCGGAAGATCGAGGGCCCTCGAGATCGCGTCGAGGATGGGGATTGCTCGCGAGGTGCTGAGCCGCGCTGAGGAACTCCTCGGGGGTGACCACCTCGAGCTCGACCGTTGGTTGCGACGGCTGGAAACCCTCGAACAGGAGTTGATCGAAGAACGGTCGATTCTCGCAGTTCGCGAAGCTGAGATCGAAGGGCTCAGGCTCGATGCCGGGGCCGAACTCGCTCGACTCGAGAAAGAACGCGCGGCACTGCCGGTCGAACTCGGCGCCGAGAGAGAGCGACTTCGAACTCGGGCCAAACAGCAGCTCGATCGGGCGACCGCCAAGCTCGAGAAAGCCACCAAGGATCTCAAACCCCTGGGCCGTCGCAGCATCCAGAAACTCCGCGACGAAGCACTGGATCTGGGCGTGCAGCCCCGACCCGAGTCTCCGGCCCAACCCGAGGGGCCCCAGATCGGCGCGCGGGTCCGGCTCGTGGGACTCGGGGGTGAGGGCGAGATCCAGGCGGTCCGGGGGTCGCAGGTGTCGGTGGTCATCGGCAACAAACGGGTATGGGTCCCCATCACCGATATCGAGATCCTGCGTCGAGGAAAGAGCACACCCAACAAGCGGGTCGTTCACATCGAGGTCACCGAGGAGACCGCGCAGGAACTCATGCTCATCGGGTTGGACAGCGAGCGAGGGCGGGAGGACGTGGAGCGAGCCCTCGACCAGGCGTTCGCCGCGGGAAAGCGAACGATTAGGATCGTTCACGGTCATGGCACCGGGACGCTGCGGAGGATGGTCGCGGATGTCTGCCGCGAGCATCCCGCCGTGAAGTCTTTCAAACACCCGCCCGGCAACCGGGGCGGGACGGGGGCGACCGAGGTGGAGATCGAGGAGTCGGGTTAGGTTTTCGCGGCGGCGGCCGCAGAGTTCTTTCATCTCCGGCCTTCTGGGCCGCTGTGACGCTTTGGCGTCCCAGTGGCCCAGCGTCGCACCATCGGCGTGGTCGTTCGTGGTGACGGGGAGGGTGTCGACCACGCCGATGGTGCGCCGGCGGCCTGCTTCGTGGCCGGAACGGCCGAAGATCGTTGCGCTACCCGAGGGAGCCCGGTAGCGCCATTGTGCGCAGCGTGTTGCGGTGCTGGATGGCGGTTCCTGCACAATGGCGTACCCGGCACCCCGCCGCACGCGTTCTCTTGCCGTTCCGGAAGGTGATCGAAGGCCTGGAGAGAACGAATCAACGGCTGCCTAACCGGATCGAGGTGGGTGATCTGCGGTGACTTAGTTGGGTTGTGGTTTGCCACGCTGAGGTGTCGCCGCTTTCGAACCCGTCACCGAAGAAATACCCCGCGTCGACGAAGATCATGGCGGACTCCTGGCAGGGACCGGAGCTGGCGACTGTGGCCCAGTAGAACCGGGTCTCGTAGGGGCTGACGTCGATGCTCGAGGTGGTCTCTCCTGTGTTCCAGAGATAGCTGTCGAAGCTCCCCGGAACCGACAAGGTGGCGGGGTCGCCCCAGGTCATGGTGATCACCGGTTGGGCGCAGCCGAGGTTGGACGTGGTCGCCATGACCGCTTCACTCGGGTCGCTGGTGACGAGGGTGTGGTTTCGTGGGTGTGGAAGGGTGTAGGAGATCACCTCGAAGTCGTAGCTCACACCTGGGTCCAGGGCGGGCGCCGGGATCTCGATCTCGGTTTTGGAGGCGGTCCGAACTGAAGATCCCGGGGGGCCTCCCGCCGTCGGTACGACGATCACCTCATATCCTCCCGGGTCCTCGTAGCTCACAGGATCCCAACTCAGCCAAACGGTGTGGTCGCCGGTCCAAACGACGCTGAGGTTCTCGGGCGCGACGGTCTGGCTGCTCTGCCAATCGCCGCCGTCATGTTTGGTGTTGAGAAAGGCGATGAGATCCGAATCGTCCGAGTGGAGGGCGTTGAAACGGAGATCGATCCCGAAACCGTCGTGGAGCGTTGTCAGCGATGTCAACTCGGAGGGGATTTTGCCGCTCAATCGGTTCGATTGGAGATAGAGCTGATGGATGGCAGCCAGGTTTCCGAGCTCAGGTGGAATCGGCCCGCTGAGCTGGTTGAAGATCAGGGCCGCATATCCGAGATTGGCGAGGTTGCCGATTTCCGCCGGGACGGGGCCGCTGAGCCGGTTGAACGATATTTCGAGAGAGATCAGGTTCGTCAGATTTCCAGTCTCCGGAGGAAGACTCCCGGTCAGCCGGTTAAAACTCAGCGAAAGAACTCGCATCGACGCCAGGTTCCCGAGCTCCGGCGGCAGTTCGCCACTGAGTCGGTTGAGACTCAGATCGAGCCACTCCAGAGCCGATAGATTCCCCAGTTCGGGGGGGAGATTTCCGTGGAGGTTGTTGGAGTCCAGGAACAACTCCCGGACCCGACCCCCATCGCAGGTCACCCCAACCCACGTGCACTCCGTACCCGCCGACCCAGCCCAACCGGTATTGTTGGTCCAGTTCGGCCCGTCGGTGATGTCATACAGCGCGACCAGCGCCTCGCGTTCGATCTGGGGGATTTGAGCATCGACCCAACACGCAGAGCCGACCACCAGAATCGTCATGAGGATGGTTTGTCGCATCAATTGGTCCCGTGTTTCTCAGTTTGAACTCGAGAGAGACAGACGTCAACTCTGGTTTCTCATGATTGGCTGTCCACCCGGTGCTTGCTTCCGCCCGTGCGGCGTCATCTGGGTCCATCTGAGCTATCTGAGGGAAGAATGCGATGGCGCGACGAGTTCGGTCATCCCGGCGGATTGCTTCGAGGCCGGGACAGCAGACCGCAACGGGCCTCCCGGGGGATTGACGATGCGGGTTGGTTCCATCGCCCACGAGACGTGGGCGCGACAAAGGGCGCTGCGATGTTTGTAGCGCCGGCGTCCCGCCGGCGATGGTGGTGTACCGATGCGGGTTGGTTCTATCACCCACGAGACGTGGGCGCGACAAAGGGCGCTGCGATGTTTGTAGCGCCGGCGCCCCGCCGGCGATGGTGGTGTACCGATGCGGGTTGGTTCTATCGCCCCCGGGACGGGGGCGCGAGAAAGGGCGCTGCGATGTTTGTAGCGCCGGCGTCCCGCCGGCGATGGTGGTGTACCGATGCGGGTTGGTTCTTCACCCCGGACGTGGGCGCTCAGCGCTCGAGTTGAGCCGGTGCCCGCGGGAGGTGGTGTACCGATACGGGGTTGGCACCGGCCTTCTGGGCCGCCGGGACGCATTGGCGTCCCGGCGACCCAGCGTCGCGCCATCGGCGTGGTCGCGTGTGGGTTGATTGGGAGGGCTGCGACCACGCCGATGGTGCGCCGGTGGCCTGCCTCGTTGCCGGGAGAGCAGACCGCATCGCGCTTCCCGAGGGAGCCCGGTAGCGCCATTGTGCGGGGCGCGGGGCGGAGCCGGGTGGTGGTTCCAGCACAATGGCGTACCCGGCACCCCGAGGAGGCGTGGTTTTCCGCGTGTCCTGGGCGGCTTCGGTTTCGGGTCTACACCAGGTTGGGCGGACATTGTTGGGGCGGGCTTCCAGCCTGTCCGTCAGAGACGTTGAAGCTCGGTTGGGCGTATCCGAGAGAGTGCGGGACGGTCGGGCTTGGTGGGATTCCCGGCCGCGGTCGCTGTCGCGGACGCGGGATGGAGCGTGCGAGAATGCTCCAACGATGGTCGACGCCGATCTCAACCCGCAGGTTATCGCCCAGGTCCGTGACGCGACGGATCTGGTGGAGGTGGCGAGCGACCACGTCAAGCTCAAGAAACGCGGTCGCAAGTACGAGGGGCTCTGCCCCTTCCATGAGGAGAAAACGCCGTCCTTCTCCATCGATCCGGAAAAGGGGCTCTTCTACTGTTTCGGCTGTCACGCCGGCGGCGACTCCATCAAGTTCGTCATGGAACTCGAGCGGTTGAACTTTCCCGAGGCCGTCGAGCGCCTCGCCCGCCAGTTCGGGGTCCACCTTCCGCCGGCGAGTCCCGATGCCCGACGACGGAGACAGACCTCAGACCGGCTCCGGACAGTGCTCGAAGAAGCGCAGCACTGGTTCACCGAACAGCTTGATTCTCCGGCCGGCGCCGGCGCTCGGTCCGAGCTCGAGCGCCGCGGCTATGCCAAGCAAACCTGGCGCGATTTCGGTTTTGGGTTTGCCCCAGATGACTGGCGTCAACTCCTGGAGCATCTGGAACGCCGCCACCCGCAGGGAGTGATCATCGAGGCCGGACTCGCGGTCCAGCCCGACTCGGGGAAAAACCCCTACGATCGGTTTCGCGGCCGTTTGACCTTTCCCGTCCGAGACAGCGAAGGTCGGCTCATCGCTTTCGGCGGCCGCATTCTCGGTGACGGTGAACCGAAATACCTCAACAGCCCGGAGAGCGCGCTCTTTCACAAGCGCTCGACCCTCTTTTGCCTCGATCGCGCCCGCCGCGCCATTGCCGACGAGGCCGCAGCGGTGGTGGTGGAGGGCTACTTTGATTGTTTCTCACTCCATCTGGTGGGAATCACCAACGTCGTGGCCACCCTCGGAACCGCTCTGACCTCGGACCACGCGCGGTTGTTGCGGCGACGTCTCGGCGCCGACGGCAGAGTGGTGCTGTGCTATGACGCGGATTCCGCCGGAAGGAGGGCGGCTGCGACCGGGGCCAGAGTCCTCCTCGAAGCAGGGGTCGCCGTTGCCGTGGTCGGTCTGCCGCCGGGAACCGACCCCGATGATGTCGTCCGTGCCCAAGGCGGCGACGCCATGCGCGAGATGCTCGCCAAACCCTCGTCCCTGGTTGATTTCCTGGTCCAGGATCTTCCCGATGAGCGGACAGCGCGACAGCGGGGGGCCGCTGAACTGGCGGCGCTGATCGGTTCCGCGAGGGATCCCCACATCCGTGACGAACTCTTCATGGAGTTGACCCAACGGATGGGTTTTTCCGAGGATGTCCTCCGTGATCTCTCGCGGCAGATGGGCGGGCGGCGCGGTAACATTGCTGCGCCGAGTGCTCGGCCAAGCCTCGGCAGCGGGGAGTTATTCCTCGCCCGCATCATTCTCGACGGGAGCGCCCATTGGCGGCGTCTGGTGGCCGATCAGGTTTCCCCGGCCCATCGCAGCGACGAACGGCTGAGTCGGCTCATCGAGAAGTTGAGGATTTTCACCGGCGACGCAGCCAACCACGATGGAGATTTCGTTCGTTGGCTTCAGGAATCGAGCGAGGACGACGAACTCATGATGCTGGTCGCGGAGGTCAGCACCGGGGCGGGACCGGAGCTCACCGAGGATGCGATCCGGCTCCAGCTCCAACGGGTGATGCTCGAGCAGTGGAAGGCCGAGGCCCGTGAGATCACCGCCGGGGTTCGGCGGGCGGCGGATCGCAACGACCTCGAGGCGGTGGCCGATCTGCAGCAGAAACTGGTTGAGTTGAAATCACGGAAGCCTGATTTCTGAATTGGTTTTCGATGGTCGAATCGGCCTAAATCCGGCTAAATCGAGAGTTTTTTTGTCGATTTTGGTCTCAGGGGTTGCCAAAACCGGGATCGGAACCCATATTCCGTCAGATGGCGATGGGACCTCAAAAGAAGGTCTGTGTTGATCGCGAAGTACCCGCCACGCTCTCGTACCCGATGGACGTATCTCAGTGAATGCCTCTGTGTGGGAAGTGAATGCGGCTAAAACGTGTTGTTTTACCGCGTGCGGGGTTGCCCGCTCGCGCAAATCGGGACCGAGGACACAAATACAGTACGAATACGATTCGAGGTGACACTTCATGGAGCAGCCGCGTGTATTGGCTGAGGACAAGTACCCTGAACTCAACAAGCTGATCCAGACCGGCAAGGATCGCGGGTTCATCATGTATGAGGAGCTCTTCGAGCAACTCCCAGAAGAGGTCACGGGGATCGCCGAGAAGCTCGATGACATCTATATTCGCCTCGGTGAGCTCGAAATCGATGTGGTTGAGGCCGACAGCGTCGAGCCCGACGCCAAGGATGGCAACGCGAACAGCGACGCCAATGACAAGAAAGAGGGGGCTCCGGCCAAGCCTCAGGCTCGTCCGGCGACCGAACAGCTCGAGAAGACCAACGACCCGGTTCGCATGTACCTGCGCGAAATGGGGACGGTCAAACTCCTCGACCGAGAGGGTGAGGTCGAGATCGCTCAGCGGATCGAGGCCGGCGAGGCAAGGGTCTTTATCGCGCTTTCTAAAGAGCCGAAACTGCTGGAGCTGTTTCTCAGGACCAACGAGCGGGCTCGGCGCGAGCGCCGCGGCGTCCGCGAGCTGCTTCAGGGCCACGCCTTCGAACTTGAAGACAAGGCCGAGGACCGGGTTTTTGAGAACCTGGGCATCTTCAAGACCATCAACCGTCTCGATGACGAGTCGAAGGAACTCAAACGTCGTCTGCGGCGCTGCAAAAAATCCGGAAAACGGCACACCGAGTTGTCCGAGAAGATTGAGGACAACACCGCCGACATCGCCCTGTTGGTTCGCCGGGCGGATTTCACCACAACGACCAGAAACCGACTGCTCACCTTCCTCGGTGAGGTCGAACGCCAGTTCTCCATCCCCATCCAGACCATCAACCGGGACCGAAAAAAGCTCCTACAGGAACGCAACAAGGAGCGGAGGCAGTTCTATCAGGCGCGGGCCGGCCGCTACGAAGACGAACTCGAGAAGCTCGAAGAACGGTTCGAGACGCCCTATGACGACATCAAGGTCCTCCTGGCCGAAGTCCGGCGGGGCGAGGGCAACACCGATCAGGCGAAACAGGAGCTCATCGTTGCCAACCTTCGCCTGGTGGTTTCCATCGCCAAGAAGTACACCAACCGCGGGCTCCAGTTTCTCGATCTCATTCAAGAGGGCAACATCGGCTTGATGAAGGCGGTGGACAAGTTCGAGTACCGCCGCGGGTACAAATTTTCAACCTACGCTACGTGGTGGATCAGGCAGGCGATCACCCGCGCCATCGCCGATCAGGCGAGGACGATTCGGATTCCGGTCCACATGATCGAGACCATCAACAAGCTCACCCGGACGACGAGGATGCTGGTCCAGGAGCTCGGCCGCGAACCCACGGTCGAGGAGATCGCGGGCCGGATGGAGATGCCGGTCTCGAAAATCCGCAAGATCCACAAGATCTCGCAGGAGCCGATTTCCCTGGAGACCCCCATCGGCGAGGAAGAGGACTCTCACCTCGGCGATTTCATCGAGGACACCAACTCGGTCTCACCCATCGACGCGGTGATCATGCGGACCCTCAAGGACCACACCGAATCGGTTCTCAAGTCGTTGACGCCGCGCGAGGAGCAGGTTCTCAAACTGCGCTTTGGCATCGGTGACGGCACCGAGCACACCCTCGAAGAGGTCGGAAGAACCTTCAACGTCACCCGCGAGCGGATCCGCCAGATCGAGTACAAGGCTCTAAGAAAGCTCCGCCACCCGACGCGTGCGCACCTTCTCAAGCCGTTTTCCGAGGGTAACAATTGATCGCGACCGACCCGCGGCAGGTCGGGTCGTAGGTCTTCCCTGATCAACGCACTCCTTGTTCTTCGACTCCGTCGGAGCTAGAATACGCTGGGCCTATAGCTCAGCGGTTAGAGCCGCCGGCTCATAACCGGTCGGTCCCAGGTTCGAATCCTGGTGGGCCCATGTTCTGTCGCAACGGCCTTCGGCAGCGGTATCGAATTGGTTCTTTTGAACTTTGCAACAAGGGGTAGCGGTGAACAACGTACGTCAAGATCTCGCTCTGATGGTCCGACTCCAAGAACTGTACGATCGCGTCGCCGAGGCGATTCGAGAGCGCCAATCCCCGCCGCTCGAGGTTCGAGAACTTCATCAAGCCAATCTTGACCGCAAGGCCGAGCTCGAAAAGATCGAGGAGCAGGTGCAAGGGCACGAGCTCGAACTCAAGACCGTCCGAAAGAAGGAAGAAGAATGGAAGCTCGAGCTCGAGCATTTCCAACGGCAGAAGGGGATGGTCACCAACGAGCGAGAGTTCACTGCGGTTATTTCAGAGATCGATTACGCATCCAAGGCCCTTGACGAGGCGGCGGCTCGTCGGCGTGAGCTCGAAGACGCCAACAGCGCTCTCGCCGCGGAGATCGAGGAGCGGAGGAATGCGCGGCCCGAAGAAGAGGCGGCGCACAAGGACGTGGTCGAGGCTTGGGAGAAACGTAAGAACGAGCTCATGGCTCGGGTCCACGAGCTCGTGACCGAGACCAAGGTCATCGAAGTCGATATCGCGCCCAAGAACCGCGCGCGGTTCCTGCGTTTGCTCGCATCGAAAAAGGGCACCGCCGTGGCGGCCGTTATAGATGGTTCGTGTTCGCTCTGCCATTTCGCGCTGCGACCCCACCTCCAGCAACGGGTTCGGCGGTGCGAGGAGATCATCACCTGTGAAACCTGCCACCGAATCCTATTCATCGAAGAGACCATCGACGGGGTGAGTTCGGCCACCGAAAGCGCCTGAGCCGATCATCATGGCAGGCGGCGATCTCGCGGGACGCTTGGCGGCGGTGCGTGGCCGGATCGTAGCGGCCGCCGAGGCAGCGGGTCGCGATCCGAAAGACGTAACCCTGATTTCGGTATCCAAGACGCATCCAGCCGAGGTTGTCGATGAGATCGTGATTGCCGGCGCGCGTGATCTCGGCGAGAACCGCGTCCAGGAAGCACAGGCCAAGAAGCCCGGGGTTCGCGCTGCCAGGTGGCACCTCATTGGACCGCTGCAGCGGAACAAAGCCCGAGCCGCCCTCGAGGTCTTCGATGTGATCCACACCGTTGATCGTCCGGAGATCAGCGATCGCCTCCAATTCCTCCTCGAGGAGCACTGGCCCCAACGGGTGATGGAGGTCCTGCTCGAGATCAACGTCGGCAATGAACCGCAGAAGGCGGGTGTGATTCCCGCCGATGCGCGAGAACTCCTGGAGGCCGTGTGCCGCCATGATCGGCTCGCGGTGACGGGGATCATGGCGATCCCACCGTTTGAAGCCGATCCAGAAGCCTCGCGACCGTACTATCGTGGGTTGCGGGAGCTCCGCGATCGGCTGCAGGATGAGACGGGCCACTCGCTGCCGGAGTTGTCCATGGGGATGAGCCACGACTTCGAGGTCGCGGTGGCCGAAGGGGCGACCCTGGTTCGAGTGGGCACCGCGATCTTTGGGCCGCGCGGCGGCTGACCACGCGCCGAGAGGCATAGGAGCCAGTGGTGACTGACAAGGGCTGAGAATCTTCTTGCTCGTCGCTCAACTTTGTGAAAAAATTCTCATCAACAAGGATCGTGGAGCAAACCATGGACATCGACAACGTGATTCCGCCGGAACAATCGGCACATACCTTTCGGTTGGCCGAAGAAGCAGCGCCGGAATGCATCGAGTTTCTCAGAGATCTCGTCACCCTCCCGTCGCCGAGTCGCGGCGAGCGGCTTGTCTGCGAGCGGGTCATGCGGGAGATGGAGAAACTGGGCTATCGCGACGTTCACCTCGATGAAATGGGCAACGTGCTTGGCCGCTTTGGCAGCGGTCCCAGGGTGCTGGCGTTTGACGCCCATGTCGACACGGTTGGGATCAGCAACCCGACCCTTTGGAAATACGACCCGTTTCGGGGAGTCGTTTCGGGAGGCATTCTCTTCGGGCGTGGCGCTTCGGATCAAAAGGGCGGCCTGGCGTCGGTCATCCACGGTGTCGCCCTGGCGGCAAGAATCGGCCTGCCCGATGACTTCTCGATCTGGGTCACGGCGACCGTCAACGGCGAAGACTGTGTGAGTCTGGCCTGGCAGTACCTCATCAACGAAACCGATCTCAGACCCGAAGCGGTTGTGGTGACCATGCCCTCCCACCTCGGAGTTTGCTCCGGGCAGCGCGGTCGGATGGAAATCGAGGTCACCACCCGTGGAGTCTCCACCCACGGATCGCAACCCGACCGTGGCACCAACGCCATCTATTTGATGAACCCCATTGTCGGCGCTCTGGCCGAACTCCACGGAAACCTCTCGACCGATCATCCGAATCTCGGTCGGGGCTCCATCGCAGTGACCGAGTTCCGCTCACAATCCCCGTCCCTGACGGCGATCCCCGATGAGTGCCGGGTTCACATCGACCGCCGACTCACCATCGGTGAGGCTCCCGAGGACGCCATCGCCGAGATCAATGAGTTGGCCGCCATCAAGGACAGCGGTGCCGAGGTCAAGCTCCTCGATTACAACCAACCGTCATGGCGCGGCTTTGCCTACCCCACCGACAAGGTCTTTCCGGCATGGGAGACCCCCATCGACAGTCCGGCGGTGACGGCCGCCGTTTCAACCGCCCGTCAGGTTCTCGGCCGTGAACCGCGAATGCACCGGTCGAAGTTCTCCTCCAGCGGGTGCGCCACGGCGGGGCTCTTCGGCATCCCGACGATCGGCTTCGGGCCGGCGGACGAGATCCACTCGCATACGGTCAACGACCAGATCGCCCTCGCCCAGCTCCAACCGGCCATGGCCTTCTACGCCATGTTCACCGAGATTTATCAGGCCGCGACTTCCGATCGCAATCCGTAGAGTGTAGGTCACTGGTCTTGAATCGTGTCCTCGTGGTGGGACGGTCGACCACGACGGGGTCGGCGGTGGTGGACTCAGCGCATTGTTTGAAACGCAAAGATCGCAAAGATCCCAAAGTCCATCGCAAAGAACCCGTCTGATTAATACCCATCGCAACGGGTAGATTGCGTTCAACCTTTGATGAACCGTTATGTCGGTGTGATGGGTCAGTCATGAGATGTCCATTGCGATGTTCTTAGCGTGCATAGCGATCTTTGCGGTAAGACTGCGATGTGATCTTAGAAGTCATGTGGATTGTGTCTGCTGCGCCGGTACGATGGATCAATGCCCGAACTGCCTGATGTCACCATCTATGTCGAGTGTCTGAATCGGCTGGTGGGCGTCCCGTTTGGAGCGGTTGCGGGTGACCAACCCATTCGTGCTTCGCACGGTCGAACCGTCACCCGATGAGGCAGCCGGCCGGTGCGTGGATTTCATCGCATCCAGCATCCAGCATCCGGGTACAGCGGCAGTAACCAGCGTCAGAGACCAGGGACAGCAAGCAGCGGCAGGGATCAGGGACCGTGACCAGCGCCGGCTACCAGCGTCCGTGAGCAGCGGTGGGTGTGCGTGGGCCGCGTGATGGTCGCCCCCCGGTCGTTCATAGGGTGTGGATAGTCGATGTGATGGTCGAGGTCAAGGGGCGAGGTGTATCGCCTCGGAGGCGACCCCTTGACCTCGACCATCACATCGACTGTGGGGAGGGGCATGAACGACCAGGAGGTGACCATGTCTCACGCGCTCCCAGCAACCAACCTCATCGCCTGCGACAAGGCCTTGTCGGCCGCCGGTTCGGCAATCAAACTCGTGAAACGGGTGCCGGCCCCTCTCAAGACCTTGGCGGATCAAGTCATCCGATCCGCAGCCTCGGTGCCCGCAAACCTCGCCGAGGGCCATGGGCGATCGGGACGTGACCGCACCCACTCGACTGCCACCTCCGTCTCCTGATGGAAGCCGGGGCCATCGACCGTCACCAAACGACGAGATCGATCGATCTCTTCGACGAGGTCCGGGCCATGACCTGGCGTCTTCTCCACCCGAAATCGTGATTGCGATGATTGTAGGGCCGGCGTCCCGCCGGCCCATCAGACTCCTCCCCGTTAGAAGCGCGCCACCACGAAGTCTGAACACCCTCTTTCTCCGCCGCACCAACTCTCAATTGCGATGGTCGTGCGATGTTGCGCCTTTGCGTCTTTGCGTCTTTGCGTCTCTGCGTTGAATTGCGATGGTGCGATGTATCCGCGCCAATCTGCGTGATCTGCGTGCAATCTTGCGATGGTGCGATGGAATCTGTGGCTATCTGTGTGATCTGTGGGCTGCCGCGATGATGCGATGCCCTCATCCAGCATCCAGCATCGCGCTATTGCAACAACCCCACCAGATCTCCAACGGACGCGATCGGCACCGTCTGAAGCGGAAGCTTCGGGTCCGCCGAGCGAGCGGGCAGCGCGACCCTGCCAAAACCCAGAGCGGCGGCCTCGCGGACCCTCTCGGCGGTACGACTCACCGCACGGACCTCGCCGAGGAGGCCGATCTCGCCAAAGACCGCGATGTCGTCGGGAAGAGGCCTATCCGCCGCCGATGAAATCAGCGCGGCCGCGACGGCGAGGTCGAGGGCCGGTTCTCTGAGCGACAGACCGCCGACCAGGTTGAGATAGATGTCGCGGTCGGTGAAGCGAATCCCGGCGTGTCGTTCGATGACGGCCACGAGGAGTGCGAGGCGAGAGCCGTCGTACCCCTGGGCTACGCGCCGGGGCGTGCCGAGTGCGGAGGGTGTCGCGAGCGCCTGGACCTCGACAAGAAGCGGAGCGGTGCCCTCGAGTGCGGCGGCGACGACGGATCCCGGAACCCCTTTGCGACGGTCCTCCAACAGCCACGCTGATGGGTTCTGAACGCCTTCGAGCCCATTCTCGGTCATGGAGTAGAGGGCGAGCTCGGCGACGGTTCCGAAACGGTTCTTTCCCGCCCGGAGCACCCTCAGATCGTGTCCGGGTTCGCCTTCAAGGGAGAGCACCACATCAACGAGGTGCTCGAGAAGTTTGGGGCCCGCGATATGGCCCTCCTTTGTGACATGGCCGACGAGGACGACCGGGATCGCGCGAGTCTTGGCGAGGTGCTGAAACCGGGCGGCCACCTGGCGGACCTGGCTCACCGAGCCGGCAACCGCGTCGAGGTCCTCGGCGACCATGGTCTGGATCGAGTCCACGACGATGAGCTGCGCCGCGCCGTCCTCGAGCTGCGCCATCACGGCGTCGCACGAGGTTTCGGGAAGGAGCAGGAGTTCGGGAACGAGACCACCGATCCGGCGCGCTCGCAGGGCGACCTGCTCGGACGACTCCTCGCCGGTGACATAGATGACCCGCCCGCGGTTGGCCGCTGTGGCCGCCGCGACCTGGAGAAGCAGGGTCGACTTGCCGACTCCGGGCTCGCCCGCGACCAGAACCAGCGATCCCGGGACGAGACCTCCGCCTAGGACCCGGTCAACGCCGTCGAGGCCGGTCGGTGTGCGGGCGGTGACGACCGCGGCAGCTTCGGTGATGGGAACCGCGGCGGCGCCGCGCCGGACCGGGTTGGCCGCCGGACTGCGTTTGCGGCCGCTCCTGGGCGCCTTTGGCTCCTCGGCGAGACTGTTCCACGCCCCGCATCCGGGACACTGGCCGAGCCATTTGCTCGACTCGTTGCCGCAGTCGGTGCAGAAGAAAATGATGTCTTTTCCGGGGCGCGCTACCACGGAGCGTCGCCCTCGTGCCGGGACATGTCGGCGTTCTCGAACCGAGTGAACTCGTGCTGGAAGACGAGATCGATGTCGCCGATGGGGCCGTTGCGTTGCTTGGCGATGATG
This sequence comes from uncultured Acidobacteriota bacterium, assembly GCA_963753035.1. Taxonomy (GTDB): domain Bacteria; phylum Acidobacteriota; class Thermoanaerobaculia; order Thermoanaerobaculales; family Sulfomarinibacteraceae; genus JAHECW01. Next base: position 445,946 of record CAVWAW010000027.1, on the reverse strand, counting down.
AGTTCGGCTTTGCGGGGATCTTCGGCTTCACGATCGTAGACCGACGGACGGATGATGAACATCACCACATCCGCATCCTGCTCGATGGACCCTGATTCACGGAGGTCCGACAGCTGCGGCCGGTGGTCGCCACCGCGGCGTTCGGGCTGCCGGCTCAACTGGGAGAGGACGAGCATCGGTACATCGAGGTCCTTGGCGATGGCCTTGAGACCGCGGGAAATCGCCGAGACCTCCTCGTTTCGGCTGGAAAAACGTGAACCACCCGACATGAGCTGGAGGTAGTCCACCATCACCAGATCGAGGCCGGATTCCTGTTTGAGCCGCCGCGCCTTGGCCGAGAGTTCGAGCACGGTGATGCCGGGGGAATCATCGACCCAGATGTTGGCATCCTGGAGCGCCTGCGCCGCCATCTCGAGCTTGGGCCAGTCCGATTTGGCGAGATAGCCACCGGAGAGTCGTTTCTGATCCACTCGGCCCTCGGACGAGAGCATACGGCGAACGAGTTGCTCCGAGGACATCTCGAGGGAGAAGATCGCGACCTTCTTGTCCGCTCGAAGGGCGGCGTGGGTGCAGACATTGACCCCGAGTGACGTCTTCCCCATGGAGGGACGGGCGGCGAGGATGACGAGGTCCTTTCTCTGGAATCCGGAGGTGAACTCGTTGAGACGGACAAATCCGGTATCGAGACCGGTCAGGGCAGCCCCCTTCGACCGGCTGTCCTCGATGTTCTGGAGCTCGGCCTCGGCGAGGCCGCGGATATGTTGGAGGCCGCCGGCGAGGGTGTCCTCGGCAATGTGGTAGACATCGCGCTGGGCCGACTCGACGGCTTCGCGGGCTTCGCCGTGATCCATCGAGCAGGTCGTGAGGATCTTCTGGGCGGCGACGATCAGTCGCCGTTTGACCGATTTGTCGTGAACGATCTCGCCGTAGTGGGTCACATTGGCGACATCGGGAAGGGCATCGACCATGGATGAGAGGTAGGCCGGGCCGCCGACGCGTTCGAGTTGACCCTGCTCTCGGAGGTGGTTGGTGACCGTCAGCAGATCCGCCGCCTGGCCGAGTTCGTGGAGCGCGAGGCAGGTGGAGTAGATGAGCCGGTGAGCCTCGATGTAGAACTCGTCTTCGCGAAGCTTTTCCATGACCAGGAGCATCGCGTTCGGGTCGAGGAGAACGGCGCCGAGAACGGCGCGTTCGGCCTCTGGCTCATAGGGCAAACGTTCGACCATCGGGGCGCCGGATCGGACCATGTCGGAAGGGTTGGTGCTCATCGAACCTACATCCTACATCAACCGAATCCCGAGTCCGTTTCCGAGCCCGAATCCGTACCCGTGCCCGTACCCGCCTCCGTATCCGATCCCGTTCCCGATCTCGATCCCGTTCCCGAAACCACTTCCAGCACCCGCATCACCGGCCTTCTGGGCCGCCGTGACGCATTGGCGTCCCGGAGACCCAGCGTCGCACCATCGGCGTGGTCGCGTGTGGGTTGATTGAGAGGGCTGCGACCACGCCGATGGCGCGCCGGCGGCCTACCTCGTAGCCGGGAGAACAGATCGCATCGCGCTCCCCGGGGGAGCCCGGTAGCGCCATTGTGCGGGGAGCGGGGCGGAGCCGGGTGGTGGTTCCAGCACAATGGCGTACCCGGCACCCCGATGGGACGTGGTTTCCCGCGTGTCTTGGGCGGCTTCGGTCACGGCCTCAGGGTCAAGCGAGCTTCAATCACTCTGCGGCATCTCTGCGACCTCTGCGTCTCTGCGTCTCTGCGTCTCTGCGTTGAATTGCGATGGATGCGTTGGCCTTGCGTCCCTTGCGCCCTTGCGGTTCAATCCCGCTGAAGCTCCCTGAGAACCTCGACCGCCTCGGCGGTCTCGACCCGTTGATCGAGAACGACCCCGTCATCGGTGGGCAGCACCCACGCGATCCCTTCGGCATCGCGCTTTTTGTCCACGGCGATGTAGCCGCAGACCGTCTCGGCGTCGAGGTCGGCGATGTCGGGTCTGGTGCCGAGCCCGTCGACAGCCGCTCGGAGCGCTCGCTCACCTTCGGCTGAGAGCAACCCACGGCGTCGGCCGAGAATCGCCGCGGCCTCCATGCCCCATGCCACCGCTTCACCGTGGAGCAAGCGTTCATATCGCGTGGCGGCTTCGAGGGCGTGGCCCATGGTGTGACCGAGGTTGAGGGCCTTGCGGAGACCGGCCTCGCGTTCGTCGGCATTGACGATCTCGGCCTTGATGGAAACCGACCTCGCGACCAGGGTCTCCCACTCGTGGGGTTCGATCGAGTCGTAGCCGATCTCCGGCGTTTCGGGCACGAGCCCGAGGAGTTCGTGGTCGCCGATCCATGCGGCTTTGACGACCTCTGCGAGGCCGGCTTGAAGCTCTCGTGCGGGAAGGGTCGCTAGGGTTGAGGTGTCGGCGATGACGAGCCGTGGGGGCCAGAAAGAACCGACCAGATTCTTGCCCTGGGGAAGGTTGACCCCGGTTTTGCCGCCGACGGCGGCATCGACCATCCCCAGGAGAGTGGTGGGGGCCGCGACCCAGGAGATGCCTCTGAGATAGGTGGCGGCGGCGAAACCCACCGTGTCGGTGACGATTCCTCCGCCGACGGCCATGACCGAGCCGCGCCGGTCGAGACCCAGTGCGAGCCAGTGACTGAGGATCCCATCGATGGTGGCCCAATTTTTGTGCGTCTCTCCGCCTGGAATCTCGAGGGTCGTCAGACCCAGCGCCTCAGCCGGCCGACGACCGTGGAGAGGCCCAACCGTTGTGTCGGTGACGATGGAGCGCGGCAGGGCGAGACATTCTTGCTCGAAGACCTCGGCGATCCGGTCGAGGCTCCCCGGTCCCACCACCGCCAGGTAGTCGCCGTGTGCTGATTTCAATTCAAGTCTGACCATGGCGTCATGGTACACGGGGTCGAGCCGGATCGATCCGTATTGGGTCTTCATTTAGTTGAGACGCCATCTTAATTTATTGTCATCAAAGGACTTGAGTGGTACCGTAGGTCGGTTCGAATTGTTGTTCCCGGAGGACTGGATGAAACGATCGATGACGTTGGTGTTTGCTGGACTCGTCGTGCTCGGTGCTTGGACTGTTGCGGGAGCCGCGGAGATCATCTCCCTGGCACCGACCACGACCGGTCTTGAATTCGAGGCTGGAGGAAATTCGATCGTTCATCTCCAGGTCTCGGAAGTGCGGCTCGACCGCGTCGAGATCGACGGTGCCGACTGGGCGGTGGTCCAGGTGCCGGGAGGCCACAACCTCATGGATCGGGGTCTGCCCTCGTTGCCGTATCTGAGTGGTGAATACCTGCTCGGCCGGACTGGTGGGGTCACCCTCGAGTTGGTCAACATCAAGCTTCGCGAGATCGGACTTGAGAGCCACGGCCTCGTCGGCGTCGCGCCCTCCAAGGGGCATTTTGATCGCACCATCGATCCGGACAGCGTGCCGTGGGTCTTTGACGAGAAGGTCTACCTGAACGCCGCCAGATTTCCGGCCGCGGATGTCTGGGTGGACCGGCCGCATATCGCCGGACCTCTCAGGGGATCCGCGTTGCGATTCCCCGCCGCCCATTGGCGGCCCGAGACCAACACTCTCGTGGTGGTCGAGGAAGCCTGGTTCCGGGTGGTTGCCAGCGCCGAGGCCGACAACCCCCGACTCGGGCCGGACCGACCGTTGAGCGGCCTGTTTGACTCGGTTGCCCGGTTCAGCAGCATCAACTTCGATTCCTACCGGAGCCGAACATTGCCGTTTGTCGAAACCGGACGGCTCCTGATCATCGCCGACGACGATTTTGTCGATGAGGTGGCGCCGCTGGCCGAGTGGGAGACCCTGGTCGGCTATCCGACCATGGTCGTTCCCACCTCGGTGACCGGAACCACCACCTCCTCGATCAAGGCCTATATTCAATCCGTCTACGATGCGCCCGAGGGGCTGGCATGGATCATCCTTGTCGGAGACTCGCAACAGATTCCGACCTTGACCGGCGTCAACGGCCAGCAATCACCGTGCGATGCTTGCTACACCAAGCTCGAGGGCGCCGATAACCGGGCTGATGCGGCCATCTCCCGGATCTCCGCGGTGAACGGGGATCAGGTGACTGTTCAGGTGGCGAAGATCCTCGATTACGAGCAGAACGCCGGAAACAGGATCGGCCGGCGCATGGTACCCGAAGGGATTCGGCATCGGGTCGGATGACGAAGGTGGGACCGGACTGGCCGACTGGGAGCGCATCGAGCTGCTGCGTGACGATCTCATGGAGCCGGCATACACCTACAACGAGTTCGACCAGATCTATCACTCCAGCGCCACTGCCGGGCAAGTGTCCGCGGCGGTCAACGAGGGCCGGAGCCTCGGCCTCTATATTGGTCATGGCTGGAGCGGTGGCTGGGTCACCACGGGTTTCGACACCACAGACGCGCACAATCTCACCAACTCGGAAATGTTGCCGACGATCTGGTCGGTGGCCTGCAACAACGGAGAGTTCACCCTCAATGAGTGCTTCGGCGAGGCGTGGCTGCGCAGCGATGCCGGCGGGGCGGTCAGTTTTGAGGGCGGAACCACCACCGAGTCGTGGGTGCCGCCGTGCGACGCTCAACGAGGCATCGTCGATGCGGTCCGCCTCGAAACCGCCTTCACAACCGGCGGCCAACATATGACGGGCAAGCAGGTCGTGATGGATCTCTGGGGCGACGGCGACTCCTCCGAGGGCAACAAGTGGGTGGAGCAGTCGGTTCTCTTCGGCTCGTGCACCACCTGGATGCGTACACAGCCGGCAATCGCGCCCGACGAGCCCGACGACTTCAGCGTGTGCGGCGGCGCCGCGACCCTCACCGTCAAGGTGGCGGGAGCTCCCTACGCCAAGGCCGGTGGCGCCATCGTCTCGTTCTACGACGACGCCGGGGGCGTCAACGTCCTCGGTTCGGGCCTGATCGACGCCAACGGCGTTGTGACCGCGGCGGTCACGGGTGATCCGACTCGTTGCCACATCCACGGCCTAGAACCTCATCCCGACCTCCTTTGAGCTCGCCGCTCGTGAGGCGGGCCGGGTCTCGCTCGACGGCGGTGTCTTTGCCTGCGGCGACACGGTGACGGTGCGAGTGGCCGACAGCAATATCCCGGATTCGAGCGTGCTCGCCATCGACTCGACCACCGCCGAGCTGTCGGTTGGTGGGGCATCGACGGTGGTGACTCTCACCGAGATTGCGGCCGATCGCAATATCTTTGTCGGTACGGCAGTCCTCGGCACCGATCTTGCGGTCGGCCACGGCGACACCCTCGTCGCGACCTATCTCGATGTCGATGACGGCGCCGGGGGAAGCAACATCCCGCGAACCGCGACGGCGGGGATCGACTGCCAGGGTCCGGCCATCTCCGGGGTGCAGGCGACGGCGACCGAATCATCGCTGACCTTCAGTTTCAACACCGATGAACCGGGCACGACCGTTGTGGTCTACGGAGCCACGAATCCGCCCGCAACGGTTCTCAGCGATCCCACCTTGACTACCGATCACGAGATCACCATCGAGGGCGTCGATCCGTGCACGACCATTATCGCTTCGAAGTGAGAACCGCGGATGCCCTCGGAAACACGAGCCGTGACACCAACGGCGGGGCCTTCTATGGGGTGGACACGGCCGGCTGGGGGACCTTCTTCAGTGAGAACTTCGATTCCGATCCCGGATGGACCATCGACAACGGTGGGTTCCCGACCACCGGTTGGGCCTATGGCGTTCCCACCGGCCAGGGTCAGGATGGCTATGGTGGTCCCGACCCGACGGCAGGATTCACCGGGCCGAACGTCTATGGCGTCAACCTCGCAGGCGACGCGCCCGCAAATGCCTCGGACAACGAGATCAAACTCACCACACCGGTGCTCGATCTCGCGGACGCGACTTCGGCTCAGCTCCGCTTCCAGCGCTGGCTCGGCGTCGAAACGGATACCTATGACAACGCCAGAATCCGGCTGTCCACCGATGGCGGGGCGAGCTGGCAGACGGTGTGGGAGAACGACGGCACCACCATCGATGACACGGCGTGGGTCGAACATGTGGTCGAGCTGCCGCAGGCGGTCGGCCACGACCAGGTACAAATCCGATGGACCTACGGGGCAACGGACAGCAGTTGGAATTACTGCGGCTGGAACATCGATGATGTGGTCGTCGAGGGCGCCATGCCCTGCGATGGAATGAGTATGCTTTTCTCGGACAGCTTCGAGACCGGCGACTGCGGGATGTGGAATCAGCGTGATCGGCGAAGAATGATCGTAGGAATCGAATGATTCAACGCCGCCGGTTCAAACCGGCGGCGTATTTTTAGGTTCAGAGGGGGACGCGATCGCTGATTGATGTTGATGGTCGCTGAATCCTGCCGCTGCCCCGGATCCCGCCCTCGACGCTGAATTTGCCGCTGCCCCGGGGCGGGTTCTTTCGGCGTCGGCCTTCTGGGCCGCCGTGACGCATTGGCGTCCCGGCGACCCAGCGTCGCACCATCGGCGTGGTCGCGCGTGGGTTGATTGAGGGGGCTGCGACCACGCCGATGGCGCGCCGGCGGCCTGCCTCGTTGCCGGGAGAGCAGACCGCATCGCGCTCCCCGAGGGAGCCCGGCATGGACCTTGTGCGGGGCGCGACCCATCGCCGTGAGGTTCTTCTGGCACAAAGCCATGCCCGGCACCCCGATGGGGCGGGGTTTTCCGCGTGCTCAGCGGCCGTCGCGGATACGGTCGCTATCGTCGACAGGCTGGAAGCCTATCGCTACACCGCGGGCGTTTGGGATGGTGTAGCGACAGCCATCCTGGCTGTCGACGGTGGCGTGGCGGTTTCGGGCACGGGGACGGGTACGGGTACGGACACGGGTAAGGTCGCTGCCGTTGTTCCGGACCATGCCCTCGACCCCGGCCTTCTGGGCCGCCGTGACGCATTGGCGTCCCGGCGACCCAGCGTCGCACCATCGGCGTGGTCGCGCGTGGGTTGATTGAGGGGGCTGCGACCACGCCGATGGCGCGCCGGCGGCCTGCCTCGTTGCCGGGAGAGCAGACCGCATCGCGCTCCCCGAGGGAGCCCGGCATGGACCTTGTGCGGGGCGCGACCCATCGCCGTGAGGTTCTTCTGGCACAAAGCCATGCCCGGCACCCCGAAGGGGGGCGGTTTTCCTGCGTGCCTCGAGTCGCGTTGTCGACGTGTCGAAGCCGTTGGATCGGTCGTTCGGTGCACGGTACGCCGTCCGGGTCGTCGTGACACGGGTCAGGTCGCTGCCGTTGTTCCGGACCATGCCCTCGACACCGGCCTTCTGGGCCGCCGTGACGCATTGGCGTCCCGGCGACCCAGCGTCGCACCATCGGCGTGGTCGCGCGTGGGTTGATTGAGGGGGCTGCGACCACGCCGATGGCGCGCCGACGGCCTGCCTCGTAGCCGGGAGAACCAGGATGCGGCGCGCTCCCCGAGGGAGCCCGGTAGCGCCATTGTGCGGGGCGCGGGGCGGAGCCGGGTGGTGGCACCGGCACAATGGCGTACCCGGCACCCCGATGGGGCGGGGTTTTCTGCGTATTTTGGTCGGCCTCGGCCTCGGCTCGGAACGCTGCTCCGGCGCCGGGGCCGATGTCGGGGCGATCACCGTTCTTCGCGCCTTTTGTAGGGATTGGGTGACGTTTCGTCACCCAATCCCTACAAAAGAAGGGGCCCCCGAAGGGGCCCCTGGGTTGATGATCGGAGTGGACTCTAGAAGCGGAACTTGGCGCCGATCTGGAAGGTCCGGGGGTCACCCGGAAGGTTATTCAGACCGAAGTCATCGTCGGTGTAGCGGAAGTTGTTGGTGAGCCAGTTCGAGCTGTTGAAGAGGTTGAAAACCTCGCCGATGAGCTCGAGCTGCATGCTCTTGCCGAGGTTGGCGGTCCAGCTCAAACGCAGATCGACGGTGGTGAAGGCATCCTGGCGCTCGGTGTTGCGATCAAACTGCTCGAAGACACCGGGCGAAACCTCGACCTGGGCGGTCTCGTTGCGGTAACCGTCGCCGTTGTTGTCGTTGCCGTCATTGGCCGAGTACGGGAAGCCGCTCCGCCAAGTGGCGATACCCGAAATCATGAAGTTGGCGGGCAGCTGCCAGCCGAAGTTGGTGACGAACTTGTGAGTCGCGTCGAAGTTCGAGTAGCCCCAGCTGTAGGAGAGATCGAATTGGTCCTGGGGAAAGTCGCCCGAGGACGAGACCGAACGCTCGTTGGAGTCGTGGTCCTTGGAGGAAGACCAGGTGTAGGAGAAGTCGAGGAACCAGCGGTCGGCAAAGCGCTTCTGACCGTGGAGGATGACCGAGCGATACTCCTGCTTGGCATCGGAGAAGAACTGGATGATCTGGTCGAAGTCGTCATATTCCTCGCCGTCGACATAGGTCGGGCGACCGGCGGGGGTGGTTCCGCCGTCGGGGGCGATGTTCTGGTCCCATTTGCGCTGGAGCTTTTTGGTGTCCTGCCAGATTACGTTGATCCCGAGGGAGAAGTTGCGCACGAGCTCGCGCTCGTAACCGAGGGAGAACCGCAGGGTCTCGGGGTTTTCGAAGGACGGGTCATAGACAAAGATGTCGGGTCTGGCCGCATCTCCGGCATCCGCGGGAGTGTTCCAGGTGCCGGGCCAGACCGGGCAGTTATCATCCCAAAAACAATAAGCCGAGTAGCGGACCACGCGGATGCCGTTGGTGAGCAGGGCGTTGGCGTCGAGCAGGGTCGGAGTGTTGTCGTAGAACATCCCGATGCCGCCGCGCAGCACCGATTTGCCGTCACCGTTGATATCCCAGGCAAAGCCGACGCGCGGTGCGAAGTTGTTCTTGTCCTGGGGGATCTGACCGGTGAGTGGATAGAGAGGGTTGGTCTCCTTGGGTTGGTCGTGCTGTTGGAACTCATACCGCAGACCATAGGTCAGCGTGAAGCTCGGGGTCGCCCGCCATTCATCTTGGAAATAGACCGCGTAGTAGTTGTTGTCGAACTTCACCTGACCGTCGTAGTCCGAGAAGCTCTGGGTGTAGGAGTACGGGGTCCCGCCGTCGAGGAAACCCTCTTCTTCGCCTTCCCACTCGTTGTAGGAGTAGGAGCCGGTGCCGTAGCGGAAGAAACCATCGTCAAAGTTGACGAAATCAAGATTGACACCGACCTTGAAGGAGTGTTTCCCGGAGTAGAAGGTCATGTTGTCGATGAGCTGGATCCGGTTCTCATCCAAGAAATTGGGCAGGAACTGGTTTTGACCCCAGGATGCGAGATAGGGATAGATCCCGGCTTCGGGGATGGTGGTGTTGTTGGCGGTGCGGGGGCGTTCCTCCACCGACCACTGGAAATAGGCTTCGTTGAAGATGGTGTCCGAGATCACCGAGTTGAGTGACACGACCAGCGAGTTGAAGCTGTTCTCTTCGAGACCGTTGTTGGAAAGGCCGGTGTTGTCATAGCCCGAGGTCAGGTTCTTGCCTTCCTGGGTGGAATAGTTGTCACGGATGGTCAGGAGGTTGTCGGCGCCGAGCTGCCAGTCGAGCTTGACGAGGAAGACCAGCGCGTCGTTGGTAGTCCCGATCTCGCCGAAGTCGTTGGGAGTCGTCTGCCCGCCGGTCTCTGTCGCGAAGTCGAGTCCGGTGAGGGCTTCCCAGTCGGCCATGCGGTTGAAAGGAAAGTCATCGAAGTTGACGAACATTGGAATCTTGTAGTCCTGGGCGTCCACCGAGGCGAAGAAATGCAGCTTGTCGCGGATGATGGGGCCGCCGATGGCGAAACCGTACTGGAGCTGTGACTGTTCGTTCGGTTCGCGGGAATCGACCTGGTCGTTGCCGGCGGTGGCGCTGACCATGCTGTCGTTGGTGTAGTAGGTCCAGAGCTCGCCGCGGAAGGAGTTTGTTCCGGACTTGGTGATCGCATTGATGACCGCGCCCGAGGAACTGAACTGGGTGCCGTAGTCGGATTTGACGACCTGGAGTTCTTTGATCGCGGCCTGCGAGAAGGTGAAGGGCGGACGGGTGCCGCCGCGCTCCTCACCAAAGAAGCTCGACTGGTTGTTGGCGCCGTCGATGTTGAACGAGTTCTGGATCGCGCGGGCGCCGACATTCAGGCCTCCGCGGGCGCCCTGAACAGCGTTGGTGTCGCCATAAGTCGCACCTGGGGTCAACAGCGCGAAATCGGTGAAGTCGCGGCCGTTGAGCGGCAGGTTGGCGATCTGCTCGTCACTGACCGAGGCGGACGCGTTGGGGTTGGTGGTTTCCACCACCGGGGCTTCGGCCGTGACCACGATCTCCTCCTCGATGGCGGAGAGGGCCATGGCGAAGTCCATCCGCAACGATGATCCGAGACCGACATAGGCATCGCGGAAGATCTGGGTCTGGAAGCCGGAGAGAGTGGCTCTAACTTCGTAGTTGCCCACCGGAATCTGATCCATGCGGTAGAAACCGCTCGCATCCGAGACCGCACTGCGGGAGAAACCGCTGTCGGTATTCTTCGCTTCGACTGTCACACCCGGCATCACCGAGCCCTCAGGGTCGGTGGCGGTGCCGAAAATCTGCCCCTTTGACGCGCTTCCTTGCGCCAGGAGGGTCTGCGGCGCCAGCACCACGAGTGCCAACACCACGCATCCAATAATCAATCGATGACCTCTCATACCACTCTCCTTCCTTCCTGCCTCATAAAACCGAAAAATATTGTCGGCTCCCCGTCATGGAGTTGCCGCTTGAGCTCGTTCCGCCGTCAAGGCGGGTCCAATCCACCAATTGTTGTCAACCTCCGGTTGCCAGGCACCGGAACTCTTGATGAAATCACCGATGAGGTCGGTCATCTCATCCGAAGATCGCCAGACGGGGTCGGCATCCGCGAGGTGCGGGTAACCGCCACCACCGGCGGCGCGATAGTTATTACAAACGAGTGTGAATCTCTGATGAAGATCGATGGCGCGACCCCGGATGCGCAGATCACGCACCCGGTGACCCGTAGGTTGGGTCGGATCCACGCGATAAGATACCCCCGCCATTGAGTCCACGTTGTAGTGCGGAACCAAGGGGTCTGTCAATAGCGTACAACCGCCGGTCGAGTTGCAGTCGAGACCACTGTAGTACCGGGCGGCGTGTTCCAAGACGTCCTTGATCTCGGCGCCCGTGACCGCAACCTTCACCAGGGTATTGGGATAGACGTAAAAGGCGTAGATCCAACGCCAGGTCACGGCTCCGGCGGGGAGATCCGGTGTGCGATCGGTGAGCAGCGAAGCGAGAGACACATCCGCGTCCGAAGCCGCGAGCTGAACCTGGTGGATGAGATCGAGCGCGGCGCAGTCCCCGAGGCGGCATCCCGCCACACTGACCGGGTCGCTCACCGTGCCGACGGGCCCTTCGAGCGCCGCCACCACTCGTTGGTGCAGTCCGGCCATGGTCTGCTGGATCTCCGGGTCCGGTGTGATTGATTTGAGAGGCAGATTGTTCCCTTCCCACGAGGCGATGGTCCAGTTGTCGTCTTCCCGCTCGAGTTCGAGATCGATCCGGGTGAGCATTCGGGCCCGCGCCCGGGGCTGCGACACGATGGCGCCGTCGAGCTCACGGGGTGGGATGTCTTTGTGGGTATGACCGGTGAGGATGAGGTCGACACCCGGAATTTTCGCCAACCGGGAGGCAAAATCCTCGAACTCGTTGCCGGTGGAGGATCCGTCGTCGAAATCGTATTCGAAACCAGTGTGGGCAAGGAGAATCACGAGATCGCAGCCCTCGTCCTGGCGGAGAATCCGTACTTGTTCGTGGGCGATTTCGTCCATTGGTTCAAAAACGAGGCCGCGATAGTGTTCAGGGCGTTCCCAGCCGGGGATGTTCGGGGTCACGAGTCCGACGACCCCCACCCGAAGATCACCGGCAGTGAGAACCATGTGCGCCGGGAAGGCCGGCTGACCGTCGTTCTCGTTGATGGTGTTGGCGGAGAGAAAGGGAAAATCGGCCTGGCGTTCGGCCCGGCGCAGGACATCGAGTCCGAAATTAAACTCGTGGTTGCCCACCGCCATGGCGTCGTAGCCGATGTGATTCATGGCCGCGATGGTCGGGCTCGGCTCGGACCAGCGCACATGGGGGAACTGTTCAAAAGGGGTTCCTTGGATGGTGTCGCCGGAATCGAAAACGAAAACCGGGTGGTCGACCTCATCTCGAATCTGAGTGACGAGGGCCGAAACCTGGGCCAGCGAACCATCGGAGGGCTGATTCTGAAAATCGTCCCAGGGGAGCACGTTGCCGTGGAGATCGGATGTGTGAAGGAGAGTGAGTCTCTGATGCTGCGCCGCGGCATGGGATGGGATGAGGGTGACCGCCGATGCGCACCCCACAATCAGAATTGTGGAAAACCGAAGTCGTTCAGCCATGGCGCGAGGCGATCATAGCAGAGATCGAAGGAGCGCGATCTTGGCGGTTTGGGCGGGACCGCGTATAACTGATTCATGGTTTCATTTGACCTGGATTTCCGGGATGGTCGGGTATGAGGCGGCTTCGTTTTCTCACCGGTGGGGAGTCCCACGGGCCACGGCTCACGGCGGTCCTCGAAGGGCTCCCGGCGGGTCTGGAGCTCGATGAGGCATTCATCAACTCGTGGCTCAAACGTCGGCAACACGGTTTCGGCCGTGGCGGTCGCCAACGCATCGAGCGGGACGAGGTCGTCATCACCGGCGGTCTGCGGAACGGCCGGACCATGGGCGGCCCGCTCGTGCTCGAGCTGGAAAACCGTGATTGGAAAAACTGGTCAGAGGTCATGGACCCCTGGGCGTTTGATCGAGAGCAGGCCCAAAGCCGCGCCGTGACCCGGCCGCGCCCCGGGCACGCCGACTACTCCGGTGGCGCGGCGACGGACCAACTCGACGACATGCGCAATGTGCTCGAGCGAGCCTCGGCGCGGGAGACCGGGGCGCGGGTCATGGCGGGCGCGGTCTGCGCCCAGCTGCTCTCGCGTTTCGGGATCGCCCAGCGTTCGGCGGTGCTCCAGCTCGGGCCGCACGTGGTGACCGAAGGTCCGCCGACCTGGGATGGACTCGCCGAGGTCGATTTTGACTCGCCCCTGGTCACGCCCTTTCCGGATCGCGAAGAGGCGCTGGTCGAGGCGGTTCGAGCTGCGCGTCAGGATGGCGACACCATGGGTGGCGTGGTCGGTGGGGTGGTTCGCGGACTGCCCCCGGGGCTCGGCTCGCACACCCATTGGGACCGCAAGCTCGACGGACAGATCGTCCATGCTCTCGTCAGCATCCACTCGGTCAAGGCCGCTGCCATCGGCGCCGGGATCGAGGTCGCGGGGTGCCTGGGTTCCCAGGCCCACGATGCGATCCATGTCGAGGAAGGCGCACTGCGCCGGGACAGCAACCGTGCCGGTGGGCTCGAAGGCGGCGTGACCAACGGCGAGGATGTGGTTGCCAGGGCCTACTTCAAACCCATTTCAACCCTGCGCAAGGGCCTGGCGTCGGTCGACCTGACGACCGGGGAAGCGGGGGCGACGGTGTGGGAGCGCTCCGATGTCACGGCAATCGGCGCCGCGCCGGTCATCGTGGAGTCCATGCTGGCGCTGATCCTCGCCGATGAAATGCTCGTCAAGCTCGGCGGCGATGCCATCGTCGATACCGATGCCGCATGGGACGTCTTGTGCAAACGCCTCGAGCCCTGGTGGCGTCCGAGGAGCTGAACGAGCGTGAATCCGGCGATCAATGCTCCTGAGGACACCCAAGCAGATCCCCTGAAATCAGCGTCTCGGCGATCGCATCCGCGACCAGGGCGTATCCGGCGGGATTGAGATGGTGGTCCCGCGGTGGTTCGACCGAGATGACGATTCGTTCAAAAAACGGATCATCGGGCGACTGAGCCTCGGCGAGAAGAACCGACCGGAGATCGACCCAAGGGACCTCGTGCCTCTCGGCGAGGTCGGCGACTCTCTCGTAGTTCCGATGACCGGTCCAGTCGGGGCGCTGTAGGGCCTCCGAACTCAAGAGCATCGGAAGGTTCGCCAGCACCAGGGGGACGCCGCGGTTGGCGCAGGCCCGGAACAGTGACTCGAGCCGCGATTGAGTCACCGGCCAGTGGCGATCACCCATGGCCGATAAATCACCCCTCTCGCGCATCCGTCCGACCTTGGCGCGCGCAAGCCAGCGGTAGGCGGCCGAGTGGGCGAGCGGTCCCTTGAGCCAGTAGGGCACCGGCAATGCGTCGCCGTACAACACCCTGGTTGTAGGGTCGTATTGAAACGCTGCGGTTGTCTCGTCGTTGGCGTAATAGAGAAGCACCATCAGATTCGGATCGAGATCGAAACCGACCCGCTCCGCGAGGGCCGATTCCTGACCGGTGTGGTATCCGGGAATGCCGAGATTGAGAACCGCGACCGAACCGCAGGCCCCCTGGAGTCGTGCCTCGAGCTGAGCAGCCGGGGTTTCGTCCTGATCGACCCCGAGTCCGAATGCGTAGGAGTCGCCGAGCAGAACCACCCGTCTGGTTTCGGGGTGGCCCCAGGAAGTTTGCTCGTGGCCCCGAAAACCGAGACTGTTGATCCGATAGAGGTTGTCGCGGAGTTCCATCTCGAACCCCGGGGTGAGCCGATACCGCAATTCACTGTCGCCGTCTCGGGCGAAGAGGCCCGCCTCAGCGAGGGGGTAATAGGTCGGAAACGCAAGGCGTTGTTCCTGAAGTTCCAACGGTCGTGGATCGCGGACGATTCTCACCACGAACTCCGACAGCGCCAGAGCGAACAGCGTGGCTCCAAGAAAAAGACCGATCTTGGCTACCAGACGAGAGGGAGGCATTGGGGGAGAATATCGTATTCGAATGCATCGTCGCGCCTCAGCGCTGTCTTGCCGTCCTCTTGGTCACTTTCCCAGCCGAAGCTCCTCGAGCCGCTGCCGCAACCGTTTTCGGGCCCGCATGAGCCGCATCTTGAGTGCGCCCTCGCTGAGTGAGAGCCGGTCGGCCATGCTCTCGATGCTCTCGCCGTCGGCCTTGGCCATGAGGAGTCCGACGACCTCGGGGTCCTCGTTGTCGAGGATGGTCATCATCAACCGAATCTCGGCGATGCGCTCGGCCTGCATATGGGGATCATCGTCGGATTCCACATGCAGGGCGGCATCGAGTTCGTCCTCCTTGCGGACCGCCATTCGCCTGAGGTGATCCCGCGCCGCGTTGGCTGCAATCCGCCGCACCCACGCCTTGAATGTCCGTGGATCCTTGAGGTTCGAAAGGCTGGCCCATGCTTTGAGGGCGACATCCTGGGCAAGATCCTGGGCGGTCTCGGGTTGGCGCACTCCACATGCCACCAGCGTCGAGGTGATGGCGGCGCGGTGGGTCTGGAGCAACTCGGCGAACGCAGTTTCGTCCCCCGCGCGCGACCGACGAACCAGCACGGCTGTGGCCTCCCAGGCGGATGCGTCGTTGGATACGCTCATGTGGTCCAAGGATACGCGAGCCCGCTTCCCTCGGGTGGACCCGCCCTCATCGAGCGGGCGGAAATCTTCACCAAAGCCGTGCTAAGCTCCGGCCTCAGAATGGTGAAAAACTCCTCTCTTCCCCGATTGCTCGACAGCCCACGGCCTGCCCACCTCGTTCTCGCGGACGGAACTGTGTTCTCCGGCTTTGCCGCCGGGGCGTCGTCGATCATCGACGGCGAGGTCGTTTTCAACACCGCGATGACCGGCTACCAGGAGATGCTCACCGATCCCTCGTACCACGGTCAGATCCTCTGCCTCACGACATCCCATGTCGGACAGGTCGGGGTCAACGCTCTCGATGCCGAGTCCGACCGGGTCTGGGCGCGGGCGCTCATCGTCCAGGACCTCGATTTGGAGGCGTCCTCGTGGCGATCCGAAGAAGACGCCGAGGATTGGCTCGCCAGGCTCGGTGTCACCGTCGGTTGGGGCTTTGATGTCCGCGCCATCGTTCGCCACATCCGCACCGCCGGCGCCGTGCCCGGGGTGATCGCCACCGACGGCACAGCGGTGGAGGCGCTCGTCGAACGAGCACGCACGGCGCGGGGCACAGACGGTTGCGATCTTGCTCGCGAAGTCGCGTGCGGCGAGGCCTATGCCTGGGATCGGGGACCCTGGAGGTCTCCGTCCGAAGCCGAGCCGGCGATGGGATCGATCGATCGACCGCCGGTGGCGGTCATCGATTTCGGTGTCAAGCGCTCCATCCTCCGGCGTCTGGTTGCCGAGGGCCTGCGGGTACGGGTCTTGCCGCCGTCGGTATCCGCGCGCGAGGTGCTCAACGGTGACTACGCCGGCGTGGTGCTGTCCAATGGCCCCGGCGACCCTGCGGCGGTGGTCGGCGCCAGAGAACTCATCGATGGTCTGATCGGGAAGATCCCGATCCTCGGCATCTGTCTGGGTTGTCAGCTCCTCGGACTGACCCTCGGCGGCCGCACGGTCAAACTGCCTTACGGCCATCACGGCGGAAACCACCCGGTGCGTGAGCTTGCCACCGGCAGTGTTCTGGTGACCTCGCAGAATCACAACTATGCGGTGGAGGAGTCGTCGCTGCCGCGCGAGGTCGAAGTGACGCATATCAATCTCACCGATGGCACTCTCGAGGGCCTCGCCCTGCCGAGAGTCGGGGTCGAAGCGGTCCAGTTCCATCCCGAGGCGGCCCCGGGTCCCAACGATGCCGTTGGGCTCTTTACCAGATTTGGCGAACGTTGTCGGGAGACACAGTCATGAGCCGGCCCGCCATCCCCGAGTCGGTCTGCATCCTCGGCGCCGGGCCGATCCGGATCGGTCAGGCCTGCGAGTTCGATTACTCCGGTGTTCAGGGTGTCAAGGCCCTGCGCGAGGAGGGTTGTCGGGTCGTGTTGGTGAACTCCAACCCGGCCACGGTCATGACCGACGTCCGTCTCGCCCATCGGAGCTATGTCGAACCACTGACCCTGCAATCGGTCACCGCGGTGCTCGAACGCGAGCGGCCCGATGCGCTCATCCCGACCCTCGGCGGCCAGACCGCTCTCAATCTGGCGGTGGAGCTCGAAGAGGCGGGTGTGCTCGAACGGCTCGGCATCAAGCTCCTCGGCGCCTCGGTTCGGTCGATCAGGCTGGCTGAGGATCGAGAAGAATTCCGTCAGGCCATGACCGAGGCCGGTCTGCCGGTGCTGCCGGCAATCACCGTGACCTCGATCGAAGAAGGATTGGCGGCGCTCGAGACCATCGGCCTTCCCGCCATTCTCCGTCCCTCGTTCACCCTGGGTGGGTGGGGAGGAGGCTCCGCTGACAATCGCGATTCCTTTGTCGAGCTTCTAAGGCACGGTCTCGACGCCTCACCGACCAACCAGGTGCTGGTGGAGACTTCGGTGATCGGTTGGAAAGAGTTCGAGCTCGAGGTCATGCGCGACTCGGCGGGCACTTTTGTCGTCGTCTGCTCCATCGAGAACGTCGATCCCATGGGGGTCCACACCGGCGACTCCATCACCGTCGCCCCGGCTCAGACCCTCACCGATCGCGAGTACCAGGTATTGCGCGACGCCGCCCGCGGTGTCCTCGATGCGGTCGGTGTCGCCACCGGCGGCGCCAATGTCCAGTTCGCGGTCAACCCCGAGGATGGTCGCTACGCGATCATCGAAATGAACCCTCGGGTCTCGCGGTCATCGGCGCTGGCGTCCAAGGCGACAGGTTTCCCCATCGCCAGGATCGCGGCCAAGGTTGCCCTCGGACGCCGGCTCGACGAGATTTCCAACGACATCACGGGCACGACCCCGGCCAGTTTCGAGCCCGCGCTCGACTATGTTGTCGTCAAGATCCCTCGTTTTGCCTTCGAGAAGTTCCCCGGCTCGGAGCCAGTCCTCGGCACCGCAATGAAGGCGGTCGGCGAGGTCGCCGCCATGGGACGGTCCTTCGAGGAGGCCCTGCTCAAGGCGATCCGCTCGCTCGAGATCGATCGCGATTCCCTCGATGCGCCGGCCGATCTCCAGGCGGTCAACGACGATGGTCTTGCGTTTCGGCTCGCCATACCCTCTCCCGAGAGGTTGTGGGAACTCGCCGAGGGCCTGCGCCGCGGCTGGACCGACGAACGCCTCATCGGGATCACCGCCGTCGATCCCTGGTTCCTGCGCCGGATCGGTGGGTTGGTGGCGGCCGAGACCGTATTGCGGGACCCGCAACTCGATGGGCCGACCCGCGCCGCAGCCAAACGGCTCGGCTTTGCCGACAGTCAACTCGCGCGGCTTCAGGGAACCGATCCCGAGACCGAAAGACAGCGTCGACTCGATCTCGGGCTGCGCCGGATCCGGCGCCGGGTCGACACCTGCGCCGCCGAGTTCGAGGCCCGAACACCATATCTCTACGGCAGCTTTGGCGACCGCGACGAGCAGCCCGCGGCGCGGCGATCGGTTGTCATCCTCGGTGGAGGTCCGGTGCGGATCGGCCAGGGGATCGAGTTCGATGCCTGCTGTGTCGAGGCGGTGGCCGGGATCCGCTCCGAGGGCTTTGAAGCGGTGATGGTCAATTGCAATCCCGAGACCGTATCCACCGATTACGACGCCGTCGATCGACTCCACTTCGATCCTCTCCACATCGAAGACGTGCTCGACATCTGCGCCGCCGAACGCCCCGTGGGCGTCATCGTCCAGCTCGGAGGCCAGACCCCGCTCAAGCTCGCGGAAGATCTCGAGAAATACGAGGTGCCGATTTGGGGTACGCCCCGTGACGCCATCGATCGGGCGGAGGACCGGGGTCGTTTTTCGGAGCTGCTGCGGGACCTCGGTCTGCGCCAGCCGCCGGGCAGAATGATCTCATCCGCCGACCAGGCCGATGCCGCCGGTGAAGAGCTCGGATATCCGCTCTTGGTGAGGCCGTCCTATGTTCTCGGCGGTCGCGCCATGGAAATCGTCTACGGTCCCGATGAGCTCGCCGAGTATCTCGGGCGCGCGGCCGCCGTCGATCCCGACCGACCGGTCCTCCTCGACCACTTTCTCGAACAGGCCTGGGAAGTCGACGTCGACGCGGTGGCCGATGGTGAGCGGGTGGTCATCTGCGGCATCATGGAGCACATCGAAGAAGCCGGTGTCCACTCGGGTGATTCGGGCGCCGTGACCCCGCCGGTGAGCCTGCCCCTCGAACTCCAGGCCGAGCTCAGGCGCCAGGTCAGGCTTCTCGCCCTCGCCCTCGGTGTGCGTGGTCTGATGAATGTTCAGTTCGCCATCCAGGAGGGCGTGGTCTACCTCATCGAGGTCAACCCCCGAGCGTCGCGGACGGTGCCGTTCCTCGCCCGCGCTACCGGGACTCCCTGGGCCGAACTCGCCGCCAGGGTCTGCGCCGGAGCGAGTCTTGCCGAACTCGGGGTCCACGATGGTGTGCCATCGGAGGTGGCGGTCAAACTCCCGGTCTTTCCCTTCGAGCGGTTTCCGGGGGTCGACCCGCTGCCCGGTCCCGAGATGCGCTCCACCGGCGAAGTCATGGGTCGCGGCCGTACCTTCGGCGAGGCTTTTGCCAAGGCCGCTCTCGCCGCCGGATGGCGGCTGCCCCAGGGCGGCAAGGTGCTGCTCTCATTCGCCGATCGCGACAAGACACGCCTGCCGGCTCTGGCTGCCCGCTTCGAGGAACTCGGTTTCGAGCTTCTCGCCACCGAGGGAACCGCGAAAATGCTCCACGATGCGGGCTACCCCGAGGTACGGACGGTCTTCAAAGTGGGTCAGGGTGATCCTGATATCCCCCATCTTCTGGCCGAAGGCGGGATCGATATCGTGGTCAACACAGCCGCCGGCCGCAAGGCGGCCCGCGATGCACCCTCGATCCGCCGGGCGGCGCTGGACGCCAACGTGCCCTACTTCACGACGATCCCCGGCGCCTACGCCGCCGCCGAGGCGGTGGCCACCCTGCGCCGAGGACCGCTGGCGGTCAGGGCGCTGCAGGACGATCTCGCCGCCAAGCCGCCATGGGCGGCCAACCTCGGCTGAGGAAGAGAACCGCCAGGACGCCAGGGACACATCGCAGTTTCACCGCAAGGACGCAAGGAACGCCAAGATCATCGCAAGGGCCATCACATGATGACCCATCGCGCCATCGCATATTCACCGCGAAGGCCGCCAGGATTGCTAAGACCATCGCAGTTGACCCATCGCACAGGTACGCGGGGGCGATTCTTTGACGGGAATTCGAGAATTCGGAGCCGTAGCACGACAACGAGAATCCTCGTACCACCCGAGCAGTGAGCTGCTCGGGTGGTACCAGTCTTTTCCTTGCGTTCCTTGCGCCCTTGCGGTTTCTGCCCGTCGTCAATACAGGCTGGTCAAGCGGTACTCGGCGAGAAGCCTTGCGTCGATGAAATCGTAGTCTGAGCCTTCGAGGCGGAAGTACTGCGGTCCGATGGTGAGGTCGCGCTCCCGCTGCTTGAGCACCTTCTCCGGTGAGATCGCCAGCCGCAGGGGACGGGCGATGAGGCTGTAGCTGATGAACCGAAGGTCATCGCTGGTATTGAGATCGCCATCCTTTCCGGCCGAAACAAGCTCGAGTCGCAGCCAGTCGCCGTTGCCGAGATCG
This sequence comes from uncultured Acidobacteriota bacterium, assembly GCA_963753035.1. Lineage (GTDB taxonomy): Bacteria > Acidobacteriota > Thermoanaerobaculia > Thermoanaerobaculales > Sulfomarinibacteraceae > JAHECW01. The sequence goes on along the minus strand of CAVWAW010000027.1, from coordinate 425,488 downwards.
GGTCGATCGACGGTGTGGAATCGCGCCTGGAGGCCGGCTTCGAGATCCGCTTCGATCTCGGGATCGTTCATCCAGCTGTCACCGCGTTCGATGAACCGGGTTTGAATCGCGTAGTCGCGGCCCCAACCGTCAACCTCGCGAACCTCGTAGAACTCCCGAACCGAGGCCGGCGCCGATTCGCTGTCGGCGCCGAAGAAGACCAGCGGCATCCATCCGCGGATGTTCATGGTCGAGTAGGGGGCGAGTTCTTCCTGCCATTCGCCGTCGAAGCCAAAGGGTTCGGTTTCGCGGACCGCGTAACGGGAGACGGCGGCGCCGATCTCGTGTGCGCGGTGAATCGTGATGAGTTCCGCGGCGCGGCCGTCGTCGCCGGTCGCCATCCAACGAAGAGTGGTCGGTAGATCCGGACCGGGCCCGGTGTCACGCAGCCGGGCGAAGCCGAGGATCGGCAACAGGATGATCGCGCCGTAAAGAAGGACTCGCCACCCGCCGGAGCCCAACTGGCCGAGGATCGATCTCCTCGGTTCGGTCGCGATCGCGCTTCTCAGATCCCAACCGCACGATGTACACAGTGTCGACCGTTCGGGGAGATCGGCGCCGCACGAGCCGCACTTGATGACGTTGTCCATGGCTGAAGGGTAGCGCATACACGGGGAGAGGTTGAACCGCGAAGGTGCGAAGTTCGCAAAGCATCACGATCACATGGGTTGCTGGGCGGTGAGCCGCCCAGCAACCCATGTGATCGGTCGGATTGTGATGCTTGGCGTACTTTGCGTCTTCGCGGCCTATTTATCGTGTCTTCTTCCCGTTTGCGCGATGAGCCACCTCGTCGGCGCCGGCGCGAGCGTCGCGGTCCACGCCATGAGGCGCAGGGCGAAGGGGTGGTAGACCACCGGTCGCGGTCGTCGGACGATGCCGAGAATCACCTCGGCGCAGGATTCCGGGGTGCTCACCGGGATCCACGAGCCCAGGCTGGGGATGTGTTCATGGGAGTCGGGGTTGACCTTGAAATAGTCGCTCGAGACTTCGCCGAAATAGGCCAGCGAAGTCGAAACACCGGTCCCTCTGAGATCCTGGTGGAGGGCCTCGTGCAAACCACGGAGCGCCCAGCGCGTCGCGGTGTAAGCGGTGGCGCCGGGCCAAGGGATGACCGATGCGGGCGATCCGATGTGGATCAGTTGCCCACGACCCGCGGCAATCATGTCGCCAATAAAAGCGCGGGTGGTGTGAGCCGCGGCGAGGTAGGGTGCGCCGATCATGGAATCGATCTCTCGGGCGGTGGTTTCCTCGAGGAAGCGCCAGATTCCGGCTCCGGCCGAGTTGACGATGAGCGATGGCGAGCCCCAGGCGGTGCGGACCCTCCCGGCCATGGCATCGACGGCGGCGCCGTCGGCGCAGTCGAGGGATTCGATCATGGCCTCTCTACCCGATTCGGTGATGGTGGCGGCGAGTTCGGCGAGCCGGCCGGCTCGCCGGGCCACGAGAACCACCCGCCAACCGTCCGCGGCGAGGGCAAGCGCCGAGGCCGCGCCGATTCCGCTCGATGCACCGGTGATGACGGCGATTGAGTTGTTCTGACTCTTCATCCTTGCATCGTATTCCATCTTCCCGGAAATCGGCCAGGCGCTCGCCGCGAGCGCCTGGCCGATTTCCAGTAGTTCGCGTTACCTCGCCGGCCTTCCTGCGTCTTTATTGGTGGAGATGATGATGAATTCCCCGAATTGCCCCGACCACGGACGACTGGTACTCGACCTCGCACTGGGTCGGCTCGACGATGCCGCCTCCTTCGAAGCCGAGAGCATCAGTGAGTCCTGCCCGGTCTGCCGGGAATGGTGGCAAGAGCAGTTCGGCAGCGACGCGGCTGTTACGGTCGATGAGGCTGTTGCGGCGACCTTCAGCGATCTCCAGCTCCCCGCGCGTCGGCGCGGATACGGATGGATGGCAGCGGCCGCCGCAGTCGTCATGACGCTCGGTGTCGGCTCCATCTGGATGTTGCAGGGCCCGACCAAGTTCGACGAGGTGTCGGCGCCACGGTTGGCGTCGATCCAGACCATCACCTTCGAACCTTCCGACGCGACCGCCGAAATCGTCCTGATCGAGGCTCCCGATCCTGAACCCGCTCCGGTCGAGCGTCAGGCCGCCCAGGAGCCGCTGGTCGAGGAGATCCTCGCCGCCGAGGTCGGCCCGGCCGAGGATGTCGTGGACCGCTCGTCCGGCGCCCTCTTCGCCGGCGGGTTCGAATCCGGTGGGCTCGAGGACTGGGTGCCGAAAACCTGATGCGATCAGGTTTCAGGTCACAAGTAGGTAACTGAAGACTTGACAGGGTGTCGGGTTGCATCCTGCATCCTGCAAGCTGCGCTACCATATCCTCTGCCCGGTTTCCCGGGTCGGAGGTTCCCGATGCAACGATCTTCCCTGAGCCTCGCCATCGCGCTGGCGATTACCTGCTGTGCGGTCACCGCCGCCGCTGAAACCCACCCTTTCAACGTCCACGATCTCGTGGCCATGGACCGCCTCGGCGATCCCCAGCCGTCCCCCGATGGTTCGGTTGCCGCTTTTGTGGTGACGACCATGGATCTCGAAGCCAACCGAGGTGAGCGGAACCTCTGGCTGGCCGCCACCGATGGATCGGTGGTGCGCCGTTTGACGACCCACGCCTCGTCCGACTGGAGTCCGCGCTGGGCCGACTCCCGTACGCTCTACTTCCTGTCGGCTCGATCGGGGTCGTCCCAGGTCTGGCGCATGGCGGTCGACGGAGGCGAGGCGGAACAGGTTACCGATCTGCCCCTCGATATCGAAGCGTTCAAAGTCGGTCCCGGCGCCCAGGCTCTCTACCTGGGGCTCAAGGTCTTTGCCGGCTGTGAGGACTCGGTGCCCTGCACCGTCGAACGGTTGAAGGCCGCAGACGAAGAGAAAACCACCGGGATGATCTTCGACCAGACCTTTGTCCGCCACTGGGACTTCTGGAAGGACGGCCGACGCAACCACCTCTTCAGAATCGGGCTCGGTGAGGACGGAAAGCCGAGTGGCGAACCGGTGGATCTGATGGCCGGGGTGGACGGTGATTGTCCGACCATTCCGTGGGGTGGCGACGAGGACTGGACCGTGTCCGCTAACGACAAGACGGTGGTCTACACCGCCAAGGTGGTCAAGGGATCCGAGGAGACCTGGTCCACCGACTACGATCTTTGGGTGGTGGCGACCGACGGGTCTGCGCCGGCTGAGAAGCTGACCACCGCCAACAAGGCCTGGGATGCGGCGCCGGCCTTCTCGCCCGATGGCTCCAAGCTGGCCTATCTGGCCATGGCCCGGCCCGGCTACGAGGCGGACCGTTTCCGGGTGATTGTGATGGACTGGCCCGATGGAGAGGCGCGGGTGCTCACTCAAGCCTGGGATCGCTCGCCGGGTGGGATCATCTGGTCACCGGATGGGGCTTCGATCTACGCTTCGGCCAACAATATCGGCAACCACTCGATCTTCCGTATCGGTCCTGACGACGGCTCCGTCCAGGCGCTCCTGACGCGGCACACGAACTCGAGCCCTCGACCACTGCCCGACGGGCGGCTGCTGTTTTCCCAGGACAAGCTGACCTCGCCGGTGGAGCTTTTTGTCCGCCCGGCAGATGGGGGCGAACCACTTCAGATCACCAACTTCAACGCTGACCGACTCTCAGCCATCGATTTCGGCGCCTACCAACAGTTCTCCTTCATCGGTGCGCACGGTGATGAGGTCTTCGGCTATTTCATCGAGCCGGTGAACCGAGATCCGGCGGCGAAATACCCGCTCGCGTTCCTCATCCACGGCGGTCCCCAGGGGAGTTTCGATGACCACTGGCACTATCGTTGGAACCCGGAGATCTACGCCGGGGCCGGATACGCGGTGGTCGCCATCGATTTCCACGGGTCGACCGGGTACGGTCAGGCCTTCACCGACGCCATCAACGGCGACTGGGGGGGCGCCCCGTATGAAGATCTCATGAAGGGTCTCGACGATGTCCTGCGCAGACACTCCTGGATCGATCCCGACCGGGTGGCGGCCGCCGGTGCGAGTTTCGGCGGATACATGATCAACTGGATCCAGGGCAAGACCGACCGGTTTGCCGCCCTGGTGTGCCACGACGGCAATCTCGACGAGACCATGGCGTACTACGACACCGAGGAGCTCTGGTTTCCGGAATGGGAACATGGTGGGACGCCGTGGGAGAACCCCGAGAGCTACGCCAAGCATTCACCGGTCCAGTTCGTCGGCAACTGGAAGACACCGGAGCTCGTGATCCACGGAGCCCTGGACTATCGAGTCGTGGACACCCAGGGGATCGCGACTTTCAACGCGCTCCAACGGCGCGGGGTGCCGTCGCGATTGCTCTACTACCCGGACGAGAATCACTGGGTTCTCAAACCCCTCAACTCGATCCAGTGGCACGAGGTCGTCCTTGACTGGATGAATCGATGGACCGCCGCCGACGGCGAAAACGAGTGAGGAGGGCGGCAAGGGGACTGATCGACTCCTGCTCAAATGTTGTTATGATGGTGGCCCCCGGAGGATGATGTGATCATCACTTGCCCTGAGTGCGCGACCAAGTACCGCTATGACGAGCGCCGCTTCGACGGCGATTCGGTCAAGAAGGTCAAGTGCACCTCCTGCGGATTCACCTTCGAGGCGACAAATCCGGTATTGGAAGGCGCGGCTCGTGGGAACGCGGCGAGTGCCGGGGATTCCGACAGTCCGGGATTCAGGCGAAGGGCGCCGACATCGGCATCGGCGCTGCCCAACCCCGAGGCTCCCGAGGCTGCTCCGAAACCCGAGGTGGACTTGCCGCTACCACCGTTGCCATCGGATCCGCGTTATTCCCTCGCCGTCATCGCCGGGGGCCAGGCCGGCAGCGTCTTTCAGCTTCACAAGCCGCGGATCCTCGTCGGTCGGGGTTCGGCCATGGACATCCAGTTGCGGGATTCAGAGGTATCCAGAAATCACGTCGCCATAGAGATTCGGGATCTGGACGTCGAGCTCATCGATCTCAAGGCGACCAACGGAACGTGGTTTGAAGGCAAGAGGATCGTCCGGGTGAAGTTGAACCACCAGGATGAGTTCACCGTCGGTTCGACAACGCTCATGCTCATCGTGACCGCGGTTCGTGACGCGTAATCGCGCCAAGGTGGCGTAACTTCACCGGGTGGGTCGCCCCGCAAAAGGGCTTGCAACGGGCATCGGTCTTGCTTATCTTGCACCATTGAAACAGTGAATATTCGCCGGATCGAGGTGGCTTCTCTTTCTGGCAATCGAGGAGTTCTCGATGATCGAGGTCGAAAATCTGAGCAAGGTCTATGTCGACGCCCCTGTGGTCGACGGCCTTTCATTTTATGTTCCCGAGGGACAGATTCTCGGTTTTCTCGGGCCCAATGGGGCCGGGAAGACCACCGCCATGCGGATGATCACCGGTTTCGTGCCGCCCACCACCGGCCGAGTCGTTGTGGCTGGAGTCGATCTCGACGCCGATCCGGTGGGTCTGCGTCGTCACATCGGATATCTGCCCGAGAATGTTCCCCTCTATCCCGAGCTTCGGGTGGACGAGTACCTGCGGTTTCGCGCCGATGTCGAGGGTGTGCGGCGGTCGGAGCTCCCGGAACGGCTCTCCTACGTCGTCGAGCGCTGCATGTTGACCGATGTCCGAAGACAGGTGATCGGTACGCTCTCAAAGGGTTATCGGCAGCGGGTCGGTTTGGCGGGGGCGCTCATCCACAAGCCGCCGGTGCTCATCCTCGATGAGCCCACCGTCGGTCTCGATCCAAACCAGATCATCAAGATCCGCGAACTCATCACCGAGCTCGGACAGGAACACACCGTGCTTTTGTCGACGCACATCCTGCCCGAGGTTGAGCAGGTTTGCGAGCGGGTCTTCATCATCGACCACGGTCGGGTGGTCGCTGACGGCACGCCCGAGGCCCTTCGGACAAAACTCATCGGCAACCCCTCCGTGCGGGTCGAGATCCGCGGTGCCGGCGATGAAGGGTCCGATGCGCTCGGCGGGCTTCCCGGCGTGGTGGCGGTGCACCGACGCGCCGACGGGGTCTTTCGCATTGAGCACCTCGGCGAAGCTGATCCCCGTGAGGCGGTTTTCCGCCTCGCCGTCGAACGTGGTTGGATTTTGCTCGGTCTGACCCCGGAGAAGGCCACCCTCGAGGATGTCTTTGTCCGGTTGACCACGGCGGATGATGTGGCGCCCATGGCAGCGCACGCTGCCGAGGAGGTTTGAGGTGAAAGCACTTACAGCCATCGTTCGGCGCGAACTCATCGCTACTTTCTCATCGCCGTTGGCCTACATCGTCATGGCCGCATTCCTGTTGCTGCAGGGTGCGCTTTTTGCACTCATCATCGGCTATCTCAGCCAACCCGGTCAGTCGTCCATGTCGATTCTCCAGGCATTCTTCGGCGGCACGATCTTTTTCTGGTTCTTCCTGGTTGTGGCGCCGCTGATCACCATGCGTCTCGTGGCCGAAGAACGGCGATCGGGCACCATCGAGGTTCTGCTGACCTCGCCGGTGACCGAAGCCCAGGTCATCATCGGCAAATTCGCCGGTGTCTTCATCTTCTATCTTGCCCTGTGGGCGCCGACCCTGATCTACGTGCTCATGGTCAAGACCCAGGCGGCGATCGACTGGGGTGCGGTGGCTTCGTCCTATCTCGGGGTGGCGCTCTTTGGTGCGCTTTTCGTCTCCCTCGGTCTCTTTGCTTCGACCCTGGCACGAAGCCAGATCATCGCCGCGGTGATCGCCTTCACCGGACTCATTCTCCTCTTCGGCCTCCCGCTCATGCGCGGTCTGCTGATGTCCTCGTCGGGCCTCGGAGCCATGATCGATCACGCGGATCTGTGGCAACAGATGGCCGACTACTCCAAGGGCATCGTCGATACGAGGTTTGTGGTTTACGAGCTTTCGCTCACCGGCCTCTTCCTTTTCCTGTCGACAAAAAGCCTCGAGCTCGGCAAGTGGAGGTAGGGTGATGAGAAAAAATAGCGTGCGCTACGGTGCGGCGGGTGTTGCAGCCCTGATCCTGGTGATTTCTCTGGTGTTCATGGCGAACTGGCTCGGCGCCCGGCATTACAAGCGCTGGGACTGGACGACCTCGAAGCTCTACACCCTTTCCGAGAAATCCATCGATCTTGTCCGAGGTCTCGATACCGAGGTGCGCATCGTGGTTTTCATGGTCCCTTCCAGCCCGCTCTTCGACCAGGCTCAGGAACTCCTCGAGCGCTATGCGGCGGTGTCGGACAAGATTGTCCTTTCTTATATCGATCCCGAACGCGAGCCGCTCAAGACCAAGGCTCTGGCCGAGCAGTTCGGTATCACCATGGCCGACACCGTGGTTTTCATCTCCGGTGATCGAACCAAGTACGTGACATCGGAACAGATGGTGGAGTACGACTACTCCGGGATGCAGTACGGCCAGCAGCCGACGGTCAAGGCGTTCAGGGGTGAGGAGGAGTTCACCTCGGCCATCCAGTCGCTGGTCATCAGTTCGGTCCCGAAGATCTACTTCGTCACCGGCCACGGCGAGGCCAGTCCGGCAACTCAGGGCAACGGCGCCCTCGCCGGTCGCAGCCTGTCGATCCTCACCGACAAGATGAAAAAGGACAATATGGTTGCCGAGGAGGCCAGTCTGCTCGGGGGAGTGGTCCCCGATGACGCCGATGTCCTCGTCATTGTCGGTCCCACGCGCCCCTACACCGAGGCCGAGATCGCCGCCCTCGGCGAATTCCTCGATGAGGGGGGGCGAGTCCTCGTGGCCCTCGATCCACTCATCGAGACCGATGGCACCATGCGGCAGACCAGGCTCGAAGTCTTTCTCGCCGGCCGTGGTGTCATCGTCAACGACGATCTGGTGGTGGATCCGTCGCGTAAGCTGCCCTTCTTCGATCTGTCGGCGGTCTACCTGACTGACTTCGCCGATCACCCGGTGACCACCGGGCTCGACGGGATCGCGGTGCTCTTCACCGTGACGAGATCGCTCAACACCGACTCCGACGACGCTCGGGTTCTGGTCGAGACCAGTGCCGACGGTTGGGGTGAGACCGATCTCGGGATGCTGTTGCGTGGCGAGCCGGTGGTCTTCGATGGTGGGATCGATACCGAAGGACCGGTGGCGGCCGCAGTGGTGGTCGAAAACGCAGCCCAGGCCCCGGCGCTCGCTGGTGGCGATGATCCGGCCGAGGACTCCGAGATCAAATCCAGGTTGGCGGTTTTCGGCGACTCGGACTTTCTCACCGATGTCGATATCGGGAATGCCGGCAATGAAATTCTCGCCATGAACACCCTCAATTGGCTTGTCGCCCGTGACCACTCCATGGGCATTCCTCCGCACGATATGGAGAGCATGAGCCTCTACATCGATCAGCAGAAGATGAGGATCATCCTCGTGGTTGTTCTCGTGGTCATGCCGGGTGCGGCCATCGCCATGGGCCTCCTGGTGTGGCGCCGCCGCAAACACTGATGGAGTTTTGATGCGAAGCAGGAATCTGATCATCCTGGCGTCCGTGGCCCTGGCCCTGGGTGTGTTCATTTTCTTTATCGAGCGCCACCAGCCGACGACAGATGCGCGGCTCGAACGGATTGACAGGCTCTTCCAGGAGCTCGATGGTGACACGGTCGTGGCGTTGGACCTCGAGACCAGCCACGGTCCGATCCGCCTGGCCAAGACGGATGACGAGTGGCGGTTGGTCGAGCCTCTGGACTACCCGGCCGACGCTGCCGTGGTCAAGACCCTGATCGACACCATCGCCAACCTCGACGCCGAGCGAACCCTCCCGGTCGGGGAGGTCGCTCCCGGCGACTATGGCCTCGACACTCCGGTTCTCGGGGTCACGTTGGCGGATTCACAGGGCGGACGATTCTCGCTCGCCGTGGGTGACGAGACCCCCCTGGGATCCAACCGAGCCGTGCGCCGGGGCGCTGAAGAGGAGATCATTCTGGTCCCGGGATTTTTTGTCGCCAGCCTGGACAAGGACGTCGATCAGTGGCGATCGCGCGACGTGGTCGATCTGCTCGAGCATGATCTTGGATCGGTCGAGATCGAGACCGCCGAGGATCGCATCACCGTTGAGCAGGCGGGCGGGCAGTGGATGCTTCGGGAGCCGTTGGCCGATTTCGCGGATCCCGACCAGATGCGGAGCCTCATCTCCGAACTCAACACCCTCCGGGTGAGCGAGTTTCTGTCCGACGATTTCGACAGCGTGGAACTCGGGCTCGATCCTCCGGCGTATCGGGTCCGATTGAAACCCAAGGACAGCGACGAGACAGTGACTCTCGAACTGTCGGCCGAAATAGAGGAAGTTGGGACGGTGGTCTGCCGACGTGACGGGTCGGATCTCTTCCGGGTGCCCTCCTCAATAGTGATCAGGCTCTCCAAGGCGCCGGTGCTGTGGCGGTCGGACAAAGTATTTCCCCTGGTCAGCTGGGATGTTGCGAAGATCGAGTTCGCGGGTGGGGCCGAGGAGATTCTCCTCGACCGGGTGGATGGTCTCTGGCAGACCGAGGACGGCGGGCAAGTCGACAACCCGGAGGTGAGCCGGCGGCTCAGCGCTCTGGCCGATCTCGAGGTTCGCGAGCACGACCTCGTGCTGCCGCCGACCCGGGTCATGGGGAGCGTGATCCTCGTCCTCGACGACGACGAGGGCGCCGAAGGGCTCACCTATACCTTCTTCGCCCCTCTCGAGGAGGGCGGCCACGCGGCGGTGACGGTGAGTTCCCGCAACAACGTGATGGGTGTGGATGCGATCTCGGCTGAGACCATCGTCGGCAACCTTGAAAAGCTGCGACCGGTGGCCGATGTGCCTCCTCTCCTAGACGGCGAGTAGAGTCGGTGGGCTTGAGGGCTTGAGGGCTTGACGGCTTGAAGTCCTGAGGTCCTGAGGTCCTGACGACGAGTACCGAGTCTCGAGTATCCCGAGTCCCCGAGATTCCACATCCATTCGATCCGCGAAGTCGCAGAGGTCACTCAGCTCCCGCCAAGTCGTTCTTCCGACTCGTCGCAGAAGTCCTCGGGCGCTCAGGATCGGTGGGAGCCCGGGTCAAATGCGTTGCTTGGCGGCAACTTGGCGAGCTTCGCGTCGTGGCGGGTCCATTGTGCGTTTGGGTACGGGACAACCCTGAATCCTGCCAAACGTCCGACCCTCAAGCCCTCAAGCCGTCAAGCCCTCACGCCCTCAAGCCCCTCCCGCCAAGCTACAATGCGGCAAGCTTGGAGGAACATTGACTCAGCCAGTCTGGCGGGAGCGGTTTGACATACTTCGGGAGCGGCGGCCCGATCTCGCCCAGCGGGTGTGCCGTCGCTTGTTACTCGATATGCAGCGGCGCGATCTTATCGACCTCGATGACATCGACGACGAAATCGCCGTGGCTCTCAATCTCTCGGACTCGAAGGCCCGACTCGACCCCAACCGTCCGAAACCCCGGCTCCCGAAACAGAGCCGACATTCGCTCTATGAGTTGGCGCTCAAGTACGCCGAAGAACAGCTCTCTCCGGAGGAAATCGACCAGACCATCCTTCTGACCGAGAAACGAGCTCTCGCTCTCGAGGTGGCGAGGTTGGCGGAGGACGCCGACACCCAACTCGGCGATCTTCGCGACAAGGTGCATGAGTTTCTCGAATTCGCGCCGGGTGAGGGTTCATCACTCCCCGAGGACGTCATCGGGACCAGGGCGGCCCTGGTTCGAAGGTTGTTGACCGACCACCTCGATTTTATTGCGGTCGCCAAACGTTTTGTTCGGGTCAGCGATTTCGGCTGGGTGCTTGATCGAATCATTCCCACCTACGGCCAGCGGGGGCGTCTCGGAGGCAAGGCCGCCGGCCTCATCCTGGCCCACTCGATATTGAAACAAGCCCGTTATGAGGGGCGAATCGACCTCGCGTACAAGATTCCGCGGTCCTACTTTCTGCCGTCGAACGGCGTCCTCGAGTTCATCGAATACAACAACCTCGAGGAGATCATCAACGTCAAGTACAAGGATCTCGAAGAGGTTCGCCAGGAATACCCGATGGTCGAGCGCCTTTTCAAAAACGGCGCCATGCCGCCGACCATTCACGACGGGCTCGAGAAGATGCTCGTCGAGATCGGCGAGAAGCCGCTGGTGGTCCGTTCTTCGAGCCTGCTCGAAGACCGCATCGGTCATGCGTTTTCGGGCAAATACAAGAGCCTCTTCATCCGCAACCAGGGCACTCTCGAGGCGCGGGTGGACGCGCTCGAAAACGCGATTTCAGAGGTCTATGCTTCGACCTTCCACCCCGACCCCATCGAGTACCGGCGCAGCCGCGGTCTCCTCGACTTCCAGGAACAGATGGGAATTCTGATTCAAGAGGTGGTGGGTCGCGAGGTCGGAAACATGCTGGCACCGGTTTTTGCCGGGGTCGCGTTCTCTCGGTGTGAGATGCGTTGGTCCCCGAGGATCCGGCACACCGACGGGATGGCCCGATTGGTGGTCGGGCTCGGCACCCGGGCGGTGGACCGCACCGTCGACGATTACCCGGTGCTGGTGGCCCTCGAACAGCCGACACTCAGAGCGGTCCAGCAGCCCGACGAGGTCTACCGCTATTCACAGGGTGAGGTCGATGTCATCGATCTCAAGGAGGGCCAGTTCGATTCCCTCTCGATCGAGGAATTCCTCCGCCGGGTCGGGCGGAAACTGCCGAACATGAACAAGATCTTTTCGATCTACCGCCACCGCCAGCTCCTGCCCATGGTGGGGCTCATGGCGCAGGTCGAACCATCCGAGCTTGTCGTCACTTTTGACGGTCTCGTGCGGTCGGAGTTTCCCTTCGCGCTCAAATCCATGCTGGATATTTTGGAAGAGGGGCTCGGTGAGCCGGTAGATATCGAGTTTGCCCACGACGGCGAGAGCCTCTTCATGCTCCAGTGCCGAGCCCTGAGTCTCGGTTCCTCGGCCAAGAGGGTCCCTGTTCCGGCGAACGTCGATAACAGAGATCAGATTTTCTCTGCCAACCGTTATGTGCAGATGGCGACCAGCCCCAACATCGAGTATGTGGTGCTGGTCGATCCCCGCGACTACGAGAAGCTGCCGACGCGCGAGGCCATGTTGCGGGTCGGGCGCGCCGTCAGCGCGTTGAATCAAATTCTGCCCGCGCGTCGGTTCATCCTGATGGGCCCCGGCCGTTGGGGAAGTCGCGGTGACATTCGACTCGGTGTGCCGGTGACGTACTCAGACATCAGCCACACCGCCATGTTGGTCGAGGTGGCGAGGCAACGTGGTTCCTACCTGCCGGATGTCTCCTTCGGGACGCATTTCTTCAACGATCTGGTCGAGTCGAAAATCGCGTATCTCCCGGTCTATCCGGACGACAAGCGAGTGGTCTGGAACGAGGATTTCCTCTGCGGCTCACCGAATGTCCTGAGTTCGGTGGCGCCCGATTTTGCGGACATGGAGCACGTGGTCCGGTTGATCCACGTGCCGGCCGTCGCCGCCGGCAGGGTCATGCACGTGGTGATGGACGCCGAAGCCGACCGAGCTTTGGCGTTCCTAGCCCCACCGAAGTGATCAGCTGACGACGGTGTTCGACCGGCCCGGCTCAAGCCAACAGTTGACAATCCACTGTTCGAAATTCTCGGAGCCTCTGCGTTAACGGGACCATCGGCGCACAATGGAACCGCGAAGTCGCCAAGGCGCAAAGGCCGCGCAAAGCATCGCATTTTTGACCCATCGCAGCATCTCATCGAGGGTTGAACGCGAAAAGCATGCAGCCAGGAGGATCGCTCCGTGCCACCCGACGTCGAGACAAGGACGAGATCAAGAAACCGGTCCTCGAACGAGGCGCCCACTCAATTATTGCGATGGGCTTGGCGGAACCTTGGCGGCCTTGGCGTCTTGGCGGTGGGAAACCCTCAATGTTGTCAGGGTCGGTTATCCGACGGTTGGTCGATGTCGAATGCCGACCTCTGTCTCTCCGTGACTCTGTGGTGAACTCTCGAATGCAGAAAAGCGCCCGGCAGGGGCCGGGCGCTTTGTGATGGAGCTGTGAACTGTCGACCGTTGACTGTCGACTTCCGGACCTATGCCCAGCCGCGGAGGTGGCAGGCTGTCGCGACTCGCTGGATGGCGATCATATAGGCGGCGTCGCGCATGTACTCGCCGGTTTCATCGGAGAGATCGGCCACGGAGTTGAATGCGGTGGTCATCTTCTGATCAAGGCGACTGAGAACCTCGTCTTTGGGCCAGAAGAAGTTCGTGTTGCACTGGACCTGCTCGAAGTAGGAGCAGGTGACGCCACCCGCGTTGGCGAGGAAATCCGGGATGACGAAGATGCCGCGTTGCTTGAGCACCACGTCCGCTTCGGGTGTGGTCGGCCCATTGGCGCCTTCGGCCACAATCCTGACGCTCGGGTGGATCCGCTCGACGTTTTCGCCGGTGATCTGGTTTTCCAGTGCCGCGGGGATGAGGATCTGCACATCCTGATCGAGCCAGGCATCGGCCTCGAGTCGTTCGTAGCCGGCAGCCTCGGCCTTGGCATCGTCAATGGCGCCGAACCGATTGGTGATCGAAAGCAGGAAGTCAGCGTCAATGCCGTCCGCCTTCTTGAAGGTGTAGGACTTCTGGTCCTCGTTGTCCCAGCAGGAGACCGCTACCACGGTGGCGCCGAGTTCGATGAGTTTCTTGGCGGCATATTGGGAGACATTGCCGAAGCCCTGGATCGAGGCGCGGATCTCGCCCATGGAGAGGTCCATCCGTTTGAGGGCCTCACGCACCGTGAAAACCACGCCGTAGCCGGTGGCTTCGGTGCGGCCCAGGGAACCGCCGACTTCGACGGGCTTGCCGGTGATCATGCCGGGATAGTGTCCGCCGGCGAGTTTTTCATATTCGTCGAGGATCCAGACCATGTGCTGCGGGTTGGTCATGACATCCGGCGCCGGGACATCATTGACGGGTCCGATGTTCTTCGAAACCTGCCGCACCCAACCGCGGCACAGCGCTTCCTGTTCCCGCGGCGAGAGATTGTGCGGGTCGCAGATGACGCCACCCTTGCCGCCCCCGAGCGGGATATCGACCACCGCACATTTCCAGGTCATCCAGGTGGCCAGGGCGCGCACGGTATCGACGGTTTCCTGCGGGTGGAAGCGGATGCCGCCCTTGGCGGGGCCTCGGGCGTCGTTGTGTTGGATGCGGAATCCCTTAAAGACTTTGAAAGTGCCATCGTCCATCCGGATGGGTATGGTGAAGTGGAATTCGCGCTGCGGCGCCCGCAGCAGTTGCCGGATTCCGTCGTCGAGCTGAAGCAGCTCGGCAACCGCGTCGAACTGACGCTGGGCCATGGCGAAGGCGTTGAATTCGGTGCTCATGTTGACTCCCTGATTGCCGTTCGCTTCCCTCCGTATCGGGGACGAAGCGTTTGCGGGTTATACGCCTCGGGAGGGTGGGGAGTCAAGGTGTTTTTCATTCCTCGCGGGACCGCGCTATTGTGAATCGAGGCGGAAGGGATGAAAACAGCATGGAAGAGCAGGGCGAGGCGGTTGAGATTCTGGGGCTTGTGGTTGAAGAAATGGCGAGGCGGGCCGAGGACGGCCAAACCGTCATCCTGACGCGTAGCGGCAAGCCGGTGGCGGCCGTTGTTGCCATTGAAACACTGAGAGATTTGACCGATGAACGTGAATTGCTCAGACGACTCGCGCTGGGCGAACTCGAGAGCGCCGCCGGCGAGGGCGGGCAGCTCGAGGACGTGCTCGCGGACTGTCGTCTGCTGCTCGAGGAAAACTGACCTTGCGAGTCACCCCCTCGGCGAGGATCGAGCTCTTTGGTGCGGTGGTTCGGTTGCAGCGGCGGGATCCCGAAGCGGCGGCGCGGTTTGTCCTCGAGGTTGAAGATCGGTTGATCAACATCGAGGGAAAGGTGGATGAGGTGCCGGAATTGGGATCGCCGAAGCACTCGGCCACCGCGAGTGCAGGACACCGTTTCTATCTGCGGGAACGAACTGACGGCGTCTGGCTCATCGCTGTCTGGCCAGAGCGACCTGTGCGCTAGAACAACCCCACGCCGCCGGTGAGGGCGCCACGTAGAGGTGGGCGCATCGAGTACAATTGCGGAATGTTTTTGCACACCGGTGACGACCCGACTCGGACCCTGGCGATCCCTCAGGCTTCGCACTCCTGGCTCGCCTGGCAGTTGGCCGAGCACTGGGGAAACCGGCATTTCAGCCGGCCTTTGCCTCGGGCCGAGGTGCTCGCGGCCGTCATGCTTCACGACTCAGGATGGACCGAGTTCGACGCGGCTCCCGGGATCAACGGGGACGGCCGCCCGCGGACCTTTGACCGGATGGAGGTGGAAACTCACCTCGACATCTGGCGTCGAAGCGTCGACCGAACCGCCCTTCACAGCCGGTATGCGGCCCTTCTCGTGGCGAGTCATTTCGCCGAAATGGCTGCAACAAAATCCACAGATGCTCTCCAGCGTGGAGACACTTCGTCGGCCCGCCTCGCGGAGAGTTTCCGTGCCGAGATGGACCGCCGGGAGGATTCGTGGGTGGAAATCCTGAGTCCGGATGCTCGGTACCAGGGGTGTCTGCGGGGAACGAGACGGCAAGCCAATGCCGATATTCTGACGCTTGCCGATCGAATATCGGTCTTTCTCTGCGCCGCGCTCGCGTCGGAGTTCGAGGTTGCGGCGCCCACTGCGGACGGCGAGTTTCGGTCGGTCAAATTCACCGCCATGGACCAGACTCACTGGCGGGTCGATCCGTGGCCGATGGAGGGAGATCGCGTGCGTCTCCAGTGTGAAGGGCGCCTCCTGCCGGTGACGCGCTTCGATTCCGCCAAGGCTTTTCATGAGGTTCTCCAGCGTGCGCCGGTGGAGCGAATGAACTTCACCTTCTTGCGCGCATCCGCCCTCGGTTGACATTCGTCGGCCTACGACTACAATACCCTCCTGCCAACGATGCTCCGCAGTAGCTCAATGGTAGAGCGGGTGGCTGTTAACCACTAGGTTGGGGGTTCAAGTCCCTCCTGCGGAGCCAGATTCATTCACGCCCCGAGCACATGCTCGGGGCGTTTTTTTCAGCGGCCGGGGCCGGGACAGCGGCCGGGACAGCGGCAGCGACGGAATCCGATCAAGGAACGCGGAAAACCGCGCCCCACCGGGGTGCCGGGCATGGCTTTGTGCCGGAGGAACGCCACGGCGGCGTGTCGCCCCCCCGCACAAGGTCCATGCCGGGCTCCCCCGGGAGGCACGATGCGGTCTGCTGTTCCGGCTACGAGGCAGGCCGCCGGCGCACCATCGGCGTGGTCGCAGCCCCCCGAATCAACCCACGAGCGACCACGCCGATGGTGCGACGCTGGGTCGCTGGGACGCCAAAGCGTCACAGCGACCCAGAAGGCCGGGGCTGAGGGCAGCATCCGCCTTGTGCCCTGCATCCTGAGCATCCTGCATCGGGCCTTCCAGCCCGACTGTGCTAGGCTCCGGCCTCGGAGGCCTGCATGACAGATCGACAACGGGCGTTGGTGACCGGAGGCGCGGGCTTCCTCGGATCTCATCTGTGCGAACGGCTGCTCGGAGAGGGGCTCGATGTGGTCTGCATGGACAACCTCATCACCGGCAACCTCGAGAACATCGAGCATCTCTTCGGCCGCGATGGGTTCATCTTCGTCGAGCACGATGTGACCAATTTCATTCACGTGGCAGGACGGTTGGACTTTGTGCTCCACTTCGCCTCACCGGCGTCGCCCATCGACTATCTCAAGCTGCCCATCCAGACCCTCAAGGTCGGGTCGCTCGGCACCCACAAGGCCCTCGGTCTCGCCAAGTCCAAGGGCGCCCGCTTTCTGCTCGCCTCGACATCGGAGAGCTATGGCGATCCTTTGGTTCACCCCCAGCCCGAGACCTACTGGGGCAACGTCAACCCGGTGGGCCCGCGCGGCGTCTACGACGAGGCCAAGCGTTTCGCCGAGGCCATCACCATGG
This sequence comes from uncultured Acidobacteriota bacterium, assembly GCA_963753035.1. Taxonomy (GTDB): domain Bacteria; phylum Acidobacteriota; class Thermoanaerobaculia; order Thermoanaerobaculales; family Sulfomarinibacteraceae; genus JAHECW01. The sequence continues at coordinate 408,536 of CAVWAW010000027.1, read as the reverse complement.
CCTACAACCGCCACCACGGTCTCGAGACCCGGATCGTCAGGATCTTCAACACCTACGGACCGCGGATGCGCGCCGGGGACGGCCGCGTCGTGCCGGCTTTCATCTGCCAGGCGCTGGCCAACGAGTCGCTGACCGTCTTCGGCGACGGCTCCCAGACCCGCTCGTTCTGTTTTGTCGACGATCTGGTCGAGGGAATCTGGCGACTTCTGCACTCGGACTACGACGAGCCGGTCAACATCGGCAACCCGTCGGAGATGACGGTGCTCCAGTTCGCCGAGGAGATCATCCGAGTCATTGGCGCTTCCTCCGATGTCGTTTTCAAAGAGCTGCCCGTCAACGACCCCAAGGTCCGGCAGCCGGACATCACCCTGGCGCGCAAGGTGCTCGACTGGGAACCGAAGATCAAGCTCGAAGACGGGTTGGTCGACACCATCGAGTTCTTCAGGACGCACCGGTAGCTCGGGAATCCGCGTCGAAGATCGCTTCGCTCCTTCGCGGCGAATTCCCGAGATAGAATGGTGGGCATGTCCAACCACGGAGCGAGAGATTCCGTCGTCCGGCTTGTGATGGTGACGCTTTTCTGCCTGGGTTGTCCCGCGGTGGGGTACGCCTGTCTGGAAGAGGTGGCCGAGATGCCCGACGGACCCGCCCCTGCGGATGACATCACCATCGCCGGTGATCTCGCGGTCGTGTCGTCTCGATGGCCCCCCAGAGCCTGGATCGTGGACATTTCCGACCCCCTTCGCCCGGTGGAAATGGGGTCCTTGCCTGTGGCTCCGTATCGAGGGCGGCTGGCGATCGAGGGCGGGTACGCCTACGTGGCCGTTTGGGGTGACGACGACGGTCGGAATGGCGTGTCGATCGTGTCCATCGACGATCCTCTGTCACCGACGGAAGTCGGATTCGCTCAGTTGGATATCAAGCCGGAAGATGTTGCGGTGCAGTGGCCGTACGTTTACGTGGTCGGCCAATCCGGTTGGGACAGCGGGATGACGGTGATTGACGTCAGGGCTCCGTGGATGCCGATTCGGGTCGCGATGGTGGGCATCGGGTACGACCCCGGTTCCATCACCGTTGCTGGCGACTATGCGTATGTCGGGCGGCGCGGGTGCCCTTGGGCTGTTCCCGAATGCAGTCCATCATTCCTGATCGTTGACGTTTCAGATGCTTCAACCCCGGCCCTGCTCGGCGAGATGCGGCCGTGGGGAACGGCTCCACCGGTGTTTCGAAGCGGTTTCATCCTGGGGTGGTTGCCGTACGGATTGGGAGTGATCGACTGTCGAAACCCATCGGCTCCGGAGCTTGTGTATGACGACTACATCGATCCGCCGCCGTGGAGTTCTCACGCTCTGGCGCTGGGTGAGACGAAGGCCTACGCGACGACCTATCAGGGTTTGGAGGGGCCGTTCCGCTCCGGGCTCTATGTCTACGACATCCGGAATCCCGCAGTCCCGCGCAGGATCGCCTATCGCGAGGTCCCCGGCTGGGGTACCGGCGTCGCGGTCACGGGTAACTACGTCTATGTCGCCGGGGGCGACAGGGGACTCGTCGTCTACGACGCCGGCGCCTGCGGCGTGCCCACAACTCGTCGCTCAACCGGCCGCGTGACCCCCTGACCTCCATTCAACGCACCTTCGCCCGGCTCCTTTTTCCCAATCCTCAAGCCCCGAGAGTGCCGGGGCTCTCCGTAGGAAAGGACCGGCGCTCTCGGGGAAGACGCGGCGCCTTGAAATTCCCGAGATCGTCGAATCGCTTCATGGCCTTCCGGGTTTCCGAGGAACGCGTTACTTGTCCTTGACGAGGACCAGCTCCAGTACCTCATCGGCCCGCGCGACGGTGTGAACCTCGAGCCGCTTACGGACCTTCGGCGTCAGCTTCTCGATGTCACGCATGTTGATCGCCGGCAGGACGATCCGGCTGATTCCGGAACGCAGGGCGGCGAGAACCTTCTCCTTGATCCCGCCCACGGGAAGGACGTCGCCGCGCAGAGTGAGCTCGCCGGTCATGGCGATGTCGTGGCGGACAGATCGTCCCGAGGCCGCGGAGATGATGGCGGCCAGCAGGGTGACCCCAGCCGATGGTCCGTCCTTGGGAACGCCACCGGCTGGAACGTGGATATGTAGCATGTGGCGGTCGAACCAGTCGTCCGGAATCCCGTAGTCGCGGGCGTGGGTGCGGGCAAAGGTGACGGCCGCCGCGGCCGACTCCTTCATGACATCACCGAGGGAACCCGTGAGTCTGAGGTCTCCCTTGACGGCTGTTGATGCTGCGGCTTCGACGAGGAGAATGTCGCCACCGACAGGGGTGTAGGCGAGCCCTGTGGCAACCCCGATCCGGTCTTCCATGAGGCGTTCTTCGGCCAGATACGGACGGGAACCGAGGAGCTTGTTGACCAGCACCGGAGTGATGCGCCGGGGGCGGCGGCGTTTCTCGGCGACGAGGACCGCGATCTTGCGGCAGACGGCGCCGATCCGGCGCTCGAGATTCCGAACTCCGGCCTCCCGGGTGTAGCCGTCGACGATCTCATGCAGGGCCTTTGTCGTGAATCTGAGACTCACGTCGGCAAGGCCGTTCTCGATTGTCTGCCGCGGCGCCAGATGGCGGAGGGCAATCTCGATCTTTTCCTCTTCGGTGTATCCCTCGAGGCGGATCACCTCCATCCGATCCAAAAAGGCGGGTTGGATGGTGTCGGTGACATTGGCGGTGGTGATGAACAGGACGCGCGAAAGATCGAAGTCGACCCCGAGGTAGTGGTCGCGGAAGGCATGGTTCTGTTCCGGATCGAGGACTTCGAGCAGCGCCGAGGATGGATCGCCGCGGAAATCGGCGCCGATTTTGTCGACCTCGTCGAGCATGAAGATCGGATTGATGCTGTCGGCCTGCTGGATGCATTGGACGATCCGGCCGGGCATGGCGCCGACATACGTCCGCCGGTGACCGCGAATCTCGGCTTCGTCGCGGACTCCACCCATGGAGGTGCGGACGAAGTTCCGGCCCATGGCACGGGCGATGGAACGGCCGAGGGAGGTCTTGCCGACTCCCGGTGGGCCTACAAAGCAGAGAATCGGTCCCTTGCTCTCCGGCTGCAGCTGGCGGACCGCGAGGAACTCGACGATTCGTTGTTTGACACGATCGAGATCGTAGTGATCCTCGTCGAGGATTGACCTCGCAGCCGCGATGTCGATGGTGTCGTCGGTGGCCTTCTGCCACGGCAGCGTCGTCATCCAGTCGAGCCAGGTTCGAACCACGGACGCCTCGGCGGAATCCGGGTGCATGGAGGTGAGGCGACGAAGTTGGGTGTCGAATTCTTTTCTGCCGGCCTCGGGGAGACCGATCTTCTCGACGCGCTCGCGGTATTCCTGGATTTCACCTTCGGTGTCGTCGATATCACCGAGTTCGGTCTGAATGGTTCTCATCTGTTGCCGGAGGAGATATTCGCGCTGACCCTTGTCCATCTCATTCCGGACTCTGGCCGAGATCCGCTCCTGCAGTTCGAGTAGAGCGATTTCGCGCTCGAGCAGGGTGTGGACGAGCTCGAGGCGTGCCTCGACCGTGTTGGTCTCGAGCACCTCCTGAGCATCGGCAACGGGCAGACCGAGATTGGCGACGGCAAGATCGGCAAGACGAACGGGGTCCTCGAGATCGGCGGCGAGGACCATGATTTCAGGAGAAATCCCTTTGCCCAGGCTCTGAATCTGCTCCAAACGGGTCCGGATGGTCCTTACTGAAGCTTCGATTTCCAGGCCGTCGTCCCTGACGAGGGTGGGCTCCTCGAGCAGGCGAATCCGCGCCGTGAGATAGGGTTGGGTGTTGGTGAAGTAGTCGGCGTGGGCGCGGGCGAGGCCCTGAACGAGGATGCGTTGGCTGCCGTCAGGGAGTTTCACCGCCCGCATGATGGTGCCGACGCACCCGACCGCGTAGAGATCTTCCTCATTGGGTTCGCTGACCTGTGCATCCTGCTGCGAGAGAAGAAAAACCGTCCGATCGCTGCTGAGAGCCTCGTCCACCGCCAGCGAGGAGGCGTCCCGGTCCACCGAAAGCGGCAGAATCGCGTATGGGAAGAGGACCGCGTCCCGCAGCGGCAGCACGGGAAGCTCATCGGCGATGTGGACGACATCGGCTTCGAGTTCGAGGGCAGCGGGACGGGGGGCGCCGCCGGTCTCTCCGTTTTTCATTCGTCGCGGGTGAGGAGCAGGGATTTGAGCTCCTCCATGAATTGGTTGACGTCCTCGAACCGGCGATAAACGCTGGCGAAACGAACATAGGCGACCTGGTCGAGGTTGCGCAACCGCTCGATGACCAGGTGGCCGATTTCTTCGGTGGACATCTCCCGAACCTCCTGTGAGGCGATAGCGGATTCCACAGCATCGACGATCCTGAGAAGATCGCGCCGCGGAACGGGTCGCTTCTCGCACGCGCGAAGCATCCCGTTGAGGAGCTTCTCGCGGTCGAAGCTCTCGCGTCGACCGTCGCGTTTGACCACCGTGACCGGCAGTTCGTCAACCCGTTCGTAGGTGGTGAATCGGCGGCTGCATTCGGTGCACTCCCGGCGGCGGCGAATCTCCGCGCCTTCGCGGACTTCTCGTGAATCCACCACGCGGCTCGAGGAGTCGCCGCAGTACGGGCAGATCATTCCGCTGCCCCTTTGTCAGCCATCCCGCGCACGTCCGAAAAACGCATGCCCAAGATCGGGAGACAGAAAAGCCCGATCACGGTGATGGGCACAAAACAGATAGCGTGGTAGACGATGGCGATGGCGGTGGCGAGATTGAGTTCCACACCGAAGAAGGTCGTGAGTCCGACCTGGGTCGCCTTGTGAAATCCGCCGACCCCACCAGGGGTTGGGATGGCGAGGCCGAGGACCGCGAGGGTCACCAGCAGGAAAGCCACCCGGAGCGGAAAATCGAGGTGGAAGGCCAAAAGGGTGACCTTCACCTGCCAGAAAATGATGTACCAAAGTGCAAACGATGCCGTGGCGGTGACGATGAGATCACGGGGGCGTTGAAGCACACGGAGGCCGTCGAGAAAATGGTTGAGAAAATTGGTGAAGGGTTCTCTCCATGACGGAGCAAAGCGTTCAAAAGGTTTGCTGAGGACCTCGACGAAACGATCCTGGTACCGGAAGAGCCCGAGGAGCACAAGGGTTCCGATGGCCAGGACGACACCGACCGCGTAGCCGGATATCCGGAGCAAGTGGAGGTTGGCTTCGGCGCCCGCGTCGAGATCCACCATGGTCGGGGGCCAGATCAGAAACACGAGAAAGAAGAGCACCACGGTCCAGAGATCGAAAACCCGCTCGGTGAGAATCGAAGCCAGTCCGGCGGAAACCGGGAAGTGATCCCGTTTGGCCAGGATGACCGGGCGCAGGATATCGCCCATCCGGGCGGGGAGCAGGGTGATGGCGGCGTAACCGACCGCGGTGGCCAGCAATGCGCTGGAAAGCCGAACCTTGGCGACCGGTCGAAGGATGAGCATCCAACGGATCACCCTCGCCCCGTAGGACACGAGAGCGAGCAGCGCGGCGAGAGCGATGAGCCACGGGTTTGCCTGCTTGAGGCCGATCATCATCTCGTCAAAATCGACATTCCACAGAAAGAACGCCAGGAGGGCGATCATGAGCACCACCGATATAGCGATTCGGACAGCAGGACTCTTCATCGCCCACAGGGTAGTATGATGCCGCGGTCTTCACAACAGGAGGCCAACGACACTGGATCGCCGCCCGGGGGGAAAATGCCTGATCGCCCACGAGTCTTCGTGCGTTCCAATCCGCGAGTCCTCGACCACGACCCGGGTCTGGGCCATCCCGAATCCGCGGCTCGGGTCCAGGTGATTCTGGATGCGCTCGAGTCCGATGCCAACGGCCGCTGGACCGTCGACCGGCATGCGCCCCTGCCGCCGGACGATGACATCATCGGGGCGCTGAAGTGGATCCACGAAGGCGATTACATCGAACGGCTCCGTGCGGCATCGGAGGAAGGCCACGGCTGGCTGGATAGCCATGACTGCCGACTCTCGAAGGGGACCTACTCAGCTGCGTTGGCGGCGGCGGGTCTCGCGATGAACGCCGCGCTCGATCTGGTCAACGGTAGGATCGACCGCGCCTTTGTGGTGATCCGACCGCCATCCCACCACGCCGAGAACGATGCGGCCAAGGGCTACTGTTTCTTCAATTCGGTCGCATTGGCCGCAGAGATTGTTGTCGCGAGCTTGGGCGAGCATGTCCTGATCGTTGATTTTGACGCTCATCACGGCAACGGAATCCAACGGCACTTCTACGATCGGCCCGATGTGGGGTATGTCTCCGTCCACGGTTACCCCGGGTTTCCGGGAACCGGAACCGCCGATGAGACCGGCGAGGGTGAGGGGGAGGGAACAACGAGAAACATCCCCCTCGCCGTCGGTGCTGACGACTCGGTCTTCTGTGCGGCCTTCGAAAGAGCCCTCGACGAGTTGGCTTCGCGGCTTCGCCCGAAGGTCATCATCGTTTTGGCCGGTTTTGACGCCCACGCCGCAGACCCGTTGGGCGGCATGCGCTTGACGGAGGCCGGTTTCCGGAGGTTGAGCGCGGCAGTGGCCGCAACTGCACAGCTCTGGTCGGGCGGCCGCGTTCTGTCGTTTCTCGAGGGTGGATTCGATCTCCAAGCATTGGCGAATTGCGCGCGGATTCACGTTGAGGAATTGGCCTCCGGGGAAGTCGAGAAAGCGGATGCGTAATTGCACGAGATTGTGATCCGCAGTTTCGAAGAAAAAATGAAACGGGATACTCGCAGAAATCAACCTGAAGTAGTGCCGTTCATCACAAAATTCGTTGACCGTTGAAGCATATTTGATATATCATCGAACAGGTTAGATTTTCGTGTGCGTAGACCTGCGCTTCAGAGGAGGACACCTGATGCGTCACAGAATTCTCGTTGCGACACTCATTCTGGTGACGGTTTTGCTCGCCGGGAACGCCGTTGCAGAGACCATTTTCCGTCTCGATACACCCGATGATGGGGCGACTGTTTTCGGTCTCGTGTCGGTGACGGGCTATGTCCTCGACGACGGTGAGGACTGTGGTGCGTATTGGGCCTGGCGAAACTGCGATTGGGGACCCACTTTGGTCGATAAAATCGATCTCTACGTGGATGGCGCCTATGTCGCAACGGCTGATCTCTACCAGCCCCGCTACGACGTGCTCCAGGCCTATCCCTGGTACACCGGAACACCGTTCGAGCGCCCGGGCTTTGCCACGTCGTTCGATTCCGCATCCCTGAGCGGTGGCAGTCACAGCCTCTTCATGCGGGTCAGCTTCGTGGATGGCACGACACAAGACCTTGGCGAACGATCTGTGACGGTTGACAACAGCCTGAATCAGGCGCCGTTCGGCGAGATCGAGCTTCCCGGCGCGAACCAACCCATGAGCGGCGTCTTTCCGGTGACCGGTTGGGCCCTCGATGATTCCGAGATCCGCTTTATCGAGATCCTGGTGGATGGTTTGTCGGTCGGTAATGCCGTCCACGGGGTCCACCGTCCCGATATCCTGCACATGTTCCCATCCCATCCCGAGGCCGTGAACGCGGGTTGGGTCAAGATGCTCAACACCACCCATTGGACCAACGGGATCCATGTTTTATCCGCTCGATTGGTGGATGACGAGAACGTTTCACGGGTCATCGGCACCCGGTATGTCCAGACCTTCAACGTCAACTACAATCTGCCGCCCTTTGGAGCTATCGACTGGCCGATCGCCAATCACATCATGTATGCCAAGGGGTGTACGGATCCCGGTGGCTGGTCGAGCCCGCCCTTCGAGGATCCTCAGGTCACCGAGTTGATCACGGGTTGGGCCCTCGATGTCGGCGCCCAGGTCGATGACGGCGGCGTGGGTTATGTCCAGATGCTGCTTGACGGGACGATTCTCGCCGACACGAACTTCCCCGGGTTCTGGCATGGTTGGCTGCGGATGGACGTGAATTATTACGGCCTCCCGCGGATGGACATTCTGCAGCTCTTCTCCGATGTGCCCAACGCCAAGGACAGCGGGTTCGCCTTTGTCATCGATGTTTCGGATCTCATTATCCGCAAGGGTTTCCGTCAGGGTCTGCACTATCTGAAGATCCGCGCCGGAGATCTGGAGAACAACGTCGCCGACATCGCGCAGATCCCGGTGATCTTTGATTGCGACGACGATCCGGATCGGCCGTCCTGGGGTGATATCTACACACCCGCAGCTCCGGAAGAGGTCGTGACCGGCACCGTTGATGTGACCGGGTGGGCCATCGATCTCGACTTTATCGAGGAGATCGAAGTTTGGGTGGATGGAGAGTTCGTCGACTACGTCGATGAGATGTTCCTTCCGAGCCCTGAGGTGATTGACCTTTATCCATGGTTCCCGACCTACTTCACCGCAAACGCCGGTTATGCCTACGCATATGACACCGTCGCGGCGGATCTCGCTGACGGCGATCACGTGATGGTGATCTGGACCGAGGATCGTTGGGGCGGACGGACCTTTATCGGCGAACGCCGGTTCATCGTCGACAACCCGCAGGCGAACGGCGGTGCCGTGGGGATGTCGGTAGACTGATTTCCACCGGTTGACCGTTCAACATGATTTATCCACCGGCCGGGCATCGCGCCCGGCCGGTTTGATAGGATCACCCGTGCACCGGTGAGTCCGACTCCGGAGCCCGCCCACAGTTCTACGCGATCAGATCAGTCGAGCATGAGGAAAAGGACGCGGCGGCGACCACGAGGTACTTCATTGCGATCGAAAACGTGCATCACAACGTGGGAGTGACCGGCGGGGTGAATCCGACGATCGTGGCCCGGCCCGACCACCTGGTATCGCGGGGCGGTTTGTCTTCGTCGGCGGTCAAGGTTCTCTATCGGCTCCACCGGTCGGGCTACACCTCGTATGTGGTGGGTGGTGCGGTTCGAGATCTCCTGGTGGGCGCCAAACCCAAGGACTTCGATATCGCAACCAACGCCCGGCCGCAGGAGATCAGGCGGCTCTTCAAGAACTCGCGCATCATCGGACGGCGTTTTCGCCTGGTTCACGTGATCTTCCGCGGAGAAGTCGTCGAAGTCGCGACATTCAGGGCGAGTCCGGAGCCGCCGGAAGGTCCGGATGACTGGGACGAGGCCGAGGCGGAGGCGGCGGAGGCGGATGCCGAGCCCGATCGCACCCCTGTGACGGCGCGCGTGGATCGCGCGATCTACGGCACTCCGGCGGAAGATGCCGAGCGTCGCGACTTCACCATCAACGGGTTGTTCTACAACATCGCGGATTTCTCCATCATCGACTATGTCGGCGGTCTCGAGGATCTCGAGGCCGGTCTCATCCGAACCATCGGCGATCCCGTGCGCCGATTTCAGGAAGACCCGGTCCGAATGCTGCGGGCCCTGGAGTACAGCGCACGGCTTTCGTTCGCCATCGAGAGCCGGACGAGGGAGGGCATCGTCGAGTGCTGCGACGAGATTGCCGAAGCTTCTCCTGCCCGACTCAGTTACGAACTGTTTGAGGCCCTGCGTTCGGAAAATTCCGCAGCCATCTATTCGGCTTGGCGGGGAGCGGGCCTCTTCGATCTCGCGTTCCCCGGGATTGCCGGTGTCGCCCGGGAGGATATCCGGCTGCTGGGGGAAGTCGATCGGGCCGTCGTCCGCGGCGATCAGCTTGCCGACGCAACCCTGATCGGGGCGTTTTATCTTCACCCCTTCTACCGGGAGTTTGCCGAGTTGACAACCGATGGGCGCAAGCTCGACAACGTGGAGATGCTGCGCCGGATCACAACCATGCTCGAGCCCGCGGCCACCGGTCTGAGGCTTTCCAATCACACCTTTCACCTGCTTTCACAGGGCCTCTTCACCTTGACCAAGATGCACCGCGCCCCCGAGCGCGGCCGGCAGGTGCTCAAGCTCGCCCGGCAGGACTATTTTGGGGTTGCGCTGGGGCTCTTCGGCCTCGCTGGAAAGGCCGGACTCGTACCGGCTGAGGCGACTCAGGGCTGGTCGGCGGCGGTGGCGCGGTTGAAGAAACCCGCCGAGGCGCCGACCACCGAGGATAAGTCTCCCGCGCCGACACGACGACGGCGCCGGCCGCGGCGCAGGAGGCGGTGATGAGTACCGAGGGCCGCGTCAAAGAGCTGCGCGGACTCCTTCGCCGACACGACCACCTTTACTATGTCCTCGCCACGCCCGAGATCTCTGATTTCGAATACGATCAACTCTTCTCGGAACTGCAGAAACTGGAAGCGGATCATCCCGCGTTGGTGACGCCCAATTCGCCGACCCAAAGGGTCGGGGGGCGCGCCCTGGACGGGCTCGTTCAGGTGGCCCACACCCACCCCATGTTGTCGTTGGACAACAGCTATTCCAAATCAGAGCTCCGCGCCTGGTATGCACGGACCGAGCGAGAACTCGGACGCGATCCCGGAGATCTGGTGGCGGAGCTCAAGATAGACGGGGTGTCCATCTCGCTCATCTATGAATCCGGATTACTTGCCCGGGCGGTGACCCGTGGCGACGGGACCGTGGGCGACGATGTGACGGCCAACGTTCGTACCATCCGCGGACTGCCACTGGTTCTCGAAGATGCCCCTGCCCTGCTCGAGGTCCGTGGTGAGGTCTATATGGCGCGATCGACCTTCTCGGAGCTCAACCGGGCACGGTCGGCGGCCGGTGAACCTGAACTCGCCAACCCGCGCAACGCCACCGCCGGGTCGATCAGGCTCCTCGACAGCCGGCAGGCCGCCCGTCGCAGGCTATCGGTCTGGTGCTATCAACTGGGCCGGGCGGCGGATCGCGACGCGACGAGTCACATCCAGGATCTCGAGTGGCTGGCCGAACTCGGGCTGCCGGTGAGCCCCCATTATCAGCGGTGCTCGAATCTCGATCAGGCCGAGGCGTTCATCGACCGGTGGGAGGACGACCGCGGACGGCTCGACTACGACACCGATGGGATCGTGGTCAAGATCGACGGCGCAGCCCAGAGGGCGGCTCTTGGAGCCACCGCTCGCGCCGTTCGTTGGGCGGTGGCCTACAAGTTTCCACCCGAGGGGCGCATGACAGTGGTGAATGATGTGGTGGTGCAGGTCGGCAGAACGGGTGTTTTGACACCCGTCGCCGAACTCGAGCCGGTGGCGCTGTCGGGGTCCACGGTCTCGCGCGCGACCCTGCACAATTTCGATGAAGTCGAACGCCTCGATCTGAGAGTCGGAGATACCGTCTGGGTGACCAAGGGCGGCGAGGTGATCCCGAAAGTGGTCGGTGTGGTGACTTCACAGCGGCCGGAGGGAGCCGAGCCGGTTCCGGTCCCGATTCATTGCCCCTCGTGTCAGACCGCTGTGGTTCGCGTGGAGGGTGAGGTTGCTCTGCGCTGCCCCAACCCCCATTGCCCGGGGGTGGTCGCCGCTCGTCTGCGCCACTTCACCTCGCGCGGGGCGATGGAGATCGAGGGTCTCGGGGGCAAGAAGCTCGAACAGCTCATCGCCGCGGGACTCATCACCGACGTGGCGTCGTTGTGGGATCTCGATGTGGCGACCCTTGCCGAGCTGCCGAGGTGGCAGGACACATCTGCAAACAAGCTCGTTGCGGAGTTGGACGCCGCTCGTCTGAGGCCCCTGCACCGGCTGCTTTTCGGTCTCGGTGTTCCCGGAATCGGCGAACGTGCGGCACGGCAACTCGCTCGTCGGTTCCCGAATTTGGATGCTCTTGCCGCGGCAACCCCCGACGAGCTGGAGTCCATCGATGGTGTCGGTCCATCGTTGTCGGCGTCGCTGGTGGGTTGGTTTGCCGATGATCGGAATCGGAGTCTGATCGATGGTCTCCGTTCGCGGGGCATCGACCCCGAGGAAATCCAGACCGACGAGGCCGGGGTGCAGCCCCTGACCGGGATGACGATCGTGGTTACCGGTGTCTTGAGTCGGTCTCGTCGCGAGGTCAAGGCGCGTCTCGAGGCGCTCGGAGCGACGGTCGTGGGATCGGTCTCGTCCAAGACAACCCACCTCTTGGCGGGCGCCGATGCCGGCTCGAAGTTGACCAAGGCGACCAGCCTCGGGGTCGAGGTCGTGGACGAAGACGGCCTTGACGAGTTGATGAGGCAAAAGGGAGGCGTTTCACTGTGGCCGATGTGATCTTTCTGGTGGACGATGATGATGGTTCGCGCGATGCCATGGTCAAGACCCTCCAACGGGTCGGCTATGACGTGCGGGCCTTCCCGGATGCCCAAGAGGCCCTCGATCGGATGCGTTCTGGCGATCCTGTTGATGTCGTGGTGTCGGATGTCCGGATGCCTGGCATGGACGGCTACGAACTTCTGCGTCAGGTCCGGGCCGAGTGGCCGGGTCTGCCTTTCCTCCTTGTCACGGCGTTCGCCGATGTCGAGGATGCCGTGGCTGCGCTGCAGGGAGGCGCGGACGACTACCTGACAAAACCGGTCAAGGTGCAGGAACTCCGACAACGGGTCCAGTTGCAGCTCGAACGCAGAGCGCTGTCGGCCGAGAACCGGAAACTCAAGGAAAGGCTCGAAAAGAGTTTCGGATTCGATGGAATCGTCGGGCACTCGCGAGGGATGGAAGAGGTTCTCGACCGTCTGCGGGTCGTGGCGCCCACGCGGTCGACAGTTCTCATCGTCGGTGAGTCGGGCACCGGGAAGGAGCTGGTGGCCAACGCACTTCACCAGCGGTCGGACCGTCAGGACGGCCCCTTCATCGCCGTCAACTGCGGCGCCATCCCGGGTGAGATTCTCGAGTCCGAACTTTTTGGTCACGAAAAGGGGGCCTTCACCGGTGCGCACCAACGCAGAATCGGACTCATCGAGTCGGCATCGGCGGGGACCCTCTTCCTCGACGAGATCTCCGAACTCTCGGCCGATCTTCAGGTCAAGTTGCTGCGGGTCCTCGAAGAGCGGGTTGTCACCAGGGTCGGCGGAACGACTCAGTTTCCGATTGATTTTCGGCTGGTCGCTGCGACCAACCGCGATTTGGAGAAGTGGGTGCAAGCGGGGAGCTTCAGACAGGATCTCTATTATCGCCTCAAGGTCGTCACGCTTTCCATTCCGCCACTGCGCAACCGGGTTGATGATATTCCGCTCTTTGTCCAGCACTTCCTCAACCATTTCAACGAAGAGATCGGGCGTCACGTCGAGGGTGTCCATCCCGCCGTCTTGACCGCCCTGAAACGGCACAGCTGGCCGGGGAATGTTCGCGAACTGCGAAACCTCGTCGAGTCGTTGGTGCTCTTCGCCGAGACCGATGAGATCACCCTTGAGGACCTCCCCGTGGAGTATCGGGTTCCAGCGGCGGCGCCGCAGTCTCTCGATGGCGACCATTGGCGGCCGCGACCGATGGCGGCAATCGAGAAAGAGGCTATTCTGCAGACGCTTGACTACACCGATGGGCACCGTGCGCGTGCGGCCGGCCTCCTCGAGATCGGACTGCGGACCTTGCAACGGAAACTCAAGGAGTATGGTGAGGTCAAATCGAGCGAGTTCGACGATGACGAGTGAGCGACGCGGTACCATTGTGAAGGAAAGACGAAGGGAGCACCCATGGAGATACCCGGCAAGGTATCCGTCTACTGTCCGCTGATTGACGCCAAGGGAACCGCGGCGACGCTGGTGGCGATCTCTCCGCAGGGTTACTACCACCTCGTGGTGGAGATTCGTGGACAACGCCACGCCATGTTTGTTCCGATCGCCCACACCGCCATGTATTTCGCGGAAGCGGAGCCTGCCATCGAGGAAGGTCTCGAAATCGAACGGTAGCCTGCTCGAAGCGCAGCGAATAAGCTCGCGCCATCGGTTGTTACGTCTGGCGTGAATCGACAGGACTCTCTCGAGCCGATCCTCGCGGCGAGGTGGGCGGATGTGTTACATCGCGTTGATGACGCGGTGCTGGTTTTAGACCATGAGCGCATCCTCCGTTTCGTCAATTCTCCGGCGCGACGCCTGCTCGGATACGAGGAGGATCAGGCCATCGGCGGCCGCTGCCGTCTGACCACCAAGGGTGTGGATTGTGAAAACGCCTGTCCTCTGACCTTCGCCCTGGAGAGTGACATCGAGCAGGTGGAAAATTTCGCCACCGTCTATCGCACCAAGGATGGGCGGGCCGTGCCCCTGAGTATTACGGTGATTCCGCTGCGGGACGACGACGGCCGTTTTCTCGGGGCGGTGGAGATCCTCCGTCCGCGGGACCCCGATCCGGGTTTCTATCTCGCGGGCTCCTCGCTCGCCGCCAGGTCAATCAAGTCAAAGCTGCTTCGTCACGGCCGGACTCGGGGCCATCTCGTCCTCATCGGCGAGCGGCCCGCGTGCCGCGATGTCGGCCGCGCCGTCCACCGTTTTGCCGGGTTGCCGGAAGAGCTCTTCGAATTGTGGGCGGGCACATGGGAGAACACGACCGCGTGGCCCCCCGGCACCATGTACGCCGATGGTGATGCGGCAGCCTCGCTCCTCAACAGCGATCCGCCCGAAGGATGGCAACTGGTTGTCGGAGTCGTCCCCGGAAACGCGCCGGTCGATGGGAAGCTTGCCGCCGAGGTGGTCGAACTCCCGACCATGGAAGAGCTGCGCGATGATCTTGCGCTGATGATCACGGCGTGGGTCGAGACGTTGTCGCCCGGGACCTCGGTGGCGCCGGGGGCGATGGCGCAATTGGGTCGTCTCGGTTGCGGGATGGGGCTTGAAGGGCTCGAGAGGGCGATCGTCGCGGCGGTGGCCGCAGCCAATGGCAGGATCGAGGAAGAGCATGTTTCCGCGGATGGCTACAGCAGCCATCTGGTCGATGAGTTGCTGCGAACCAAGAATCCGCTGGCGGCGCTCGAGCAACGATTGCTCACCGAGGTGCTCCACCGAAGCGGGTGGCGGATGCAGGAAGCCGCCGATCGCCTCGGGGTGTCACGAGTCACCCTCTGGCGCAAGCTCAAGGATCACGGCATCGAACGGCCGGAGTGCGGTGACGGCTGATTCGCACTGGCGTACAATTGAAGCAGACCATGGCTTCAAGCGAATCCACACCGAACCCGATCCGCCTGCTGATTGTCGAAGATGACGAACATCTGGCAGATGGCCTGTGCCGGAACCTGCAGTTGGAAGGATTCTCAACCGCGAGCGTGGGCAGCGGTGAGACGGCCCTGGCCCTCCTCGACGAGGGTTCGTCTCAACCTGATTTGCTGGTACTCGACATCATGCTCCCCGGTATCGACGGATTGGAGGTCTGTCGCCGCCTACGAGCCGGGGGCAACCTCATACCGATTCTCTTCTTGACCGCCCGGGGAAGCGATGCCGACCGCGTCCTCGGACTTCGGCTGGGTGCGGACGACTATCTGACCAAACCGTTTGTGATCGAGGAATTGGTGCTGCGGGTGCGTGGAATTCTCCGGCGGTCCGCCTGGTCCCAGACGCCGTCACAGACCGGCCCGGTGGTGGCAGTGGGCGAGTGTCAGGTCGATCTGTCGGCCATGCGGGCCACCACCCTTGGTGGTGAGGTCTCGCTCACCGACCGGGAGGTGATGCTTGTTCGGTTTTTCGCCGAGAGCGATGGCCGCGTCCTGACTCGCGGGGAACTCCTCGAAACGGTGTGGGGATACACCTTCGACACCGCCACCCGAACCCTGGATACCTTTGTTCACCGGCTCCGAAAGCACTTCGAACACGATCCCAGACACCCGCGGCACTTCCACACGGTCAGAGGAGTGGGCTATCGGTTTACGAGTGAGGCTGAGGAGTAGGTTGGTTAGAAAGTGAGAGAGGAAAGCGAGTGACCCTGCACCCGGGCCCACCCCTTACCAGCGAGCAGAGCGAGCGCTGACTTTCTTATCTTCCTACCTCCTCACCCGTGATACAATCCGCCGTCCTTCGGAGGTGTCACATGCGTCGATTGACAGTCCCCATCATCCTGGTACTCATTCTCGTTGCGCTTCCGGCGACGGCCGGCAAGATCGGTTTTGTCGACGCCGAAGCAGCGGTGGGTCTGGTCGACGAGGGAAAGCAGAAACTCGCGGAACTTCAGAGCTGGCAGGCGCCGTATCATGCCCGTCTCGACCGACTCAGGGAACAGGTGCTCGCGCTCAGCGACCAGATCAACGACCAGCAGAGTTCAGCAACGCCCGATGCAATCGCCGAGATGGAACGAAGGCAGATCGATGCCATGCGGGAATTCGAAGATGCTCGTCGTCAGTACGAGCGCGAACTCGAAGCCAAGAAGAACCAGGTCCTCGCGGATATCGCTTCGAAAATTGGCGCTATCGGCAGTGAGTACGCCAAGGCAAACGACTTTGACGCGATCTTCCTCCTCGGTGGGCAGCCGATGATGTATGTCGCCGACCCGGTGAATCTCACCAGTGCCGTGGTCGAGATCTACAACAAACGCTACCCGGTGAGCGGTCAATAGACCTCCACCCGGTTCAGCCGGCGGTGGGGCTTGCTTCGCCCATGGCGTCCATACAGCGGAGGATGTTCGGATTTCTCTTGGTCGCCCTCGCCGGCGCGGCCGCCGCCGGCCCGGGAGATGCCTCCGAACTCGCCGTCGCGCCTCACCGAACTGCGCCGGCCATCCGCGCCGTAGAGACGATCGAGGTCGATCCCGCTCCGGTCGACCTCCCGAGTCTGACCGTCACCCCGACCCACGCTTTCTCATTTGTCCGAGTCAAGACCCCGAGGGTGCTGCGGGCCGGGAGTGAGCGAACGGTGCGGGTGGTGCTGCGCAACGACGGCTCGATGATCTGGCCCGGAGACGGGTCGGTCTCGCTGTCATTCCACTGGTTCGCTGGCGATGGCGAAATGGTGGCCTGGGAGGGACGCCGGTCGGCGGTGAATCGATCGGTTGCGCCCGGTGGGCTCTTCGAGGTCGATGCGGTGGTGACGGCGCCTCAGGAGACGGGGTTCCTCCGTTTTCAGTGGGACATGGTGGACGAGGGTGTGTGCTGGTTTTCCCAACGGGACGCCCGTTCGCCCCCTGCGCTCGTCGTCCTGGTTGTTCCGGCCGCCGCGATAAGCCCGTTTGGGTGGTCGCTGTTGGTGTTCATGGTTGTTGTCATCGCGGGGACCCTGTTTCGGCGCGGTCGCCTTGCCGGGAGTTGGGCTCTGGCTGACGTGTTTTGGTGCTCGGCGGTCGTGGTGGTCAAACAGAGCTGGGTTCTCTCTGGCGCCGGTCTGGGGTGGTCGGTCTCCGGCCTCTTTCTCGCCTGCGCCACCTCGGCTCTGATTGCCCTGGTCCTGGTCGCCTTGCCAGGCAGGGTCCGGCCGTGGGTTTCGTGGCTGACAGCAGCGGTCGTGACGACGGTTCTCTTTGCCGATCTCATCCACGAGCGGTTCTTCGGCGATCTGATTTCGGTGGCGGCGTTCGCCTCCGTCAATCAGATCGGCCAGGTCGAGGCCAGCGTCCGCAGTCTTCTCCGGCCGGGCGATCTGTGGTTCTGGGCCGATCTTCCGGTCGCTCTCGTACTGTTGTGGCTGGTCACGCGGATCCAGGATGGGTCGGTCGGACTCCGGCGATGGTCTGCGGTGATGGGGGCGGTGGTGATCGGTTTTGGCGCCCTTGGTGCCATGACCCTGCGCGGCGCGCCGGCGCCTTTGGCTCAGATCTTCCACACGACTCACCTCGCCCGGCAGATCGGCGTACTCAATCTCCACGCCGTGGATCTCGGCGGATTCGTAATTCGGGACCTCGCCCGATCCGACCTCGACGAAAACGAGTACGCCGAGGTTCTGAGCTTCTTTGCCGAGCGTCGTGAACTGCGAGCCGGATCAGGTCCTCTCTTTGGCGCCGCCCACGGCCGCAACCTGGTGATGATCCAGGTGGAGTCGCTCCAGGCCTTTGTGGTCGGGTATCGCGTTGAAGGTCGCGAAGTGACCCCATTTCTGAATTCCCTGGCGGCGGAGAACCTCCTCTTTACCAACGTCACCGACCAGACCGAAGAGGGTCGGTCGTCGGATTCGGAGCTCGCGACCCAGGCTTCGCTGCTTCCCCCCGATCGCGGCGCCGCCGCGTTCCTTCACGCAGCAAACCACTACACCGCTCTGGCGTCGATTCTGGCCGAACACGGCTATGAAACCCTCTCCGCGGTGCCCTTCGATGGCGCCTTCTGGAATCGTCGGATCACCCACCAGGCCTATGGCTATGATCGGAGCCTTTTTGCAGATGCGTACTCACCGGGTGAAGAGATCGGCTGGGGTCTCAGTGATCGCGAGTTTCTCGGCCAGTCGGTGGGGCGCTTGGCTGAGCTGACCGAGCCCTGGTGCGCCTTTCTCCTGACCCTGTCGCTCCATCACCCGTTCGAGGGGTTTCCGGGTCACCTCAAGGAGCTCGATGTCGGGGACTGGGAGGGCACCCCGTTCGGCAACTACCTCCACACCATGCACCACTTCGACCAGGCCCTCCGGGGGTTCATGGCCGGACTCGAGGAGCGAGGTTTGGAGGAACGCACCGTGGTGGTTCTCTGGGGTGACCACGACGCCGGATTTGAGTGGCGGTCGGATATCGCTGAGGCCCTCGGAGCCACCCATGACGCCGCCGGCTGGTATCTTTCTCAACAGGTGCCGTTGCTGATCCGGGTTCCGGAACTCGCGGTTGAGAACCAGGCCCTGGATCTGCCCGCGGGCCACGCCGATGTCGCGCCCACCGTGCTCGCTCTGCTCGGGGTGGACCCGGGATCGTACGCCTTCACGGGTCGAAATCTCCTCGGTGCACCGGGAACGGGACCGGTGGTCGGCGAGTACCGTTGCTGGCGTGACGCCACCCATCTCTATCTTCGGCGGGGCCCGCTCCTCACCGATGGCGAGTGCATCGAGTTAAAGACCATGACTCGGGTTGCACCAGGGGAGTGTTCCGACGGCTTTGATGCGGCCCGGCGCGAAGTCGAAATCTCGCGTCTCGTCCTCGAACACGATCTTCAGCAAAAACTCGGTAAATCGTTGGCGGGTCGCTCTTGACGCAGCGGGGCCCCGCCCCTAGGATGAAGTGGTCCCACCACGCTGCATTCTGCAGAAGGAGAACCTCATGAGTACCGACAAGGGCGACAAGCTCAGGGCGTTGGAAACGGCCATCGGCCAGATCGAGCGCCAGTTCGGCAAAGGCGCGGTCATGCGGCTTGGAGATAAGCCGAAGATCCGCGTCAATGTCATTCCCACCGGATCCATTGCCCTCGACGCCGCCCTCGGCGTCGGTGGATTGCCAAAGGGCCGCGTGATCGAAATCTATGGTCCCGAATCCTCGGGCAAGACAACCCTGGCGCTGCACGTGATTGCCAACGCTCAGGCGGCGGGTGGCATGGCCGCCTTCATCGATGCCGAGCATGCCCTCGATTCGGAGTATGCAAACAACCTCGGCGTCAACCTCGACGAACTCCTCATCTCGCAGCCGGATTTCGGCGAGCAGGCTTTGGAGATCGCCGAGACCCTCATTCGTTCGGGTTCGGTGGATGTCGTCGTCATCGACTCGGTGGCGGCGTTGGTGCCGCGGACGGAGCTCGAGGGCGACATGGGCGATGCGGTGGTCGGCCTGCAGGCGCGGCTCATGTCCCAGGCACTGCGCAAGCTCGCCGGGATTGTGTCCAAATCCAACACCTGCCTGATCTTCATCAATCAGATCCGCGAGAAGATCGGCGTCATGTTCGGCAGCCCCGAGACGACCAGTGGCGGGCGCGCGCTCAAGTTCTACTCGTCGGTGCGGGTCGATATTCGACGAATCGCCGCCATCAAGCAGGGCGATCAGGTCATCGGCAACCGCACCAAGGCCAAGGTGGCCAAGAACAAGGTTGCGGCGCCGTTCAAGATCGCCGAGTTCGATATCCTCTACGGCGAGGGAATCTCGTCGAAGGGTGAGCTTCTCGATCTCGGGGTCGAGCATCGGCTGATCCAGAAATCCGGCTCGTGGTATTCCTACGGTGAGGAGCGGATCGGTCAGGGACGCGAGGCGGCCCGGGCCTATCTGAAGGATCATTCCGATACCGCGGGTGAGATCGAAGTCAAACTGCGCGAGGCGCTCGGACTGATTCCGGGTGCGGAAACCGAAGAGGACTGAACCGAAACCAACGTTATCCGGGGCCGCGGCCGGAATCGGTCGCGGCTTCAGTTGGTTTGGCTATGTCGGGAGGCCGGATGAAGTTCAATAGAGTATCGACCGGGGTGCTGGCGGTTTTGATGGTGTTCGGCAGCGTCGTCGTAAGTGCTGCCGATGATCCGCTGATCGAGCAGGATCCGGTTGTTCTGCGTTTTGTTCAGAGGGCGATCCCGTGGTACCCGGACTCGTCATTCAGGGTTGTCTCCGATGAGCGTACTCAAACGCCGTCGGGTTCGTACCGAATCGTGAGGGTTTCGCGCACCTGTGAAAACCAGGTCCTGACCGGGCGAGCCCTCTGTGATCATCGATGAGGTGACCGGTCTCGCCTATCTCGGCAGTGTCGGACAACTTCCCTTCCAGGAGACCGGAACCGCTCCGCGATCGTTGCGACCGTTCCTCGAGGGTTTTCTGCCGGAGGTCCTTCAGCGCAATATGAACATGAAGGTCAGATTGGGCTGGGACGAGCCGAAAGGAACGAAATCCGGCGCCATCACCGCCTTCAACCTGATCGTGGACACCGGCTATGGCGAGTTCCCCAAGCCCGTCGCCGTGACTTCGGACGGCAAATTCCTCGTCATGGCCTATGGGATGCCCCTCGAAGGCGATCCGGTGGCGATTCGCCGAGCGCTCTTTGCCGAGAGCGAATTCGTCGTCTGGGATCATTCCGGAGACGGCGAAACAAAGGTGGAGATCGTCGAGTTTTCGGATCTCGAGTGTCCGGCCTGCAAGGGCAAGTGGCCCTTGGTCAAAGGTGTCCTGGACAACAACGGTGGGGTGATACGGCATGGGATGGTCAGCTTTCCCTTGACCTCCATCCACCCGTGGGCGTTTCGAGCCTCCTCGGCGACGTGGTGTGTCGGCGAGCTCGACAGCGCACAGTTGATTGGGTTCAAGGAGCTCTTTTATGACCTTCAGCGGGAGATGGAAGTCAGCTCGGTGACACCGACCTCGTTGGATTTCGTGGTTGGTCAGGGCCTCGATGAGGCCGCATTTCGTGCGTGCTATCTGAGGAACAAGTCGCTTGCGGCGGTCCACTCCCAACTCGCCCTCGGTCACGAGATGGGGGTCAACGCCACGCCAACCTATTTTGTCAACGGTTGGATGGTCCAGATGCCCGCAGCGGAGTGGTTCCCGGAACTCATTTCGCGGCTCGCCAAGGGAGAAGATCCCTAAGTCCTGCTCGTGGTCCGATAAACATTATCGGCACACAACTTGCAGCGTTCTCGCCCGAGAGGTGAGGTGTGCCTGTACGGACCTCCCGCGGGCCTTGTCGTGCCGGACGCCGGCCAACGACTCGTGACCTCAACCGGCAAACCGGCCGCTGCCGTGGACCGCTTGGGCTGAATCAAGCCCTGGTCGCGACCGGCGAAAGCTGTGATTTTCATCGTGGGATCGTGTCGCGCAGACCCAGTCCGACATGTCCCCTGGGTCGTTTATCGCGTCGGCTGAGTAACACTGATGGAGCGAGTCATGTTACGCGCAGGTGACAGACATGACTTTCGTGGCGGAAGCGGGGGCAAAATTGGGATAGAACCGCCCACCGCCTTGCGTCTGCAGGTGACCGGTCTTGCCGAGGAGATCCTCGACCGTTGTCGGGGCGAGGGTCCCGCCAATTGCGAGGCGCGGTGCCCGCTCCGAGTCGATGCTCACCTCTATGTACAGCTCGCCCGGGCGGGGAGATTCCGTGAGGCCCTGCAGACCGTGCGTGAGAAGCTGCCGTTTCCCGGAATCCTCGGCTATGTCTGCACCCATCCGTGTGAGCTTCACTGTAAACGACTCGAACTCGACCGGGCCATCAGGATCCGTGACATCAAGCGATTTCTGGCCGAGTCGGAGGAGGGCGAGCCCGAGCACATCCTGACCATCACTGCGACTCGTCCACAGCGCGCAGCCGTGGTTGGCGCCGGCCCGGCTGGGTTGCTGGCCGCCCACGATCTCAGGCGTGCCGGATTCCAGGTGTCGATCTTCGACCGGGAGTCGCAGATCGGTGGATGCCTCAGCAACCGAATACCCCGATGGCGGCTTCCGGCGAAGGTTCGTGATCGCGACCTTTCCATCATCGGGGCTCTCGAGATCGATGTCCGAACCGGTGTCCAACTGGGAAGAGATCTCAGTCTGGCCGAGCTTCGGGGTCGCCACGACGTGGTGATTCTGACACCGGGGTTCGCCGGTGGACAGGAGCTTCTGCGGTCGGGCACCGGGGCCATCGAAGCCAGCGCGCGGGACACCATCAAGGTTGATCCGGTGACCTGCGAAACCGGTGAGGAGGGGCTCTTCGCCGCCGGAGACGCCATCGGTGGACCGACATCGGTCATCGATGCAATGGCCTACGGCAGGCGGGCGGCGGAGTCGGCTCGTCGATTCGTCGATGGTGAATCACTGGAGAGCCGGAGTTCAGCGGCGAGTCCACCGCCGCTTCTGTGGGAGCTCAGCATCGATGAAGGCGAACGCCGGCGTCGTGAACGAACTCCGTTGCTTCTTCAACCGGCCGAGCCTCCGATGACCGAAAAAGAGGTTCGCGGCGAAGGCGAACGCTGTCTCGATTGCAGCTGCGACCGGTGTGTTCGGGACTGCGAATTCCTCTCCCACCACTGCAACTCGCCCCGCGACCTCGCGCGGCGGGTGGCGGCGGGAATCGAAAACCATCTGCCAACGATCTACTCGTGCAACGTCTGCGGTCTCTGCGCCACTCTGTGTCCGGTGGGGTTGGACACGGGTGAGCTCATGCTCGCGGCGCGCCGGGAGGCGGTCCGGGCAGGTCTCGCGCCGCTGCCTGAGCACCGCCAGGTTCGGCGCGAACTCCGCGCCGGGTTGTCGAACACCTTCTCGCTCGCCGCGGCGGCGCCTGGCCGTCGCCGAGCCCGGCGTCTCTTCTTCACCGGCTGTGAGTTGCCCGCCACATCGCCGAATCAGACCCGGGTGCTTTATGAGCACCTCCTGCGCCAGGATCCACGGATCGGCGTGCTGATGAACTGCTGTGGCGTGCCCGCCGAGATTCTCGGTCTGGAAAACGAGAGTGCGCAGGCGAGGGAGCAGATTTCCAAAGCCATGGATGATCTCGGCGCCGAGGAACTCATTGCGGCGTGCCCCCAGTGCCAGGAGATCCTGACTGACCGGTTTCCCGAGGCCCGCGTGAGTTCGGTGTGGGAGGTACTGGCGGAGACCTGGGACCCGGTCCAGCGCTTCGACGATTTCAAGTTCGCGGTCCACGATCCCTGCCGGAGTCGACACAATCCCGAAGTCCACTCGGCCATTAGAACCCTCGTCCGAACCAGTGGCGCCGAGGTGGTTGAAACCGAGTACTCACACGAGCGGACCCGGTGTTGCGGATCCGGCGGCAAAATCGAGAACGTCGACCCTGAGCTCTTCTCCCAGATCGCCGTCCGCGCGGCCGAGCAGACCGATTTGCCCATGGTGACCTATTGCACCGGCTGCCGTGGCGCGCTCCGTGAAGCCGGTCGTGAGACGATCCATCTCCTCGATCTGCTAATGACTCCCAATCCGATCCGGCACGCGCTCGATCCCGAGCCCGGCATCTTGATGCGGCTTGCCAATCGACTCAGATCGAAGTGGTCCATCCTCCGGATGGTTCCTCCGGCGCCGGAGTGATCTCCGGTGGAAGCACTTCCCGTCTCCCTCACGATCAATGGCCGACCCGTCCGTACGGCGCGGCACCGGCTGCTCATCCACGTACTCTCGGAGCTTGGAATCAGGGTGCCGACCCTGTGTCACGATGACCGCCTGACACCTTATGGCGGCTGCAGAATGTGCGTGGTCGAGCGGTTGGATGCATCGGGGGACCTGGTCCCGGCATGTTCGACGCGGATCCAGGACGGGATGGTCATCTCAACCGACAGCCCGGCGGTCGTCGAGGCACGGCAACAACAGCTCCAGCTGCTAGCGCTCAACCATCGGATGGAGTGCCCGGTCTGCGAACGCAACTCGGAGTGCCGCCTGCAAGATCTCATCCACGAGATCGGGATCCCGGACGATGTTCTGCCGTTTGACTTCGAGCCGGCGCCGCGTGACGAAGCCTCCCCCGTGATCATCCGCGACCCTGGGAAATGCGTTGTTTGTGGTCGCTGCGTCCGGTTGTGTGAGGAGGTTCAGGGAGTCGCGGCCCTGGCCTTTCTGGGACGGGGCATCGACACCCGCGTCGGGACCTTTCTCGATCGACCCCTGGACTGCGAGTTCTGCGGCCAGTGTGTCAATGCGTGCCCCGTGGGTGCTCTGGTTGCGCAGCCGTACGCATCGCCGATCCCTGCCTGGCAGCGAACCCGAGTCAGCACCACGTGCTCCTTCTGTTCCTGTGGGTGTGAAGTCTCGGTGGAGAACCACCAGGGTCGGCTTCAGCGCGTGACTTCGAAGTCCGATGGTTCGCACAACCGGGGCAAGCTGTGCGTCAAGGGGTGGCTCGGTCTCGATGTGGTGGCGAACCCCGAGCGGCTGATCACCCCCCTGGTCCGCAAGAACGGAACCCTGGTGGAGGTGGGCTGGGAGGAAGGCCTGGCCTCGGCGGCGGATGGCCTTCGACGCGCTGCCGGGCGAGGCCCGGTCATGGTGGCCGGAGGGGGCCGGTTGAGCTGTGAGGATGGCTACCTCCTTCAGGCGCTTGCAAGGGAGGTGCTCAGAAGCCCGCACATCGACATGGCTCCGGTGGGTGGAGCTCGGGCGCTGGTGGACGGGGTTTGGGAGGTCTTTGATCGCCCGCGTTCGAACGCGGGTTTCGACGAGATCCGGCAGGCGGATTTCGTCATGGTTTTTGGCAGTGATCCAAGTCGGAGCCATCCACTGGTCAAGACCGAACTGGTTCAGGCGGCGATTCAGCGGGGTGTGCCGGTCTTTGCCGTGAGTCCGGTTGCGGGCGGCCTCGATCGGCATGCGGTTGATGTGCTCCGGTTGGCCCCCGGGTCAGTCAGCGATCTCCTGGCTGCAATCGCCCACCGGTTGCTCGTCATGGAAGACGGGAGGTCGAGGAGAATAGAACATCTGCCGGGGTACCGAGCCTGGCGGGGATCCATCGATGCCTTTTCGCCGGATGAGGTCACGCTGGCGACCGGGATTTCGGCTGTAAGGGTGGATCGTCTGGCGTGGGAGTTGGCGGCGGCAAGCCGGCCGGTGATGATCATGGGTACCGGGTCCGGGGTGCCCGGGGATGAGGCGGCGGTGGCCCGCGCGGCCGCGACGCTGACGGCGTTGCTCGGTAGCGCTGCCGGTTTGATGGTGTTGGGCGGTCGGTCCAACGTCCAAGGTCTCGTCGATGTCGGTTTGCACCCTCGTCTCCTGCCTGGCCACCGGCTCATGAACCAGACCGTTGAGCTCGAGGATCTCACCGGGCGGGCGACCCTCTCGGACGAGGGATGGTCGGTCTCGGACTGGGTTGCTGCGGGACCCGACGCCGCCTCCGGGCTTCTTCTGATGGGTGTCGATCCGGTCGATCTGCTTCCCCGAGGCGAAGATCCTCGGCGGGTGTTGGAGAGTTCGGGTTTCTCGGTTGTCGTCGATGCGTTTCGTACAAGCACCGCCGAACGAGCGAACGTGGTGCTCCCGGCGGCCATTCTCAGCGAGCGGGAGGGAACGACGGTAGGTGCCGATGGTGTGCGACGACCGCTGCGCCGGGCGCTCGACCCGCCCCCCGGTGTACTGTCCGATACCCGGATTCTGACCGAACTCGCGCGCCGGATGGGGTCTTCACTCCCGTCCGGCGAAGAGCTCCTCAGCGAGATGGATCGGGTGGTGGGATGGAACTGGCCCCGTTCTCAACCCCGTCGGCTGAGTCCGGTCGCCCCTCCCCGAGAGGCCGCCCGCGCGACGGGCTTTTTTCTCGACGCCGCCCCGCAGCTCTTTCACTCGGGCTCGGTGACCACGCGAAGCGCCCTACTCCAAGAGTTGTCACCAACCGTGGCGGTTCGTATCAACCCGGCCGATGCGCGGGCTCTCGGTGTGGCCCGCGGGGAGGTTGTCGCGGTTTCGAGCGAAAAAGGCGAGGTGTTGCTCAGGGCGCGGCTCGATCGTACTGTTCTCAAGGGAACTGTCGTCGTCCCGTGGGTCGGCAGCCGAGATGGTGCATCGACCCTTTTCAAGCGGGTCGGCGAGGTCCTGGCGGTCAAAGTGAGAAAGGTCTGAGATGCAATACACCGGCGATATCACCGACTCCGGTTTCTTCGGCAGCGAGGGGGGCGATGGCGCCGAGGCCCTCGATCCGGCGGTGATCGAGTTGGTTGACCGGTTGCAGGCTCGGGCGCCCGCTGGTCGAGAGGGGCTCATTCGAGTTCTCCTGGCTCTCCAGCAGACCTTTGACAGAGTGTCGTGGCGGGTGCAGGAGTTGGTAGCGGATCGGTTCGGCCTTTCGCCCGCCCAGGTCGCGGGGGTTGTGAGCTACTACCCACAGCTGAGCCCCGAGCGCCGAGGTCGCCTCAAGTTCGATGTCTGCACCGGAACCGCCTGTTTCCTTTGTGGTGGTGAAGGGGTACTGGGGCAGGTCACCCGCGCCGCCGATGAGAGGAGACCGGTCGATGGAGAACCGGACCTCGTTGTCCGGCAGCAGCGCTGCCTCGCGGTCTGCGGTCTCGGGCCGGTGGTTCGGGTCGAAGATCGGGCACACACCGTGACCGAGACGGGCACCGCCGAAAGTATGGTGGAGGACCTCCTCGGCGCCTCTGATCAGCGGGAGGATGAACGTTGACGAACACGGCGACGCCCATCCACACCGGTAATCGAGAAGCAGCGAGGATCTCGGTTTGCGGCGGCAGCGGGTGTGTCGCCCTCGGCGCCCTCGAGGTCATCGAGGGCCTGAAAACGGGCGCGGATGGCATCGGTCTTCCACTCGAGATCGACTCGGGGCCGCGCGTGGTCGGGTGCCGTGGGTTCTGCAGCCAGGGTCCGTTGGTCTATCTTCCCGAGCTCGACGTGCTTTACTGCCGGGTCGGGCGAGAGGACGTGGACGAGATCCTCCAACACACTTTCGGTCAATTGGAGACGGTCGAGCGATTGCTGTTTTCGGACCCCTCGAGTGGTCGCCGATACCGGGGATTGGCCGACAATCCGTTTTTTTCAAACCAGGATCGACAGGTTCTCGCCCGGTGCGGGGTCGTCGATCCCGAAGACGTGGATCACGCGGTTTCCCTCGGCGCGTATGATGCGCTGAAGCGGGTACTCACGGATCTCGACCCCGGCAAGGTCATCGATCTGGTCAAACGATCGGGCCTCCAGGAAAGGGGAGGGGCGGGGTTTCCGGTGGGTTTGAAATGGGCGGTGGTTGCCGAAACCCCGGGAGAGATCCGGTACGTCGTCGGCAACGGCGAGGCGGGAGACCCGGGGCCGACCTCGGACCGCACCCTGCTCGAAGGCGACCCGCACGGCATCATCGAAGGGATGGCCATCGCGGGGTTCGCCGTTGGCGCCCGGGAGGGCCGGCTGTTTCTCCGCTCGGAGCATCCGCTGGCCGTGGCCCGAGCCGAGGGCGCCGTGGCCCAGGCCCGAAAGCGGGGTTTTCTGGGCTCGCAGATTTTCGGTTCGACGTTTGATTTCTCCATCGAAATCTGCGAGAACGCCGGCGCGTCCATGGGGGGCGAGGAAACCTCATTGCTCAACGCGCTCCAGGGAGGCCGCGGGGTGGCCCGCCCTCGTCCGCCGTTCCCTGCGGTCAGCGGTCTGTGGGGTCGCCCGACCTTGATCAATGGTCTCGAGACCCTGGCCAACATCCCCCTGATCGTGCTTTCCGAGAGGCTCGGCGCCGATGTCCGTCCGGCCCGAACCAAGGTGGTCAGCGTGTCGGGAGCCGTTTCCAGACCCGGTGTTGCCGAGGTGTCGCTCGGTACCAGTTTGGCCGAGATCGTGGTTGAGCTCGCCGGTGGGAGCGCCGGAGACGAAGTCCTTGGGGTCCACCTCGGTGGTCCAGGGGGGGTGAGTCTCTCCCGCTCCCAACTCGACACGACGATCGACTTCGGGTCGCTCCGGACGTACGAGGCCAATTTAGGCTCCGGGAGCCTCGTTGTGCTTGGAGCCGACAGCTGCCCGGTGGCGCTGGCTCGTTTTCTTGTCGCCTTCTGCGCCGAAGAGTCATGCGGGACGTGTCCGCCCTGCCGGATTGGAACCAGAGCGGTTCTCACCCTCCTCGATCGGATCTCCTCGGGTGAAGCTGAGGCGGCCGATCTCCTTCGGTTGGAACGACTCTGCCGGCATATTCGTCGGACCTCTCTTTGTGAACTCGGTCGAAACGCCGCCGGTTCCGTCATCGCCAGTCTGCAGAATTTCCACACGAGCTACGAGTCGCATCTCTCCGGCCGGGGGTGCCCAACGGGCGCCTGTGGATGAGATGAGAGACGGCCGCGCTTGTTGCATGGAGTCGATCTCGGGTATCGTCGAGTTGTTCATATGGACGTGAAGATAGATCACCACCGCCCGGCCCGGCCCGGAATCTCCCCGGTGCGGAGCGGTTGATGGCACGTCCAACGGTGCTGGTTGCGGACGACGATCCGGTCTTTGTGCATTCGGTAGCTGCGGTGCTGCGTACGAGATATCACGTTCGCACCGTCGCCAACGGGACCGAGGCGTTGGCGGCCGTCGAGGACGATCCGCCGGATCTGATTATTCTCGATGTGATGATGGACCACATGTCCGAAGGGTTCGATGTCGCCCGCACATTGCGGAACAACGACGCGACCGCGCTCATCCCCATCATCATCCTGACCGGGGTCGATCGCGTCTACAACCTTCGAATGGAGGTTGACGAGTCGTGGGTTCCGGCGGATCGGTATCTCGAAAAACCGATCTCGCCCGAGGTGCTCATGGAAATGATCGGTGAACTCGTCGGACCGGGTGAAGCGGAACCTGGTCCATGACCGAACCAACCGCCAAACGCGCCCACAGCCAGGTCGCTGGGGGATCGGGGACGAGGCATCGGGGTGGGTCCAAGAGGGATCGTTTCAGCTACATTTTTGCCTGGGAACTCCACGAGCGATTGCTCTGGTTCTGCAAGCTGCGCTGGTTGGCGGCCGCGGGTCTGGCGCTGGCTTCGGTGCTGGGTCCGTATTTTTCAATGCCCTCGACCTACCCGAGCCTGGCCGTCGTCGCCGCGCTGGTCGCCATCTACAACCTGGCTTTCGTCCATGTCCTCCGTGAGCGGCTCGGTCCCGAGAAGGACTATGCCGCCCTCAGAGGGCTCGCCATCCTGCAGATGGTGACCGATCTGGCGGCGCTCTTTTTCACGGTTCACTTCACTGGAGGTTGCGCCAGCCCGGTTCTGCCGTTTGTGGTCTTCCACATGGCCATCGGCACAATCATGATCGAGACCCGAATCATGTACGCCCTCGCCTTCGCGGTGAGCGCAGCGGCGGCGTCCCTCTTCGCGCTTGAACATCTGGGTGTGCTCGCGCAGATCCCGACGGTTGCGGGCGGCCAGTCGACGGTGGGTAGTTGCGTCCTCAGCATGGCGATGCTCGTCGTCCTGGTCTTTGGTGTGGTGTATCTCACCCATTCGGTGACCGGACGGTTCAAAGAGCGCAATATCGAACTCCACAACACCACCACTGAACTCCAGCACGCACTCGACGAGCAGGAGCAGTTGGAGCGTCGAAAATCGCACTATATGCGGATCTCAGCCCACCAGCTCCGCTCGCCATTGGGAACCATCAAAACATCGATCCAAGTCCTCATCGACGGCTACCTTGATCCCGGCTCGCCGGACGGCCACCGACTGTTGGAGGGGACCGCGGCGCGGGTCGATTCGTTGCTTGCCATCGTCAACGATCTTTTGGAGCTCGCCAAGATGCGCGAGGGTCGGGCGAGGGCTCCTTGGGCCCGCGAGGTCAGCGTGAATCAGATTCTCGCCGACATCTTTGACGCGGTCGACCCCTTTGCCCGCGAGACGAATGTGGAACTCGTGCCCCACTTCATCAACGAGGGCGCCGCGGTCCTCGACTGGGCGGTGCCACCGGATCTCGTCTACGCCTTCGAAAATTTGATCCACAACGCGATCAAATATTCGAAACCCGGGGGCGGCACGGTCACCGTCGCCCTCGGAATCGATCGAACCCACGCCATGGTGGTGGTCGCGGATAACGGGATCGGGATTCCGGCCGCCCTCCAGGAGGATGTCTTTCTCGAGTTTGTCCGTGCGCCCAACGCCAAGCATGTCCAGGCTGAAGGAACCGGACTCGGGCTCTCCATCGTTCGAGAAGCCGCGCAGATGCACGGCGGCAAGGTCTCGCTCGAGAGTGTCGAGGGGCTCGGAACGACGGTGACGGTGGTGCTCCCGCTGCACCATACCCCTCCCGAAATCATCGACCGCTGACCGCGCCCAGACGGGCCGCGCTGTTACCTCCCTGCCCCGTGCGGCACACTTCGCGATGAACGGATTCGCTGACTTTGAGCGTACGGGAGCCGGAATGACCAACATCGACGCCTTCCCCACCGGTTGGTCTCTGGCGCGGGGGATCGTCGAGCTTCGATCTCAAGATTGAGGGCAAGTAAACATGGTAGCGTCACCACCCGGTAACGCCGAGGGTGGTTGTTCCAGTATCGAGACACTTCGAATCAGCTTGTTTGGTTCGCGCGAACGGACGGATCGGGCGCGGAGTTGCTTGATCGAGAGACACTTGATCTTCAGTCGAAATCGGCCTTGAGCTTCGACGGCCGAAACAAAGCCGAGTGTTTCGATCAGGAATGGCGATTGCTCTGTTCACCTGAGTTGCAGCCTCCGAGGCTGCACCGGTGTGTGAGCAGTCCGGTGACCGGGTTTGATGGGTTTGATCTACCCCCCACCGAACTGTTGCGGTATTGTCAGCAAGATTGGCTCGGTGAATCCTTTTTCGCATTATAGAACGTTATACCGTAGTATGATCATGAGGTGATAATGATGACTACTCTTGCTTACGTGGTCGCCTATCTCGGCCTCGTCTTTTTCTTCATCGCGTGCATCGCTCGTTTCATGATGTGGTCGAAGATGCCCATGCACATCCGGTGGGAGCTCTACCCTGTCGCCCACGAGGGCGGCGGCAAGGCCGCCTACGGCGGGTCCTATCTTGAAGACACCGAGTGGTGGACCAAGAAACGGGAGGTCTCGCTTTTCGGCGAGATTAAAGTCATGGTTCCGGAGATCCTCTTCCTGGTTGCCTTGAGAGAGCACAACAAGAAGCTCTGGACCCGCTCGTTCCCCTTCCACTTCGGACTCTACCTCGTGGGTGGCGTGACCGCGCTTCTGCTCGTCGGTGGAATGGTGGTCGGCTATCTGCCCGAGAGCGTCGCGGCGCCGGTGGCCAAGATCGTCGGCCTTGTGGCTCCGTTCCTCGGTGGGGCTGGACTGGTGCTTGGGATCATCGGCGCCGTCGGACTCTTCATGCGTCGTCGCGGGCGAGAGTTGCGCGACTACACGGCGCCGGCCGATCTCTTCAACCTCGTCTTTTTCATCGTCGCGTTCGCAGTGGCGCTGGTGACTTTCATTGCCTTTGACCGCGACTTCTCAATGGTCACCGCCTTCATCACCAATCTGGTGACCTTCAACCTCGCGCCGGTCGGGACCGGGACGTCGGCCCTGATGCTGGCCCTGTCGGTGGTGCTGCTTGCATTGCTCACCGCCTATATCCCGACAACCCACATGTCGCACTTTATCGGCAAGTACTTCGCCTACCATTCCATTCGTTGGAGCGACGAGCCGAATCTCGCCGGCGGCAAACAGGAGAAGACCATCCAGGAACTTCTCTCCAGACCGGTGACGTGGTCGGCGCCGCATATCAACGCCGATGGCAAGAAGAGCTGGCTCGATGTGACTTTGGAGGACCAGAGCAAATGAAACAGCCCAACAGCGTCAAGGATATCGGGAAGCACCCGGGCGAGCCCCTCGCCCAGATCAACCCCCTCGAGCAGATTCCGCTGCCGCCACCGTTTGACAAGATCGACGAGGAGCCCGAGTTTGCTCAGCTTTCCGACGCCGCTCGCGAAAAGTATGTCGTGCTCGACGACACCATCGCCGTCGGGATCGAGAAGCCGAAGACCAAGGAAGAAGAAGACGCGCTCGTCAACGGATTCCTCAGCGGTCTCGAGAAGCTCATGAGCGTGGATGACAACTGGACTTTCCTCCAGCCCTTCGAGATGTCCATGGAGCACTGCGCCAAGTGTCATACGTGCTCGGACGCGTGCCCGATCTACGAAGAGAGTGGCGAGAACGAGCTCTACCGACCGGTGTATCGGTCCGAGATCATCCGCCGGATCTACTTCAAGTACATCAAGAAGGCTTCACCCGCATTGCACGGCGACATCGATCTCAACTGGGAGACGGTAGCCCGGCTCATCGAGCTCAGCTACCGCTGCAACCTGTGCCGTCGGTGCGCCCAAACCTGTCCCATCGGCGCCGACAACGCGCTGCTCTCGCGTGAGATCCGCAAGATTGCCAGTATGGAGATGGGGATCGTTCCCAAGGAGCTCCACACCGACGGCTCGGTACTCCAACTCCAGGTGGGTTCATCCACCGGTATGACGCCGATGATCGTCAAGGACAACATCGAGTTCATCGACGAAGACACCGCCGAACGTACCGGGTTCCCCATCGAAACGCCCTTTGACAAGGTCGGCGCCGACATCCTGCTCATCCACAACGCCGGTGAGATCATGGCGTGGCCCGAGAACCCCGGCGCCTTCGCCACGGTCTTCGAAGCGGCTGGCCTGAGTTGGACCCTGTCCTCCGATGTGGTTGGCTACGACGGGATCAACTACGGCGTCTGGTACGACGACGTCCAGTTCGCGCGAGTCGCCGTCCGCCATGCGGCCGCCGCCAAAAAGCTCGGTGTCAAGAAGATCGTCCTCGGCGAGTGCGGCCACGCCCACAAGGCTCTGACGGTCATTGCCGACAAGGTCCTCACCGGCGACCTCAACATTCCGCGTGAAAGCTCCATGGTCACCCTGCGCGACATCATCCGTTCGGGTGTGCTCAAACTCGATAAGAGCCGCAACGACTTCCCGGTGACTCTCCACGACCCGTGCAATCTGGTTCGCCTCATGGGAGTAGTCGCTCCCCAGCGCGAGATCATCGATGCGGTGGTGCCCGAGGGCCGGTTCCGCGAGATGGCTCCGCACGGGGTCGAGAACTACTGCTGCGGCGGTGGTTCGGGATTCGCCATCATGTCGGGCCATAACTTCCAGGACTGGCGCCACCGGATGACCGGTCGACGGAAGTTCCGCCAGATTCTGGACGCGTTCCAGGATGAGTCCATGGATCCGTCGCACATGAAATACCTGTGCGCGCCGTGCTCCAACTGCAAGGGCCAGATCCGCGACATCATCGCCTACTACGACGCCTTCGAGAAGGCGGGGATCTACTACGGCGGTCTCGTCGAGCTCATCGTCAACGCCATGGTCGATGTCCAGCCCGGTTTCATCGATTGGGAATGGCACTAGTCTCAAGAGCAACTGAACTCAAACGGCCCGCCCTTCGGCGGGCCGTTTTTTCAATGAGGCCCGGCAGGCTTTCGAAGCATGTCGGGTCTCATTGAATTCCGTACTTCTTCATCTTCCGCCACAGCGTGTTGCGCGACACGCCGAGGCTTCTGGCGGTCTCGGTCCGGTTGTTCCGGTGGCGTTTGAGGGCGTCGCGGATGGTCGCCGCCTCGGCCGCATTCAACGGGCTCTCCTCCGATTCACGAGGCGCGGTCAGCGGTACTGCGGCTTCGCCTCGGATGTGGGGTGGAAGGTCTTCGCGACGGATTGTGTCACCCGCGCAGACGACAAACGCGTGCTCGATTGCGTTTTCGAGCTCGCGGACGTTGCCCGGGAAGGAATGGCTCGCGAGCGTCATCATGGCGCGTTCGGAGATGCCTTTGATCCGACGTCCCTGAAGCGTGTTGAAGCGCTCGATGAAATGGGGGACCAGGAGCGGAAGGTCCTCCCACCGCGAACGCAGAGGCGGCAGCACGATTCGAACCACGTTGAGCCGGAAGAAGAGATCCTGGCGAAAACGACCGTTCATGGCCTCGTGCGAGAGGTCGCGGTTGGTGGCGGCAAGGATCCTGACATCGGCCTTGACCGGTTCCGATGAACCGAGGGGAACGTATTCGCGCTCCTGGAGCACGCGTAGGAGTTTGACCTGAACCGCCGCCGAGATATCGCCGATTTCGTCGAGAAGAAGAGTTCCCCCTTCCGCTGTCGCGAACCGACCGGGCTTGTCCGTTTTGGCGTCGGTGAAGGCGCCGCGAACATGACCGAAGAGCTCGGACTCGACGAGGGTGTCCGGCAGGGCGCCACAGTTGACCCCGATGAACCGAGCGTCTCGCCGCGGACCCATGTTGTGAATCGCGCGGGCGACGAGCTCCTTGCCGGTGCCGGGCTCGCCTTCGATCAGCACAGTGCTGTCGCTGCGGGCAACCAGGGGGAGGAGATCTCGGACTCCCTTCATGGCCGCGCTCTTGGAGACGATATCGCCGATCTGGTAGGTTCCCTCCAGCTCCCGCCTCAGTATGTTGACCTCGGTGAGGTCGCGAAACATCTCGATCCCGCCGATGATCTCGCCGTCTTCGCTTTTCAAGCTGGCGGTGCTCACTGCCACCTGGATTTCGGTGCCGTCCCGTTTGACGATTTGGACTTCACAATCGCGGTGCGGCTCTCCCCCCTCGATGCTGTTGAAAAGGAAACAACTTCCGGCGCAGCGATTCGAGTGGAAGATCGAATCGCATTTCCTGCCGATCGCCTCTTCGGGAGCCCATCCGGTGATTTCCTCTGCGGCTTTGTTGAACGAGGTGATTCTCCCGTGGGCATCGACGGTGAAAATTCCGTGCGGGATGTTGTCGAAAATGAGATTGCCATAGCGAGGGTCGACAGCGTGATTCATGTCTCAAATGATGGTGCATCTGTTCCATATTTTCAATGGTGATGTGACAAATGTTTTATTTTCGAGACAGAAGTGTTGACGTCAAATGCATGAATTATGCATCCTAAATAACTAGTTTTAAGCACTTTATCTTATCTTGTGAAAAATTGGTACAAACTATGCTCTAGGGGTAGTGGAACGAGAGCCCATCACGGGCGAAGGGATCCCCATGGCGATTGAATGCTCCTACTATCTCGAAGACGTCGATACCACCAACCTGCCGAACCGATTCCTCGATGCGTTCGCGGCGATCCTGTCGCATTCCAACTACGCGATGGTGCTCGACACCGCCTGCCGCGTGAGCACGCGGTGCGGCAGATGCAGCACGAGCTGCCCCGTCTTCGAGACCTCGAGAGACGACAGGGATATTCCGTGCCAAAGATCCGAACTCCTGCTCAAGGTCTATCGCCGGTATTTCACACCACTGGGCAACCTCGGCGCGAGATTCGGTCAAGCGTTCGAGATCGACGAGGCCCACATCAACACGATGGCGGAGGAATTCTACCGTTGTACCGCCTGTCGGCGGTGCACACTGGAGTGTCCAATGGGCATCGACCATGGGCTCATCACCCACCTCGCGCGTTGGACCCTGGCCGAGGTCGGGATCATCCCCAAAGCTCTGGTGGTCGCGACCCGGGAGCAACTCGATGGCTCGACGCGCAACACTTCGGCGATCCCGAAGGCAGCCCTGCTCGACACTTGTGAGTTCCTCGAAGAGGACTGCGCGGATGAAGTCGGTCTCAAAATCGAGTTTCCCATCGATCGCGAGGGCACCGAGTTTGTCTTCTTCCCGGCGGTCAGCGACTACCTTCTCGAGCCCGACACGCTGATCGGCAATGCCGCCGTCATGAGCGCCACCGGGGGCTCGTGGACCATCGGCACCTCGGCGTACGACGGCATCAACTATGGTCTCTTCTATTCCGACCGGATGCTCGATCGGATCGTCTCCATGGAGGCCGAGGAAGTCCGGCGTCTCGGTGCGAAGAAGATCCTCATCGGCGAGTGCGGCCACGCCTCCCGCTCCGCGAAATTCTTCGTCCGAACCTTCTGCGGAGCCGACGATGCCCCCGAGGTCGTCAACTTCATGGAGTACACCCACAAGGCGTGGAAGGAGGGCCGGCTCGAATTGAACGCCGGTGTGATTCATGAGCGAACCACCTACCACGATCCCTGCAACATCGCCCGCTCGGGCTGGATCATCAACCAACCGCGCGAAATTCTCCGCCACATCTGCACTGATTTTGTTGATATGACCCCCAAGGGTCGGGACAACTACTGCTGCGGCGGCGGTGGCGGCACGGTGTCCATCGACGAAATCAGAGCGTTCAGAACCATGGTTGGCGGCGCCAAGAAGGCCGAGCAGATCCGAGCCACCGGAGCCGAACTCGTTGTGGCGCCGTGCGCCAACTGCAAGAAGCAGCTGCGTGAGGTTTGCGAAGACCACGGCCTAGACCATGTTCGCGTGGTCGGTCTACACGATCTGCTGATCAAGGCCATCGTGGCGCCGGCCGAGATGTTGATCGACATCCACGACACGGCCGTGCGTGTTGCGGAAGGGATGTGAGGTTCTCATGGACTCATTGATCGAGGTCGCCCGTGGTCCGCTCTTTCGAATTGCCATCACGGTCTGTGTGCTTGGGCTCGGATACAGGATCATTACGCTGTCGGGGCAGATCGCTGCCGCATGGCACCGGGCCGGCGATCGCCAGCTTCCCCTCAGCGATATCATTGCCGCCACAGTCGGTTGGATTCTCCCCCGGCGCCTGTTGCACAAGCGCCCGCTTTACAGTTCTGCGTCGTTTCTCTTTCATATCGGCATCGTCGTGGTGCCGTTTTTCCTGGCCGGGCATGTAGCCTCGCTCGTCGGAGGGCCAACGGCATGGTGGCCGATTCTGCCCGAGGCGGTGGCTGACGGTCTGACCTTAATCTCCCTGGTGGCGCTATTGGCGTTGATCATCGGTCGCCTGGGGTCGGGGTCGTCCCGCGCCCTCAGCCGGACCTCGGATGTGCTCATCCTCGGTCTGCTCTTTGGCCTCCTTCTCTTCGGCTGGTGGGCGGCCAATCCGGCCTCGAGCCCGTTTGCGGCGCGGAAGATGCTCCTGCTCCACATCCTGCTTGGGGATCTGGTTCTCATCCTCGCCCCGGTAACGAAAATCGCGCACTGTGTGCTCTATCCGTTGACCCGCCTGGTCTTTCAACTCGGCTGGCATTTCCCCGCCGAGACCGGGCGCCACGTCGCGCAGGCATTGAGCAGAGAGGGAGAGCCCGTATGACCACCATGGCGATCCTCACCGACGTCACCCGATGCATCGGTTGCGAAGAATGCGTGGCCGCGTGCCGGCAGACCAACAACACCGGATCGGATGCGCCCTACCGGTGGCAGGGTGGGGTTGAAGATCTCTCATCCACGCGCTGGACGACCATCGTCGCAACCGAAAACCGCTATGTCCGCCAACACTGCCGTCACTGTCTCGACCCGGCCTGCGCCGCCGCCTGCCCGGTCGGGGCCCTCAAAAAAACCGCCGAGGGAGCGGTCGCGTACGACCCGGAAATCTGCATGGGATGCCGCTACTGCATGGTGGCCTGCCCCTTCGGTATGACCCGCTACGAGTGGGAGTCCATCGCGCCCAGGGTGCGCAAGTGCATCCTTTGCTACGAAAAAATCAGAGCGGGCGAACTCTCCCAGCCGGCCTGCACCGCCGCCTGTCCCACCGAGGCAACCATTTTCGGGGAGCGAGATGAGCTGCTCGCAGAGGCCCGATCAAGAATCGCCGCGGCACCGGATCGATATATCGATCACATCTGGGGCGAGCACGAGGTGGGCGGAACCTCGGTGCTGACCATCTCTGATGTCAATCTCACCGAAGCCGGTTGGGCGGAGGGCCTCGGGTCGCGACCGCGGCCGGTCCTCGCCCGCAAGGTCCTCCACACCGTGCCGTACACCTTTTTCGGGGTAGCCGGTCTGATGTACGGCGTCCACTGGACCCTCGACCGGCGGCGCAAGGTGGCGGCTGCCGAGGGACCGACGATGACCACCGATGCTGAAGGCGCCGAAGCCCGGCGGACCGAGGAGGAGTCGTGAACGACGCGAACAACACCCGCCTGATCTTGACCAAAGCAATTCTCTGGACCCTGGTCGGAATCGCCTGCGCGGCGGCGTTGGCGCGCTATGCGCGTGGGCTCGGCGCCACCACGGCGCTCACCGATGGAACTCCGTGGGGGCTGTGGATCGGTTTTGACGTCCTCTCGGGAGTCGCGCTGGCCGCCGGCGGATTCGTCATTGCAGCGGCGGTCTACATTTTCCACCTCGACCGATACCACGGTTTTGTCCGACCTGCGATCCTGACTGCTTTTCTCGGCTATTTGGCGGTCGCCCTGGGCCTCCTCGTGGATCTTGGTCGGCCGTGGAACATCTGGCGCATGATCGTCTTCTGGCAGCCAGACTCGCCGCTTTTCGAGGTCGGCTGGTGCGTGATGCTCTATCTGACGGTGCTCGCCCTTGAGTTTGCCCCGGTGGTCTTCGAAGGACTGAAATGGGAACGGGCTCTGCGGGTCATGCGTCGGATCAGTCTCCTGTTCGTGATTGCCGGGATCGGTCTGTCGACGCTTCACCAGAGTTCCCTGGGAACGTTGTTTCTCCTCGCCGAAGACCGACTCCACCCCCTGTGGTATTCACCCATCCTGTCGCTGATCTTTTTTGTTTCCGCCATCGCGCTCGGTTTGATGATGGTCGCGGTGGAGAGCACCACCACCGCCTGGCTCTACCACCGGGAAGGGGAGTGGCCTCAGCTCAGAGGCCTGGTCCGCGCGGCATCGATCGTGCTCCTGATCTATCTCGTGGTGAGGTTGACTGATCTCGGTGTACGTCACCAACTCCACCTCATCGGTGAGGCTTCGTGGTTCTCTGTGCTCTTTGTCGTCGAGCTCAGCCTGTCGGTGTTCATACCGCTGCTACTTTTCAACCTCCCCGCGTTGACCGGCAAACACTGGCCCCTGGTTGTTGGCGCCTTTACCGGCGTAGCCGGTTTTGTCCTCCATCGGGCGGACGTCGGCGGCATCGTCCACATGGCGACCACCGGTGAGACATACCTCCCGGCTCTGACGGAGATCTTGGTCAGCGTCGGACTTGTCTCTGCCATGACCCTGATATTCCTCTTCTTCGTCGAGCATCTCCCGGTCTGGGAGCAAGCGCCGGCGAATCCCGATCACTTCACCCCACCCATCGCCGATCCGCTGACCCGCAATTACTTTGGCGGGGCGTGGTTCGGCCGAACTCAACTGGCTGCCGCGGGTTGGGCCGTCGGCCTTGTCATCGGACTCGTCGTACTCGAGTTCACGACCGCCGGCGGTGAGTACCCCCCGCCGGTCCCGACTCGATCTGCTCGCGCGGTCGCTGCGCTGCGATTCGCGGTCGACGAAAACCAGGCCGTGAACCTGGTCTTTCTCGGAAACGAGACCACCCCCGCCGAACTCCCAACAGGTTTCACCACTGCTCTGCTCATCGACGGTGATCGAGAGGGCCACGCCGTGCTCTTCGACCACATGGCCCACCGCGACCGGCTCGGCGGCGAAGCCTCGTGTGGACGGTGCCACCACCGCAACCTCCGGTTCGAACGGGGCACGCCGTGTGCGAATTGCCATGCAGATATGTATTGCTGTACCGACACCTTCGTCCACGACGACCACATCACAGCCCTCGGCGAAAACGCATCCTGCAACCGATGCCACGCCGCGACCGAGGCAGTAAAGACCCGCGCCACGGCGACGGCGTGTGTCGAGTGCCATCGAGCCGAGATCGTCGAGGGCTTCGCCGAGCAGCGCCGTCGCTGCTCGAGCGACAATGCGTTCGGCGACATCGGCTGTGCAGGGTGTCACGGTCATTCACTTGCGAGAGACGACGACGACGGGATCGATCATCGGTCCATCGATGGCATCGCGCCCGGGTATCGGATTGCCATGCACCAACTTTGTGTCGAGTGCCACTGCGTCCACGAGTCCAACGAGCCAGTGGCGGGGCCGACCATGACCCGGTGTGGATTCTGTCACCGGGGCGTCGAGTCGGAGATCGAGACTCGACCTGGGGTCGAGACCGGAGAAACGCCCCCGGTCATGGCCAGAGGCTTCAGTCGATGACGGTTCAAGTTGGCGACCGACGAGAGCAGGGTGGCGTCGGATTCGGCGCAGCATGCGGGAGTACGGAGGTTTCGTGATGAACGCTCCCACCTGGCGGGAGGGTCTGCGGGCTCGGCTCATTGACGAGATCCCGTCCGGGGTCATGGTGATCGATTCGTCGTTGAACGTGGTCGATCACAACCATGCCATCGATTGTTGCTTCGGACAGGCTCGTGGTCGCAAATGTTACTCGCTGACAAAGGGGCGCGACGAACCGTGTGACGACTGCCACGCTCTCGGCGTCTTCCGCGATGGGAAGCAGCGGACCGTCGAACAAAAGGGGATCGACGTCCTCGGTCGAAAGGTGGACTATCTGGTCAGTCTGACGCCGATACCGGCCGGCGCCGACGAGCCGGATTTTGTGGCGGCGATCACTACGGATCTCACCGCTGCCAAACAGCTTCAGGGCGAGTACCAGGCGCTGTTTGAGAAGGTCCCTTGTTTTGTCGCCCTGATCAACCGGGGCCACCGGGTGGTCAAGGGCAACGAACTCTTCCGTACGACCTTTGGCGAACCCATGGGTGAGGAGTGCTACAAGCTCTTCAAACATCGTCGAGAACCGTGTCCCGACTGTCCGGCGGACCGCACCTTCGATGATGGTGAAAGTCACATGTCCCAGCACATCGGGGTGAATCGGGAAGGCAAGCCGGTGCCGTACCTCGTCTTCACCACGCCAATTTCCCGTGGCGACGAGAACGTATCCCACGTCATGGAAATGGCCCTCGACATGACCGAATTGCGTGATCTCGAGGAGCGGTTGTCGCAGGCCAATGTCCTCCGTCACGCGCTGGTGGAAAACTCACTCGACGCCATCGTGGTCTTTGACGACC
This sequence comes from uncultured Acidobacteriota bacterium, assembly GCA_963753035.1. Lineage (GTDB taxonomy): Bacteria > Acidobacteriota > Thermoanaerobaculia > Thermoanaerobaculales > Sulfomarinibacteraceae > JAHECW01. Next base: position 367,632 of record CAVWAW010000027.1, on the reverse strand, counting down.
AGCAGCGAATCCAGCTCGTCAATCGGGCGGCGGAGAAGTTGTTCGGCCGACCGAGGGATCAGATGATCGGGCGCAGAATTCCCCGGCGGGCGGCGCCCAAAGAACTCGACGGCGTTCTGTCGGGCAGAAAAGAGAGGGTCGTCCTGCACGAGACTTTCGTCACCGGCGAAGCGGGAGTTCGGATTCCCGTCAGGCTCGCCGGATTCGTCTTGAAACCCGGCGGCCGGTTCGCAGGGTCAGCGCTCATCACGCAGGATCTTCGGGAGATCAAGCAACTCGAACATGAGAAGCTCGAGGCGGAACGCCTGGCGGCGGTGGGCCAGACCGTGGCCGGTCTTGCGCACGGCATCAAGAACATCCTCACCGGGCTCGAGGGCGGCATGTACGTCACCTCCTCAGGTCTCAGGAAGGGCGACCAGGGACGGGTCAGGCAGGGGTGGGAGATGCTCGAGCGCAATATGGGCCGGATCTCCGATCTGACGCGGAGCCTCCTCGCCTTTTCCCGCGGCGAAGCCATCGAGTGTCAGGAGATTCGCCCCTCCGAGATCGCCCGCGAGGTTGCCGAACTCTTCCGGGACTCCGCCGCCCAATATGGAATCGATGTGGTCGCCGAGGTCGACGAGGTGGAGCCGGCGTGGATGGATCCCGAGGCGCTCCACAGCTGTCTCGCCAATCTGATCTCCAACGCCATCGACGCCTGTCAGATTTCGGACGAGCCCGACCTCAAAGTGCGCGTGCGACTGCGTGAAGAGGGCTCCGATCTTCTCTTCGAGGTCATCGACACCGGGTGCGGCATGGACTATGAGATCAAACAGAAGGTCTTCACCAGCTTCTTTACGACCAAGGGGCGGGGAGGGACCGGACTCGGATTGCTCCTGACGCGCAAGATCGCGCAACAGCACGGAGGAACCGTCAACCTCAGCTCCGAGCCGGGCAGAGGAACGACCTTCGAACTTCGTTTTCCCCGGCATCGTTTGCCGAAACCAAATGCGAACTGATTGAGTGTGGGCAAGGAGATCGATCATGACTGACGTGGCAGAGATGGTTGGAACTGACGTGCGCAGGCCCGAGGACATGACGGTCCTGGTGGTTGACGACGAGCCTGATGTCGCATTCTATCTGGGATCGGTGCTCGAGGATGCGGGTCTGAACGTGGTTTTTGCACACGATGGGGATCAGGCGCTCGATGCCATCCGTCGGCAGCAGCCGGATCTGATCTCGCTCGATCTGGTGATGCCGAGGAAGTCCGGAATTCGAGTCCTCGCTGAACTCAGACGAAACCCGAAGTGGGCACGAATCCCCGTCGTCATCGTCACCGCCCACGCCCGGGATCCGGAGGTGCGACGAGAAGTCGACGAGCACGCCGATGTGCTCGCCGGCAGCGTCATCACCGGACCATCCATGTATCTGGAGAAACCGGTGACCCCGCAGAAATACCTTCAGGGAATCTGCGGCATCCTCGGCATCGAGGTCGAGGTGGACCACTCGGGTCTGTCCATCGACTCCCATGCCGAGTTGCGCGATGAGGCCAAAAACCTCCTCGATGGCGTGGATGCGGCGACCCTGGAGGAAGTGCTCGGCCGGCTTCGGCAAAAACAGATCTGACTTGGTTGGAGGTTCCCAGAAGGAACCGGGGAGACGCCATGAATAAAAGACTTGCCATCATCATCGACGATGAGCCGGATGTCGCGACGTATCTGGCCATCGTCCTGGGTGACAACGGTTGGGAGGCGCTGACGGCCAACTCGGCCGAGGAGGGGATTCGACTCGCCGAGGAAAGGGTGCCTGATGTGATCTTCCTCGATATCATGATGCCGGAACGTGGAGGCATGAGCACTCTTGTTGCGTTCCGCAAGCACCCTGTGCTCGGTCAGGTTCCGGTGATCTTCGTGACCGGTATCCAGAGCCACCTCACCGAGGATTTCGAGGCCTACCTCGACCGATTCAAGCACTACCGGGCGGATGCGTTCATCGAAAAACCGGTCAAGCCGGAATTGCTTCTCGAAACCCTCGAAAGGGTGCTTCTGACGACGGTGTCGTAGTCCTCATCGGGAAGCCCTCGGCACGGCGGGCTCCATCATGTTACGCCGCGGTAACGACGTCCGCCGGTGAACCGTCGTCTCGACCACCTGTTTTGGACTGAAGCAGCCTGTTCTCAACCACTTTCGGTTCGTCCTCCACGCCCCGCCTCTGGCACAGGGGTTGCAGGACCGGTTGCCGGTACAGGTGTCTCCGATTGGCGCCTGGAGGTCATGAGATTGTTCAGAATTTTTATAGCGGGGGTGTTCTCCAGTGACTGGTCGAAGACCACCGTTGACGCAGAAGGAGGAGTTGTTTTGGCGGACTCGGGTGTCGGGGTGCTTGGTGATCCCGGTGCCATGGAGTCACCGTAGATTTCACGAGATATCGATTGGAAAGGAGTGGCCATGACAGAAATGAAATACAAGACGCCGCTGCTTGACGAGCTCGAGAAGGGACCGTGGCCGAGCTTTGTCGAGGAGATCAAGAAAGAGGCCCATCGCCCGATGGTCCAGGACCTACTGGGTCAGGTAGAGCGCTCCTATGAGGAGAGCATCAGCCACTGGAAGCACGGTGGTCTGGTTGGCGTCATGGGTTATGGCGGCGGCGTGATCGGTCGTTATTCGGATCTCGCAGAAGAGTTTCCGAATGTCGCCGAGTTCCACACCCACCGTATCAACCAGCCGTCGGGGTGGTTCTACACCTCGGATGCGCTGCGCACCCTGTGCGACATCTGGGACCGTCATGGATCGGGTCTGACCAACATGCACGGTTCGACCGGCGACATCGTCTTTCTCGGGTCGACCACCGAGGCTATCGAGCCGCTCTTCAAGGATCTGACGGAGGCCGGTTGGGATCTTGGCGGTTCGGGTTCCAACATGCGCACACCGTCGTGCTGCGTCGGCCCCGCCCGCTGTGAGTGGGCCTGCTACGACACCCTGGATGCCTGCTACAACATCACCCAGAGCTTCCAGGATGAGCTCCACCGACCGTTCTTCCCCTACAAGTGGAAGTTCAAGTTCGCCGGTTGCCCCAACGACTGTGTGGCGTCCATCGCCCGGTCGGACTGCTCCGTCATGGGAACCTGGCGCGACGAGATCCAGGTCAACCAGGCCGCTGTCCTCGACTATGCCAAGACCGTCGATATCGAAGAGGAAATCTGCGACCGCTGCCCGACCCGCTGCATCGAGTGGGACGGCAAGACCCTCGCGATCGACAACCCCAACTGCGTCAAGTGCATGCACTGCATCAACGTGATGCCCAAGGCGCTCAAGCCCGGCACCGACCGTGGCGCCACGATCCTCATCGGCGGCAAAGCCCCCATCGTCGGCGGCGCGCTGCTGTGTTCGGTCTTCGTGCCATTCCTCGAGATGGATCCCGATTCGGACTATGAAGACCTCAAAGAGCTCACCGAGGCGATCTGGGATCTCTGGGGCGAGCACGGCAAACTCCGTGAGCGCGTCGGTGAATTCATCCAGCGCGTCGGCCTTTCCAACTTCCTCGAAGAAATCGGTCTCGAGCCGATTCCGGAGATGGTCATGGCCCCGCGCTCGAATCCCTACATCTTCTTCGACGACGAGATCTTCGAGTAGGAAAGGAGGATCAACATGGCAGAAGGACGCATTACCGATATCGGCCCCCCAAATTACAAACAGTTCTTGCCCCCAGTGATCACAGAAAACTACGGCAAGTGGGACCACCACGAGATCCTCAAGCCCGGTGTGATGGTTCACATTGCCGAGTCCGGCGACAAAATCTTCACCGTCCGTTGTGGATCTCCCCGCTTGCTCGCCGTCACCACCATCCGCAAGTTCGCGGATATCGCCGACAAGTACTGCGGTGGACACCTGCGCTTCACCAGCCGAAACAACGTTGAGTTCCTGCTCAGCGACGAATCGAACATCGACCCACTCATCGCCGAAGTCGAAGAGTACGGATTCCCCGTCGGCGGCATGGGCAACTGCATTTCCAACATCGTCCACACCCAGGGCTGGGTCCACTGCCACTCGGCGGCCTCCGATGCCTCGGGAACCGTCAAGGCGGTCATGGATGAGCTCATGCCCCGGTTCCAGAGCATGGATCTTCCGGCCAAGCTTCGCGTGGCCTATGCGTGCTGCCTCAACATGTGCGGCGCGGTCCACTGCTCGGACATCGCGATCCTCGGTGTTCACACCAGGGCGCCGGTGATCGAGCACAACGATCTGCCGAAAATGTGCGAGATCCCGACCCTCGTGGCCTCGTGCCCGACCGGTGCGATCCGTCCGGCGAGCGTCGACGGCGTCCAGTCCGTCGAAATCATCGAAGAGCAGTGCATGTATTGCGGCAACTGCTACACGGTCTGCCCGGCGGTGAAAATCAACAACGCCCAGACCGACGGTATCTCAATCTGGGTCGGCGGCAAGGTTTCGAACGCGCGCGTTGCGCCGAAGTTCTCGAAGCTCGCCATTCCCTTCATCCCCAACAACCCGCCGCGTTGGCCCGAGGTGGTCGAAGCGGTTACCAAGATCGTCAATATCTACGCCGAGAACGCCAAGAAGCACGAGCGGATGGGCGAGTGGATCGATCGTATCGGTTGGCCGAAGTTCTTCGAACTCACCGACATCGAGTTCACCAAGTACCACATCGACGACTTCAAGCACGCTGGCGAGACCTTCACCAGGACGGCGCAGATCCGACACTGAGGAGGACACCATGGCCGACGAAGTGACAGTTGATCAGGTGGCCGACGCCATGTTTGATCTGGTTTCATCCATGAAGGGCAAGAGAGATCTCAAGCCGATGGACGTTTCCAAACAGATGATGGAGAAGTTCGGTGACGACGTCGACAAGAAGATGTGCAAAAAAGCATTGCGCCAGCTCATCGACTCGGGCCGTCTGACCTACAAGTACGCTGGTGGCAGCTACGTGACGCTGCCCGAGGCGTAGGCAAGAAAACCTACAACGAGCGGCGAGGAGGGGTAGGGGTAATCCCCACCCCTTCCTCGGCCGCCTCGCATTCACGGGAGGATGCTATGGCGCGAGACAAGAAAAGTGGACCGGAGCGGACTGCCGAAGCGGTGGCCGTTCTTCGGCAGTGGCAGGGCATCGAGCGCGACGCCATCGAAACCACGGCGCAGATCATGGAAAAGACCGACAATCTCTTGATTCGGCAAATCATGGAGATCATCCGAAACGACTCCGTCCAGCACCACCGGGTGCAGCAGTTCCTCATCGACAGCATGACCAAGACTCCCATCACCCTGCAGCCCGAAGAACTCGCCGAGGTGTGGGGCCAACTCGAGGCGCACGATGAGCTCGAGCGGCAGACCATCGAACTGGCCGAGAACCTCAAGGGTCAGAGCCAGAATCCGGTGACCAACCTCCTGCTCGACTATCTGCTCCGCGACGAGCAGAAGCACGACACCATGCTCGGCGATCTCGAGAAGTTCAAACAGTACATGTCGAAGCTTTCCTGAGTCTGGGCCCAGGAAAAAGCACGCAGTGAGGAGACGCGTCTCATGGGTCTATTGAAGAAGAAAGACAAAGGAAAAGCGGGCAAGTTCGAGTCCCGACTCAAAGGCGGCGGCGGTGGCGGCGGTTCGCAGCTTTCTGCGCTGCGGCCGCGGTACGTCGAGAGCCTCCCGCCGTGTACCGGCAACTGCCCGAGTGGGAATGACATTCGCGGCTGGCTGACGGTTATCCAACTGCGCGAGAAACTTGGACTGAGCCTCGATGAGGCCTGTGAGCAGGCATTCCGGATGGAGATGGAGACCAACCCCTTCCCATCCGTCATGGGTAGGGTCTGCCCGCATCCCTGTGAAACCGCCTGCAACCGCGGCAAGAAAGACGGAGCGGTCGGCATCAACTCGGTCGAGCGTTATCTCGGCGACTGGGCCCTCGAGAAGGGTCTCAAGGCCGAGATGATCGAGGGTGAGGCGCCCAAGAAGGAAAAGATCGCGGTTGTCGGCGCCGGGCCTTCGGGTCTGTCGTGTGCCTACCAGTTAGCCCGTCGTGGATACAAGGTCACCGTTTTCGAGAGCCTTCCCAGGGCCGGCGGCATGCTCCGCTACGGCATCCCGGTCTACCGGCTGCCGCGCGAGATCATCGACGCCGAAGTCCAACGCATCGTCGATCTCGGAGTCGAGCTCAAACTCGACACCAAGATCGGCAAGGATGTCTCCTACGACGACATCAAGAAGAACCACGATGCGATCTACGTGGCCATCGGCGCCCACCAGGGCAAGGCCATGGGGATCCCCGGTGAGGACGGTCCGGGGCTCTGGACCGGAACCGAGTTCCTCAACCACGCCAACTCGGGCAAGAAGGTCGATATCGGCACCAATGTGGTTGTCATCGGTGGTGGCGACACCGCCATCGACGCCGCGCGCGTGTCCAAACGACTCATCGGTGACTCGGCCGCCATGGCGTCGAAGATGGGCGCTCAGGTGACCATCCTCTACCGCCGGACCCGCGCCGAAATGCCCGCCATCGATCGCGAGATCGACGAGGCCATCGAAGAAGACATCAACATGGAATACCTTGCGGCGCCCATCGAGATTCTCCGCGACGACGAGGGCGCTGTTCGCGCCATGGTCGTGCAGCGCATGGAGCTCGGTGAGCCCGACGCCTCCGGGCGGCGGCGTCCTGTGCCCATCGAGGGCGACACCTACGAATTGCCGATTCAGACCGTTATTACGGCGGTCAGCCAGAAACCGGACCTCGCCGCCATGCACTCCGAAGAACTCGGAGACGGCTGGCTCAACGGCGACGAGTGGGGTTTCACCGGTGTCGACGGCGTCTGGACCGGCGGCGACAACATCAACCTTGGAATCGCCACCACCTCCATCGGTCAGGCGCGGATGGCGGCCATCGCCATCGACGCCAAGCTGCAGGGCAAGACGCCCGAGATGGAAAAGCCGGGTGAGATGATCCGCAGCGACAAGATCAAGCTCGACTGGTACAAGCCAATCGAGCGGGCCCTGCGTCAAGTCAAATCGCCCGAGGATCGTCTGGCAAATCCCTTCGACGAGGTCGACTTCGGTCTCACCGATGAGGATGTCCTCACCGAGACCGATCGTTGCTTCAGCTGCGGCAAGTGCTTTAGTTGTGAGAACTGCTGGATGTACTGCCAGGCCAACGTGTTTGCCAAGATCGATCCGCCGTCGCATGGCAACTTTTTCAAGATCAAGAAGATCGAAGTCTGCGATGGATGCAAGAAGTGCTGGGAGGAATGTCCCTGCGGCTTCATAGTGGGCGAGTAGCGAGGGGCGCACGGACGGTCGATCCATGCAACTGAGAACCCCACGACTCGTGGTCGCCGGTTTGTCCGGCGATGGCGGCAAGACCCTGGTCAGCCTCGGCCTGTGCCGGGCGTTGACCGACCGTGGTCGGGTGGTCCAGGCTTTCAAAAAGGGTCCGGACTACATCGACGCCGCCTGGTTGTCGGCTGCCACCGGCCGCCCGTGTCGTAACCTCGATCCGTATCTCTTCGATCAGCCCGCCATCGGTCGAGCCATCGAGGCCGCATCCGGGGCCGACATCATGATTGTGGAGGGAAACCGTGGTCTCTTTGACGGCGTCGACGCCGCCGGGAGTCACTCAACTGCAACACTGGCCAAGCTCCTCGGCGCTCCGGTGATCCTCGTCGTCAACGTGACGAAGATGACGCGGACCGCCGCCGCCGCGGTGCTGGGTTCAATCCACCTCGATCCGGCTCTCAATCTCGCCGGTGTCATTCTCAACCGCGTCGGAACCGCCCGACAGGAGCGGGTCATTCGCGAAGCGATCGAGACCGCCACCGGTGTGCCCGTGGTCGGCGCCGTCCCGCGCCTTCGCGGCGGAGATCCTTTGCCGGATCGCCATCTCGGTCTCGTGACGGCGGTGGAACACCCTCGCCGCGACGAGGCCATCGCACGAGCCGCCGCTGCAATCAGTGAGCACGTCGATCTCGATCTCGTTGAAAGCCTCGCGGCAACCGCCCCTGAGGTCGGTCTCGAGGTTGGCGAGGTTCTACCCGGCCGGAGACGGGTCACCATCGGTTACTTCTCCGACCAGGCGTTCAGTTTCTATTATCCGGAAAATCTCGAGTCCCTCGAGGCCGCCGGCGCCCGATTGGTCGCGGTCTCGCCGAGCAGCGACACGGCGCTACCCGATGTCGATGGTCTCTATATCGGTGGGGGCTTCCCCGAGGTTCACGCAGCGCGGCTTGCCGAGAACCGCGGTTTTGCTCGATCGGTGAAGGCGCGGATCGACAGCGGGCTGCCGGTTTACGCGGAATGTGGCGGTCTCATGTACCTCGCCCGGGAAATCCGGGTGGGCGACGTCGTTTATCCCATGTCGGGTGTCCTCGATCTTGCTATCGAGCAGACCCCTCGACCACAGGGTCACGGCTACGAAACCCTCGTCATCGACAAAGACAATCCCTTCTATCCCGCTGGAACCGAGCTCCGGGGCCATGAGTTTCACTATTCGAAGATTTCTTCGGGTCGCGATCTCCCGGAGACCGTGGGTGCGGTGGTGCGGGGTTCAGGCACCGGGAACGGTCGCGACGGAATCGTCGTCGGTCGAGTGTGGGCGTCCTATCTGCACGTCCACGCCTCCGCCACTCCCCATTGGGCAACTGGGTTCCTGACCCAGGCTTCGACCCACGCCGCCGAGTTCACTCAGCCGGCGGCGGCATGGGGCTGAAGGGACGAGTGATGGAGTTGCTCCGGGTCGGAGACGAGCTGAATCTGGGCGCGCTGGCGTCTCAGGAGCCGCGTGCTGCCCGCTTCCTTCTTGGTCGGTTGTGGGACTCTGACGAGGCCCTTCGTCGGCGCGCGGCTCGAGCTCTGGGAATTGTCGGCGCCGCTCATCCCGAGATCGGAACCGATCTCATACGTCGGCTCATGTGGGCGCTGAATGATGAGTCGGCCACCAACGGTCTTTACGGCATCCCCGCGGTGGCAGAGATTGGGTTCAATGATGCTGAACTGGTCGCTCCGTTTATCGCACCGTTCGCCTCGCTGTCGTGGGACGATGGACTCCGCCGGGAGATCATCAGGGCCCTGACAAGAATCGCAGAGGCGGCGCCCGAAGCGGTCCGGCCGGTTTGCACTATTGTTGCTGAGTATGTCGATTTCGAGGACGCGGACGAACGCCAGGCGTTCGAGCGTCTCCTCGAGGAGTCTGGAGGAGTCGATGAGTCGTGAAAGCCAGAAGGACCGCATCGAAAGGTGCCTCAAGGCCATCGAAGAAAGCCCCGAGTCCGCAGCGGCGTATTACAACCTGGGGCTTGCCTACACCATATCCGGACGGGTCAAGATCGCCGAAGAAGCCTATCTCAAGGCTGTTGAGCTCGATCCGACAATGGTCCAAGCCTGGGTCAATCTGGGTGGGGTTCGATTGATGAGATGGGAATTCGAAGGCTGTCGGGACGCCAATTCCCAGGCCGTTCGGCTAGACGATTCACTGGTCATTGCCCACTACAACCTGGGGCAGGCATATCTCTACCTCAACGACCCGGAAAACCTCGTGAAGTGTAACGAGAAGGTGATTGAACTCGAACGCGATCATCCGGCGGCTCACTATCACATGGCGGTGGGGCATCTCGCCCTGAACAACCACGGTGCGGCTGAACGTTATTTGGCAAGGGCCATCGAGCTCGGTCACGCCCCAACGCAGGAATTCGTCAAGGCCATGGAAAAGGCCCAGATCAAAAAGGCCCGCAACGCAAACACGACACTTGTAGAAATTACCGGGGCCGAAGGCCCGGGAAAGAAAAGGAAGGATTGAGCTATGGCAACTTTTGAAAAAGGGAACGTTTCGATCACCGTCGACGAAGACGGCTTCATGATGGAGCCTGAGGCTTGGAACGAGGAAGTCGCAAACGCGCTGGCAACCACCGAAGGCGTTGATGACCTCACCGAGGACCACTGGAAAGTCGTGAACTACCTTCGTGACTACTATCTCCAATTTGGGGTCGCCCCGATGATCCGCAAGCTCTGCAAGCAGACCGGATTCCAGCTCAAAGAGATCTACGAACTGTTTCCGTCGGGCCCGGCGAAGGGCGCCTGCAAAGTGGCCGGCCTGCCGAAACCGACCGGCTGCGTCTGATCTTCGACCCATGTCGCTTTCTCCCTGTCGTCTCTCCTCCGTTCGGGGGTGGGGCGGCAGGGCTTTCTTCTTATTGACCGGGGAGTCGCAGGGCCTCGCCTACATCGGTTCGTGACAACCGCTGCGGTTTGAAATCGCGTCACTCCTGTCACGAATGCGGGTAGGAAGGGCGGGCGAAATGGGTTGGTCGTTACGCGACCGAAACGCGTGAGGTGATCCGCGCACATCGCGCGATGGTCACCACCGACCCAGGTGGCGCAGGATGAGTGTTTTGCATCGACCGATCAAAGACAGGTCACTGGCACAGCGGTTGCAGTAGCACCTTCGATTCGGGAGGGGGTCGATGTCTCTGAATCTCAACCAGAATGAGCGAAAGAAGATGGTCGCGAGGTGGTTCGACCTCATCGTCGACGGCTACCCGGCCGAGACGGCGCGTTTCCTTCGTGAGCAATCAGACCCTTTCGCCAACCCGGTGGGCGCAGGTCTCCGGGAGGAGCTCGCGCCGATTCTCGACGCGGTCGTTGACGGTCAGGAAACGGTGGAGATCGAGTCGGCTCTCGACCGGATCGTGAGGATTCGAGCTCTGCAGGACATGTCACCGGCTGAAGCCGTGTCGTTTGTCCTGATCCTCAAAGCCGTCTATCAGGAAATCGCGGATGACACGACGGGCGATGCGATCAGCGAGTTCAACTCTCGGGTTGACGGCGTGCTCCTGACGGGCTTCAACGTCTACAGCCGCTGTCGTGAACAGATGTATGACATTCGGGTAAAGGAAATTCGAAATCGATCTCTCAAGGTGATGGAACGCCTCAACTCGTGGCGCGAAGCACGAACGGGCGGCCCACCATCCAACGCGTGAGTTGCATGGGTTGCCAGAGATTCTCCGTGAATCGAGGACGTTGCGGCCAGGCGCGTGGAGATCATCCGGAGGTTCGGTCCCGAGTTGGGTCCGGTTACAGATCTCCGGTCTATTAGGAAGGAGGATTCGAGTCGATGGGTGCCTTGGTTTCCCTCGTCGCGGTTGCCGTCCTGGCACTGCTCGCCGTCACGGCGGTCGCTTCTGACGATCTGCGTTTGGTGTTCGGGGCGGTGATCCCGGGCGTCGCGTTTGCGGTCTTCCTGGTCGGTATCGTGGCCAGGGTGATTCGTTGGGCGCGTGCGCCGGTGCCGTTCCGGATCCCGACCACCGCAGGCCAACAGAAGTCGCTGCCGTGGATCAAGAACTCCGAGTTTGACAATCCCAGCGGTTACTTTGGTGTCGTGGGACGGATGTTCCTTGAGGTCCTGTTCTTCAGGTCATTGTTCCGCAACACCAGAGTCGAACTCATCACCGAAAAGGAAAAGGTCAACTACATCGGTACCAAGTACCTCTGGGCCGCCGCCATGGCGTTCCACTGGTCGATGCTGATCGTGGTTTTCCGACATTTCAGGTTCTTTGTCGAGCCGGTGCCGCGTTTGGTCGAGATGGCCCAGGCCGTGGACGGATTCTTCAAGGTCGGTGTCCCCGTGATCTACGCGACCTCGGTCTTGCTCATCGTGTCATTGGCCTATCTGCTGTTGCGGCGGCTGGCCGACGCCAAAGTGAAGTACATCTCGCTGCCGACGGACTATTTCGCTCTCTATCTGCTGCTCGGGATCGCCATCACCGGTTTCCTGATGCGGCATCTGGAGAAGGTCGACATCGTCAACGTCAAGGCCGCCATCGCAGGTTGGGCGTCGTTCCAGCTCGTTGCGCCAGAGGGCGTTGGTGCGCTGTATTTCATCCACATCTTTCTGGTCAGTGTGCTACTCGTCTATTTCCCGTTCTCAAAGCTGCTGCACGCACCCGGGGTCTTTCTCTCGCCGACCCGCAATCTGGCCAACAACAACCGCGCCAAGCGCCACGTCAACCCTTGGAACCCGCCCATCGTCGGCCACACCTATGCCGAGTGGGAGGAGGAGTTCCACGACAAGTTGGTGGCCTCCGGCTTCGTCCTGGACAAGGAGTAGGCCATGGCGGAGAAGTCACCTCAAGAACTCATTCAAATCGATCTCGAACCCCCAAAGAGAAACTGGATGGACCCGTCGGTGGATTTCGAATCCCGGCGTGGCACCTGGTCGTACCCGGGGGGCGAGAAGAGCATCGAGTACATGCACTTCGCCAACCCTCGCGAGTGGTCACCCACCGATGAGGACTGGAACCTGCCGGACAACTGGCAGCAGATCATCCATGAAGGCTTCAAGGAGCGTCTCGGTAAATACCGCTCGCTGCGGGTCTTCATGGAAACCTGCGTTCGTTGCGGCGCCTGCGCCGACAAATGCCACTTTTTCATCGGCTCCGGCGATCCCAAAAACATGCCCGTTCTGCGGTCGGAGCTCCTGCGCTCCATCTATCGCAATGACTTCACCCTGGCCGGCAAGATCCTCGGCGCCTTCGCCGGAGGCAGGAAGCTGACCCAGGAGGTGCTCAAGGAGTGGTTCTACTACTTCTTCCAGTGCACCGAGTGCCGCCGCTGCAGCGTCTACTGCCCCTACGGAATCGACACAGCGGAAGTCACCATGATGGCCCGTGAGCTCATGATGCTGGTGGGTTTGAACATCAACTGGATCTGCGAACCGGTGGCCAATTGCCAGCGCACCGGCAATCATCTCGGGATCCAGCCGCACACCTTCAAGGACAACATCGAGTTTCTCTGCGAGGAACTCGAGGACGATCTCGGTATCACCGTCGATCCCGTGATCAACAAGAAGGGTGCGGAGGTTCTCTTCATCATCCCGTCGGCGGATTACTTCGCCGATCCGGGGACCTACACCTTTATCGGGTATCTCATGCTCTTCAAGCAGATCGGGCTCGACTACACCATGTCGGCCTATGCTTCGGAGGGAGGCAATTTCGGTCTCTTTACATCGCACGACACCATCAAGAGGCTCAATTACAAGATCTACCACGAGGCCAAGAGACTTGGCGTCAAGTGGATCATCGGTGGTGAGTGCGGCCACATGTGGCGGGTCATGCACCAGTACATGGACACCATGAACGGTCCGGCTGACTTCCTCGAAGTGCCGCGTTCCCCGATCACTGGAACCATCTTCGAAAACGCGAGATCGACCAAGATGGTCCACATTTGCGAGTTCACCGCCGACTTGATCCGCAACAAGAAGATCAAGCTCGATCCGAGCCGCAACGACAAATACCGCGTGACCTTCCACGACTCGTGCAATCCATCGAGAGCCATGGGACTCTTCGACGAACCGAGGTACATCCTCAACAACGTCTGCAACAACTTCGTCGAGATGCCGGAGAACACCATCCGCGAACACACATTCTGTTGTGCGGGCGGCGCCGGTCTCGGCAACGACGAGAACATGGAGATGCGTCTGCGTGGAGGGCTGCCGCGCGGCAACGCCCTCAAGCACGTCCGCGACAAAAACGACGTCAATCTCATGAGCTGCATCTGCGCCATTGATCGCGCGACACTGCCGCCCCTCGCCGAATATTGGGCGCCCGGGGTGGAGATCAGCGGGGTTCACGAACTCGTGGCCAATGCGTTGGTCATGGACGGTGAGCCTGAACGCAAGCTGAACCTGCGTGGCGAACCGTTGAAGGAAGAAACGGAGGACACCACCGATGTATGACGCCGGCAAGATCATCGTCGGAATCGTGGTCTTCGTGGTCCTGGCCACCTCGCCGCTGTGGTTCAACGCGTTGACCTCGGAAACTCCCGAGGTTCCGGAAATCAAGTTGCCGACCAATGGCTCGACCGAGTGCGTCGAGGCCACCGAATACATGCGGGAGGAGCACATGGATCTGCTCAACCTGTGGCGCGACGAGGTGGTAAGGACCGGACAACGCGACTATGTGAGTAGTTCAAACGGGAAGGTCTTCGATATGAGCCTTTCCAGGACCTGTATGGACTGTCACTCGAACAAGGCCGAGTTCTGCGACGCCTGCCACACCTACCTGGCGGTCTCGCCTTATTGCTGGGACTGCCATGTGGAACCGAAAGGGGCCAACTGATGGATGGGAACAGACGTGATTTCCTGAAGCTGGCAGGCCTGACCGCCGTGGGAGCGGCCGGAGTTTCGTCGATCAAGGCTACAACCGCTCAGGCGTCGACCGCAGGCAGTCATGCCGAGGCATCGACGGACGGTGTCCGGTTGGCCATGGTCATCGACCTGCGGAAGTTCTCCAAGGACGACGCGCTCATCGAGCGTTGCGTGGAGGCGTGCCATCGCGAACACAACGTCCCCAACTGGGTGGACGATCCCAAAAACGAGGTCAAGTGGATCTGGTCGGAAGACTTCGAGACGGCATTCCACTCGCAGGAATTCCACTTCATCCGCGAGGATCTCAAGGGCAAGCCGACCTTGCTTCTATGCAACCACTGCGACAACCCGCCGTGCACCCGGGTCTGCCCCACCCAGGCGACCTGGAAGCGCGATGAGGACGGCATCGTCATGATGGATTGGCACCGTTGCATCGGTTGTCGCTACTGCGTCGTGGCCTGCCCGTACGGGTCCCGCTCGTTCAACTGGAAGGACCCGCGTCCGGCCATTGAAGACATCACCATCGACTATCCCACCCGGATGCGGGGGGTGGTCGAGAAGTGCACCTTCTGCGAGGAACGCCTCGCGCGCGGGCTCCAACCCGCGTGTGTCGAGGTCTGTGAGAACGACGAGATCGTCTTCGGCGATGTCAATGACCCGAATTCCAAGGTGAGGCAGGTGCTCACCGAGCGGATGGCGATCAGACGGAAGGCCGGTCTCGGAACTCAACCCGAGGTCTACTACATCATCGACGACCCTCGGACCTTGCAAGAAACCGCACCGGCGGCCGTGGTCGAGGTTGCGGAAGGGGGCGACCATGCTTGAGAAGGCGCTCACTGGTAACCGCACATACTGGACGTGGATCTTCTTCCTCCTCGCGATCATCGGGGCGGGAGCCGCGTGCTGGTTCTGGCAGTTCACAACCGGTCTGACCATTACGGGCCTGAGTCGTGATGTGGTTTGGGGCCTCTATATCGCCCAGTTCACCTTCCTGGTGGGTGTTGCCGCTTCGGCGGTGATGGTGGTGTTGCCGTACTACCTCCACAACTACAAGGCATTCGGCAAGATGACCATCCTCGGCGAGTTCCTCGCCATCGCAGCGGTCATCATGTGCATGCTCTTCATCTTCGTCGACATGGGGAGGCCCGACCGGATCTTCAATGTCTTTCTCCATCCGACACCGCACTCGATGATGTTCTGGGACACCGTGGCGCTCGGTGGTTATCTGTGTCTCAACATCCTCATCAGTCGGGTGTCGCTGAGCTCGGAACGACGGGGCGAAGCGCCACCCAAGTGGATCAAGCCCGTCATCATTCTCTCGATCCCGTGGGCCGTCAGTATCCACACCGTAACTGCGTTTCTCTATTCCGGTCTCGCCGCGCGTCCGTTTTGGATGACGGCGATTCTCGCGCCGCGCTTCCTGGCTTCAGCCTTTGCGGCCGGCCCGGCGTTGCTCATTCTGCTCGCGCTCATCGTGCGCAAACTGACGAAGTTCGATCCCGGCAAGGAAGCGATCCAAAAGCTCGCCGAGATCGTCACCTATGCCATGCTTCTCAACGTTTTCTTTGTCGCCATGGAGCTCTTCACGGCGCTCTACAGCGACATCCCCGAGCACGTTCTCCACTTCCAGTTCCTCTTCATGGGACTCGAAGGCAACAACTTCCTGGCGCCATGGATGTGGCTGTCGGTGGTGTTGGCCGTGGTGGCGTTGGTGATCCTCGTCAATCCTGTCACCCGTCGCAGCGAAACCACCCTCGTGGTGGGGTGCATGGCGGTCTTCGGTTCGTTGTGGATCGACAAGGGTCTCGGCATGGTCATCGCGGGTTTCATTCCTTCGCCGTTGGGCAAGGTGACCCAGTACTCGCCTACCGCTCCCGAGCTCACCATCTCGCTGGCGATCTACGCCATCGGGATTCTGATCGTGACCGGTCTCTTCAAAATCGCGCTAGAAGTCCGGGGACAGATGAAGACCGAGCCCTAGGAGCATGTAGTGGATAGAATTGGCGGCGGCTTTCGGGCGGCGTTTGGCCCATTTTTCGCCGGGTTCTTGGCCCATACCACCAGTATGAACCTGCGAACCCGACGAAAGATGGCCTCAAACGACGCCCCGAAATCCATCCGCCATCCATCCACAACAAGCCCCTAGTTCGGGCTGGGTCTCCGCGACTGTGAATTCGTTCGCCCCCGACCAACCGCGGTCGGGGGCATTTTCTTTGGAGCAGCCATGAGCGAAACAGCAAGAAAGATCGTGATCGTCGGTGCTTCGGCCGCTGGACTGCGCTGCGCATGCCGTGTCAAACGTCTGCAGCCGGGTTGGTCAGTGACGGTGGTCGAAGCCAACGACGTCTTTTCATACGGTGCGTGCGGGATGCCCTATGTCCTGTCCGGAGATATCGAGGAACTCGGTGTTCTCAGGCGCACTCCCTACGGCACCGATCGCGATGTCGACTATTTCGCATCCGCAAAGGGCATCGAAGTCCTCGCACCGTGGAGGGCCATGGCCATCGATCCGGACGCGAAGACCCTCGTCATCTCGTCTGGCGCCGAGGATCGCGTCATCGAGTGGGACGAGTTGGTCATCGCGACCGGCGCCTCCCACAGAGAGTTGCCCGGTCAGCCGGAGCACGAGAGGATCCGCGCCTTCCACGTATGGGATGACGTCAAACCGCTCAAGATCGGTCTCATGCGTGGTGAGATCGGCGAGGTGGCGGTGGTCGGCGCCGGGTTGGTTGGTTGCGAGGTGGCCGAGGCGTTCGCGTCGCTCTGGGGCGCCGATGTGACCCTCATCGAGGCGGCGCCCACGCCACTGCCCGAGATTCTCGATTCCGAGCTCGGCACGGTGGTGGCGAATCACCTCGAAAGCCAGGGCGTCAAGGTGATGACCGCCTGCCCGGTGGAGCGTTTCGAACCCGATGACGATGGCGTCACCATCCATGCCGGGGAAACCGAGATTCGCGCCGATGTGGCGGTTGTGGCGGTCGGCGTGCGGCCGAATGTGGCACTGGCGCAGACCGCGGGAGTCAGCCTCGGGCCCACCGGGGCGATCAGGATCGATGAACAACTTCGGACTTCCGTGCCGCACATCTGGGCCGCCGGGGACTGTGCGGAAGTGCGTAACGTGGTCACCGGGGCGCCGGCATACACCCCCCTTGGTTCGCTGGCCAACCGTCAGGGACGGGTGCTCGGCACGTTGATGGCCGGGGGAGAGGGAGCATTCGGTCCCATCGCCGGCGCAGCCGCGGTCAAGGTCTTTGATCTCAACGTCGCCTCCGTGGGGTGCACGGCGTACCGGCTCGGCTCGGACGGCCAGGGTGTTCGTTCGGTGTGGATCAGCGCCGAAGACTGTGCCCACTATTGGCCCGAGGCCAAGCTCATCCTGCTCGGGATGGTCTATGACCCGGAACGCCGCCGAGTGCTCGGCGTCCAGGGGGTCAGTGAGGGGGGAGAGGTCGCCAAACGGATCGATGTTGCCGCCCAGTTGATCCTACGAGGAGCGACCATCGAAGACTTCATCGATATCGAGCACGCATATGCGCCACCTTACGCGCCGGCTCTCGACCCGTTGACGGTCCTCGCCTGCGCAGCTCAGAACGAACTCGACGGGATCGAGGCCGAGTCTCCGCTGATGGATCTTTCGTCAGCGACGGTGCTTGATGTGAGGATTGACGAGGAGCGTGAGGAGCGTCCGGTCGAAGCCGGCACGGTCGTGGAGATTGAGGTCGGTGAGCTCCGGGACCGGGTCGACGAACTCCCGGAAGGGCCGATGATCGTCGTCTGCGCTCACGGAACCCGTTCGGCCGAGGCGGTCCGCTTTCTCGCCGGCCGAGGCATCCAGGCGCGCTACCTCGGAGGTGGGATGAGTTGGCGCTCGCGGGCAAAGTAGGTAAAGTCGACAGCCAACAGTCGACAGTTGGCAGTAGCCATCGCAGATCGTCGGGTACATGAACTGCTGATGGGTTTCCGAGAGGTCACTGAAATCGAAACCCATATTGGAACCGCGAAGACGCGGAGTTCGCAAAGCTGCCGCCAAGTCGGTCTGTTGACTCATCGCAGGCCTCTCTGTGGAGAGTTGCGATGCGGATTCGAGGGAGTCCGGGTCAAATGTGATGCTTTGCGGGATCTTCGCGGACCTGGCGTCTTGGCGGTTTCAATATATCCGCCCGCGACCGTGCCATATTGCGGTGACGGTGAATTCCATGAGGCATCCACGGAGTCGCTCATCGCTCCCGGTCATCGTGGGCTCGACCTCTCAACTGTCAACTGTTGACTGTCGACTACTTCCGCTTCCAAATCAGCACCACGACAACGGCGATGAGTCCCAGCCCGACGAGCAGAATCGCGAGCAGCTGCAACGCCCGCATGAAGAAGTGATCGACGACCTTGATGGCGGATTGTTCGACAAGGTCGCCGACCATCTCCTCGAGCTCGACCATGGTGGCGGCCCGCTCCTTGATAGCCGCGTCGATGATGATGGCCCGCTCGTAGGCGATGCCCTCGAAGATCGCTTCGCGTTCCAACCGCAGCTGATTCTCCACCAGATCGATGCGCTCCTCGTTGATGAAGATCTGCATCTCGGCAAACCTGTTCAGGATCTGGTCAAGGATGATCGCCCTTTCGTCCTGGAGCGTTTCGAGGATGACCCGCCGCTCGTCGGACACGACGTTGGGGTAGCGCTCGAGACTGAGTGCGATGCGGTCAAAGGCGGCGGCGGTCAAGCTCACGTCGTCAAAGGCCTGTTCGGTGCGGGAGGGCGCAACCACCTGGCCGGCGACGAGTTCGGCGTGCCAGGCCGCCTGTTTCGGGATGTACTCGGAGTAGAGGTCGAGCCGCGCCATCACATCGTCGAGACTCGCGCCGAGCGACTTCACGGTCGCCATCGCGCCCATATTGCCGCGGGCAGTCCAGTGAGCCAGCTCCGATTCGGTCGATGTCCGGGACGCAAATTTGTCGATCGGGTTCTCGCTCGCCCACTCGCGAATCAGGCGTCTGGTGTTTTCGGCGCCCTCCTCACCCCCGGCCTCGATGGCGATCTTCAGGATTGACGCTTCCATTTTGTCGACCGCGTTGAGGACGATCTTGACCTGTTCATCGGTGCGGTCCAACCGAGCGGTGTCTACCGCATAGTCGCGGAGCTGTTCCACCAGAGCCCAGGTGTCGAAGAGCGCGGCAAGCGGGACCGGTTGAAAGGTCGCCCGCTGCACCGCGTTGATGACGTTGATCTGCCAGATCAGGACGGTCTGGCGCCAGGCGGGATCCTGGTCGGTTTCCCAGAGCTCCCACACCGCCTCCTCGATGAGGCCGGAGAAGGGGTCGGCGAGTGCGCGGACTTTGACCTGAAGCTGGCTCGGGGTGATCTGTATCTTTTTCCCGGCGGGACCGCGGGCCGCCTTCTCCCCTGAGCTCGCGCATGCTGTGGACGAAGCGAGGAGGAGCATCAGCGGGAATGCGAGAATGCCACGCCGAATTCTGCCGAGCTGGGGGCGTGAATCGGTGACAACGCTGAGGATCGTGCGGACTGCCATGGTGACCTCCATCGCGGTGGGGCTCGATTGTCGCACGGAGGCGCGCACGGTTAACCCGATGAGTGATCCCGTCTGAGGAACGCCACCACTGACAGCATGAAAAGCGCCTGGATGAGGAGCAGTACCGTTGCAAAGGTTGCAAACTCTGGTCGGTCAAGGACCGTCACCGCCACCACCAGAGCGAGGGCGAGGTTTCGGCATGGAAACTCGATGAGATACGTCAGCCGGTCGACCGGCGGCCGGCCGGTGACCCAGGCAAGTGAGAAACCGGCAGCCATGGCGAGAAGAGTGAATCCGACCGCGACCAGGGTGAGCTGGCCGAGGGCGGACGTCATCGCTTCTCGCTGGTCGTAAGCGATATAGACCACGAGGGCCACCAGGGCGATCAGACTCACGCGCCGCAGGGCCAGGTCCCGCTTCTCGGTCGTGGCCGGTCGCCAGCGGCGAAGGATCATCCCCAGACAGGTGGGGAGCGCGACGAGAAGGAGCAACTGGAAGACGAGGACGGTAATCGGGACTTCGATATCGAGTTGATCATCGAACCAAAAACGGAATCCGAACGCCACGAGAACGGGCAGAGTGACAAAAGACAGGAGACACGAAATGGCGGTCAAGGTGAGCGACAGCGCCGAATTGGCCTTGGCGAGACAGGTGTAGAAGTTCGAGATCGCTCCGCCCGGGCAGGCGGCTACCAGGACGAGTCCGGCGATCATCGCCGGCGCCGGGTTGAAGACGAGGACGAGGACTGTCGCGATGAGCGGCAGAAGGATCAGCTGGCCGAGGGTGGCGGTGACCACCGCCCGCAGATCCGTCACTGATCGGAACAGATCCGTTACGGTCAGGCCGTGTCCGACCGCGATCATCATGAGAAAGGTCACGATCGGTATCGCGGTGTCGACAAAGGGCTCCATCGCCGACCATTCTGCGCCAGAGCAGGGGCAGGACGCAACGGAAAACCGGGTTTTTTCGATGTTACACTTCGCGGCGTGCGATCGGCGGCGACAGGACCGCGGGAGGTTGGAACGAATGTATCCGGTCATGTTGGATGTCACCGATCGCTCATGCCTGGTCGTAGGCGGTGGGGGCATCGCCCTACGCAAGGCGCAGGGTCTGGTGGAGGAAGGCGCGCGGGTGACCGTAGTGGCGCCGGAGGTTGTCGATCCCCTGATCAAGATGGCGCAAGAGGGGCGACTCAGCCTCGAACGCCGCGCTTATACGACCGGTGAGGCGGTCTCCTACGCCCTGGTTTTCGCCGCAACCGACGATCGCGAGGTCAACGCGCGGGTGTTTGCAGACGCCGATGATGCGGGCGTGTGGGTCAACGTGGCGGATGATCCGGAACTGTGTTCCTTCCACCTCCCGGGGCGGGTCAGGCGAGGCCCTCTCCAGCTCGCCATCGCCTCGGCGGGAGAGGCGCCGTTTGCCGTTCGTCGTCTTCGCCAACTCTTGGAGCGTCGTTTCGGCGCAGAATGGGCCGAGTGGGTCGCCGCGGCGAGCCGGTTCCGCAACCGGGTTTACTCGCTTGGCGTTGCCCCTGCCGACCAGGAGACGCTTTTTGACCGGTTCTTCTCCTCGACGGTCGACGCTGAGAATTGGAAGGCCCGGGTCCCCACCGCCGCTGAGGAGGCCGAGTGGATTGCGGCCCCGGTGGATCACCTCGATCGCGGCGGTCGAGCGGAAAACGGCGGATCGCAGGCCTGCCGCGAATCTGAGTCCAAGCGAGGATTCGTCTCTCTGGTGGGCGCCGGACCGGGTTGCCCGGGATTGCTCACGGTTCGCGGCCGACAGCGCCTCTTCGAAGCCGACGCGGTTGTATATGATCGCCTCGCAGCTCCCGCTCTCCCCTGTGGCCTCGGGCCCGAGGTGGCGCTCCATCCGGTCGGCAAAGAGGCGGGAGTCCACCCCATGCCGCAGGAGGAAATCAACGCCCTCCTGGTGCGCCTCGCGCGAAAGGGTCTTCGGGTGGTTCGGCTCAAAGGTGGCGATCCCTATGTTTTCGGTCGGGGAGGAGAAGAAGGTGAGGTCCTCGATGCTGAAGGCATCGCGTTCGAGGTCGTCCCCGGGGTCACCTCCGGGGTTGCCGCCATGGCATGGGCGGGGATTCCGGTGACCCACCGCCGGGAGGCGGTGCGATTGACCTTGCTGACCGCCCACGAAGCCGTGAAATCAGACGGACCTCAGGTTCGCTGGGACCTTTTGGCGCAGGACAAGAGCGCAACCATCGTCGGATATATGGGAGTGACGGCTCTGCCCGAGGTGGTGCACCAACTCCTCGGCGGTGGGATGGACCCGTCGACACCGGCCGCCATGGTCGAGCAGGGCACGACGGCCTCGCAACAGAAGGTGATCTCGACCCTCGCGGAGCTGCCCGCCGCCATCGTCGAGGCCGGGCTCCGACCGCCCGCACTCTTCGCCATCGGGCCCACCATCGGCCACTCGCAACATCTTGACTGGTTCAGCCGGCTGCCGTTGGCCGGCGAACGACTGGTTGTTCCGGATGCCGCCGAAGTGGTGGCGCGTCGGCTCGAGGCGGCCGGCGCCGAGGTTTTGCCGGTGCCGTTCCCGGTGACGCCGGCGGCGCGCGTGGTGATGGCGGCTTTGCCTGTAACCGGCTGCGTTGTGACCAGCCCCGCCGAAGTGGATTGGCTCCACGATGAGCGCGGCGGTCCGGGTTGGATTGAAGATGCTCCGAGTTGGTGCGTCGGCGAAGCGGCGGCGGCTCGGGCGCGGCAGCGGGGCTGGCGGCGTGTACATGAGCTGTCGACGGGATTGGATTGCAGCGATCTGGTGGCGGAAATTGCCGAGTCCCGTAGCTGACGACCGGATAGGTCGCGCGGCCGGCTCTCCGCTGGAGACAGCGGCCGACTCGGCGATTCATGGGCGGCCCCGGTGATCCGACTCGGTCTCCGCGCCCGGTTCTTTCTCTACTCGAACTCGCTGATTGCGGCGACCATGACCATCGTGACCCTTTTCGCCATGGTTCACGAGCGGAATTCACAGTACGAGGCCATCGACCAACGAGGACGGAGCATCGCCGATGCGATGGCGATTCTCATCACCGAAGCTCTGGTCCAGGAAGAGCTCGGACATGCCGGCGATCCGGATTACATCGACCAGAGCATTTCGCAGATCGTCATCCGGAATCAGGACCTGATGCGATATGTGGTGGTCTGTGATCCTGACGGGCGCGTGTTCCACGCTACAGATCGGCTGCTCATTGGAGGATTTTTTCCGCGGGCGCTCGGGCCCGAGGCCGTCAGTCTTTCGCCGATCACCGGGAATCGACTGGGAGCGGACGGCGACCGGATCCTCGAGGTCCGCGCAACCCTCGGCACCGCTCCCGACTTCCGGGGGTCCCTTGCTATCGGATTTTCCCTCGAGCCCGTCGAGCGACGGGTTGCCGATCTCGCAGGACAGGCCATCATTGCGGCGATGATCCTCATGTTGGTCAACTCGGTCCTGACCGCAGTGTATGTCGAAACCCTGATCCGCCCGATCCTCAGCCTGAATCAGACGATGAAGCGTGCTGCTCTCGGTAACCTCGGTGTTCGTGCATCGGCGCGGAGGGGCGACGAAGTGGGCGAGTTGACCGACGCCTTCAATCGCATGATGGACGAGCTCGAGGTCGCGCGCGATCGGGAGAAGGTCCAGCGAGCTCAGCTTGCCCACACCGAGAAGATGGCCGCCGTCGGGACTCTCGCCGCCGGTGTAGCACACGAGGTGAACAATCCGCTGGCCGGAATCCTCGCCTGCATCGAGAATATGAAGGCGGATCCCGAGGATGCCGAGACCAGGGACCGATACCTCGATCTCATCGTCGACGGTCTCAACCGAATTGAACGGACGATCACGACGCTGCTCAATTTTTCGCGTCAGCGTGAGATGACTCTCGAGGAAACCTCGCTCAACCACAACCTCAAACACGTCGTGGAACTGGTAGGCTATCAGTTGCGTCGTGCCGGTATCGAAGTGCGGTTCGATCTTGATCCGGGCGGCGCGATTGTTTTGGCCGATCACTTCCAGATGGAGCAGTTATTCCTCAATCTCGTTCTCAATGCGGTGCAGTCCATGCCACGCGGGGGTGAGCTCGTGCTCCGCACCCGGGTTGGTGAGGAGTCGATCGTGGCCGAGGTCCGCGACAGCGGCAGCGGCATACCCGAGGAGATCCGCGATCGAATCTTCGACCCGTTTTTCACCACTCGTGAGGTTGGAGAGGGAACCGGGCTCGGTCTCTCGGTGAGTGACAGTATCACTGCTGCCCACGGTGGAACCATCGGGGTCAAGTCCACGCTCGGCGTCGGGACCATTTTCAGGGTTGAGCTCCCGGCGCCACCCGAGGACGGACCCAGAGGAGATATGTCGTGAGGATCGGGGGCCACCGTCTCTTGATCGTCGAGGATGAGCCTCTGCTCAGAATCACCATGGCCGATGCACTTCGCAAGGAGGGTTGGACCGTGGATGTGGCCGAGGATGGTGTCAAGGGAGCGGCGCTTTTCGAGCAGCACCTCCATGACACGGTCCTCTCAGATCTCGTCATGCCGAAGCTCGGAGGCATGGAGCTGCTCAAGAGGATCAAGGCCCTCCAACCCGAAACCACGGTGGTTATCATCACCGCCCACGGAACGGTCGACCGCGCAGTGGAAGCCATGCGCGAAGGAGCGGCGGATTTCATCGCCAAACCATTCTCGATGGCACAGGTGGTGGTCCGGATCGCCAATGTCTGCTCGGTTCGTCTGCTCCGCGAGCAGAATGTCCGTCTTCAGGAGCAGTTGGAGCAGCGGCACTCCTTCTCGTCGATCATCGGGCGCTCCAAGGCCATGCACGAGGTCTTCGACCTCATTCGCCTCGTCGCCGACTCCGACGCCTCCGTGCTCATTCACGGCGAGAGCGGAACCGGCAAGGAGATGGTGGCCTCAGCGATCCACTTCAACTCGGGGCGTCGGGCCAAGCCCTACATCCGGGTCAGTTGCGCTTCTCTGCCGGAGTCGCTCATCGAGTCAGAGCTCTTCGGCTATGAGAAGGGCGCCTTTACGGGTGCGAGCGAACGCCGGATCGGTCGATTCGAGGCGGCGTCGAGCGGCACCCTTTTCCTTGACGAGATTGGTGAGCTCCCGCTGAGCTTTCAGGTCAAGCTTCTCAGGGTGCTCCAGGAACGCCAGATCGAGCGGCTCGGTTCCAATCGGCCCATCGATGTCGATGTCAGATTCGTCTCGGCGTCTCTGCGCCCCCTCGAAGAAGAAATCAAGGCGAACCGTTTTCGTGAGGACCTCTATTTCAGGGTCAACACTGTGGCCATTCATCTGCCCCCGTTGCGAGATCGCAGGGAGGACATCTCTCTCCTGGCTCAGGCCTTTTTGATGGAATTCTCGAGTGAGAGGGAACGTGACATCGAAGGGTTTTCGGACGAAGTGATCGGTCTTTTCGAGGCTCACTCGTGGCCGGGAAACGTCCGCGAGCTGCGAAATGTCGTCGAGCGGGCGGTGCTTTTTTGTCGTGGTCGAGTGATTACGGCCGACGAGCTGCCCGTCGCTCTTCGCGGCGAGGACGGAAAAGCCCCACGCCCCACACAAGGCCGAGTCGAGCCGCTTCAGATGGCGGTCGAGCGAGCCGAGGTCGAGGCGATCCAGGCGGCGCTGCAATCGACCGACGGACGGCGGGCAGAGGCGGCCGAACTCCTCGGCATTTCGCGCAAGACCCTGTGGGAGAAGATCAAGAACCTCGACATCTCGGTAGATTTCTAGGCCGGCGTTTTCACGCAGACGCAGAGGCGCAGAGACGCAGAGTCATCGCGCCGTCGCACCGTCGCAAACACGAAGACAGCAAGACACGAAG
This sequence comes from uncultured Acidobacteriota bacterium, assembly GCA_963753035.1. Taxonomy (GTDB): domain Bacteria; phylum Acidobacteriota; class Thermoanaerobaculia; order Thermoanaerobaculales; family Sulfomarinibacteraceae; genus JAHECW01. The sequence goes on along the minus strand of CAVWAW010000027.1, from coordinate 342,160 downwards.
CGGTGACGAGCCATCTCATTTCTTAACGCAGAGGCGCAGAGGCGCAACGACGCAGAGCCATCGCAGTAGATAGCCGGCCACGCCAAGTTTGAACGGCGTGCTGGAAGCACGCCCCAACAAGCGTCGCTGCGATCCTTGTGGGGGAGCCATCTTGGCTGCCCTTCAGTCCCCTTCAGGTTCGAAGCTCGTTTCCACATAGTCAGATTTCCTTGACGAAGGCATCGCCGAGTTTTTGTTGCGATGGCGCGATGGCTCAAAGATGCGATGTCCTTTGCGATGTTCTTCGCGTGCTTGGCGGTCTTTGCGGTGAAATTGCGATGTGCTCTCCATGACTCGGTGACCACGGCTGCGGACCCGAAGGACACACCGCCGCGCATGAGACAGATCCCCCCTCTCGTGCCTCCGTGCCTCTGTGGTGAAACTTGTACGCGCCTTGCTCGGCTATCCGATGGGGTGGTTGGATTTGCCACGGGGCGGCGTCTTGTGAAAAACGAGACACAAGTTAAACTCGCACGGTGAGGGGCATCATGCGGTTTCCTTTGGTATTTTCGCTGGTTGTCTTGGTGGCGATCTCGGTCGTGGTTCATCCGGCGTTGGCGGCCGAGGAGGGTGGCGAGGAGAAAGCACCCAACTCGATCCTGGCCAAGTACGACAAGGGCTTCCGCTTTTCAACCAAGGACAACGCATATGCCTTGCGGATCAATGGCGGCATCCAAATCCGCTACACCTATGTCGACTATGACCCGGCCATCCGATACAACCAGGAGGACTACTCCAACTTCTTTGTCCGCCGCGCCCGACTCTACTTCTCAGGTCATGTCGGCAGCCCGAAGTTCGCCTATCTCGTTCACGTCCAGCTTGAACCGAACCAGGGCCTCAACGCCAACGATCTTTGGGTCGAGTATCGAGTTCTCCGATCTGGCTTCAGCTCGGCGCCGGCCGCAACAAGGTCTCGTACGGGCTTGAAATGTTGAACTCCGGGTCCGCACTCGGTCTGGTCGAGCGTTCTCTGATGTATGGAGAGACCGACATCGATCTGGGAAACGCGTCTGAACCCGGCCCCCGCTATCCGGGTGGCGGGACCAATCGATTCGGTCTCAGTTCGTCCTCCAATATCACCGGTTTCGCCACTGGTGGACTCAACCTCTATCGATCCCAGGGCATCCAGCTCCAGGGCAAAAAGGGCTCGGCCACAAACTCGACCTTCGAGTACCAACTCGGATTCTGGCAGGGACGGGGGACGAACTCCCTGGCCAATTCCGGCAACGATCACCTCGTCGCTCTGCGAGTGGGATACCACCCCTGGGGGTTTGTCGACTGGAAGATCGTGGGAGACGTCTGAAAAAACGGAAGATTCAAGCTCGGCGTGATCGGCTCGATCTATGCAAATCGGAACGAGCAGCCCTATGTCTTTGACGAGAGCGGATACAACCTGGCGCTCCTTGCACGCTGGAGGGGGTGGTCGGTCGACTTCGAGTGGGGCACCGAGAGCTACGATTTCGAGGTCTTTGACGATGACTTCGATCGTGAGGGTTGGCGGGTCAGCCTCGGCTGGTTGTGGTTCCGAAAAAATGGGAGATCCGGGCGCGCTACGCCGAGATCCAGCGGATGAAGAACCCGACCTATCAGAAGGCCGTGGATTCCGGTCTCGGGACTCCCGGAGGTCTGGGGTGGCGAGGACTGGACGACGGCGCTCGAGGCCAAGATCTCGGAGACTCAGCATCGGCGCGAGCGTTCAGATTTTTGTTGGCGCAACAAGCTCGTATTCGATCTGTCGCGCCTGACGCGCGAGTTCGCCGCCGATCCCGATGCCGTCATCGCCGGTGAACCCGCACCCATCGCAAAAGCCCCCAATCAGATCGACTACCGGGTGCGCGCGATGGTGCAACTCGTTTTCTAATTCTTAGTTTTGAGTTTTGAATTCTTAGTTACATCGCACACGAATCCCAGCCACGCTTCTGAGCGAGGTGCGATGGATAACTCAAAACTAAGAATTGAGAACTAAGAACTTTGGGGCGAGAGCCCCAGTCTTTCGCCCGTCGTAGCGATCGGCGGTGACCTCGTCGCACCAGGCCTGATTGGCGAGATACCACTCGACCGTGGTCCGCAGACCGCCATCGAAGTCGTGGTCTGGGGTCCAGCCGAGCTCGGTGTCGATCCGTCGAGGCATCGATGGCGTAGCGCTGATCGTGCCCCGGCCGATCGGTCACGAAGCTGACGAGATCTCGGCGCGAGGAGCCATCGGGCCGGGGCACGAGCTCATCCACCAGATCGCAGATCGCGTGGACGACCTCGAGATTGGTCTTCTCGTTGTGGCCGCCGATATTGTAGGTCCGGCCTTCTTGCCCGAGGCGAACGATGAGGTCGATTGCCCGGCAGTGATCCTCGACAAAGAGCCAGTCGCGGATGTTGGAACCGTCGCCATAGACCGGGAGCGAGCGATTCGCGACCGCATTGGCGATGATGAGTGGGATGAGCTTTTCCGGGAACTGATACGGACCGTAGTTGTTCGAGCAGTTGGAGATCGTCATGGGCAGCCCGTAGGTCCGCTGCCACGCGCGAACCAGGTGATCGGAGGCCGCCTTGGACGCCGAGTAGGGGCTCGAGGGGTCGTAGGGGGTGTCCTCGGTGAAGAAACCCTCGGCGCCGAGCGACCCGAAGACCTCATCGGTGGAGATGTGGTGAAAACGAACATCGCGGCGATCACCCCAGAACGCACGGGCGGCCTCGAGGAGATTGGCGGTGCCGCGGATATTGGTGTCGATGAAGTCCAGGGGGCCGTCGATGGAGCGATCGACGTGGCTCTCGGCGGCAAAATGGACCACCGTGTCGATGGCGTGATCGGCAAAGACGCGGCGCACGGTTTCTGCGTCGCGGATGTCGCCTTCAATCAAGGCGTATCTTTCACCGAAGATCTCCGCCACCCGCCGCTGGCTTGCCGGGTGACCGGCGTAGGTCAGGGCGTCGAGATTGACCACCCGAAGCTCGGGGTCGGCCTCCAGCGCGATGGAAAGGTAGTTGCAGCCGATGAAACCGGCGCCGCCGGTGACGAGCATGGAACGAGGAGAGTGGGTCATGACCGGGTCCTCGGAAGATCATTGTCGGACGACGTTTTCGAGGTGGGGCCAGGCGAGATCGCGGTCCGACAATACCGGGATCGAGAGCACGCCAGGGGCCAGTCGATGGCGATGGATGGGTCGTCCCACCGGATCCCGCGCTCCTCTTCGGGGGCGTAGAAATCCGAACACTTGTACTGGAACTCGGCGATCTCGGACAGGACCAGGAAGCCGTGTCCGAAACCGGCCGGAGCGTAAGAGCATCCTTCGGTTCTCCTCGCTGAGTTCGGCGCCCACCCACCGCCCGAACGACGGGCTGCCGCGGCGAAGATCGACCACCACATCGAAGACCCTGCCTCGGGTCGCACGGACGAGCTTGGCCTGGGGTCGGCCGAGCTGGTAGTGGAGGCCGCGAAGCACACCCGCCCGTGACCGCGAGTGATTGTCCTGGACAAAATCGTGCTCGATGCCGAGGGCTGCGAAACGATCCCTGTGATAGCTCTCCATGAAGAATCCGCGGTGGTCGCCGTGGACCACGGGTTCGATCAGGCAGACACCGTCGATGGCCGTGTCGATCCGTCGCATTCAGCTCTCCGCGCGTTTGAGGACTTCTCTGAGATAGTCGCCATAGCTCGATTTGCCCGCCGCCTCGGCTTCGCGTCGGAACTCGTCGGTGGTGATCCATCGGTTCGACCAGGCGATCTCCTGGAGACAACCGACCTTGAGGCCCTGCCGTTCCTCGATGGCCTGGATAAAACTCGAGGCCTCGATGAGACTCTTGTGGGTGCCGGCGTCGAGCCAGGCATAGCCGCGGCCGAGCATTTCAACCTCGAGCTCACCGCGTTCGAGATAGAGCCGGTTCAGATCGGTGATCTCGAGTTCGCCGCGCGGGCTTGGCTCGAGATCGGCTGCGAGGGCGCAGACATCGGGACCGTAGAAATAGAGCCCGGGAACGGCGTAGTTGCTGCGTGGTTCGGCGGGTTTTTCCTCGAGTGAGAGGGCGTGTCCATTCTCGTCGAACTCGACAACCCCGTAGCTCCGCGGGTCGCGGACCCAGTAGCCGAAAATCCGTGCGCCGCTTGTCAGTTTGGCCGATCGTCTGGAGCATCTCCGAAAGACCGTGCCCGTAGAGAACGTTGTCCCCGAGAACCAGACACGCGGGGCCGCCGTCGAGGAAATCGCGGCCGAGGACAAAAGCCTGGGCGAGACCCTCCGGTCGTGGTTGTTCGCAGTAGTCGAGTTTCATCCCCAACCGAGAACCGTCGCCGAGCAACTCGCGATAATCAGGGAGGTCTCTCGGGGTCGAGATGATGAGACCTCGCGGATCCCGGCGAGCATGAGAAGACTCAGCGGGTAGTAGATCATGGGTTTGTCGTAGACCGGCAACAACTGTTTGCTGACCACACGGGTGACCGGATGAAGCCGGGTGCCGGAGCCGCCGGCCAGGACTATGCCTTTCATGCAATCCTCCATCAAGGCGCGGGCCCATCAGCTCGATTCTGCGGTTCGCGGCCGAAGCGATACCAGCGCTTTCTCGATCGGCCCGTCCGCCGTACCGCAAGGCGCGGGGGCGACCTCGGATTCTAGCATGTTCCGGTTGCCGGTCCGGAGGCAGACCCAGTGCTGTCGCACGGACTTTCGAAGGGTGTAAAATCGGGTGTTGGTAGATCAGGTTGATGTACCATGAAGATGAGGGGGCGATGAGCGAAAGCCGCGGAACAGTACTCGCAGTAGACGACGACCCGGGCGCATTGTCCGCCCTTGCCGACGCTCTCGGCACGCTGGGATTTGATGTGGTCCAGGCGGCCGATGGGGTGGACGGCTTTGGAGGTCGCGAAAGAGCAGCCAACCCGATGTCGTTCTCCTCGATGTTCAGATGCCCGGCATGGACGGTTTCGAAGTCTGTCGTCGGCTCAAGGCGCAACCGGATCTTCTCCTCGTGCCGGTGGTGTTTCTCACCGGACATGGATCGCGGAGGGCGAGGCTCGAGGGACTCGAAGCCGGCGCCACCGATTTTCTCAACAAACCGTGTGACCTGGTCGAACTCGAAGTTCGGGTTCGGAATCTGGTCAATTTCCGCCGACTCACCACCGAACTCGACTCGGCCGAGCAGATGGTCTTCTCCATCGCCCGGGTGGTCGAGGCGCGGGACCAGGACACCGGTGATCACTGCGAGCGATTGACCCGATTGGGCGTCGGTCTGGGCGAGCGGCTCGGCCTCGACCCCGAGTCGATTACGGCCCTGCGGCGCGGCGGATACCTTCACGATCTCGGCAAGATCGGTATTCCCGACGAGGTCCTGCTCAAACCGGGCAAATTGACCCCCGATGAGTGGGCGGTCATGAAGCGGCATGTGGAGATCGGCGTCGAGATCTGTTCGCCGCTGCGCAGCCTCAAACCGGTGCTGCCGCTGATTCGCCATCACCATGAGCGTTTTGACGGATCCGGTTATCCCGATGGATTGGCGGGCGATGAGATCCCTCTCCTGGCCAGGGTCTTTCAGGTTGTCGATGTATACGACGCCTTGACGGTGGATCGCTGCTATCGTGACGCCATGTCGGTTGAGGAGGCGGTCGCGGTGGTCAAGGACGAAACCGAAAAGGGCTTCTGGGACCGGGAGATCGTCGACGAGTTCTTCGCCATGCTCGATGAGGATGGAGGCGCGCTACCGTCGTAGGCTACTTGATCGACCTCGGTGCGGTCATCGCCTCCGGCGACAGGATGCGATCGAGTTCATCGGCGGAGAGCACACCCCGTTCGAGGAGAATCTCGCGCACCGATCGGTTCGGTGGCGAGCGCCTCCTTGGCGACCTCGGAAGCGAGTTCGTAACCCACAGCAGGAACGATTGCGGTGACCAGCCCGATGGATCCCTCCACCATTTCGCGGCAGTGGTCGGCGTTGGCGGTGATCCCTCTGATGCAGCGCTCCGAGAGTGTCTTGACCGCCGCTGTCAGCATGTCGAGGGACTCGAAGATGGCGAAAGCTGATGATGGGTTCCATGACGTTGAGCTGAAGCTGACCGGCCTCGGCGGCAAGGGTGATGGTGAGATCGTTGCCGATGACCTGGAAGGCGACCTGGTTGACGACCTCCGGGATCACCGGGTTGACCTTGCCGGGCATGATGGATGAACCGGGCTGGACAGCCGGGAGGTTGATTTCGTTGAGACCGCAACGCGGGCCCGAAGAAAGAAGACGGAGGTCGTTGCACATCTTCGAGAGTTTGACCGCGACCCGCTTGAGCACCCCGGAAAACTGACGAACGCACCGGTGTCGGGGGTTGCCTCGACCAGATTGGGCGCCAGCAGGAGTTCGAGCCCGCTGATGGCGGCGAGTTCGGCCACCGCCATTTCGGGGTAGCGCGGATCGGCGTTGATCCCGGTGCCGATGGCGGTGCCGCCGAGATTGACCTCGAGAAAGAGCCGAGCGGTCTCTTCGAGGCGGGCGATGTCCTCGGCAGTGGTCACGGCGAAGGCGTCGAATTCCTGACCCATGGTCATGGGGACGGCGTCCTGGAGCTGGGTCCGGCCCATTTTGAGCACGTGGTGAAACTCGGCTGCCTTGGCGCGGAGATCGGATTCGAGACCGCCGAGAGCGGCCAGGAGATCCGCCAGCTCGAGAACCACCGCAACGCGGACGGCCGTAGGATAGGCGTCGTTTGTCGACTGCGAGAGGTTGACGTGGTTGTTGGGGTGGCAGTGACGGTACTCGCCCCGCTCGTGGCCGAGAATCTCGAGGGCGCGGTTGGCGATGACCTCGTTGGCGTTCATGTTGGTCGAGGTTCCGGCGCCGCCCTGGACCACATCGACGACGAAGTGACCGTGCCAGTGGCCGTCGATGATCTCGGTGCAGGCCTGGTCGATGGCATCGGCGATCTCGGGGTCGAGGAGGCCGAGCTTGCGGTTGGCCCGGGCTGCGGCCTGTTTGACCATGGCCAACGACCGGATGAGGTGGGGGAAGTGGCCGAGGCGGATCCCGGTGATGGGGAAGTTCTCCACCCCACGAAGGGTCTGAATTCCATAGAGTGCGTCGGCGGGGACATCGCGATCGCCGAGGAGATCGTGTTCCGGCCGGGTCAGCCCCGGTCGATAGATGAGGTCCCACCCGGCCCTGCGCGAACTCGAGTACTGCAGGCGGCGAACCATGACATGGGCGACGGCGGCGAAGAGCGTCATGGCGGCCTTGGCGTCGTTCTCGATCAGGCGTCGGACGGTCTCGACGGACAGTTGAAGCACTTCGACCGCACTCGCGGCCCGCGCCGTCGCAGTATGGACTCCGGGTTCCAACAACCCGGCCTCGCCGAGGACGTCGCCCGGTCCGAGGATGATCACGGTCCCTCCGGCGTCGCCGCTCTCGACCCGGACCTCCACCTGACCCGAAACCAGGAGCCAGAAGTCGTTCCGCTCGTCGCCGGCGACGAAGAGCGCCTCGCCGAGGGGGTAGTGTCGGTGTTCGGCGGCATCGGCCAACAACGCCAGGATCTTCTCATCGAGACCGCCGAGGATCTCGCAGTTGCTCAGCATCGTGATGGTGTCGTTCATGTCGTCGCCTCCGGGGGTCACGCTAGCACGAATCAGCGCGTTCAGCGGCGAGTGCCTGGCTCTCTGTTACGGCAGCGAAATGCCTGGCATCCGCTCGGGTAGAGCGATGAGGGCATCATGATCGGGATTGCGCTCCGGGAAACGTGGTACCGAACCCGGTTTTCCCATCTTTGGTGGCCGAGGGAGCCACCTTGAGCATTGTTCGGCATCAACATAGCGGTGTAGATCGGCGTTTCTCTCCCGAACAATGCAAAAGATGGCACCCCGTTCGAGGCTGGGTCCGCGTGTTCTCGAGGTGACGCAACCGCTCCTCTTGACAATTGATAGATGGTGACATAGTGTATTACATCAGTGATACACATGGAGCTTCACCATGCTCGGTTTGCTTGACATCGACCCCTCCGCCGCCGCCCCGATCTGGCGTCAGATCGAGGACGGGATGCGGCGGCTGGTGGCCTCGGGCGCGTTGCCGGTGGGAACCGCAGTGCCGTCGGTGCGCGAACTTGCCCGCGAGCTGCGGGTCAACCCGGCGACGGTCTCCAAGGCCTACCAGCGGTTGACCACCGATGGCGCCCTCGAGGTGCGGCGCGGTGAGGGCACCTTTGTCGCGCAGCGGCCGGCCGGAGCGCAGGCAGCGGAGCGTGAGCGGATCCTCGGAGCGGGCGCCGCACGATTCGTCGAAGCGGCGCGGTCCATGGGTGTCACTGAAGAAGACGCGATGGCTGCGATCTCGGCGGCGTGGAGGGAAATCAACGACGCCGCCGATGGAGGAACGCAATGAAAATCGACGCCGATCCGTTGGTCGTCGACAACCTCACCGTCCGCTATGGCAAGACCACCGCGGTCGATGATGTCAGTTTCTCGGTGGCGAATGGTGCGGTCTACGCCCTGCTCGGGCGCAACGGCGCCGGCAAGTCATCAACGATCCAGTGTCTCGTCGGCCAGCGCAAGGCCGCGTCCGGTGAGTGCCGGATCTTCGGTATCGACACATGGCGCGGCCGGCGCCACGCGATGGCGCGGATCTGCGTCGTGCCGGAAACCCCGGATCTGCCGCCGGGGGCAAGCGCCATTGAACTCAGTCGGTTCCTCGGTCGGATCCGCCCGGTCTGGAACGCAGCCGACTATCAGGCGCGCCTCGAACGGGTCGGGGTTCCGCTGAAGACACCGTCCCAGCAGCTGTCCAAGGGCCAGCGTCGGCAGCTTGCCCTGGCCGCCGCCCTCGCCGCCGAACCCGATGTGCTCATCCTCGACGACCCGACCCTCGGTCTCGATGCGGTGGTGCGCCGGACCCTTCTCGAAGAGCTCGTCGGCGAGCTCGCTGATCGAGGCACCACCGTGTTGGTCACAACCCACGATCTCGTGGGGATCGAGGGGATCGCCGACCGGGTGGGGATCATGCGCCACGGGAAACTCGTTTACGACGAGGCCATGGATGAGCTCAAGAAGCGGTTCCGCCGGCTGCGATTCATCCGAGCCGATGCGATGGAGGTCGACGACGTGCGGGCGGCGCTCGATCCACTCGATGTCGCCGATTGCCGTTTCGTGGGTGCGGCGGTGGACGCCGTGGTTGGCCGGGCCGATCACGCCAGGGTATCGGCGTTCATGGAAGCGGTCGGTCTCACCGACCTCGAGATTGAACCACTCTCGCTCGAGGAGATCTTTGTCGCGCTTTGCGGTGATGAGAACGGGGGTGAGAAATGAAGGCGTTTCTTGCTCTCGTGTCCCGAGAGATCCGACGAACGCAAGGCGCTGCTCGCTGCTGCCGCCGTCGCTTCGCTCCTTCCGCTGCTGGCGCCGTTGCTCCCGTCCACCGGTTCCAACCCGGCGCCTGATATCCGAGAAGCCGTGATGTGGGTCATGGTCGGCTTTCTGGTGCCCCTCTTTGCCCTGCTTCTCGGGGTGAGCTTCATCGGCCGCGACCTCACAGAGGGACGGATGGGTTTCTACTTCGCGCAACCCATCTCCGGGCCAATCATCTGGTTCGGCAAGTTCACGGCGGTGGTGGTGCTGGTCTGGGGAGCGCAGCTCCTCATCATGCTCCCAACGGCTGTCTTTTCACCCGATCCAACGGGCGTGTTCTTGGCGAGCTGGATCTTCGATTACCCGATCGACGAGTGGCTGGCACCCGTTGTTCTCTGGGGCGTCCCGGTGACGGTCGTTCTGGCGGCCCACGCGCTCGGCATTGTCTGGCGTGCGCGTTCGGCGTGGCTCGTTGCAGATCTCATCGCAGTTCTGGCTGTGCTGGGCGGAGCATGGCTCGCCTTGAGTCCGTTTGTGCCGAACATCGCTCCGGTCGCCGCATTTTTTGGTGGCCTCTGGCTCGTGCCGTGGATTCTCGGTGGTCTTTTGATCGGGGGAGCGGCCCAAGTTACGGTCGGGAGGATCGATATCCGTCGGAGTCATCGGGCGTTGTCATTGTCGCTCTGGCCGATCCTGCTCTCGGCGGTGATGATGGTTGCAACGTGGAGTTGGTGGGTTCGGTCGGCCAATCCCCGAGACCTGGATCGGGTCGAAGACGTCGCCGTGGGTTCTGGAGAGTGGATCGCGGTCACCGGCCAATCATGGGGCCGCGTCGACTACCATCCGCGTTTTCTTGTCAACACCGCGAACGGGCGATGGATGGCGGCGGGTACGGGAGAACGTTGGTACCACGGGTCAAGCGTCGACTTTTCGGCCGACATGAGCCGGGCGGTGTGGGCGGTTCCCGAGGGGCGAGGCGACTGGACAGTCATGGCCGTCGATTTGGATGCCGTGGAACCGCAACCAAGATCCACGGGAGTCGTCCTAAATCCGCGGATTGACGACCTCGCGGTTTCAGCAGACGGGAGTCGTTTTGTCGCGATTCAGGGACGCACTGTCAGCGTTTACGACGTGAACGGTGGCGTGCAGCTCGTGGCCACAAGATTCGATGATGAGTTCATTCCCCAGTGGGCCTACTTCGAGGACGCTTCGACGATCACGATCGAAACGAGAACGTCCTGGAAAGGGATCGTCGGCGATCCACACTACAGGACCTACCAGCTCGATGCCGACTCAAAGCTCCTTTCGGACGACGGCTCGAACCGAAAGATGTGGCGGAGATGGGTGGTGGAGAGTGAAGATGGACCGAACCGTCGCCTTGTCGAGGTGGCCACGGGTGAGGACGAGCGCCTCTTGCTGGTCGATGATGCGACTGGGGAACACCTCGTTGATCTCGGCATCATGCCGGATTGGCGAGACGTTCGCCTGGTCGGAAACGAAAAGATCATGGTGGTCCGTGATCAAAAAGACGAACATTATCTCGAGATCTTCGACCTCGATGGCCGGGTTCTGAATCGTCTTGATTTCGAACCAACGGATGAAATCTACGTTGGCGGTGAGATTGTTCCCGGTCGCTTCACCTTCGGGTTGGTGACGTGGGGAACCAAATACACGAACGCTGCGACTTATCGGACGGTCGTCGTGGACCTTGCGTCAGCGAGCCGTCGAATCGACCCTCGACGGCTACCGGCCTCTCCTGGGTTGGTGGGGGGTGGTTTCTTCCGCAGGCGCTGACAATGCAGGTACGGTCGCAACCCGGTTGTTGATGAGGCAAGACTACACCCTTCATCTTTGGCATCCCGATTCCGGTACGGTCAGTCCACTGGTTCCAGGCATAGATTGAACGAACCGACTCGCCCACATTCTTCGTACTTCTAGATGGAGGCGAAGAAAATGTGGACTTTCATTCTCTGGTTGATCCTGCTCGTGGTGGCATGGCCCCTGGCCCTGCTCGCCCTGGTGCTCTATCCGTTGGTGTGGTTGCTGATGCTCCCGTTCAAGCTCATCGGCATCACCGTTGATGCGGTGTTCAGCTTTCTGCACGCGATCCTGATGCTGCCCGCCCGAGTGTTGAAGGGACCGTCGGCCGCGAAAGCTTAAGCGCGTGCCTGGTTCAAATTTTTTGCCCCGGCCTTCTGGGCCGCTGTGACATTGTCCCAGCGGCCCAGCGTCGCACCATCGGCGTGGTCGCTCGTGGGTAGATTGGGGCGGCTGCGACCACGCCGATGGCACGCCGGCGGCCTGCCTCGAAGCCGGGAGAGCTGACCTCATCGCGCTTCCCGGGGGAGCCCGGTTAGACATTGCGCGGGGGGCGCCGCGAAGCTTGGAGGTCGTTCCGGCACAATGTCGAACCCGGCACACCCGGTGGAGGCGCGGTCCGTGGTTTCTGGTTGCGGTCGCGGGTACGGGCGCTGTCGCTGTTGACTGTCGCGGAATCCTGCCGCTGTTCCGGTCGCTGTCGCGGAAGCTGCCCTCATCGCCGGCCTTCTGGGCCGCTGTGACGTTGTCCCAGCGGCCCAGCGTCGCACCATCGGCGTGGTCGCGCGTGGGTTGATTGGTAGGACTGCGACCACGCCGATGGCACGCCGGCGGCCTGCCTCGAAGCCGGGAGAGCTGACCTCATCGCGCTTCCCGGGGGAGCCCGGTTAGACATTGAGCGGGGCGCGCCGCGAAGCGTGGAGGTCGTTCCGGCACAATGTCGAACCCGGCACACCCGGTGGAGCTGAGTTCCGCGTGCTCTCGAAGTGAAGCTCGCGCCGCTCAGTTTGCCAGCAGGTATCCGGTGAGGTCCCGCAGCACCTTTTCGTCGGTGTGCGCATAGGCCGGCATCTCGATGGGGTACTTTTCGGCCATGTAGGCCAGCCGCGGGGTCGCGGCCTGGACCGCTTGCGGGTCGCGCAGATACTCGATGAGTCGTTGCTCATCCCAGCGTTTGGCGAGACCGGTGAGCTTGGGCGCGGTGCGTTGGCCTTCGAGCGCAGCGCCGTGACACTTGGCGCATTTGAGAGCGACATAGGCCACCTCGGGCGGTTCACCCGTCAGATCGACGACCTCCTGTTGGTATTCGTCCTCCCCCTGGCCGCAACCGAGAACAATGGCGATCACGATACCGACAATCACGATTCCGATGACTCTCATGATTCCCCCGAAAAACTCAATCACCAACGAGATGATCCACGTTGGCGGCGCAGATGAAGTCGTTCTCGGACAGTCCACCGATGGAATGGGTGGTGTAGGCCACCATGCAGGTGTCGTAACCGACCATCAGCTCCGGGTGGTGGTCCTCACGGTGCGAAACCCACGCCACCGCGTTGACGAAGGCCATGGTCTGGTAGTGGTCTTCGAACTGGAAGACCTTCGTCAGGACGCCGTCGTCGATCTCCCATCCGGCGGTGTGGGAGAGGAGGTGATCGAGCTCGTGGCCGCTGATGGGCTCGGTCCCCTCGGGGATCGGTCGGCAGGTTTTCATGAGCATATGGTTGTCACACATAGATCCTCCCAGATACCGGACATCATACCGGAGCTGTATCGTCACCGGAGCTTGATTTATTCAATTTTTAGGCTAGACTAAAAAAATGTCCATCAGCGAGATTCCGACCGGCGGGTGCAAACCCGTGAGGCAGGTTCTATCCCCATCTCAGGAGGATTATCTCAAGCAGATTTTTCTCCTCGGAAATGGAGTCGAGAGCGTCTCGACGCGGGATCTCTCGGTTCGGCTCGCGGTCCGGCCTGCGTCGGTGACCGGGATGGTTCAACGTCTGGCCGAGTACGGGCTGGTGAGCTACGAGCCATACCGGGGAGCCACCTTGACCGACAGCGGTCGTCGGGTCGCGTTGGAGATGCTCCGCCACCACCGTCTGCTCGAGACTTTTCTCGAAAAGGTGCTGGGCTATGGTTGGGACGAGGTTCACGATGAGGCCGAAAGACTCGAACATGTGATCTCGGAGCGATTCGAGGCCCGGATTGCCGAGTCCCTGGGTCACCCCACCCGCGACCCCCACGGAGATCCGATCCCCGACGCCGATCTGCGGCTTCCGCCCGCCACCGGAGAGATCGAACTCACTCGAATCGAGGCAGGCACGGTGGCGAGACTGAGCAGGGTCGGAACCCAGGATGGTGACAGTCTCAATCTGCTGAGCAAACTCGGGTTGATCCCGGGTGTGATGGTCGAAGTCGTGGAGACGGCGGAGGGCGCGGTGCGGGTCGCCATCGAGCATGAACGGTTCCTGCTCCCGTGCGAGCTCGCGGCGGAGCTTTGGTTTCAGGAGGACGTATGACAACGAAGCTGCAGATACTCATTTTGGTCGGCGCTCTGGCCGCCGCCATCGGTTGCGGTGGTGGGCAACCGGCCGATCAAGGTCAGGGCCCCCTTCGCGTCGTGGCAACGACCTCCATCGTCGGTGATCTCGCGAGAACCATCGGTGGCGACGTCATCGAATTGGACACATTGATGGGCGCGGGAGTCGATCCTCATCTTTACAAACCGTCGGCCGGTGATGTGCGGGCTATGGCATCGGCCCAGATGATCGTCTACAACGGTCTCCATCTCGAAGGCAAGATGACCGAGGTACTCGATGAGATCGGAACGCGCGGGGTCGAGACGGTAGCGGTGGCGTCGTGTGTCCCCGCCGAGTCGCTGCTCGCGGTGCAGGGCTATGACACCCTCCATGACCCGCATGTCTGGTTTGACGTGAGTCTCTGGCAACATGCCGCCGCGTGTCTCAGGGACGCATTGATTCGGGTCGACCCCGAGAACGCGGCCGGTTACCAGGTTCGCGGCGACGCGTTGATCACCGAGTTTGCCGACCTCGATGTCTGGGTCCGCGAGCAGGTGGCGACCCTGCCCGAGAACCGCCGTGTGCTGGTCACCGCGCACGACGCGTTTTCATACTTCGGTCGGGCGTATGGCATGGAAGTACGTGGTCTCCTCGGGGTGAGTACCGCCGCCGAGGCCGGGACCGGCGATGTCCAGGCGTTGGCCGCCTTTATCGCCGACCGCGGCCTCCCTGCGGTCTTCATCGAGTCCTCAGTGCCGCCGCGGTATGTCGAGGCCCTGACCGAGGCGGTCAATGCTCGTGGCGGCGACGTCTCCATCGGCGGCAGTCTGTACTCCGATGCGCTGGGAAGCCCCGGCGGCCCGGCCGAGACCTATGTCGGAACGGTGCGAGCCAACGTCGAGACCATCGTCGGCGCACTGTCCGGGAGCAGTCGGTGATGGAAGATCGAGGATTCGCGCTCGAAGTCGAGGACCTGACCGTCGCCTACTCGGATCAACCTGTGCTCTGGGATATCGATCTCGTGGTGCCGGCGGGCGACAAGATGGCCATCGTCGGGCCCAACGGAGCCGGCAAGAGCACCCTCATCAAGGCGGCCATGGGATTGGTGCCTTCGGTTGCCGGTGAAGTCCGGGTTTTCGGCCGGCCGTATGCCAAGGGACGTGGTGAGATCGCTTATGTTCCGCAGCGCTCATCATTGGAATGGGACTTCCCCACCGATGTTCTCGATGTCGTCACCATGGGCACCTACGGCAGCCTCGGCTGGTTCCGTCGACCAGGTTCGGGCGAACGCGACCGGGCGAGGAGGGCCCTCGACGAGGTCACCATGGGCGCCTTCGAACGGCGACCCATCGCCCAGCTCTCGGGTGGGCAGCAGCAGCGTGTCCTGCTGGCTCGAGCCCTGGTCCAGGAGGCGCCCATCCTCATGCTCGACGAGCCCTTCCAGGGTGTCGACGCGCCTACGGAACAGGCCATCGTCGCCGTGTTGGATCGGCTCTCCGACGAGGGCAAGACGGTGATTGTGGTCCACCACGATCTCCAGACGGTTCCCGAGTACTTCGACTCGGTCCTGTTGCTCAACGTTCGGGCCATCGAATCGGGACCCGTGGCCGATGTCTTCACCGAGGAGAACCTCCGCCTCACTTTTGGCGGCAGGGTCGGGGTCCTCGCTCAACTCGCCGAAGCGGGAGCCGGTCACTGATGGATTTCTTTGCCGACTACACCCTGAGGGTCGTGGCCCTCGGCTCGGGGGTGCTCGGCGCCGCGGCCGGGGCTCTCGGCTCCTTCGCCTATCTGCGCCGGCAGAGCCTCGTGGGTGACGCGCTGAGCCACGCTGCGCTTCCGGGTATCGCCATCGTCTTCCTTCTCACCGGTAGCAAGGCGCCCCTGCCGATCATGCTGGGCGCCGCGCTCGCGGGATGGATCGCCACGCTGGCGGTTCGACTGGTGGTCCGCCGCAGCCGGGTGCCCTACGACTCGGCCTTGGGGATGGCCCTCGCCGTCTTCTTCGGTCTCGGACTGGTGCTGCTGACCTGGATTCAAAAGCGACCCGACGCCGCCCAGGCGGGACTCGAGTCCTTCCTCTTCGGCCAGGCGGCGTCGCTGCTCCGCGAGGATGTGGTGGCCATGACCGCCCTCGGGGCGGCGTGTCTGGTTGTTTTGGCTCTGCTCTGGAAGGAGTTCAAGCTGCTGAGCTTCGACACCGAGTTCGGCGAGAGTCTCGGTCGGCCCATGCGGCGTTTGGATGGTCTCTTCACCCTCCTGCTCGTCGTGGCGGTGGTGATTGGCCTGCGCACGGTGGGTGTGGTGCTCATGTCGGCAATGGTCGTGGCGCCTGCGGCCGCGGCGCGTCAGTGGACAAACCGGCTCGCGCCCATGGTCATCATCGCCGCACTCATCGGTGTCTTCTCCGGGGTCACCGGCGCGGTGCTCAGTTCGATCGTTCCTCATCTGCCGACCGGGCCGACCATCGTCCTCGTCTTGAGCACCGTGGTTGTGGTTTCGTTGGTTTTCGCTCCCAAGCGCGGACTTCTTTGGCGTTGGATACGGCTCGGTCGGTTGCAGCCGGCGGCCGCGCTCGATCCGGTCCTGATGCATCTCTATGCGCTGTCGCAGCAGCACCCGGATGAACCCGATCACGGCCACGGTCTGGCGGTGCTTCGCACCATGAGCCCCGCCGGCGCCGATCTCGAGCGGGTGCTCGGTGATCTCCGGGCGCGGGGACTCGTGAATGCGGTCGGTGAAGGACTCTGGGCGCCGACGCCCATCGGCCGTCGAGAGGCCGAGAAGAACCTCGATCGCGTGGTGGGATCATGAGTCCCGAACTCGAGATTCTCGCCATTGCGGTGGTGACGGCCGTAGCGGCCGCGCTGCCCGGCACCTATCTGGTGCTTCGCCGGACCGCGATGGTCTCGGACGCCATCTCGCACGCCATCCTCCCGGGAATCGTCGTGGCGTTCTTCCTCACTCAGAACCTCAATTCACCGTTGCTTCTCGTCGCCGCGGCGGCCACCGGTGTGCTCACCGTCGTTCTTATCGAAGCGCTCATCCTCAGTCGACTGGTTCCAGAGGACGCCTCCATCGGTATCGTCTTTCCGGCGCTTTTCAGCATCGGTGTGATCCTCATCTCGCGGCATGCCTCCGATGTGCACCTCGACACCGACGCGGTTCTTCTCGGTGAGCTCGCCTTTGCACCGTTTCAGCGGCTCACGGTGGCAGGGATCGATCTCGGTCCGACGGCGTTGTGGAGCATGGGCGCGATTCTTATGATCAACGCGGCGTTGATCGTCCTCGCGTGGAAGGAGCTCAAGCTCGCAACCGTCGACGCCTCGTTGGCGGCGCTGCTCGGATTCCATCCACTGGTCGTCCACTACGGCCTCATGACCATGGTCTCGGTGACCGCCGTGGGCGCCTTCGACGCAGTCGGTTCGATTCTGGTGGTGGCGCTCATGATCGCACCACCGGCAACCGCCTATCTTCTTGCCGAGCGGCTCGGCGCCATGATCGGCCTCGCCGTCGTCAGCGCCGCCGTCGCCGCGACAATGGGGTGGGCCGCGGCGATGGCCCTGGATGTGTCGATCGCCGGGTCCATCGCCACGGCCTGCGGGGTGGTCTTCGCGGTTGCGTTTCTCATGGCGCCCGAGCGAGGTCTCGTGGCCCAGGCGCGCCGGCGGTCGGGTCAGCGCCTCGATTTCGCGGTGCGGATGCTTCTCGTTCATCTGCTCCATCACGAGGGCACACCCGAGGCGGCCGAGGAGTGCCGCGAGGATGGTCTGTACCGTCACCTGGGTTGGCGCGAGTCGTGGACCAGGCGAGTCGTCGGCAAGGCCGAACACCGGGACCTCATCGCACGGCGGGCTGAGCTCGTCCTGCCGACCGATCAGGGTCGCCTCGTCGCCGACGCCGCGGTCATCGGGTTCAGCGACTCGTAGGTCGTTCGATCCGGTTGAACCGGCTCTCGAACTGCGTCTCAGGCCTCGGCTTCTGAAACGGTTGCGGCCACGGTTGCGGCAAAGGAGCGCGATCGTGGATTCAGAGCTGTAGGCGGGGGCTTCAGCCCCTGCGACCCACCCGTCGCGGGTCGGTGTAGCGGTTCGGTGGATTATCGCTCGCAGGGTCATGACGATATTCAGGTCGGTACTGCAGTCGTGAACACCGCACCCTCATCACCGGCCTTCTGGGCCGCTGTGACGCTTTGGCGTCCCAGCGGCCCAGCGTCGCACCATCGGCGTGGTCGCGCGGAGGTTGCGGGTAGGGCTGCGACCCCGCCGATGGCACGCCGGCGGCCTGCCTCGTAGCCGGGAGAGCAGACCGCATCGCGCTCCCCGAGGGAGCCCGGTATGACATTGTGCGGGGAGCAACGCGCTGCCGGTTGGTCGTTCCGGCACAATGTCAAACCCGGCACCCCGATGGGGCGGGGTCTTCCGCGTTCCTTGATCGGATGCGATCTCGGGGGTGGTGCGCGATGGCCTCGCAAAGCCAGTCGGGCTACAATAAAACCTCTGGAGGATCGTATGCGGGTTATCGAAGGTAAATTGGATGCGAAGGGTCTGCGGTTTGCGCTTGTCGTCAGCCGTTTCAACGAGGCGTTGACCTCGCGTCTCGAGTCCGGAGCGGTGGACTGTCTGGAACGCCACGGAGCCTCGAGCGACGACATCACGGTCTACCGGGTCCCTGGCGCGTGGGAAATCCCTTTTGTGGCCAGCCGACTCGCCTCCTCGGGTAGACATGATGCGGTGGTCTGCCTCGGAGCCCTGGTTCGCGGTGGAACCGCCCACTTCGATCTCATCGCCGCCGAGGTTGCCAAGGGAATCGCCCAAAGCGCCATGAGTTCCGGTATTCCCATGACTTTTGGTGTCATCACCGCCGAGAACCTCGAACAGGCGGTCGAACGAGCTGGAACGAAAATGGGCAACAAGGGGTGGGAAGCCGCTCTGGCAGCCGTGGAGATGGCGCGATTGTTCGAAGGGTTCGACGGCGGCGATCAGCCCGCATGATTGGGGTGCACTAGATGGGAATGCGCCGCCGCGCCCGAGAGCTCGCGCTGCAACTGCTCTATCAACACGAACACACCAGTGCCGATCTCGAAGTCATGCAGAGGGACTTCGACGAGTGGACCGGCTCGACCGACGGCGTCCGCGAGTTTGCCGATTTCCTGTTGCGGGGAACCCTGGCCAATTTAGAGAAGCTCGACGAGGAGCTCAGCCTTCAGACGGCCCATTGGCGTCTCGAGCGATTGGCCGCAGTGGATCGCAACATTCTCAGGCTGGCGTTGTTCGAATTGACCCATGTGCCCGACACACCTCCGGCCGTAGTCATCGATGAGGCCATCGAGATCGCCAAGAAGTATGGGGCCGAGGAGTCCGGTCGATTCGTCAACGGCGTTCTCGACGGCTTTGTCAAACGAAGGTCCGACACTCAGTGAGGCTCTCCTTTATCGGTCTGGTGATCGTTGCGGCCGTGTCAGTGGGCGCCGACGAGGCCGTCTACCTGATGCAGGGGCCGATCCTTCCTCTCCCTCATTCCGCCAACGGGTATGCCGTCGATATTCGTGATCGTGCGGACGGGAGGGTCGAAGTCCATGTCGAGACGTCCCTCAACCCCATCGGTTCCACAGGTTCCTTTGCCGAGGTCAAAGCCGGGGAAGGCCCGGTCGTCCCGCGAGGATTCGAGGTGCCGAAGAGCCTGCGATCCGCTCTGCGGCCAGAGATGGACGCCTGGGAAGCGGCGACAGCGGTGTTGGAATGGGTTTCCGACCACCTCGCCCTCGTCGATGATGATCGTTTTCCGCAGGATGCCGCGTCGGTTATCAAACGAGGTGGAGGACGGTGTTCGGGGCTCGCCAACGCCACCGCAGCGCTTCTCATGGCCACCGGGTTCGAGGCGCGAACCGTGAGTGGTCTGCTCATCACCGGGCGAGAGGCGATCCCCCACCGGTGGGTGGAGTGCCGGCTGCCGGGCGCAGGGTGGGTCCCGACCGACCCGACCCTCGGCTGGTGGATCCTGACTCCTCGGCACGTCGCCTTCGAAACCGCCGTCGACCCCGTTCCGTCCATCGAAATCGTGGTACCGGCCGTCGGTGATCTGCATCGGCTGCCCCGGGTGGGCACCACCTTGCTGCGCCCGAATCTGGGGGCCGAGCTGGTCTGCCGTCTGACGGACGTGACTGACGAGCGGAGGGCGATCGCCTGGCTCTCCCGCGGGTCGGACCAGCGGCAGGCCGTCTTGGGTCGCGAAGTGCGCTTCGCCAGTCTCCTCCCCGGACGTTGGTTGCTGGAGGTCGAACTCGACGGCAAGATCGTGGAGCGGCGCGAGTTCGACCTGCGGACCGGAGAGCTCCACAGCTATGTTGTTCATCTGCCGTCGGCCGAGCATGAGGAGGTCGGATCATGAAACGAATTCTCTCTGGCAGTCTCACTCATCTCGGACCGCCCGCCCTCATGCGATTGTTGTCGGCCACGGCCACCAGCGGTGTTTTGGAATTGGTGACCGACGAGGGTTCGTACCGGATGGAGATCGATCACGGCTGGACCGCGGTTCCTCCACCCGGTGAACACGATGCCGCGAGCCGCATCCTGTCCTGCACCGAAGGTGCTTTTCGTTTCGAACCGGGGGATGTTTCGCCCATCGTCGGCCCGTCGCTGAGTCTTGGCGCCTTCGCGGACGCCGTTCGGTCGGGTTTGCGGCAACTCGACAGCAGCCAAATGACCGAGATCGAGGTCGAAAGGCTGGTGGCGGGAGAAATTGTCGAGCTCGCACAATCGGCGACCCTGCCGAATATTCACCTGCTCGGATCGGAACCTCCTGCCAATCCGCTCGACGATCTACTGGAGGGTCTTGCGGATCAGGCGCCCCAGGAGCTTCTCTTCGCCCAGGTGGGTGTCGTGGCGCCGGATCCCCGGCTCTGGCGTGGTGCAGTCGAAAACGAGTGGCGCCGGCGAGGCTGGGAGGTCCGCCAGATCGGAAGAGAACAAGAGGTCGATCTCGCCGAACTCGATGTGCTCGTGGTACACCAGGCGGCGGGGGTGTCTCGGAGCGGAAAAGAGAAGGCATGGCTCGATCTCGTGCGTCGGGCCGGGGAGATCGAGCCTCCTCTGCCGGTTGTGTGGGCGGCCCCCTTGGGTAATCCCATGTGGGTCCATGAACTGGTCAAAGCCGGCGTGACCTTTCTGCTTCCCGTCCCACCCGGCGAAGGTGGTGAGATTCAGAATCGGTTTGTCGAAGATCTGACCCAGATCGTTGACCGACAGCTCAGATCTCTCCGCCATCCAAGCCGGTCGGTACTTCCGGCGGCGGTGGCCGAACTCGTCGACGCGCTCCTCCGCGAGGCGGATTCCGAACAGGCCGTGGGAGTCTTGTTGCAGTTGGCTTCGGGACATCTTCTCCGAGGCGCGGTGCTCAAGGTCGAAGAGACGGCCGTCCGTTGTCGCGCCGGATTCGGCTACCCTCTTGCGCGCGGAACGCAGGCGCTGCCTCGGGGATTGAGCATCTTCGAACTGGTGGTCAGATCGAACAACCCCACCATGGGCATCGATCCCACCGCGGGCGGTTCGCATCGGCTGGCTGAGCTTCTCGGTCTCGAAGAACTCCCGTCAGCGACGGCGGTCATCCCCCTGGGGATCGGAGCGTCGGTCGCGGGGATCCTTGTCGGGGATCGCGAGGGCGAGAGCCTCCCGGACCTCACCGAGTTGGTGGTTCTCGCCGGACGCCTCGGTGGAGTGGCGCTGCACTCATAACACGTGCGGGTCCGTGAATCGCGGGCGGGTTTGACGGCACTTTCAGAGTTCGTGCTGTGCTGCAAATCCACCCGAGCGAGAGACTGAGTGATCGGCTGCCAATGGGTACTCGCTCTATTCTGTTCTTCAACTGGACGTTTCGCCCGCGGTGCTCCACCAACGCAACCCGCACATCGCACTATTGCCCTGCATTGTGCTTAGAATTGACAGATTGTCGACTCTTAGATATGGTCGAAATAGCCTCATCCGATCTTTTGGTCTTTCGAGTGATCTTCGGTTGGGCCTATGCGCCTCAAAGGTTGAGATCGTGTCCAGAAATAAGCCAAGACGAGTACCCGCATGGTGACTTTGGTCATCGAGGGCAAGGGAGGCTCCCAGCTGACCTATCAGTTGGAGAAGCAGTCTGTGTCCGTCGGTGCCTCAAGCCACAACGATATTGTTCTCCGGTTGCCGGGCGTTGCTCCCCAGCACATTGTGATTCAGCGCAACGGCAAGGTTTTCACTTTTCTCGGCCAAAACCGGCAAGTCGTGGTCCTCAACGGAGAACGTCGATCACGCGGCGTGCTCAAGGTAGGCGACAAGCTACGGATCGGTACGGCTACCATCATCTTCAAAGGCAGCGACGAGGGTGAAACTGATGTCGAGTTGGTCGAGGGAGCCGTCGATCGAGGGGCCGGAGACGAGTCAAAGCAAGTTTCTTCGGCCACCGAGGGGAAAGAACGTTCCGAGATCATTCTGTTTCGAGAACCCCACAGACTGAGCGACGCTCGGACGCAACTCGTGGAGATGTTCCGCTCAAGGATGCGTTCGGATCTCGTGCCTTCACTCCGCACCTTCTTTGCGGCGGCGTTCGCCGACCGCGAGGCTTTGCTTGCACTCGTCGATGACGAGGGTCATTTTCAGCCGGTCATCACCCAGTGGGAGGGTGACCTCCCTCGGCTGCCGGCCCGAACCTTTTCCGAGCTTTCGTCAGCGGGACGGTACGCGGTGCTTCGACTGGCCGGTCAGCTTCTCCTCGTTTACCCGGTTGACCGAGGTCCGGGCCTGGCGAACGCCTATGTGCTGGTCGAGACCACGGCAGAAGACCAGGATGAGGACCGAGAGTTGCTCGGTGAGTTCGCCCGGATGCTCTCGGTCCACTGGGACCGGGTGGAACGATCGACCCTGGTCTACGGCGAGTGGGTCAAGAAGGCTCAATTATTGTTGGAAACACACCTCCCCGGAACCTCCCAGGCCGTCCATATTCTGCGTGACAGCGTAGGGGCTGCGGCCCGGTCGGCCTCACCGGTCATGTTGTGCGGTCCGGTTGGCGTGGGCCGGATGTTCCTTGCGAATTTGATCGCCTCGCTGCGCCCGGGAGGAGAGCCCCCGGTTCGCGTCTTCCAGGCACGACCCGGAGAAGACGCCGCGATTCGGGACGAGCTCTTCGGTGCCGAAGGTGAAAACGAAAGCGAGAGTCTGGGCGAACGTTCTCGCGGCGCGGTGGTGGTTGTCCGCGACGTCCACCTCATGACGCCCGGTCTGCAGCGCGAACTGGCCGCAGCGGTGACGCAGGATCTCGATTCAGCATTCGGTCCTTCGGTACGCTGGATCGTGACGACCGGTGAGGACGCCATGGCATTGGTCAACGAGGGCGTTCTCGATGTGACGCTCTTCCGACTTTTCGACCGCCATCTCATTCGGATTCCATCACTGGTTGATCGGCGGGAGGATCTTCCGCTGCTCATCGTCCGTCTCCTCGAGCGGGTCGGCGCCGAGCAGGGAAAAGAGATCAGAGGGAATTGAGTTGGAGACGCTCAATTCGGTGCTCGACTACACCTTCGACGGGCAGATGACCGAACTCCTGGGCGAGCTTCGACGCCTGGTTTCTGCCGCTCAGGACGGCGAGATGGTCAGGGGGGTGGTCCCCAGACGGGCTTCCTCCGGGCTAACGACCCGGACCTACGAGACCGATGAGGTCTACGCATCATTCATGACCGTCGACGATCTCAAGGTTGTGGTTCCGGATGTTGAAGAACTCGTCATCGACCGGGTTCTTCGTCGCGTCAAAGGCAATCAGAGTCAGGCGGCGCGGACGCTGAATCTCTCTCGAGGCGCCCTGATATCGAAGATCAAAGAATACAAGATCCCTGACTATCGGTCCTTGCGCCGGAATCGGTAGCCACCGCGGGTCAGTTTTTCGATTTCTTTTTCTTGCCCGTGGTCGACGTTTCGTCGTCTTCGGCGGTCTGCGGCCCGAGCAGCTGGATGACGAGATCCCAGTTGAACCCCAGCCAGATCAGGAACGGGAAGGAGAACCGTCCGGGGAGATCGGTGAAGTAGCGCCAGAACCCGTAGAAATCGCGCGAGAAGTCCGAGTAGGTTTGCAGGCTCCATTCGCCGAGCGAGAGGGCGTAGAGACATTTGACGTGAAAGAACAGGTTCATGCTCTGGGTGAGATAGAGAATGCACCAGCCCATAAAGAGCCGTTCGAGCTGGCGCCTCGAAAACGGCCTGGGCAGCGCCAGATAGAGGGCGAGCAGGACGATGGTGTTGAAGTGTTTTTCAGTGAGAGGAATTGACGGTATGCCCGAATCGGTTCGAAAGTCGGCGCGGCGAACCTCCGCTCGGTGGTCCTCAACGACAAGGCGCGTCACCCTGGGATACTCGAAGGACCTGATCAGAAGTTGCGCAAAGCCCGAGATCGCGGTGTCGAGGACCGGGCGCAGAAGCAACCACACCACCATCGCCACCAGCAAGGTCAATGGCAGTCTCTTGAGAAAGCTGCGGTAGAGTACGACCTCTTCGCTCATGACGAGTCCCCCTCGTTGAACGAGTCGACCACCCGATCTCCTTTGATCAATCCGCCTCTCGCTTCGGCGGTGCAGCGAATAGGTGTGCCCAGGTGATCCACAGCGCGACCCCCGCCAGGATCACCACCGACTGCCAGATGAAAATATGCGACGAGTTGAAGAGTTTGGGAAGAAAAATGCCGATATAAAACAGCGAGATGATGCGCACCAGGTTGATGGCCTGGATCGCGAGCAACCCGCCGACGACTCCGATGATCTTGGCGGACCACCGAGCCGGAAAGGCGAGGACGCCTGAGATAAAGATCAGGCTGGTGATGAGTCCGTTGCACCCGTTGTAGATGGTCACGGCAAACCGGGGTGATCGGAGAACACATCCGTTGATGGTGATGTCCTCACCCAGGAGGCCGAGGACGATGCCCGACACCTTGGCGATAAGGGTCGTGTACGGGACGACGAATGCGTCGTTCACCGGTCTCAGGGCGATCACCGTGAAGCTGATCCCGAGAATACTGAGAAACAGGATGAGAAACCGTGACTCTGGACGTCGCCAGAGGGTACGTGGATCCATTCGGTCTGACCTCCCCGCGTGCGCACATCGCGCACGGCGTAAAGGTCATGATACCTGAACTCCGACGCTCGGGATCTCACCGTCACAATTCAACCCAGAGGCGCAGAGGCGCAGAGGCGCAGAGCCATCGCACCATCGCCGGGTTGAAACGCAAAGGGCGCGAAGAACAGCCATCGCAAAGGCGCACGAAGTCATCGCATTTGAGAGTAGGCCACAGATTTCGTGGGAGTTGTCAAACTTCGCGGCAGCGACCGTGGCAGCGTCCATCGGACACGGACACGGACACGGACACGGACGAGGCTGCGGATACGGATGCGGACGTGGCTACGGTCCTCGCCGCGGAATCAACTTCTCAATGCAACCAGTGCTTTGTGCAGTTCCGAGCCGGTGTTGAATCTTGCGGAGGGGTCTTTCTCCAGGCACCGCAGGATCAGCTCGGCGAGGCGGGGGTCGAGTTGCGGTTCGAGATCGAGGGGATCGGGTGGTGGTTTTCTCAAGTGAGCATCGACGATGCTTCCCTCGTTGAACGGCGGGCGTCCGGTGGCGAGATGGAAGGCCGTGGCCCCGAATGAGTAGACATCTGTGGCCGGCGTCGGTCGCTTGCCGCGGATCTGCTCGGGCGCCATATAGTACGGCGTGCCATAGATCCGAAGGTCGCGCCCGGAAGTCAGATCGAGGCGTGCCGCGATGCCGAAGTCGAGCACCTTGACCTCGTAGTCCGGAGTCAGGAGGATATTGGCCGGTTTGAGGTCGCGATGGATGATTCGGTGCTGGTGGGCGTAACCGACCGCATCCGCGAGACGGGTCAAGATGAGGTGGATATTGCTGCTGACTCGCTGGCGGGCGCTGCGAACCACCTGATCCAGCGCCTCGCCGGGAACAAACTCCATGGCGATGAAGTAGCCGCCGAAACCGGCCTCGATGTCGAATATCGTGACGATGCCGGGATGGTTGAGGGTCGCGGCAGTCTTGGCCTCTTCCTCGAGCCGGGCCGCCACCTCGGGTGCGGTCTCTCGGAGGACCTTGATGGCCACGTCACGGTCGAGCCGGGTGTCTCTCGCCTTGTAGACCACTCCCATGCCGCCGCGGCCGAGTTCGGTGAGAATCTCGTATCGGTGGGGTCCGGCGCCGGGGGAGAAAGGTTCCGGTACGCCGTCAGAAGTGCTTGGTACGCGGTCACCGACCTGTTGGGTCGTGGCGAGCTCCTGACGAAGCTCACGGGCGGGTTCACACGAATAATCGAACTCGAGGATGCGATCGACGATGGCGATGCTCTTGTCGGTGCTTCCCGCCTCGAGAAACAACCTCGCGAGAGCCACCGCCGGTTCCAACCGGCCGGGTTGGAGCGCGACGCCGACCACGGCGCGTTGGAGACAGAAGATGGCGTCATCCAAAGAGCCGTTCTCGCGCGCCCATCCGGCGATATCGAGGATCACGTCGGGGATATCGGGCACCGGGCCCGGATGCTGCCGAAGCACATGGCAGGCCTCCTCGAGCATCTCGGCGCGGTGGAGTTCAATGAGCGAATCCTGCAGGTAGCCCAGGCGGGCCATGAAGAGAGCGGTCTTGTCAGCCCTGCCGAGTCCCCGATAGATCTCGAGCGCTCGAACGTCCTCACCGGCCCGTTCTGCGCACCGGGCCGCCGATTCGAGATTGCCGGCGAACTCCCAGAGATCGCTGGCCTCGGCCCAGCGGTTGAGATCTTCCAGGAGGGGCGCTGCAACGGTCCATCGTTTCGCGCTGCGGGCGAGATCGACCGCCGCCTCCGGACGACCGGAAGAGACCAGGATGTTGACCGCCTTTTCGACGCGCCCTGACGAAGCGAGAACCTGGATCAGCTCCTCCTCCATCTTGAGGTCGGAGAGGACCGGCACCAGATCATCGGTTTCGGTCTGAAGGAGTTTACTGAGCCGGTCGATCTCAGCCTCGGTGACCTCTCCAGGTTGGGTTGTCTGCTGCAGTTGGTCATACAACCGTCCGAGGTGCCGAACACGGATCTTGGCGGCTCGATGGGGATAGCCGGAATCCGAGGCCGATCGTGCTGCTTCCACCAAATTATTCGCTTTGAGAAAGGCGTCGGCAGCCTGGGCGTGGTCTCCGGCCGCTCTCCAAGCGTAGCCCACCGCGAGCCAGTCCCCGAGCGCCTCGGAGAGGCGTGCCTCGGTGGCGTGGTCACCCAACTGTTTCGTGACGCGAAGAACCGGTTGGAAGGATGGATCCGACGGTTGGAGAAGTCTCTCCTTGAGTGCGATGTTGGCGATTCGGAGGGCCTGTTTGGGATCACCAGCCCGTATCCATGCACCGACGGCCTCGCTGATCTGGTCGTTGCCAACCAGCCACTCGGCGAGTTCGCGTTCGCACTTCTGCGCCATTTTGGGATCGTTCGCCTGCCGATAGGATCGAGCGGCGTCGGA
The DNA here is from genome assembly GCA_963753035.1 of uncultured Acidobacteriota bacterium. GTDB lineage: Bacteria > Acidobacteriota > Thermoanaerobaculia > Thermoanaerobaculales > Sulfomarinibacteraceae > JAHECW01. The sequence continues at coordinate 314,981 of CAVWAW010000027.1, read as the reverse complement.
CAGACTGCGCCCGCCTGAAAGACGGAAGTACTCACCCGCCTCCGCAAAACGTTTCAAGCGTGTGGCGGTCTCCGCCGCTTTCTGCCATGACCGGCCTTTTTTGAAATTGGTGAGGGCAGGTTGCAGTTTTCCGTTCTGGAGATAAATCTCGCCTGCCCCCTCGAAATCCCCGCGATGCTTGAGGGATCGAACCAAGCGGTCGACGCGGCTGCCTCCAAAGAGAATGCCGAAAACAGCCCACAAAATGAGTGCGCCGGCAATCAGGTTTGCTGCGAACCTGACCATCGGCAGCCGAAGCCACACGAGGAGCTGCATGGCTCCCGGGTCGTTGGCGTGAGGCGCCGACGCGAGCAGACCGAGATTGAACATGGCGGCGATCACGAGACCGAGTCCAAGCGGCACGACATAGCGGCGCTGAGAAAAGGGTGTCACTGCGAGGAGAGTCACCATCGCAACGGTCATTGATGCGTCGCACGCCATGACAGCATTCTACCCTGCAACCCCGTCGACGGGAAACTTGAAATTTTATAACGGTTCGCTCATATTTATACCAACAGGGCATTCTCCCGATGCCGGAGAGCGCAGCTGGGTCACCAAAAGGTGATGGAGGCGAGATTGGCGACGGATTATTACAAGATGCTCGGCGTACCGCGCTCGGCGGACGCCTCGGATATCAAGAAGGCCTACCGAAAACTCGCGCGCAAGTTTCACCCGGATGTCAATCCGGGTAACAACGACGCCGAACAGAAGTTCAAAGAGATTCAGGAAGCCTACGCAGTCTTGTCGGATGCGGACAAGCGGAAGCAGTACGACACCTTCGGTACCGTGGATGGTGATCCGACCGCCGGTTTCGATCCCTTCCGGCGGGCGGGTCGGAGAAGCAGCTCTCAGGGGCCCGAGGGTTACCGCGTCGATTTCGATGGGATGGGTGGTTTCCAGGATCTCGGCGATATCTTCGGCCAGTTCTTCGGTGGAACGCGACCTGGGAGAACCCGACAGGCGCCGCAGCGAGGCGCTGACCAGGAGCTCGCGGTGGAGGTGAGCTTCGCGGACGCCGTTCACGGGACCACCATCAGCCTGCCGGTTCAGCGTCAACTGCAGTGCTCGGCCTGCAGTGGCTCGGGGACGGCCCAGGGTCACAGGTGTGGGAGCTGTCACGGCGCGGGGGTGGTCATCTCGACCGAGAAACTCAGGGTGAAAATTCCCGAGGGCGTCGCCGATGGAAATCGGATTCGAGTCGCGGGGAAAGGGGCCGACGGCCGCCAGGGAGGCGCACCCGGGGATCTCTTCGTGCGGGTCAAAGTTCGGCCGCACTCGTTCTTCGAGAGAGACGGTGACAACATCCACTCCGACCATCCCGGTCACCTTCTCCGAGGCATACCTCGGCGGCGAGGTGGAGGTCGGGACGATTCATGGTCCGGTTCGAGCCAAGGTTCCACCGGGAACCAACTCGGGCCGAACCTTCCGTCTGCGGGGCAAGGGGACTCGAAACACCAAGACCCGCGCCCACGGTGATCATCTCTACACCGTAGAAGTCGTGGTTCCGAAAGTCGTGTCTCCGGCCGGTGAAGAGACCGCGCGCAAAGTCGGTGAGCTCTATCAGGGCAATCCACGCGACGCGTTGCCGCGAACGCTCTAAATAGTTTTCAGTTCTCAGTTTTGAGTTTCATCGCAATGCCCTGGGAAACGGCCTGGTGGAGATCGAGGAAACTCAACACGTCCTCAGTTTCATTGTGGAGACCCGTCCAAGTGCAGGTCATTTGTTTGCGATGTAACTCAAAACTAAGAACTCAAAACTAAGAACTTCTCTAAGCGCTCCAGACGCCGGATTTGCGCATCTTGGCGACTCGTCTGAGGAACATCTTCTTCTTGATGCCGCGCAGGTGGTGGACGAGGAGGCGCCCGTCGAGGTGGTCGATTTCGTGACAGATGGCCTGAGCGAGCAGACCCGATGCCTCGATCTCGAGAGGTTCTCCGTGTTCGTCCTGAGCGGTGATCAGCACTTCGCGGGGGCGAGACAGAGTCGTGAACAACCCCGGAAACGAAAGACAGCCCTCCTCGAGGGAGATTTTCCCGGAGGTCTCGGTGATGGTCGGATTAGCAAGGACGATCTTCTGCGATGGATCCTTCCCGACCGAAAGATCGACGGTGGCGAGCCGCAGGTTGGCGCCGATCTGGGGAGCTGCGAGACCGAGACCGGGGGCATTCCAGCCGGTTTCGAATAGGTCATCGACGAGGCTCGCGAGTGCGGCGTCAAAGCTTTCCACCGGTGCATTGGGCGCCTCGAGCCGCGCATCGCCGAAAACCAGGATCGGTCGTACGCTCATGGGAGTCCCATCCTCCTGCGGGTGGCCCGCCAGGATTCGTCGATCCTGGTTCGCAGGTCTCCCGGATCGATCGTCGTCAGCAGTCCGTCGACCACCACCGGTCGACCGTCCACGATCACATGGCGGACATCAGTCGCGGAACCACCGTAGACGACCCTGGCAACCGGGTCGTCGCCGGGAATCATCGACCAACCGTCGAGAGAAACCACCGTGATGTCGGCGGCCTTCCCCGGTGTCAGAGTGCCGACGACATCGGCGAGATGGAGCACTCGTGCGCCCTCGCGGGTTGCTAGGGCCATGGCCTCCCAAGCTCCCAGGGCGGTGGGGCCGGACCGCAATGCATGAATGGTTGCGGCCAGGGACATCTCATAGAACGCCGACAGCCGGTTGTTGCACGGTGGTCCGTCGGCCCCGAGACCGACCCGCACGCCCCGTGAACAAAGCCCGGGAATGTCGGCGATCCCCGATCCGAGCTTGAGATTGGCTCCCGGGCAGTGACAGATCCGGGTTCGGGTGTCGGCGAGGATCTGGATCTCCGCCGAATCAAGGTGAACCCCGTGTGCGAGGACCACATCGCGGCCGGTCAGACCCACCGAGTCGAGGTACTCGATGTTGCTCATCCCGGTGGCGGCGCGAACAGCGGCAACCTCGTCGGTGTTCTCGGAAGCGTGGGAGTGGAGCAGCCAGCCATGGTCACGCGCCAGGCGGGCGCAGCCTTCGAGCAACCCCCTGGTGCACGACAGGGCAAAGCGTGGAGCCACCGCATAACGGAGTCGGCCACCGGCTCGACCGTGCCAGCGCCCGCCGATGCCCTCGGCGTCGGCAAGAGAGGCATCGCCGTCTTCGATGAGGGCCGGCGCCGTCTCGCTCCCCATATCCATGTGGGTCCGACCGGATGTCATTCGAATCCCCATGCGTTCGGCGGATTCGAAGACGCGGTCGTGGTCATGGGTCGTCCCGAAATCGAGAACCGTCGTCGTTCCACCGGTGAGAAGTTCGGCGATGCCGAGTTCGGCGGCGGTTGCGACCCCATCGCCGTCGAGGGCCGCCTCGTAGGGCAGGGTTCGCCGTTCGAGCCAGTCGAGGAGTTCCATGCCGTCCGCCTGATGACGGAGCAGAGATTGGACGACGTGGACGTGGCACTGGATGAAACCAGGGAGCACGACGGCCCCGGAAGCGTCGATGACCTGCCGGGCTTTGATCTCGCCGGCGCCGCCGGGGCGGATCTCGGCGATTCGGCCATCGCGGACCAATACATCCCCGGTCAACCAGTGCCGATCGTGCTCCATGGGCACGACGGTGCCGTTGCGGACGAGAAGGTCGAATTCCACTTCAGAATTGTACAAGGTGTGTGGGAGGTGCCTAGTCCGACGGTGGGGAAGAGCGGCAGGGTGGGTTCGAGCTGAGGTAGGAGGAGATCTTCGATGAGCTGGCCCCATCCGTCGCGGTCATCGGGATCGAGCCTGACCGGCCGTAGGGCGCGAGCGGCGATCATGCCTTCGAGGAGCAGTTCGATCTGTTCCTGGAAACCGGCGTCCACGGCGCGGACCCCGTCATAGGTCGGGCGAACCCACAGTGGGACGTGGATCAGCACATCATAGGTTCGGATCCAATAGTCGAGGAAGCGTTCCCAGATCTTCTGCGTTCCCGCCGCGTGGACCATGTAACAGTAGTTGTCGAGCACCGATCGATCACAGAGGACGGCATCGTGGTTCGCCGCCGCCTCGATCTCGGCCGTCACCTGGCTGTGGGCGATCCATTCCTGGGCGGCGATGGTGGTCTCCTGGTTGATGGGCAGGGGACAGCGGCGCGCCACTTCGCGCACGATCTCGACATCGACGTTGCGTCGTTTCAGCCGAGCGGCAAGCTCGAAACAAAGTGTCGTTTTACCGACTCCGTGGCTACCGATGAGGGCAATCTTCATTGAGAGCCTATTGTAGATCGGACATGCGGAAGCGTCAGTCGTTTCCAGAGACACGCCGAAATAGGTATCAGGTATTGTGGACATCGCAGGCTCTCAACAAACTGTTGGTCCTTCTGCGATGGACCTGATACCTAACCGCTAATACCTCACACCTTCTAACGTTGCGTCGGCTTGCCCGTCGGCTTCAACGAACCCGGAAGGTTGATGGCGGCGTCGAGCAAAATCGCGTGGATCTCTGCGGCGGACTTCGCCTCGAGCAGCCGTGCCATGCGACCGGGATTGCGGACGATCCAAGCCAACCGCGAGAGCCAACGCAGGTGGAGCGCGTCGTTGCGCAGCGCGAGGAGGAAAAAGACGTGAGTCTTTCCCATCTCGGGCGAACCGAAAACCAGGCCGTCGGTGGACCGTGCCATGGCGATGAACTGTTTCGGGAACTTGTCGGCGGCGCGGCGACGGGCGTGCAGAAACGCGACACCCTCGGGAACCGCGGTCGGGACGAGTCGCTCGCGGGCGGCGAGGGCGGCCTCGAGCCATGCCTGATCCTGCACCAGACCGAGATCGGTCACATGGGTCACCATGGAGTGGATGACATCGTTGCGATCTTTGGCCGTCAGATCGGGGATGATCTGGTCGACGGTGATGATCTCGTCGAAGGGCGCATCGATGACCTGGTTTGGCGCCGCACCGGACGATCCCACCGACTCTGCGGCGAGGGTGTCGAGGTACTCATCGAGCAGTGCGCGGCGGAAGCGCCACTGGCCCCCGATCTTCACACCTGGGATTTTTCCTTCGTGAGCCAGACGGACCAGCGTCCGTTCGGCAAGCTTGAGATAGTCAGCTGCCTCTTTTGCGGTCAGATACGCTTCCATAGAACCTCCCCGTCACAGGCCGATTGCGACGTTAAATGGCTGAGTACTCCTTTTTTGGGCCGATGTCAAGGATATTCGGGTGCTTGCACGGGTCGCCGCTGTGTGCTATCACGTATCCTTCAGTCAGTGTCGCGGCCGCGAAGGCAGCGGGAATCGAAGTGAGCTATGCATGGTTGGGGGAAGCAACGCCGGTTTTGTGGTCGGCGTCGCAGCGCCATCGATGCGCGGTCGATTTCTCGTTTCGGGCATTGGGTGTTGAGAGTGAAAAATACTGAAGAACTGAATTGACGGAGGAGGGACGCGTAATGAGTATCGAAGCAAAAGTCAGAGAGATTATCGTGCAGCAGCTCGGTGTGGATGCCGAAAAGGTGACCGCGGAGGCGTCGTTTGTCGATGATCTCGGCGCCGACTCCCTCGATGTGGTCGAGCTCGTGATGGCATTTGAGGAAGAGTTCGGGGTCGAGATTCCGGACGAGGCGGCCGAGAAGATCGCCAACGTCAAAGACGCGGTTGCGTTTCTCGAGACCAACGCGAGCAGTTGATGCCACGGCGCGTTGTGGTCACGGGCCTCGGTCTGGTCTCCCCTCTGGGGATCGGGACCCAGGCCACGTGGGATGCTCTCGTCGCAGGGCGCAGCGGGATCGGGCCCATCACAAAATTCGATGCCGAGGGGTTTTCGTCCCGAATCGCCGGTGAGGTCAAAGGATTCGATCCCGGTCAGTGGTTCGAACACAAGGAAATCAAGAAGTTCGACACTTTTGTCCACTACGCGGTTGCGGCGGCGGACATGGCCTTGGAACAATCGGGGCTCGAAATCAATGACGACAACGCCGACAGAGTCGGGGTCGTCATGGGTTCGGGCATCGGCGGATTTCCCATGATCGAGGAGAACCACACCAGACTGCTGGAGCGTGGTCCGAAGAGGGTCTCGCCCTTTTTCATACCGGGAAGCATCATCAACATGTGTTCGGGTGTCGTGAGCATCCGTACCGGGGCCAAGGGTCCCAACATGGCCACCTGCACCGCGTGTGCGACCTCGGCGCATTCGATCAGCGATGCCACGCTCTACATCCGCCATGGCTATGCCGATGCCATCATCGCTGGCGGGTCTGAGGCCGTGATCACGCCCATGCCGGTCGCGGGTTTTGCCTCCATGCGGGCCCTCTCTACGCGCAACGACGAACCCGAGCGTGCATCGCGTCCGTGGGACAAGGACCGGGACGGTTTTGTCATCGGTGAGGGTGCGGGCATCGTGGTGCTCGAAGAGTACGAGTTCGCCCGCAAGCGGGGGGCGCCGATTCTTGCCGAAGTCCTGGGATTCGGAATGTCGTCGGACGCCTATCATATTTCGGCGCCCTCGGAAGATGGAGACGGGGCCATCCGGTGCATGCGGGCTGCGCTTCAAGACGCCAAGCTCAACCCCGAGGACGTCGATTACGTCAACGCCCACGGCACCTCGACCCCCGCGGGCGACAGCGTTGAAACCCTCGCCATCAAGGGGGTCTTTGGCTCTCACGCGGAAAAGATCATGGTCTCTTCCACCAAATCCATGTCCGGTCACCTGCTCGGGGCCGCAGGGGGATTCGAGTTCGGGGTCGCGGTGATGGCGGTGAATAACGGTGTCATCCCGCCAACCATCAACCTCGACAATCCCGATCCCGAGAATGATCTTGATTATGTTCCCCATGTCGCCCGTGAAGCGCCTATCAAGATCGCATTGACCAATTCCTTCGGTTTTGGCGGGACCAACGGTTGCCTGCTGGTCGGCGCGACGGACTGAAATCGGATGAACATCCAATCCGCCGGTTCGCCGCCCCCGGCTGCGTTCGGTTGAGTCGGGTCCGGAGAAGCCTGTGGAGCTCCAGAGCCCTCGATTTCTGACCGGTTTGGGTCGGCTTGCGACCCGAATCGACCTCTACAACTTTGGCCGGTGGCTGGTCCTGGCACTTCTGATCGGTGTGGTTGCCGGTCTTGGAGCTGCGGCGCTCACGTGGGGGGTCGACGGCGTGTCCGGTTTGCTTCTCAACCGGGTCGTTGGTTTTGAGGCGCCGGGCCACGGTGTGACCGACGGGGGTGGTTGGCACCTTCCGGAACGACCGTGGCGGTTGCTGCTCGTGCTTCCGGGCGCGGGTCTTCTGGTGGGCTGGATCGTGACCAGGTTCGCGCCGGAGGCCGAGGGCCACGGCACCGATGCGGTCATCAACGCCTACCACCAGAAAGGGGCGATCCTGCGCCCTCGCATCATTCCCATCAAGTTGGTGGCGTCGGCGCTGACCATCGGATCGGGAGGTTCGGCGGGCCGTGAGGGCCCGGTGGCCCACATCAGCGCCGGGTTCGCCTCCTATCTTTCGCAGTTGCTCCGGCTACCGACCCTCGATCGCAGGATCCTCGTCATCTGCGGGATGGCGGCCGGTGTTGGTGGGATGTTCCGGGCTCCCCTCGGCGCCGCCCTTTTCGCCATCGAGGTGCTCTACTCGGAGAACGACTACGAATCCGAGGCGTTGATCCCGGCCATCATGTCCTCCATCGTCGCTTATGTGGTGAATGCATCACTCACCGGTTGGCACCCGATATTCGAAACCCATATTGAGCAGTTCACCGCGCCGCGGGAGCTTCTCGCCTATCTGGTTCTGGGGATCATCCTCGCGATGGTGGGCTTCCTCTACATCAAGGTTTTCTACGGGATGCGCGATCTTGTTTTTGCCAAGCTCCCGGTGCCGCCGATGGTCAAGCCGGCTATCGGTGGGTTGTTCGTCGCGCTGTTGGCGCTGGTGGTGCCCCAGGTGATGTCGGGTGGATACGGGTGGCTCCAGCTCACCATCGACGGCGCGTTGCCGCTCAAGATCCTGCTCCTGTTGCTGCCGGCCAAGATTCTCGCCACCTCATTCACCATCTCCTCGGGCGGATCGGGTGGGGTCTTCGCGCCGTCTCTGGTCATCGGCGGCGTCACCGGGGCCGTCTTCGCTGCTGCTGCCGAACGAATCGCGCCCGGTTTTGCGCCGGCCACGGCGGCCTGCGTCCTGGTTGGGATGGGCGGTTTCTTCGCTGGTGTCGCCAAGGTGCCCATCGCCTCGCTGATCATGGTCGCCGAGATGAGCGGTTCGTACAATCTGCTGGTGCCGCTGATGCTCGTCTGCTCGGTGGTCTTTCTCCTGATGCGCGGCGTGTCCATCTACGAGGCCCAGGTCCCGACGCGGATCGACTCGCCGGCCCACATCGGCGAACTCCAGATGGATGTGCTGGAAAAACTCACCGTTCGCGAGGTCGTGGATCAGGAGCAGGAGCTGATCACCTTTTCTCCGGGGACTCCATTCGAGAAGATTCTCGAGGTGGTCGCGCCGAGCGAACAGCATGCTTTTCCGGTGGTCAATGCCGAGGGATTGGTCATCGGTTTATTCAGCATGACCGATGTCCGGCGGATGATGGCAAGCCCGGATGTCTGGTCGCTCCTGGTGGCTTCGGATCTATCGGTTGCAGCCAGCACCATGGCCTTCCTCGAACTCGACAACGATCTCCACACCGCCGTAAGGGTTTTCACCGCGTTCAGGCACGAGAACCTTCCGGTGCTCTCCGGACCGCCGCCATCGATGGCCGTTGGCATGCTTTCCTACCAGCGGGTCCTCGAGGTCTATGACGAGGAGGTCCACCGGCTACGGAGCGGACACGAGCACGTCGACAGCTAACTCCGAAACCCAAGATCCAGGATTCAGGATACGCCAGAGGACGTTTGACTGCTGTTGCTGCAGAACTGCAATCTCGTTGCATCCTGCATCCTGCATCCTGCATCCTGCATCCTGCATTTAGCTTGACCTGGCTTTTGCCAGGTCTGCGTGCATCATCATCAGCGCGCAGATGGCGAGTTCGCCCCAGTTGTGGACATAGCCCAATTGCCAGTGAGAGATCGCCTCATAGGGGCGCTTCTCGTCGAGAATCTCGAGGCCTCGTTGGAGTTCGCGCTGCACTTCGGCGAGACAGCCTGGCAAACCACCGGTTCGTTCACGGTGTTCGCAGATTTTGGCCCAGTCGGCGCGGCACTCAACGGGGAAGGCGCCTGTGGTGTTTTCAGGCGGCAGGCTGCGGAACTCGGCGGTCTCTGGATCCTGCGGCATTCCGGCGAGGCGAATGCGCATCAGCTTTCCCGCCGAGGCGACCAGCCCCGAGACCACGTGAGTTGCCTGAATGTCGTCGTAGTGGCCCGTTGCGTTTGTCGCATCGAGCCAGACGCAGAACTTCCGGGCTTTGAATTCGAAGAACCGGATGTGGGGCTTGTCGCTCACCTGGATATCATCGCATGGGCGAATTTCTGTGACCGTGCCCGTGGCCGTACCCGTGGCCGTGTCCAGATCTGTTTCCGCATCCCCGGCCGGCGGCCATTGTGGTGTGGGCGTCCCGCCCGCAGGATGACCTTCATTTTTGGCAACGTTCTTCATCGTACCGGCGTCCCGCCGGCGATGGTGTGTACCGATACGGGTTGGTTCTATCGCCAACGGATACGGATACGGCCCCTGTCCCGGTCGCTGCCGTTGTTCCGGACCATGCCCTCAGTACCGGCCTTCTGGGCCGCTGTGACGCTTTGGCGTTCCAGTGACCCAGCGTCGCGCCATCGGCGTGGTCGCGCGTTGGTTGATTGAGAGGGCTGCGACCACGCCGATGGCGCGCCGGCGGCCTGCCTCGTGGCCGGGAAAATGGACCTGGAGGCGCTACCCGAGGGAGCCCGGTAGCGCCATTGTGCAAAGCGCGTTACGGTGCCGGGTGGCGGTTCCGGAACAATGGCGTACCCGGCACCCCGCCGGGGCGCCCCTTCCCGAGGTTTTTGGAGGTCAGGGTTTTGGGTGGAGGAGGCGCCAGGTGATGGCTCTGACTTCGTCGAAGAGTTGGATAGCGGTGGTTGCCTGAGTGGCGTTGATGGCGGCGGCTTCGAGGGCCTTCGAGTGATCATGCTGCCCCGGTCGCTGCACATCGGGCACGGGCACGGGTACGGGTTCGATCGGGGACGCGAGGGCGATGCCGCAGCTTGGCAATGGATCTGCTACACTTCGAGCCGGATGAATGACTATTCAGTGTTCCCCACAATCCAACCAGGGAGGTAGGCCGTGAACTGTATTGTCTGTGTGACCAGCGTCCCGGACACGGCGTCGGTCATCAAGATCGGACCCGACGGCAAGAACATCGACTCAACCGGCATCAAGTGGATCGTCTCGCCCTTTGACGAGTACGCCCTCGAAGAGGCCCTTCAGATCACCGAGGCCAAGGGCGGCGAGGTCACGGTCGTGACCTATGGTCCCGCCAGAGCCGAGGCCGCGCTCAGGGACTGCTTGGCTCGCGGCGCCCACAAGGCAGTGCATGTCATCGGTGGTGAAGCCAACCTCGGCGACAGCTTCGCGATCGCCAAGGTCCTGGCCAAGGCCATCGAAGGCCGTGAGCACGATCTCGTGCTCTGCGGCAACATGGGTGTCGGCACCGACTGCAGCCAGGTCGGTCAGATGCTCGCCGTGCTGCTCGGGATCCCGCACGTGGCCAGCGTAACCAAGCTCGAAGTTGGCGATGCGTCGCTCACGGCCGGCCGTGACGTCGAAGGCGGCCAGGAGCAGGTGGAGTCTTCACTGCCGTGCCTGGTGACCTGCCAGAAAGGGCTCAACGAGCCGCGTTACGCCGCGCTCAAGGGCATCATGGCCGCCAAGCGCAAGCCCGTAGACAAGATCGAGGTCGCGAGTCTGGGATTCGACGAGGCGACCGATTCGTATTACACCGTCCGCAGCCTCGAGCTGCCGCCACCCAAGTCGGAAGGCACCATCATCCAGGGTGAGGACGATCCGGCGGGCGCGGCCGCTCAGCTGGTGAACCTGCTTCGCAGCGAAGCGAAGGCGATCTAGGGAGGCGATGATGGCTGGCATACTTGTATTTGTTGAGCAGCGCAACGGCGTCATTCGTCAGGCCTCGCTTCAGGCCATTTCAGAAGCTCACCGGCAGGCCGGCGGCGATGTCGCCGCGGTCCTGGTCGGTTCGGGGATCGGCGACGCGGCCGCAGGGCTCGGCGCCTTCGGCGCGGCGAAGGTCTTTGTCGCCGACGATCCCAACCTCGCCCTCTACTCGTCGGAAGGCTACGCCGAAGCCGTGACCAAGGCGGTCGAGGCGACCGGCCCCGGTGCGGTCTTCTTCGCCGGCACCGCCATGGGCCGTGATCTCGCCCCCGGGGTGGCGGCCACCCTCGGTGTCGACGCTCTCGCCGATGTCGTTGCCCTGAGCAAGGACGGCGATCAGTTTGTGGCCCGCCGCCCGGTCTATTCGGGCAAGGCATTCGCCACGGTCGACTCGGCCGGCGTCACGCCCCAGGTTATCAGCCTGCGGCCCAACGTCTTCGCCGCCGAAGAGACCGGTGGTTCGGCAGAGGTCATCGCCCTCGACGGTCTCTCCATCGCTATCCGCGCGGTGGTCAAGGAGCTCATCGACACCGGCGGCGGCGAGATTGATGTCGCGGAGGCAGATATCATCGTCTCCGGCGGCCGTGGTCTCAAGGGTCCCGAAAACTTCGCCCTCATCCGTTCTCTCGCCGAGGCCCTCGGTGGCGCGGTCGGTGCCTCGCGCGCCGCGGTCGATGCCGGTTGGATCGCACACAAGCACCAGGTCGGCCAAACCGGCAAGGTCGTGAGCCCGTCGCTCTATATCGCCGCCGGGATCTCGGGCGCCATCCAGCACCTCGCCGGGATGAGCTCGTCGAAGATCATCGTCGCCATCAACAAGGATCCCGATGCGCCGATCTTCAAGATCGCCGATTACGGGATCGTCGGGGATCTCTTCGATGTCATTCCGCCCATGGTGGAAGAGGTCAAGAAGCTCGCCGGCTGAAAACGGTCCAAATCGAAAATCAACAGCGGCCCTCTGGGGCCGCTGTTTTTTTGACCTTCGAACTGATGCGGCAACGGCCTCGGGTTCTGTCAGCCCCGGCCTTCTGGGCCGCCCTCGGCGTCCCAGCGTTGCCCGGGCAGCGCGGTCGCGCGTTTGGGGGCCGGAATGACTGCGACCGCGCTGCCCGGACGAACGGCGGCCTCCCTCGTGGCTTGGACAGCAGATTTCATGGCGCTCCCTGTGGAGTGTCCGGTCCCCATTTGTGCGAGAGGCGCCGCGCTGCCGGGAAATCGCTGAGGCACAAATACGGACCCGGCACCTCCCGATGTGGCGCGCTCTCCCGCGTGTCCTGATGCGGCCACGGGTTCGGTCTCGGATACGGCAACGGATACGGCCACGGTTTCGGCTACGGCGCCGGCAACGGCTGTCGCCTACAGATCCCGCCTCTCGGCATAGCCGACCATCTCGTCGGAATGCTCGGCGACGGTGATCCGGCCTTCGATGTAGCTGCCCTCGGCGGCGGCGACCTTGGACGCCGTGACATCGGCAATGACGTGGCAGGTGGCTCGCATGTCGACTTTGCGGGTCGCGCGGACCGTGCCCCGAAACTCGCCTTCGACGACGAGATCGGTGGCGATGAGGTCTCCGGCGAAGCGGCTGCCCGGTCGAAGCCAGACGAGTCCCTGGATTTCCATTTCGCCCTCGAAGCTGCCCCAGATCTCGAGATCGGTGGCGCCCTTGATGGTGCCCTCGATGATGACGTCTCGGCCGATGGAACTCGGGAAACCCTCGCGTTCGTCGGTAAAGCGCCGCTGTGGCCGGGATTGATCCTGTTGTCGGTCCGCCATGGCTCCTCCTCCATCCACGGACTCATTCGGTCCATCGAGAATAGCAGGCGTCGATCGGTTTCACGCCGGCGTGGTCGGCAACGTTGATCGAGTGTCCAATATTTGCGACAGAATCGCGCCGACGTGGTATCCTTCGCGGCCAGTGCGCGCCCGAGGTCGCACTCTCGCCGGATGCCGATGAGTCAACGGATATTCGGGCATGAACACGGGCGCCGGAGGAACCTTGGACCTGCAAACTCTGATCCTGAAACTCCAGCACTTCTGGGCCGAGCAGGGCTGCGTCATCCAGCAACCCCTCGATCTCGAGGTCGGCGCGGGAACCATGCATCCCGAGACCTTTCTCCGGGTGCTCGGTCCTGAGCCCTATCGGGTCGCCTATGTCCAGCCGTCCCGTCGGCCGGCCGACGCCCGTTATGGCGAGAACCCGTTCCGGCTCGGCCGGCATCTCCAGCTTCAGGTCATCCTCAAACCGTCGCCCGACGATGTCCAGGATCTCTACCTCCGCTCGCTCGAGGCGCTGGGGATCGATCCTGCGGTGCACGACATCCGGTTCGAAGAGGACAACTGGGAATCGCCGACCCTCGGCGCCTGGGGCGTCGGATGGCAGGTGCTCCTCGACGGGATGGAGGTGACCCAGTTCACCTACTTCCAGCAGGCAGGTGGAATCGAGCTCGCGCCGATCTCAGCCGAGCTCACCTATGGCCTCGAGCGGATCGCCATGTTCCTCGGACGCAAAGACTCCATCTACGACATCGAGTGGGGTGGTGGCGTGTCCTACGGCAAGATCCGGCTCTCCGACGAGCGCGAATCCTCGACCTATGGTTTCGAGGTCGCCGATGTGGAGATGCTCCGGCGTCACCTCGGCGACTGGGAGGCCGAAGCCCAGCGTTGCCTCGATCACGATCCGCCACTGGTGATCCCGGCCCTCGAAGCGACCCTCAAGACGTCGCACCTGTTCAATCTCATGGACGCTCGTGGGGCGGTTTCGGTGACCGAGCGGGTGGGTCTCATCGGTCGGGTGCGGAGAAATGCGATCCGCGCCGCCAAGGCCTATGTCGCACAGCGCGAAGAGATGGGCCATCCCCTCGGCAATAGCCTCGAGGAGGTGGGGTGATGGCCGCCTTCCTGCTCGAACTTCGCACCGAAGAGATTCCGGCCAATGCCCTTCCCGGCGCCCGGAAGCAGCTCGCCGCGGGAATGGGCCGCGTCTTGACCGAAGCGGGGTTCGACGACGCAATGGTGCGCGTCCTGTCAACAAGTCGACGGCTCGTGGCCATGATCGATGGTCTGCCCGAACGCCAGGACGATCGCACCGAACGACTCACGGGCCCGCCGACGAAAATCGCTTTCGCCGAGGATGGTTCGCCCACCAAGGCAGCAGAGGGCTTCGCCAAGAAGGCCGGTGTGACCGTCGGCGAGCTCGAGACCGAGTCCACCGATAAGGGCGATTACCTCGCCGCGACCGTTGTCCACCAGGGCCGGGCCACCACCGAGATTCTGTCGGAAGCGGTGCCGGCCCTCCTCGCCGCCATGCGCTTTCCAAAGATGATGCGCTGGGGCCTCGGTGAGCACTTCTTTGTCCGCCCGGTCCACGGATTGGTGGCGATCTTGGATGACGCCGTCGTGCCCATGAAGGCCTTCGGGGTTTCCTCGTGCCGCGAGACCGTTGGTCACAGGGTGCATGGCGCCGACGTATTCGATGTTGATTCTGTCGCGGGTTACACCGGCGAGCTGGCCGAACGTGGGGTGCTCATCGATCCCGACCAGCGGCGGCGTCTGCTCGACGAGCAGGCCGCTGAGCTCGCCACCGATGCGGGTTGTCGGGTCCATCCCGATGACGAGCTGGTGGCGGAACACGTTGAATTGGTCGAGTATCCCGGGCTGCTGTGCGGCTCCATCGAAAAGGAATACCTCGAGTTGCCGCGCGAGGTGGTGATCACCACCCTGCGCTACCACCAGAAGTGCCTCATCCTCGAGAACGATGACGGCTCGCTGGCGCCGAAGTTTCTCACTGTCATCGACCGCCGGGACGACCCGGAAGGTCTTGTCCGTCAGGGCAACGAGTGGGTCATCGGCGCGCGACTTGCCGATGCGCGGTTCTTCTTCAACGAAGATCGTAAGCGCAAGCTCGGAGTGTTGGCGGGAGAACTCGAAAGACTCGAGTTCCACCGGGTGCTCGGCTCGGTGGCGGCCAAGGCCGCCCGGGTGGGCGAGTTGGCGGTCATCCTGTCCGACCGGCTCGGACTTGACCTCGATGCCGAACTCATTCGCCGCGCCGCTGCCCTCGTCAAGACCGATCTTCTGACCAACATGGTCGTGGAGTTCCCGGAACTCCAGGGCGTCATGGGTGGTCACTATCTCCGCCTCGAGGGCGCCGATGACGAGTTGTGGACCGCGGCCCGGGACCACTACCGGCCGTCGGGTTTTGACGGCGAGATCCCGGAGTCGGATCTCGGCCGCCTCGTAGGTGTGGCCGATCGGCTCGACACCATTGCCGGCCTCTTCGGAGTTGGAGAGATTCCCACCGGTTCGAAGGATCCCCTCGGGTTGCGTCGCGCCGCACAGGCGGTGGTCAAGATCGTCTCCGAAGCAGGGTGGGAGCTGGATCTCGATGATGCCGTACACGCGGCGGCCGATGGCCTCGACGGGGTGGTCGAAACACCGCCCACCGAGGTCGCCGCGGCGGTCCGGGATTTCATGGCCGACCGTGTGCATCGCTATCTCACCCAGGAGGTGGGTGTTGGTTCCGATGCTGCAGACGCGGTGATGGCCGCGGGGTGGAGGCGTTTGCCGGAGCTCGTGGCCCGCGCACAGGCGCTCGACGCCGTTCGGACAAGTCCGCAGATGCGGGCCCTGGGCTTGGCCTTCAAGCGGGTCAAGAACATCACCGAAGGCGCCCCCGTGCCGGTTGTGGATCCCGGGCTCTTTGAAACCGACGAGGAGCGCGAACTGCACGCCGCCTCCGAGGTTTTTGCAGGACGGCTCTCAGAGTGCGTCGGCGGCCGCCGATTCGACGACGCCTTCGCCGCCATGGGAGAGCTCGCCGAGGTTCTCGACCGGTTCTTCGTCGAGGTCCTGGTGATGAGTGATGATGCGTTGGTTCGCGACAATCGCGTCGCGTTGTTGACTGTTTTACGAAGAGAATTCTTGACCTTGGCAGACCTCTCGAGGCTGCAGGTCGACGGAGGCAAAAAGTGAGCGAACCGAAATACGTCTATTCGTTTGGTGGCGGGACGGCCGATGGCCGGACCGACATGAAGAACCTGCTCGGCGGCAAAGGTGCCAACCTCGCCGAAATGGCCAACATGGGCATCCCGGTCCCGGCGGGCTTCACCCTGACCACCGAGATCTGCACCTATTTTTATGACAACGACCAGACCTATCCGCCGACCCTCACCGCCGAGGTCGACGCGGCCATGGCCAAGGTCGAGGAGACGATGGGCACCAAGTTCGGCGATCCCACCGATCCCCTCCTGGTCTCGGTGCGGTCGGGCGCCCGCTCCTCCATGCCCGGCATGATGGAGACGGTGCTCAACGTCGGCCTGTGTTCGGCGACGATCCCCGGCCTCATCGCCAAGACCGGCAACGGCCGTTTTGTCTACGACGCCTACCGCCGCCTCATCATGATGTACTCCGATGTCGTCATGGAGAAGGCCGCCGGGGTCGAGCCCGCCGAGGGCAAGGGCATCCGCCAGCAACTCGATCACATGCTCGACGAGGTCAAGGAGGCCAACGGATATGCCTCCGATGCCGATATCTCGGAAGAACACCTCAAGGATCTCTGCAATCGCTTCAAGGCCAAGGTGAAAGAGGTTCTCGGTGCTGAGTTCCCGGACGATCCCATGGAGCAACTCTGGGGTGGAGTCGGCGCCGTCTTCTCGTCGTGGAACGGCAAACGCGCCGTCTCATACCGCCGCATTGAAAGCATTCCCGATGATTGGGGCACGGCGGTCAACGTCCAGGCCATGGTCTTCGGCAACATGGGTGATACCTCGGCCACGGGCGTGGCCTTCACCCGCAACCCGGCCACCGGCGACAACAAGTTCTACGGCGAATGGCTCGTCAACGCCCAGGGCGAGGATGTGGTGGCGGGAACCCGCACCCCCAACCCCCTGAACGAGGCGACCAAGAACGAGCAGAACGACCACCTCGTGTCGCTCGAAACCGCCATGCCGGATGTCTACAAGCAGCTCCACGATATCCGTGACAACCTCGAAGATCACTACCGTGACATGCAGGACATCGAGTTCACCATCCAGGACGGCCGGCTGTGGATGCTCCAGACCCGCATCGGCAAGCGAACCGGCACCGCGGCCCTCAATATGGCCATGGACATGCTCACCGACGGCATGATCGACGAGCGGACCGCGGTGACAAGGGTCAAGCCCGAGCAGCTCGACGAGCTTCTCCACCCAATCGTCGACCCGGTTGCCGAGAAAACCACCGAGCCCATCGCCAAGGGTCTCCCCGCGGGCCCCGGTGGCGCCTTCGGCCAGATCGTCTTCTCCGCCGACGACGCCGTGGCGTGGGTCAAGGCCGGCAAGACCGTTCTGCTGGTTCGTGAAGAGACCAACCCCGAGGACGTCGAAGGCATGCGCGCGGCTGTTGGCATCCTCACCGGTCGCGGTGGGATGACCTCGCACGCTGCGCTCGTCGCCCGTGGCTGGGGCAAGTGCTGCATCGTCGGCGCCGGAACCCTCAACATCGATGTTGTCGGCAAAACGATCAAGACGGGTGACAAGGTCTTCAAGGAGGGGGATGTTCTCACCCTCAACGGGACTCGTGGTCTGGTCTACTCAGGTGAGCTGCCGATGATCGACGCCACCGAGAACCCGCGTTTCGTCGACTTCATGAAGCTTGCCGACGACATCAGGGTCATGAACGTCCGGACCAACGCAGAGACCCCCGAAGACGCCGAGATCGCCATCGAGTTCGGTGCCGAGGGAATCGGCCTCTTCCGCACCGAGCACATGTTCTACGGCACCGGTTCAGAGGAGCCGCTCTTCATCCTCCGCAAGATGATCATGGCGGGATCCCAGGCCGAGCGTCGTGAGACCCTCGACGAACTCTACCCCTATGTCAAACGCGACATGAAGGCGACGATGGAAATCATGGGTGAGCGTCCCGTGACCTTCCGTCTCCTCGATCCGCCGCTCCATGAGTTCGTGCCCCAGAACGAGGCCGAGCGCGCCGAGCTCGCCAAGGCCCTCGAGATCGACGCCGCCGAGCTCAACCGGCGCGCGGACGAACTCCACGAGCTCAACCCCATGATGGGCCACCGCGGCGTTCGCCTCGGTGTCACCTTCCCCGAGATTTCCGAGATGCAATTCCGCGCCATCCTCGAATCCGCCGCCGAGCTGCGGGCCGAGGGCAAGAAGTGCTTCCCCGAAATCATGGTTCCGGTGACCTGCGCCAAGGCAGAGCTCGATGTACAGCGTGCGTTGGCCGAGAAGGTCCACGCAGAGGTCTGCGCCAAGTACGGAGTCGATGAGGTCGAACACCTCTACGGCACCATGATTGAAATCCCGCGCGCGGCCCTGACCGCCGACGAGATCGCCAAGACCTGCCAGTTCTTCAGCTTCGGCACCAACGATCTGACGCAGATGACCTTCGGGTTCTCGCGTGACGACATCGGCGGCTTCCTGCCCGACTATCTCGACCAGAAGATCCTGCCGGTCGACCCCTTCCAGGTCCTCGACCGCGACTCGGTGGGTGTTCTGGTCAAGACCGGGATCGAAAAGGGCCGTGCCACCCGCCCGGACCTCAAAATTGGGATCTGCG
Source organism: uncultured Acidobacteriota bacterium (assembly GCA_963753035.1). GTDB lineage: Bacteria > Acidobacteriota > Thermoanaerobaculia > Thermoanaerobaculales > Sulfomarinibacteraceae > JAHECW01. Next base: position 296,386 of record CAVWAW010000027.1, on the reverse strand, counting down.
GCGAGCACGGCGGCGATCCCAACTCGGTGGAGTTCTGCCACCTCGTCGGGATGAACTACGTCAGCTGCTCACCCTACCGCGTGCCCATCGCGCGGCTGGCCGCGGCTCACGCACAGATCAACTTCCCGAGAGACTGACCGCAACCGACAACGACGCGAAAGCAAACCCGCGCTCTTCGGAGCGCGGGTTTTTTGTTGGGTTTGGGTGCCCGGTTGGTCTTGCATGCGTGAATGATTCCTATTAAAAATTGAGACAATCCAGTTGGTTATTGCCAGGATTTCGTGTCCATGTGCTCAAGGATGGGTACACTGGGGCGCGGAGTGTGAGGAGACCTCCCTGCGCGGTGGCCCGTGGAATGGCGGCCGGGTCCGCCGAGCCGGTTTGGTGAAGGAGGAATCAGGTGAACGGCAAGGCACAAGCATCGGCACTGTGGCTGGCGGGTCTCGTGATCGGCTTCTGGTCGCTCCCGGGCGGGGCGTCGTTGGATGTCGATGGCGATGGCTACATCGGCCGGGTCGAGGCAGCGGCGTTCGCAGATTGTCTGGGTGGTCCGAATGTGGGGAGCGTGACCCAGCAGTGTCTCGATGCGTTTGACACCGACGCTGATGGCGATGTGGATCTGATTGATTTCGTCGCCTTCTGCGAGAGGCTGGGTCACACACCCATTCCGCTCAAGGACCGTCTCGGCGAACCGATCACAATTGCCTCGACGATACCCTACAGCCCGCGGCAGACGTGCGGCAATTGCCACGACCACACGGCGCATGCGGTGTCCAGTGGTGAGTGGTTTCAGCAGGGACGAGCCGATCTTGCCGGTACGGTGGACATGCGGGACGACTACTACGAGGACGGCAGGTTCTGGATCAAGAGCTCTGGGAGGTACGGCAAGTGGGGGCAGTCATTCCAGAAGATGCTGGCGGCCAAGACCAACACCCACCCTTCCGAGATCGACCAGACGACGTTTGCATGGGTTCGTGACTGCAGCGGATGCCATTCCGGCGGTGGCCCTGGTGAGTACGACCGTAATGACCAACTCATCTACAACCCGGCTACCGGTGAGTTCGGCTACGAGTTGCTGGGTCAGACTCCCGGACGACGTTGCCCTCGACGGTGACTACAGCCTCTTGGACTATGCGACAGGATCCACGAGCCTGGCGCCGTGGGAGGTCACCGGGGTATCGGAGCCCGACTGCCTGCTGTGTCATCGAGACAACCGGCCGACCGTTGATGGCCTGGACATGGTGCAGGCCTGGCGCCGCAGCGCCCTAGGTTCCGGCGCCGACCTGGTGGACAGCGAAGGCCGTTCGGTGCCGGCGTTTTCGGCCGCCTCCACAGCCGGGCAGGGCTGGTTCTCGGAAACGGGAACGGAAGGTGGCATCCACCGAATGGCGATGTCTGGTTCGAAGCTGAACGCCGACGGAGCGTGGCTCGAAAGCTCACCACCGGATACCGAACAGGGCTCCGGCGGGGCCATCTTGCAGATCGACTATTCGGTTGGGGTGGTCGACGGCAGCCTGACGACCGACGCCGGTGATGAGGTGTTCCTGAGCCCGCAATCGACGTCTCTCACACCAACCGATTCGGCCTGTGTAAGCTGTCATCCACTTGCCGTGGTAACCGGGACGGTGTGGTTCGACGAACGCGACGTGATGTACCGAGGCATCAACAAGCTCAGCGACGATGATCCGTACAACGACATTCCGCCCGAACGCAGTACGGCGTGCACCTATTGCCACCCGGCCGGTCTCGGCCACGATGCGGCCAAGGGCAACAGCTTCCAGCTCGAGTATCGTGACGAGCTCGATTACGTTGGTTTCCGGAGCTGCCGCGAATGCCACATGACCAGCCTGTCGAACGGCAATCCGAACCCTGACAAGGACCCGGCTGCGCCGGGTTTCCCGGGCGACGCGCAGATTCATCACGTCGATGTGATGATGGGGACGCTCTCCTGCCAGGCGTGCCACATCCCGTACGCCCTCACTGCGGGGCTGCTCTTCCGAGACATCACCATGCCTGGGAGCGTCGGATGGACGTCCCAGTACCTCTCCGCCGATCCTCTGGACCCGAGCAACCCCGACACGAGTCGGTGGCATCCGGACCTGCGATGGAAAGAGGACAGCGATGGCGATATGCGGCTGTTTCCGGCGAGTGTCTGGGTCAATATCTATTTCGCGGATTGGGACCAGAACTCCACTCCCGGGGATTTGAGCGATGACATCGTTGCACCGATCCCCACGTGGCGCGTTGCTCAGGTTGTCGGCGGCTCACCGCTGCCCGTGGTCACCGACGATGACGGCGATGGGCGTCTGGAGATCAACCGCCCGCCCGAGCTTCTGGCCTACTTTGACGTGCTCAAGAGGAAACGATGCCAACGGCGCTCAGGTGGCGGCCAATCCCGTCCTGGTTCGTGGGCATCGGGTTTGGTACGAGGATGCCGGGTCGCCCGGCGGGGTGGCCGCCTTCGAACACGAAGGCACGGGAATCCCGATGACGTCGTATCCATACATCTGGGGCATGGATCACAACGTGCTGGCCGCGGGAGAGGCGTGGGGCGCCGCTCCCAGCGCCTACGAGGGCTGCCTCCACTGTCACCAGGAGAGTCCCAACTCGCCGGTCTTCGACCGGAAGATCCTGATCGACCCCAACGATCCGAACGAGGGGGCGGTGTACACAACGGTCCGGGATCGGCTTGGTTTCGGTGCGCCGGTGGGGGAGGAGTTCGACCAATGAAGGCCTCCGGCATGATTACGTGGACCGTATCAACGAGACCGACGAGGCGAATTTTCAACCGCGGGATGACGGGAACGGATGGACTGGTGAGAGCAGCTGTTGCGGTGCTGGCGATGGTCATTGGGAGTGGGAGCGTTGCCCTGGCCACGGATGTGGTACTGACGGTTCAGGCCCAGGGTTTCGAGTCGTCGGTCATTACCGTGGGACCGGGTTGTGGAATCGGCTACCAGGTCATGGCGGAGCTCGATGATTCTGAAAACCAGGGTCTCGCTGCGATCGGGTTCGATCTGGAGCACAGCGGAGGCGCTCTGGCGCCGGGTGTGGCCCCGACCGAGTTGCCGATGGCGGCGTTCGCGCCTCCGAACGGCCTCGCCAACCCCGAGGGTTACGGCGGGACGCTCGAGGGAGGAAGGCTGCTTCAGGTCGGCGGTGCTCAGAACATCGTGATGCACGGACAGTGGAGCTGTGAGACTGACGGCGAGTGCCCGGGCTCCGCCTCCTGCGAAGCTGGGGTGTGTACGGCGATTTCAGGACTCCCTCTCGGAAACGTCGTGCCCGATGTCGGCTACCCGGGTTCCCCCGTCACCGTCGTGGTGGGCTCGCTGATAGCCCCTGCCGTTCCGGGTGTGTACGAGCTCGTCGTGACCAACCCGAGGGCCAGTGTGCTCGAAAGGGGAGCTACGGGCAGACGGTACTGGCCGGCCGAGGCGGCAGGAATCGGCCCACTCGTCGGGCTCACCATCGACGTTCAGCCCGGTGTCGGGTGCTCACCCACCGAGGGCGCCTGCTGTCTGCCCTCCGGCCTGTGCACGTCCGTGTTGCCACAGGAGTGCATCAATATCTTGGGTGGCACGTCCCATGGATCTGAATCGCTCTGCGAGGGCGACTTCGATGGAGACGGCACCGATGAAGTCTGTGGTGATCTCTGCCCCGATGATCCATTCAAGCTGGACCCCGGGCTGTGCGGGTGTGGCGTCGAAGACGACGACACCGACAGCGATGGAGACACCGTGCCCGACTGTATCGATCAGTGCCCGGGTTTCGACGATCTCATCGATCTCAACCAAAACGGTATCCCCGACTGTCTCGAACAGCAAAACGCAATCCCGACGGTTTCGAACTGGGGCCTCGCGGTCTTCGCTTTCCTGTTGGCTGGCAGCGCTGCCCTGCTCCTTGCCTGGCGTCGACTGTAGTAGGGGAGGGGCCGGACACAGAATCGCGATAATCGTGCCGCATTGCGGCTTGACGACGGTATGGACTGGTATCTATTATCGCGATAGAGTCTCAATACAAATTGGTGGGTGAGTGGTGGGCGGCCCGATGCTCAGCAGGCGGGCCCTTCTTCTCGGCCGGATCGTCAATATCGAGAGATGATCGCGAAAAATATGAATGACATCGCACATGACCATTTTCTCGACGCTGGGCCAGAGGCGGCGCAATTCATCATTCATAATTGATGATCAGTCCTCCGGCGGCTCGCCGGACGGCGCCATCTTGACCAGCCTGGGCTGGAAACGTGCGATGGGTCTGACCAGATCCTGCTGGGCCGCCATGACCTCGTGGATATCTTTGTAGGCCATGGGCACCTCGTCTAGACCGGCAGAGAGAAGTCGGATCTGACTGTCCTTCAACAGTTTTCTGACATCAGACCACTTGAAGCGTTTCTTGGCTTGTTTTCGGCTCATCCGGCGGCCGGCGCCGTGGGAGGCCGAACGAAGCGAGGCCTCGTTTCCCGCGCCACGCACGACAAAGGCCGAGGTGGCCATGGAACCCGGGATGATGCCCAGAACTCCTTCGCCCGCCGGGGTCGCTCCCTTGCGGTGCACCACCAGTTGCTCGCCGTCGTGCTCTTCGAGCCAGGCGAAGTTGTGGTGATTCTCCACCCGAGCGATGACCTCGACGCCGAGGGCCGCGGCAAGGCGGGTGTGAATCAATTCGTGATTGGCGGCGGCATATCGCCCCATGAGCTGCATGGCCCCCCAGTAGTCGTGGCCGGCTTCGCTGTCGAGATCGAGCCAGGCGAGATCTTGTTGCTGTCGGGCGAGTTCGGGGCGGAGTTTCCGGGCGAGCTCGCTGAAGTGACGGGCCACGAGATTGCCGACCCCGCGGCTGCCGCTGTGGCTGAGAAGGGCGAGATAGCATCCCGCGGCGAGACCGAGTTCGCCAGAGCTCGAGTTCGAGAACGCCGATTTCGACGAAATGGTTGCCGCTGCCGCTCGTGCCGAGTTGGGACCACGCCTTGTCCTTGAACCGATCTGTGACCGTAGGTGATGCGCCAATCCTCATCCATGATGGAGTGTTGGCGTCGTCGTTTGAAAGTCCGCTCCGATCCCGAACCGGGTCTCGGCCTCGAGCGCCTTGGCCAGGGGTTCGCTTCGGTTATCCAGTGCGTCTGGTGGCATGTCCCAGACCGAGAGCTTCATCCGGCAAGCGATGTCGACGCCCACTGCATACGGGATGACCGCGTTCCGGGTTGCGAGAACACCACCGATGGGCAGGCCGTAGCCGAGGTGGGCATCGGGCATGAGGGCGCCGCGAACGGAAATGGGCAGCTCGCACGCATTCCTCATCTGGTCCACCGATGCCGAGTCGATATCCTCACCCCATTGACGACCATGGTGCAGGTTGATTTGTGATCACTCTTCGCGTCCTCCGTCCCCAGTGTAGGGTTTCACCACTTTGTTGAAATCGCGTCTCATATAGTAGACTGCGTCCATGAAAGGCAAAACCAACGCAAAGACGCACGAAGAGTACATCGCCTCGGTAGAGGACAAGCGCCGGGCCGACATCCAATGCCTCCATGATCTGGTCCTGAAGACGGCGCCGGAGCTCGAACCGACCATGGAGTTCGGGATGCTTGGATATGGCAAGTACGCCTACAAGTACGCCAGCGGCCGTTCCGGCGAGTGGATGAAGATCGGCATCGCCAACAACAAGCAATACATCTCGCTTTATTGTTGCGCGGCCGATGAGAACGGGTATGTCGCCGAGCAGTACAAGGAACGCCTGCCCAAGGCCAACATCGGCAAGAGTTGTGTCCGTTTCAAGCGGCTCTCGGATCTCGATGAAGAGGCTCTCAAGGATCTCATCAAGGCCTGCTCCAAAGCCGGCTGGGGCGTCTAGATTTCAACGACCGCGTTTTTACCGCAGAGGCGCAGAGACGCAGAGACGCAGAGTAATCAATTGATGGTTTTTGCTGGGGATTGAACGGGGTTGGACTTCGTGGAGGGGTCTTTCGCGCCTCTGCGTTGAATTGCGATGGTGTGATGGGTTGTGATGTTCCTTGCGCCCTTGCGGTTCATTCCAGCGCCGATCGGTTTCGACCGGATATGAGATCCTAGGCGCATGTCCAGAGAACGTCGCTTCACCGAGGGTCTCCTCTTCACCGACTTCTACCAGCTCACCATGGCCCAACTCTATTTCCACCACGGGCTGGCCGAGCGGCGGGTCCAGTTCGACTACTTCTTCAGATCACACCCGCACTATGGTGAACATTCGGCCGGTTATTCGATCTTCGCCGGTCTCGAGTGGCTACTCGACTGGATGCGGGAGACCGCCGCGACTCCCGAGGATGTGGCCTATCTTCGTTCGCTGAAGGGTGCGGCCGGTAACCGACTTTTCGATGAAGCCTTTCTCGCCTGGCTGGCGGATCACGGCACCATGGAGGGGCTGACGATTCGTGCCGTCCCCGAGGGCCGGGTGGTTCACCCGAACGTGCCTCTGGTGGTTGTCGATGGGCCCCTGGCCATGGCGCAGCTCATCGAGACTCCGGTTCTCAACCACCTCAACTACCAGACCCTGGTGGCGACAAAGGCCTCGCGGATTCGCGATGCGGCGCAGGGCGCCCCCATTCTCGAGTTCGGCATGCGCCGCGCACACGAGCGAGGGGCCAATGCCGGCACCCGGGCGGCGCTCATCGGCGGCGCCGACTTCAGCTCCAACGTCGGGGTCTCGGGGCTCATGGGCGTCCAGCCCAAGGGAACCCACGCCCATTCCATGGTCCAGGCGTTTTTGGCCCTCGGCAGTAGTGAGCTCGATGCGTTTCGGGCCTATGCCGAACTCTACCCCGATGACTGCGTGCTCCTGGTGGATACCATCGACACTCTCGCGAGTGGGGTTCCCAACGCCGTCCGGGTCTTCGAGGAGCTGAGAACGCGCGGTCATGTTCCGCGCGGGATTCGCCTTGATTCCGGTGATCTGGCATACCTCGCCATCCAGGCCGCGATTCAGCTCGACGCCGCGGGATTCGATGAGGTCAGCATCGTGCTGTCCAACAACCTGGACGAACTCGTCATCTGGCAGATCGTGACCCAGATCCGCGAAGAGGCGCCCCGCTACGGGGTCGATTCCGGTAGGTTGGTCCGGAGGTTGGCGCACGGTGTCGGCACCGCCCTGACGACCTCGACGGGTGATTCCGCTCTCGATGGCGTCTACAAACTCGTCGCCATCGACGATGGCGGTCAACTCCGACCGGCCATCAAGCTGTCGGAGTCCAAGGCAAAGACCCTCAACCCGGGCGACAAGAAGGTCTGGCGGATCTATGACGAGCGCAACAAGGCCACCGCGGACCTCATCGGTTTGACCGACGAACGACCCGCTGCCGGCGAACCCATCGACCTCTGTCATCCGACGGACCAAGCGAGACGACGTCGGCTCGCAGCCAAGGACATCCGGGAGATCGAAGTTCTTCACGAAGATGTTTTTGTCGATGGCTGTCGAGTCGGCGAACCTCCGGATCTCGCTACCATGCGTGCGCGGCGGATCGCCGATCTCGATCGACTCGACCCGGGTGTCAAGCGACTCATGAACCCGCATCTCTATCACGTGTCCTTGAGCCGGAAACTCTGGGACACCAAATATGATCTGGTCCACCATCTGCGTTCGAAGATCACCCCCGGCGCAAGAGAATGATCGCGCCATTATTACTAGTAGTTAAACCTAATCTCATCAAACAGAAGAAAACTGCCTCGGTTGGTTAACTTGTTTCTGCTTCTCTCGTATTGAGGGGTAGGAACCGGACACTCCGAGCGAGACCCGATGGTCGGGATGGACCCGACAGCGAGGGGTCGGGGGACGCTCGCTCGCGGAGATTTCGAACGGAGACCAAGGGAGACGACATGAAATTAGGCAAAGTGATTGTGGCAGTTCTGGCGGTTGGTTTGATCGCGGCCGGCGGCGCGCTGGCGGGCGACGCGGTCATGACCGGGAAGTGTGTCAAGGTCGTGGACGGAGACACGCTCATCATCGAATGCGAGAAGAATCGGCGCACTGTGAACATCGAGGGTATCGATGCTCCCGAACTCGACCAGCCGTGGGGCAAGGAAGTCCGGAGTTTTGTCCGCGACATGGTCCGGGGCGAAGATGTCGAGGTCGAGGTGATCGAAAGCGGTGAAGATGCTGTTGTGGCGCGTATCACCGTCAATGGCGTCGATCTTTCGGAGATGCTCGTGAGTCGTGGGTTGGCGTGGGTGCCCGAAGGCAGCACGGACGCCGATCTCGTGGTCATGAGCCGCAAGGCCAAAGAGCTTCCCTGCGGGCTCTTTATGGACTCCGAAGCCGAACCGCCCTGGGAGTTCCGAGCAGCTCGAGGCTGACCTCCCGACAATCTCAGACGATCGCCGGACGGGTCACCGTCCGGCGATTCTTCCATTTCTAGGGGTTCGAAGATGATGGTAGGGTAGATCTCCGAGGAGGATAAGCTGTGATCGCGGACCGGTTCATCGCCCCATCATTTTCCACCTTTGCTGCCTTGGCGTGCGCAATCAGTTGGGAGTTGGGCCGGTTTCCGAACTGGATCGGAATCTTCAGAGCCGTGATGATGACCCTCGGCGGTCTGGTCGTCATCGCCATCGTGCTCGTCGTGGCGGTCGCCGTGATCTCGGGCGTCATAGGGATGGTCGGAAACCTCAGGAAGCGAAGCAAATAGTTTTGAGTTCTTAATTTTTAATTCTCAATTGCATCGCAACCGTGCCTCGGGGCTGTGCGATGAACTAAAAATTGAGAACTAAAAATTCTATCTAGTTCGCTTCCGGTTCGGCGATCAGCACGCGCGCACCGGTACGAACGCCGGTGACCAGCCAGTCTCTGCCACGATGGCATATCCGATGGCCGAGATTGGCACTCTCCGGCAGCTCCAAGACTTCGACCAATGCGTCGCCGGCGACATCGAAGATGACCACCCTGGGCCTGCATCGGAGCCGCCTCTCACTCTCTGAGCTGCCCGTGCCCGATCTCTTCTCTGCATGCATGGTCGCCCTCCGACACCGTTCCCGCATCCGAGCTTCGGGTTCTTCAAAGATAACGAAGCAAGAGGCGTGCCGGTTCCCGAAAATCGGTTTTCAGTGGCAAAAGTGAAAAACTTTCACACCAATTTACAAAAAATGTCCTCAAATCAGGATCTGATGGCCGGAAATGGGTATTTCCCTCCGCTCCCGTCCCCTCGCCAGTCATCAGAAACCTCGTGAGCCCCTTTTTCTTTCGCCCGACACCGACATGGCGTAGGATGAAGCACCGAGCGGAGATGGGAAGGAAGTAGACCGTGGTCCCAGTCGACAAAGGGGTGTTGTTCATCGTGGCGTCACCATCGGGTGGCGGCAAGACGACTTTGATTCGTCGGGCCATGGAGCGGCTTCGAGCCCAGGGGCTGCAGACTCATTTCTCGATCTCCCACACCACGCGGTCACCTCGATCCAAGGAAACCGACGGCGTCCACTATCATTTTGTCGATCGCGACGCCTTCGAGACCATGGTCAACCACGGTGACTTTCTCGAGTGGGCGGAGTACGCCGGGAACCTCTACGGGACCTCGCGGGTCGAGGTCGAAAATCGCCTTGCCGCGGGCGAAGACGTTTTCCTCGATATCGAGGTCCAGGGGGCCAGCCAGGTCAAAACCAAGATTCCCGAGGTGGTCAAGATCTTTGTCTATCCCCCGTCCTACGAGGTCCTCAGGAAACGCCTGACCGACCGCCAGCAAGACTCCGAAGACGCCATCCGAAGGCGGCTCCAGTGGGCGGTGCGGGAATTCGGGATGGGTGGGGAGTTCGATTATGCTATTATCAACGACCGTTTGGACGAAGCGGTAGATGCCCTTTTTGGCATCTGCGTGGCCGAACACCACCGAACTCATCGAATGAACAATAGTCTGGACGCGATCAGAGAAGCGTTCCGGTCCGCCCTGGAGAGGGATATCACCCCATGATTCAACTGCCTGAAGGTTTCGACTCGATCTTCCGCTACATCGTCGTTGTTTCGCAGCGTGCCGAGCAGCTCGTCAACGGCGCCAAACCGCGCAGCGAATCGCGGCATGACAAATCCACTCTTGTGGCCGTCGACGATGTGCTCGAGGGTAAGGTCGAGTGGCGCATTCTGACCCAGGCGGAACTCGATGCGCAGCGCCAGGCCATTGTCGATCAGTTGCGAGCTGAGGTGGGTGTCAACGAGGCCGACGAGGCCGCCGATGTGGCGATCCCTGATGTGCTCCCGACGAGTGATATTACGGCTGCCGTCGAAGCGGTCACGGGGAACATCGAAGAGGGCGAACCGGACGACGAGTTGGCTCGCTTGCAGAAGCTCCTCGGGATGGCCAGCGGGGCAAAAGAGGCCGCCGGTGATGCCGATGAGACCCCCGAGGTGATCGAAGAGCCCGTCACCATCGATCTCGATGAGGCGGCGGAAGAACTCGAGGGCTCCGCCGACGACGAGAAGGACGACGAAAACTAGCCCGAATGGCATCTGTTCTCTGGAGTCCCGGTGAATCATGAGACCCAGGGAGCTTTCTCGATATCTGGCGGATCTGGGATGGCGCGACCCCCTCGCGTTCCCCGTAGAGCCGGCGATCACGGGTGCCGCATCTGACTCCGGGCCCGCGACCGGATCGATCGATCTCGAAGGTCTCCAAAAAAGCCTGCACAACTGCGCCCGTTGTCGCCTGAGCGAGAAACGCACTTCGGTGGTCTTCGGTGAGGGCGCCCCCGATGCCCGGATCATGTTCATCGGTGAGGGACCCGGTGCCGAGGAGGACCGCACAGGGCGCCCCTTTGTCGGTCAAGCGGGGCAGTTACTTGACCGAATCGTCCTCGCCATGGGCTTTCAGCGCGCCGAGACCTATATCGCCAATGTCGTGAAGTGCAGACCGCCCGGTAATCGCGATCCAAAAGATGACGAGATCGCGGCCTGCTCGGGCTTTCTCGATCGCCAGATCGAGCTCATCCGACCGGATGTTATTGTCGCCCTCGGGCGGTTCGCCGCCAATCGGCTCACCGGAACCGACAAACCCCTCGGCGCACTCCGCGGCCGTTGGTCGCACTACAAGGGCGTCCCATTGCTTTCCACCTACCACCCGGCGTATCTGCTCCGAACCCCCGCCGACAAACGGAAAGTGTGGCAGGACCTGAAGATGGTGATGGCGAAGCTGGGGGAGAGTCAACAGTCAACAGTCGACAGCTGACAGTCCCATCGCACCACGGGGAGGCCTGGCGCGCGGGTGGGTTCCATGAAAACGCGATCTGAACTGGAGCGCATAATGGAACCGCGAAGGCGCTAGGGTCGCAAAGGTGCCGCAAAGCACCACAGTTTTGGCCCTGACTCCCTCTGAGTTGTAAAGCGTTGCTCAGGCCGAAAACCGTGCGATGGGTCAGAATCAACTTTGCGGTACCGTTGCGATCTTCGCGTCTCGGCGGTTTCATTGTGCGTTCCGGCTATAACGGTCCAACGAGAAAATGGAGGCGCCTCGGGACGCCCCCACTCTGCGATGAAACTGTGAACTGTCGACTGTGAATGTCGACTCCGCGCTACCTCGCCTTTTCGAGATATTTCAGGAACTCACCTTCGGTCGAGAGCATCAGAATCGTCCCGCTGTCGAGGGTGGTGCGGTAGACATCCATGGTTTTTAGAAAGCGGTAGAACTCGGGATCTTTATTGTAAGCGCCGGCGTAGATATCGGCGGCCTCGGCATCGGCCTTACCGCTGATCTCCTGTGCCTGACGGTATGCCTCAGAGGTGATCTCCTTGAGGTCGCGGTCCTTTGAACCGCTGATCCGGGCGGCCTCACCGGCGCCTTCCGATCGGTACTCCTCAGCGATACGCTTGCGCTCGGAGATCATTCTCTCGTAGACCTTCGGACGGTCGATGTCGGCATAGTTGGTTCGTTTGAACTGGAAGTCGAGGATCTCGATGCCGAGGACTTCGGTCCGGACCGAAGCGTTCTTGAGCACTTCCTGTTCCAGCGCCACTCGGCCGGCGATGATCTCCTTGGAGGCCTCGTCGATGGCTGATGAAACAACGAATTCTCGGTTGGTGCTGCGGACCGCCTCGATGAGGTTGTGTTTGGCGATGGTGGTGCGGGTCTCGCCGTCGAGAATGTCGTCGAGGCGGGACTGGGCGCCGCGTTCGTCGCGCAGCCGTTGGAAAAAGAGCAACGGGTCGATGATCCGCCACCGGGCATAGGTGTCAACGTAGAGGAATCGTTTGTCCTTGGTGGGTACTTCGTTGGGCGCGCCGTCCCACTCGAGGAACCGCTTGTCGAAGAAGTTGGCCTTCTGCAGAAAGGGCACCTTGAGTTTAAGGCCGGGGGTCATGACCGGGTCGCCTACGGGTTTGCCGAACTGGGTAATGATGACCTGTTCGGCTTCGTTGACGACATAGAACGCTCCGCCGGCGACGAGAACAACGACCAGTACGATGATCAGAACGATGAGGATGGAAACCTGTTTCACTGGCCACCTCCGGTGGTCCCCTTGAGGTCAAGGAGCGGCAGGACCCCCGAGAGATTGTCGTCGAGGATGAGCTTGCGTTCGAGGTTGGGGTAGACCGCCTCCATGGTTTCGAGATAGATCCGTCGGCGGGTCACTTCGGGTGCCCGTTTGTAGGCGCCGAGGACCTCCTCGAAGAGGACGGCGTCGCCGCGGGCCCGGTTGACGCGGTCGATGGCGTAACCCTCGGCCTGCTGGATCGTTTCCTCGGCCTGGCCGCGGGCCTTGGGGATGATTCGATTGTAGGCCGACCGGGCGTCGTTGATGGCCCGTTCCTTTTCCTGCTCGGCCTGGTTGACCTCGTTGAACGAGGGCTTCACGGGGTCTGGAGGGTTGACGTCCTGAAGGACGATCTGGTCGACGACGATGCCGGTTTCATAACGGTTGCAGAGTTCCTGGAGTCGGAGCTTGACCTCGTCCTCGATCTCGAGCCGTCCGATGGTGATGACCTCATCAACGCTGCGGTCTCCGACCACCGAACGCATGACGGCTTCGTTCATGTCGCGGAAGGTCTTGGTGACGCTGCGAACCTTGAAGAGATACTTGTAGGGGTCGTCGACCCGGTACTGTGCGATCCACTCGACCACGGCTACATTGAGGTCGCCGGTGAGCATGAGCGACTCGCCCTCGAAGTTGCGGTCCGAGAACCGGCTGCGCACGCCGGCCTCGATGGTCTGGAAACCGAACTCCTGTTTGAGCTGCCGCTGGACAGGGACTTTGAAAACCTGCTCGAGGGGCGCCGGCATCTTGAAGTTGAGGCCCGGATCAGCGGTACGGTTGTACTCGCCGAACCGAAGCACCACACCGACCTCCTCGGGCTGGATCGTGAAAATGCTCGAGACGATCACAATGGCGGCGAGCAGTACCAGCGCGCCGGCGATGATGGTCTTGGCCGGTGGTTTGTGTTTTCGGAACTGATTGAGGTCGATGGTCGGGGGTCCTTGAGTTTCCATGTCGCTTCCCTTCGGTTGCAGTGGCTCGAGATCGCTGCGGTATTGGGCAGTGTAGCGTAGATCGGGGAGGCAAAAGTCAACGGTCGGCTCTAAAAAGCGGGCCCCGCGAAGGGGCCCATTGAAAAGAGTAGATGACTGTTACCGTTCGCTGCCGCTGCCGCTGCCGCTGCCGCTGCCGCTGCCGCTGTCACCGTCGTTCCCGGTTGGGGTTGGACGCAGCACCAGCTTACCGTCTTCGACTTCGAGTCGGATGGTCTGGTCCGGTCCGATCTCGCCGGCGAGGACGAGATTGGCTAGGGGGTCCTGGACCAGATGTTGAATCGCACGCTTGAGCGGTCGTGCCCCAAAGTCGGGATCGAAGCCGTGCGTGGCCAGAACCCGAGCCGCTTCGTCGCCGGCCTCGACCGTGAGGCCCTGCTGAGCCAGCAGTTCGTTGAATCGGGCGAGCTGGATCTGGACGATCTCCGTCATGTGGTCCTCATCAAGTCGGTGGAAGATGAGCATTTCGTCAATCCGGTTGAGGAACTCGGGGCGGAAGTGGTGTTTGAGTTCCGCTTGAACCAGCGTCTTCATCCGGTCGCGCTCGGTTTCGGGCAGCTCCTGAATCACCGAGGAGGCGATGTTGGAGGTCATGATCACCACTGTGTTGCGGAAGTCCACGGTCCGACCTTTGCCGTCGGTGAGACGACCGTCGTCCAACAACTGGAGCAGAACATTGAACACATCCGGGTGGGCCTTTTCGATCTCGTCGAGAAGGATCACCGAGTAGGGTCTGCGGCGCACGGCTTCGGTGAGTTGGCCACCCTCGTCATGACCGACATAGCCTGGTGGTGCACCGATCATTCGCGAGACGGCGTGCTTTTCCATGTATTCGGACATGTCGATCCGGACCATGGCCCGCTCGTCGTCGAAGAGAAACTGCGCCAGCGATCGGGCGAGTTCGGTCTTGCCGACCCCGGTGGGACCGAGGAAGAGGAATGAGCCGATGGGCCGGTTGGGGTCCTTGAGACCGGCACGGGCGCGGCGCACCGCGGCCGAGACGGCCCGGATGGCGTCATCCTGGCCCACGACCCGAGCGCCGATCCGCTCCTCCATCTGCAGGAGTTTCTCCTTCTCGCCCTCGAGCAGGCTGGTGACCGGAATCCCGCTCCACCTCGAGACGGTGCGTGCGATGTCCTCTTCACCGACCTCCTCGGCGAGCATGGTGCCGTGTTCGTTCTGATGAGATTTGAGCGCGGCCGAGGCCTCTTCGAGTTCGTGCTCGGTCTTGGGCAGATCACCGTAACGCAGCTGAGCGGCCCGTTCGAGATCGCCGTCGCGCTCGGCGCGTTCCGCGGCTTCGCGACTCTCTTCGAGGTGTTCCTTGAGCTCCTGAATCGTCGAGATGAGCTTCTTCTCCTTGTGCCAGTGGGCCTTCATGCCGGAGATCTTCTCCTGCAAATCCGCCAGCTCGGCCTCGATCGTCTTGCGACGCTCCTTGGAGGTCTTGTCCTTTTCCTTGGTCAGGGCCCGGCGCTCGATCTCGAGCTGCACCGCCCGGCGATCGAGCTGGTCGATCTCGGTGGGGAGTGAGTCGATTTCGATGCGAAGACGCGAGGCCGCCTCGTCGACGAGATCAATGGCCTTGTCGGGAAGGAAGCGATCGGTAATGTAGCGCTGCGATAAGGTTGCTGCGGCTACGACGGCGGCGTCTGCGATGCGCACGCCGTGGTGAACCTCATACTTCTCTTTGAGCCCTCGCAGAATGCCGATGGTCTCTTCAACCGACGGTTCGCCGACGAGAACCGGCTGGAACCGGCGTTCGAGCGCGGCATCCTTCTCGATGTGCTTGCGGAACTCCGTTAGCGTCGTTGCGCCGATGCAACGCAGTTCGCCACGAGCCAGGGCCGGTTTCAGGAGATTGGCGGCGTCCATGGCGCCCTCGGCGGCGCCGGCGCCGACCAGGGTGTGCAGCTCGTCGATAAAGAGGATGACCTCGCCATCGGAGTCCACGACCTCCTTGAGGACAGCCTTGAGCCGGTCCTCGAACTCGCCGCGATACTTGGCGCCGGCGATGAGCGCTCCCATGTCGAGGGAGACCAGCCTTCTCCGTTTGAGGATCTCGGGCACGTCACCCGAGGCGATCCGTTGGGCGAGGCCCTCGGCGACGGCGGTCTTGCCGACTCCCGGCTCACCGATGAGCACCGGGTTGTTCTTGGTCCTGCGGGTCAGGACCTGCATGAGGCGGCGAATTTCCTCGTCGCGACCGATGACGGGATCGATTTTGCCGGCATCGGCGAGCTCGGTGAGGTCGCGGCCATAGTTTTTCAGCGCTTCGTACTTGGCCTCGGGGTTTTCATCGGTGACCCGGTGCGAACCGCGGAGCTCCTGGATCGACGCCAGGAGGCTGTCGTGGGTGACACCCTGGCCGGCGAGAATCTGAGCCGCGGTTGAGTCCTTGACCGCCACGATGGCGAGCAGAAGATGTTCAACCGAGATGTACTGGTCCTGGAATTGTGGTGCGAGCTTGGTGGCCTGGTCGAGCACCGCCCGAAAACTGCGCGATGGCTGCGGCTCGGACCCGCCTGCGGCCGACGGCAGCCGGTCGAGGGCGGCGCGCAGTTCGTCTGAGAGCGCTCGGGTGGAAGCGCCGATCTTGCCGAGAAACTTGGTCGCGACGCCTTCATCCTGTTCGATCAAGGCTTGCAGAAGATGGGTCGGGGTGGTTTCGGGGTTGCCGCGGGCGGCCGCGGCCTTGACGCTCGACTGCAGGGCTTCGGTCGCCCGCAGGGTGTACTGATTTTTTACGTTCATTTTGTCCTCCACATGACTCATTCATGCACCATTAATATAAAACCTGAGTGTATATTTGTCAAGTATTGGAAAATCATTATCTGCCAAAGATGTTAGTAGATCTCACCGAAACGAGCGCCGGCAAGGGCACCGGAAATGCGACTGGGATACAATATTGAACGAGGCGTTTCCGGGGGAGCCATCCATGGGAGAACAAGATGTCCGACGCCAGTCGGAAGCGGAAGAGATACGGGTTTTTCTCAAGCATCTGTTGAACGATGTGCGCGCATTCGAGAAGATGCTCGACGACGACCTCTTCGAACGGGATATTCGACGAATCGGAGCCGAGCAGGAGCTGTTTCTCGTCGATCCCCACTGGCGTCCGGCGCCCATCGCCACCGAGGTGCTCGAGGCGGTGAACGACCCCCACTGCACAACCGAGCTCGCTCGTTTCAACCTCGAATTCAACCTCGATCCCCTGGTCTTCGGCGGCAATTGTCTCAGCGCCATGGAGTGGCAGATCGGAGAGTTGCTCGGCAAAGTCCGCGAAGCTGCCCGAAGCTGCGGCGGCGACATCCTGCTGACGGGAATTCTGCCGACCCTCGTCAAGTCCGATCTCGGTCTTGACAGCATGACCCCGAACCCGCGCTATTTCGCCCTCAACGATGCCATGACCCGGCTCAAGGGTGGCGCCTACGAGTTCTACCTCAAGGGCGTCGATGAACTCCACCTTCACCACGACTCCATCATGGTCGAGGCGTGCAACACGAGCTTCCAGGTCCACTTCCAGGTCGCCCCGCACGAGTTCGCCCGGATCTACAACATCGCCCAGGCGGTGACCGGACCGGTCATGGCGGCAGCCGTCAATTCACCACTGCTCTTCGGTAAGCGCCTGTGGAGGGAGACCCGGGTCGGGCTCTTTCAACAGTCAATCGATACTCGGCGTTCCATGCCCCATTTGCGGGAGCAGACACCGAGGGTCAGCTTTGGGCGCCGCTGGGTCAAGTCATCGGCCCTCGAGATCTTCCGCGAGGACATCGCCCGTTTCCGAACCCTGCTCTCCACCGAGCCCGACGACAATCCATTCGAAGAGATCGCCCAGGGACGGGCGCCGTCGCTCAAGGCGCTTCGGCTCCACAACAGCACGGTCTACCGCTGGAACCGGGTCTGTTATGGCATCTCCGACGGCAAGCCCCATTTAAGGATCGAGAATCGGATCCTGCCGTCCGGGCCGACGCCCAGAGATGAGGTCGCCAACGCGGCTTTCTGGTTCGGTCTCGTGAGTGGATGTCTGGTGCGTTATGACGACATCACGCAACACATGTCCTTTGACGACGCCCACTCGAATTTCTTCGCCGCGGCCGAACTGGGACTCAGCGCCCAGCTCGCGTGGGCGGGCGGGGTGCTCAAACCCGCCGACCAACTGATCCTCGATGAGCTCCTGCCCATCGCGCGGGAAGGGCTCGAAGCATCGAATCTCGACGGGGCCGATATCGATCTCTATCTCCAAACGATCGAGGAGCGGGTGAGGTCACGAAGAACGGGCGCCCAATGGCAACTCGATTCGTTCGCCGCTCTCGGGTCGAAGGGCCCGCTTTCGGAACGGCTGTCTGCGGTCACCGCCGCCATCGCGACGCGGCAACAAAGTGGCCAGCCGGTGGCCACCTGGGAGCCGGCGCAGCTCGAAGAGGGCGGCGGCTGGAAGCAGAACTACCTGACGGTCGAACACTGCATGGACACCGATCTGGTGACCGTTGAGCAGACCGAGCCGGTGGATCTCGTGGCGAATCTGATGGTGTGGAACAACATCCGCCATGTCTTGGTGGAAGACGCCGACAACCGGCTGGTGGGAATGGTCTCGCAACGAGCCCTGATCAAACTCGTGGGCACCTATCATCCGGAGCACCGCGAGGGCCCGCTGCCGGTGTCGGAGATCATGCAGCGAGAACCGGTGACGGTGACCCCTGAGACCTCGACCGTGGATGCCATCGACATCATGCGCCGCAACCACTGGTCCTGTCTGCCGGTGATCAAGGATGACCGCCTCGTCGGAGTCGTCACCGAGACCCAGCTCATGGCCATCGCCGGGCAGCTTCTGGAAGAGAAGCTTCGGGAGTAGTCTCTCGCTCAGTTGCTCCGCCTCGACGTGAGATGGGATAGAATCCGGGCCACAACAAGGAGGAGGGGAAGATGGCTGATCAGGAGTTCAAGCCCTACGTGCCGGCGTCATCGACCATGGCGGAACTGACCTTCAAGGCGGTTTTTCTCGGTGTCATCATGGCGGTGGTGCTCGGGGCGGCCAACGCCTATCTCGGGATGAAGGTGGGACTTACCGTCGCCGCCACGTTTCCGGCCGCCGTGGTCGCCATGGCGGCCCTTCGTGTATTTAAGGGCAATATTTTAGAAGAGAACATCGCTCGAACCACCGCTTCGGTTGGAGAATCCCTCGTTGCCGGGGCGATCTTCACCATCCCGGCCTTCATGATCAGCGGTGCCTGGACCGAGTTCAATCTCCGGGACGCCACGCTGATCATGCTCATCGGCGGGGTTCTCGGGGTCCTCTTCGTCATCATCCTCCGACGCGCCCTCGTGGTGGAGGCCGATCTGCCCTTCCCCGAGAGCGTCGCCGCATCGGAGATCGTCAAGGCGGGCCAGAAGGGTCAGACCGGCGCCGGTCTGGTCTTCGGCGCCATGGGGATCGCCGCGGTCTGGGAACTCTTTAAAAACGACGCCGGTATCCACTTCATCAAGGACAAGGCGCAGCATTTTCAACATTTTTCCAAATCGGCCATCGAGATCGTCGGCAACAAGATCGAGTACGCCGGTGGCATCCTGCTCTCGACCCCGGAGGCCTCGCCCATGGTCATGGGGGTCGGCTATATCGTCGGTCTGAGAATCTCGGCGATTCTCTTCGCCGGCGCCGTCGCCGGCTGGCTGGTCCTCGTTCCCCTGGCGCTTTTCCTCAACCCGGCGGTCTCGGCAGGGGTCGCAGAGGGCGGGTTCATCGGGCTCGCGGTGGATGTCTGGTTCCGTCAGATCCGACCGCTCGCAGTGGGGACCATGATCGTCTCCGCGTTCTACACCCTCTACACCCTGCGCGAGTCCCTCATCAGCGGCATCACCAAGGTCTACGCCGCGGTCAAGGGCGGTGACGCCGGCGCTCCGGCTCTCGAACGCACCGAGCAGGACCTCAACCTCAAGTGGATCATGGTCTCTATCGGAGTCATGGCCATCCCGATGTTCTTTCTCTATCGCTACTTTTCGGCCTCAACAGGGGGCGCAGTGGTGCTGACCGCGGTGATGCTGGTTCTCGGCATTCTCTTCGCCGCCGTCGCCGGTTACCTCGTCGGTCTGGTGGGCAACTCCAACAACCCGATTTCGGGGCTGACGCTCTCGGCGCTGGTGATCTCGGCGGTGCTCATGGTTCTCATGGGGGTCACCGGGGTGCACGGGCTCGCCGCGGTGTTAGGGGTGTCGGGCGTGGTCTGCTGCGCAGCGGGAGTCGCCGGCGATATGATGCAGGACTTCAAGGTCGGCCACATCCTTGGTGGAACGCCGTGGAAGATGCAGGTCGGTGAACTCATCGGTGTCGTCGCCGCAGCCTTCGCCATGCCGGTGTTGCTCATGGTCCTCGACCAGGCCTACACCATCGGATCGCCGGAGCTGCCCGCGCCGCAGGCCGGACTCATGGCGCTCATGGGCAAAGGCATCGTCGGCGGCGAGATGGCCTGGCCGCTCGTCATCGTCGGGATGTTCCTCGGCGTCGCGCTGATCCTCATCAAGGCGCCGGCGCCCATGCTCATCGCGGTTGGGATGTACCTGCCCTTTCCGACGACCTCGGCGGTCTTCGCCGGCGGTCTCTTCCGCGCGATCATGGACTGGTTCCTGGCGCGCCGGGGTGCTGCCGAGGAAGAGAAGATGAAGGCCGAGAACTCGGGGGTGCTGGTGGCGTCGGGCCTCATCGCCGGTCAGAGCTTGATGGCCGTGCTGCTTGCCTTTATCGTGCTCTACGAGCAGGCCAAGCTGGGGATGTCCGAGACCGAGCACCTGCTACCGACCCTGGGCAACAGTTTCGGCGCCGGCCTTCTGGTCTATCCGCTGCTCTTGGTTCTTCTCGTCTGGCTGCCGATCCACCGATCGCGCTCGTGAGCCAACCCGGCGAAGACGAAATTCTGAGCTGCCTGCCCCATCGGCTCGGCCCCTGGCGGGCTGATGGGGACGTGCGGGTCGTCGTGGAGCGGCCAAAACCCGCGACTCGGGGATTAAAGGGTGCATTCGACCATCTCAGGTGGCTCATGTCGCACCCCAAGATCAGGCTCGACGACCTCGGTAGCTTTGTCTGGAAACGCATGGAGGGTGGAGAGACTCTGGGGGAGATTGCTTCGGCGACTTCCGAGGCCTTCCCCGACCGATCCGAAGGGATGGAGCAGCGCCTCGCCCTCTTCGCCACCGCATTGCATCACCAGGGGCTCATCGAACTACGCGTACGTAATGCCTGATTGAAGATCGAAAACTCCGAAAACCCCATCAGGCTGGACCGGCCCAGCCTGATGGGGTTTTCGGAGTTTGGCTAGCGTTGTCGGCTCTGTTGCGGTTGATTTGTGGTACTGTCTTTTGAAAAGGCGTCTCAATCTTTCTGGTTTCGGGTCGTTAGGGACCCGGCTGACGACGAACTCGATTCTCGATCACCGCAAGTTGCTCGGTATCGATTGACAGGGTTGGACCAACAACATTGAGCACAAGGAGGAAATGATGAAAAGAATACTCAGGATGATGGCTATCGTCGCTGTCGGACTCGTGTCGACCGGCCTCGCAGTCGCGGGAGACTCGTCAACCGTGGATGAGCAGATGGCCGGACTCGTGCAGATGTGCGCCGACAGCGAAGACGCCCGTGTCGCGAGGCAGACGGACAAGCCGCTTTACTACCGGCTCGGTGAGTACGACGCGATCCTCGAGCTCACCGCCGAGATCGTGCGTCTGCACCACATCAATCCGGACTTCGACCGGTTCATGGACGAAGTCGACGATCAAGAGCTGGCCAAGAATGTCGCCGATTTCGTCTCGACCGGAACCGGCGGTCCCAAGGTTTACACCGGCCGCGACATGCCTTCGTCACACGCCCACCTCGAGCTGAGCAAGGCCGATTTCCTTTCTGCGGGCAATGATGTCGGTATGGCGATGAATAATAAGGGTTACAGCGAGGAAGAAATCCAGGAGTTCATCTGCATTCTGGTGTCCATGAAGGATCTCGTCATCGTCAAATAGATTGACCCCATCCTCCGAGAATGCAAACCGCTGGACCCGGTCCGGCGGTTTGCATTCTCGGGGAGAGAGCTACGTAGCCCCCCGAGCGAAAATCACCGCCGGAATGGTCTTGAGCATGATCTTGAAGTCGAGCCACAAGGACCACTGGTCGATATATCGCAGATCGAGAGCGATCCAATCGTCGAAGTCGTCGATTCCGGCGCGGCCGGAGACCTGCCAGAGACCGGTGATCCCGGGTTTCATGGAAAGCCGGCGCCGTTGCCAACGTTCATACTGCTCGACCTCGGCGGGAATCGGTGGTCGTGGGCCGACAAGCGACATCTCACCTTTGAGTACGTTGACAAGCTGTGGCAACTCGTCCATAGACCATCGTCGCAGCCAACGCCCGATGGGTGTGACCCTGGGATCGCGCTTCGCCTTGAACGCCGGACCGTTGACTTCGTTGAGGTGGGCGACCTCATCCATACGCTGGTCGGCGCCGACATACATGGTGCGAAACTTGAAAAGCCTGAAGCGCCTACCGTTGAGCCCGCACCGCTGCTGGGTGTAGAGCATGGGGCCCTTTGAAGTCAGCCAGACCGCCAAACCGATAAACAGCAACAGCGGCGAGAGCACGACCAGCAGGATGGCGGAAAGGACGACATCCGCCAGCCACTTGACGAAGAGTGGAAAGATCGCCCCGGGAGTGTTGGTGAACGTCAGCAGCGGGATGCCCTCGAGCTCCTCGAGGACCACCCGCGCTTTCATGTGCGGGAAGTAGAGCGCGACCCGGGCGCGGATGCCGAGCTCGGAGCACAGGAGGAAACTCTCTTCGAACTCCTCGAGCTGGCGGCGCGAGAGAACAAAGATGACCTCGTCAACCACCTCGTTCTGCAGGATCTGTGGCAGATCGTCCGCCCGCCCGAGGACGGGCAGGCCGGCGACGGTTTCGGGCGAGCTGCCGTTGGGAGCGACAAAGCCGAGCAGCTTGAGACCCCAGTGAGGGTGGTCCTCGATGATCCGGGCCACTTCTTCCGATCGGGGATTGATCCCGACGAGCAGCAGTGTGCGGTAGTTGAACCCGCGACTCCGAACATGCCGGGCAGAGAGTCTCAGGGCAATCTTCTCGGCAAGCAGGAGCGCCAAATTTATGGCGCCGAAGAGGAGGAGAAACGGCCGGGAGACGAAGTCGAGCCGGAGCAGCCACCCCGCCGCCGCCAAGGTCAGAACACCTGCGCCCACCACCTGAAACACCTGCCACGCTTCCATTGCGAGCGCCACGGTGCGACGCGAGGTATAGGCCTCGCGAGTGACCAGGAGGAAGGTCCAGATGGCGAGCACGAGAGGCAGAAGTCCGAGGTAACGGGAAAAGGGATAGAGCTCGGTCGGGAAGGTCGCGGGGAAGACCTGGGGCAACAGGTGGGAGCGGAGCCACCAGGCAAGAAAGAATGCGACCGTGGTGAGGACCAGATCGGTGGTCCACACCCAGTAGGCGATCAGTCTGACTCGCTCCTTCAGCATAGTGACTGCAGTACCTTTTCGTAGGCGTCGGTCACCGACGACCAGCGGTATTTTTCGGCGACCCGGACCCGGCTTGCTTCGCGGAGTTCCACGAGTCGAGCGTCGTCGTCGAGCAGTTCGTTCAAGACCGTCTCCAACGCACCGCTTCCTGAGAATCGAAAGCCGGCACCGGCACCTGAAGCGACTTCGCGGTTCTCCGGCGTGTCATAGTACAGCACCGGCCGCGCTGCGCCCATGGCCTCGACCAGAGCCGGGTGGGTGCCGCCGACCTCGGTTGCGTGGACATAGACCCGGCAATTGAAAAGCAGTTCCCGGTAGCCCTCGCCATAGATCGTTCCGGGAAGGATCACTCGGTCGTCGGCAATTGAGTGCATCCTGCGGATCAGATCATCGGCGTAGGGCGCCCCGCCGACCATGACGAGCCGTCGGTCGCCGGTGACTCGCGACCACGCCTCCAGCACCCGATCGGGGTTGTTCTCCGGCTCGAAACGGGACACATAGAGCACGTATTCGTCGGTCTCGAGACCGAGACGCTCGAGGGTCGCCGACGTTGTCGGTGGCTCGAGATCGCCACCGTAGGTGATCATCTCCGATGGCTGATCATAGAAGCGGCGGTAGTAGCGCTGGATAACCCTGGCATCGGTGATGAGTTGGTTCGGCAACCAGGCCGACAATCGTTCACCGAGGCGGTAGTAGGCGCGACCCGCGGCGCCCCATTTGCGGCGTTTTCGTTCCAGGCCATCGACGTTGATGGCCACCGGGATCCCGGTCCAGCGGAGGATGGGGATGAATGGGGCATTGGCGGCGTTGCAGAGCAGCACCGCGTCGTAGCGAGAAAAAGCGGCGTGCAAGGCGGATAGGCAGGAGTGGGAGACAGTTTCGAGGTGTTTTGTCCGGATCGAGGGAAGAACGACCAGCCGCATTCCGCGGTAGCTCGTCAACGACGGGTCGATAAAACCGCGGCGGCCGTAGACCGTGACCTGGTGGCCGCGATCGGCAAGCCTCCGGCCGAGTTCTTCGGCCAGGGTCTCGAATCCACCGTAGTTCGCCGGTACCCCTCGGGTACCGAGGATCGCAACCTTCAATTCGCCTCCGTTTTCAATTCAACCACCTGATGGCGTTTACGGAACCAGCGACTGATCCGTCGGGATGAGGCCTTACGCCGAGACAAAACCCAGCGCCGGCGGGTCATGGCGTCGTATCGGCCCCGCCAGACCTCGGCCAACGCCGGCAGCGATGACGGCTCGATGGTCAGACAGCCGCCGATGACCAGAAGATCACGGAGCTTCCACCAGGGAAAGCAGCGCAGGTGCCAGCCCCAATCGGCGCAGTGCATCCGGAGCAGAAACCGGTTGCGCACCGACAGACGGTTGATGGTCTCGTGGCCGCGCCGGCCCGCCTCGGGCTGGAAGCCGCGGCCGTGGACGGCGACGGCGTCGGGTGCATACAGGCACCGCCAGTTGCGCCACTGGAGGCGCCAGGCGAGTTCGGCGTCTTCGCGGTATGCGAAGAAACTCTCGGCGAGAATCTGACCATCGGGGTAGGCGACATCGTGAACCGCCGCGCGGCGATAGAGGGTGGCGGCTCCGGTGCCGCCAAAAACCCACGCCGGACGGGAGTAACGCCCGTCGTCGGGTTCGCCGGCGCCGCGGTCGAAATGCCGACCCGATGAGGTCACCACCATTCCGGCGGCATCGAGGACGGCGCTCGGACGGAGCGCTGCGTCTGTCGATCGGATCAGACGCCCGGTGATGGAACCGATCTCGTCTGTTTTGGGCGCGTGCTCGGCGGCGGAGAACATCTGCGCGACAAAATTCGGTCTCGGTGCGCAGTCCGGGTTGAGCAACAGAATCCAAGGAGAAGAAGTCTCGGCCAGCCCGTGGTTGACCGCAGCGGCAAAGCCGGTGTTGATGCGCTCGCGATTCAGCCGAAGACTGGTGTCGGTGCGTGCTTCGACAAGCTCTGCCGAGCCATCCGATGAAGCGTTGTCGATCACGAGGATCTCGACCGGGGGAGGCTCGAGGGCCGCGACCGCGTCGAGACAAGCGGGCAGCGTCCCGACGTGGTCGTGGGTGACCACGATAACCGCGTAGCTTGAGTCTTCCTGCACGGGGGTAGTGTACGCCGGCCCGGGTTCGCGCGAACAGCGCGAACCCGGCGACGGCGCGCGGTACACTGACGGCGATGTCACAGAACGACGAACGGCAAGCGCGATCCGTAAGTATGTCGAGAGTGGTTTCCATGGCATCTTCGTTCGCGTTCGCCATCCTGGCCGTCACGTTGGCTGCTGTCGGTCGGATCGACCCGGTCGAAGCAGCGTGGTCGGCGGTATCGGTCGCGGTCATCTTTGTTCCCACCGGATGGTGGGCGCCCGTCGGTTGGCGCCGACGCGCTGCCGAGGCGGTGCTGGTGCTCCCGGCCTGGGCATTGGTGATGCTTGCCGGTCCCCTCCAACGCATGATGCTGCTCCCGCCGCTTCTGGCGGTGGCGGCGTGGGCAGCTCTCGCCGCCGCCTGGCCCCGCATCCCGGTTGCGAGGCGGGGCTCGTCGGTGGTGCTGTTGGCTGTCTCCGCCCGTGCCGCAACCGGGGTGGGTCTCGTCGGCCACGAATGGTGGCGGATCGCGCTCGTCTTCGGCGCCTGTGCGGCGCGTGGCATGGGCCGCCGCCCGACTCGGCGGCCGTGATCTCGGGATCGCCGTGGCGCTGCTGGCCGCGGCGGCGCCGTTGCAATCCTCACCGGCTGCGGCCGCCGTGGTGCTCCTGATGGCGCTGATCATGGGTCCCTTCGGCGATCCCAGAGCAGCGAAGACCGCTGGAGTGGGCTGGATGCCGGGCCTCGTCGGTGCAGCCCTTTTCGGCGTCACCCTCGCCGCCTGGGGTGGGCTCGGGATCGATCGGGTCTTCCCCGATCTCGGCGGCTCCGCCATCGGCTGGCTTGTCGGCGCCGTTGTCCTGACTCGGGTGTTGCCACCGGGTCTGGCAGGAGTCGTGTGGCTGGCCGCCTTGATGGCCGTGGGTCCGGCGCTGGCGCCGACGCCGGACCGGCGGGGCTTTGTTCTCGGCGGCGAGCTCGCCGATGTCGATCTTCCGGCGGGAACCGGCGCACCCTATGTGCTCGACATCCGACTCGACGGGCCGCGGGATCTTGCCGCTGGAACCGCGGTTGCCTGGTTTCGAGTCGGCGAAAGGATCCATCGGGTGGTCTATCCCGATCACGCGGTTCACCGATCGGGTGAGGGCGCGCCGGCACTCGGGGACGGTATGGCGGCCCGGGGCCATCGGATCGGGCCGCACCTGGTGGGCTGCGGTGAGGTCGGTCTACGAGGTCCCGCCGGGTGTGGTGCCGCACCTGACCCGGCATCCGGATCTCACCGACGACGTCACCGTCGTCCTCGAAACCGAGGGGGCAGCGCTACCGACCCCGCCACGTAACCGCGCCATGGATTGGTGGCTGGTCGCTGCGGCTCTGGCGGTGACGGTGGTCCAATTCGCCTCGGGCGCCTGGAGGTTGCCCTTCGCGGTGCTTCCCTGGACAATTCTCGTCGTCGGCACCCTGATTTCCCGTGCGTCGGTCGAGCCCCTCCGTCTTCTGGGAGAACGGCTCGGGCCGGATCTCGCCCTGGCCGCGTTGCTCACTGCATGGCTTCCAGCGGCGGTGATCTGGCTGCGGGGCCGCAGAGTCGCGTTGGCGGTGGCCGCCTTGCTCGTGCCGTTGGCCGTGGCAACTCCCCATTTGACCCCCGCGCTCTACGGCGATGAGCCCTTCCACCTCGCCATAATGGAGTCCGTGCTCGGAGACGGCGACATCGATCTCGGCAACAACGTCGATCTCGAGGCCCACCCGCAGGAATCGATCTTCGACCAAGACGGTGATCTGCTCCACTCGCCGGCACTCGGCGCGCTGCTGCTGCCGGGATTCGCGATGGCGGGGCGGACCGGGGCGCTGCTGCTGCTCGCGTTGATTGGCGCCGCTGCGGTGGCTCTGGTGGCGCGGCGGGCGCGTCGGCTCGGGGTGCCCGAGGCCCGGATTCGAGGTCTTGCACTGATCCTCGCGGCAACCTATCCGGTGGCGGTCTTCGCGACCCAGATCTGGGTCGAGCTGCTGGGCGCGTTGGCGTTGGCGGCCATCCTGGTGGCGGCGGCCGGTGGGCGTGGCGGTCGATGGGCGGCGGTTGCGTGGGCCCTTCTCGCGACGGTGGTCAAGACGCGGCTCGGTCTCCTCGTCTTCCCGCCCGCGCTCGCCGCTTGGTGGGGAAACCGACGGGGTCGAGTCTTCGGCTTTGTGGTTCTCGTCGCAGCGGCGGCCGCGTCGGCGGCAGTGGGCTACGTGACCATGGGTCATCCTTTCGGGATTTATCGTCGCCTCCACCATCTCGTGCCGTCGGATCCGGGGATGGCTGTGCGGGTCGTGGGAGGACTGGCCTTCGACCCCGCCGGTGGTCTGCTCTTTTCCGCCCCCCTGTGGCTGGTCGCTCTTGCAGGAGTCGCGGCGCTCTGGCGCCGCGGCGGTCCGGGTGAGCGGATGCTCCTGTTGGGGTGCGGCCTGACGGTAGCGGCGTTGCTGCACTCGCTCGAGTGGTATGGCGGTGGCTCCCCACCGGCACGGTATCTGGTGCCCATGTTGCCCGCAGTGGCCCTCGCCGGCGGGATGATTCTGCGGGACCCGAGGCGATGGCGGAGCGCGGCCGAAGTCCTCCTGCTTCCGTCGTTGGCCCTGTGGTGGGTGCTGGTGACGAGACCCCACCTCTCCCTCAACCCCGGGGATGGTGGTTGGTGGGCCACCGACGCCCTCGCCCGGTCCTATCTGGTCGATACGGCCTGGCTGGTGCCTTCGTTTCTGGTGCCGCGAACGGCGACCTGGGTAGTCCCGCTCGTGGTCATGATGGTGGTTGTTTCCGTGTGGACGGTGGCCCGATGGAAGCCGCTTCTACTGCGGCGGGTTGCCGCCGCAGGAATGACGCTGTGGTTGTTGGGTGCGGCCGGGCTGGTCGCCGCCATCGAACTGCGGACCGATCGGGTCGTCGAGGCCGAGAGCCCTCAGATAAGGCGACACGGTGGCTCGCCGCACCCGGCCGAGGGTACCTTTTCACGATTCACTCACCGCCCCGGCTGGGTGCTCCGCGACGGCCAGGCCGTGACCGTTCCACTCCATCTGCCCGCCGGGGCATCGGTCTGGCTCGAGGGTTGGCTCCTCGGGACCGCGCGGCAGGGCGCCGAGGTCGAGCTTCGGTGGGATGGCGAAGATCCCGTTCGCCTTCGAGTCCAGGGCGACGCGCCGGACGCCCGCTTGAAGGTGCCCGGGGTGCCCGACCAGGGTCGTCACTTGCTCAGCATGACCATGCGGGGTCAGCCCGAAGGGGCGGTGGTGCTCGACCGGGTGGTTGTGGAGGCAGGTCCATGAAATATGACTGGATCTTTTTTGACGCCGACGGCACCCTCTTCGACTATGACGCCGCCGAGGCGGCGGCGCTCGAGGGGGCGTTCGAGGCGTGCGGATTGCCGTATGCAGCCCGAGATCGGACCGCTCTACAGCGAGATCAACGCCGGGATCTGGCGCGACTTCGAGCTCGGCGAGATCGAGCCAGAACGAACTCAAGACCGCTGCGTTTCGATCGGCTCTTCGCCGAGCTCGGACTGACGCCGACGCGGCGGAATTCAGCGGCCACTACCTCGCGATCCTCGGCGCCCAGACCGCGTCTGCTCGATGGCGCCGAGAGTCTCGTTCGCGTCGCTGACCGGCAAGGTCCGGCATGCTGCTGATCACCAATGGGTTGGCGGAGGTGCAGGTGCCGCGATTCGCGGCTTCGTCGATCCGCGATTGCTTTGCCGAGATCGTGATTTCGGGAGAAATCGGTCTCGCCAAACCGGATCCGGCGATCTTCGACTTCGCCTTTGAACGAATCGGCCGTCCTGCAAAAGAGCGGGTGCTGATGATCGGAGACAACCTCGGTTCGGACATCCTCGGCGGCGCCAACTACGGGCTCGATACCTGTTGGTACAACCCGTCCGGCACGCTCAACGGCCACGGAGTCGAGCCGACATATGAGATCCGGGAGCTTCAATCGATCCTCGGCATCGTCGAGGGCTGCCACGAGAGCCTTTAAAAGAATTCTGCAAGACGACGAAGCCGGCCTCACTACAGCGATCCATCGCAGGCGGGGACGCCTGCGCTACAAGATGACTCGTGGTTTTGTAGCGCCCGCGTCCCCGCGGGCGATGGCCCTACGAGCGTTGATTCCTGCCTCGATCCCATCGGGAGCATCATGCTCGATGAGAACTTCATTGACTCGGTTGCCGTTTCCTCAAACGAAGAGGATGATGAGCACGCGCCGCCTCCTGGGACTCAATTTGATGAAGCCACACGCCCGGTCTGTTCAATACACCACCGGTGAGGAGATCGCCAACAGCCTCACCCACGGTGTGGGTGCGCTGCTCGCCATCGGCGGGCTGGCGACGCTCGTCACTCTGGCCGCGCTGCGCGGCGACGTCTGGCATGTGGTCTCGTGCGCGATTTTCGGTACGGCGATGGTGGTGCTCTACACCGCGTCGACCCTCTATCACTCCGTCACCAACCCGAGGGCGAAGAGCGCGCTCCAGGTCCTCGACCACGCCGCGATCTTCCTCCTCATCGCCGGCACGTACACGCCGTTCACTCTGGTCAGTCTTCGCGGGCCGTGGGGTTGGTCGCTTTTTGGGGCGGTTTGGGGTTTGGCAGCTGTCGGGATTATTTTCGAGATCGCGTTTCCCCGTCACTGGCCGGCGCTTTCGTTGGCGCTCTACGTGGCCATGGGATGGGTCGTCGTCGTGGCGGTCAAACCTCTGCTGGCGGTGCTGCCCACGGGCGGACTGGTCCTGCTGGTTCTCGGCGGCCTCGCCTACACGGTCGGAACCATCTTTTACGCCTGGCGCCGCCTGCCCTACGGGCACGCCATCTGGCACCTCTTCGTCCTCGTGGGGACCATTCTCCACTTTTTCGCGGTTCTCTTCTACGTCCTGCCCTAGCGCGCCGGTGCGATGGATCTGTCTGCGGTCTCTCCGTGCGAT
Organism: uncultured Acidobacteriota bacterium; assembly: GCA_963753035.1. Classification (GTDB taxonomy): domain Bacteria; phylum Acidobacteriota; class Thermoanaerobaculia; order Thermoanaerobaculales; family Sulfomarinibacteraceae; genus JAHECW01. The sequence goes on along the minus strand of CAVWAW010000027.1, from coordinate 266,372 downwards.
GGTGCGATGTCATTTGTGTCCATCTGTGTGATTTTTGGGCAGTCGGCGCGGCAAACCCCGAATCGTCGTCGGGATCACTGCTCGACGATGTAACCGAGGGCTTCGAGTTGCCCTTTGGTTTCGTCATCCATGACCTGATCGCCGGGCACCGGCTGTAAAGCCTGCTGGGTCGCAAGCCAGGCCATCAGCCGGGTTCGAAGCCAGGCAACTTCCAGTTCGTCCGTGCCGGCGATGTTGTTCTGCTCGTCCGGGTCGCTGACGAGATCGAAGACGTACTCCACATCCCAGCTTCTTCCACGGCCTTTTCCCATGCCGCGGTCGAAGCCGGTGCGGGGCACCTGAATCAGTTTCCACCGATGCGAGCGGGCCATGACCGCGCCTGAGAGTCCCGGAGCGGCTGCAAAGGTGACAGAGGGGGCTGCGTCCTGCGCCCCATGGTCGCCGATCAAGGGCCAGAGCGAAGAACCCGTGGAGGTCTCGGCCGATCCACCCGCCAGCTCGACAATTGAGGCGTGAAGATCGAGGGTGTTCGTCAGAGCGTCGATCTTGCCTGGAGGAACGTGTCCGGGCCATCGAAGGATCAATGGGATCCGAAGCATCTCATCGTAGAGGCTGAAGCCATGCAGAACGCCGTTGTGCTCGAAGAGCTCCTCGCCGTGGTCCGAGGTGAGGGCGAAAACGACCTGGTCCGGATCGACCCTTCGGTCGATCTGTTCGAGAAGCACGCCGATTTCGCCGTCGTTGTAGGCGACACCGGCCGTGTAGAGACCTTTGATCCGGTCGATATCATCGGAGGCGACATCACGATTGAGATCACGGACAGCCACGAGGGTCCGGGTGCGGCCGTCGATGTTTGATGCACCAGGAGGGGCAAAGCGATCGGCGAGTTCTCGAGGCGGCGTGTAGGGGTTGTGCGGGTTCATGGAGTGGATGTAGAGGAAACCACGCTCATCGGGTCCGAGCACGTCAATCCATCGGAGGGCGGCCTCGTGGAGGATTTCGGCGCTGTTGTTGACCGTTGGTGGGTGATCAGGGTGGTGATCCTCACGGACCCGAAGCATCTCGACTGATTCAAATCCGGACCCGAGATCGAGGTTCTCGGAAAGATGGGGATTGCCGGTGATCGAGATCGTGCGGTACCCGGCGTCGCGATAGACCTCGGCCAGTCGTGTCGGTCCCGGGTGCGGGAGCTGACGATCGTCGAGCATGCACAAACCGCTGAAGAGGGCCCTGGTCGATGGTGGAGTGTTCGGGGCCACCGCGAAGTGGGCGGCGAAGGTGGCGCCCTCGGCCGCGAGGTTGTCGATGTTCGGCGTCTTGTGGCCACCGTCGCCGAGGTGTCCGACGTGATCCGCTCGGAGGGCGTCCATGACATAGAGCACGACGAGGCGTGGTGGCGGGCCGATGGACGGGAGATCGGCAGGCACCGGGGGTTTTTCGCGCTCGATGATCCGCGGTTCGATCCATCGTGCGGGCCGTCCGTGGCCCTCCCCGATCAACCTGATCCGGACGAATCCGGTTTCATTGCCCAGGGGCGCGTCGATCGTCCGCAGGGATGTGGAATTCGACGTTTCGCCGGACCGCCACCAGAAGACCTCTCGGGGATCGCCGAGCCCGCGATCCACCGTGATGGAGAACCGCTGACGAGAATCAGTTCCGATGGGAGGCTCGAAGCCGACAATCATCCGCGCTCCGGGTTGCACCCGCCGAACCACCTCGACCACCGACCAACCGTTCTGCTCGATTTCATTGGCCTCAATGAGGACCTCGCCGGGCGCCAGGCAAGGAGCAATCGAGATTCGCTCGATTGCGATCCCGGCCGTATCTGTGAATTCAAGGACGATGGCAATTCGGCCCAAGGGAAGATCGGCTGGAAGGGGGATCGAAGTGTGCTCGGTGATCTCAAACTCGCCGAGTTCGCGGTCCTTCCACCGGACCCGAACCCGGGTTTGGGTGCCTGGATCATCGACTGCAGCCTGGAGCTCCAGACTTCGAGGCCGTTTCTTCAAATTGACGAACTCGACCACGGACTCGGGGCCGCTGGGAACCCACCGATGACCACCCGATTGACGGTGAAACCGCCAGCCTCGCAAGAGACGATTGCGGTCAACCGAGCGAGGATCCGAAAGCACATGGCGTTCGACCAGTACATCGGCGGCGTGGAAGGAATCGACCAGCGGTCGAGTGGTCTCCTTTTTCCCACCACAGCTCTCCAACGCAAGGAGAAGCGTTCCAACAACGCAGGGGAACAGCAGTGACCGTCTGAGAATCACGGTCCGAGTATGTCGGAGACGACGGTATCAGTCGAGGGTTAACCCGGGACAAGTACGGCGTTCGTTTCTCGGTTACGGCTCCTCGTTTCTTCGTCACCGGCCTTCTGGGCAGCCGTGACGCATTTGCGTCCCAGCGGCCCAGCGTCGCACCATCGGCGTGGTCACTCGTGGGTTGATTGTGAGGGCTGCGACCACGCCGATGGCGCGCCGGCGGCCTGCCTCTACGCCGGGAGAGCAGACCTCATGGCGCTCCCCGCGGGAGCCCGGTCCGCATTTTGTGCGCGAGGCGAGGCGTTGCCGGGATGTCGTTCCTGCACAAAAACGGACCCGGCACCCCGTTGGGGCGGGGTTTTTCGCGGGTCCTGGAGGGCTTCGGGCGCTGTCCCTGATGCTGTCCCGGACCCTGAGACCTGCCGCTGTCCCGGTCGTTGTCTCTGTTCCGGACCCTGCCCTCGTCACCGGCCTTCTGGTCTGCCGTGACGCTTTGGCGTCACGGCAGACCAGCGTCGCACCATCGGCGTGGTCACTCGTGGGTTGTTGGGGAGGGCTGCGACCACGCCGATGGCGCGCCGGCGGCCTGCCTCTACGCCGGGAGAGCAGATCTCATGGCGCTCCCCGCGGGAGCCCGGTTGGACATTGTGCGGTACGCGACGCGGGGCCGGTTGGTCGTTCCGGCACAATGTCGAACCCGGCACCCCGGTCGAGGCCAGAACCGCGTTCCGGCGATGCAATACTCCTACCCAGCATCCAGCATCCAGCATCGGGGACAATCCCCGATGCGCTACAATTGATTCCTGATCTCGTATCAAAGATGACAGCACCACGCGTTCGCCCCCGTTTCGAGCTCGAGCTCGCCGACGACCCTGACCGGGTCATGGCAAAGCTGCGCGAACGCCTGCCCGAGTGCCCGAACTGCACCGGGGTGTCGGTCGGCCGCCATGCCGAGCTTTTTGTGCCCGAAACCGAGCAACGGGTCTGGTCGCCCTGGCTCAGCGTGACCGCGGAAGAGGCTGACGAGGGCGGAGCGGTGGTGCGGGGTCGTTTTGCGCCCCACCCGCATGTCTGGACCCTCTACATGTTCCTCTCCTTCGGTCTCGGCTTCAGCCTGCTGGTCGGCCTCACCTGGGGATATGCCCAGTGGGCCATGGACCAGACTCCGTGGGCCCTGCTCAGCCTGCCGTTGGCGGTTGTCCTCGGTGGCGCCCTCTACCTCGTCAGCCTGGCCGGACAGCGCCTCGGCGCCGATCAGATCGAACACCTCGAGGATGCGCTGATGGGTCTGATGACCGAGCGACCGGCACCAACGGTTGAGGCTGGAGATTCGTAGACCGGTCCAGAGGTCAGCCATGCCGGATACTCGAATCCTCCAATCGGATGGGCCGTCCCACGTCGCGCCGATCGCGGACTGGTGCCCCAGCCCGGCGGTTCACCCGACCCTCGTTCAAAAGCGGTTTCAGGCGCGATTGGTGGATTCGTACGGGAGGGAATGGGTTGATTTTCTCTCCGGCTGGGGCAGCAACATCCTCGGTTATGACCACCCGAGGGTCCTCGATGCAATCCGGGATCAGCTTCAACTGGGGATCGGAACAGGTATTCGAACCGAGGCCTATGCCAGGGTCGAGCACCTCCTTCAGACCGTGATTCCATGCGCTGATCAGGTTGCTTTCGGTAAAAACGGATCCGACGCGACAACCGGCGCCGCTCGACTGGCGAGGGCCATCACCGGGCGGGACCGGGTGCTCATGCGTGGATACCACGGATTCCACGACTGGTGCCTCGCATCAGATCCGGCGATCAGAGGCATCCCCGAGTCATTCCGCGGCGCCGTGAGCGACCTGCCGATCAACGATCTCGAGGCTCTCGGCGCCATCCTCGATGGCGATGAGCACGGTGTCGCGGCGGTGATGATCGACCCGGCGGCCATCCCGTTGCCCGATGGCGACTTTCTCGCGGGACTGGTCGATCTCTGCCGTCGACGCGGGGTGGTGGTCATCTTTGACGAAGTGGTCACCGGATTCAGGCTGGCGGTTGGTGGCGCCCAGGAGCACTACGGGGTTGTTCCGGATCTCGCATGCTTCAGCAAGGCCATGGCTAACGGCCTGCCCATTTCTGCGCTGGTCGGGACCAGCGAGATCATGTCGGAGCTCCCGTCAACGAGATTCGGGATGACCTTCGGATCGGAGGTGGTGTCGCTCGCCGCGGCGGCCGCCACCATTTCGGAAATCCGAGACCGCAACGTGTGTTCCGCGCTCGAGACCACCGGGCTGCAGCTCCGACAATTGCTCGAATACTCGGCCGAAGCCGCCGGGATCGACATCGAGATCGTCGGCCACGCTCCTCGGCCGCAGGTGCTCTTCCGGCCAGCCGCCGGACTCTCGGAACGGGAAATGCGCTGGCTCTTCATCCAGGAGCTCGCGCGCAAAAGGGTGCTGACCACCGGGATCTTCCTGGTGAGCGCCGCCCACACCGGCGAGGATCTCGAGATTCTGAGCGGGGCGGTGGAGACAGCATTCGAGAGCGTGCGGCGTGCGATGGATCGAGGCTCAGTAGACGGCCTGCTTCAGCCCGATCTCAAGGCCGGAGTTCGGGCCGCGGATCGTCCTAAGCGTGTCGTTGAAACAATGAAGCGCGGGGCCGTCGTACCCGACGAATCACGGCTCACCATCAATGTGCCCTTTGTCATGCGTCGGGCCGTTCGGGCGGCGATTCCAGACGCGGTGATGCGTCGTCTCCGTCCGCCCCCGCCTCCCCTCGCGACAAAGCTCGAAGACTCGTTGGCCGAGCTCCTCACGCGGGTTCCGGCCGGATTCGACTGGCGGGTCTACCTCGAACGCTATTCTGATCTCGCAGAGTCGGGCGTCACGACCGAAATCGATGCCATCCGTCACTACGTGCTCTATGGCGCCAACGAGGGCCGGTGGGGAACGAGGGAGAGCCGCACCGCCCGGCGGGCCATGTACTGCCCGGCGGTGGAATCGATGTTTGTGCGCGCCTGGGGAGCCCTCTCGTGCTGGGACGACGCCGGGGCGGAGACCACCATCCAGGATTTCGACGAGTCCATCCACTACTCCGAGGATGTTTTCTACGGACCGGTCTTCGACCATATTCGGTTGTCGATGTACGAGCGAAAACTCCCGTTTCCCGACCACTGCAGCCGGTGCATCTGCCTCGAGACCGATGTCGAGCATTCGTCCCGAAACGTCGATCAGAAGATCATGAAGACCCTGCATGTCGAGCCGTCCTACCGCTGCGCCCTCGATTGCCCGGGATGCATTCCGCGTCATGTCCGCAAGTTCTCACCGACTCCGAGGTCCCTCGATCCGGCGGTCCTGGAGAAGATCCTCCGCGATCTCCGGGGATCAGGGGTCACGGTCGAGAGGTTCTGTTTTCAGGGTCATGGCGAACCCTTGATGCATCCGGATATTCCGGGGCTGGCCCGGATGGCGAAGTCCTACTACCCGGATGCCCACCTCACCGTCAACACCAACGCCAACTTCGCATGGAATCCCGAATACGCGAACTGTGGGATCAACGAATTCGTGTGTTCCATCGACGGGTCGGATCAGGAGTCATACGAGATCTACCGGGTCGATGGATCCTTCGCCAAGGCCTTCGCGTTCATGGAATCGGCCGCGGCAGCGGCCCGTGGATCCTCGACTCCGATGAAGGTGGTCTGGAAGTACGTGATCTTCCAACACAACGATTCGCCCGAGCGGCTCCTGTCCGCGCAGGAGAGGGGAATCGAGATCGGGCTCGACGAGCTGGTCTTCGTCTTCACCAGCCTCGGTCCCTTTTCGAAACGGATCACCCGGCCGGGTCAGGTTCCCATCATGGAGTCGAATCTCAAGGTGAGCTTCCGATCCCACGAGCCCGATGTGGCCGATCTCGAGAGGCGGCTGCTCTCAGCCGAAAAAGCGCTCGCTCGGGAGAGGACGACCGAGGCCGCCGAGTTGCTCGAGAGCATCGAACGGACCCTCGGAAGGTTCTTTGACGGTGCCCAGCTCCTCAATCCCAAATACAAGGCCATCCAAGAGCAAACGCTTTTGCTCCGAGTCGAGCTGAACGGACCGGCCGAAGAGGCCGGGTGATTCGGTGTAACAACCGCGGCGGGGCGAACCCGCCACCTCATCGCTATGGAACATGGATCGGCAAGGATGAACGCTAATTGCACGGATTCTCTTTGTGGGTTGACTCCTGGTTTTTTGGTCGCGGAAGGACTTCGTGTCCCATTCTGCGATGCATCAGCACACGACTTGCCGCAGGCTTTCCAGATCGACCTCGTCCATCTGCTCCGGCTGCAGGTACTTTTCGCCGTAGTCGCGCCAGACACCTGAGTCGAGGAAGAGTTCGAAGAGATCGGGGCAAAGGTGGCCGCTGTCGCGCATGGTGGCCATGATCTTGAGCGCGACGCTCAAGGTCTTGGGCCTCATGTACGGCCGGTCGGTGGCGGTGAGAGCTTCGAAGACATCGGCGAGGGCCATGACCCTCTCCGGGATCGATAGGTCGGCCTCGCCGAGGCGTCGCGGGTAGCCGGTGCCGTCGAGCTTCTCGTGGTGGTTTCCGGCCCAATCCTTGACCCGTTTGAGTTCGCGTGGGAATGGCAAGCGTCCCAACATATTGATGGTCTGGATGATGTGGTCGTTGATCTTGAAACGTTCTTCGGTGGTCAGGGTCCCCCGCTGGATGCAGAGATTGTAGATCTCGCCCTGGTTGTAGAGATACTCGGGCACATCCATGTCAAAACCGTGTGGGTTGTCGCCGAAGATCGGCCCCACGCCGGGTCGTTCGATGAGGTGCTCGATCTTGTCGGCGAGGAGGTACTCGGTGGCCGGGAGATTGGCCGCCGGGACGCGTTTCCTGCGCTCGAGTTCCTCGTGCGACAGCCCGATTCGGTCGTCGAGGTGGCGCTCCCATGTCTGTGACGCAATCTTGTCGACGCGTTCGAGCCGCTCCTCGATCATGAAGATCTCGCCCTGATTGCACTCGGCGATGAACGCCCAGTCCTTGCGGATCTCGTCCCACCGGTTCTCGAGGCGCCGGTGCGCCTCCGGATCTTCGGGCAACCCTTCTGTCCGCACGCGAAGGTATTCGATCTCGGCGTCGCGCCAGAGCACTTCGAACCGGGTCCGAATCTCGTGGATCCGATCGTAGAGGGTCTCGAGCTTGGTCGATTTGTCAACGACGTACTCGGGGGTGGTCATCTTGCCGCAGTCGTGCAGCCAGGACGCGATGTGGAGTTCGTACCACTCGTCTTCGGTGAGATGAAAATCGTCGAACGGGGGAGTCGAGGCCTCGTGCGCCTTTTTTGCCAGTTGTTTTGCGATCACGGGAACCCGTTGACAGTGGCCGTGGGTGTAGGGCGACTTGGCGTCGATGGCGCCCGCAACCACGTGAATAAAGGCCTCCAAGAGGTCTTTCTGGGCCTTGAGCAGGCGACGAAGATCGAGGGCGACCGCGGCATCGGACGAAAGGGCTTCGACAAAGGGGACGACCTCGGGATCGAAGACGCCGATGGCTCCGCTGGTGTCCCTGGCATTGACCAGTTGCATGAGCCCGACGAGATCTCCCTTCTGGTCGGCGAGAGGCACGCTCATCACCGATCGACACTGGTAGTCGTCGTGATCAAATCGCTCGTGAATCCGGCGCAGATCGAAACGAAAATCGTCCGCCGTGTCGTTGATCCTGATCGTCGTCAACTCCCTGGCGGTCTCGCCATCGAGACCGGGTCGGCCGGCGACATCAAGGTCAGAGTGAACCGGGACTGGAGCGAACGGTGGTTCGACCTCGCTCGTGCCCCCGAAGTGGACCTCTGCGCGGTCGATTTCGAGGATGGCGACCTCGAGGGAGGACTCGTCGTCGGTGAACATGAGGATCGCGCCGCCATCGGCGTGGGCGACTTTGCAGGCCTCGCGAAGGATCATCTCGAGCAGCCGGCGTTGGTCCTTCTCCGCCGACAGGGCTCGCGAGATCTTGAAGAACTGTTGCAGCGAGTCCTTCATCACCGACATGGTCTCGGCAAGCTCGGCGACCTCGGTGATGCGGGAGGTCGCCTTGAACGATCGTCCGAGCTTGAAGCGGCGGATATCGGCAGCCTCGGCTGCGAGGGAGCGGAGAGACTTCGACACGTTGCGGGAGATCCACAACACGAGCGCGACGGCGAGGGCGAGGATTACCCCTGAGATGAGCAGGCTGCGGTTTCGAATCCGGTCGACATCGGCGAGAAGTTCGCGGCCCGGGATCGCCGTGAGGAGGAGGATCTCCTGGTCCGACCTGACCGGGAGCGCGGTGGCCGATGCGAGCCAGCTTTCACCGTCGACCTCCAACTCGAACCGGTTCGAGTTTTCGGCGCCGCCGAGTCGCTCCGCCAGAGCCCGGTATGCTGGATCGTCGAGATCGGTGAGCCGTGGCATGGAGATCGAGCCAGGCTCGGACCCTGTTGGTAACGCTGAGGTGAGCTCGGCCTCGGACAGGGCGATCACCCGTCCCGTCCGATCGGCGATGGCGAGCCTGCTCGACGGAGTGATGCGTTCGCGGGCGAGACCGGCCTCCAGAGTCTCGAGGGCGATGTCAGCGCCCACCACGCCGCCGCCGTTGAACAGCCGGCGGGCAAAGGTGAGCCCCACTTCACCGGTGGTGAAGAAGATGTAGAAGTCGGTAGCGATCTGGGTGTCGGACGCTGCGCCCAGGCGATACCAGTCGCGCTCCCGGGGATCGAAATCGTTTCCCTCGAGGGGACGCCGGTCTATCAGTTGCAGCTTCTCGTCGTAGAAAAGCAGAGTTCCCACCGCTTCGACAGGGCCTCGTTCAATGCTCTGGATCGCGTAGGCGCTGCCTTTGGGCGCCTCGAGAGTCTCGCCGGCCACTTGGTTCTGATCGAGGGTTCGGATGAGAAAGAAATCACCGTTTTCGTAGCCGATGTAGAAGGCGGAGATCGAGGAGTTCAGCTGGAGCGCCTCGGCGACCGGCGGCAGCGCGAGCAAACGCTCCTCGAGCGAATCGCCGGCCCAGATAGCGCTCCTGGAGGTGATGTCCACCAGACCCTGGGCCGGCTGATAGAGGCCGGCGATATCGGCGCTCAGTTGGCGGCCGATCCGGTCCATCAGATCCTCGGCTCCGAGAAGTTCGACACGGCGCCCCTGGATATAGCTGTAGGCGATCACCGTCACCCCGAAGATGACCAGGGCGGTGACGAAGACAGCGGCCAGAGTGATGTGCAGCGGATACCGCGCTATGCGGGCTTCCGACGGTGGGCTGCTTTCAGTTGTCGAACGTGTCATGGATACGATCATAACCCGGACCACAATGCTGCCATCGGCCGCATGGTGGTCACTTCCAGTGTGACTTCACGAATTCCTCGGTCTCGGGCAGACCGCCCTGGAGGATGAGATACCCGTTGTGCGGTTCGCGTTCGGTGATCTCGTGGCTGATGGGCTTTCGCATCATCTCCATCACCCGTTCGTGCTCATCGGTGTGGCCGAGGACCCAGCCGAGTTTCATGAGCGCGGTTTCGGGAAGCATGTTGTCAAGCGGCACCACCCCGATGTCCATGAGATCGCGGCCGGTCTCGTAGACATACATCTGAGCGAAGCCCCACAGCGTCTGCACCGTCATCACCACGTGGACCCCGGCGGCGGCGGCGCGCTCGAGAGCCGGATAGAGCGGGCTGTTGACGTGGCCGAGGCCGGTGCCGGCAATGACGATCCCCCGGTAGCCCTTCTCCACGAGCGCATCCACGAGATCGGGTTTCATCCCCGGGTAGTAGTAGAGGATGGTGACCCGGTCGTCGTAGGCGGTGTCGACCTTCACTTGGCGTGAAGGGTCACGGCGGACATAGTCGTCGTTGAGAATGGTGAAGTCGTCGCGGCTGACGATGGAAAGAGGGATGTCGCCCACCGTGCGGAAGGTGCTGCGGTAGGACGAGTGCATCTTGCGGCAGCGGGTGCCGCGGTGGAGCAGACCGTAGCGGTCCGAGGTCGGGCCGAACATGCAGATCTGGACCTCGGCGATCTCACCGTAGGCCGCGGTGCGGACCGCGTGGATGAGGTTGAGGGCGGCGTCGGACGACGGCCTGTCGGAGGAACGCTGGCTGCCGACGATGACGATGGGCACCGGCGAATCCTGGACCATGAAACTCAGCACCGCCGCCGTGTGACCCATGGTGTCGGTGCCGTGGCCGATGACGATTCCGGCGGCGCCGCCTTCGATCTCCCGGCCGATGTTCTCGGCGAGCTCGCGGTACTGGGGCCAGCTCATGTTCTCGGAGAAGACACCGAAGATCTTGCGGGTCGTGAGGTTGCAGATGTCGGCGAGTTCGGGAACGGCACCGTAGAGCTCACCGGGAGTGAAGGCCGGAATCACCGCACCGGTACGGTAGTCGAGCCGCGAGGCGATGGTGCCACCGGTTCCGAGCAGGGTGACGCTCGGCAGATCGGGGCTGACGGGGAACTCCTGCTCGGGAATCTTGTAGTGGGCTTCTTTGTAGCCCAGTTCCTCCATGCTCTCCACCCGGTCGATGTGGACGCCGACGTTGTAGCCGGTCTTGAGCTTGAGGACGATGTGGAGATCGTCGAAATTACCCGAGCGGGGCAGCACGACGCCTTCGAAGACGCTACCGGCGGTGTTAACCAGCCGAACGTCGGACCACACCCGGATTCCGAGTTCCTCCAGGCGGGCGCGGGCGCGGCCGCGATAGCCTTTGAGGGGATCGGTCTTGGAATCATTCATGGGAAGCTCTCATCTCGGCATGGATCACTTTCCTGATCTCATACTCGTGCACTCTGCCGCGAAACCTGTTCATCGCGAGACCCATCAAGAAATGCACCCGTTGGAAATCGGTTCCGTCAGAGTGATCTAGGGTCGCTGTTCTCACCTGATCTACGACATCAATCTGCCATCCCTGGTGGCGGTCGACCACACCATAGATGCGGTTCATGTCTTCTTGGGTCTTGGGCTCCTCTGCGACCTGAACAAAATCACCGATCATCTTGTCGCACAGTTTGGCAACCTCATTCTCCCACCCGAACGGTCGCATGCGGTACCCGTAGTGGCGCGCATAGGTCTCGAGTTCTTCCTCTGGATTTTCTGCCATCCACCGTACCAGCTCATCTCGAATATCCCAGAGAGCAGGATGCCAGCCCGTGAGTTTGAAGAAATCGACCCAGCTCGAGATCGGGATCGCGTCCACGTCGACCCCGGCTCGACGCAGTCCCTTGACCCGTTCCCCGAAAAAGAAACAGGCGCGCCGAAGATCCACTGAAGCAGATTCAACCACGGCATCAACCAGACGTGCGCCGCCACGGCGGATGAGGTAGTGGATCACCGACCGCGGGACCCCAGCCGCCGCATACCGATCCTCTCGAATCCACGGTGGCTCCGGCAGCGGCGCCTGCAGTGCTTCGACCCTCTCGCGGGTGATCCGCTGCGGTGGACTGTCGGTGTCGGGGTACATCCGGTCGGGACCGGGGAGGATGCGTTCGAAATCGGTGGCGCCGTCTTCAAACGGCTGTCGAGTTTCGTTGGGGATGCCGTCGGTGGCGTCGACATAGCGCAGGCGGATCTCCTCAGCAGCAGTGAGGGTGTCCTGATCGGCGCCCCAGACGACGACCACGGCGTCGGCATCGGCGCAGCCGAGTTCGGTGCGGACCCGCTGGAGATCGCCGGCCGCTTCCACGGGCCAGTCTTCCGAGTCGAGGAGGATCGGTTGTTGGTCGAGTCCAGCGATGACCCGCAACCGGCCGCGGAGTTCGTCGGCGAAGGTCTTGTCAGGCTGGGTCGGCCAGCAGAGGGTGCCGGCGGCCCCAGCGATCTTGACTGCGCGGACGCAGAAGGAGCCCGCGCCGCACTCGAACCCGGGCCGGCGATCGTCACCGGCGAGGAAAAGCTCCCAGGTCGCGCGGTTGAGGACCCTGGCGGTAGAACCGGCCACCAGTTCGGTCACGTCGCGATGCTCGATGCGGATGTCCTCAGCAGAGGTGAATCCACGTCGGTGCAGCTCGTCACGAAGCTCGAGCAGATTGACCTGCCGCACCGCCTCGCCATGGACCAGGCGCGGCGCCCAGCCCGCCTTGGGCACACCCTTGATTTCGACCCGGCGCCCGCCGCGGACCGAGACATTGACATCCTGGCGGCTGGCGCCCATCCCCACCCGGACGTGACCGGTGGATCGGCAGACCCGGCCGACGAGGAGGATCGCCTCCTCAACTTCCTCCGGGGTCCGGAGGTCGGGCCCGGTGACGGTCTCGATAAGCGGCATCCCGAGGCGGTCGGTGCGCCAGACGATGAGGTGGCCGCGATCGGAGACTTCGCGGCAGGAATCCTCTTCGACGCTGACCTGGGTGATGCTGATCTCACGGCCGCGAAACGGCAGCCGGCCCTCGACTCCGACGATGGCGGTGCGCTGGAATCCGGTTGGAATCGACCCATCGAGGTACTGTTTACGCGCGATGTGGACTTCGTCGACGATGTCGCAGCCAAGCATGAGGCACTGCTCGATGGCGACATCGAGGGATTGCTGATTGACGAGGAACGGCGGCGTGTCATCCATCTCGTAGGTGCAGGTATTGGAGCGGTGGAGCAGATAGATGATGTTCTTTCGGGTCTTGAACTCCATCAGCGCCGTGCCGTCGTACTCGCCGAGTTCCGACAAGGTCGGCCGCATGTGGCGCAGGATCGACCCGTCGTGTTCGGTGGTATAGAGCCCCGCCGGACAGTGGCAGAACATTTTCTTTTCGGTGAGCAGTTGCTGGTGGACCTCGAGGCCGACCCGGAGGCCGACCTCGGCGTAGTCGATGGTGTCGTGCAAGATCCCTCCCGCGCCGAGTCGGCCGATGATAGCAGGGGATTGAGGGCTTGAGCGCTGGGGACGTCAGGTCCTGAGGGCTTTGGGTTGGAGAAGACCGGTGGTGTCGGGATCACTCGATGAGATCGACCCCGAGACCAGGTCGGTCAAGCAATCGCATCAAGCCGTCCTCGACGACGAAACCACCCTTGGCAGGATCACGAACGAGATCGAAGGAGCCGTCGAGATCGAGGTACTTCGTATTTGGGCAGGCGTAGGCGGCGTGGAGGGCGGCCGCGATACTCACCACGCTCTCATCGTTGCAGCCCCACATGAGGTCGATCCCGGCGGATCCGGCGATCCCCGAGATGGCGAGCGCCGGCCGGATGCCGCCGCACTTCATGAGCTTGATGTTGAAGATGCCGCACGCGGGTGGCGCGACGGCCAAAGCTTCGGCATCCTTCTCGTTGTGCAGGCTTTCGTCGGCGGCGATGATCCGCCGCACGGACCAGGGCAGCGATCGTAGTGCCGAGTCGGACGCCGCCGGGAAGGGTTGCTCGACGAGCTCGAGGGCGAGATCCTCCGCCAGCGAGCCGAGGCGGCGAGCTTCTTCGAGACTGCAACCCTGGTTGGCGTCGATTCGGATGGCGATCTCCGGTCCGACCCGTTCGCGGAGGGCGGCCAGGCGCTCGCTGTCTTCGGCAAAGGAGCGGCCCGTCTTCACTTTCAGACAGCGGAATCCGTGGCCGAGGTACTCCTCGGCCTGGGCGATGGTCTCCTCGACCGCCGAGATCCCGATCGTCACCGATGTCGGCAGTGCGTCGTGGCGCCTGCCGAGGAGATCGACCAGAGGCACGCCCCTGATGCGGGCTGCAAGATCGTAGAGCGCCATGTCGACGGCCGCACGGGCGGCGGGAGTTGTCGAATGCGACCGCGCGAGCTTCCCCAAAAGATATTCGGGCGAGCTCGGGTCTCGGCCGAGCAACCACTCCAGCCGGGTCTCGTCCAGGGCCGCCTCGCAGGCATCGGGGGACTCTCCCGTGACATCCTCTGCCGGCGAGGCGGACCCCAAGCCTTCAACCCCTTCATCGGTGGTGATGCGCAGGAAAAGCAGATCGACCGCGTCGATCCGCATCGTGGAGATTTCGTATGGCTGCGATAGGGGAACCAACTCCCGCCAGGAGATGACGCCGGTGATTCTCACGGCGCCTCTCCCATTCCGATGTGGCCTTCGATCAGGATGACATCGGGCGCGGATTCCTTCGCGAACCCTTGATCAGAAATGTTGATATTTAGTTTCCTTTCGCATTTTCCTCGCCGTATGGTTTATTATATGTGTCAGCTCCACAATATGGGTCAAGGAACCACAATGTGAATTGTTCCATCGTTTTTTCGGGTGTGCCGACCTCCAAAGGGTGGAAGTTCCGGTATCGCCCGTGATGAACAGGACGTCTTCCGCGGCCGGCGAGTCGATCCGTGAATCAACAGAGTCGCTGAACGGGATCGGTTGGCAAACTCGGCTCGATCGAGACAAAGACACCGTGATGACCCGGTGCACCCTAGGTGCGCCCCGGAGATCGGCACGTATCGTACGAGGAAGGGGACCGTGTCGCCGACACGGGTCACCGGACTCCCTGGTTGTTTTCTTTGAAAAGGAGGAGAAGTATGTGCAGGCGTAATCGCACCGTTTTGATGATCGTCGGGGTGTTGCTCCTCTTCAGTCTGTCGGCTTCGGCGCAGACCAGAACCGGCCGAATTCTCGGTCAAGCCACTGATTTTGAAGGTTTTCCGATGCCGGGGGTGACGATCACCGCCAGCAGCGATGCCCTGATGGGTGGTTCGCGGACCGCGGTCACGGGCGACACGGGAGCCTACCGTTTTGCCGCGATGCCGCCCGGCGTCTACACCGTGAAAGCGGACCTGAACGGATTTCGATCCCAGACCATCGAAGGCGTCACCGTCGGCCTCGGCACGACGGGTACCGCCGACTTCATCATGCAGGGGGAATTCTCGGAGGAGGTGGTCGTCACCGCTGAAAGGCCCTTGCTGGACGCCACCAGCTCGAGCCCCAGCGCCCAACTACTCCGCCGATTTCATCAAGAACCTCCCGACCACGCGGAATTTCTACGACATCATCGCGGTCGCGCCCGATGTCAGTCTGGCAACCGAGGATTCGGATCGGATGGTTGCCGCCGGCTCGAACGTCCAGTCCAACAACTGGTTCATCGACGGCATCGAGACCACCGCGCCGGAGACCGGCACATCCTGGATCTGGGTCAACCCGGATTCCATCCAGGAGGTCCAGGTGATGGGGATCGGCGCCCCCGCCGAGTACGGCAACATGCTCGGCGCGGCGATGAACATGGTGACCAAGTCGGGGTCCAACCAGTTCCAGGGCGGGGTCAACATCTACTGGTTTGACGACTCGCTGGTCAACTCGGAGATCAACTCCGACTCGGAATACCCCGAGTTCGTCCAGAAGGAGTTCTGGGATGTGACCGCCACCCTCGGCGGACCGATCGTCAAGGACCGGCTGTGGTTCTTTGTCGCCTACGAGTACTGGCGCGACAACCACGCCTTCCCGGGCAGCGACCCCGAAACCAACCCGACCCGTATCAGGATCGCTACGATCTCAAACTATCGTGCGCGGATCAACGACGCCAATCTCATCGACGGCAAGGGTCTACATGTCGACGACTGGGGCTATCCGGCCTCGTCAAGCTCGTACTACGAGCAGTCGGCGATCGCGGGTGAGATCGGCAACGACGTGACGTGGGGGATCAACTACCAGGCCATCTTCTCGGACCGCACCTTTTTGGAGGCCCGGTACACCGGCTGGTACAGCAACGACGACAACCTGTCCCAGACCGGCAGCATGGAACCCGCCTATATCGACTACTCGCCGCCGGGCGGCGGGCCGGCGCTTATTTTGGCGGTGTGTGGTGGCCTCTCGGACCTACGACACCTCCGTCGACCAGGCGAGCGTCTCGCTCGTCGGCCATTCGCCGACGACTTCATCGCCGGCGATCACGACTTCAAGT
The DNA here is from genome assembly GCA_963753035.1 of uncultured Acidobacteriota bacterium. GTDB lineage: Bacteria > Acidobacteriota > Thermoanaerobaculia > Thermoanaerobaculales > Sulfomarinibacteraceae > JAHECW01. Next base: position 250,281 of record CAVWAW010000027.1, on the reverse strand, counting down.
TCGGCATCCAGGCGAGCCGCGGCGAGTCCGTCACCCAGCTCCAGGCTCGCATATGGCGGCAACTACTATGTTCACTTCACCTACGACTACGACGGCACCACCTACGACTACTACTACAGGGTCGAAGGGATCGCCCTACTACTACGGCAACGAGAACAGGATTCGATTTCGGCCTTCGTCGACGACTCGTGGACGGTCACCGACCGGCTGACGCTCAACCTCGGGCTGCGCTACGACCACCACAAGTCGGCATCATTCCCGTCCTTCACCGGTCTCGATCTCAACGGCCAACCCGACCGGTGAGATCATCCCGGGCGTCGACCCGGTCTTCACCTGGAACAACATCTCGCCGCGCCTCGGCTTCGCCTACTGCCGCGCGGCGAAGACCAAACAGACCGTGATCCGCGGTTCCTTCGGGGTCTACTACGACGGCAACGTGGGCGGCAACTGGAACGCGCCGCCGCCGGACGCGCCGGGCCTCGCCGCGTACTACGGCGACTCGTGGGACGGGCCCTGGGACGCGATCCCGGCTTGGGACCTGGAGCCCGGGCCATTTCAACGTCGATCCCGATCTCAAGGCGCCGCGGACCCTGCAGTACTCGCTCGGGTTTCGAGCAGGACTTCGGCGGCAACTACTCTTTCGGCGTCACCGGTCTCTACAAGGACACCAAGGACCTCATCGGCTGGCAGGTCATGGATGACGGCGTCTACGAGGAGGTGCAGTTCACCGATCCGTTCACCGGCAACGAGTACACCCTCTCGACCCCATCGTCTTTCCCACGGTGCGCAAGGGCAACACGCCGGGATTCACCGTCGACCCCAACGCCGACAGCTACTGGCAGAAGTACTGGGCGGTGATCCTGACCTTCAACCGGCGGTTCACCGACTTCTGGAGCATGCAGGCCTCGTACACCTACTCCGAGTCGACCGGCCTCATCGCCGCCTACCTCTCCCAGTGGCAGTCCAACCCCCTCTACGGCAGCCAGCCGGGTCGGATCCCAACTCGTTCCTCAACGCCGACGGCCAGCGGCTGCAGGGCGACCGGCCGCACATGTTCCGGGTCCAGGCCAACTTCGCCCTGCCCTGGAATATGAACGCCAACACCATGGTCAACCTGCAGAGCGGCCGGCCGTACAGCCGGCAGTACCGGTTGCCCACCACCGGCTCACCGTGGCGATCATGGTGCCGGCAAATGACGACCAGCGGCCACGGTTTCCAGTACCTCTGGGACATCGGCATCGGCAAACAGTTCGATCTCGGCGGAGCGTCGCGACTGCAGCTCGATCTGCAGTTCTCAACGTGCTCAACAACACCCCCACCGACTGGTTCGAGACGGTGGTGCTCAACGCGGGCGACGACTTCGTCCCCAACTACCTGGGTCAAACCGCGCCGGCTTCAGCTGCATGCGGGAATTAAGTTTTAGCGACGTCGAGTGGCAGACCGGCCTGAACCGGCATTTTACCACCGGGCGGCGAGCCATCTCGCCGCCCGGTTTCTCATTGTGCTCGGATCGGCCCATCGCCTCGATGAACTCCCTTTGCGGCAGCGCCTTGGCATAGCGGCCCTCATCGCCGGTCATGTCGCGGGCCGCCACCATGGCGTTGACCACCGCCTCCTCCACCGCCTGACGATGGCGGCGAAGAGCGGGTCGAGGACATCGTTGGGCAACGAGTGATGGGTCAGAAACCGTCGCTGTCGCCCAGGGATTCGTCGGCGGTGGAGAAGGCCACGAAGATGTCCCCCGAGCCGTTGTGGGCGATGGAACCGAGCGGCCGAGGCCGAGCGCCGGCCGCCGGGCCACGCGTTTGAGCTGGTGCGGCAGCAGTGGCGCATCGGTGGCGACGACGACGATAATCGAACCGGTACCGGCAGCGTTCGGGTCGGGCTCGGAGTAGACTCGGTGCTCGCGCAGGTCGCGGCCTATCGGGGACGCCGGCGATGACCAGCTCGTCGCGCAACCCGTAATTCGCCTGGACCAGCACTCCGACCGTGTAGGTCCCGCCGAGGACCTCGACAACGCGTGATGCGGTGCCGATGCCGCACTTGAACTCGTAGCAGACCATGCCGGTGCCGCCACCGACGTTGCCCTCGGCCACCGGCCCGCTGCCGGCGCCTCAAGGGCGGTGGCGACGTGTTCGGCTTTGACGTGAAAGCCGTTGATGTCGTTGAGGTGGCCGTCCCAGGTTTCGGCGACGACCGGGAGCGACCAGTAGTAACCGCTCGCGTCCGGCCCGGCGGCATGGATGCGCCAGGCGATGGTGGCGTCACGCACCACACCAACGCTGTGGGTGTTGGTCAACATGACCGGGCCCTCGAGCTGGCCGGACTCCTCGATCCAGGTCGTGCCGGTCACCTCGCCGTTGCCGTTGAGGGCGAACCAGGCGCCGAAGACCGGTCGGCCGAGCGTGTTCTCGCCGCGGGGAAGGACCGCCGTCACGCCGGTTCGCGCCGCTCGGTCCTCGGGCAGGTTCTCGATCAGGGTGGTGTGGCCGACGGTGACGCCGGCGACATCGGTGATCGCATTGAGCGGGCCCGGTACGCCTTCGAACGGGACTCCCAGATCACGGGCTCGCGGCGGGTCGCCGGCGAAGGCCGACTGGACCGCCGACAGCGAAACGAAGAGGATGAAGAGCCATCGCATTTGCCACCTCCAGGGGGAAACCGGGCATTTCTACAGACCGTCGGCAGCCTCCACGAGGCTCGCTTCCAGGATGGTGAGCGCCTCGTCGACATCGCGCTTCGTGATCATCAGCGGCGGCATGAAGCGCACCGTACTGACACCGCAGGACAGCAGGATCAAGCCGTTGTGGAAGGCACGGTGTAGGACTCTGTCGCAGAGCTTCTTGGCCGGGGTTCGCGACTCGCGGTCCCTCACCAGCTCGATGCCGATCATGAGGCCCTTCCCGCGCACCTCACCGATGGTCTCGTGCCGCCTCTGGAGCTCGCATAGGCCATCCATGAAGTACGAGCCCACTTCCGCCGCGTTGCCGGCATACTCCCGCTCGACCAGATCCAGTGTTGCGAGGGCGGCGGCACAGCAGATCGGGTTGCCGCCGAAAGTGTTGCCGTGGGCGCCGTGCGGCCACTGCTCCATGATCCGTTTCTTGGCGACCACGAGGCCGATGGGCAACCCCGACCCGAGCCCCTTGGCCAGGGTCATGATGTCCGGCGCCACCCCCCAGTGCTGGCAGGCGAAGACCTTCCCGGTGCGGCCGATTCCGCACTGGACCTCGTCGAAGATGAGCAGGATCCCGTGTCGGTCGCAGAGCGCGCGTAGGCCCAGCAGGAAGCCGTCGGGAGGGACGATGTAGCCTCCCTCGCCGAGGATCGGCTCGATGAGGATCCCCGCGACCTCGGTCGGCGGGACGTTGGCCTTGAACAGGACGCGCTCGATGTAGTCGAGGACCGCCTTTCCCTGGTCGTCCCCCGCGAACAGCGGCCGGTAGTTGTTCGGGTACGGCACGTGCGTGACGCCCGGCATGGTCGGAAAGAACCCGCTCTGCTGCGTGACCTTGCTCGAAGTGAAGGCGAGCGATCCCATCGTGCGGCCGTGGAACCCGCCGAGGAAACCGATGAAACGGGGCCGTCCCGTGACATCGCGGGCGAGCTTGAGGGCGCCCTCGACGCTCTCACTGCCGGACTGGGCGAAGAAGCTCATCACCGGCTCCTGCAGCGGGTTGAGCTCGGCGATCCGTTCGCCGAGGCGAACCTGGCCCTCGTGCCAGTAGTCCGAGCTGATATGCAAGAACCGGTCGGCGGCGTCCTTGATCGCCTGCACCACCCGGGGATGGGAGTGGCCGGTGGCGCAGACCGCGATCCCCGCAGCAAAATCGAGGAATCGGTTGCCGTCGACGTCCCAGATCTCGGCGCCGCGGCCGTGCGACATCACGAAGGGGTAGTCGCGCGGGTAGGACGGCGACACAACCTTCGCGTCCCGCTCCAGGATCGCCCGCGCCTTCGGGCCGGGAAGCTCGGTGGCGATGTGCTCGGTTTTCATGGCTCCACTCTCAGTCTGACCTCGGAGGAGGTCGGGGCAACGCCGTTTCGGGCGATGTCCGGCGGGGAGGTCGTTGGCATCATCGCCTCACTCGACCACGGTCTGGGACTGTTCGCGCAGATAGAGCGGCAGATAGTAGAACGAGCCGATGGCCTTGCCCGTCGAGCCAGAGCCCTTCCAGCCGCCGAAGGCCTGGTATCCGGGCCAGGCGCCGGTGGTCGCCCCCTGGGGCCGGTTGACATAGAGGACGCCGGCTTCGATGTGGTCGAGGAAATACCGGACCTCCTCGTCGTCGCCGTAGCAGCCGGCGGTCAGTCCCAGCGAGCTCTGGTTGGCGAGGGCGATGCCCTCGCGCAGGTCCTTGACCCGGCACACCATCAGGATGGGCAGGAACATCTCCTCGGCGAAGAGCGGGTGGTCGGCCGGCGCCTCGGCCACCGTGCACTCGACGAAGTGCCCGTGGGCGTGCTCGGCGTCGCTCAGACGACGGCCGCCTACAAGGATGCGGCCGCCGTGGGCCTCGATCTCGGCGCAGTAGCGGACGTAGTCGCCGGCAGCGCCCTCGCTGATCACCGGCCCCATCCAGTTGGCCTGCTCGCAGGGATCTCCCACTTTGACCGCTCGTGTCGCCTCGGCCAAGCCGTCGAGCAGCCGGTCGGCGACGGCGTCCTCGACATAGACCCGCGACAGGGCGGAGCACTTCTGACCGCTCAGACCGAAGGCCGACCGGACAATGCCTGGGACCGCCCGATCGAGATCGCCCCGCGCGGTCACGATGCAGGCGTTTTTTCCGCCCATCTCGGTGATGCAGGGACGCGGATAGGCGCCGCCGGCCATCTTCCGATAGATCCCCATGCCGACCTCGTACGAGCCGGTGAAGGTCACCCCGGCGAGGTCGGGGTGGTTGATCAGGGTCTCGCCCACCACCCCGCCAGGCCCCATGACGTAGTTGAAAACGCCGGCCGGAAAGCCCGCATCGCGGATGCAGTCGGCGAGCAGCCGGCCCGCCCACGGCGTGGCGGTCGCGCCCTTGAGGACGACGGTGTTGCCGGTCACAAGCGCCGCTGCAACCGGACCGCCGCCGAGGGCGAGGGGAAAGTTGAACGGGACGATCACCGCCCACACGCCGTGAGGTTTCAGGACGCTGCGGTTGTGCGAGAGAAAGTTCGCCAGCGGATCGTCTGGCAGGACGAAATCGTAGCCCCGGCTCTTCTCGAACTCCGCCGCGTAACCGGAAAAGAAATCCGCCGTTTCCTGGGTTTCCCCGAGCGACTCCATGCGGTTCTTGCCGACCTCGAGCGCAAGCGCGGCGCCGATGGAGTAGACCCGCTCTTCGATGAGCGCGGCGGCTCGCTGAATGAGGCGGATCCGCTCCTGGTGAGGCGTCATCCTCCAGGCTGGGAAAGGCCTGCTTGGCGGCGGCCACCGCGCGCTCGACATCCGCGGCCCCGCCGACCGGGAAACGACCCAGCACCAGGCGCTGGTCGATGGGGCTGCGACTTTCGGCGTAGTGTTCGGCCCCGACGTCCGCGCCATCGATGTGCATCATGTGGGTCGCCCCGAGATCGGCGCGGACGTCTGCGAGCGCCGCCTCGAAACGGGTGTGCATCTCCTCCGGTGGGTCGAACATGGTCGAATACGTCAGTTTGAAGGTCATGACCACTCCATTTCGTTCAACAGGCGCTCCATCAGGGTGAGGGCATCCATGAGATCCTCCTCCTCGATGACCAGCGGCGGCGCCAGGATGATGAGGTTGCCGCGGGTGGCGAAGGAGACGCCCTCCTCCCGGGCCCGGGCGACAAAGGCCGTGAGCGAGGGGTGGCTCCGCGGCCATGGCGAGACCGGCTCCCGGGTCGCCCGATCCTTGACCAACTCCACTACCGCGAACAGCCCGTGTCCGCCGCGCACGTCACCGACGATTTCGACGCGTTCCCGGATCGCCTGCAGCTCGGCGAACAGATGCGCTCCCAGGTCTCGCGAGCGTTCAATCAGCCCCTCATCCTCGTAGGCCGTTACCGCCGCCACTCCCGCCGCGCAGGCGAGGGGGTGGCCGCAGTAGGTCAGACCGGTCGAGAGCATCTCGTGTTCGAGTCGGGCGGCCACCTCGTGGGACAGGACCACCGCCCCGAGGGGAAGATGCGAGCCGGTGAGCCCCTTGGCCAGGCTCATGAGATCGGGCCGGCCCGTCTCACCGTAGCGCTGCCAGGCAAACCAATCGCCGCAGCGGCCGAAACCGCTCATGACCTCGTCGGCAATGAGCAGAACGCCGCGCCGGCGGGTCTCCTCGCGAAGCCGGGGCCAGAAGTTGTCCGGCGCGACGATTCCGTTGGTCCCGGCGTTGGGCTCCATCAGCACCGCGGCGACCCCTCCGGCGCCGTGTTCGTCGATCACGTCGCCGATGTGACTGCTGCTTCGCTCACCGCAGTCCGACGCTGAAGACGAGCCGAAGGGGCAGCGGTAGGCGTAGGGCGGGGGAACGTGGATCGCCTTCATGACCTGCGGGTCGATCTGGCGGCGGGTGCGGGCGTCCCCCGAGAGGGCCATCGCTCCGTAGCTTGCGCCGTGATAGGAGCGGTCCCTGGTGATGATCCAGCCGTGTGTTTTCGAACTTGACTGGCGGGCGAACTTGACGGCGTGCTCGTTGGCGTCCGCCCCGCCCAGGGTGAAGAACACGCGCCCACCCTCGAAACCGGACTTTTCCAGGAGCAGATCGGCGAGGTGGGCTCGGGGTTCGGCGCCCCAGGCCGCGGAGACAAAGCAGAGTTTAGCCGCCTGCTGCTGGATCGCCCGGATGAGAGTCGGGTGTTGGTGGCCGAGGTTCATGCTCTCGGCCAGGCTGCTCATGTCGAGATAGCGACGGCCGTCGGAGTCCCAGAACCACGCGCCTTCACCGCCGACGATGGTGGGCGCATTCCAATCAGCCTGGACGCACCAGCTATGGAGGACGCTGAGCCGTTCAGGGATCATCGCCGTGAGCTCCTTTTGCCGCCGACACCGTACCATAATTTGGATTGTTAAACCACAATATGGAATCAGTGGTCGCGGGTCAGTCCATGGTGTGAATCCGGGCCGCCAACCCGGCGGCGGCCGCCGCCAGGTCGCGGCCGAGAACGCTCAGGCGCTGCGGGCTGAGCCGGCTGGTCGGGCCGCTGACGCTGATGGCGCCCACCGGATTCCCGATGGCGTTGCGCAGAACGGCGGCGGCGGCCGACGCCCCCTCCTCGACCTCCTCGATGGCGGTCGCGTAGCCCTGTCTGCGGATCCGGTCAATCTCCTCTTCCAGCCTCTCCATGTCCACCATGGTGGCGGAGGTGAAGCGGGTCAAAGGAGGTGTCAGCAGGTCGCGCCATTCGTCGTCTGGAAGGGCGGACAGGAAAGCCCTGCCCGACGAGGTCGCGTGGATCGGCCATCGGGTGCCGATCTCTGCGGCCACCGTCACCAGATGTTTGCCCGACACCTCGGCCAAGATGACTATTTGGCCGTCGAGGGGCACCTCGAGAGTCGCTGTTTCTCCGGTGCGCTCGGCCAAGACCCTGAGTTCGGGCTCGACGACTGTCCTTAGATCATTGCTGATGAGCGCCAGGGTGCCGAGGGCGAGAACCGCCGGGCCGAGGCGGAACGATCGGGTGACCGGATTTCTCGTCACCAGACCCTCGCTCTCGAGCGCCGTCAACAACCGGTGGGCGGTGGTCCTGGCGAGACCGCCTGCGTCGCTCAGCTCGGCCAGGCTCAGCTCGGGTTTCGTCCGGGAAAAAGACTTCAGGAGACCGAGCGCCCGGATCACCGCCTGGGTGCCTTCGGGGGCCTGCTTGCCGCTCATGATGGCGCTCCCGCGTCGGTCGGGTTCCGCCGCCACCAGAGATAGGCCGGGATGCCCGTCGCCAGGAAGCCGAGGCCAATCATCGATTCGAGCGGCTTCTCCATCAGGGTGTTGCCGAGCAGGAGAATCGACGCCAGGACGAAGAGCACCGGCACCCACGGGTAACCGAAGACCCGGTACGGCCGCTGGGCGTCTGGCAGTCTCCGCCGGAGGACGATGACCGCGCCGGCGGTCGCGACGTGGAAGAAGAGCATGGCGAAGATCACATAGGTGTAGAGCTGCTCGTAGGTTCCGGAAAGCGCCAGGACCACCCCCCAAAGGCTCTGCGCCCAGAGGCTGCGTCCGGGCGTATGGTATTTCGGGTGGACGGCGGCAAGTCCGCGGAAGAAAACGCCGTCGCGGGCCATGGGGAGATAGATCCGTGAGCTGTAGAGGATGGTCGCCGACAGGCAGCCGAAGGTCGACACGAGCACCGCGAACGAGACCACCTTGCCGCCGCCGGCGCCGAAGAGCGCGGTCGCGGCAGTCTCGGCGATCCGCCGGGTCGCCGTCATCTCCTCCATGGTCAGGGCGCGGAAGTAGACGAGGTTGATCAGGGCGTAGAGCCCCATCACGATCACCGTACCCCAGACCAGACCGAAGGGAAGGGTGCGCTGCGCGTCGCGCATCTCGCCGGCCGAGAATGTCGGTCCGTACCACCCGTCGTAGGTCCAGAGGGCGGCGATCATGGCGATGCCGACCCCGGCCAGCAGGGGGACCGAGGGCAGCGCGCCGAAGAGTTCAACCGGCGCCCTTGCATGGACTAAAAACGCGAGCGCGGCGAAGACGACGATGGCGCCGATCCGAAACACCGTCAGAAAGTTCTGCACCCCGGCGCCCTCGCGCAGACCGATGTAGTTCACCGCCGTCAGCAGCAGAATGGCGGCGGCGGCGGCGATCTGGCCGCCCGACAGCGACCACGACCACGGACCGAGAGGCACGGTCAACAGCACGTTGGTCATGGAAAAGACCGGCGCGAAGCTGCCCAGGTACTCGGCGAAAGCGACGGCGAGCGCGGCGATGCCGCCGGACATGATGATCAGAAAGCAGGCCCAGCCGAAGAGAAAGCCCCAGAACGGGCCGTAGGCCTCCTTGAGGTAGTGGTACATCCCGCCAGCCCGGGTGAACATCGCACCGAGTTCGGCGTAGGTCAGGGCGCCGGCCAGGGTGAGGAAGCCGGCCAGGGCCCACACCAGGAGGATCATCCCTTCGTGGGGCAGCACGCGGGCGATGTCGGCGGTGGTGATGAAAATCCCGGTCCCGACCACCGAACCGACGGTGAGAAAGGTGGCGTCCCAGCGGCCGAGACCGCGGACCAGGCCCTCGGAGGTGAGCGGCTGCTCGGGTTTGGCGGCCATCACGTCCTCCTGCTGCGGTTTCATGGCGCCGGCACCAGGGCGGCGGCTCTTCGGGTGGCGGCGGTCGCTGCCTTCATGCGCTCGATCAGGGCGTCGAGTTGGCGACGCGCGAGGTTCCAGTCGTGCGCTTCCGCCGCCTCGCGAACCCCCGGCAACGACATCGCTGCATAGGTGTAGCGCGGCGCGTATAAGCTGTGTTTGAACCATGGCCGACCGGGGATCCCGTCCGCCAGCAGGAGCTCGCGCTCGACGCCGAGCAGGGCGGTGTTGAGGTCCGAGAGCGACGCAGCCGCCGGTTCGTCCTCGGCGGTCAGAACGCGGTCGAGCTTCTGCTGCAGGTTCTCCGCCGCGACTCGCCACTCGTCGACCACGGCCTCGGCCACTGTCAGGTCGAGCTTCTCGGAAAGCCCGGGAACCTCGCGCAGGGAATCGACAAAACCGCGAACGGTCGTCGCGTACCCCGGGAAGTCGAAGCCGAGAACATCCGCGTTCGCAAGCCGCAGACCCAATCGGCCCCAGACCTCGGCCATCGCCGTCATGTAGCGGTAGCCGGGATCGCCGAAGTGCTCCATCCAATAGAGATCGTCGTATTGCGAGTGGTAGACACCGTAGGGCCCGTCGAAGGTGAGGTCGACCACGGGGATGCCGAGGAAGTTGAGGAAAACGGTGTAATCCGAACCGCTGCCGAGGTTGTTGTCGACCAGAAAGCCGGGAGCATCGTCGTCGTTCCCGGCCGTCGCCGTCTTCCTCCACGACTCCAAGAGGCTGCGGCGGCTGTTGGGGTCGATGACGTCGCGCGCGACCTCGATGATCGTCGGGTTGAGGCTCGCGACGGCGCTGGCCAGGAAGTTCGGGCCGCTGGTCGAGCTGTCGACGTTGAGGTAGGCGACAGCGCCCTTGCCGAGTTCGGCGGCGAACTCCTCGCCCCACTCCGTCGAGCCCGTGAGGTGCCACTCCTCGGCGTCCCAACTGGCGAAGACCAGGGTGCGCCGCGGCCGCACACCGTCGCGGGCGAGCGTGCCGAGCACCCGCGCCGTTTCGAGCAGGGTGGCGGTGCCGCTCGACGGGTCGACGGCGCCGTACACCCACGCGTCTCGGTGGTTGCCGAGGATGACGGTTTCGTCCGGTCTCTCCGAGCCGAGGATGCGACCCTCGACCACCCAGATCGGCCGCGTCTCGCCGTCCATGTCGACCTCGACGTGGAGCTTCGCCGGACCCGGGCCGACGTGATAGGTGATGGGCAGCGCGCCCTGCCACGAGGGTGGCGCGACCGGCCCGCCGAGGTTCTCGAGGATCGGCTTCGCGTCGCCCCACGACATCGGCACGGCTGGGATCCGCGGCACCGAACGCGCCTCTTCCTCGGTGATTCTCCTCGCTCCCTCGATCGACGCCCAGCCCGGGGTCAGCGGGTCGCCGGGAACGATGAAATCGTAGGTGATCGCACCGCGCTGGATGTGGCTCTCCGGGCCCCATGGGCCGCGGGGAAAGACGTCTCCCTTGCGATAGCCGTCGTCCATGGGGTCGGAGTAGATGATGAGCGCCGCGACGCCGCGCCGCTCGGCCTCCCAGGCCTTGAACCCGCGGTAGCTGTACGGGTTCGAGTAGCGGACGACGGCGATCTTGCCGCGCGGGTCGATGCCCTGCGCGACGAGCCAGTCGTAGTCCTCCGGGTTGCCGCTGTGGGCGTAGATGACGTCCGCCGTCACGTCACCGGAGCCCGACATGCCGAGATAGGTGAGGCTCGCCCCGACGGCGTATGAGTCCTTGTCCACCGCGTAGCCGTCCTCGGCGAGTGAGGCGGTCATCGGGACCGGTTCCAGCATCGAGACCGCGATCTTGCGCGGCCACGGCAGCAACACGTCGTAGCGGTGGATCGTCACCCCCTCGAGACCTGAGGCGACAAACTGGTCGCGCACGTAGTGGGCGAGCTTGAGGTTTTCGGCGGAGCCCGCCGGGTGGGGCTCCTCGGTCAGCACGCGGAAGTGGCGGGCGGTTTCTGCCGGGTCGAGAAGACCGGCCAGTCTCTCCTCGATGCCGCGCTCACGGCCGCTCGAGGCGGCTGTGAAGCCGGGGATCCGCACGCCTTCAGGTTCGGTTGGTTCGGCGGCTTGGAGGCCACTGGCCGCGATCAGCAGAGCGCAGGCAAGGATCGCGACAGCGTGTTTCACGGCCCGTCCCCGGATGCCGGCGTCGGCCCTGGAACGTGCGCCGCGAACCACGAGAGGAGGCGCTCGTAGAGGTCCTTGTTGTACGACGGCGTGGTGAACACGTGGAACTCACCGGGGTAGACGACCAGTTCGGTGGTCACGCCGAGCCGTTTGAGAGCCTGGTAGAGCTGCTCGGAGTTGACGATGGGCACGTTCCAGTCCTGCTCGCCGCCGACGATGAGGGTTGGTGTGACCACCTTGTCGACCTGGAAGTAGGGCGACATCTCGTGGTACAGCTCCGGGTTCACCCAGGGCAGCCCGAGCTCGTTCTCCCACCACAGCTGGTAGTGGTCGTGACCGTAGTTGGTGATGTAGAGGGCCGCGCTGGCGCCGGTGTAGGCGGCCTTGAAGCGGTCGGTTTTGGTGATCACGTGGTCGGTGAGCATGCCGCCGTAAGACCAGCCGCCGACCGCGAGTCGATCGGGGTCGGCATAGCCGCGTGCGACGGCGTCGTCGACCGCGGCCATCACGTCGTCAAAGTCCTTGTCGCCCCAGGCCTGCCAGATCGCGGTCGAGAAGTCCTGGCCGTAGCCGGACGAGCCGCGCGGGTTGGGCATGACCACGACGTGGCCGGCGCCGGCGAAGAGCTGGCCCTCCATGTGGAAACCGAAGTCGTATTGCATCATCGGCCCGCCGTGGATGCGCAGCACCGTCGGATATCGGACGCCCGGCTCGAAGCCCGGCGGTTTGACGATGAAACCCTCGATCTCGGTGCCGTCCTTGCTCGTGAAGTGGACGTTTTCGACCTCGCCGAGCCGGATCCCGGCAAGCGCCTCGTCGTTGGTGTGCGTGAGTCGGATGAGGTCGACGCCGTCGGTGAGAAACACCTCCGGCGGCAGGTAGGGCTCGGACACGACGGCGGCGATGCGCCCGTCGCTGCCGACCGTGAACTCACCGACCGAGCGCGGACCGCCGATGGTGGGGCTGATCGGGCCTCCGTCGACCGGCACCCGCGCGAGGTACTGTTCGCCGTCGTCCTCCACCGCCGCGAGCACCGCGCTCCCGTCGGCCGAGAACTTCGGGTAGAACACGTTGCGATCGAGTTCCCGGGTGAGAACCGTGGTCACGCCGCCGGCGGCGGGAGCTACGGCGAGGTGGTTGGTGGCGTAGACGTCGGCGGCGGTGTCGGTGGCGCACCGGTGGGCGATCAGGGTGCCGTCGGGAGAAAAGGCCGGCGATTCGTCCGGTCCCGGATTGGTGGTCACCCGGATGAGGGTTTGACCCTGGTCGGCGTTGTTCGCGTCCACGACCCAGATGTCGGTGTTGTAGTTGCTGTCGGGATCGCTCGACCGGTTGCTGGTGAAGGCGATCGAATCGCCGTCCGGCGACCACACGGGTTGGGTGTCGTCATAGTCCCCCGACGTGATCTGGGTCAGGCTTTTCGTCTTCAAATCGAGAACAAAGAGGTGGGTCCGGCGGCTGTCGAGATAGCCGACGTAGTCCTGCTTGAACTGGCGGCGGGTGATGACCCACGGCGGCGGGTTCTCGGGTTTCTTCCCGCCGGCCTTGACCGTGAGCTGCACCGGGGTCGGATCCTGCAGCACGAGGACCATGCGGCGGCCGTCCGGCGACCACTCAAACTCGCTCACTCCCTGGGCGGTGTCGGTCACCTGGACCGCCTCGCCGCCCTCGCGGAACAATGTCCACACCTGATCCTCGCCGTCCTTGGGAGCAGCCAGGAACGCCAGGAAACGGTTGTCGGGACTCCACCTGGGGTGCGAGGCGGGCCGCTCGTCGGCGGTCATGGCCACCGCCTCGCCGCCGGCGGCGGGGACCATCCACACGCGGGTTTTCATCTTGTCCTTCTCGAGATCGGAGGTGGCGACGGTGTAGGCCACCCAACGCCCGTCCGGGCTGATCTGCGGGTCGTCGACGCCGCGGATCTTGAAGAAGTCATCCACCGCCAGCGATCGGGGCGAGGCAGGGTCGGCCGATTCCCCGGCGACGCCGTTCCCGAGTGAAAAAAGGAAGTTGATACAGACGGTGATCGCCAAAATCGATCGGTTCATCTCTTCACCTCGTATCGAAGGTCTCTGGCGGGCCGGTTCAGGTCAAGGCAACACTACCACGATCTGGTTTTGAAACCCATCATGTGGGCTCAGGTCGTGCTCTTCAGGGGTCGCTCTCGACGGCCGGGCGCAACTGACCCCAGTTGAGGATCGCGTTCCACAGCAGGCGGTAGTCGGAGCGGTTGAGGTCGCGGTGCATCGGGTTGAAGTTGTACGCCACCACGACGCCGTCGCCGGAGGGCACTGCGAGAATCGCCGGCCTGCCTGCAAGCTCGGTCTCGCCCAGGGCGCCGCCGCTGACGATCATGCTCCCCGCCGCAGGATCGGCCAACCCCCACTGGAGAACCAGCCATCTCGGATCCACCGGACCATCGAGACACGAGGTGCAGTAGGCCATGCGCAGCCAACGCCGCGGGAGATCGTAGATAGGGAAGTCGGCCCGGAACACCGATGTGGTGTCGCTGTAACCATAACCGAGGGGGGTATCGGGCTTCGCAAAGTGCGCAACAAGCTCGGCGCCCGGGGTGCGGATTCCCGTGTCGAGAGCGCGGCGGACATTGCGCACCAGACCGCTTTCGAGGACCAGCGTGGATCCGTTGCCCAGCGTCAGCAGGGCGCCGCCCTCTTTGACAAAGCGGGTCAGGGCCGCGAGTCCCTCCCAGCCGGGACCACCGGTGATGTCGTTCGACTCGGCGGGTCGACCGAGGCTCGGAAAGTCGGGGGTGGCGGCGAAGCTCATGGGCCCGGCAGTCGCCTGGATCCCGTGGATCTGGCCCTGCAGATCGAGATCGACGTTGCCGTAGAGGATCACGTCCACCCGCTCCCGCAGCCCGCCGGCGCGAATGTCCTCATCCCGCAGGTAGGTATAGGGCACCCCCCGCTGATCGAAGGTATAGCGAATCCAGCCGATGGAGTCGGTGTCGGCCCACGGCACCCACACCCCGATTCGCGGCGCCGGCGCGTCGTGCTGCGCCACCTCGGGAGTGGCGGTGGCGCTGTCGATGTCGAGAGCGAGGTCCGCCGCCAACCCTTGCAGCGCCTCCTCGAGCCCGGGTTGCTGCGGCAGGATCCACGTTCCCTTTTGGTAGGACCGCGAACCTGAGGTGAAGGCCGCCTCGGCGATCCGCAGCGAGAAGTTCTGCAGTCGGTAACGCGCTTCGAGGAACGCTTCCTGTCCGGTGTCGGCGATCAGGAAGACCGGCCCGTTGCCGTCGATCCGGCCGGTCGCCGCGGCATCGGCCTCGACCGGTTCGAGGGCCACGTCGAGGACCCTGCGGTCATCGATGCGGATGGTTGCGACGCCGTAGTGCACCGGCAACGCCCACGACACGTCGTCGTAGGGCAGCTCGCCGGCGGCGAACTGGAAGTCCTGCGGTTCGAGAAGGTCGACGGCGTAGTTGCGGTAGGGCTGGTCGAGCCCGACGACAAAGCTGCCGGCGGGGAAGGTGCCCTCGTCGACGGTGAACTCGTGCCGTGATCGCGAGACCTCGATGCCCTGGCGCCGCAGCAGGTTGACCATCTGCGCCGTTCGGCGGCGATCGGGTTGGTCGCTGCGGATGACAAAGGCGAACGGGTTACCGGCCAAGCCCTTCCGCCACGAATTGAGGCTGGTTCGGTAGAAATCGCGCAGCATCTCGGAGGCGTTGCCGGCGGCGTAATCGAGGATGGCGAGGAGCCCGGTCTGGGTGTAGTTCACGCTGTCGCGCATCGACCACTGAAGCGGGCTTGTGGCCGGCCATGGTCGAAACCAGGTCTTGCTGGTCTCGGAACTGTCGAGGACCCGCTCGACGGTCTCGGCCGTGGCGTTGCCCATGGTCTCGTAGCCCCGTCCGATGGCGTTGTGGTTCATGGCCACGGAGTCGGCGTAGTGGTGGCCGTAGCCGTCGCCGAAATCCCAGGTCCAGACCCCGGGCATTCCGAGCGCAGTCATCCGTGTGACCTCGTGGAAACTCATCTCGAGAAACGCGCTGGTGACGATGGGGTCGAGGTTGGGGTTGTACGGACCGGTCCCGTTCCAGGTCTGGAGCAGCGCGAAGCTCTCGTGCAGATCGTGGATCACCGTCGGGTGGTAGTCCCAGAACATGCGGTAGATCGCCTGGGTCTCGGCCTGGGTCTGCTGGTGGGCGTCGCGGTTCATGTCGACAAAGACATAACGTCCCCAGTAGGGCGGTGACTGCCGCGGCAGTTCGTCATAGACGGTTCCACCCTTGAGATAGCGGTAGAACCAGTCGACCATCTTGGCCCGGCCATCGGGGTTGGCAACCGGGTTGATGAGCACCACCACCCGCTCGCGGATCCGGCGGATCATCGGCTCTTCCGAGACTGCGAGCCGGTAGGCGAGCTCCATCATCGCCTCGGGCGGACCGGTCTCGTCGGCGTGCAGGCCGGCATTGATGTAGTAGAACGGTCGCGCCCGGGCGATGATCGCCTCGGCCAGGTCAGGATCGGTCATCCGCGGATCGGCGAGGGCGGCGGTGTCACTCTTGAGCTCGGCGAGGGTGCGGATACCGTCCTCATCGGCCACCGCGACAAGCAGGATCTCGCGCCCCTCCTCGGTGCGGCCGATCGCCTCCACATGGACCCGAGGCGACGCCTCCGCGAGCGCCTTGAGGTAGCCGAAGATCCCCTCCGGGCGTGTCATTTCGCCGGCGGCGCCGGCAATCCGTCCGAGAAAATCGGTCGGCGAGGGAATTGCGCGATCCTCGGGCACGGAGGCCACCCACGGGTTGACAAAACGCGGATCGGTGGTGAACGCCGCGATCGCCTCCGCCGAGCCGGGTTCGGGTCGGTCCGGCGAATCCGGACCCGCCGCAAAGAGCGGGACCGCCAGAATGTGCAGCGCGAGGACAACCCACGCGGCTGTTTTCAGAGAGTGGTCCAACTTACGGCAACTCTTCAACATGGTCACCCTCCTTCAATGCGGCGTGGGTATGGATGAGTCTAGCAAAGGAACCCTCTCAAGGTGGCCCGTCTGTGGCGTATGATCTGCGTGAAGGTTTCGAATCCAAGACTGGAGAGGGGAAACGGAATGACAGAGTTCCTTGAACTCGGGCAAGCCGTCGAAAAATATGTCAGGCCCGGTTGCTCGGTGGCGGCGGAGGGCTTCACCCACCTCATTCCCCATGCCGCGGGGGCCGAGATCATCCGTCAGGGGATCCAGCACCTCGAGCTGATCCGGATGACGCCTGACATCATCTTCGATCAGATGATCGGCATGGGTTGTGCGGACAAGGTGGTCTTCTCGTGGGGCGGGAACCCGGGCGTCGGGTCGTTGTTCCGCCTCCGCGACGCCTACGAGCATGGGGTCCCACATGAGATCGAGTTCGAGGAGCACGCCCACGCCGCCATGGCCAATGCGTTCGCCGCCGGCGCGGCCGGGCTCCCGTGCGCTGTTTTCAAGGGTTATCGCGGGACCCAGTACCCGGAAGTCAACCCGAAGATCAGATTCATCGAGTGCCCCTTCACCGGTGAAGTGCTCACCGCCATCCCGTCGCATCGGCCGGATGTGGCCATCGTCCACGCCCAGCGGGCGGACCGCAACGGCAATATCTGGATGACCGGGATCCTCGGCGTGCAGAAAGAGGCGATCCTGGCCTCGGTGTGCAGCATCGTCACCGTCGAGGAGATTGTCGACTCGGTCGACGAGGGATCCGGCGGCACCGTGATCCCCCGCTGGGCGGTGGATGTGGTGTGCGAGGCCCGGTTGGGCGCATTTCCGTCCTACGCTGAAGGCTATTACGATCGAAGCAACGAGTTCTACCAACGGTGGGGAGAGATCAGCAAGGATTTCGGCGGCTTTTGCGAGTGGATGGAGCGCTATGTGGTGTCGACCGATGATTTCGGCCACTACCTCGCCCGGTTGAAGGAGGACGGCTATGTCTGAGCCAGCCGCCACCCCGGAAGAAACGATGGTCGTCGCCGCGTCGAGGATGCTCGATGCCGACGATGTGGTTTTCATCGGCATCGGGTTGCCGTCCAAGGCCGCCAATCTTGCGCGCAGGACCCATGCCCCCGAGATTTCGATGATCTATGAGAGCGGGACGCTGGACACCAAACCCACAGTGCTGCCGCTCTCCATCGGCGATCCGGAGCTCAGCCGGACCGCCCTCGCGGTGGTCTCGGTGCCCGAGATGTTCAACTACTGGCTCCAGGGCGGCTGGATCAGGACCGGTTTTCTCGGCGCCGCCCAGATCGACCGCTACGCCAACCTCAATTCGACGGTCATCGGCGACTACAACAATCCCAAGGTGCGGCTTCCCGGGGCCGGCGGGGCGCCGGAGATCGCGGGTTTCTGCCACCGCACCCTCGTCCTGCTGCGCCAGAACTCCGAAGAACTTTGTCGAGACCCTCGATTTCGTGACGACGGTGGGGATGGCCCGCGGCGGCAGCTCACGGCGGGAACTCGATCTCCCCGGCCGCGGACCGGAAGCGGTGATCACCGACCTCGGGATTCTCGAGCCCGATTCCGACAGCGGTGAGCTCGTCCTGACCCACCTCCACCCGGGGGTGTCGGTCGAGACCGCGGTCGCGGCCACGGGCTGGCCGCTTCGGGTTGCGGACACCCTCGTCACCACCGAGCCGCCGACCGTGATGGAGCTCGAGATCCTCCGCGCGTTGGTGCCGTCCGGGGCGTCGAATTTCGCGGAGTTGATCCCGGCCGCTACGACCGCCGGGAACGGAGGAGATGAACCAACGGTGCGCGACCGACGGAGTCAAAGATGACCGAAGCCCTTATCTGCGATGCGATTCGAACCCCGGTCGGGCGCTATGGCGGCGTCCTCGCCGCGGTCCGGACGGACGACCTCGCCGCGATCCCCCTTCGGGCGCTGCTGCAGCGCAATCCCGGGTTCGACCCCAAGGCCGTCGACGACGTGATCCTCGGCTGCGCCAACCAGGCCGGCGAGGACAACCGCAACGTCGCGCGAATGGCGCTCCTCCTCGCCGGTCTGCCGGCCGAGGTCACAGGGACCACGGTAAACCGGTTGTGTGGCTCCGGGATGGACGCCGTAGGGATAGCGGCTCGCGCCATCAAGGCGGGCGAGCAGGATCTCGTCATCGCCGGCGGGGTGGAGTCCATGTCCCGCGCGCCGTTTGTGATGGCCAAGGCCGCCGAGGCGTTCAGCCGACGGACCGAACTCTTTGACACGACCATCGGCTGGCGTTTCGTCAACCCCGCCCTCGAGCGGCAGTACGGAGTCGACTCGATGCCCGAAACCGCCGAGAACGTCGCCGAGCAGTTCGGGATCTCGCGCGAGGATCAGGATCAATTCGCGGTTTGGAGTCAGACCAAGACCGCGGCGGCTCAGGCCAATGGCAATCTCGCCGACGAGATCACGCCGGTGTCCGTACCGCGCCGGAAACAGGACCCGGTGATCGTGACGACCGACGAGCACCCGCGTCCGGGAACGACCCTTGAGCAGTTGGCGAGACTCAAGGCGTTGTTCAGGGAGAACGGGACCGTGACGGCGGGCAACGCTTCGGGGGTCAACGACGGCGCCTGCGCTCTCCTCATCGCATCTGACGATGCCGCCGAGCGCCACAAGCTGACGCCCATGGCGCGCATCGTGGCCATGGCCACCGCCGGCGTCGAGCCCCGGATCATGGGCTTTGCCCCGGCGCCGGCGACGAAGAAGCTCTTTGCCCGGACCGGGATGAGTCTCGATCGGATGGATGTCATCGAGTTTAACGAGGCGTTTGCG
This sequence comes from uncultured Acidobacteriota bacterium, assembly GCA_963753035.1. Lineage (GTDB taxonomy): Bacteria > Acidobacteriota > Thermoanaerobaculia > Thermoanaerobaculales > Sulfomarinibacteraceae > JAHECW01. Next base: position 231,152 of record CAVWAW010000027.1, on the reverse strand, counting down.
TCCCAGGCCCTCGCAGTCACCCGCGACCTCGGCCTCGCCGACGACGACCCGCGGGTCAACCCCAACGGCGGCGCCATCGCCATCGGACATCCCCTCGGCATGAGCGGCGCGCGGTTGGTGACGACCGCCGCGTATGAGCTGCGGCGGAATGGCGGTCGCTTCGCCCTGTGCGCCATGTGCATCGGTGTCGGACAGGGAATCGCCATGATCATCGAAAGGGTCTGAATCACGGACCGAAACGGACGTCATTCGGGGGAAATATGAAATACACCTACGCAGTGCTCGGAGGCGGCCGGCAGGGAACCGCGGCGGCCTATGATATGGCCCGATTCGGCGATGCGGAGAAGGTCCTCATCGCGGACGTGGTTCTTCACGCGGCCGAGGCCTCGGCCCGGCGGGTCAACGACCTCCTGAACATATCCGTCGCCTCCGCCATCGAGCTCGATGTCACCGATGAGGCGAAGCTCGAGTCGTTCCTCACCGGGGTCGACTCGTTTCTCTCGGCTGTGCCGTACTGGCTCAACCCCGCCATCACGGCGGTGGCGATCCGGGCCCGCGCCTGCATGTGCGATCTCGGAGGCAAGACCGATCTCGTGCTCGAGCAGCTCAAGCTCGACGAGGCGGCGCGGAATGCCGGCATCGCCGTCATCCCCGACTGCGGTCAGGTCCCCGGGATGGGCACTTCCCTCATGGTCCGCGCCATGTCCCTGCTCGACCGGGCGGACCACGTCACCATGTGGGACGGCGGCAATATGCAGCACCCGGAACCGCCCCTCAACTACCGCTGCACCTTCAACATCGCCGGGCTCACCAACGAGTACTACGGCGAGGCGATCTTCCTCAGAGACGGGAAGGTCACCATGGTGCCGACCTTCCAGCGGGAGGACTACGAAGAAGAGGTCGTCTTTCCGCCGCCCATTGGCGCCATGGAGGCCTTTGTCGCCGGCGGCGGAACCTCCACCGCCCCCTGGACCTTCGAGGGCCAGGTCCAGACCTTCCAGAACAAGACCTTGCGGTGGAAGGGGCATTTCGAGCAGTGGAAGGCCGTCATCGACATGGGTCTGCTCGATCTCGAGCCGGTCACGGTCAACGGCGTCGAGATCGTCCCGAGGGATGTCTTCCACGCCTGTGTCGAACCCAGGATCCGGGCCGGCAAGGACGACAAGGACTTCGTGATCCTGAGGATCAGGGCCGTCGGTGAGAAGGACGGCAAGCCGGCCGAGGCGTTTATCGAGGTCATCGACTACTACGACGACGAGACAGGCTTTACCGCCATGGAGCGCACCACCGGCTGGGACGGCGCCATCGTCGCCATCATGAACGCCCGGGGCCAGACTCCGCGCGGCGTCCACCCGGTGGAAACCGGAGTCCCCGCGGCACTCTTCGTTGAAGAGATGAAGAAACGCGGTTTCCCGATAACCGAAAAGGTGACCTTGGGCTGAGGGTTCCGGTTGCCCGGGAAGTGATGATCCCTGGTTGACTCACGGCCCCCGTCAGTCGGCGACCACCTGCGGCAGCTCGACAATGCTGTCCCTGCCGCGGACGAGGCGGCGAGCAGGGGTGGCAAACGGCCGCGGTCATGTGCTGGCGCGGATCGAGGGTTCTCCTCGATCTTCTCCCGGTTGTAGATCTTCGCCATCGCCTTGATTTCACGAGTTCGGTCGACGACGGAGCACGCGACCCGGGGTGCGTCCACTCGGGTGACCGTCCTGAAAGACCGGGCGACCGTTGACCCAGACCATGGCGATGCCCACCGAGGCCGCTTGCGGGTCCAGGGCCGTCGCCCGGTCGGCCACGGTTTCGGGATCGAAGAGCACGAGATCGGCGAAGGCGCCCGGCTCGATTCGACCACGCTCGGATAGCCCGACATTCGCCGCCGCTTGGGAGGTCATCTTGTGGATGGCATCCTCCAGAATCAGAACTCCCCGTTCGCGGACATAGTGAGCGAGAACCCGCGGAAACGAACCGAACCCCCGCGGATGCGACCCGTCGAGCTCGCCGTCGGTGCAGAAGTTGATCCACGGCCAGGCGATCAGAAGTTCGATGTCGGCCTCCTCCATACTCGTCGCGATGACGCTTTCCACGGCGTCGTCTTCTCCCTCGGAACCCTTCGCTGCACGATAGGCTTCCGCTTCCCGGATGAGGTCCATCAGCGTCGTCGCCGGATCGGCGCCGCGCAGCTCTGCGATCTCGGCCAGAGTTTTGCCGGCGAGTGACGGGTCGGGCGCGAAGACCGGGATCAGCATGTCCTCGGGCGCGGCGAGCTCCTCGACGGCGAAGATCGCCGCCTGCCGATCCTCGAAGTCGCGGTCGGGGAACATGACCGTCAGGGTTGACTGCCAGTAGGTGTAGGGGTAGATGTCGGCGGTCACGTCGATGCCGGCGGCCCGGGCCTCGTCGAGGGTCGCGAGCAGTTTGTCGGCCTCGCCGTGCAGGCTCCGCAGCGCGAGCTTGACGTGCGAAATCTGCACCGGCAGGCGGGCGTCGCGGCCGATGGTGAGGATTTCGTCGATGGCCTCCCAGAACCTGCGGTCCTCACTGCGGATGTGGCTGACATAGCGGCCGCCGTCCAACGCCGCTACCCGGGCCAGCGCCACCACCTCATCGGTGGTCGAGTAGATCCCGGGGTCGTACTCGAGCCCCGTACTCAGACCGAGCGACCCGGCCGCCATGTCCTCGGCGAGCAGCGCCTCCATGCTCGCGATCTCGGCGGGAGTGGCGGCGCGGGTGAAATCGTCACCCATGACCTGCATCCGAAGCGAACCGTGGCCGGTGTACGAGGCCATGTTGACGGCCGTGGGCTCGGTCTCGAGGCGCGCAAAGAAATCGACCAGGGGTGCCGGCGACTCGCCGTCCTGGCCCACGACCGTTGTCGTGATGCCCTGGCTGACGGCGGCGATGGTGTTGCGGTGATCAAAAGTGTCTGTGTCGGCGTGGCTGTGGGTGTCGATAAAGCCGGGCGCCAGCACCAGGCCGCGACTTTCGATGACCGGTTCGCCGGGTCTCGGTTCGAGATCGCCGATGGCGGCGATGCGGTCGTCTTCGATGCGGATGTCGGCGGTGAACCCGGGGTCCCCTGTCCCGTCGATCACGGTGGCGCGGGCGATGAACGTCGACGGGTAGATGAGGTCGACGATCCGGCCGGCGTATTCCTCGCTCTCGAAATCGCCGAGGTTGGACAGGACGATCACCGTCAACCGGCGCTCGGGGTAGCGGGCGATGAAGGTGCTGAACCCGAGCCAGTGACCGCTGTGGCAGACCCGCTCGCCGAGACCGCCGTAGTCGCCGAGACGCCACCCGAAGCCGTAGGGGAACTCGTCGCCGTCCGCCAGCCGCAGAGGCGACCACGCCTCCTCCAGGGTGTCGCGCCGCACCAGCGTGTCGGTGTACAGGGCCCTGTCCCAGCGGGCGAGGTCCTCCAGTGTCGCGTACATCCCGCCGGAACCGATGATGTGATTGAGGTTGTGGTCGTCGTCGAGGGAGAAGCCGCCGTCGGCGCGGGCGTAGCCGAGGGCGCGGTTGGGGATCTCGGGTTCCGAGCTGTCGCGGATCACGCTCTCATTCATCCCCAGCGGGGCGAAGATGTTGTCTGCCACGAATCGGCCGAAGCGTTGGCCCGACACCCTTTCGACCACCAGGGCAAGCATCTCGTAGCCGGGGTTCGAATATTCGTAGCGGTCGCCGGCGGGAAACAGGGGCTCGCCCCACCCCGCCAGGAATTCCATCGCTTCTTCGGTGCCGGGCATCGAGTCCGTCGACACCTCCTCGAGCGCGTCGTAGTAGTCGGGCAACCCACCGGTGTGGGTCAGGAGATGTCGCACGGTGATCTCATCGCCGAACCTGCCGAGCTCGGGCAGGAACTCCAACACCGGATCGTCGTAGGAGAGCTGCCCGCGCTCGGCCAGGATCATCACCGCCATGGCGGTGAACTGTTTTGATACCGAAGCCAGCCGGAAAGCGGTCTGCGGCGTGATCGGGACCCGACGTTCGAGATCAGCGTAGCCGTAGCCGGAGGCGTGGAGCACCTCCCCGTCCCGGATCACCATGACCGCGGCTCCGGGGGAGTCTCCCGCCGTCGCGGGCTCGAAGAGCGCCTCGATCCCGGTGCCGAGATCCGGGCGCGGGGTCGCCGGGGTCGCACCGCCGCAACCGGTCAGCGTGAGACTGGCGATCGTAAGGAAGACGAGGCCGATGCTCCACTTTTCTCGATGCCGCATGGGAATCCTCCAAACGGGCGCGCGTCCGACCCGTCGAGGCCGAGATTAGCAGAGAGGTGACCGCGTGCTAACCTGCGAGAACCTGCTCATGGAGGCGCCCAGTGTCGCTGAAGAAGATCGATGAGAGACGGGTCCGGACGCTTTGCCTGCGCTGGCGAGTGCTCGGGCTGGCGGCGCTGCTCGTTCTGGTCACCTGCCCCGTCGCGGCCTTCGACCTCGCCGGGGCGCAGCAGTTCCGGCTTTCAAACGGCCTCACCCTGATCGTCCTCGAAGCGCCGGAGCTGCCGGTGGTGAGCGTCCAGGCGCTCTACCGGGTCGGGGCGCGCAATGAGGACGCCGGCCGCACCGGTCTGACGCACTTCCTCGAGCACATGGCGTTCCGGGCGAGCGAGAGCTTCCCCGAGACCGAGCTCGTGAGCTCGATCTATACCGTGGGCGGCGAGTGGCACGGCTACACCTGGCTCGACCAGATCACCTTTTTCGAGACCCTGCCGGCGGAGCACCTCGATCTCGCCCTGCGCATCGAGGCCGACCGCATGGCGAAGCTGGTGATCCCGGCGGCGGAAGTGGAGGCCGAACGCGGCGCGGTGCTGACCGAGATGCACGGCTACGAAAACGACCCGGCCATCGTGCTCAGCGACTCGGTCCTGGCGGTGTCCTTCCTCCAGCACCCGTACCGCAACAACACCATCGGCTGGGAGAGCGATGTCGAGGCCATCACCCACGACGATCTGGTCGAGTTCTACCGGCGCTGCTTCAACCCGGCCAATGCGGTCCTCACGGTCGTCGGGCGGGTGGATGCCGACTTCGTCGTCGAACGCGTACGCGAGCTCTTCGGCGCCCTGCCGAGCGGCGAGAGGATCCTGCCGCCACCGACCGTCGAACCGCTGCAGACCGGTGTCCGCCGGATCGAGCTCCGGGGCGGAGCGAACCGGAACCTCTTCCAGGTGGCCTACCGTGCGCCGTCGGTCGGCGATCCCGACTACCCCGCGTTTCTGCTCGTCCAGCAACTGCTCGCGGGCGGCCGCGGGATCAACTTCGGTCAGAACGAGTTCGGCGATGCGGTGCTGCCCACGGCGCGGCTGGCCGAAATCACCGATGACCTGAGAACCTGGTACCCACCGCAGGCCGCGCCCTATGTCTTCACCATCGCCGGGAGCGTCGGTCCGGCGGCTTCCATGCCCGAGCTCGAGGCGCGTCTGCAGGAGACCATCGACGCGCTCGTTGCGGAACCGCCGTCGGCCGAGGAGCTGGCGACCGCCCGCCGGCAGCTCCTCGACGAGCTCGTCTTCGATCTCGAGACCACCGAGGACGCGGCGCATCAGCTCGCCTTCTTCGCCGGGCTCGACGCCCTCGATGTCCTGCTCGAGTTGCCGGATCGCCTGACGGCGGTCACCGCAGCCGAGATTTCGCGGGTCGCCGGTCGCTATCTGCGGCCGAATCAAAGGACCATCGGCTGGTACCTGGCCGGGCCGGCGCCCGAGCCGGGCTCACCGGCGACGCCCGCCCAGGATAGGGGTCCGGCCGCGGCGGCCCGGGAAACAAAAGCGGCCCCGCCGCTGATCGACGCGGTTTCGCCGCCCCGGATCGTCCGGCTCGGTGGCGGGCTGCCGGTGATTTTCCAACGCCATTCGCTCTCCTCGGCGGCCTACCTCCGCGTCCTCGTACCGACCACGCGACTCGAGTTTGATGCCGATTCGACGATCAACAGTCCTGTCTGGCGCCACACGTCGGTGGATTTCAAGTTCCGCCCGCAGGCGTTGGAGGCAACCCTGCAGCAGGCGCGCGTGGCCCTGCTGACGGCGTCGCCCGCAGCGCCCGTCGCGGCCGCCGATGTCGACGACCCGGCGGCGCGCCTCGCACTGGCCTTCGACGAGGTGCTGGCGGTCGACCCGGCGCCGGCGAGCCTCGGCGTCACCGCCGTCGTCCTCGTCGGCGACCTCGAGCTCGAAGACGTGCTGCCGGCGCTCGAAGCGGCCTTTGGCGATCTGGCCCCGGTCAAAGCCGAACTTCCGGTTCCGAAAGCCGGCCCGCGCGATGTCACAGTTGAACTCGCCGTGCCCAAGGCCCAGGCCCAACTCGGTTACGTCGTGGCCGCGCCGGCGCCGAGCGACCCGGACTGGTATGCCTGGCGGATGTTGCTCTGGGTTCTGAGCCACGGCTACGAGGGGCGGCTGGGGGTCGAGGCCATCAGCCGGCGCGGACTGGTCTATTACATCGACTCCGGGTACCTGAACGACGGTACGACCGGCCGGGTCTCGCTCGCGATCGGGGTCGACCCGGCCAAGCTCGGCGCCATGCGCGGGCTGCTCGCCGAGACATTGCAGGATCTGGCCGAGGCGCCGCCGAGCGAGGCCGAGCTGGCTGAGGCCAAGGCGGCCCTCATCGGGCGCCGGATCAGCGCCGCCCAGAGTAACGAGGAGGTCTCGGCGGAGCTCATGGAGGAATGGGTCGGCCGGGGGCGTCTGCTGTCCGATGAGGAGTTTGCCGAGGCGGTCAACGTTGTCTCGCGGCAGGATCTCGAACGGGTCACCCCCGCCTTTCTGGCGGGCACGACCATCGTCGTGAGGGGAGCCGAGTGATGCAGCTGAAGGATGTCAAGAAGTTCTCGATCGTCTCGGTCCTCGCGGTCTGCCTGGCGCTGCTCGGCTCATGCGCGAGGCCCGGCGAGGATGGAGCTCCCGAGCAGACGGCCGCCAGCTTCATCATCAGCGGCGGCCCGATCCTGACCCTCGGCGAGCCGGCGGCTGTCGAGGCCATTGCCATCGGCGACGGGGTCATCCTCGCCATGGGCGAGCGGGAGTCCGTCGAGGGGCTGCGCGGCCCCGACACCGTCGATCTCGATCTCGCCGGTCGGGTCATGGTCCCGGCCTTTGTCGATCATCACGTCCATCTGCTCAACCTCGGGTTCTCGTTGCTCTACCGGGCCGAACCGTCGCCGACTTTCGTCGACCTGGCAAAGCTGGGCTCGCTGGAGGCGGTCTCCGACGAGGTCCGGGCGCGGGCCGGAGAGCTTCCCGACGGGACCTGGATTCTCGGTCAGAGCTGGAGCCAGGGCGCCTGGGGCGCGAGCGAGCTGCCGACCCACGAGGTGCTGTCCACCGCCGCGCCCGGCCATCCGGTCTTCTTTACTCGGGTTGACGGCCACGCCGGCTGGGCCAACAGCGAGGCCCTTCGGGCGGCGGGCGTCGACGCCTCGACCCCGGATCCTCCCGGTGGTGTCATCGGTCGAGCCCCCGACCGCAGCCCCGACGGCGTGCTCCTCGAGCGAGCCAACGAACTTCTGCGACCGGTGCTGCCCGAACCGTCGCCGACCGAGATCCGGCGCGCCTTTCGCCTGGCGGCCGAAGCGCTGTCTGCGCAGGGTGTCACCGAGGTCTTCGACGCCGGTTTTCTCGGGTTGCCGGGGATCGTCGATCTGAGCCTCGATTTCGAGCGCTATCTGGAACTGCTCGTGGAGACGGATCTCGAGGCTCCGTTGCCGCTCAGGGTTCACCTCATGGTCCCGGCGCCGAGCCCGCTGATGGTGAAGATCGCCGCTGACCCGGTGCACTTCCGGCGGCTGACACCGCGCATCGGCGTGACCCACGTCAAGCTCTTCGCCGACGGCGCCCTCGGCAGCCGGGGAGCGTGGCTCTCGCACCCCTACGCCGACGACCCCACCACTACCGGGATCGAGAGGATGAGCCGCGAAGAGATCGAGCGAGAGGCCTCAGCGGCGCTCGATGCGGGGTTCGACGTTGCGATCCACGCCATCGGCGACGCCGCCGTCGAACTTGCCCTCGATGTCTACGCCGAAATCATCGCCGAGATGCACGAGCTGGCGCCGGGTCGACTGCGGATCGAACACTTCTCCTACGCCAAGCCGGAGGACTTCGCCCGCGCCGCCGCCCTCGGGATCGTCCTCGCGGTCAACCCCGATTTCGTGGCGCCGGATGACCACGGGCTGGAAATGGCGGACGCGCGGGTCGGCGTCGACAACAGCGACCGGGTCTACGCCCTGGGTCGGATGGCGGCGGCCGGCGCGCACCTTGGGTTCGGTTCAGACTACTTCACCGCCCCCGCCCATCCGCTGCTCGGCTTCTATGCGGCGACCACGCGGCAGAACGGCAACGGCCTGCCGGCGGACGGCTGGAAACCGGGCGAACGACTCTCTCGGATCGAGAGTCTCAGGATCCAGACCCGGCTCTGGCCGGCGGGGGGCGGCGGGCCCGAACGCGGCGCTCTGGCGGTCGGCGGCCGGGCCGATCTCGTCGTGCTCACCGCCGACCCGGTCACCGTCGAGGCCTCGGCCATCCTCGGCATCGAGGTTGAGGCGACCCTTCTCGCCGGCGCGATGGTCTTCGAGGCTCAGTCCGCGGGGAGCGGCGGTGGATCGTCGGAGAGATAGCTGACGTACTCGACGCCGCGGGTCTTTTCTTCGAACTCGCGGCGCACAGCAGCGAGCTTCCCCGGATCGCCGTAAAGATCGACCATTGTTGTGGCCATGGTCTTGGCGGCGTAGTCCATGCCCTTGTGGCCGATGGACATGCCTCCGGTCGCGACCACGGGCCAGGCGTGCCACGGTGCACCGGCCGGCGCCGTCGTCACCGAAAAATGGAGGGTCGGCGCCTTCCAACTCACATCGCCGACATCCGTCGAACCGCCGGCGATCTCGCGCGGATCGAGATCGAGGGGCTCGGGCACGCCCTTGAGCCCGGTGGGCGGGGCGTCGGTGGCCACTTGGATCCGGCGCGCGAATTCCTGCTCCTCGGCGGTGAACTCGATGGGACCCAGCCAAAGCATGTTGGCGTGAATGAGCTCGGCGCCGGTGAGCATGGGCAACATCTCCCAGTCGCCGGACTGGACCCTGAGCCGGGCGGTGGTGCCGGTGGCGAGCGCCGCACCCTCGGCGATGGTCTTCGCGCGCTCGAGCATCTCATCGACGCCGGTGTGGCTCGCATCCCGCATCCAGCACCAGACCCGGGCGTGGGCAGGCACCACGTTGGGGACATCACCGGCGTCGGTCACCACATAGTGGATCCGCGCCGTCGGCCGGATGTGCTCGCGCATGAGATTGAGGGCGAAGGTGAAGACCTCGGCGCCGTCGGCGGCGCTGCGGCCGTTCCACGGGTCGTAGGCGGCGTGGGCCGTGCGGCCCTCGAATTCGACCGCGAAGTCGACCACCGCCTGGTTGCCCTCGGTATCGGCGACGATCTCGAGGCTCGGGTGCCAGGCGAGGACGGCGTCGAGGTCGTCGAAGAGACCGGCGCGCAGCATGTAGAGTTTGCCGCCCACGGTTTCCTCGGCCGGTGTTCCGTAGAAGCGCACGGTGCCGCCGAGCTCGCCCGAGGCGATGAGCTCCTTGATCGCCAGGGCGGCGCCGAGACCGGCGGTGCCGAGGAGGTTGTGGCCGCAGCCGTGGCCGGCGCCCCCGGGCACCAGGGGTTCCATGGTCGGACTCGCGAGCTGCGAGATCCCGGGCAGCGCGTCGTACTCACCGAGGATGCCGATGATCGGGCGGCCCTCGCCGAAGCTCGCAACAAAGGCGGTGGGCAGCCCGGCGACCCCTCGTTCGACGACAAAGCCGTGGGCTTCGGCGGCGTCGGCGAGGACGGCGGCCGAGCGGGTTTCGTTGAACGCAGTCTCGGCAAAGGCCCAGATCTCATCGGCGAGTTCGATGAGCTCCGTCCGATTGGCGTCGATGACGGCGACCGCGGCCTTCTTTGTCGGCTCCAGGTCGGCGGCGACGGCCGGCACGGCGGCGAAGATCATGGATGCGAGACATACGAGACGAAGGGTTGTCATCATGGCGTCGAATCTCCTGGCGGGACGGTTGCGAGTCGGGTTCCACCTCGTCGGCGAAGGGAGCGTGTCGGTTGCCGAATCGAGGCTAGCACGAGCGTGCCGCCACTCCCACAAGATCGCGCGACCTGGTGGGCGCCACGGGATATACTCGCCCGACACGGAGGCAACTCATGCGCATCGATGTCATCGCCCGCGCCGGTCGCCCGGGTCTGAGATTGCGAGACGCCGGACGGTTGGCCGGGGGGTGGGTGGCGCTGCTCGCGGTTGTGTTGGCCGGTCTCGCCGGGGCGTGTGCTGCTCCGGGCCCCGATCAGCCGGTGGTGGAGAGCAACGTCGCCGTGCCGATGCGCGACGGGGTCGTGCTCAGGGCCAACGTCTGGCGCCCGGCGGCGGACGGTCCCTTCCCGACTCTGGTCTACCGGACGCCCTACGGAAAGGACCAGACCGAGAGCTGGTATGAGACCCACCTTCGTGCGGTCGAGCGTGGTTACGCGGTGGTGCTCCAGGATGTCCGCGGCCGTTACGAGTCCGAGGGCGAGTTCTTCCCCTACGTCAACGAGGGCAGGGATGGTTTCGACACCATCGAGTGGGCGGCGCGTCAGCCCTGGTCGAACGGCGCGGTGGGGACCTTCGGGCTGTCCTACCCCGGCGCAGTCCAGTGGCTCGCCGCCCTCGAGGAACCGCCCCACCTCGAGGCGATGGTGCCGGCCATGACGTTCTCCTCGCCGCGGCGATTCTTTTACAGCAACGGGGTTTGGGACTTGTCCTGGTTGGCGTGGGCGCACAACTCAATCGCGCCGGACACGCGTCGCCGGCTCGAATTGGTCGGACCCGTGACCGGGGACGAGGCTGAGTCCGAATGGCCGCGGGTCGCCGACCGGATGCAGGGGCATCTGCCGCTGGCGTCGTTGCCGGATTTCGAGCAGGCGGTGCCGTTCTACGCCGAGTGGTTGCGCCATCCACCCGAAGACCCCTGGTGGGACTATGCAGAGCTGCCCGGCCGCTACGACCGAGTCAACGCCGCGGTCCTGCACCTGTCGGGGTGGTATGACGAGTTCTACGGCCCGGAAGGGGCAACGACGAACTTCTCCGGTTTGCTGGCGAGCCGGGCCGGTGAGCGCGATCCGAGAACCGCCATGGTCATCGGCCCATGGATCCATGGCGTGGGCGCGGTGGGAAGTCGGCAGACCGGCGACCTGGACTTCGGCCCCGATGCGGCTCTCGACTACGACGATCTGGTATTGGGATGGATGGACCGATACCTGAAGGAAATCGACGTCGGACCCGAACCCGAAGCGCCGGTGCGGATCTTCGTCATGGGCGAGAACCGGTGGCGCGACGAGCCGACCTGGCCGCCCGAGAGCGTTGCCCAGCAACGTTTCCTGACCCCGAGCGCCGAGCCCGGGACGAACGGGGGACTTTCACAGACGCCGCCGCCGGAGCGATCCGAGCCGAGCGCCCTGCGATCCGATCCGGCTCGGCCGACTCGGGACCCCTACGATGTCTTCGGGCCGCACGACTACAGCGGTCTCGGCGCGTCTGAAGGTGTGCTCGTGTTCGAAACCGAGCCTTTCGCCGAGGACACCGAAATCACCGGCGTGATCACCGCCGAGATCTACCTCTCGTGCGACCGCCCGGACACCGATCTGTGGGTGAAGGTCCTCGACGTCGCGCCGGACGGGGCGGTCATCAATCTCATGAGCCCGGGCTCGGATGTTCAGCGCGCCAGCGCACGGGACCCGGACCGCGGACGGGAGCTGTTGGAACCCGGTGAGGTTTATCTGCTGAACCTCGACCGTCTGATTACGAGTCAGGTGTTCTTCGCCGGGCACCGACTGCGGATCCTCGTGACCGGCTCCTTCTTTCCTCACTTCTCGAGGAATCTCCACACCGGGGAGTCCGAGGCGTTCTCCTCCGAGATGGCGATCGCGGAAATCCGAATCCACCACGACACCGAGCACCCGTCGCGATTAGTTCTCCCGGTGGTCCCCTAAAACGGTCCCCAGTTCATCCAGTGCGAGATGAGCAGCAGGACCAGACCGGTTCCGATCCACAGACACTCAAGGGGCCAGATGAATTTCACCCAGTCCTCCCAGGAAACCTTGATGAGGGCCAGACCTGCCATGAAATAGCCCTGGGTGGGGGTGAAGACATTGGTGAAGCCGTCGCCGAACTGGTACGCCAGCACCGTCGTCTGCCGGGTCACGCCGACGAGATCGGCGAGGGGCGCGAGGATCGGGATCGACAGCGCCGCCTGGCCGCTGCCGGAGGGGACCAGGAAGTTGAGCATCACCTGGATGCCGTAGATTCCGGCGATGCTGATGTCGGCCGGGAGATTCTGCACCGCCGACGCCATGGCGTTAAGGATCGTGTCGGTGACGCTCGAGGCCTCGAAGATGACGAGCACACCGCGGGCGAGGCCGACCACCAGCGCGCCGCCGGCGATGGAGGCGGCGCCCTCGACAAAGCGCTCGGCGGTGCCGTTGGCGCCGAGCCCGCCGAGCAGGCCGGCCAGGATGGCGACGCCGACAAAGAGCCCCGAGAGCTCGAAGATGCCCCACCCCCAGCTCATGGCGCCGACCACGACCGCCGCCAATGCGGCGAGTAGCACGGCCAGCACCGACCACTTTCTCAGACCCAACGGGGAGGAATCAGCTGAAATCGACGGGGTCGGTTGATCGCCGGCCGCCGGCACGGATCTCCGGCGCCGAGACCACAGGACGATGTAGACCGCCGTGATGGTTGTCAGGATCACCCACACTACGAGCCTGAAACCGAGGCCGGAGAAGATCGGCAGGCCGGCGATGTCCTGCGCCACGCCGACGGTGAACGGGTTGAGAAAGGCGCCGGCGAAACCGGCGCCGGCGCCCACCAGCCCGATGGCGCCGGCGGTGATGTTGTCGTAGCCCAATCGATTGGCCAGCACCACCAGCGCGGGCAGGAAAACGAGAGTCTCCTCGGCCATGCCGATGGTGGCCCCGCCGAGGGAGAAGAGCACGACGAGGACTGCGATGACGACCTCGCCGTTGCCCCTGCAGGCGCGGACGACGCCGTGGATCATGGCCTCGATGGCGCCGGTGGCGTTGACGACGCTGAAGGCGCCGCCGATGAGAAAGATATAGAAGACGATATGGGCGGTTTCCAGGAGACCCTTGGGGAAGGCGAGGAAGACCTCGGTGACCCCCGCCGGGTGAGCGTCGACATGGTGGAACGAATCGGGATCGACGATCTCGCGACCCTGGAGCTCGACCCGGTCGAAGGTCCCCGCCGGGATGAAATGGGTGGCGACAGCGGCGAGGACGACGAGGCCGAAGAGCAGCGCAAAGGTGTGCGGAACCCGGGGCTTCATGTCGTCGAACCGCAGAACTCGGCGACGGTGAGGGCGTAGATGCGGGCGGCCTCGATGATCTGCGCGGTTTCGATCGATTCTTCAGGCGAATGGGCGACCGCGAGATCGCCCGGGCCCAGGATCAGGGTCGGAATCCCGGCAAATTCGGACAGCAGCGCGCCGTCGGTCCAGGCTGGAAACGCGCCGTACTCGCCGACCCGGCCGGTGACCCGGCGGTGGGCGGCGGCGACCGCCTTGACGATGGCTTCGGATGGGGCGGTCTTCAGGGCCACGTGTTCGAGGGTCGCCATTCCGCCGGGCAACCGGCGGAGTTCGGTGCCGAGACCGGGCATCTCTGCCTTGACCGCGGCCAGGATGGCTTCGAGCTCCGTCCGCATGAACTCGTAGGTTTCGCCCGGCAGCGAGCGCCGGTCCGCCGTCAGGACGCAGGATGCCGCCACGGTGGAGGGCTGATCACCGCCGCGCACGGTGCCGAAGTTGATGGTTGGGGGGCCGAGGAGGGCGTCGGTGCGGGCGGCGAACTCGGGCAACAAACCGGTGCGGACTTGCTGGACAAAGCTCGCCGCCGCGTCGATGGCGTTGATCCCCGCGGTCGGGGTGCCGCCGTGGGCCGCCTTGCCGGTGAAGACGATTTCGAGCCATTCCAGACCCTTGTGCCCGATGCAGACCTTGTTCTCCGTAGGCTCGCCGACGATGGCTCCGTCGGCGGTGAAACCCGAGGCGATGAGGTGCTCGGCGCCGAGGCTTTCGGTCTCCTCGTCGATGACCGCGGCAAGGGTCACCCGGCCCGCGGCGAGCAGCCCGGTCCGGCGCAGTCCCTACCAGCGCCGCCGCCATTGCCGCTATTGCCCCCTTCATGTCCACCGCGCCTCGTCCGTAGAGCCGGCCGTCTTGGACCCGACCGGAAAACCCGTGACCCGGGCTGCCCTGATTGAGGGGCACGGTGTCGGTGTGGCCGCAGAGGACGAGGTGCGGGCCCGGAGCGCGACCTTCGAGGGTGCACATGAGGTTGGGCCGGCCGGGAACGACCTCCACCAGCTTAGGGCGCAGACCGCCTTCCTCGAGGTAGGCCGCCAACGCCTCGGCGACCTCGGCTTCCTGGTTTTCGACGCCGGGGTGGCTGGGAATCCGGACTAGGGTCGTCAGGAGTTCGACCGGCGCGGCCCGATCGATCTGGTCGAAGATCTCATGATCGTTGTGCATACGGTCCCCCCTGGCGAACTGGATGTCTAGGGCGTCAAAACGTACGGCACCGGCAGCTCGGCCGCCAGCTCGTTGATTCGTGCGAGATCCTCGTCGAGGAGGCCGGCGAGGACCGACTCCTGTGCCGTAAGCTCCTCTTCGAGGGTCGTCGCGACTTCGGTCATACCCTGGGTGGGAGGCCCGTCGTGTTCGCGGGCGCCGTTGAACAACCAGGCCAGCCGATCCCAGAGCTTGGCCCCGCCGTGGCGACCGCCGAGGACGTCGTAGTCGACCTCGGCATGGGGGCTGTGAACGGCTTCTTCGACCGTCGTGAGAGCGGCAATCAGCGTCGTGCCCGCCGCCACCAGGCCGGTGGCTTCCGGGTCGTCGGCAAGACGTTGGTTGCGGTCCTGAAGCTGCGAGCGAAGCCCGCGAATGGTCTCGACCATGGCGGTGATCCTCGACATTCGATCGCGGACGCCGAGGGCGAAGGCCACCTGGGCCTCGATGTCGTCGACCGATGCCGATGACCTCGAGTCGGCTGCGACCACGAGCGGCTGCGTCGTGGATCGGCCGTCCACCGTCAACCGCAACACGTACTCGCCGGGCGCCGCCATCGGGCCCGGTCGGGGCGTCCCGGTGTCGAACCGAGCACCCGCGGGCCATGCCACCTCCTCGTGCTGGAGATCCCAGGAGGTTCGGTTGAGTCCCGCCTTGGCCTCGAAATCGGCCTCGTGCTCCGTGTCCGGGTCGTGATCCGGGTGGTCACTCGGCGTATACGGCGGTTTGACGGCGCTGCTCAGCCGTCGGACGAGATCGCCGCCGGTATCGAGAACGTCGATGGTGACCACGCCCACGGGTTTTTCCAGCAGCGTGAAGGAGATGATCGCCCCCTTCCGGGGGTTCTCTGCCGCACCTGATGGACTCCCGTAGGGCGCGCTCGCGTACCGCCAACGCACCGTCGGTCGGGGTGCGAAGAGGTGCTGCGGAGAAGCCGCGATCTCCGGCGAGATCTCGCGCACCGGGGTCAGATCGTCGAGGATCCAGGCCGAGCGTCCGAGGGTACCGACCACCAGATCGTCTCCGGCCACCGCCAAGTCGACAACCGAGACTGTCGGCATGTTGAGGCGTAAGGATTGCCACGAGGCGCCGTCGTCGCGGGAGACCATGACGCCGCGTTCGGTGCCAAGATAGAGCATCCCACGACGTTGGCTGTCCTCTCGGACGACGTGCAGATAGACCTCGTGGTCGAGGCCCTTTGTGAGGCTCGTCCAGGTCGCACCGTAATTGGTGGTCTTGAAGAGGTATGGAGTCTCGTCGTCCAAGCGGTGGGCGTCGACCACCACGTAGGCGGTTCCAGCATCCCAGCGCGAAGCTTCGATGGTGGTGACGGTGCCCCACTCGGGCGTTCCCGGAGGGGTGATTTCGTTCCAGGTGGTTCCGTTGTCCCTGGTGATGTGCACCAGGCCGTCGTCGCTCCCGGCCCAGATGACGCCGGCTTCGACCGGCGATTCGGCGACGGCGAAGATCGTGCAGTAGAACTCGACACCGGTGTTGTCGCCGGTGATGGGGCCTCCGGCCCAGGCCTGCTTTGTCGGATCGTCGCGGGTCAGATCGGGACTGATCGCCTGCCATGTCTGGCCCGCGTCCTCAGTGCGGAAAAGGACGTTGGCCGCGTGGTAGACGATCTGAGGATCGTGGCGGGAGATCACGATGGGGGCGGTCCACTGAAAGCGGAATCGTTGATCCACCGCGCCGTGGCCGGACCCGTTGTCGGGGTAGATTCCGACGTGCGGCGCCTGACCCGTGCGACCGTCGAAACGCGAGATATAGCCGAGATACTCCCCGGCCCAGACGGTTTCGGGATCGGCGGGGTCGGCGACGACATGACCGGCCTCGCCACCGCCGACCGAATGCCAGTCCGATAGGTAGATTCCGCCGCCGTGCAGGCTGTTGCTCGGTCCGGATACGGTGCCGAAATCCTGCAGGCTGCCGATGACGCGATAGGGCGTGTTGGTGTCCACCGAAAGGTGGTAGAACTGGGCGATGGGGATGGGCGGCCGAATCCAGGTGTCGCCGCCGTCCGCGGAAAGCGAAACGCCTGCGTCGCTGGCGACGATCATCCGGCGCGTGTCGGCAGGGTCGATCCACACATCGTGGTAGTCCCAACCCCCGCCCTTGGCCGACCGAACCGTATTGCCGCCATCGCCGGTCTTGAGCATGGCCACCTGGGGAAACCAGACGACATCGGCGTTGACCGGATCGATGGTCAGGGTTGTGTAGTACCAGGCCCGCTGCCGCAGTCCCCACGACGGGTTGATCCGTTCCCACTTCGCGCCGCCATCGTCGGAACGGAACAGCCCGCCTTCCTCGGCCTCGATCAGGGCATAGACCCGGTCGGGTTCGCTGGCGGCAACGCGCACACCGACTTTTCCCCAGATCCCCTCAGGGAGACCCTCGCCCTCAAGCTGCTTCCAGGTTTCGCCGCTGTCCCGCGAGACATAGAGACCGCTCCCCGGTCCGCCGGAGGTCATCCCCCAAGGTTGCCGCCGGGTCTGCCACAGACCGGCGTAGAGGATGCGTGGGTTCGTGGGGTGGAAGCAGACATCGGAGGCGCCGGTGTCCGCGTCCTTGTACAGCACCTTTTGCCAGGTCGCTCCACCATCGGTGGTGCGGAAGACGCCGCGATCGGCGCCGGGCCCGAACGGGCTGCCGAGGACCGCCGCGAATGCGACATCCGGGTCGGTTGGATGAACCGCCATGGACCCGATCTGTCCCTCGGCTTTCCACACGTGCGACCACGTCTCGCCGGCGTCGGTCGAGCGGTAGATCCCGTTGCCCTCGCCCACATTGCCGCGGATATTGGCCTCGCCAGATCCGACCCAGACGACGTTGGGGTCGGATGGCGCCACGGTGATGGAGCCGATGGATGAGATGGGCTGGTCGTCGAAGATGGACTCCCACTTCGTGCCTCCGTTGACCGACTTCCAGACACCGCCGGCCGCAGTCGCGGCATAGTAGGTCAAGGGGTCGCCGGTGACGCCGATGGCACGAGAGACGCGACCGCCCGCGGCGGGTCCGATGAGCCGGTACTCGAGACCGTCAAGCTGGTCCGTATCGGTTGTGGGTTTGTCGGCGGCGAAGGCCGAGATCGAGAGGAGGACCGTCAGGGTCATGAGAAGGCGCCGGCCAGTGGTCATGTCCATCTCCTTTGGAACCGCGTTCCCGGACCGGATCATGATACTCGCGTTGAGGGGGTTCTTGAGGGGTTGAGGGGTCGAGGTCCTGGGGTCTTGGGGTCCTGAGGGCTTGACATCGCAGATTGGTCGCGGAAGCTGCTCGCTGTCGCTGTCGCTGTCGCTGTCGCTGTCGCTGTCGCTGTCGCTGTCGCTGTCGCTGTCGCTGTCTCTCTCTCTCCGCAGATGGTTTCATCGGGCACGGGCACGGGCACGGAATCGGACTCGGCCCCGGCGCCGTCCTACGCGATCGGAAGGGATTTGACGTCGAGCAGACCCGACTCGATGATCAGCCGTAGGTCGCGGTCCTTGGAGAGAATGAGCACATCGTTTTCAGCCGCGAGCTTTGCGATGATGCAGTCGATTGTGGACCGGATGGTCACACCCTTTGACCGAAGCAGACGGTAGAGGCTCGCCGCCTCGATATATGTTGCGGGCTCGAGGGGACTCAACCACTCCATTTCGAGGAAATGTTGTTCGATCTGGTTCAGAGTCTTCGGTTTCTTGAGTCCTTGGAGCACTTCGGCGACGACCACGCCGCAGGTCAGGACATCGGCTTCTTCCCGGATCAGACGCGTCAGCGCCTCGGCCTCGGGGCTCGGATGGCCGTTGAAGAAATCGACCCACGCCGAGGTGTCGACCAGAACCCTCACGCTCTTTTCCTGAGATCGTCGAGGTCACCTTCCCACTCGGCCTGACCCTTGAGTTCGAGGAGCTGGAGTCGTTTTTTGGCCCTGACAAACCGGCGCAACGCTTCGTTGATGACTTCCGTTTTCGTACGACCACCCGCGAGCGTCATGGCGGCCTGAAGGGCTTCGTCGTCGATGTTCAAGGTCGTGCGCATTGATATGCTCCTTTTAGCATAAAATAGATCCTATTTGTATGTATGTCAATGCAGATACGGAAGAAGAAAGGGGAGAATCGAGCGCCTGAGGTTCTGAGGCCTGCCTTGCGACCAACGACCTGTAGCCTGCTTCCAGCCCCCTCCTGTGGCAGAATGAGAACATCCCGAAAGGTGGCTGGCATGGACAACGTGGATCGCATCGGTTCTGTGGCGCTGGTGGCGTTGGAGACGCAGACGGCGTAACCGGCGGGTAAGCTACTGTAGGTGCCATGACTGACATCTCCCATCTCGAAATCCTCGAAGAGGGTCCGGAGGCTTGGAACACCTGGCGGGTTGAGAACCCGGGTATCAAGCCCCAGCTGGCCGCGGAGGATCTCAGCGAGCTCGATCTGACCCGAGCCAATCTCGGGGAAGCCGACCTCAGCCAGGCCGAACTTTTTGATTCGACGCTCGTCAATGCCAACCTCAAGATGGCGTCCATGGCCGGCGCCGATCTTTCGGGCGCCAAACTCGAAGGCGCCGAACTCTACAAGGTTGATCTCTCCGGCGCGAGTCTCATCGGGGCGGATCTGTCCAATGTCTATCTCGCCGAAGCGAATCTCCGGATGGCCGATTTGCGGGGTGTCAACCTGCAGGGCGCGGATCTCTCGGGCGCTGATCTGCGAGACGCAAATCTGCAGGGCGTCAATCTCGGCCGCACCACTCTGCTGCGGGCCGACATCGAAGGGGCCAATCTCCGCAATGCGGACATCTACGGCGCCGATCTCACCGATATGACCTATGGCGCCTACAAGACAATGAGGGGCCATTTCTACGGCATCCGCGGTCTCGGTTCGTCGTATGGCAATGCACTCTTTGTTCGTGACGCTCAAGATCAGGACTACCTCGACACCCTGGAAAACACCATCGAAGCGACGCCGTCGAAGGGGCTCAGGCGCTGGAAGCGTTTCTGGTTTCGGGCGTGGGGGCTCATTGACTACGGCCGCAGTCTCAGTCGGGTCTTCGCCTTTGCCTTCACCATGGCGATGATCTTCGGGACCATCTATTTTCTCGACTACAACCTCGATTTGGGCTTCCTTGAGTACTCCTCCGGCGGCACCAGCCTACTGAGTCCCTATTTCCACTCCTTTGTGACCTACACCAAGCTCGGTTTCGGCTCGATGACGCCCAAGAACGGGATTGGAGAATTTCTGCTGGTTTGCGAAGGAATTCTCGGTTACGTGACCCTGGGATTGCTGCTGTCGATTCTGGCGAACCGTGTAGCGAGGAGGAGCTGATGCTGGCGAACGTCCCCATGCGAACCAAGCTCTTCCTGACCATCCTCGGCGTGACGGTGCCGGCGCTGGTCGTCATAGGCATCCTGTCGTATCTCGGTGGCAGGGCGACGGTTGAAGAGGCGACATTCGACCATCTGACCTCGGTCCGTGCAGACAAAGCAAGCCAGATCAGAAGCTACTTTGACCAAATCCGAAAACAGGCGCGGACCCTTGCGAAGAACCGGATGGTCGCCGACGCGATGATCGATTTCGACGAGGCGTTTCAGGAGTTGGATGACGTCGAAACGACCGGTGAACAGCGGGAGGCGGTTGTCGCGTACTACAGCGAGGAGTTTCTCCCTCGCCTCGAGGCCCACACCGCTGTGCGAGCTGAGCCCGCAACCCTGATGCCGGAAGAAAACAGCGATTTCTACCTCCAATACAACTACATCGTCGCCAATCCGAATTCGGCGGGTGAGAAGCGCGCTCTCAACGACGCCGGTGACGGCAGTTTTTACTCGGATGTGCACAGCCTGGTTCATCCAATCCTGAGGGACTTCGCCAACGAGTTCGGATACCACGATCTCATGTTGATCTCCGGCAGCGGGAGGATCGTCTATACGGTCGAGAAGGAAGTGGATCTCGGCACCAACCTGTACGAGGGTCCTTACCAAGATTCCAATCTGGCCGCGGTGTTTCGCGAAGCTCAGGGTGACACCTTGAGCGGTCGGGTGAAACTGATCGACTACGCCCACTATGCGCCATCTCTCGGAGAGCCGGCATCATTTGTGGCGGCACCGATTGTCGATGGCGCCTGGTTGCTCGGCGTCCTTGTCCTCCAGGTACCCATCGGTGAGATCGACCGGGTGATGACCGGCGACCAGCGATGGCGGGACCAGGGTCTCGACGAAACCGGAGAGACCTTCCTCGTGGGGGCGGACAGCCGGTTGAGGTCGAACTCACGGCTTTTCCTGGAAGATCCGGAGGCGTTCATCGGCCAGCTCGAGGCGGCGGGCGTCTCGGGGGCCGATCTGAGGAAGATTCGAAGCTTCGGCACCTCGATTCTGCTCCAGGATGTCGATTCCCAAGCGGTTCGTGAGGCCCTAGATGGACACACCGCGACCACGGTCACCACCGATTCCTTCGGTGTCGAGGTCCTGTCGTCATTCGAACCCCTCGATATCCCGGGCCTCGACTGGGTGGTGGTGGCCGAGATCGACGCGAGCGAGGCGTTTGCTCCGATCAGAGGGTTTGCCCGTAACATCACTCTCGCCGGGGCCATCCTGGTACTTGCAGTTCTGATCCTGTCATGGGTGGCGTCCCGTCGTTTCGTTGGACCGATCGTTGAGCTTGAAGAAGCTGCGGGTCGATTCGCGGGGGGGGATGACTCCGTCCATCTCCGAGTCCGGGGCGATGACGAACTCGGCCGTCTGACAGCGACTTTCAACCGAATGGTCCGTGCCATCCGGCGACAGACCGATGAGCTGACCAGGAGCAACGAAGAGCTTCAAGGGGTCAAGAGCGTCATCCTGCGGTGGGGGCCGGATGGGGCCATCCGATTCATCAACGATTTCGGCTGCACGCACTTTGGTTTTTCGGCGGACGAGCTTGTCGGCCGGCGCATGCTCGGAACCATCGTCGAAGACACCGACGAGGCGAAGAAGTCCATCCGGCGGATGATCAACGAGATCGCCGGGGAACCCGAAAAGTGGGAAACCGACGAAAGCGAGAACCGCCGTTGTGATGGCGAGATCGTCTGGACGGCGTGGCGCAACCAGCCGATCCTCAACTCGGACGGGTCTCTCAAGGAGATCTTGACGATCGGGATCGACATCACCCAACGGCGTCTCGCGGAAGAGAAGGTCGAGGAGCAAAAACAACTCCTCGAGAACACCCTCGAATCGCTGACCCATCCCTTCTATGTCATCGATGCCGAGGATTTCTCCATCAAGGTCGCCAACTCGGCGGCCCGGCGTCTCGGCAAGGGCGGAGAAGCGACGTGCCACGCGCTGACCCACAGGCGGGACACACCGTGTGACAGCGCCGAGCACCCGTGTCCCATGGTCCAGGTCAAGCTGACCGGTCGGCCGACAACTGTCGAGCACATTCATTTCGATGAGAACGACCAACCCCGCTTTGTCGAGGTCCACGGCTACCCAGTCTTCGACGACGACGGCAAGGTCATCCAGATGATCGAGTACTCGCTGGACATCACCGCTCGAAAAGAGTTCGAGGAGCAGCTCAAGCGGAGCGAGGAGCGGATCCGCTCCATGGTCTCGAACATGCCCGGCGTGGTCTACCGCTGTCTCATGGATGAAAACTGGACAATGCTCTTCATCAGTGACGAGATCCATCACCTCTCGGGCTATCCGGCGGAGGACTTTCTCGGGGAGGACCCGGTTCGGACATTTGCCTCGATCATGCACCCCGACGATGTCGAAATCATCGCGCTCAACTCGGAGCGGGCGGTGGACGCGAGGAAGCCATACACCAACGACTATCGAGTGATCAACAGTGAAGGTGAAACCCGCTGGGTCTTCGCCAGGGGCCAGGCAACCTACGACGAAGACGGGACGCCGCTCTACCTCGACGGAACGATCTTCGATGTCAGCGACAAGAAGGCAATGGAGTTCGAACTCGAGGACGCCAAAGAGGCCGCCGAAGCCGCCAACCGGGCCAAGAGCGCCTTCCTGGCCAATATGAGTCACGAACTGCGGACGCCGATGAACGCCATCATCGGCTACTCGGAGATGCTGGCCGAGGAGGCCGAGGACGACGGGCTCGACACCATGATCCCCGATCTCGAGAAGATCAACGCGGCCGGCAAACACCTGCTGGCGCTCATCAACGACATCCTCGATCTGTCCAAGATCGAGGCGGGGCGGGTCGATCTTTTTCTCGAGCGATTCGACCTCAAGCAGATGCTCGACGAGGCTGTCGCGACGGTATCCCCCATGGTGGCCAAGAATGACAACAAGATGGTCACGGAATTGGCCGATGATCTCGGTCAGATCAGGGCCGATCTCACCAAGCTCCGACAGGCGCTGTTCAATCTGCTCTCAAATGCCGCCAAGTTCACCACGGAAGGGACAGTCACCCTGAACGCGCGCAGACAGCGGCGGGAATCCGGCGACTGGATCCTCCTGTCGGTCAGCGACACCGGTATCGGTATCCCCGCAGACAAGCTGGACCACGTTTTCCAGGAGTTCTCCCAGGCCGATGATTCCACCACTCGGAACTTCGGCGGCACCGGTCTCGGTCTACCCATCAGCCGACGTTTCTGCCAGATGATGGGTGGCGACATCACCATCAGGTCGGAGCCCGGTCAGGGATCCACCTTCACCATCGAGCTGCCGGCGGCGGTCGACGCCCTCGAGGCGGCGAAGACCATGGCCGGGAAGGACGACAAGAACGAGAGACTGATTCCGGATGGGATCCATCCGATTCTCGTGATCGACGACGATGCGGATTCAAGGGAGTTGCTCCGGCGGACCCTCGAGGCCGATGGCTATGTGGTCGTAACCGCCGATTCAGGCGATGAGGGCCTCAAGCTTGCACGGGAACTTGCTCCGGCGCTCATCACCCTCGATGTGATGATGCCGGGGATGGATGGTTGGGCGGTGCTCCAGCGACTCAAGGCCGATCCGGTCTTGGCCGGGATCCCCGTGATGATGGTGACCATCTCGGGTGAGAAGGAGATGGCCTCCACCCTCGGCGCGGTGGAGCACCTGACAAAGCCGGTGGATCGCGGCACCCTTCGCCGGCTGGCCGCTCAGTACGCCGCGCCGGACGGGGGCGGGCACGCCTTGGTGGTGGATGACGACGAATCGATCCGAGCGCTCTTCCGCAGAGCGCTCGACGACGATGGCTGGACGGTGGCCGAAGCGGCCAACGGCGCCGAGGCGTTGGAGAGAGTCCGCGAGTGCCGGCCCAATATCGTTCTGCTTGATCTCATGATGCCGGTGATGGACGGTTTTGATTTTCTCGTCGAGTTCAGGGCGAGGATCGACTGCGTGACCACACCGGTGATCGTTGTGACCGCCAAAGACCTCACTGACGACGACCGGTCCCGCCTGTCGGGCGGGGTCGAGCGGATCGTCGAGAAGGGCGCCCTGACGGCTTCCGATCTTTTAGAGCACGTTCACAGTCTCGTCGGGAACCCGGGTGGCCTCGCCAGCAATGACGGAAAGGGTTAGACTCCCTCCAGGAGCGTAGAATGGCAAAGATACTCTTGGTAGAAGACAACGAGATGAACCGTGACATGTTGTCGCGGCGTTTGAAAAAGCGCGGCCACGAGGTCGCGATCGCGGTCGATGGGCAAGAAGGCGTGAACATGGCCTCGTCCGGGGCTCCCGAGATCATCCTCCTCGATATGAGCCTGCCGGTGATGGACGGCTGGGAGGCGGCGCGCGCGCTCAAAGCCGATGAAGCCACCAAGTCGATCCCCATCATCGCCCTCACAGCCCACGCCATGGCCGGTGACCGCGAGCGGTGTCTCGAAGCGGGTTGCGAGGACTACGACACCAAACCGGTGGAGTTCAAGCGGCTGCTCGGCAAGATCGACGCGCTACTCGGCTGAACCGTCCCATGTCAATCGATTCCGGCCGATTGTTGGTTGTCGACGACAACGAGATGAACCGCGACATGTTGTCGCGCCGGCTCGCTCGGAAGGGCCACACGGTCGAGGTCGCCGAGGGCGGGCTTCAGGCCCTCGAGATGATCGAGGCGACTGACTACGACGTCGTGCTGCTCGATATCATGATGCCCGGTATCGACGGCTACGAGACGCTACAGAGGATCCGGGGGGAACGCGATTCGGGCGAACTCCCGGTGATCATGGCCACCGCCAAGGACCAGAGCGAGGACGTGGTCGCGGCGCTGAAGCTCGGGGCCAACGACTATGTCACCAAGCCCTTCGACTTTCCGGTGGTCCTGGCGCGGGTCCAGACCCAGCTCCAACTCAAGCGATCCAGAGAGGCCCTCGCCCATGCCCACGGGCGGATGAAGAAGGACCTCGAGGCGGCGGCGCGCATCCAGGCGGCCTTCCTCCCCGCAACGGCGGTGGTAGAGGCCGCAGATGGTCTTCGGTGTGCCTGGCGTTATGTGCCGTGCGACGAGCTCGCGGGCGATACCCTGGGGATCGTGCCCCTCGATGAGGCGAGAGTCGGAGTCTATGTCGTCGATGTCAGCGGCCACGGCGTGCCGTCGGCCTTGTTGTCGGTTTCGCTGAGCCGGTTGCTGTCGGCCGATCCTGGATCGTCGGTGCTGTGGACCACCGATGCGGGTGCGACCGAGTCCCGGATCGCCACGCCCGTCGAGGTGATGAACGAGCTCTACCGTCGTTTCCCCTACGACGTGCAGACCGGCCAGTACTTCACCATGGTCTACGCCGTGGTCGATCTCGAGAATCAAAAGCTCACCTATGCTTCGGCGGGTCACGAGCCCATGATCGTCATCGGTCCGAGCCGGGGATCCGAATACGGATCGAGCACCGGTCAGCCGATCGCCCTGGTCCCCGCCATGATCATGAAGAGCACCTGTGAAGAGCGGACCGTCGACATCGCCCCCGGTGACCGCGTCTATCTCTACTCAGACGGCATTCCGGAATCCCGCGACGCCGAAGGTGAGCAGTACAGCAACGACCGTCTCACAGAGAAGCTCGTTGAGCTGCTCGGCAGCGATCTCGACGAGGGTCTTCCCGTGATCCTCGAAACCGTCCGCGCCTGGCAGGGCGGTCCCCATTTCGATGACGATGTCACCATCGTCGGCGTTGAGATCGGCGCAGAATAAAACCGCAAGGACGCAAGGATCGCAAGGAAGTTCATCGTGCCGGCAAATAGCTTTGCTCTTTGCCGGCACGATCTGTATTCAGTGTGATGTCCTGGCGTCCCTTGCGTCCTAGCGGTCCAACTCTGCGATGGCGCCTTCGCCCGCTGCACGGAAGGCTCGGCCGACGCCGGCCGGGCCGAGCTTGATTCCACCGAAGAAACGCGAAACGACGATGACGCCCTCGAGATCGTCGCCCCGCAGGAGTTCGAGCAACTTCATCCCCGGACGACCGACCTCGCCGTCGTCGCGAGCCTGCTCGACCAGTCGGCCGTTCTCGTCCCGAACCCGGCACGCCCAGCAGTGGTGACGCGCCTTGCGGTGTTTGGTGCTGCGTTTGCGAACCGCCTTCTTGGCCTCGTCGAGGGTGGCCGCCGGCGAAGCCAGGGCGAGAAAACGCGACCGCTTCTCGGTGACGCAGAACTCTGAGGTGGTGGTGATGCGGGGCATGGAGAGATGATGACATGGCAGGTCGACAGCTTCATCGCAACGTCGCAAACACAAAGGTGCAAAGCCGCCGCGAAGTCAATTCACGAGCTCATCGCAACCGGCCGGGTAGCGGTCTGCGTTGGGCAACGGCATCGTCGACAGCCAAGATGGCTGTCGCTACACATCACGCGACGACCGCTGTGTAGCGACAGGCTTCCAGCCTGTCGGGGACTGCGTTCCGGGTCGGGCGGGGCCCGGGTCGGATACTGTTCGCTGCCCCTGCCCCTGCCCCTGCCCCTGCCCCTGCCCCTGCCGTACCAACTCGGGATCGGGATCGGGATCGGGATCGGGAACGGAGGCGGACACGGACACGGATACGGAGAATGGGGCAGCTATAGTCATCGGTAACGGAGGACCCACATGCGATCCACGATCTTTGGTTTGATCCTGATCATCGCCGGCCAACTGATGGCCGCAACACCGGAACAGTCACCCCTCCAGATCGTCCCAGCGGTGGCGAGCACCCAAGGCGTTGGCGGGTCGATTTGGCAATCCGACATCATTGTCCACAACCCGTCAGATCGTGCAGTCATGCTGAACCTCTATTTCCTGCCGAGCGGATTCGAGGGTGTGGGATCCGATCCCGAAGTGATCGAACTGGGTACGCCCCTCGGACCGAGTCAGACCACGGTCGTGGCCGATGTTGTGGGCAGCCATTTCCCGAACTTCAAGACCGGCGCATTGTTGGTCTGGGCACTCGACATCTATGGCGAGCCGATTCCGATCGCGGTGAGCTCGAGGACCTGGACTCCGTCCGTGGTGGAGGGCTCGTTCGGGCAGGGAATCCCAGGCGTAGCTTGGAGGCACAACGGTTCCCTCAGCATCGAGGAGAAGAGAATCCCCGGTCTCGAGTCATCGGATGGATTCAGAACCAATCTCGGAATCGTCAATCCCACAGCCATGATCGAAGAGATCTTCTCGGTCGAGATCCTTGACGGCTCGGGCGAATCAATGGGAACGCGCTACTACCGGCTGGGTCCCGGTGGCCACATCCAGCGCAACGACATTCTGGGTGAGTTCGGTCTCGAAGGCGGCGGCTACACCGCCATCGTCAGGCTGACGAGGTGGGAGGAAGTGGAAGAGAAGACCTCATTGCCAATTGAGCCCCCGAACCTCCCGGACTTCGTGGTCTATGCCTCGAAGGTCGATCAGATTTCCAATGACCCCACCTATCTCGAGGCACAGACCGAGACCACCCAGTCCGGATTCCCAAGACATCGTGTGATCCCGGCCGCGGCGAAGACCGAGGGCGACGACGGTTCCGTGTGGCAGACCGATGTGACCATTCACTCAACGCGAGAGGAGGGTGTGACCGCGCTGGTGGTCGAGCTCGTGCCCACCGGCGGTCAAGGGATCGGAACCGGCAGCCCCGAACGAATGGTGAGCACCATTCGAGCCGGCGAAACCAAGAGCCTCGACGACATCATCGGCGACAAGTTCCCCGATCACGAAGTCGCGGCGCTGGTCGTCCAGGGGCTCGCCAGCGGCACCGGCAGCACCGATCTCAGGGTCCTGTCGCGGACCTGGACTGCCACTGCCGACGGCGAGGGAACGATGGGCCAGGGGATTCCCGGCGTCCCGCGGCGATCTTTTGCCGAACCGGTCGTGATCCCGGGTATCGAGCAGTCGCAAGCCTTCCGCTCCAACATCGGTCTGGTCAACCTCTCGAGGAATATCCGAAAGACCCTCAGAATCGAATTCCGCGGACCCGACGGGACCTCACCCGGCTCGGTCGAGGCGACGCTCGAACCCTGGTCCCACATCCAGCTCAACTCGGTCCTCGAACAGGTCCTCGCCGAAGGGGCCGGCTACACGGCAGTGGTAAATCTGGTGGCTTGGGAGAATCTGATGATCGCCCCGAGCGAAAGCTGGGACCCGATCTTCATGGCATACGGCTCGCGGATCGACCGCACCACCAACGACCCGACCTTTATTGAAGGCGTTCGGCTGTCACCCGCGCCGCCGGCGGGTCAGGGCCTTTGGGTCGACTTCACCGCCGATGAGCCGTGGTACCGGTGCCCGGAAGAAGACCTTCCGGAGGAGGCGTTTGTGGTCCGGGCCTTCGACCGGGATCTTCACTGGTTCGGATCTGAAAACCACCGCAGCATCACCCGCGAGGTGGACTTCCCGGCTTTTCACCCTTGGGGTTTGAACCAGGTGGGGCTGAAGCTCAAGCTCGAGTGTCCCGAGAACGGGCTCTGCGACCACTGGGACCGGACCGGTTCGCTGCAACTGGTTCTCAATCCCGAGGACCCGCAGGATGAGTGGCAGTATCTCGAAGTGATGCGGCATATCACGCCCTATCGGGTTGGCATGTGCCAGTACGTCGACATCACCGCCCTCGCTCCCATGCTCACGGGACGTCAGACGCTGGTGTCGTGGATCGACACCTGGGTCGGGCCCGGGCACTCGGATGGCGAGGGTTGGAGGATCACCTTTGACTTCGTCTTCTATCCGGGTGAGGATCGAACTCCTGACGAGGTTGTGAACATCTGGGGTCGGAGGAACATTGTCGTCGGGAATCTCGATCCCGACCACAACGTGGATTCGCAGATCGAACCGGTGGACGTGGTCATCCCGGCGGATGCGAGCCGCGTCGAGGCGCGGTTGATCACCACCGGGCATTCGTTCGGAAACTCAAGCAACTGCGCCGAGTTCTGCGTCATGCGTCAGGACCTCTATCTCGACGGGGAACGACGATCGGTGCTGCCGTGGCGGACCGATTGCGAGCACAATCCCGTTGCCAATCAGCAGGGAACCTGGCAATACGACCGTAACGGCTGGTGCCCCGGCGCCATCACCATCGGCCAGACCATCGATGTCACCGACATGGTCACGCCCGGGGAGACCGCAATCCTCGATTTCGACATCCGAATGCAGGACGGCTCCGAATACGAAAACACCAACCCCGGAGGCGGGGCGACACCCATCGAGTGGGTCTCGTTGCAGTTGTACATCTATCGCGACTAATTTCTGTGCCCGTGCCCGATAGCAGCGACAGCAATCAGCGGCAGCAATCAGGGACAGCGAACAGCGCCCGTGATCAGCGTCCGCTGCGAGTCTCAGTGCTGGGAGACTGCGATGAAGCTAATACCTAACTGCTAATACCTAATACCTTACGCCTCCGCATACATCCCATCAATCACATCCGCAAACCGCTCCATGGCGATGTTGCGCTTGACCTTGAGCGTCGGGGTGAGCAGCCCGTTCTCGATGGAAAACTCCTCGAGAAGTCGGAACTTCTTGATCGTCTCGAAGGAGGCGAACTCCTTGTTCTTGGCATCAACGATGCCCTGGACGAGAGCGTTGACCCCCTCGCTCGCGAGGAGCTCGTCGAGGCTCTCCCCTGCGATACCCTGGTCGGCGGCGTAGGCGCGAATGTTCTCCTGGTCGACGGTGATCAGAGCTGTGAGGTACTTGCGCCGGTCGCCGATGACGCAGACCTGTGCGATATAGGGCGAGGTCGCGATGAGTCCCTCGATGGCCGAGGGCGCCACGTTCTTACCGCCGGCGGTGACGATGAGGTCCTTCTTGCGGCCGGTGATCTTGAGGAAACCCACATCGTCGATCTCACCCAGATCGCCGGTGTGCTGCCAGCCGTCCGTGGTGAGGGTTTCGGCGGTGTCGCCGGGCATTTTGTAGTACTCGCGCATGACGTTGCGGCCGCGGTACAACACCTCGCCGTCGTCCCCGGTCTTCTGTTCGATCCCTGGACCGGTGGGCCCAACCCAACCGAAGCGGTAGTTGTCCTCGCGGTTGACGTTGGTGAAGGAGGTGTTCTCGGTCATGCCGATTCCTTCGAGAATGAGCACGCCCGCGGCGTGGAAGAACTTGCCGATGGATGGATCCAGGGGAGCGGCGCCGCTGATGCACCAGCGAACCCGACCGCCGAGGGCGGCCTGGACCTTTGAGAACACGAGTTTCGTCGCGAGCGCATACTGGAGCCGGGTGAGGAACGGGATCGGTTCCTTGGCGAGCAGGTGGTCGCTGACCCGGTCGCCGACGCCGCAAGCCCAGTTGAAAAGCTTGAGGGCGACGCCGCCCTTGGCGCTCGCGCCGGAGAGGATCTTGGCGTGGACCTTCTCGTAGATTCGCGGCACGCTCGGGAACCAGTGTGGACGGGCGGTCTTGAAATCTTCGCCGATGGTGTCGATGGCGCGTGCGAAGGTCGCGTTACACCCGGAGAACAACGCGGTGAAGACGCAGGTCCGGGCGAAGATGTGGGCCAGCGGTAGGAAGACAAGCGCGGTGTCGTCGGGATAGATTTTTGCTGAGCCGAAGACCGACTGGGCGGTGAAGGTGATGTTGTCGTGGGTCAGGACCGCCCCCTTGGGGATGCCGGTGGTGCCCGAGGTGTAGACAATGGCAGCAACGTCGGTGGACTCGACCGCGCCAATCCTGGCGTCCAATGCTTCGTCGTCGGTGTCGCGGCCAAGCTCGAGAAACTCCTCGAAGCTGATGACCCAGTCATCACCCGGTGGGGAGGTGCCCTTGAGAAGAACGACCTTCCTGACCGCGGGAAGCTCCGTCTTGATATCTCTGAGTTTGGCGACCTGTTCGAGATCCTCGGCGAACACCAGCACGGCATCCGAGTGGTTGACGATATAGCCGATGTCCTTGGCCAGCAGTGAGTGGTAGATCCCGACGGTGACCGAACCAATGGAAGCGGTTGCGACATCGGCCAGAACCCAGCGGTAGCACGAGTAGCTGAGGATGTTGACCTTGTCGTCTTTCCCGACGTCGAGGGCGATCAGGCTCTTGCCGACCTGGCGAACCTGCTCGGCGAACTCGGTCCAGGTGATCGACTCCATGGAACCACCGTCGAGGATCGTGCGATAGGCATCCTTCTGAGGGTATCGCTCGACCGTGTGGATGAGCATGTCGTGGACGCTCGTGAAGTCCTTGAATTCCATGTTTTCCCCCTCGGCAGGCTCGGACGGCGCAGCTGCCCGTTCGAGCAATCTTCAATTCGAATAGGCCACCGCCGAGTTTAGCAGGCCATCCTCGGTTCTGGACAAGAGCATCGCGCAAGCGCGGCTTTCGTCCCGTGCACGAGTGTGTCAGGCGCGGCCATCAGTAGTGGTATCTCGCTTGTAGGAAGTCGATTCGCCCGTCACCAACGCGGATACCGGTCCGCCTGAAACGATTTTGTTAGGCCGCAGATTCGTTTTCGACGTCCCAACTCGGAAACACCAACACTGCGGGGTGAACCCTGAGGGCGCGTGCGAGACCCTTGGCTCGTTCGACGCCGAGATTGACTCCATCGCGCTCAATGGAAGAGATCGTTGATTTGGGGAGCCCTGAGAGAGCCGCAAGCTCGTTCTGACTGAGTTCCTGGAGCTCACGAATGATCCTCACGGATTCTCCGACAGTAACTTCAATTTGTCTTGTGGCCTTTTTGTAGTCGCCCATGATCACTTCTTTCTGTAATCGTGAGCCGCGCTCGCGCGGGTGGCGGTCCGTCTGATTCGGCTGGCTAGGCACTGGTCCTCATTTCCTCGCGAATGACACGGCGGAGGATGGCTTCGAGCGGCTCATTCTTGGTTTCGATGAATTCACGAAGAGCCTGATTCATCAGGGTCTGGTAGTTGCCGCCTCCAGCGAGGCTGACCTGCTCCTTGAACCACCCGAGGACGTCATCATCGATTCGGATAGTGATCCGCGTTTTTCCGGATGGCGCTTTGACCACCGGCCCTCGTTTAGCTGCACTGAAGTCGTATTCGTCATTCATGGTTCACCCTCGTATCGGCAAGTTTCGTTCCTGGTGGTTTGGCGTGCGGAGATGATCCTGATGGTGTCACCCCGCCACGTGTAGACCACCACGAGTAGGCGAGCAAGTGGATCCAGGCAGAGGCTTACGAACCGCTGTTCGTCGTCATGTCTCGTGTCCTCTATTGTCAGAGCGCACTCATCTTCGAGAGCGACTGCCGCGTCGGCGAAATCGCCACCGTGAGCCTCGAGGTTGCCCGCCGTTTTGACTGGATCCCACTCGAAGTTCACGTCCTGAATGTATGTACGAATGTACATCATGTCAAGGAGCTTGCCTAACGACTGGAGTTCACCGGACCCGAGCCGCGCAACGCGCGGGTTGGGGCCCCGTGGAACGCGATGTTAGGCATGATACTCATTCTAATACGGTTAAGTCCATTCACTCTAGGTGCCATTCCGGATTGAGTAATGCATCGACCAGTTTCTTGCCCTGTCCGTGTCTCGGGAAAACGTAGAAGGACTCATGGCGAGATGAAATCCGATAGCTGCCTGTGAACAGGTTTGATTTTCGAATCCTAACCTCGAGTCGCGGGATCGAAAGTTCCCGAGGCCGATTCGGCCAATGGTCGACAAGAGAATCCTCGCTGAGTAAAAGCCTGTCTGGGCTTGTATGCGCCCCGATGTAGTAGGCCCCTTGACCCAGGACGATCAGGAAAACCAAACCCCAGAAGATCGGGAGATCGAACGGATTCGCGTCGAACGCGGGGATGTCAAGGCAATCTCCGCTCAGCCGCTGAATCAACCGCTCAGCCGCTCAGGACCCCGCCTGACCGCTGAAACGACCGGACGTCGTAAACTTGATTCATGCTTGTTCTTGACGACCGCATTCTGCTGCACCTGCAAGATGGGAAACGCATCCCCGTTGATCCGCAGGAGATCTATCTTCTTGAGGCCGATGGCGGCGAGACCCTGGTGCGGATGCGGCAGGCGAAGCCCCTCATCGACGTCCGCCAGCTCAGCGAGCTCTTCGATGTTTTTGAGGCCGTCGGCTTCGCCCGGATTCACAGGAGTTGGGCAGTCAACCTGCGCCGAGTGCGGGAAATCCGGCCGGCGCCTGATGGTGGCTGGGAGGTCAAGCTCGAACCCCCGGTCAACCGAGTCCTGCCAGTCAGCCGCCGCCGCGTCTCAGTCCTGTGGGAGCACTTTGGTGAGTCGTAGGATGTTTGGCTCCGTTGGCGCGATGGGGTGCGGATTCGGACGCCGGATCAGACCCAGCGATAAACCACCGAGTTGATGTTCATCCCGGCGCCGACCGAGGCGAAGACCACGATGTCACCCGGGTTGAGTTCGTGGTCCGGCATCTTACCCCGGCACACCAGATCGAGGAGGGTCGGGACGGTCGCCACCGAGGAGTTGCCGAGCCAGGAGATGGACATGGGCATGATCGCCGTTGTGTCGGGTTGTCCCGCGTCGTACAGCCGGAAAAGGCGGACCAGGATCGCCTCGTCCATCTTGGCGTTGGCCTGGTGAAGAAAGACCTTCGCGACATCTGAAAGATCGAGGCCGGCACGGTCGAGGCTCTGCTTGACGACGCCGGGGACGTTCGTCAGGGCGTAGTTGTAGAGTTTGCGCCCATACATCTTCAGAAACAGCGTGTTGTCCTTGTAGTCGGGGTTGTAGGATTCCCCCATCCAGAGCAACTTGGCGTGATCGATGGTGTCCGACCGCGCGGCGTGGGCGAGGATGCCCACCGGTTCGGCTCCCTCGCGAGCCTCGAGAACCGCCGCACCGGCGCCGTCGGAGTAGATCAAGCTGTCGCGGTCGTGTGGATCGGAGACGCGGGACAGGGTTTCCGCGCCGATGATCAGGGCGCGCGAGGCGTCCCCAGAACGCAGAAAATAGTTCGTCTGAATCATGGATTGGACCCAGCCCGGGCAGCCGAAGG
This sequence comes from uncultured Acidobacteriota bacterium, assembly GCA_963753035.1. GTDB lineage: Bacteria > Acidobacteriota > Thermoanaerobaculia > Thermoanaerobaculales > Sulfomarinibacteraceae > JAHECW01. The sequence goes on along the minus strand of CAVWAW010000027.1, from coordinate 197,312 downwards.
GAAGGTCGTAGGCAATGCACTCGGGGTTGGCGATGGCCAGGTTCTGTTTGACCCTTGCGGCCAGTGAGGGCACGAAATCCGAGCGCCGGTTGTCGGCCAGGATGTCGGCGAAATTGTGGGCCACGACCACGTAGTCGAGGGTCTCCGGGTCGATTCCGGCGTCTTCGATTGCGTCGGCGCCGGCATCGGTTGCCAGATCCGATGCCATGACATCGTCATCCGCATATCGTCGCTCGCCGATATCAGTGATCTGCCGGAATTTGTCGATGACCCGCTCGTTGGTGCCGGGCTCGATGGGCTCGCCGTAGTCCAAGAAGAACTCGTTGTCGACGAAGTCGCTGTTGGGAACCACCCTTGGTGGGATTGAAGATCCGGTTCCGATGATGACGGTGTGACGGTTGCTCGGCGCCATAATCGGGTGAGCCTACACCAGATCCACGCGAGGTCAAGGTCTGTCGCAGCGGTACTTTCCGCGTGAAATCGAGAAAGAGCACCGGTGCGTTGTGCCTTAGACGGTGGACCCGATGGCCGAGGAAAACGTCAGATGGCGCGTCGGACGGCAAGATACGCCCCGGATTGTCGGGGTCGGACAAGCGCGTGCGCGGCCAGCGACCACCTGAGGCCGGTACGGACCAGCGAGAGGTTTTTCGGGTGATGGTTGGCGGTATAACGGAGGAGGTTTTCACAGAACGCGGTGAGAAACGACGCTCGGTCGAGCTCCTCGAGGCTCGAGCCTCCCTGATGGCGAACCCGGGCTTCCGGTACCACCACGAACCCTTCATCGGCCGGGAAGTCGGCCGCGTCCTGGCGGTGGGTCATTCGGGCACAGAAATCCACGTCCTCCCACCACGCCGGGGCGAAGGACTCGTCAAATCCGCCGAGGGCCCGCCAAACGTCGCGCCGGATCAGCCAGGCTGCGGCCGCCGGCTGGATCACCCTCTCCGGCGCGCTGGGAGGCGACGAGAATGCCGGCGCACCCGACCGGCCCATGGCCAGCCGGCCGACGGTGGGCAGCCGGCGGAGCTGCCAGAGATGTTGCGTCGAACCATCCGCGTTGACCAGGAGTGGGACCACCCCGGCGGTTCGCGGTCGTTGTTCGAGCGCCTCGACCAGGATGGTCACGGCGCCCTCTTCGACTTCGGTGTCGGGGTTGAGTAGAAAGATCAGTTCCTCGGTGATAGTGGCGGCGCCCGCATTCGCGGCGTGGGCGAATGAGCGGTTTTCGGCCAGCGCGATGACATCCACCTCGGGGTAGGACGCGGCCAGACGCTCGGCGCCGCCGTCGCCCGAGCCCGAATCCACCAGGACGACCCGGTCGAGGTCAGGACCGAGCTGAGCGAGGAGCGATCGCAGGCAACGGTCAACCTCGTCGCCGCCCCGCCAGCGGACCACAACCGCCGCGGCCGTCACCGTCGGCGCCGCCGCCTGCCGAGACCCATGAGAATCATCGCAGCCCGCACGAGTGACGGAGCGAGGCCGTTACGGGGGACGGCGCCGAGGTTCGGGAGGGCCTCCACCAGCGGACCCGCGACCCGTGACCACCGCCAGTGGTCGCGGTGTTCCAGAATCGCCGCTCGGCAACGATCGTGCTCGTCGGGTTGGAGCAGCCGCTTGAGGGCGTCGCTGACCGCCGCCGGGTTTCCCGGTTGAACCACCTCGCCCCACCCGAGGGCGTCGGCGAGCCGGGCGACCTCTCCGCCCGCTGAAAGAACCATGGGCGTCGCCGACCAGAGGGCGTCCATGGCGCGGGTGCGGAAGGAGAGTTCCGACTCGGGCTTTGCCTGGTGGAGAAAGGCCATGATCGCGGCTCGGTTGAGGGTGAGATACCGTTCGTCATAGGGCGCCCAGTGTTCCAGGGGGACCACCTCCGGCGCCGACAGCGCGTAGCGGGCCGCCATCCGGTTGAGATCCGTTGCGGTGAACTGGGCGAGGGTGCCGCCCGGACGGGTGGCGGTCGGGACGACGATGCTCACGGGAACCCGGCCGAGCCGGGCGCGCGCCGCAAGCAGGGTGTCGAGGTCGAGCCACGGCCAGACGCCGCCCCACCAAAGCACGACCGACCAGTCCGGAGGGACACCGATGATCTCGGCCGACTCCTTTGGCGGATCGTGCTCTTGAATCCCGAACGGCACCTCGAGAATGGGAACCCCGGGCCGGCGTTGAAACACTGCCCGCCACCAATCGTGCTGCGCTGCGCCGGCCACGAGCACTGCGTGCGCCCTGGCCGCGACCACCGGGAGCCGGGCCGCCGCGGTCCGTCGACGGCGCCGGATCTCGGGTGTCGAAGGCATGGCCTCGAGTTCGGCGAGGAGTGGGGTGGCGCCGTCGACCACCAGAAGATGCCGGCCCCCAAAGGCGGGAAAGTGGAGGCTCCACGGGGGTGCGACCACCACCTCCGCCCAGACCCAGTCCGGAGCATCGATGAGTTCGACCGGAGAGTCGTGGGGTTTGGATGAATCCCGCTCCGCCGTGAGCCGAACGTCGTGTCCAGCGCCCGCGAGGGCGTTGGCCAGTTCCCATGCGCGAAGGGCTGATCCGGCCATGGCCGGACCCAGGCGATCGTCGGTCAGAAAGAGAACACGCATCGTCAACTCTCCGGTAGCGCCGTGAGTCGCAGGCCTGGGCTGGGTCTCCCGAGCGAGCGGATCACGATCCAGGGAAGGCAGGCCAACGCCGCAGCCGCTGTCGGCATGACCCGGGGGTTGGTGCGGGCGAGAGTACGAACGGCGCGGAGCTCGCCGCGAAAAAGGGTGGGGAGTGCGGTGAAAAGGGCGGCTGCCGTGAGGTTGCCGGCCAGGGCGCGCCAGCGGTTGGTCAGCACCCACCACGGGTGGCGCCAGCCGAGGCCGTGACCGGTCGCCGAACCCTCGTGGCTTGCCCAGGCGCCCGGCACCCAGGCGGCTCGCCAGTCGAGACGGCGCATCCTGAGGCCGAGATCCAGGTCTTCGTGATAACTGCCGAAACTGGGATCGAGGATCGCGCCATCGGCCAGGGCCGACTCCCGCAGCGCGCGGATTCGATACAGCGACGCGGTGCCGGATACGGCGATGACGGATCTCGGCCGGGCGGGTTCGGGTGCGGGTGAGGAACCGCGGTCCACCTGTACGGGGAGCGCGCAGTCATCAAGGGTGATGCCGCGCCCGTCGACGGCGGTCCCCAGGGCGTCGGTCACGGTGCCCTGGACCGCGGCGAGGGAGGAATCGGCTTCGAGCGCGGCTTCGAGCGGACCGAGCCAACCCGGCTCCGGAACTGCGTCATCATTGAGAAGGGCGATCCGCTCGACGTCGTTTCCAAAAGCGGCGATGCCGGCGTTGACGGCGGCGGCGAAACCGAGTCGGTTATCGCAGGTGAGCATCTCGATGGAGTTCGGATGCGCCGGCGGGATTGCTCCGCCGGAAACCACCACCACGGTTCTTTCGGGTGGTGGGTCGAGAGCAACCACGGCGGCGAGGCAGCTTCTCAGGTGGGAACCGCCGACAGACGGGATCACGATCCCCGTCATGGGCCCGCTTCCCGATTTTCGAGGAGTGAAGATGGGATGTTGACCGTCATCTGACTCAAGTATAGCGAGAGCGCGGATCCTTCCCGTGCCTTCTTTGGTCGGCGCGCATACAATGACGGAGTGCGAGTGGCCATCGACGCCCGTAAACTGACCGATTTCGGGATCGGTACATATCTCTGTTCCCTTCTCAGGGGGATGGAGGAACGACGTGATGTGGAACTTACGGTGGTTGCCCGGCCAGGTCACGAGGGACGGGTGTGCCAGCTCGCACCATCGGCGAAGGTGCTTACGGCTGCGGCGAAAGGGTACTCGCTGACCGAACACATCCAGATGCCGGCCACCCTCTGGCGCGAAGGCGTCGATCTGGTGCACATACCGCACTATGTGGTGCCCGCCCTCTCGCCCCGGCCCATCGTGACCACGGTTCACGATGTCATTCAGTTGTTCTATCCGCCCAAGGTGCGAGCGAGCCTGGCCCAGTTCTATCTGCGGGTCGTCCTGCGCTCCGCCCTCAGGAGATCTCGGGTCGTGATCACCGTGTCGAGAACCTCGCGGCGCGACCTCATCAATCTCTTTTCGGCCGACCCGGGTCGGTTGGTGGTGATACCAAACGGCGCTGACCCCGAACTCGCGGTCGAGACCCGAAGCGCGTCAGAGGTCGAGGAACTCAAGGAGTTCTACGGTCTCCATGCGCCCCTCGTGCTCGTCGTGGCCAACGACAAACCGCACAAGAACCTCGATGTGGTGCTGCGCGCCTACCACCTCGCGGTTCTGCGGCACCGGGTCCCCGGCCAACTCGTTTTTGTCGGCGGCGTCGAACCCTCGAGCCGGCTCGCCGCTCGCGCCGCCCGCCTCGGATTGACCGATCGGGTCCGTTTTCTCGGGCGGGTCCCCCAGAGTCACCTGAGGGCGTTGTACCATGTGGCCGCAGAACTGCTGCACATCTCGTTGTACGAGGGGTTCGGCCTCCCGATACTCGAAGCCATGGGGGCAGGACTGCCGGTGGTGACCTCGAACGTGGGAGCCATGCGGGAGCTCGGTGAGGACGCGGCGAGGTTGGTCAATCCTCTCGATGTGGACGAGGTGTCGAGTGCGGTGGAACAGGTGTTGGTGGATGATCCTCTCCGGCGAAGAATGGTGGAGGCGGGCCGTCGGCGGGCCGGGCGGTTGACGTGGGATCGAACGGTGGATAAGACCGTCGAAGCGTATCGGCGGGCGTTGGGGGAGGGCTGAGGTGAGGGTCGCCCTGGTTCACGACTGGCTGACCGGGATGCGCGGTGGGGAGTGGGTGCTCTACGAGATCGCCAAGCTCTTCCCCGATGCGCCCCTCTACACACTTGTCCACCGGAAGGGTGCGGTGATGCCTGCCCTCGAGGAACGGCAGATCAACACCTCCTGGCTGCAGACGCCGTCCTTCGGCGGCAGGAAGTGGCGCTACCTGCTGCCGCTGATGCCCGCGGCCATGGAGAGCTTCACCTTTCCGGACGCCGATCTCGTGATCTCCACGAGCCACTGCGTCGCCAAGGGAGTGATCCCGCCGCCGGGCGCCTTCCATCTCAGTTATGTCCACACCCCCATGCGGTACGCCTGGGATCAACGGTCGTTGTACACGGCCCGGATTCCGTCGCTGCTCCAGCCGGTGGTGGAGAGTCGACTCGGCGAAACTGCGGCAGTGGGACATGGTGTCGTCGGCCCGGGTCGATCGACTCATCGCCAACTCGCGGCTCGTGGCGTGGCGGATTCAACACTACTGGAACCGTCAGGCGGAGGTCCTTCCGCCGCCGGTGGCCACCGAGTACTTCACCCCGGGCGGAGAGAGGGGAAACAACCTCTTGACGGTTGCGGCCCTTGTTCCGTACAAAAGGGTGGAGGTCGCGATCGAAGTGGCAAAGAGACTTGGACGGCCGTTGGAGATCGTCGGCACCGGACCACGGATGTCGCAGCTCAAGCGTCTTGCCGGCCCCGATGTTCGATTTCTCGGTTGGCTCGACCGGAATCAGCTCCGTGACGCATATCGGCGCGCGGCGGCGGTTCTGGTGCCCAACGTCGAGGATTTTGGAATGGTCACGGTGGAGGCACTCGCCTGCGGTACACCGGTGGTCGGGTTGTCGGCTTCCGGCACCGCCGATGTCGTGCGTACCGGCATCGAGGGCGAGCTCGCCGAGCAGTCGGGAATCGAGGCCCTGGAAGACGCCACCGCCCGGGCCCTCGACCGCGAGTGGGATCCTGCTGTCCTGAGACACCGGGCCGAGTTCTTCTCACGCGAACGTTTCAGAGTGCGTTTCGGATTTCTCCTCGATCGCCTCGGCTTCGGGAGGGTCCTGGGATGATCCAACGGCGTCGCCAGATTCAAGTGGTGCTCCAGCTGATGGGCGATATCCTCGCCACAGCGGTCGCCGTCATTCTGGCGTACTGGATCCGTTTCGACATCCCGATCCAGCCGGTCACCAAGGGAACCCCGCCGTTCCAGATGTATCTCCAACTCATCCCCGTCACCGTGATCATGTGGCCGACGGTTTTCTACTTCCAGGGTCTGTATCAGCGACGCCGATTGCGGTCCCGCTTTGACGAACTGCTGCGCGTCGTCCTTGCGGTGATGCTCGCGACCATCCTCTTGACGGCCTTTCTGACCTTCTACCGCCCCTCCGATTTCACCTACTCCCGTCTCTTCCTGCCGATTTTCGCCGGTGTCGATGTCGTGCTCGTGGCGTTCTCGCGGTGGTTGATCTCGGACATCCTGCGACGGGTTCGACGGTCGGGCGGAAACCTCCAGGTCGTGCTGGTCATCGGCGCAGGCGAGCTTGGAAAGCGGCTCGTCAAGAGCCTGCGGGCCCACCGTGAGTACGGATTCTCGGTGGTCGGCTTTCTCGATGACGACCCCGGAAAGCAAAAAAGGAAGATCCACGGCGTTCCGGTGCTCGGAACGACGAAGCATCTCGAGGCCATTGCCGAGGAACACCGGGTCGACCAGGTGATGATCGCACTGCCCATGGCGGCTCACCAGCGGGTGGTCAAACTCATCCGCCGATGCGGCCAGTTGCTCGTGGAAATCAAGGTCGTGCCGGATCTCCTCCAGTACTACGTCGTTCGGGCCAGGACTGAGGAGCTTGACGGGCTGCCGATCATCAATCTGACCCAGATTCCCCTCGAGGGGTGGAATCAGATCGTCAAGCGGGTCTTCGATGTGGTCGGTGCCGCTGCTCTGCTCCTGGCGACGGGTTGGCTCTTCCCCATCATCGCCTGGCTCATCAAGCGCGAGGATGAGGGACCGGCGCTCTACACGCAGATTCGGATGGGCCTCGACGGCCGGTCATTCAAGCTCTACAAATTTCGCTCCATGCGGATCGACGACGGCAGCAACGGACAGGGAAAATGGACCCGGACGGATGACCCGCGGGTGACCACGGTCGGTGGGTTCCTGCGCCGCTACAACCTCGATGAGCTTCCCCAACTCTTCAACGTCATCAAGGGCGATATGTCCCTGGTCGGGCCGCGGCCGGAGCAGCCCGAGTTTGTCGATCGTTTCAAGTCCAGGTATCCCGAGTACCAGGCGCGTCACCGGGTACGCGCCGGACTCACCGGGTGGGCGCAGGTCAACGGGCTTCGCGGCGATACTTCGATCCGGCAGCGGGTGGTCCACGATCTCTACTACATCGAGAACTGGAGTCTCGCGCTCGATCTCAAGATCCTGTGGAGGACCTTCCGGCTCGCCATGAACGAGGCGCGCGGGTAGCTCGAGTCCGCTTACGCTTCTCGAGCCCCGGTTCGGTCTTACCACGCTCGACACCGGCCTTCTGGGCCGCCGGGGCGCGGTTTTTCGCGTGTCGTGAAGTGGTTGGGAGGCTCGTTGTTTACCGCGGACTTCGGCTAGGTACGGATTGGGTAATCGCGAGTCCTGAGGGACGTGGCAACGGATTTCTGGGGCTCTGATCTTGGTGAGATCCCAATTACACAGGTGTTGCTTGGAAAAACCCGGGACCATATCGCGTCGCAAACGAGAGCGGCGTTGGACTGGCGTGCGGCGTGACGCGGATCGACGAGGGCTCTGATGGGCCGGCGGGACGCCGGCCCTACAATCATCGCAATCAGGTTTCAAATCGGTTGGGCGAACATTGTAGGGGCGGGCGTCCCCGCCTGCCCGTCAGTATTGTTGAAGTCGGTTGGGCGTATCCGAGAGAGTGCGGGACTGTCGGGCTTGGTGGGATTCCCGGTTGCTGTTCCGAAACTTGCCCTCGACACCGGCCTTCTGGGCCGCCGTGACGCATTGGCGTCCCAGCGGCCCAGCGTCGCACCATCGGCGTGGTCGTGCGTGGGTTGATTGAGAGGGCTGCGACCACACCGATGGCGCGCCGGCGGCCTGCCTCGTGAGCCGGTAGAGCAGACCTCATCGCGCTTCCCGGGGGAGGGCCGATGCGGGTTGCTTCCATCGCCCACGAGACGTGGGCGCAACAAGGGGCGCTGCGATGCTTGTAGCGCCGGCGTCCCGCCGGCGATGGTGGGTACCGACGCGGGTTGGTTCTATCGCCAACGGATACGGATACGGCCCCTGTCCCGGTCGCTGCCGTTGTTCCGGGCCCTGCCTTCAGCCCCGGCCTTCTGGGCCGCCGTGACGCTTTGGCGTCCCGGCGACCCAGCGTCGCACCATCGGCGTGGTCGTGCGTGGGTTGATTGAGAGGGCTGCGACCACGCCGATGGCGCGCCGGCGGCCTACCTCTGAGCCGGTACAGCAGACCTCATCGCGCTTCCCGGGGGAGGGCCGATGCGGGTTGGTTCCATCGCCCACGAGACGTGGGCGCAACAAGGGGTGCTGCGATGCTTGTAGCGCCGGCGTCCCGCCGGCGATGGTGGTGTACCGACGCGGGTTGGTTCTATCGCCAACGGATACGGATACGGCCCCTGTCCCGGTCGCTGCCGTTGTTCCGGACCCTGCCTTCAGCCCCGGCCTTCTGGGCCGCCGTGACGCTTTGGCGTCCCGGCGGCCCAGCGTCGCACCATCGGCGTGGTCGTGCGTGGGTTGATTGAGAGGGCTGCGACCACGCCGATGGCGCGCCGGCGGCCTACCTCTGAGCCGGTACAGCAGACCTCATCGCGCTTCCCGGGGGAGCCCGGTCGGCATTTGTGCTGGGCGTGACGCTCTGCTGAGAGGTCGTTCCGGCACAAATGCGGACCCGGCACCCCGTGGGGCGGGGTTTTCCGCGTGTCCTGGTCGGCTTCGGCCACGGTGTCGGATACTGCCGCGGCCCCGGTCGCTGATACCTGCCGCTGTCCCGGACGCTGCGGCTAGTCCTCCAACCAATTCGGTGTGCGCTTCTCCTCGAGAAAGGTTTTCACTCCTCGGACGCATTCGGGGTGGAGTCGGTGCGAGGCGTTGACCTCGGCGGCGTGGGCGAGCGCGTCCCGCCACTCCATCCCGGCGGTTGCGTTGAGCAGCTCCTTGGTCGCGGCGATGGCGGCGGGGGAGCATTTGCCGGCGATTTGTCTGCCGAGATCCCGCGCCCGTTCGAGGGTCTTTCCTTCATCGACAAGCTCGTCGGCGAGACCGAGGGCGACTGCGCGCTCGCCATCGATGCGCTCGGGGTCGAGGAGCAGGCGACGGGCGATGTGGCCGGGGACCCTACGGGTGAGGAAGGTCAGGACCAGAGCCGGAACATAGCCGATGGTGACCTCGGTGTAGGCGAAGCGCGAGCGCGGTTCCGCCACCACGAGATCGCAGGCCGTGGCGAGACCGCATCCGCCGCCGATGGCGGCGCCCTGGACGGCTGCGATGGTGAGTTTGGGGTGGCCGAGAAGAACTTCAAAGAGCTCACGCAGCGATTCCGAGTCCCGACGGAGGCCCTCGGGGTCGCCCCCGGTCGCCACCTGTTGCAGCGCCGTCAGATCGGCGCCGGCGGAGAAATGGCGGCCGGCGCCGGTGAGCACGACCGCCCTGACCTCGGGTGTATCCGCGGCGGAACGGAGCGCGTCGGTGAGCGCGACGACAAGTTCGGATGACAGTGGGTTGGCGCGATCGGGGTCGTTGAGAGTCAGGACCCTGACGGCGACCTCATCGTTGATGAGAACCGGGATCTTCATGGGGATGATCGTAGCACCAACAGCGGTTGAGCCCCGCCGGTGGCGGGTGGTGTAAGATCCCCTCTCATGGCCAGTATCCGCTCCACCGCGCGTTTTCTCGGGCACGTTGGGCGTGATCTGGTGGGTACCCTTCGAGCTCGTGTGCGTCGCACCTACGAGTGGATCGTATATGGCACCGACGAGGTGTATGTCGGAGTCGATGTCTTCCCCTTCGCCGAGACCTTGACCGGGGTCGGTTGGTACGAGTGGAACCTCTTAAGCGCTCTCGATGCGCGTGACGACGGGCTCCGGTTCAATCTTTACGCACACACCTTTCTCGCGCCCGGCGAGCAGCCCCCACCAGTGCCGGGCGATCGTAGGATGCGGCTGCGGACCCATCAGATTCCGGATGACTTTCTCTTCCCCGTGAATCCCTCTTTGTGGCTCCTGCGGCACCTGGTTGAACCAGCGCTCTGCCTGCTCGACGGCAACGATGTGATCTTTGCACCAAATTTCAAACCGGCGCGGCTGCAACGGTTCTTCGGCCGTCGGATGGTCATCACGGTGCACGATCTGGCCTTTGCCGTGATGCCCGAGGTGGTCGCGCCGGAAACGCTGGACGAACTCCGATCACGATTTACAAAGTCACTTCGGCATTCCGAGCGGATCATCGCCGTTTCCGAAGCGACGGCCGGAGATCTGGTGGAGTATTTCCAGATCGACCGGGGCCGGATCCACACCATCCACGAGGGGCTCGATCTGCATTTCGCCTCCGTAGCTGATGACCCGGAACCCGATGCCTCACTGCCGGAGGACTACCTGCTCTTTGTTTCGACCATCGAGCCGCGCAAGAACGTGATCGGTGTTCTTCGAGCATTCGCGCTCCTGGCCGAATGGGGCTATCCCGGCAAGTTGGTTGTTGTCGGCCGTTGGGGCTGGCGCACCGAAAAGATCCGGGCCGAGCTCGAAGCATCGCCGGTTCGAGACCGCATCGTTCATCTCGACTACATCGAGCGCGATCGGATGGTCTCGATCTATAGCCAGGCGCGAGCGCTGCTCTTTCCGTCATGGATCGAAGGTTTCGGGTTGCCGATCCTCGAAAGTATGGCGTGTGGAACGCCGGTGGTCACATCGGGCCGATCGGCCATGCCCGAGGTGGCGGGCCCGGCCGGGGTCTATGTCGATCCCGAGAGCGCGCACGGGATCGCAACCGGGGCGGCCTCTCTTCTCGAAGACGCGGATCACCACGCGCGGCTCAGGGGTCTCGGCCGCGAGCGCGCACGGCGGTTCTCGTGGGACAAGGCGGCCGCCGCTACCGCGGGTGTCTTCCGCCGAGCAGCCGGGAAGCGGCCGGCCGGACCCGATGAATATCGCGTGTGACGCCCGGGCGTTGGTCGGGCCGCGGACCGGGGTCGGGACGTGGACCGAGAAGGTCATGGGTGGGCTCGCCCGGCGCGGGCTCGGTACGGTTCACCTCGCTGCTTCAAAACCGATACTGCTGGAGGAACGCGAACTCCACCCCAACCTGATGATCGTTGCGGCGCCGCGGTGGCCCACCCTCGGACCGGTGTGGCTCAACACCTCCGTGCCGCGGCTGCTCGAGGCGTTGAAGGCGGAGGTCTGGATCGGGTCCTTGGCGATCCTGCCCAACAGTTGTCCGGCGCCCGCCGTCGCCATGGTGCACGATCTGACGCCGCGGACCCACCCTGCGCGACACACCATGGCCAATCGGATCGTTTTCAGGTTCTTTCTCGAGCGATCCCTCAGGTTGGCCCGCATTGTGGTTGCGGGTTCCGCTGCCACCGAGGATGAATTGCTGGCGGCGTTCCCGTGGGTCTCTTCCAAGCTCGAGCGAATCGGTTACGGGGTTGATGAGTGGTTTTCACCCGCTCCATCGGGTGATGACGGGAGAGTGTCCCGTGAACGATTCTCCGGCGGCCGGCGCTATCTGCTCCATCTCGGCACCATCGAGCCGCGGAAGGGGATCTCGGAACTGGTCCGAGCGTGGGAACGTCTGCAGATGGAGCTCACGGATCCGCCGGATCTGGTGATCGCGGGAGGGCGGGGGTGGCAGACCGGACCCATTCTGGACCGGATTCGCTCGTCGGATTTTGTCGATCGGATTCATCTGCCCGGGTACGTCAGCCGCGAAGATGCCCGCGAAATGCTGCGCCACGCCGAGGTCTTCGCCCTGGCCTCAGAGGTCGAGGGTTTCGGTCTGCCACTGGCCGAGGCCATCAGTTGCGGGACACCATCGGTGGCGACGAATATCCCCGCCCTGCGCGAAGCCGGCGGCGACGCGGCGCTCTTTTGCCCGCCGAATGACCCCAGGCCGCTCGCGGCGGCCCTCACCGAGGCGCTCGAGCCCGCGACCGCCTCGCAACTCCGGGAGCGCGCCCTCGAACGAGCCCCGAAGCTCCGCTGGGATCCGGTGATCGAAGCCTGGGCCGAACTCCTCGAGAGGGTTACCGACAGATCAAGTCGATAGAGCCATCGCACCATCGCAATTCAACGCAAAGGCGCAAAGGCGCAAAGCCATCGAGCCAAAGTGAGATCATTGCGGGCGGGACGCCCGCACCACAATGGACTTCGGTCTGTTTAGGTTGTCAGCAATACCAAGGCGGAGCCGCTGCGCAGTGGCGCAGCGGGCCGTGGAATCGGAAGGACGCACAGAAAACGGGTTTTCGGGGCGTCCTTCCGATTCCACGGTGGCGGAGGTTGAAAACCGTCGCCGACTCCGCCGCTCGGAGAACCACATCCATGTCCGTTCCGTTGCGATGTCTCTGCGCCTCTGCGCCTCTGCGCCTCTGCGTTGAAATGCGACGGTGCGATGGAATCTGTGTCCATCTGCGTGATCTGTGGGCTGCCGCGACGGTGCCTTGGTGCGATGGCTTTCGCTATGTCAAATCCACCGGCATGAGTCGCTGAACCTGGAGTTCCGCCGCCGGTCCACGCAGGGCGACCGTGCAAACGGCGCCGGGAATCTCCACTTCGAGGAGGGTCCAGGTTGCCGCCTCGTTTTGATCTCCCGCGATGGCCCGAAGACCGGGAGGTGCCGCTGGATCCGGTTCGGTCTCGACGCCGCGCAGAGGCATCCCGACCCCGAGACCGGTGGCCTTGAGATAGGCCTCCTTCTGCGTCCAGATGCGAAGGAATGCGCGGTCTCGCGCTTCACCATCAAGCTCGAACACGTGTTTGCGCTCTTCGGGGCTGAAGAATCGTTGTGCCAACCGCTCGGCGGTGGTGACCGGGCGCAGATTCTCGATGTCGATTCCGACCTCGTCATCGGAGATGGCCAACGCCACAAAACCCCCGGAGTGGGTCAGGTTGAAGTGCGGCGAGGTGTCGACCCCGGGGGTGTCCAAGCGGGGCTTGCCGTGTTTCTCGGTGACAAAAAGCACTGACTCCGGAACGATGCCGGTTTCCTTGCCGAGTTGATGGCGGAGCATGACGCGCGCGAGGATAAAACGGTGACGGGCCGCGGAGATGCGAAACCGGGCCGCTCGTTGCTGTTCCTCGGCTGAAAGGCGGGGTAGGAATTCATCCAAGACACCCGAGAAGTCAGGGACGAAGGACCATCGGATTCGGAGGGAGTGACGAGTCATCCTGCCGATGCTACCGCTGCGCCCGTCCGCCTGCTACCCTCGCCGGTATGGACCACTTGCCGTTTGTCACCGAAATCCAGGTGAGATGGCGCGACATCGACGCCAAGAACCACGTCAACAACGCCACCATCGTGACCTATCTCGAAACCGCTCGGACGGAGCTCTGGCGCCGCCGATTCGGGGGCGGGATCGACATCCCGTATGTCGTCGCTCGGGTCGAGGTCGACTACCGGCGCCAGATCACTATCGACGACCGTGTGCGGATCGGGCTCTGGGTCGAGGATCTCAAAGGGGCGAGCTATGTCTTCGCCTACTTAATCGAGGTCAACGGCCGGCACGCCGTCGATGCGCGCACTTTGATGGCCCACATCGGACCCAAGGGCAGACCGACGAAGATCGGCCCCGAAATGCGGGCCAACCTCGAAGCGCTGATGCTCGACTGACAGCCGAACCCATCGCAATTTCACCGCAAAGACGCCAAGAACGCAAAGCATCACAATCGAATATCAGCCGATCAGTCCGGGCGTCGCCCGGACTGATCGGCTGTTTCTCTTTGCGACCTTAGCGCCTTTGCGGTTCGTTTGTTTGAACCTGACAGGATTGCCGAGGCTATCCCCTCAACTCCAGCCAGTGGAACCAGATCGGGTGGTGCTTCTGGTACCAGGTCAGGACCTCCTTGATGAGGGCTTTTTTGTCGGCTGGGAGGACCGAGTTGTCGACCTGATCGAAATTGATCACCATCCGGTCGTCAGGGAGGTACTCGATGGCCTCGGAGCAAAGGGTCTGGAGTTCGTTCCGGATGCGACCCGAGTCGGAAATCTTCACCGCCCTGGCGCGGTAGTCCTGGCCGGCGTAGAAGCGGTCGAGGAGTGGTGAGAAGACCATCTGCATCTCGTCCATGGGTTCCATCAGCCGAAGGGTCAGGGTCACATCGACCATTCCCGCGCGGGTGGCGGCGCGGGTGGTGACTTTGTAGACCCCGTCGCTCAGAGGCTCGACCCCGGGCATCCCGGTGTAGGGATCGGGGAGCATGGCGGAGTTGAGGCTGAGAACCCGCCAATCCTTGTTGGGGAAGAAATCATCGGCCGTCGCCGTCCGCTTGTCGGTAGGAAGGCAGGCTGCTTTGGCGTCGCGCAGATTCGCGCGGTAGATCTCGACGATGGCGGGTTCGATCTCTTGATCCGCGATTTCAGCCAGTTTCGCGCCATAGTCCTCTGCTTCGGGATCGAGCCGCATGATGAATTGTTCACGGTCGTACGCGATCTTGAATCGTGAGGAGAAGAGGCACATGGAGGTGAAGGTCTCGAGGATCGGATCCAGACTGGCGCCCTGCATGGCCTCGGCCGAGGCCGAGTATCCATCGCAGATGAAAAGATGGATCTCGCTGTCGCGCTCGGAAGGTCCGACGAGATACACGGGCGCGTAAGTCCCTGATTCGGTGAAGGCCGGGATGCCGGTTTCCGGGATGATCCAACCGTCCTCTATGACGTGGGCGCCCATGGAGCGCCACTCCTCCCAGAGCTTCCCGATGCGGTGCTCTCGAGAAGGTCCGCCGAGGGTCCAGACGTGGACATTCTCGGCCTTGATACCGGGATAGGTGGCGAGGATCGCTTCCATGACCAACCGACGAGGGGTCAGGAAATCGATCAGGATCGAGCTTTCGGCGGCCTGATCGACGACCTTCCGCGGAAGGATCAGATTGCCCATATAGCCTTCGTAGGGACGGGCGACCTTGAGCGGCTGGTCAAAGAGGTGAAACACCGCAAGCGCGCCGGTCGGCGCCCCCTTGGCGAAACGGGAGGTGTTCTCCAGGGTATCCAGGGCCGCGCCCCAGACCGTGATTCCGGCGGTCTGGATGTCGCGCCAGAACTCGGGCCACTCGTAACCGTCCTCATTGAGCATCCGGTGGACGCGGCGGTCGAGAAAGCGGGCGACCTGGGGTCGGGCGTAGACCCGGCCGAAACCGAGTTGCGGGTTGGAACCCATTTCGGGGGTCTCTCCGGCTTTGGGCATGAGTCCCTCGCCGAGACTCACCATGACCGCGTGGTTCTCCGGGAGATTCCGGGTGAGGTACCAGAGCGCCTCCGACAGCGCATACGCCGAGACCGCGTCCGCGTCCTTCTTGACCCGATTGACGGTGGCCTTGTCCTGGCCCTTGCCCTCGGCGTAGCGGCCGAATAGCCTGGTTCCGAGAGCGGTGACCGCGTTGGCGATGATGAACGCCCGCTCGAGGGACTCGCCGACAAATGCGTGGTCGGTCTCTTGACGGGCGCCGTGCCAGGTTTCTTCGACATCGTCGAGCCAGAGGTGGAAGCGTCCGAGAACTCCGCGGGTGTCATAGGCCCACTGGGCAACTCGGTTTCGGCGGTCGTCGGTCATGCAATCCTCCAACTCGGCTCTCTGTCGATCCAGTACCGCCCACTTTGCCACGGTGCGCCGCTCATCTCAAGCGAGAGTTACTGTCTATTGCAGGGGACATGGATCTCGGGCAGCTTCGATGGTGTTGGACTTGATGGATCGGAGATTGGGTCTGGTGCGCACATTGAAACCGCCAAGGCGCGAAGTCGCAGAGGACAACGCAAAGATCATCGAATTGTTGGCTCATCGCATCATCCCATTCAGCATTGCTGCGATGGCTCATTCAATGCGATGCGTCGCGGCGCCTTGGCGACCTTTGCGTCTTGGCGGTGAAACTGCGATGAAATTGCGATGGACTGTCAACTGTTAGCTGTCGACTTTGCTCGCCACCAATTGAGGAGATCGAGGAGGGTTTGCTCGAGGGGGATCTCGGCACGCCAGCCGGTGGCTGCTTCGATCCGGGACGGGTCGCCGACCATCCAGGGGATGTCGGAGGGTCGGACCCGATCTCCATCGACCTTGACCGAGATTTCGCATCGGCTCATTTCGAGCAGCAGCCTGACGACCTCGGAGATCACCACGGGGCGGCCCGTGCAGACGTGGAAGACGCCGCCTGAGTGGCGGCGGTCGGCGATCAGCCTGCAGGCGCGCACGGCATCGCGCACATCGGTGAAGTCCCGAACCGAGTCCAGATTACCGACCTCGAGGGTCGGTGGGGCGAGCCCCGCTTCCATTCGTGCAGATCTGGCGGGCGAAGGACGAGGCGACGAAATGCGGCGGTCGGCCCGGGCCGGTGAGGTGGAAGAAACGCAGGCGTACGGTGGCCAGACCGAGGCCGGCATGGTACTGCGAGGTCAAGAGATCCTGGGCGACCTTTGAGGTTCCATAGGGTGAGAGCGGCGCAAAGGGCGCGTCTTCAACAAGCGGCGAACCGGTGTCCTCGATACGGCCGTATACCTCGGCTGTCGAGGAAACCACCACCACCGGATCGAATCCCGATTCGAGCACCGCATCGAAGAGGTGGGCGGTCCCAATGGCGTTGATTTCCAAAGAGCGCGCCGCCGAGCCCCACGATCTCGCCACCGACGATGCGGCCGCGAGGTGATAGATCAGATCGGGGCGTGCCGCCTCGAGGATCGGCTTCACCGAAACACGATCAACGAGATCCCCTTCGATCAATCGGATGCCGGGGGCCGCGTTCTCCAGGCTCTCGCGGTCGTACTCACCCCAGGTGAGGCCCCAGATCTCGGCCTCCCCATCGTGCGCTCGGAGTTCGGCCGCCAGGTGGTTGCCTACAAAACCGGTGACTCCGGTGATCAGAATACGCATGCGAGCTCCAGATAGCGTTTCAGCGCATCCTGCCAACCCGGCAGACGGCGGCCGATCAGTTTTTCGATGCGTGAGGTGTCCAGCCCCGAGTAGGGCGGACGTCGGGCGGGCCGGGGAAACTCGTCGGTGGCGACCGGAACCACCTCGATCCGAGCCCCGAGTTGCCGAGCGATCTCGGTGGCGAATCCATGCCAGGAGGTGATGCCGGAGTTGACCGCGTGGACGGTGCCGGTGGCGCCGACGGCCGCGAGATCGAGGATCGCGGCGGCGAGATCGTTGCAGAAAGTCGGCGAACCGAACTGATCGGCGACCACCCTGAGATGCTGGTTTCCGGCTTCGATCTGGCGCTGAATGGCGCCGACGAAATGACGGCCGCCCAAGCCGTAGAGCCAGGCGGTTCGGACGATCAGGTAATCGTCTGCTTCTCGCGCCGCCTGCTCGCCGAGCAGTTTGGTGCGGCCGTAGGCGCTCGCCGGCGCGATGGCATCGTCTTCGAGGTAGGGTTTGGTGGCCGTTCCATCGAAGACATAGTCGGTGGAAACCTGGATGAGCTTCGATCCGCTCGTATTGCAGGCGTCGGCCATGTGGGCGACCGCAGTGGCGTTGACCATCCGGGCTTCGTCTTCGTGTTCCTCGCAGTCGTCCACCGCGGTATAGGCGGCGCAATTGACGACAACCGCTGGGTGGGTTTCGGTGATCCATGACCTGACCGCATCCCGGTCGGTGATATCGATGGTATCCACATCGCGGCCCTCGGCGGACATCCCGCGGACCCCGGCCTCGGCGAGGAGGGCCTTGCCGAGCTGGCCGTACGACCCGGTGATGAGGAAATGTGCGTTGGCGTCCATGGCAGCGGATGGTAGCAGAGAGGGTGTGAAGGCGTGAGGGTTTGAGGACCTCAAGACCCCAGGACTTCAAGACCCCAGGACC
Source organism: uncultured Acidobacteriota bacterium (assembly GCA_963753035.1). Lineage (GTDB taxonomy): Bacteria > Acidobacteriota > Thermoanaerobaculia > Thermoanaerobaculales > Sulfomarinibacteraceae > JAHECW01. The sequence continues at coordinate 179,537 of CAVWAW010000027.1, read as the reverse complement.
TTGGGACCCCAGGACCTCACCCCCTCAAGCCCCCAAAGTCGACCGTGGTGGAATAGTGTGCTTGACAAGTGGATTACCTTTGACGACCCGAGGAGGGCTTCATGGCAAAATTCTCGAGCGCGGCATCGAACGACACCAGAAACCCGGCCCAGCCGGCAAACGGCGACAACTCGATCCCCACCGGGGACGACGAGGGCCTCGTCCGCCGTATGGCCGGCCACATGGCCGGCATCATGGGCGAACTCAACCTCGACCTCGATGATCCCAATTTTGTTGAAACCCCCGAGCGGGTGGCCAAGATGTATCTGGAGATGTTCCACGGTCTCCGCGAGGGCGCCGAGCCCAAGGTCACGACCTTCCCCAATGAGGGCGACTATCACCACATGGTGATCGAGAAGGAGATCCCCTTCTACTCCATGTGCGCGCACCACTTCGTGCCGTTCTACGGTCACGCTCACATCGCCTACATCCCCGGTGAGACCATCGTCGGATTGTCGAAACTGCCGAGAATCCTCGAGTTCTACGCCAAACGCCCGCAGCTCCAGGAACGCCTCACCGAGCAGGTAGCCGAGTTTCTCTGGGGCAGGCTCAAGCCGCAGGGCGTGATGGTGGTCATCGAGGCCCGCCACCTCTGCGTCGAGATGCGGGGGGTCAAAAAGAGCGGAGCGCTGACCACGACGAGCGCTCTCCGAGGCTGCTTTGCCGACCGCAAGGTCCGCGAGGAGTTCCTGGCGCTGCTGAGCCGCAAGACAACCTGGTAGGAAAGTTTTGAGTTTTGAGTTCTCAGTTTTGAGTTGCATCGCAAACTCCCAAGGAAGCCATGCGATGAAAACTAAAAACTAAAAACTAAAAACTGAGAACTGAGAATTAGTTGGTGACCTCAAAGAACACATAGATCCGGCGCACGGCCTTGATGTTGGCGGCCGGGATCGTGACGGTCTCTTTTCTCTCCTTGAGCCGACCGGCGGCGAGCTTGAACTGCTTTGCCTCGATGCGATCGAAAGGATTGCCGTCGGCATCCTCGAGCAGGAGGATCACGAGGACCCTGGCACTCGCGTTGCCCCGATTCTCGAACTCGATCGTGACCTCGATCTCGGCCTCCTCCCCGTCGACGAGGGACGCCGTGTCGGGGGCCTCGATGGTCAATCCACGCCAGCGGACGCCCTCGACCTCGACCTGCGGCGTGAATTTGTTGCCGAGGGCGTACTCGATGTCCTCCTGGTAGGGATTCTCGACGACCCGCCAGTCCGCGCTCTGCGCCATAACGGGGCTCGAGACCGCGACCGCTAGAACCACGGTTGCGATCGAGACGAGAAGTCGGGCCAACGACGACGATGAGTGGCGGTGGCGTTCGCGAGTCATTTCCACGATTATACAGGGCTGCGGTGAACCGGGTCACGCCGACAGGGCTTCCCTTTGAAAAGAACGCGGCGCCGGGCGCCGCGTTCTTGATGAGATTGACTCGGGATCAATACTGATCAGCGAAGGTGAATTGCCATACCCTTGGCGACGGCACCGGCATCTCCGGAGGTGACGGAGCAGATCGAGAGCTTCTCCTTGACCTCGGTGACTTCGAGGGCGGCGATCTCGGTCATGTCCTCGTCGAGGACCTCGCCGGTGTCCGGGTCGCGAATGACCTCGACCTCGCCGACCGTGAACAGTTGGCCGACGGCCACACCCTCGCGGTCGCCGCGGTTGACATAGACCTTGTCGCCCTTGGTCATGACGACGGTGCCGGTCCAGGGGACGTTGGAGAGCTGGCCGAGAAGGAACTCGACCCCTTGAGCACACGCGTCCTGGACGGCCTTGCCGACGTTGTCGTTCTTGTGGCCGCCGAAGGCTGCGCCCCAGTCACCCGTGCCGTAGCCGACATTCATCGCCTTCTTCTTGGAGACGCCGACGACATTGGTCGACGCGAGGACCTGGCCGGTGGTGGAGTCGACGATGTAGATGGTGGCATTGACTTCACCCTTGCCGCCGCCGCCGCCGACCTTGAAGCCCTTGATCCTCACGCCGCCGCTGCCGCCGGCGGTGTTGTCCTGAACATGGGTGATGGCGCCCTTGACAAGGAGCTGGGCGGGGGTCATCTGACCGGTCACCGGAGCCTTGTTGCCGCCGGCGGTCCTTCCGGAAGCAGCAAAATCCTGCTCGTCGAGAGCCGCGCCCCGCATGTCGGTTTCACCGAGAACGATGAACTTGCCGGTCTGGTTGAGCATGTCGGTCATGACGGTGCCCCACGCGTCGCCGATATCCCACTGGCCGTACCAACCGGCCTTGTTCTCGAATTTGGTGACGGTGATCGAATATCGCAGCCCACCCGCCGCCTCTTGGGCGGCGACCGGAATGGTGATGATCAGAAGCGTTGCTAGGATCGACGCATGCAGAGCTTTCATGGATTCTCCTCCCCCAGTTGCAATTGAGAGCAATATTTTATGGCCGCACCGAGGTCGCTGTCAAAGATACCGGCAGCCGTCCTCTTCACCGAGTGTCGGGTCACAACAATAAAAAGCGGCGAGGCCGCAAGGCCTCGCCGCTGGAATCGAAGCAGAACCGGCTCAATCGTGGCCGTAACGCTGGGCCTTGCGAACGCAGAGGGCGGCCATGTTGACGATGTCATCGACACCGACGCCGCGCTGGAGTACATGGACGGGGGCGCCGATGCCGGTGAGGATCGGGCCGATGGCCTCGACCTTGGCGAGGCGCCAGAGGAGCTTGTAGGCGATGTTGGCGGATTCGAGATCCGGGCAGACGAGGATATTGGCGTCGCCGTGAATCCTCGAAAGTGGGAAGTTCTCTCGCGCCAGGGATGGATCCACGGCGGTGTCGGCCTGCATCTCGCCCTCGATGACCAGCTGAGGCCAACGCTCCTTGGCGATGGCGACTGCCTCGCGGACCTTCTCCGAACGACCGTCGGTATTGGACCCGAAGTTGGAGTACGAGAGCAGGGCGATCCGGGGCTCCACCTCGAAGTAGATGCGGGCGACCCGTGAAGCCATCCCGGCGATCTCCGCCAGATCTTCAGCTGAAGGATTGTGGTTGACGGTGGTGTCGGCGATGAAGAGCATCCGGTCCTCGAAAAGGAGGAGATAGACGCCGGCTGCCTTGTGGACGCCCGGAAGGGTTTTGTGGATCTGCAACGCCGGGCGAATCGTCTCGGGGTAGGAGTGGTTGAGTCCCGCGATGAGGCCATCGGCGTCACCGGAGTGGACCATCATGTTGCCGAAATAGATCGGGTCGCGGAGCAGCTTGGTGGCGCCGAGCTCGGTGACCCCGTGGCGCCACCGCATTTCGAAGAGCTTCTGGGCGTAGTCCTCGGCGTGATTGTCCTTGAGTGGATCGATGACCTCGACCATGTCGGCGGGCACTTCGTGCTCTTCCAACAACGCGTTGACGACCTTTTGGTTGCCGAGCAGGACCGGTTGGCAGATCCCCTCGTCGGCGAGGATCTTGGCCGCCCGTACGATTCGGGGCGCCTCGCCTTCGGGGAAGACGATTTTCTTGGGGTCGAGTTTGGCGGATTCGAAAACGACGTGCATGACCTCGTAGATCCGCGACAGCCGGGCTTCGAGTTCGCGAACGTACTCTTCGCGAGACGTGTAGGGCTTACGGGCGACACCGGTGGCGATGGCGGCATCGGCGACGGCGGGCGCTTCCCAGAGCAGAACGCGGTGATCGAACGGTTTTGGAATGAGATAGTCGCGGCCGAATTTGATGGGGTTTCCACCATAGGCCCGGATCACTTTGTCCGGGACGTCTTCCTTGGCGAGATTGGCGAGGGCCTGGGCCGCCGCGAGCTTCATCGCCTCGTTGATATCGGTGGCGGCGACATCGAGGGCGCCGCGGAAGATAAAGGGAAAGCCGAGGACGTTGTTGACCTGGTTTGGATAGTCCGAGCGCCCGGTAGCCATGATGGCGTCGGACCGAACCTCGGCGACCTCCTCGGGCGAGATTTCGGGATCGGGGTTGGCCATGGCGAAGATGATGGGGTTCTCGGCCATGGTCGAGACCATTTCCTTGGTCACCATGCCCTTGACCGAGACTCCGGTGAAGACATCGGCGCCGACCATGGCCTCGCTCAGCGTCCGCAGCTCGGTTTCGACCGCGAAGCGTTCTTTGTACTCGTTCATCCCCGCGGTGCGGCCTTTGAAGATGACGCCCTTGGAGTCGACCATCAGAAGGTTTTCGGGTTTGACGCCGAGGGAAAGGTAGAAGGTGGCGCAGGCGATCCCCGAGGCTCCGGCGCCGCAGAAAACCACCTTGACCTCGTCGAGCTTCTTGCCCGCGACCTCGACGGCGTTGAGCAGGGCGGCGCCGGAAATGATGGCGGTGCCGTGCTGATCGTCGTGGAAGACCGGGATGTCGCAGCTCTTCTTGAGGGCTTCTTCGATCTCGAAACATTCCGGCGCCTTGATGTCCTCGAGGTTGATACCCCCGATGGTCGGCGCGAGCATCTCGCAGAATCGGATCACTTCCTTGGGATCCTTGGTGTCGATCTCGATGTCGAAGACGTCGATATCGGCGAAGCGCTTGAAGAGGACGCCCTTACCCTCCATGACGGGTTTGCCGGCGAGAGCGCCGATGTCGCCGAGGCCGAGCACCGCGGTGCCGTTTGAGACAACTGCAACGAGATTGCCCTTGTTGGTGTACTCGTAGGCGAGCTCGGGGTCCTTGGCGATGTCGAGGCAGGGCTCGGCGACGCCGGGTGTATACGCCAGCGACAGATCGCGCTGGGTGGCGCAGGGTTTGGTCGGCACGACCTGGGTTTTCCCGTGTCGTTTGCCGGTGTGGTAGGCGAGAGCTTCCTCGCGGGTGATCTTCTTCATGTGAAGCCTCCGGAGTGGTGATCGGGTGAAATTCTAGCGAAGAATTTCACAAGGCGGAACATAGCCCTTGCCGCAACGTGCGTCAAGGTGCAATTCCCGACCGGGGGCTGCTGCAAACCCCGGTCGGGAATTGCAGATGGGGAATTGTCTGGGCTTCACTGCCTTCCGTGGCGTTCGAGAGCGAGCCGGATGAGCTCGTCGAGGAGGGCGGGATAGGGCAGACCCGTCAGGCTCCACAGCCTCGGATACATGGAAATCGAGGTGAAGCCCGGGATGGTGTTGACCTCGTTGACCCAGAAATCGCCGGTGGCGCGGTCGAGGAAGAGATCAACACGCGCCATCCCGGCGCTGCCGAGGGTCGAATAGACCTCGACGGCGAGGCGGCGCGCCTCGGCGGTCTGCTCGGGTTCGAGGGGCGCCGGTGCGAGGAGCTCGCACGAGTCATCGAGATACTTGTCGTCATAGTCGTAGAACTCGTGTCCGGAAACGACCTCGCCCGGAATGGAGGCCCGCGGCCGTCGATTACCGAGGACCGCAATCTCGATCTCTCGGGCGTCGAGGCCGCGTTCCACCACCACGGATCTGCCATGGCCCAAAGCCCGTTCGACGGCATCGTCGAGTTCCGCCGGTTCGGCAACCTTCGAGATGCCTACCGAGGATCCCAGCCGGGCGGGTTTTACAAATAGCGGGAGGCCAAGCGACAAGCAGCGGGCACGGAGATCATCGTGGTAGTCGGTCCACGACTCCCGATCCAGTTCGACCCACGCCGGTGTTTTCAGTCCAGCCTGGACCAGGAGTCTCTTGGCCAAAGCCTTGTCCATGCACACCGCGGACGCCGTGGGATCGCATCCGACATAGGGGAGATCCAGCATCTCGAAGAGTCCCTGGATCGTTCCATCTTCCCCGTATGGTCCGTGCAGCACTGGGAAGGCCACGTCAATGGCATCTCCGACAAGCCGTGGATCGAGCTTGACGCTGCCCTCGAAGGCCAGCACCTGGTCAGTACGGTCCCCGGACTCGGCGAGGACCCTTGCGGCGGTGTCCGGATCCGCCCAGAGACCACGGCGATCGATGGCCATGGGAGTGATGTCGTAGCGATCGCGATCGAGGGCGGCGGCAACGGATCTGGCCGAGACCACGCTGACGTCGTGCTCCCCCGACCGGCCGCCGAAGATGAGCGCCACGCGGAGTTTCTTGTCGGTTGCCGCCATGAGTGCCTCCCACGATCAGTCTGCGGGACCATTGTGACCCAGACGAGGCGGATTCTTGGCAAGTCAGTGGTTGCGACATCGCAATTCAACGCAGAGCCGCAGAGGCGCAGAGACATCGCACCATCGCGGGTTCGGAACCATCGCCCACCAGACGTGGGTGCTACAAGGGGCGCTGCGATGCTTGTAGCGCCGGCGTCCCGCCGGCGATGGTGGTGTACCGATGCGGATTGGTCTTATCGCCCACGGATACGGATACGGCCTCTGTCTGGTCGCTGCCGTTGCTCCGGACCGTGCCCTCAGCACCGGCCTTCTGGGCCGCCGTGACGCATTGGCGTCCCGGCGGCCCAGCGTCGCACCATCGGCGTGGTCGCGCGTGGGTTGGTTGGAAGGGCTGCGACCACGCCGATGGTACGCCGGCGGCCTTCCTCGTCGCCGGAAGAGATGCCGTCATCGCGCTCCCCGAGGGAGCCCGGCAGCGCCATTGTGCGGGATGCGCCGCAGTGCCGGGGGGTCGATCCGGCACAATAGCGTGCCCGGCACCCCGTTGTGGCGCCACTTTCCACGTGCTCCAGCAGCTTGGCATCGGTCGGGACGGGCTTCCAGCCTGCATGTCGGACGCTTGCCGCTGGCGTATCCGGATCGCTGCTCCCGGCTCGGCCCGGCGATGGCCACGGTTTCTTTGCACCGGCCTTCTGGGCCGCCGTGACGCTTTGGCGTCCCGGCGGCCCAGCGTCGCACCATCGGCGTGGTCGCGCGTGGGTTGATTGGAGGGGCTGCGACCACGCCGATGGCACGCCGGCGGCCTCCCTCCTCGCCGGAAGAGATGCTGTCATCGCGCTCCCCGAGGGAGCCCGGCAGCGCCATTGTGCGGGATGCGCCGCAGTGCCGGGGGGTCGATCCGGCACAATAGCGTGCCCGGCACCCCGTTGTGGCGCCCTTTCCACGTGCTCAGAGCGGCATCGGTCACGGGTCCGGATTCGGACGCTGCCGCTGCCCCGGATGCTGTCCCGGGTCCTGCCCTCAGCACCGGCCTTCTGGGCCGCCGTGACGCTTTGGCGTCCCGGCGGCCCAGCGTCGCACCATCGGCGTGGTCGCGCGTGGGTTGATTGGAGGGGCTGCGACCACGCCGATGGCACGCCGGCGGCCTCCCTCGTGGCCGGAAGAGATGCTGTCATCGCGCTCCCCGAGGGAGCCCGGCAGCGCCATTGTGCGGGATGCGCCGCAGTGCCGGGGGGTCGATCCGGCACAATAGCGTGCCCGGCACCCCGTTGTGGCGCCCTTTCCACGTGCTCAGAGCGGCATCGGTCACGGGTCCGGATTCGGACGCTGCCGCTGCCCCGGATGCTGTCCCGGGTCCTGCCCTCAGCACCGGCCTTCTGGGCCGCCGTGACGCTTTGGCGTCCCGGCGGCCCAGCGTCGCACCATCGGCGTGGTCGCGCGTGGGTTGGTTGGAAGGGCTGCGACCACGCCGATGGCACGCCGGCGGCCTGCCTCTTGGCCGGGACAGCAGACCGCATCGCGCTCCCCGGGGGAGCCCGGCATGGACCTTGTGCGGGGCGGGACGCGTCGCCGTGAGGCTTTTCTGGCACAAAGCCATGCCCGGCACCCCGGTGGGGCGCGGTTTTCCGCGTGTCCTCGTCGGCTTCTGCCACTGCCGTCGACAGGCTGGAAGCCTATCGCTACACAGGGGCCGTTCTGGGTGGTGTAGCGACAGCCATCCTGGCTGTCGATGGTCGAGCGCCGGGACGCGGACACGGGTACGGACGCGGAAACGGACGCGGCCTCAGGCTCCGAGAGCGTTGAGCAGCCCGAGCACCTGGTCGATCTCGGCGCCGAGGAGACCTGTAGGAATGGTGATCTCCCCCGACGGTGACATGAGTGCCTCCGGCCAATTCGTCAGAACCTCGCCGAGATTCTCGGGTGGTTCGATGGCCGGATCGAGCTTGATGCGCCAGCGTCCGCTTCTCCGCTGGACCGCTGTCGCGCCGATCCGCTGGGCGGCCAACCGCACTCCCTGCGCCCGCGCCAGCGTTTGGAGTTGTGGTGGTGAGGGGCCATATCGATCGATGATCTCCTCCACGAGCTCGGCGATGGCGGCCTCGTCCTCGGTGGCCGAGAGCCGCTTGTAGAAGCTCAACCGCAGCTCGGGTTCGGAGATGTAGGCGTCGGGCAGCTGGAGATCGAGCCCGAGCCGCAGTTCAACCTCGCGTCGCGATTTGGCCGGTCGTCCCTCGAGTTCGGCCACCGCCTCCTCGAGCAGCTGGCAGTAGGTTTCGAAACCAACGGCTTCGATGAACCCGTGCTGCTCGGCGCCGAGGAGATTCCCTGCGCCGCGGATCTCGAGGTCGCGGGCGGCGATTCGGAAACCCGCCCCGAGCTCGCAGAACTCCTGAATGGCTGCGAGCCGCGCCCGCGCGGTGCCCGACAGCGCCTCACCCGATGGAACGAGGAAATAGGCGTAGGCGAGCCGATCCGATCGGCCCACCCGACCACGGAGTTGATAGAGCTGGGCGAGGCCGAAACGATCTGCCCGGTTGACCAGAAGCGTGTTGGCGTTGGCGATGTCGAGCCCGTTCTCGATGATGGCGGTGGCAAGGAGGACATCGGCCTCGCCGTCGAGGAACTTCCGCATGGACTTTTCGAGCTGACCCTCGGACATCTGGCCGTGCCCGACCACAACCCTGGCCTCGGGCACCACCTTGTGCAGCCAAAGGGCGAAGGCGCCGATGGACTTGACGCGATTGTGGACGAAGTAGACCTGACCGCCGCGCTCCATCTCGTAAAGGATGGCCTCGCGCACCACCTCTTCGGAGAACTCGCGGACGCTGGTCTCCACCGCCTGACGGTTGCGCGGTGGTGTCTCGATGAGCGAGATGTCCCGCAGACCGCTCATGGCCATGTTGAGGGTGCGCGGGATGGGAGTCGCGGACATGGAAACCACATCGACCTCGGTGCGCAGCTGTTTGAGTTTTTCCTTCTGTGCGACGCCGAAACGCTGTTCCTCATCGAGCACGACCAGACCGAGATCGCGGAAACGGACATCTGGGCCGAGCAGCCGGTGGGTTCCGATCACCACATCCACCCGACCCTGGGCGAGTTCCTCGAGGGTCTGTTTGGCGTCTTTTGGTGAGACGAATCGGGAGAGCATGCGGATCTCGACGGGGAAACCGGCGAATCGCCGCTGGAAGGTCTCGAGGTGCTGGCCGACGAGGATCGTCGTGGGGGCGAGCACCGCCACCTGTTTGCCCTCGAGGACCGTTTTGAAGGCGGCGCGGATGGCGACCTCGGTCTTGCCGTATCCGACATCGCCACAGAGGAGGCGGTCCATCGGGCGGTCCGACTCCATATCGGTCTTGATCTCCGAGATGGACCGGTCCTGGTCGTGGGTGAGATCGTATTCAAAGGCGTCCTCGAACTCGCGTTGCCACGGGGAGTCGGGCGAGAACTGGAATCCGCGCGCGCCCCGTCGCACGGCCGCCAATCTGAGCAGGGCCGCCGCCATCTCGCGGACCGCCTTTTTGACCCGCGCTTTGCGTTTGGCCCAGGTCGACCCTCCGAGCCGGTCGAGCTGGGGACCGGCCTCGTCGTCCCCCGATGCGTACTTCTGGATGAGATCCGCGCGTTCGACGGGGACCAGGAGATTGTCACCTCCCCGGTAGACGAGGACCAACATTTCGAGTTCGCGGTCTTCCACAACCACCCGGCGGAACCCGTCGAATCGCCCGATGCCGTGATCGAGGTGGATCACGGTGTCGCCGGGTCGGAGGTCGCGGAGATCGGAGACAAATGCCGCGGCGCCGCCGCTTGGTCGACGAGGCGGTGGCGCGGCGGTGAGATCCCGTCGGCCATAGACCGCGAGCCCGTCGCGAATGACAAAGCCGTGCTGGATGCCTCCCTGGACGATGGAAACCTCGCCCACACCCGGGGGGTCCGCCACCGGCACCACGTCTCCCTCCTTCAGGAGATGCTCGAAACGTCGCGCCTCGCCTTTCGAGGCGACCACCAGGACCTGGGTCAGATCCTGGGCCCGGCGGTTGCGCAGGGAGGGGACCAGATCGGGAATCCGCCGGGAGAAGTCCTCCATGGGGCTGGCCGCGATCCGCCACCACTTGGTCTCGCCGTCAGCCACCTCGAGCTGCTCGAGGCGGAGATCGGCGGTCTCGAGCCGGCGGGTGGTCTCATCCACGTCGAGGAGGATCCGATCGGGCGGCGGCAGAGCAAAGGAACGCCCCTCCAGGGTCTTCCACTCGCGATCCTGGACCTGCCGCCAGCGGTGGAGCTCTCCAACCGCATCGTCGCGGTCGCAGACCACCGTCACATCGGCGAGATCGAGCCAGGTGGTGACCTCATCCTCGAGGTGGAGGGAGGACCACCAGAGCTTTCTCTCGGCGCCGGAGCGCATGGCTTCCGCCAGAGCGGGCCATTCGGATGCGAGAGTGTCCGAAACCACCGCGATCCGTTCGGGTTCGGCCGGAAACGGATCGAGGGGGTAGAGAGTGATCTCGTTCAGGGCTTCGCCGGTGGTGCGCTGGCTCGCCGCGTCGAAGCGGAGGATTTCGTCGATCCGATCGTCATCGAGGACGATCCGGAGCGCCTGTTCACCACCGTCGTGAATATCGACCACCCATCCCCGGATCGCGAACTCGCCGGCCTCCTCGACGAGATCGACTCGGCGATAGCCGGCCGCGGTGAGTCGCTCCGCCAGGTCTCGCTGGTCGAGCATCTCGCCCGGCACCAACCGTTCTACGTGCGCCGCGACCGCCTCGGGCAGGGGCAACGACCCGAGGAGAGCACGTACCGGAACCACCACCACCCGGACGTCGCCGTCCGCCACGCGTCGCAGCAGTCGGACCAGCTCGAGTCGAGATGCGAGGGGTGGTTCAGCGCCCTGGTAGGGGGCGCAGAGATCGCCGGGAACCCGTCCCACCCCGAGTTCAGGGGCGAGAAGCTCGAGCCCGGCTGCGAGATCATCGACCTCCGCAACGTGGGGCACCACCACTGCTGCAAGTCTCGGCCGCCAACCGCCGGCGGCAAGGGATGCCGCGGCCACCGAACGGGCGCCTGGGACCACCCCCCCGACGGCCAGCGGATGCTGCTTTTGATTGAGAGCCTCGACCAGAGTGACGAGGTCAGGGAGAGGGTACCGGTTGGTCACACCAACTTCAGAAGGTGACCCATCTTGCTTTTCTTGGCCTCGAGATAAGCGCGGTTGGTGTCGTTGGGTGGGGTTTCGAGCGAGACGCGCTCGACGATCTCCAGACCATATCCGCGCAGCGCCGTGTACTTGAGCGGGTTGTTCGTCATCAGCCTCAGACGCCGGGCGCCGAGGTCGAAGAGGATTTGGGCGCCGGTGCCGTAGTCGCGGGGATCCGCCTTGAACCCGAGGTGGAGATTCGCCTCCACGGTGTCCTCGCCCTGGTCCTGCAGTTCGTAGGCGCGAAGCTTGTTGAACAGCCCGATGCCGCGTCCTTCCTGGAGCAGGTAGAGCAGCACACCCTTGCCTTCGAGAGCGATCCGTTCCAGGGCCGCGTCGAGCTGGACGCCGCAATCGCAGCGCGCCGAGCCGAAGACATCGCCGGTGAGGCACTGGGAGTGAACCCGGACGAGGGTCGGTTCTTCGGGGTCGATCTCACCCATGACCAGGGCCACGTGCTCTTCGCCGTTGACCGTGTTGCGGTAGGCGTGAATCCGAAACGGGCCGAATTCGGTGGGCAGTTCGGGTCCGGCCACCTGCTCGACGAGCTTCTCGTTCTTCATTCGGTAGGCAATGAGATCGGCGACGGTGGCCAGACCCAGACCGTGCTCTCGGGCGAAGGCCACGAGTCGTGGCAGCCGGGCCATTTGCCCGTCGTCATCCATGACCTCACAGAGCACGGCGGCAGGCGTGAGACCCGCCATCCGCGCCATGTCGACTCCGGCTTCGGTGTGACCGGCGCGTTTCAAAACTCCACCGCGGCGCGCGCGCAAGGGGAACATGTGGCCGGGCCGCCGAAGATCCCCCGGGCCCGAGGTCGGGTCCGCCAGGACCCGGACTGTCTCGGCGCGATCGTGCGCGGATATGCCGGTGGTGGTGTTCTTGGTGGCTTCGACGCTGACGGTGAATGCGGTTTCGTGCGCCGAGGTGTTCTTTTCGACCATGAGCGGGAGTTCGAGCTCGTCGCACCGCTGAGAGGTCATGGCGACGCAGATCAGACCGCGGCCGAAACGCGCCATGAAATTGATGGCCTCCGGGGTCACCACATCGGCGGCGAAGATGAGGTCTCCTTCGTTTTCGCGGTCCTCGTCATCAACCACGAGGATCTGTTCGCCACGACCGATCCGCCTGATGGCCTCTTCTGTCGGGATGAAGACATCGCCTGCGATTTTAAGGAACTCGTCAGTCACTTCGCTCTCCTCGTCACCCTCGCTGTGGTGGTGATCAATGGGTCAACGGTCCGGCGGGCGCTTGCCAGCGCACCGTGACACCGGACGCGAGCCTCGAATGGTAGCCCGAAGGCGGGCGGGCTGCAAGTCTTTGGGCGAATTGTGAATTATGAATGATGAATTATGAATGATGAATGATGAATTTGGTTCATCACGGTAGGATGTTGGCATGATTCGCGTGACCACCGGTCTGGATCTTCTCGCCGCCGACCCGGCCCCCGTCAAAGGGCGCCGCTGGGCATTGCTCGCCAACCACGCCGCGGTCACCCGAGAGCTCGACACCGCGAGAGGCGTGCTTGCGGCCGCGGCAGGACCGCCGACGAGGATCTTCGCCCCCGAACACGGACTCGATGGCGTGGCCCAGGACATGGAGACCGTGGATGACCAACGCGACGGTCTGACCGGCGCGCCCGTTCGATCGCTCTATGGAAACACCGCCGCGACCCTGCGACCGCGGTCCGAGGATCTCGGCGATCTCGACATCCTGGTGGTTGATCTGCCGGATATCGGCAGCCGCTACTACACCTTTGCCGCCACCATGGACGCCGTCATGGCCGGGTGCGAGATGGATGGGGTCGAGTTGCTGGTTCTCGACCGACCCAACCCCATCGGCGGCGTGCGTCGTGAAGGCGGGCCGGTGACTCCCGGTTGTGAGTCCTTCGTGTCCCAGATTCCGACACCGATCCGGCACGGGCTCACTCTGGGTGAGATCGCCCTCCTGCTTCGGCGCGAGCGTTATGGAAACCTCGACCTCGGGGTGGTCACCTGCCGCGACTGGCCGCGGGGCGCATGGTGTGACGAAACCGATCTGCCGTGGGTTCCGCCGAGTCCCAACATGCCGACCCTCGAGACGGCGGCCATCTACCCGGGTTTGTGTCTCGTCGAGGCGACGAATCTCTCGGAGGGTCGCGGCACGACGCGGCCGTTCCACCTCGTCGGGGCGCCGTGGGCGGATGCCGAGGCCGCCACCGCCGAGCTCCGGGCTCTCGATCTCCCGGGTGTCGCCTTCCGTGCGGCTCGCTTTCGTCCCCAATTCGGCAAACACGCGGGCCGGATCTGCTCCGGTGTCGAGATCCATCTGACGGACAGCGAAGCCCTCGAACCCGTTGCTCTCGGTCTGCACCTGCTCAGAGTCTTCCACGATCTCAACCGAAGAGAATTTTCGTGGCGCGCCGAACCCTACGAGTTTGTCAGCGAGGTGCCCGCCCTCGATCTGCTCACAGGGTCACCGGCGGCGCGGGGCTGCATCGAGGATGGTACGTCGTTTGAGCCCCTGTTCGACGAGTGGCGAGGCTGGGTGGCAGAGTTCGAGGGAAGCCTCGAGGGAATCCTGCTCTACCACCGGTAGGGAGGCGTTTTTACCACAGAGTCACAGACCATCACATCGCATTTTCACCGCAAAGACCGCATAGCACGCCAAGTCCATCGCAAAGACCATCGCATTTGTTGACCCATAGCATCATTGCAACATCTCACGGAGAAACCGGAGATAGCGCAGATGGCCGCAGATTCCATCTCACTATTACAGCGATTGTTGTAGGAGCATGCTTCGAGCATGCTCTTCAGTGATGTGTCGGCAATCCGGGTGTTACCGGAGTAAGGGAACATCCCCGTGACTCGTCGCCAACTCTCAACTGCGATGGCTCTGCGCCTCTGCGCCTCTGCGTCTCTGCGCCTTTGCGTTAAGAACTGCGATGTCTTTATGGTCGCCTCGTGTTTACGCGCGTTTCCGGTTCGATCGACGGTGGGAGCCTCTGCCCATCCTGGTCGGCATGTTTCGCAACCGGATGACCTCCTCGACGATGCGGGCGGCCGCGCGGTCGATATCTGATTCGCTGGTGAACCGACCGAGACTGAGCCGGAGCGACGAACCGGCGAGTTCGTCGCTGACTCCCATGGCTCGAAGCACCGGCGATGGTTCGGGGTGGGCCGAGGTGCACGCCGAACCGGTGTTGAGGGCGAGATCCGGCAGCGACGCGAGCAGAGCGTTGACATCGATCTCGGCGATGGAGAGATTGGTGGTGTTGGGCAGCCGGTTCGAGGCATCGCCGTTTCGCCACGATCCATCCAAGGAGTCGAGAATCGAGGATTCGAGCCGGTCGCGGAGGGTCGCCAGTCGTGCGCGCTCTCCGTCGTTCTCCTTCGTGGCGATCTCCATCGCCCGCGCCATCCCGACCGCCCCCGGAACGTTGGGGGTTCCGGAGCGAAGACCACCCTCCTGACCGCCGCCGAAAATGACGGGTGCGAGCCGAATCGGCGGTCGCCGGTGACGGATCCACAGCGCACCGACCCCCTTTGGCCCATAGAATTTGTGCGCCGAGGCGGTGAGAAGATCGACATCGAGTTCGGCGACATCCACCGGGGTTTTGCCGATGGCCTGGGCGGCGTCGCAGTGAACGAGAGCACCGCGCGAACGGGCGAGTCCTGCCGCCTCGGCCAGCGGTTGAATGGTGCCCGTTTCATTGTTCGCGAGCATCAGGGAGACCAGAACGGTGTCGTCACGGAGCGAGTGTGCGAGCTCATCGAGATCGATTCGGCCGGCGCCGTCGACCCCGACCAGGGTGATCGCCCAACCGCGTTTCTCTAACGCGGTCAGGGGCTCGAGGACCGAAGCGTGTTCGGTGCGCTGGCTGACGATGTGCCGGCCGCGGTCCGCCAGCGCTTCTGCGGCGCCCATGAGAGCGATGTTGTTGCCCTCGGTCGCCCCGGCTGTGAACACCACTTCGCTCGCTGCGTGTCCGCCGAGCAACCGGTCCACCGTGGCTCGGGCCCGCTCCAATTCAGAGGCTGCATCGCGTCCGGGCCGGTGGTTGCGGGTCGTCGAGTTGGCGTAGTTCTCGGTCATGAAAGGCAGCATCGCCTCGACCACCCGCGGATCGCACGGGGTGGTGGCGTTGTGATCGAGATAGATGACGCGTTTGGCCATGGCGGCAATCATCTTACTCGTGTTCGGCGTACAGCGAAGCTACTATTGGTCCATGACCTCCACAACCAGTCGCAATCTCGGCCACGGTGTCAGGGTGATCCCGGGCGATGGTGGCGGGATCGTGGTATTGAGCGCGGAGTTGGATCTTGGATGGCGGACGCGGGAAGGCGGTCGTCCCGGCGCTGCGGTGATGTGGGAGGGATCCGGGTTCGAGGTTGTGGACCGAGAAACGTGGCGTCGCGGCGCCCGTTGGACCCTGGAACAGTGGAGGGGGGACGACGTCATGCGGGTGGTGACACCCCTCGACGGGGCAACGGTGGAGGCCGCGGCAAAGGCGGCGCGAACGGCGGCCCGTGCCACCGAACTCCGGCCCTGGCTCTGGATCGGGGCGCCGATACTCGGATTCGCCCCAGCCTCCCGACAGCGCAGGTGGCGTGACGATTTTGCATTTCCGGCAACCCTTGCCACGTCACTTTCCGCGTTCCTCGAGATAGCCGTGGGCGCCATGTGCGTCATGGAGCTCTTTGCGTCCGCGTTCGGAGAGGAGGCACTCTTCCCTTGGCTTCCGAGGCCAGTGGTTTTTCTCGGTTTGATCATCTTCATCGAGGGCGCCGTTCGCCTGGCGCAGATCACTTCCGACCCCGGGCCCGTGGGATCGCTCTTCGGATGGCTTGCCTCGATCCCCAGGCGACGGGAACCGTCGCCTTCGGTTCCGATGCCGGTGCCGACGGTGCAGGCGTTCGATGCCTCCGCCGGCACGCTCGAATTGCTGTCGACGATCCACCGCCGCGACTGGCAGGATCCCGGAATCCTGCCGTATCGGGGGGAGTTCTTCACGCTCGCAGGCACCGACAGACTGGGTGAGGGCTGGGTCTACCACTTTCACCGGGTCGGAAACACCGATGAATTTGGGCCGACTCAGCTGAGGCTCGCACCTCCGAGGTCCAAGATGGAGGGCCGGTCCTTCAGGGATCAACGCAGCGCCATAGAGACCGTGTTGCTCACTATCGCGGCAACCCTTGCACCGAGGCGATTTCAAGAGCGGTGGGCCCGGGAACTCGGTGTGCGGCCGTTCTGGTTCACCCTGATGGGCGCCTCTGCCGAGCTTTTCGGGGGCCTCGTCAACCTGGGCGCACCGGGGGATCAGCCGGGTTTGATGGTGCTGCTCAACCTCTTTTTCTGCGCCGAAGCGGTGGTGCGTGTCTCCTCCCTGATTCTCCGAGGCCGACCCCTTGGTAGCGTCCTCGGTCTGCCGCTGTCCACCATTCTGGATAGATACCTTCCCGAGGGTGAACCATCGGATTGACAGCGGCCCGAGGGATGGGAAAATCCTCCCCCGATAACATGCTAAGCTCCGCGTATGCGGGGATGTATCGCTTTTCCCGGTGCTCTTGTCTGTCTCTGGCTCGCCCTTGGCTGCGGGACCGATGAGGGCGTGCTGGCCACGGTCGGAGACGACATGGTCGAGCTGGTGGTGTTTCAAGAGCACCTCACGGCGGCGACTGGAGAGGCGTGGCAGGGGGTGACCGACCCGGTGGCCTCTCGTCTGCTGGACCAGTTCATCGACCAGGAGGTCGTGGTGGCCGCAGCCAACCGCGGAGGCGAAGTCTTCGTGCCCGTCGAGCCCGGTGCGCGATCAGCTCGGGTCAGGCTGCTGCTCGACGATCTTTGCGGACCGCCTTCACCGCCGCCGGCCGAGGTTGTCGAGGCCGAAATTGCTGCTGCGCAGGCGGTGTCGCGTCCGGCTCGAGCCGCGGTGCGCCAGATGCTTCTAGAAACTCAAGAGGATGCCGAGGCTGCTCGGCAGCAGCTCGATGAAGGAATGGACTTTCTCGAGCTGTCGCGAATGGTCAGCCGCGCACCCAACGCCGACGGCGGTGGCGAGCTCGGAATTCTGACCCAGGGAGGGCTATCGGAAAACCTCGACGAGGTGATCTTTGCGCTCCAGGAGGGTGAGATTTCCGCGCCGGTTCCCGGTCCGTCGGGTTACCATATCTTCCAGGTTCTCGAGGTTGTGGCGGCAGGACCGCCGCCCCGTGAGGAGGTCGAGCCCGATGTTCTTCGCCGGCTCGGCGAGATCGCGGCGCGGGAACACGCCGCCGAATGCGTCCAGAGGCTTGCCAACGAGGTCGGTGTGAACGTCATCGACAATCGGTTGTGGTTCAACTACCGGGGCCGATATGCAGAGGAGACACATGCGAGTTAAATCGATTGTTGTTGTGGCCGTTTTCGCCGCCGTAATCTCGGCGGGAATAGCGACCGCCGAACGGGAGACTCTGGAAACCATTCTGGTCCGAGTCAACGATCGCATCGTGACCGTCAACGATTTCAAGATTCGGCTGCGGCAGGAACTGGCTCAGATCAATCCCCTGCCCACGGGCAAGGAGCTTCGTGACTACACCGAGGGTCTGTTCCAAACCATGGTCGACGAAATGCTCCTGCTCGAACGGGCCGAGGATCGGCGGATCAAGGTGGATGACAAGTCGGTGGATGCGGCCATCGAAGGCTTGCGGGAACAGAACGATCTCCTGGACGATGAGGCCTGGGCGGCGGCTCTCGAGAGCTCTGGGATGGAAATCGACGATTTGCGTGAGAGGTACCGCCAGACGATCCTTCTGTCGCGGACCGTTCAGTCCGAGATCCGCGCCACCGAAATCACCGTGGAAGAGGTCCGGATCAAATACGAGCAGGACAAGAGCCTGTACAAGGTCCCGGCCAAGGTCGAACTCGAACAGCTTTTTTTCCCCGTTGCCGAAAATGGATCCAACCAGGCCGAGGTGCTCCGGGTCGCCAGCGGCCTCGTTAAACGCGTTTCCGAAGGTTCGGATCTGCAAGCCGAGGCGACTCTTGCCGGGATCGAGGTCCAGGAACTCGGGTCGATCCCCATGGCAGACCTCCGTGGTGATCTGCGCGCCGCCCTCGATGGAGTCGAAGACGGCGGTTTCACCGAGCCTCTCGTGACCGCCGGCGGGGTCCAGGTGATTCACATCGTCGAGAGAATCTCTGAAGGCTATCAGCCCTTTGACGAAGTCGCAGAGGACATCAAGAGACGGATGGGGAACGCTTCCTATCAGGAGCAGTCGCGAGGATTTGTTGAACGTCTCAGGGAGGAATACCTGGTGACCATCGACCAGAAACAGCTCGATTTCATCCTCGAAGTTGTCGAGACCCTGTGAATTCGGCTTCCACCGGGAGTGACGGCGTGGCAACAGAGAATCAGCGGACGTGGATCAGGGACCTGCAACCCGGGACCGAGATCGAAGAAACCTTCGTCGTTCGCTCCAAGGATGTGCGCCAGCGACGCGGGGGAGGACCCTTCCTGGCGGGCACCCTCGGTGACAAGACCGGCGAGGTCGCAGCTTTGGTCTGGGAGAATGTCGAACAACTCGGCAAGATCCTCGAAGTGGGTTCGGTGGTGACGGTCAAGGGCCAGGTCCAGCGCTACAACAATCGGCTCCAGGTCGTCATCCGTCGGGCGGCGGCGGTGCCCGCGGACCGAATCGATGAGGCGCTCTATGTGCGGTCGTCTTCAGTGGATGTCGATCTTCTCTGGCAGCGGCTCACCGCACTTGTCGAAGGCGTCGAGAACGAGCACCTGAGACAGCTCCTCTTTCGGGTGATCTCCGATCCCGAGATCGCCGGACGGCTTCGGATTTCGCCGGCGGCGCGGGGGATGCACCACGCATTCCGTTCTGGGCTACTCGAGCACACGGTGTCCATGGCGACCATGGGTCTCGAACTGGCGCGCCACTACTCGCTCAATGCCGATCTCGTTGTGGCCGGTTGCGTGCTCCACGATCTGGGAAAAATCTGGGAGCTCGATATTTCATCCTCCATCGAGTACACCGATGAGGGGCGCTTGCTGGGTCATCTGACCATGGAGGTGCTCTTTGTCGATCGCCTCATCTCCGAGATGAGCGCCTTCCCCGATGAGACTCGTCGTCAGCTTTTGCACATTCTGCTCGCTCACCACGGTCGCTACGAATATGGTTCGCCGCGACGCCCGAAGACCCCCGAGGCCCTCGTCGTCCACATGGTGGATCTGCTGGATTCCCAAATGGCGGGGATGATGGAGGCGATCAACGCCGACGGAGATCCCGAAGCGGCGTGGTCCCCCTACTCCAAGATCCTCGATCGTTTCATCTATCGGCGGAGATTGCCGGACGAGTCGTAGCAGCCCGAGCTGTCTCCCTGATCGCCGTGGCGCACAATGAAACCGCAAAGACGCCAGGGGCGCAAAGCTGTCGCGAAGTCATTTCGTTGACCCATCGCATGCCCCCCTCCTCCGGATCGGATCCGCTTGCCGGATCGGAGAGAGCCCGGGTCAAACTGCGACGCTTGGCGGTACCTTGGCGCGCTTCGCGTCTTTGCGGTTTCTTTTTGCTTCGCGCCGTGGCGTTGCTCAGGGTGACAGGTATTGGGTTCTGCTGGTGATCGAGGGGTCAGCCAATAGCTGACCGCTTCGCTCACAACGCTTTGATCGCGCTCACAACCTCGCCGTCGTTGGGGAACCTGCCCTGTTTTCTCTTCGAAAAGAGCAGCTTTCCGTCGACCTCGACTTCGAAGACACCATCTTTGCCCTTGATCAGGCGGGTGTCTGCTCCGAACTCGCTCGTCAACTCGGCCGCCAGCCCGGCGGCGCGTGGTTGGTAGTTTCAAACGACACAATACTCGATGGTGATGTCCACTATGGCTCCTGCGGGGATAACGCCGGGGTCACCAGTATCGTTCCACATAGATGGAACCCGGCGTTTTCCTCGTGTGTTCGGTAAATCCGTCTTCGCTCAAAAGCCCGACCATGTCGTCGATCATGGCCGGGTTTCCGCACAGAAAGACCCGCGAATTCTCCGGGGTCGGTTGCTCGTTCCATTCCCTGGCGAGTTCCCCGCTTTGCCACAGATCGAGCACATAGCCAGCGCGACCGGTCCACGGGACGGGCTCTTCGGCCGGACGGGAGATGATGGGAAGATAGGTGAATTCCTTGCTGAGTTGTTCCATGGCGACGAGTTCGGCGTGGTACCCCAGATCCCACGAGTGTCTCGCGCCGAGCAACACGGCGAATCGTCGTCCGTTTGCGGCTGCGAGTTCACTGCGGAGCATACTCATGTAGGGGGCGAGACCGGTGCCGGTCGCAACCATGATGACGTCCTTGTCGGTGGGCGCCAACTCCAGGGTGAAGGTCCCGGTGATCTTCGGCCCGAGCCAGACCCGTCCTCCCGGTTGGAGATTGAAAAGGCGAGGGCTCAGCGCCCCCGAGTGAACCAGGGTGACATAGAACTCGAGGTATTTGCGCGCCTTTGACGACGACGCGATGGAATAGGCGCGGCGAATGAGCTTCCCCGGTTTGACGGGTTCATCCTCGGCGTCGGCGTGGGTCGATCGATCCGCTTCGGGGGGGAGGCCGAGAACCGCAAATTGCCCCGGCGCGAATACGGGAAGATCCCATCCGTCGGGAACCACTCTGATCACCATCAGACCGGGCGCGACTTCGATTTTGGTGGTGACCACCGCGTTGAGTTCAGTTCTGGACAAAAACGGAGCTTCCTCTCGGGGTGTGATCATAGCACCCGAAAAAGGGTCAACATCTCCGGTCGAAAAGGCATTCCGGGGCGAATCGCACGCCGTCGAAGTACACTTCCCGACATGGTGGGTATTGAGACCGTATTCGGGTCGCCGTGGGTGTTCCTCGCCGTCTGCCTCGTACTCGTGGCGGCTGAAGCGATCTATGTTCTCCTCGGCTTCGGGGCTGGGCTCGTGGCGGTGGGCGCTCTGGCTCTGCTCCTGCCCGATCTTCGCGATGGTGTGGTCATGCTGCTCCTGGTGAATCTCCCTGCCGAACTCTTCGTGGTCGTGTCTTCGCGGCGCGACATCACCTGGCGGGGTGTGGCGATGCTCATGGTCGGGGTCGCCGTCGGGATTCCCATTGGCGCGTGGCTGCTGGGTTGGGGAGATCCGCGGTTTCTGTTGGTCTTGCTCGGTGGTGTTCTCCTGATCGTCGGGGTGGCGTTTCTCGTTTCGCCCGTGGGGCGGGGGTGGCGATGGCCGAATTGGGTTGTCGCTCCCGTGGGTCTGGCATCGGGGCTCCTCACTGGTCTCTTCGGCACCGGAGGCCCGCCGTTGGTGCTCTACTACCAACTCGCGGGCATCGAAAAGGCGGCCTTTCGCGGCAATCTCATGGCGATCTTTCTCCTCATGACCCTGATTCGAGTGCCGTCCTATGCCGGGATGGGGTTGATCACCACCGAGAGGCTGTGGTCGAGCCTGATGGTTCTTCCGGCGGTCATCGCCGGCGCATGGCTCGGCAACCGCCTCCACCTCCGCATCGAGGAGTCGACGTTCAGGAAGCTGGTGGCCGGGGCGTTGGTGGTCCTTGGAGCGCTGTTACTGGTGGGGTGAGAACCGCTGCAGCGCATGTTCTGCATCTTCGACGAGATGTGAGGTACCATGGATGGGTATCCCTTGAGCAAAGGTGAGGTACCCGGAATGCGCAAGCAAATGGTGTTGACGGCGGTGGGTAGGGATAGGTCGGGAATAGTGGAAGAGTTCACCAAGCTCATCCTCCACTACGACGGCAATATCGAAGCAAGCCGGATGGTCCGCCTCGGTGGCGACTTTGCCATGCTGGTTTTTGTCAGCGCGCCGGAGGATCGGGTCTTCGAATTGCGCAAAGCGGTGGACGATCTCCACTACACCAAGTTCGATGTCCTGACCCGGCTCAGCGAGGTCGAGGCCGAGGACGAAGAACCACAGGAGAGCCGCTGTACGATCACCGTGCTCGGCGCAGATCATATGGGGATCATCAATCAAGTGGCGCAATACCTCGCGGAACAGGGCATCAATCTCGAGAGCATACACACCGAGGTCTCGGCGGCACCCATGAGCGGCACACCGCTGTTCACCATGTCGGCCGAGGTGGTCGTTCCACCACGACTGGCGATCGATGATCTTCGCGAGGCGATGGAGTTCATCGGTGACGAGATGGGGGTCGACACCAAGGTCTTCGAAAAGGGAGACGTGACGGACTGAGGTCTTGAGGACCTTGGGGCGTGACGGCTAAAGGATTTGAAGCTCGCATCTCCTATTCTGTGACCTGTATCCTGCGACCTGAATCCTGAATCTCAACGAAAAAGACGCGGGGTGACCCGCGTCTTTCCACGTTCCGGATGAACCGAGGTCCCGTCAGTTGGTCCGGAGGTTGACGCTTCCGGAGAAGCTCTCGATGGAGATTTTGGCGCTTCCCGTACCCGCTGTGAAGCGAAGCTCCTTGCCGGGAGCGTACTTGTCGGTCCGCTTGGGCGCCGGTCCGATATCGTTCTTGATGGAGCCCGAATAGGTCTCGATGTAGAAATCGGCGCTGATATCGGAAGAGACCACCATC
This sequence comes from uncultured Acidobacteriota bacterium, assembly GCA_963753035.1. GTDB lineage: Bacteria > Acidobacteriota > Thermoanaerobaculia > Thermoanaerobaculales > Sulfomarinibacteraceae > JAHECW01. The sequence continues at coordinate 156,776 of CAVWAW010000027.1, read as the reverse complement.
TCGACCTTGCCGCTCATGGTCTCGATGGTGAATCGTCCACGATCGGTCGGGCTCGCTGCACAGAAGATCGAGCCCGACACCGTTTCGGCGTCAAAGCTGTCGAGGTCGCCGCCTTCGACCTCGATGTTGCCGCTGACCACGTTGGCGTCGAGCCGGCCGGTCGCCCGGCGGACGACGATGTTGCCGCTCACGGATTCGAGCTCCGAGCTTCCCGAGGTCGAGGTTGCGATGACGTCACCGCTGACCGAGGACGCCTCCACCGAACGGGTCTCACCGGAAACTTCCACCCGACCGCTCACCGACTCGAGCTTGAGCTCTCCCAAGACGCCATCCACCGAGATGTTGGCGCTCACGGTCTCGATCTCGAGGCTCGCATTCCTCGGAACTTTGATCGTCAGGTAGGCGCTGCCGTTGTTCCGCGTTCTGCGTTCGAGTTCGACCTCGATTCGCAGGTGGCTGCCGCCCGAAGAAATGGCGAGTTCTTCCACACCATCCTCGAGTTTACCGGTGATGGATACTCCGTCACCGGACCAGCCGATGATCTCGATCCTGCCGGAGATATTGCTGATTTCGACTCGTCCGTCGGCCGCCAACGGTCGGGTTTCGTCCACCATCCGGTCGGCCTGAGCGACTCCTGCCACCGCCAGTGCCACCAGGATCATGAGAGTTGTCTTTTTCATGCTGACCTCCGCTGCCTCGTATTCACGTAGTTGTCTCAGACCTCAGCGGGCAATCGGGTCGCCCGTTGAAGCAAATTGATCTGCTGGCGATAAGCCATGGCGAGTTGCCGGTTGAGCCGTCCGTCGTTCGGATTGTCCGCCAGTGCGAATTCAATCCGTGCGATGGCGTCGTCGATCACCAGCAGGTTGTCCATGACGACCGACCAGGTTTCGGGCGAAAGTTCGCTCTGGCGCTCATCGAGGGTGCTGCGGAGCTGATTTCGAGCGAGTTCGAGACCGGATCCGAGATCACCGTACGCCGCCTGAACATAGAAGGATTCCGCCGGAGGCGCCTGAGCGGTTTGCGGTCGCCCTCGCTCGAGTCCGGCCCGGTAGGCGAGGCTGACCGAGAAGACCAGGATCGCCGCAGCCGCAGCCGCCATCCACATGTTGCGCGACCGGGATGCGGGAGGTTTTTCGAAGTCGCCACGCACGACCCGCCGATCTTCGATCTGATCGGCGATGCCCGGCCACAAATCGCGTTCGGGTTCGCTCAAACGGGGCAGCGAGTCCGTCGCAGCCTGGAGCTGAAGTGCCCGTTCAACCTCGGTTTGGCAGTTCGGACACGCCCCGAGGTGGGCCCTTGCTGCGGTCGCATCGTGCTCGTTCAACCGGTCATCGATGAGTTCATCGATCATCGACACGAGCTGATCACAGTTGGTGGTCTTCATGATGACAACGCCTTTCGCAGCAATTGCCGGGCGCGGCTCAGCTGCGCTTTTGAGGTTCCCACCGCCATGCCGGCGACCTCGGCAATCTCCGTATGCTTGTAGCCCTCCATGTCATGGAGGACGAATACCGTCCGCGCGCGTTTGGGAAGGCCTGCGATAGCTCGTTCGAGATCCATCGCCACCCCAAGGTGCTGATGCGTGGCGCCCCCTTCGTTGTACCATTCCTCGCCGGCGGCCGTCTCTCTGATCTGGCGCCGCCCGGTGCTTCGCTGGTGACCGAGAACGACATTGACGGTCAGCCGGTGCATCCAGGTCGAGAATGCGCTTTCGCCCCGGAAGGACGGGAGCTTCTGCCAGGCCCTGACAAACGCCTCCTGGGTCAGTTCCTCGGCTTCGGAACGGTTGCCGCACATTCTCAATACCAGACCGTGGACCCGGCCCACCGTTTGTCGGTAGAGCGTCTCGAAGGCGTCTACATCGCCGGCGATCGCCCGGTCGACAAGCCGGGATGAACCATCGCCCGAGTGAGTCGTCACTGGCCCGACCACGGGAGGCCGGCGGTTCGAACTGAGAGGGATGACCATTTCCACATCCTCTGAGATGCCGCCGGGTGGGTGATGGTTGCATGCATTGTCTAACTCGGGAAGAAAGATACAGGAAATCCGGGAAGCAGGTTGCCGGATTCGAGGGTCAGGCCCTCAAGCCCTCAACCCCTCAATTCACCGTCATCGGCTCGCTGAGGGCGAACTGGCCGATGGTGGCGAGAAACGAAGCGCCGCCGTCGGCCACCATCTGGTAGCTCCCCTCCATGGTCCCAAAAGGCGTCTTCAAGGGACAAAACGAGGTGTATTCGTACGATTCACCGGGAGCGAGGATGGGTTGATCACCAACCACGCCGGGACCCTTGACCTCTTCCACATGTCCGTTGGCGTCGGTGATGATCCAGTGGCGATTGAGCAGCTGAACCACATCTGAGCCGAAATTGCTGATTCGGATGTCATAGGCGAAGAACCACTGACTCTTTGCAGGGTTCGACTTCTCGGGGATGTAGCGGGAATGGACCTCAACCTTGACCCCTCGAGTCGTTGCTTCTGATGTGTTCACTCGCGCCTCCCTCTTCGCTCCCAAGGACCAACCACGAAGGGCCGTGAGCGATTCCCGAAGCCAACCAGGGCACGCGGAATACCACGCCCCATCGGGGTGCCGGGTTTGACATTGTGCCGGAACGACCACCCGGCTCCGTGTCACGCTCCGCACAATGTCATACCGGGCTCCCTCGGGATGCACGATGAAGTCAGCTGTTCCGGCTACGAGGCAGGCCTCCGGCGTGCCATCGGCGTGGTCGCAGCCCTCTCAATCAACCCACGAGCGACCACGCCGATGGCGCGGCGCTGGGTCGATGGGACGCCAAAGCGTCACACCGGCCCAAAAGGCCGATGATGCGGGTTGAAGCCCTCATGCGATACTCCCATCACCAGCATCCAGCATCCAGCATCCAGCATCCAGCATCAAATCGTCCCCACCCACTCCCGCACATCCGCCAGGATCCGCCCCGCATCTCCGGGTTCGATCCAGGTGATCGGCGTTCCGCGTTTTTCCATCCCGCGGAACCAGGTCTCTTGCCGTTTGGCGAACCGGCCGATGGCGACAGCGAGATCATCGATCAACTGGAAGCGATTCTTGCGTCCGGCGAGGTAGGCCCCGATCTCGCGGTACTCGAGACCGAGCCGCTCCAGGCGGTGTTGCGTCAGACCCGCAGCCAATAGACCGCGAACTTCATCGACCATTCCATCCGCCACCCGAGACTCGAGTCGCGATCGAATTCGGCGACGGAGGATTCCGCGATCGATGCGGATGGCGTAGACCCGGCTTTCGAGATCGAGACCGAGGGGTTCGGAGGTCGGCACGGGGCCCCGACTTGCGGCTGCGGCGATCTCGAGGGCTCGAATCACGCGTTCGCGGTTGGCGGTATCGGTGCTGGCGGCAAGTTGAGGATCGCTGTGGAGCAGTCGATCGAGCAGATCTTCCAGAGGCACGAGCCGGAGCTCGCGACGAAGCTCGGGGTCCTCGGGGACATCGGTGATGCGGTAGTCCTTGACGATGGCCTCGATATAGAGCCCGCTTCCCCCCGCCATGATCAGGGGCACCGCTCCGGATCGGACCCTCTCATCCTCTGCCAGGCGACGGATGACCCGGTAGCAGTCCTGTTGGAAGCGAAAGAGGGTGTAGATCTCGTCCGGATCGGCGATGTCGATCAGGTGGTAGGGCACGGGCGGATCAACGGCTGAATACTCATCGAGGTCCTTCCCGGTTCCGAGGTCGAGACCGCAATAAACCTGGCGGGAGTCGGCCGATAGGATTTCCGACCCCAGCGTGTGGGCGATCTCGACCGCAAGACGCGTCTTGCCTACCGCGGTCGGTCCGCCGACGACGAGAAGGCGAACGGTCATTTTTCAAACCGCTCCCGAAAGTGGCTTTCGAGGGCGAGCACCTCGTCGCGGTCGCGTCCGAGAAAGAGTACGGCCGCCTTGGCGATCGGCCGGCGGTTGGGGCCGAGCCAGAGCGGAGCCGTCACCAGCGCTCCGGCGCCGTGCCTGCCGTCGAACAGATCGTCCCCGAGGGCCTTCTCGAGTTCAACGTAGCTGTCCGGAAGACGGAGTTTGCGGCGGCTGAAGAACCGCCAGTAGGCGGCGCCTCGGCCCCCCAATCGACGCCACAAGGCGGAGGCCCCTGCCGACATCTCCCGTCTGGCGTTGAGATCAACCAGTTGTCGCAGCCGGGGGTGTCCGTCGTCGTCCCAGACAAAGGCGTCGATACAGGCGGGACCGACGTAGCCAGTCTCGGCAAGCCGCTGCGCCACCGCCTCCGCAGCCTCGAGCATGGAATTGCGCCACTCAGTGAGACCCGTCGGATCCTCCTCGAAGAGATCGCCGATGAGCGCGCCATCGGAGGTGTTGACGACCTCGTGGAGCGCGAATCGGTCCACCCCGCCGGATGAAGTAACCGCAAAGGTCGAACACAGGTCCTGCAGCCGATGCCGCCATCGTTCGAGGAGCACCACGTCGTCCTCATCGAGCATCCTCCGCACGACTTTGAGATCACCGGCGCTCAGAGTCTTCGTACGCAGACGACGGTTGCCGAGACCGGCGTTGCCGTGTTCGGCCTTGAGGACCCAACCCCCCGGCTCGTTCCGCAGGCTCTCGAGTTGCCGGCAAAGCTGGGATTCATCTTCAATCTCGGCGATGGTGTGACCGCCCCCGAATTGCTCTTCCTCGATCGCGGCCGAGAAGAGGCGACCGTTGACCCGCGTCACGGTTTCGAGAGTGGGGTGGTCGACCGGTTGGTGGTACAGCCGGTTGCGCATGCAAGCGTCGGCATTCCATCCCATCGGCGAGAATTGCTGCCCGGCGCGGTGGGAGGGCTCCACCGTCACGTTCGGCATCGGGATTCCCCGGCGATGGAGGAAGGAGACAAAATCGTCCGGCGCGGCCTCGGGTACGATCACCGAGTCGTTGTCTTCGGCGAGGAAGAGGGCGTGCCATGCGAGATCGGTGATCCGGTGCCGCGCGGACCCACCATCCGGGAAGAGCCAACGTGGTCGAAGGCTGAGGTCGAATTCCGCGTTGAGAAAATGCTCGAAGCTCATCTTGGGTCCACAGATGGTACACGGTGACCGATTCCTTGTTGTCAACCGGCTCTCGATCCGCGTCGTCTCAACCGAGATCGAGCGAGCCCGGTTGGGGCAGCGGGTGTCACCGCAGCCATTTGACGCCTTCGGGCGTCGTCACCCGACCGACACCGGTCGAGGTCCCACCCGGTCCGGCCGGGCTTCGCTCGTTCCTCCAGATGCAGAGTCTCGACCGAGAGTCACTTCACCGGTTCAAGACCGCGCTGTACCGCCGGCCGGGCTGTGATCTCGTCAAGCCAGCGGCCGAGATTCGGCAGCTCGTCGAGATCGATCCCGAGCCGCTCGTGACGGGCGAGCCAGGAGAAGCTGGCGATATCGGCGATCGAATAGTCGCCCACGAGATAGTTGCGGCCCTCGAGGCGACGGTCGACCACTGTGGCGATGCGAGCTGCTTCGTTGGAGTAGCGCTCGACGGCATATGGCACCGACTCCGGTGTGAAGTAGAGGAAGTGGCCGAGCTGGCCGAACATGGGGCCGATGGCGCTCATCTGGAACATCAACCACTCGATGACCTGCCACCGACTGCGTTTGTCTTTCGGCATCAACCGCCCGGTCTTTTCAGCGAGGTACAGCAGGATGGCGCCGGACTCGAAGACCGAGATCGGTTCCCCGCCGGGGCCGTCAGGATCGACGATGGCCGGGATCTTGTTGTTCGGGCTGATGGCGAGGAATTCGGGTTTGAACTGGTCGCCGGCGGAGAGGTCGATGGGGTGAACGCGGTACTCGAGATCACACTCCTCGAGCATGATACGGATCTTGTGGCCGTTCGGAGTGTCCCAGCTGTAGAAGTCGATCATGGTGCCTCCACTGGTTCATAACCACATCGATCCCATTCCCGTTCCCGATCCCGTGCTTGATGTGGCGAGGATGTTGACGGGACGCGGAGGATGACGCATGTTCGCTGCCGCTGCCGCTGGTCCTGACTCTGAGCCGGACGCTGCGAACCCGTTCCCGCATTCCCGGCCTTCTGGGCCGCCATCGGCGCCCCAGCGTTGCACAATCAGCGCGGTCGTTCGGTGGTAACGGAGAGGGCGTCGACCACGCTGATTGCGCAAGCTGCGGCCTCCTTCGTAGCCGGGAGAGCCGGAGTTCGTCGCGCCTCCCGACGGAGCCAGGTAGCGTAATTGTGTACAGCGTCGTGCTTGGCCGGGACGGTGCACGGGCACATTTACGTACCTGGCACCCCGCCGAACGCCCCTATCTCGCGTTCTGTGGAGGGTCCGCGAAGTAGGCCTCGAACGGGGTGCCATTTGGTGCATTGTTCGGCAGTGGGCGTTGATGTGGAGGTCAGAATTGAGTGCCGAACAATGCTACGGTTGGCTCCCTCGGCCAACCGCGACAATCTGAACCTTGTCGGTGTCGCGTTGCAGGATCAAATGCCTACCGCTGATCCGGTCGCAGGATTTCGGGAGCGGTAGAGCGAAAAGGAGAGGCTACAATTACCTCCGGAACGAGAGGGAAATGGAGGAACGAGATGGCAAAGAAGGTTGGAGTCATCCTGTCGGGTTGTGGTGTTTATGATGGCGCTGAGATCCACGAGTCGGTCATCACCATGCTTGCGCTCGATCGCGCCGGCGCCGAGATGGTGTTCTGCGCTCCGGATGTCGACCAGATGCACGTGGTCAACCATCACACCGGCGAAGTAGCGGAAGGGGAGAGCCGCAACGTGCGGACCGAAGCTGCGCGGATCGCTCGCGGCCCCGTCAACGATGTCGCCGAGGTCAAGGCCGCCGATCTCGACGCGCTGATCCTCCCGGGAGGCTTTGGTGCGGCGAAAAACCTCTGCACCTTTGCGGTTGCCGGCGCCGACTGTGATGTCGATCCAGGCGTCGCGGCGCTGGTGCGGGAGGTCCACGCCCAGGGCAAGCCCATCGCCGCGGTCTGCATCGCACCCGCACTCCTGGCCAAGGTGCTCGGGTCAGAAGGCCCGAACCTGACCATCGGCAATGACGCCGGCACGGCCGGCGCCATGGAAAGCCTCGGCGCCAAGCACATCGAGTGTTCGGTCACCGAGTTCGTCGTCGATCGTGAAGGCAAGATCATCACGAGCCCGGCCTATATGCTCGCGACGAGCATCTCCGAGGCGGCCGAAGGGATCGAGAAGACCGTCGCAGCGCTCATGGAGATGGCCTAGCAGAACCTAGAGGTATTAGGTTTCAGCGTGCCTAATACCTTCCCTCAGTACGCAAACGGATCGTTCCCCTCGGGCACTGGATCCGGCTTCGGCTCTTCCTCGGTCTTGGGCTTTCGCGGCCGTCTCGGACGCCGCTTGCGGGGCTTCGGCTTGGATTTCGCCTTGACCTCGGTCGGTTGGCCCTCGCTCGGCTCGGTCTCAACGACCGGGTGATCGGCGTCGTCTTCCGTTGGGGTTCCGTTGTCCGCGGCGTCATCGGTTTTGACGGGCTTCTTGCGCCGCCTTCGCGGGCGCCGCCGTTTGCGGGTGGGTTTGTCTTTCCCGTTGCCGTCGTCATCGCCGTCGCCGTCTTGTTCGGCGGGCTCGCTATCGTTGTCGGCCATCGGCGCGTCGGCGGTATCGGGCGAGGCCGGCGCCTCGGGGCCTTTGTCGGCTGGAACGTCCGCCTTCTTGCGCTTGCGTCCCCCACGGCGTCGCTTGCGGGCCGGCTTGTCGGTGGGCGGCTGCGCCTCCTCATCGTCCTCGATCACGCTCTCCTTCTTTCGCGTCGAACTCGACTGAATCCCGTCTGCGAGGTCGGCAGCGGTCACCGCGGCGGTTGCGGCCGCCACCGCGGGGCGGACGGTGGATCGTTCGGTCCACTCGATTTTCTCTTCTGAGCGGTGAAGGCTGGTGGCAGCGATGATCTCGACCCGAATATCGAACTCGCGCTCGAGGTCCGCGAGCTCCTTCCGAAGGTCGTTCTGGATGGCGTCCGCGAGTTCGGGGTGAAGCGAGACCCGGACGTGCTCGATCTGGCCGGTGACGGCGCGGGTTTCGATTCGGCGCAGGATGCTCAGACCGATCAATTCGGGGCTAGCGATGGTTCCGGAGCCACTGCAGGTGGGGCAGGTACGGTGGGTGCGCAGCTGGAGCGCCTTCTTGAGCCTCTGCCGGTTGATCTCGAGCAGCCCATTGTCCGAAAGTCGGCTGGTTGTGTGCTTGGCTTTGTCGTCCTTCATGGCGTCGCGCATGGCCTTTTCGACGTTGCGCCGGTGCTTCGAGCTGCGCATATCGATGAAGTCGACGACGACCAGCCCGCCGATGTCGCGCATCCGCAGCTGGCGGGCGACCTCGATGGCTGCCTCCATGTTGGTTGCGTGGGCGGTCTCTTCCTGGCTTCCGGCCCGGTTGGCGCGGCCCGAGTTGACGTCGATGGCGGTGAGGGCCTCGGTGCCGTCGATGACAATGGAGCCGCCGGAGGGCAGATTGACCTTCCGCAGGTAGATCTTCTCGATTTGATCCTCGAGCTGGTACTTGCTGAAAAGGGGGAGTCGTTCCTTGTAGGGGGTGAGCTTCGATTTCGACCGCGGCATGAAGGTTTCCATGAAACCCTTGGCCTTGGCAAACGCGGCTTCATCATCAACGAGAATCTCATCGATGGTGTTGTCGACGGAATCGCGCAGCGCCTGGACGATGAGGTCCTGATCGCTGTAAAGCAGGCGCGGACCCTTGCCGGTCTTGGCTTCCTCGCGGATTTTCTTCCACAAACGCAGGAGGGCGTTGGCGTCCCGGTTGAGGGAACGTTGGGGCTGATCGGCGGCGTTGGTTCGCGCGATCACCCCGCACCCGTCGGGGAGTTCGAGCCGATCCAGCCGCTCACGGATGGTGTTGCGGTCCTCCTCGCTTTCCACCTTGCGGGAAACTCCTCGTACGTCGTCGAGGGGCATCAGAACGAGGTGGCGGCCGGCGATGCTCAGATTCGATGTGACGAGCGCGCCCTTGTGGCCGACGGAGTCGCGAACGACCTGGACGAGAATCTCTTTGCCGCGTTCGAGGATCCGATCCACGCGGGGGTGTTTCGCGTCGCCGTCCACTTTGCGGTGAAAGGCGCTGGAAACGACGTCGTCGGCCCGCAGGAGGCCGTCCTTTTCGACCCCGAAATCGACAAAAGCGGCGTCGAGGGACGGCTGGAGGTTGGCGACATAGCCGCGGTAGATATTTCCCCGGCAAAGACCGGAGTCGGTGGCGGAAACCTCGTAGCTGTCGAGGGTTGTGCCGTTGACGATGGCAATACGCACTTCGTCGGCGCGCTGGGCGTTGATGAGCATTCTTCGAGTCACGATATCTCCGGATTGACAGCGGACCCGGGGCGAATCGACAGCCCGCTATGTCTTTGTGATTGGGTAGGTTTCTTCACGCGCGCCAAGGGTAACACCGATTGGCCGGAAGGGCCAAAGGGCTGAAGGCTGAGGGCTTTGAATTATGAATGGTGAATCTTGAATTCTGAATCGAGAACCGGAAATTCTGGGGTCTGGGCCTCGACTCGGGTTTCAGCAGCGATAGAGGATGGCGCCCCAGTTGAGTCCGCTGCCGAGACCGACAAAGCAGACCAGGTCTCCCGGTTTGGCCCGGCCCTGTTCGAGGGCTTCATGGAAGGCTATCGGGATGGTGGCGGCGGTGGTATTGCCGTATTTCTGGATGTTGTTGAAGACCTTCTCGTCGGGCAGATCGAGCCGCTTCTGCACGCCCTCGTTGATCCGCAGATTGGCCTGGTGCATGATCACCAGGTCAACGTCATCCAGGGTCATCCCGTTTTTTTCGAGGATCTCAAGGGTGACTTTCGGCATGAAGGTGACGGCCAGGGCGTAGACCTTTCTGCCCTCGACGATGGGGACATAGTCGCCGGAGGTGAACATGTCGGGGTGGAAGTAAGGGCGAAAGGCCGATCCACCGGCCTTGGTCCAGAGTCGTTCGGCCTCGTTTCCGTTTGTGTGGAGGAGACAGTCGATGATGCCGCGGCTGTCGTCATCAGATGCCTCGACCACCACCGCGCCCGCGCCATCGCCGAAAAGCACCACACGATCCCGGGTCATTGTGTTCTTGTCGAACTCTTCGTCCGAGAGGGGGCCCTTGTTCTGACCCGTCGCCACCGCCCAGCTCTCATCACTCCACGGAACCAGCGAGGCGTGCGCTTCGGCGCCCACCACCAGCACTCGGCGGCTTTGGCCTGAGCGGATGAGTGCATCGGCAATCTGCAGGGCGTACACGAACCCGGCGCATTGTTGGCGGATGTCGAGGCAGGGGATCTCCTCGAGACCGAGTTTGCGTTGGATAAAGGGCGCCGAACCGGGAAAGAAATAATCGGGAGTCATGGTCGCGACCACGAGATAGTCGATATCCGAAGGTTCGAGGCCGGCGGCGGCGATGGCCCTTCTGGCCGCCGGTGTCGCGAGATCGGAGGTCGCTTCTTCGGGGGCGGCGTAGTGGCGCTGCTCGATCCCGGTGCGAACCTTGATCCACTCGTCGGATGTGTCCATGATCTTGGCCATGGTGTCGTTGTCCACCCGCATCTCTGGGATATGCATGCCGGTTCCGGTGATCACTGCTCGCATGGGCGTCTCCTTCATTGGCGCATCACTATATCCCAGCCCCTTGTCCCGTACCCGTGCACGTGCCCGAGCCAGCGACGGAAGCCAACCAGGACCCGCGGAAAACCTCCCCCGGGGAGCGCGATGCGGTCTGCTCTCCCGGCTACGAGGCAGGCCGCCGGCGCGCCATCGGCGTGGTCGCAGCCCTCTCAATCAACCCACACGCGACCACGCCGATGGTGCGACGCTGGGCCGCCGGGACGCCAATGCGTTCCGGAGACCCAGAAGGCCGGTGACGAGGGAATGGTCCGGAACAACGGCAGCGACCTGGACAGGGGCCGTATCCATGGGCGATAGAACTAACCCGCATCGGTACACCACCATCGCCGGCGGGACGCCGGCGCTACAAACATCGCAGCGCCCGTTGTCGCGCCCACGTTTCGTCGACGATGGGACCGACCCGCATCGGCACTCATCGGGGAGCGCGATGCGGTCTGCCGCTCCGGCCCGGAAGGCCGGTGACGATAGGGATGGCAATCTGTGTCCAAGTCGCGCGCTACGCGCGACCGGCGCCCCGTGATATCGTCTCGCCCGTGAGCGGTGGAATCTCGATCTCGTTTTCAGATGTGGCCAAGCGCTACGATCTACGGGTGGTCTTTCGATCGGTGTCCGGCGAAGCCCGGCCCGGCGAAGCTCTCGTCATCACCGGCCCCAACGGCTCGGGCAAATCCACGCTGTTGGCGATCCTCTGTGGACTCCTGCGTCCGACAAAAGGCGTCGTGCGCTATTTGGGGTCCGACGGTGAAGATCTGCCCCGCGACGAGTGGGGCCGCCACCTCGGTGTCGTCGCTCCATCCATGGCGGTTTACGAAGAACTCACGGCCCTCGAGAATCTCAGGTTCTACGCCCGCGTCCGCGGGCTCGCGCTCGAGGAGGCCGATCACCGCGGCCTGCTCGAGCGGGTCGGTCTCGATCCCGATCGGAGCACTCCGGTGCGCGGATACTCGACGGGGATGGCGCAACGCCTCAAGATCGCTCAGGCGCTGCTCCATTCACCTTCGGTGCTGTTTTTTGACGAAGCGAGCTCGAATCTCGATCCGTCCGGCCAGGATTGGCTCGAGGAGCATGTGCGATCGCTCATCGAGGAGGGTCGCACGGTGGTTTTGGCCACCAATGACCGTCGCGAAATGACCTGGGGGAGTCGGAATGTCACGCTGGTTGGCTGAGGCGCTGGCGGTTGCCGCGAAGGACCTGCGCGCCGAGTTCCGCACCCGGGTGGCGCTCAACTCCCTTGCCCTTTTCGCGCTGACCACCCTGGCCGCGGTGTCCTACACGATCGGGCCCTACAGGTTGGCGACGGAGGACCGCCCGTTCCTGCTCTCGGTCCTGCTGTGGATCGTGATCTTCTTTGCCGCCCTGGCCGGTCTCGACCGGAGCTTTGTCAAGGAGGAGGAGAGCCACACTGCGCCGTTGCTTCGCCTGGCCGCCTCGCCGACGGTGGTCTGGGCCGGCAAGCTGCTCTACAACCTGGTTCTGATTTTTGTCCTGATGGCCATGTTGGCGCCGCTGTTCTGCGTCCTCATGGGGTTCGAAATCGCAATGCCGTGGCGATTCGCCGTGGTGCTCGCAGTGGGCGGCTACGCCCTGGCGGTGATCACCACCATCGTCGCCGCCATTATCGCCCAGGCGCTGACCCGCGGCGCGCTCTTCTCGGTGCTTTCCTTGCCGCTGCTGTTGCCGCTGCTCATCATCGTGATCGAGGGAACCACAGCGGTGGCGACGGGCGACGTCGCGTCCTATATCCAGAGTCTTCGGGCCATCGTCGCCATGGCCGGGGCGATGACCATCGTCTCCGCCTTTCTCTTTCCCATCGTGTGGCGAGACTAGTGCATGCAATGGAATGCGATGACGCCGTGTTGTGGGATCTAGTATCCTGTTCGCCTGAAAAGCGACAGGGTCGCAGCTGGAGGTTTGTCTGGTGAATCGGGTAGGTCTGGCCCTCAAATGGTTTCTCTTTGTCTGGATGATGGTCGTCATCTGGGCTGCCTTTATGTGGATCCCTTCCGCTCAGGGCTTCAAGGGAGAGTCTTCCCGAATCGTCTTCTTCCATGTGCCCACCGCGTGGGTCGCGACCCTCGCCTTCCTGGTCTCGTGCATCGCTTCGGCGATGTACCTCTGGCGCCGGGAGCCCAAGTACGATTTCGGCGCCGCAGTCAGCAACGGTCTTGGTCTTCTCTATGCGGTTCTGGCAACGGTGACCGGGGCGATCTTCGCGAAGATCATGTGGGGCGCCTACTGGAACTGGGACCCCCGCCAGACCTCGATCACGATCCTGTTGCTCATCTATGCCGCCTATTTCGCCCTGAGGTCGGCGGTGGCCGATCCGGAAAAAAGGGCGACCCTCTCCGCCGTCTATTCGATTCTCGCCTTCGTCACGGTGCCCTTTCTCATGTTCATCGTGCCGAGGATTTATTTTTCGCTACATCCCGATGTCATCACCAACGCAGACCCCGACAACAGCCTGGATTCGGCGCACCTCAAAGTGCTTCTGGCCTCGCTCGCGGGGTTTACGGGCTTGTCTGTATGGTTATATAGTGTTGGAACTCGGATCGAGGAGATCCGGCACCGACGTCGGCAGGAGGTACTGTAAATGACTGATCTGACCGGAATCATGGCCGTTACCATGATCATTTGGATTGGCCTCTTTGCCTACGTCTACCGGCTCGACCGCAAGGTCAGCCGACTGGAGGATTGATATGTCTGACCCGAAGAAACAGCGTCGCCTGTGGTACTCCGTGGGTGGCGTGATGATCGTGGCCTTCCTGGCCTATGGCGCCACCTCGTTCAAGTCCAATCTGACCCCGTATGTTTCCTTCGAGGAGGCGCAGAAGGCGCCCCGAAAGGTGCAGGTCGCCGGCGGATTGGTCCCCGACTCCACCAGCTATCTCGAGGAATCAGAGACGCTGCAGTTCGGAATGGTGGAGGAGGATGGCGACACCATGACCGTGCTCTACAAGGGCACCAAGCCGGGCAACTTCGAGGAGGCGGTTCAGATCGTCGCCATCGGGACCTATTCCGAAGGGGCGTTCCACGCGAACCAATTGTTGGTGAAGTGCCCGTCGAAGTATCAGGGTCTTGAAGAGGCGCCGAGAAGCTACGGATCCGAAACCTAGGCCCGAGCCCCTCCGAGGGGGCGGGCTTTTCGATGTGAATGCCGTCGAGCCCCGGCCTGTCCGGTAGGCTCCAGCCGAGAGGAGAGCTGATGTACGTACCCGGCACCGCGCTGCTGTGGATAGCGTTTTTTCTAGGCCTCGGTTCAACCGTCGCCTATGCCCTATCTATCCGTGATCCCGAAAAATGGAAACCCATCGCCCGCCAGTCGTACGGTCTGATGACCGCGGCTGTGGTGGTCGCGTCGGCCATCTTGATGTACCTGCTCGTCACCCACGACTACAGGTTGCACTATGTATGGGCCTATTCTGACAATCTGCTCGACACCAAGTATCTGATCTCCACCTTCTGGGGTGGTCAGGAGGGCAGTTTCCTGCTGTGGATCTTCTGGGGCGTCCTGCTCGGTCTGCCGCTGATCCGCTACGCCCGGGCCTACGAGTCGCGGGCCATGATTTTCTACAACATGACGCTCCTGTCGCTGATCATGCTGCTTCTCAAACAGGACCCCTTCCGTTTCCACGAAGGGCTGACCGCCGCGATGATTCCCATGGACGGGCAGGGGCTCAACCCGCTGCTGCAGAACCCGTGGATGGTCATCCATCCACCGATCATGTTCATCGGCTACGCCTCGCTCGCCGTCCCCTTCGCCTTTGCCATGGCGGCGTTGTGGATGAAGCGGTATGACGAGTGGACCAAGGTCTCGATGCCCTGGGTCCTGCTGTCGATGGTGAGTCTCGGGACCGCCATCATGCTCGGCGGTTACTGGGCCTACGAAACCCTCGGCTGGGGCGGCTATTGGGGATGGGATCCGGTGGAGAACGCCTCGTTGGTCCCGTGGCTGGCGACCGCGGCGCTGACCCACGGAATGCTCCTGCAGCGGGGACGGAAGCGCTTCCGACGCCTCAACCTGGTCCTCGCCGTGGCATCGTTCCTACTGGTGGTCTACGCCACCTTCCTGACCCGGTCGGGCGTCCTCGGAGATTTCTCGGTTCACTCCTTTGTCGATCTCGGGATCACCGGCTGGCTCGTCTTCAACATGGGATTCTTCCTCGTCGTCTCAATCGCCCTACTCGCACTTCGGTGGCGGGAGATCCCCGCCGAGGTCGGTGATGAACCCTTCATATCGCGGACCATCTTCTTCGTCATCGGCATCCTGCTCTTCATCCTCATCGGTCTGGTGGTTCTGTTTGGAACCTCTGCGCCGCTGATCTCTCGTATCTGGGGCGAGCCCGCCCAGGTCGGGCCGGAGTTCTACAACGCCATGGGTTACTGGATCGCGGTGGCCTTCGCCGTCTTCCTCGGTGGAACCCCGTTCCTCGCCTGGAGCCGTGCCCGCAAGGGCGCCGGCAAGGTGCTGGGCGGAACCCTGGCTGTGACGGCGGTCTGCATGCTCGTCGCCGCCCTCCTCGGACTCACCGGCGTCAAAGCCTATGTCTATGTCAGCGCCGTGGTCTTCAACATCGTCGCCAACGGTTGGGCGGTGCTGGATTATGGCCGAGCCAAGCGCTGGCGACTCACCGGTGGGCCGGTGGCCCATGTCGGCATGGGTCTCATGATGTTGGCATTCCTCACCACGGGCTGGCTCGATGAAGGCATGAAGATCCGACTCCATCAGGATCAGCCCGCTGAGGTCCTCGGCTACACCATGACGTTCCGTGGTGTCGAGAAGCCGACGCCGACGGCGCGTGACGCCATGGTCGTGGAAGTCACCGATGAGCGCGGTAAGAACTTCGTCCTCAAACCCAAGATGTGGATCAACAAGAAGTCGAACCAGCTCATTGCCAACCCCGACATCAAGGTCTTCCTCACCGGGGATCTCTATCTCGCTCCGGTCGAGTTCGAGCCCGGCAAAGAGCAGGCTCCGAGTGGGCGGCTCATGCTCGGCAAGGACGAGCCGCAGCAGTTCCAGGACTGGACCCTGACCTTCCTCGGTTTCGATATGTCCAAACAGAGCACCATTCCCGGCGCTCTCACCGTCGGCGTGGCGGTCCAGCTTGAACGCCCCGACCACGAAGCCGTGGTACTCGAACCCACCATGATCTCCACCGACCAGGGTGTTGATCCCATTGCGGTGGATATCCCGGGGGTCCCCGGCGCACGTCTGCGCGCGACGGGCATGAACGTGGACTCGGGAATGGTTCGCGTCGAACTGCTCGGCCTCGGCGGCGGGATCGGCCGTACGGCCACCATGCACAAGGGCGAGACCCTGGCGTATGAGAACCTGCGGATCACCTTTGACGACTTCGACATGTCCGACTTCGACCCCGATGCCGGCAAGATCAACTTCGGGGTGGTCTTCGATGTCGAGCTCGACGGAGCTCACATCGAGGTCGTGCCGACCATTCGGGGCGGCCGCGGCGGCGATCCGGTCATCACTCCGGCCATGATCCCCGGCACCGGGGGAATCACACTGACTCCGGGAAGAATCGATGCCGAAAACGGCACCGTTCAGGTCCAGGTCTACGACCCGACCCTGCCCGCGGTCGGACCCGAACCGGCGAGCCTGGTGATCGATGCCTCGACCAAACCGCTCATCGGGTTGGTTTGGATCGGCACCCTGATGATCATGGCGGGGATCTTCGTCGCCATGGCGTTGCGCGGCAAAGACGTCTCATCGATCCCGTTGGAGGGCTGAGCCGGCTCACCATGAGATCTCAAACGACTCACCCAAGCCGCCGGCTCTCGCCGGCGGCTTTTCTTTTTGGTCCTCCGAAGCAAGGGGCGCCGGAAGCACGGATTTCCGGTGAGCACCACGACACCGAAGATGGAAGCGCGCGGGTGTGATCCCCTGGTAGTGGCTCGCTGGATCCAGAAGTCACAACAATCGTTGGCGACGTAATCTCAATAACATCAGTGGTTCCGAGGTCGGGCCATCATGCTAGGCTGCAATCGAAAGGCGGTCGCCATGTTGCCTTCGAACCGCACCTGTTTACCCATCCGATGGGCCTCGATTGTCATTCTCCTCGGTGTCCTGGCGGTCCTGCCCGTCGGCCTCGATGCGAGTGCTTCGGTCGAATCCGAGTCCTCGGCGCTGCAGCACGGGAGCACGGTGCATTTCGATGGCGAAATCTGTATCGAGGACGAGGAGGTCCAACGGATTCTGAGGGATCTTCCCGAGGGCAACGATCCGGGTTGCATCTCCTGTCACGGGAGCATCGAGAACGCCACCGAACGAATGGGCTTCGAATTGTCGTGTTCGTGGTGCCACGGTGGTGATCCCAATGCCCTCACCATCAACGAAGCCCATGTCCTGCCGACGCTTCCGGTCATCATGGATCAGACGGTGCCACCGCTGGACTATGACCTGGCGTACCAGAAATTCGTCAATCCCAGCAACCTGCGAGTGGTGGAAGACGTGTGTATCTGCCACTGGGTGCTCCACATCGAGGTGCCCAAGGCGATGATGACCACGGCCGCCGGACATTATGCCGGGGGTCTCTATCAGAACGGTGTCGTCGACACCAAGACGCCCATATACGGGACCTTTGCCGTCACCGATGACGACGGGACGGTGCCCACGGGACAGGGCGCGGTTTCGAGCCTCGAGGATCTGATCGTCTATGATCCGACCGGCGACCCCCAGGAGTTCGCGACCCACTTCGCGGCTGTCCCGGCCCAGGCCTGTGCCAGATGCCACCTGTGGTCCCGCGGCAAGGGTTACCGCGGAGCGGTGGACAAGAACGGTCTCTACCGTGCGGATGGTTGCGCCGGTTGCCACATGCACTACGCAAATGACGGGCGGTCACACAGCGCCGACCCGTCGATCGACCATCTTGAACAGGGCCACCCAATCGTGCACACGATCTCCAAGGCGATGCCGACAGAGCAGTGTCTCCACTGTCACCACCGCGGCGCACGGATCGGACTGAGCTTCACCGGACGAGCGCAAATGCCGCCAGATCTCCCCTCGGGACCGGGGGTGCCGGGAACCACCGACGAGCGCTTCAACGGCAACTATCACATGACCGATCCCGAGACCAATCCCGCCGATATCCACCACGAGCGGGGCCTGCACTGCATCGATTGCCACACCCGAAGCGAAGCGATGGGTGATGGAAACATCTACGGCCACATGGATCAGGCAACCAAGATCGAGTGCCGGACCTGCCACGGAATGCCGGACGCGCCCGGGACTTTCATCGACAACGATGGTGATGCCCTTTGGAACATCGATCTCAGCGGACCGGTGCCGGTGCTCATTTCCAAGGTCGACCAGGCGACCCACCTGCCGCCGCAGATCATGAATCTGGTGGATTCGCAGTCACCGACATACAACCCGAGAGCCGCGGTGGCCATGACCACCGACCATCTCAAGACAGATGGGGGTGTCGAGTGCTACGGCTGCCACTCGGCCTGGGTTCCGAACTGTTTCGGATGCCACTTCGAACGCGATGAACAACAGATCGGCCTGAATCTGGTTACTCGCGAGGAGGAGATCGGTAAAGCGTCCACGAACAACAAGATTTTCGAGGCCCTGCGCGCGTTCATGATGGGTCCCAACAGCGAGGGCAGGATTGCTCCATACATCGTCGGTTGCCAGGCCATCGCCGAGGTCACCGCCCCCGACGGATCGACGATTCTCGATTTCGTCATGCCGGAGACCAGCAATGGACTTTCGGGCCTCGCACTGCAACCGGTCCATCCCCACACCGTCCGTACCGGTGGCGAGGTGAGGGCCTGTGCGGAGTGTCACCGGTCGCCGCCGACTCTCGGTTTCGGCTCCGGGAACTACGCCCTGGCTCGAACCTACGCTTACGCGGTGGCTTCGGATGGAGTTCGGATCTACGATCGCCGCAGCAACCCCGATCTCCCCTCCCTGCTCGGTACGATCCCGATGACGAACGCACGGGCCGTGACGACGATGCCGAATGTGGTCGAGGGAGGCGCGGACTATCTCTACGTGGCGTCGGGTGCGGCCGGAGTCGCCGTCTTCGACATGCGGAGCGGGATTCCGGGTGCGCCGGTCTCCACGATTCCCGGTATCAATGCGGTTGATGTCGCCCGTACGGCACGATATCTCTACGTGGTGGTGGACGGCGTCGGTGTCGATATTTACGATACTCAGATCCCGTCGATCGCGACCCTCGTCGCCTCCATCCCCATCCCCACCGCCAGGCAGGCCACGGTTTGGGGTGTCCATCTCTTCGTTGCGGCCGGGGATGCCGGACTCGTCATCGTGAACGTCAGTGACCACACGGCCCCGTCGATCATTGCAACCGTCGCGGGGATCGCGGCCGAGGATGTCGTTCTCTACTCGCACTACCAGATGGGGGCGGCCTTTGCGGCCCGCGCCTATGTTGCAGATCCCAGCTTCGGAGTTCATGTGATCGATCTTCTCCCCGAGTTCTCCGCACCCCGGATTCGCGGCGGGATCGTTTTGCCCGGAGCCACAGGTCTCGACACCTACTCGAGATATGTCATCGCCGACACGACAACGCCGTCCCGCGAACACGACTATCTCTATGTCGCTGCGGGAGCCGCCGGTTTGGCGGTCTTCGATATCACCCAACCCGATGAGATTGTGGCCGCCGGGTCGCTGACCGGGCTCAATGGTCAGGTCGTCGATGTTCACGTTTCGAGTCAGCTCGCCCCACCGGGAGTCGAGGACTACGCGGTTCTGGCGAATCAGACCGCCGGTTTGCAGCTGGTCAACGTGACAGACCCATCAAACCCGGTTCTGGTCGCAACGGTGGATGCTCCCGATGCCCGGCGGGTCTTTGTGGATGTCCAGCCGCTCGATCGCTATGTTGACGAACAGGGAAACCAGCTCAAGGAGACCTCACACCCATTTGTCGACGTGTTTGATCGACAGGACATCGTCACCCTGCTCGAGGTGCCTCTCGAAGACAGCGTGTTCTACGCATGCTGCTTGCCCGACGGCAGCTGCTCCGAGATGCTGCAAGCCGACTGCGTCGCCATGGGTGGTATTCCGGCGGACTTCGGTGTCGCGTGCATCGACGCCTGCGATCAGGTCTTTCCAGTCGAGATTCCGGCTCTTTCATGGCCGGGGAAGGGTCTGCTGATCGCGCTGGTTTGTCTGAGTGGCGCGCTGATGATGCGTCGGTTGCGATGAGCAAACGTCTCTTCCAACCGCGCGGGTCGTGGCGCTGGCGCGCCGGCGTGTTGATCGGCGTCCACGTCGTCATCATCGCCCACGTCGCTCACTGGTTGATCAGCGGGACAACTCTGGCCGGGATCGGACCCGCCGAGGCGATGGACCTCGGCAAGCACGACATCATCAACGTCGGTCTGCTGATCTTCGCGGTGTCGATTCTGGCGACGGCGATCTTCGGTCGATTCTTCTGCGGATGGGGGTGCCACCTGATCGCCCTCCAGGATCTCAGCAGATGGTTGCTCATGAAGATGGGCGTCAGACCGCGGCCGCTTCGCTCTCGTCTGCTCGGCCTGGTGCCATTCGCCGCCTTTGCATACATGTTTTTGTGGCCTGCGGCGTTCCGGTGGTTCTCCGGCGACCGGTTCGAGGGTTTTGAAACGGTGTGGACCACGGACAATTTGTGGGTGGGTCTGCCGGGTTGGACCATCGGGATCCTGACCCTTGCGGCCTGTGGATTCGTCATCGTTTATGTGCTCGGATCCAAGGGGTTCTGTACCTACGCGTGCCCCTACGGCGCCATTTTTGGGGTGGCAGAGCAGCTGGCCCCCCTCAGGGTAAGGGCGACGGACGCCTGCCGTGGCTGTGCTCGGTGTACGGCCAACTGCACATCCAACGTGCGGGTCCACGAGCACGTGCGCGACTTCGGGGTGGTCACCGACAGCGGCTGCATGAAGTGCCTTGACTGTGTAGGCGGCTGTCCCAACGGTGCGCTCTATCTCGGTTTCGGCCGACCGGGAATCCTGGCTCGACCGCGGGTCGCCGGAACCGACCGACCTCGTCGATGGAACGTCAGCTGGCCCGAGGAGATCCTGCTCGCGGCTGGATTTGTCGCCGCATTCGCCACGTTGCGTGGTCTCTACGGCTATGTTCCCTTCCTCATGTCCCTGGGTGTTTCGGGGATTCTCGCCTACCTCGGGCTGGTCATGGTCCGGCTTGTGACCAGAGACGACCTGAGCGTCGCCGGCCGGCGACTACGGCGAAACGGCCGGCTCACCCGTGCGGGGTGGATCTTCGCCTCGGTCTCGGTCGTCATCCTCGTCCTGTGGTCTCACTCTGCGGTGGTTCGTGCGCACGATGGAGTGGGCGCCGCTTTATACAGGCAGTCCGCGGATCTTCGGGCTGCAACGCTCGACCTCAATCGGCCGCTGTACCTCGCCCAGGGAGGCGATAAAATTTTGGTCGAACGGACGATCGCAACGCTCGATCGTGCCGATCGATGGGGTTTCGTCGACAACCCGAGGACTCCGTTGATGCTTGCGTGGATGCACCTCCTTGCGGGTCATCCTGAGGAATTCGGCGTCCATATCGAGGCGGCGTCCCACGCCCAACCTCGCTCGCCCGAGGTCTACCTGCTGTGGGGTCGGGAGCACGTCGCCGCCCGGCGATACTCGATGGCCGTCGAGGCCTACTCCCGTGCGGTGGAGTGCGAGCCCAAGGCGCCCGCCGGGTATCTGAGCCTCGGGACCGTGCTTGCAGGGCTCGGTGACCTCGATGGAGCGGTGATGGTCTTTCAAACGGGTATCGAAGAGCTGCCCTCGAGTGCGGATCTCTACTACAACCTCGGTGTCGCCCACGCCATGCGGCGGGACATGAACGGCGCCGTCGATGCCTTCGGCAGGACGCTCGTTCTCGATCCCGGACACCTGAAGGCGCAGGAGAACCTCGACGGGTTGTTGGCCATGGGATCAAACCGGTGATAGATTTGAGAAAGCGCAGCCGTCACAATTCGACGTTGCGGGTTGGGAAGACAAAAATGTTGGTTACCGGCGGAGCGAAGAAGTGGGCCATTGGTGTCTTTTCTGGAATCGTGGTTGTGACCGTGGCCCTGACGCCGGCGTCGACGGCGGACGACGGTGGAGACTCCGTCGGTCCGGATATCGTGACGTTCGAGGTGTACGATTCCTATCTTTGGGGGACCGTGGGCGACACAACCGCCTATTCCCTGGGGACCGAGTCGTGCAACCGCGGTGATGAACCTGCCGCGTGGTACTCCAGTACCGCCGAACACCCGGCCATTGCGCAGAACCTCTACCGTCTCAAAGACGGTCGGCTCGAGCAGATCGGGATGAGTTGGCTCAAACACGGGTTTCTTTCCCTCAACGACAGCGAATGCGACACCTGCGTCTATCCCCCGGCCGGCGGTTCCCAGCTCGGGGTGGGATGTTCGGACCCCTACTGGGCGAGTCTCAATGGAAGCCAGGATCGACTGGGACCCCGCTACGAGGTCGATCCCTTCACCGGCGTTTTTGCCTACCCTCACGCGAGCCCCGCCGGTGACGCAACCCTCCGAGGGAGACTGTTGGTCAAGACTGTCGATGTTGCGCCGGCGAACAACCCGGGCGCCAGGTTCTTTGCCGAAGGACAATATGTGACCGCCGATGAAGCGGCGGCCGGGAACGGCGAAAACAGCGCCTCATACCGCGAGCAGACGGTTCCCGCCGGAAGCCTGCAATTGGTCGATGTCGGACCGACCTTCGAGGGATTGCCCGCGATCTACGCCTGGGAGCAGTTCGACCCGTCGGTCTCGACCCGGGAGGCCCGGGTGCCGTCGGAGGGTCTGTTCATCGCGGCGAGCGTGGCTCGCGACAACGGCAATGGAACCTGGCGGTATGAGTACGCCGTCTACAATCTGAACTCGCACCGCAGCGCCCAGTCGTTCACCGTGCCGATCCTCTCGGATGCGGTGATCACCAACACCGGTTTCCACGATGTCGACTACCACTCGGGCGAGCCGTACGATGGGACTGATTGGCCCGTGACCGTCGATACAGGTGCCGGGACCGTCACCTGGACAACAGATTCCTTTGCTGCCGACCCCAATGCAAACGCATTGCGATGGGGAACCATGTACAACTTCTGGTTCGATGCCGACAAGGCCCCGTCGTGGGCCTCGGCGACCATCGGACTCTTCCGAACGGGGACTCCGGAGTCGATCCAGACGCTGATTCCGGCGCCCGCGGCCGTCACCTTGATCTTTGCCGACGGGTTCGAATCGGGCGACACCAGTTTCTGGCAGTGACTCGAGCACTCCGGTGACGCACCACGATCGTCCCGGGCGTGGGAGGTTTGGCTAGCAGTCTGCGGCTGAGCCCCCTGCCACATCCCCGGTTCTCGGAGAATCTCGAACCGCCTCCGAGGTGACGGGGATTCCCTCCCGGCCTGAATCCGGATACGATGGTCGGCGAATGTTCCAGCAGGTCGAATCCTTCAGCGACGCCCTCAGTACCTATCTCGGAATCTCCGAGACGGCGTTAGACAAAGTCGTCCTTTCGCTTTTGCTGGTGTTGCTGATCTTCGTGTTGCGGCGTGCGGCGGCCTACTTGCTCGAGCGCCGGATCGACGACCCGGCGCGTCGCTATATCGCTACCAAGACCATCGGCTATGTGCTCGGCATCGGGTCGGTCTTCGTCCTGCTCAGGATCTGGCTCGGCGGGATCTCAGGGCTGGCCGCCTCAATCGGCATCATCTCGGCCGGTGTCGCCATCGCCCTCCACCAACCCTTGACCAATCTCGTCGGCTGGATCTTCCTCACCATCCGTCGGCCCTTCGTCGTCGGTGATCGGATCCAGATCGGTGGCCACGCCGGTGATGTCATCGATATGCGGCTCTTCGCCTTCTCGCTGGTGGAGATCGGTAACTGGGTCGACGCCGACCAGAGCACCGGCCGGATTCTCCATATCCCGAACGGGATGGTCTTCCAACAGGCGGTGGCGAACTACACCCAGGGTTTCAATTTCATCTGGGACGAGATGCCGATCACCGTGACTTTCGAGAGCGACTGGCGCAAGGCCAAACGGATTCTGACCGAGATCATCCAACGCCACAGCGCGGTCGAGAGCAAAGAGGCGCAGCAGCAGGTTCGCAAGGCCGCGAGCAAGTTCCTCATCAAGTACGAGCACCTGACCCCCATCGTCTGGACCTCGGTGGCCGATATCGGGGTGACCCTGACCATCCGGTACCTGACTGATCCGCGCCGTCGGCGGTCCACCGAGAATGCCATCTGGGAGGACGTGCTCGACGCCTTTTGGGCTGTCGACGACATCGACTTCGCCTACCCGACGACGCGGTACTACGACAACAGGGGTGAGGGCAAGCCGGGGCGACCCCCCGGATCGGAGTCATGAGCTGGAATGCCGTGGGCCGTTCATGATCGACACTCCGGGGTGTCCTACGGGCTGGGCCCCGGTCGACCACCGAGGATGAAACGGAGACCGAGATGCAGATTTTCTCGCGCCGGCATGCGCCCGGTACGGCGCCCGGTACGCTCGAGGTGGTCAAACCGCCGGCGGAACCGATCCGATCTCGTCTCACGGCGTTCGATCCGGCGACGCTGGTGGAGACCGAGGTCGCAGGGCCGGAGGAGATGTCAGAAGCGGCTCCCAGCCTGACCCTGTGGTTGGATGTGGAGGGCCACGACGTCGACCTCATCAGAACACTGGGTGCGCAGCTTGAGATCCACCCCCTCGCGTTGGAGGACGTCCTCAACGTCGGCCAGCGCACCAAGAGCGAGGATTTCGGCGACACCCTTTTTGTCGTGATGGATCACTTCTTTTTCGAACCCGACACCGGAGACGTCGCCAAGGACCAAATCAGCTTTGTGATCAAACCGGGCACGGTGCTCTCCGTGAGAGAGCGTCGAAGCGGTCTTTTCGAGCCTGTCCGGGAACGGCTCCGCCTCGGCAAAGCCCGGCTGCGGGGTGGTGGCTCGGGTTATCTCGCCTACGCGCTCATGGATACGGTGGTGGACCATATCTTCCCGGTCCTTGAAGCCATCGGTGACCGCATCGAGGATGTCGAGGAGACACTCCTCGACGGCCGGTCGGAAAATCTCAGCGCGCTGCACGAACTTAAACGCGAACTCCTGATGGTCCGGAAGTCAATCTGGCCGCTCCGCGAAATGCTCAACGGGATTCACCGAGGTGATAGTGAGCTCTTCGACGACGAGACCAGGCTCTATCTTCGCGATGTGGTCGATCACGCGACCAGGGCTGTGGACATCGTCGAGACCCTGCGGGAGATGGTCTCCTCGCTCATGGATCTCCACCTGACAAGCCTGTCGACCCGGATGAACGAGACCATGAAGGTGCTGACGATCATCGCCACCATCTTTATCCCACTGTCGTTCATCGCGGGGCTCTACGGGATGAACTTCGAGAGATCGGCGAGTCCGTGGAACATGCCCGAACTCGCTTGGTATTTCGGTTACCCGCTCGCCCTGGGCCTGATGGCCGCAGTTGCCGCCGCCCTCCTCGTATTCTTTCGGAGGAAGGGTTGGATCTGATGCCATTCGCCGGGCGAGTTGCGTAGAATCAGTCGGTGACTCAACGCAAGGTCCTCTTCTGGATTTCGATCCTCTATTTTGCCGAGGGGCTGCCCTTCGGTATCGCCTACGATGTCTGGCCGGTCTTCTTCCGGGTGCATGGGGTGTCGCTGCGCGAGATCGGGCTCATGAGTCTGCTGTCCCTGCCCTGGACCTGGAAGATGCTCTGGGCGCCGCTGGTTGATCGTTACGGCTCCCGTCAACACTGGATCACCGCGGCGCTTTTTGTGCTCGGGGCGACGACGCTGGCCATCGTGCCGCAGGATGCTTCCAACCCGTCGTGGCTCATGTGGGGGCTGCTGTTGCTCTTCACCACCGCATCGGCGACCCAGGACATCGCCATCGACGCCTACGCCGTTGATGTAGCGACTCCCGAGACCACCGGGAGCATCAACGGGGTCCGGGTCTCGGCGGCGCGGATCGCACTCCTTGCGGGCGGCGGGGGGATGATCTTTCTCGCGGACTACACCGGCTGGACGGTCTTGTGGTTTGTCCTGGCGGGGATGTTTTTCGGTCTGGCGGCCCTCGCATGGTTCAGCCCGCGGGTGCCCCTCGAGGAATCGGCGCGGCGCCACGCCATCGGACCGGTGCTGCGCTGGGTCTTCCGCTGGCAGATGCTGCCTGTGGTGGCCTTCATCCTGCTCTACAAGCTCGGCGATTCGACCTTGGGGCGGATGGTCAAACCCTTCTGGGTCGACCGCGGTTACTCATTGACCGAGATCGGCGCCATCTCGGTCTCTCTCGGTGTGGTTTTGACCATCATCGGTGCTTTGATCGGTGGCTGGTTCACCAACAAACGGGGGATCTTCCAGGCCCTGCTCTGGCTCGGTCTCGCCCAGATGGTCTCCAACCTCGGGTATGTCGCGGTGGCCGTCTTCGAGCTGCCACGCGAGAGCATCTATGTGGCCTCAATGGTGGAGAGCTTCACCCAGGGTCTCGGCACCGCCGCCTTTCTGTCCTTTCTGATGAACCTCTGCGACAAGGAGCACGCGGCGAGCCAGTACGCCATCCTGTCGGCCCTCTTCGCCCTGACCCGTGATGTGGTCGGCGCTTTCTCGGGGCTCGGTGTCGAGGCCTGGGGCTATGCCGCCTATTTTGCGGCGACCACGGCGCTGGCCCTGCCGGGCCTCGCACTGCTGCCGCTGGTCAAGCCGCAGATCCGGGAAGGCGACACCACTCAGGTGTGAGCGTCCCGCAGTCATCGAAAATCGGACAGCGAGGTCTCTCGGCCTTCATCGTCATCAGGCCGGCGGGACGCCGGCACAGAGAGAACAACCGGAAAGGAACGGGCGGCGTCGCTGACGTGTGAGGCGGCTGGTTAAGGGGTCAGCCGCGATGAAGGGTGACGCGGCGGCTGGCACGACCGGTGGAGTCCGAGGACCGCGGTACCGAAGTCGACATTGGATGCGGCGATGGACGGCCAGGCTGTCGCCAGGTTCTCGACACCCATCCCGAGCTCCTGCAGGTGATCGATCTGCCTAGGGTAGACGGGATCTTCGATATCGATCAGAAAAACTCCATGGGACTCGGTGCCGGCGATGACCGCGCCGCCGTACTCGGCGACCGACAGTACCTCGCTGGGCGCGGTCCAGGTTCCCACCGGAGTGGGATTGCTCGGGTCGGAGAGATCGACGACGGTGATTCCGAGCTCGCCGGGATGGGCCCATGCGGCGAAGGTCGCGACCGCGTGGTGATCGCCGATCAAGGCCACATCACGGGCTTCCACGTGGCTCCACCGCCCGACCTCGACCGGGTTTGCTGCGTCGTTGACGTTGACGACCAAGAGCCCGCTCTGGTCGGCGATGACGACGGTGTCTCCTCGGGCATCGATGGCGTATTTAGGGAGATCGGGCCGAGGCCAGAAGATCCCACCGATTCGTTGCGTGGTGGACGGGTCGGAAATGTCCACGACGTCAAACCAGCCATTGCCGCTGACACCGGTTGTGGCGATGAAAGCGCGGCCTGAATCGACCGCGAGGTGCTGGGAATCGATGAGGTCGATGAAGGAGAGCTCGATGGGGTTGAAGGGATCGGTCAAATCGAGGGTGAAGAGACCACCGTCGGCGGCGACGAACGCCGTTGTGGCCTCGAGAGCGATATCTGCGACATTCCAAACGGGTTTCCAGTTACCGACCTCAATGGTCCCGAAGGGCCCGATCTCGGCGACCCGGACCGTCGGTCGGGTGTCCCAGCTCCCGCGCTGAACTGAGGTGACGAGACGACCGGAGACCGCAACCTTTGTGATGTTGACCATCCGGGTTCGTCCACGCTCGATGAAGCAGCCCTCGGCGGTCTCCCCGGGAGTGGTCACCGTCAGAAGGGAGACGAGGAGCAGAAGGGCAAGATGACTCGATCGGATCCTGAACCGAAATGGCATGGGTTGCGGCCTCTCCTTCTTCGGCAGCGCTCATGTCTTTCTACGGATCAGGATCGGTGGTCGTCTGGATGGCGAGGGTCGGGATCAGCTCGGTCTCGCGGGAGCGTTCGCTCGCTGACAGCGATCCTGGCGCCGGTGCGTCGCCGAGAATGCCGGCGAAGCCGGCGATGACAGCCCCTTCGACATCGGTGCGTTGCACCGGCTGGTCCAGTTCGATCGTCAGGGTTGTGATGTGCGGCCGGAGCGCGGAATCGTTCGCCAATCCCATGGCACCGGCCTGGAACCGGCCGTTCCAGTCGAGGAGGATGGCGCCGTGCTGGAGGATGCACCCGCCGTGGGCGCGCATGGCGGAACCGATGAGTTTTCGGCCGGCGACCACCACCTCGCCTTCGGCTGGGGCCTCGAAGCAGGGCACGGTGCTCGTGGGATTCGGCAAGCGGAGGTTGACCTCGGTGCCGGTGAGGGCGGCATCGATCCCGAGTTCACGGACGGCTTTGACGAGAGCGCCGCAAATCAAACGGTACGCCTCCTGCAGCGCCGTGGGTAACGGCGGTGTGCCGAGGGGCGCCACCACCGAGTAGGTGAGCTCGAGGTGGTGGAGGAGGGCACGACCTCCGGTGGGGCGTCGCACCACATCGATGCCTTCGGAGCGGCAGAATGCGAGATCAACCGCGTCGAGGCCCTGATGTTTGCCGATCGTCAGGCACGGCGGGTCCCAGCCGTAGAGCCGGAGAGTCGGCGGCGCTTCACCGGCCGACACCGCTTCGAGGATGGCCACGTCGCGGGCCATGTTCGTGGCGCCCGGGAGGTTGCCGTCGAGAATCAGTCGCCACTGCATTGCGACCAGGACTGTAGCACTCACCGCTTCCAGAACGTCGGGTAGAAGATGACCAGCGCCGAGAACATCTCGAGGCGGCCGACGAGCATGTTCCACGACAGAAACCACTTTCCGGCATCGGAGATGAAGGCGAAGTTCTCGCTCGGGCCGATACGACCGAAACCGGGGCCGATGTTCATCAGTGCAGCGATGACCGAGCTCATCCCGGTGATGGCGTCCATGTCGTCGAGCAGTACCATGACGAACCCGCCGCCCGAGCACCATGAAGACATTGACGATGAAGTAGCAGATGGACAGGTAGACCACACCCTTTTCCACGGGCAGATCGTTGATCCGCACCGACAGGACCGCCAGTGGTTGGAAGAAGATCTTCTTGATGGCGCCGACCATGAACTTCCAAATCACGACATAGTGGATGACCTTGATGCCGCTGGTAGTGGAGCCGGCGCAGGCGCCGACAAAGCAGACGATCACGAGCAGCATCTGAGCCGCCTGAGGCCAGAGTTCGTAGTCCGCGGTTGTAAATCCGGTAGTGGTGAGCAGGGACATCACTTGGAACGTGCCGTATCGTAGCGAATCGAGAAAACCGTAGCTGTCGCTCCGCCAGAGCAACCACGTCATAACGGAACAGAAGAAGAGCAGAAAACCGAGATACCAGCGGAGTTCGGTGTTGATCCTGATGACCTTCCATTCGCGCCGAGCGGCGTGGTAGAAGACCATGAAGGTCACCCCGCCGAGGAACATGAACAGGATGACCACCCAGTCGAAGTAGGCGCTGTTGTAATGACCGATACTGGCGTTGTAGGGTGAGTAGCCCGAGGTCGAAACCGTGCCGAAGGCGTGGCACAGCGAGTCAAAGAGGGACATGCCGCCGGCGCACATGAGAATCACCTGAAGTAGGTTGAGCGACAGGTAGATCACCCAAAGGTAGGTGATCGCGTCGCGGTTGCGGGCGGTGAATCTCTCTTTCGTGATCACCTGGCCGGGGCTCGATTCGGCGCGGAAGATCCTCAGACCCGCCACCCCGTGCGGCAGGAAGATGATCGTCAGGGTCAAAAAGCCCATCCCGCCGAGGAGGTGGGTTTCGCTGCGCCAGAAGATCAGACCGTGCGGCACGACCTCGATGTCGGTGAGGATGGTCGCGCCGGTTGTGGTGAAGCCCGACATCATCTCGAAGAAGGCGTCGGTGAACGATGGGATCGAGCCGTGCAGGATGAAGGGCAGCGTCGACACCGCCGAGATGACGATCCAGCCGAAGGCGGCGATGGCGATGGCGTCCCTGGTGTCGAGAACGTTGCCGTGCGAGAACCTGAGCCGTAGCGGCAGACCGATGGAGCAGGAAACCACCGCCGAGATCAGAAGGGCCAAAAGGTCGCCTTCGCCGTAGATCGCGGCGACCAGGGCCGGGGCGAGCATGGCGACGCCGGTGACGACGAGGAGCGTACCCATGACGTAGGCGATGCCGCGGAAGTTCATCAACGTCTCACCCGAGGACCAGGCGTTGTAAATCCCTGAGATGGTCCGAGGTGCAGATCGCAATCACCTTGTCGCCGGGCTGGAGGTGGGTCGTGCCCACAGCCGTCTGCCAGCCGTCGCCGCGGGAGAACCCGCCGATGATGATCTTGCCCTTGGTGCCCTCGATCTGGAGCAGCGGTTTGCGGGTGATCGGTGAGTGGTTGCCGACTACGAGCTCGACGACCTCGGCTTCGAGACCGTGCAGGTGGGCGACGGAGAGCAGCCTGCCGCGACGGATGTACTTGAGGATCTCGTTGGCGGCGAGCACCTTTTTGCTGAGCACCACATCGGCGCCCATGGTGGAAGCCATCACCAAATATTCTTCGCGGCCGACCAGGGCGATGGACCTGAACCGTTTCCCATCGGCCTCGCTGGCCCTGTCCTTGAATACGTTCTTGGCCATGACGCAGGACATGATGTTGGTCTCGTTGTGGCTGGTGGCGGCGACGATCGTGTCCATATCGAGCAGTCCGGCCTCGAGAAGGGTCTTGACCTTCGAACCGTTGCCGTTGAGAAGCTCGGTGTGTTTGAGCTGGTGAGAGAGCTCCTCGGCGCGTTGTGGATCGCGCTCGAGGAGCCGCACCGGAAAGGTCTTCTCGAGGATCTCCGCCACCCGGCTGCCGACCAGACCGCCCCCGACGATCATGACTCGGTGATCGCTCGCGTCCGAGGTTTCCCTTGCCAGTTCGAGGATTTTGGACAGATCCTCGGTTCGGGCCAGGATGAATGCGTTGTCCGCGGGAAGGAGCTGTTCGTTCCCTCCCGGGATGATGGTGTTGATTCCGCGTGCGATCGACACCACGCGGAAGTAGAAGTGGTTGTATTTCTGCGACAGCTCCTGGAGCCTCATCCCGACGAGGGGTGAGTCTTCGTCGATGCGGGTTCCCACGACCTGCATCTGCCCGCCCGCGATATCGAAGACCATGTTGCCGGCGCGCAGCTTGAGCAGGCGCGCGATCTCCCTGGCCGCCAGCTCTTCGGGCCGGATGACGAGGTCGATCTTGACGTCGTCGGCCGTCAACGGGGCATCCTTCTCCCACAACGCCAGCGACCGGACCCGTGCGATCTTCCGGCGAATCCCGAGTCGGTCGGCGATCATCGAACCGATGATGTTGACCGCGTCGTCGTCGGTGACCGCGATCAGATAGTCCATTTTTCCGGCGTCGGCGTCGAGCCAGCAGGAGAAGCTCATGGCGTCGCCGCGGATCAGCCGGGCGTCGAGTTCGCCGTCGGCGCGGTTGATGGCCTCGGGGAACTGTTCGACGACGGTGATGGCGTGGCCTTCGTGGCTCAGGCGTTTGGCGAGGTAGTCACCAACGCCACCGAGACCGAGGATCAGGATGTTCTCGTATTTTTCCATAGTCGCTTGCGACTCTACTGCAACGGCCGTTCAACGCCAAGGGTTTTGCGGGATGTGCCTGAACCGCCGTTGGTGTCTCTGCGCTATTCTTCGATAGGCGGCCGAATTCCGGGCCTGAGGGCGTGAAGCCCTCACCAAAAACCTCCCGGGCCAAGGCTGGAAACGAAACCCGGGAGCGTCAGCCGCTTGGGTGACAGCCGCCGCCGAGCGAAGATCGAACGACACGGCCTTTGTGCAACAACCGCGCCGATACAGCCGCACCTCAGTGTCCAAAAAGCGGCCCCGCCGAAGCGGGGCCGCATGAAGAAAATGGACTTGTCCGGGGCTAGGAGAGGCGGCGAAGCGCCAGCACTCCCGTTCCGGCGAGCAGCAGCACCAGGATCAGCAGACCGAGCCCGTCCAGGGTGGGGATGGCCTCGGCTGCGGTCACGTTGACCGTGGCGGTCGCCTGCCCCTGGACGCCGCCTGCGGCCGCGTTGTAGGCGGTCCAGGTGCCGACGTTGGTCGTGGGCACGTTGATCACCGCGGAGACGCTCAAACCGGCCGTCACCGTGTCGATGCTGGCCCCCGGAGCCAGGGCGTAGCTGAGTCCGGAGAAGATGGTGCCGAGCTGGTCGTCCTCGAGGTCGTGCAGGGCAAACGCGGTGTCGCCGGTGTTGGTCACCGTGTAGCAGTAGTACACCGTGCTTCCCTGTGGCACCGTGATGTTGCTCGAGGTTGCGCAGACTCCCGCAGCGGTGCCGACGGTCTTGCTGACCGAGATGCTCGGCGCCGTCTGCGACACGATCAGGCTGGCCGGCACCACGACCAGGCCGGTGCCGTTTCCGGGACCGATGTCCGGATCGTCGCTGAAGACGCAGAGCCGGGCGTCGTAGTTGCCGAGCGTCAGGCCGGTGGAGTCGAAGGTGACGGCTACCGGCGTGCTCGAGCCGTTGGCGGTCGTCCCGCTGATCGGGGTGAAGGAAAGCCACGGGACGTCGACCGGATTCGAGCAGTCGCTCGTGCCGTCGATGATGAACGGGAAGCCCTGGGCGAAGGTGCCGTCAACCGCCGGGGCCCACGCTCCGGTCCACTGCATGGCGTTGCCGGTGGCGGTCTGACCGAGGATCGAGATCGGCGGCGCCCACGGTCCAGAGGCCAGGGTAGCGTCGGCCTGCCAGTCCAGCCAGTAGGTACCGGCGGGCAGGAAGGCATTCACCGCCACCGTGTTGGCCATGATCGGCCGGTCGCTGGCGCTCAGGCTGGTGTCCAGCACCCGGTAGATATTCGACCACACGCTACCGGTCAGCCGGTTGGTGGTGGTGTCGCCGAAGACGATCATGCTCGCCGGGTTGTCCGGCGGGCCGTCCCAGATCTGGAGGTTCATCGAGGTGAAGGTCGAGGTGGTCGAGGAACCGGTCTGGTAGCCGAAGAACGTGATGGTCTCGATGAACCAGCCGCCGCCGGTCACCGTGAAATCATCAGCGATGCGGTTGCCGGCGGTAAATTGGTAGCCGAAGCCGTAGGTGCCCAGAAGGATGGCCGACTGCAGCGCGCTGGCGTCGGCGCCGCCCGCGCCGCCGGCGGGATGCGTCACCAGCGGTCCGTTGTCGTACAGCAGGGCTTCGGGCGCGCGCCAGTCACTCAGCACAGCCGGGGTGCCCCAGCTCTGCCCCGGCTTGAAGTCCGACGGGCCGATGCTTTCGCCGGCCAGGGCCGGGGTGCCGCCGGAGAGCATGTCCGGCGCTTCGGCGATCGGCTCCTCGACGATGTTCCAGTTCAGGGCCTGGCTGCCGGTGTTGGCGATGGTGAGCGTTTGTTGGGCAGTGGTGTTGGGCATCTGAGTGCTCGCCAGGGTCAGCGGGCTGACGTCGATGTTGGGCGCCTGCACGGTCACCGTGGCCGACGCGGTGTCCGAGGCCGACTGAACCGGGACCAGCGAGTAGCGGACCGCGAGCGGGGTCGCAAGGGCGGCGGTGCCGAGGAAGTACTGCACCCCGGCGGACCCGTCCTGGTTTTCAATTCCGGCCGAGTGGGTGCCGCCGTCCGACGGCGCGTCCTGATAGTGGACTTCGATCGAGCCGTTCTCGAAGAGCTTGTACTGCATGGTGACCGGGTTGCCCGTCGGGTAGTGCTGAACGTTGATGACGCTGATCAGCAGGTACTGGTTGGGGGTGGTCCCCATGGTCTGGTAGTAGAGTTCGGCGCCGGCCTCGCCCGGGTCCAGATCCTCCCACCAGCCGGCGATGGTGCCGTTGGGAGTGGCGGGATCGGGCAGCGGGTCGCCGGTGCAGCAGCCGTTGTCGCCGGCCGCGTTGACCGACAGGAAGCCGTTGGACGAGATCTCGACGTTGGTGTACGGCGTCCCGAAGTAGTCGAAGGTGAAGCCTGTTGGAATCAAGAACGTATCGTCGTCAGCCAGAGTGAATGACGTGCCTGTGGCGGAGATGTCCTCAAAGTTGTAGGGGATGGTGTCGTCGGCCGTGTAGCCGGCCAGAGAGGTGACCGCCGTCCAGGTGGCGGTGTTGGTCACCGTCGCCATGGGGGTGTCCTGCACGATCACCTCGGGCGACGAGGCGCCGGGCGCGAGGACAAAGTTGAAATCGTCGAGAATGGTGCCGAGCTGGTCGTCGTCCAGGTCGTGGTAGTTGAGCGTGACGACCCCGGTGTTCTGGATCTGATAGCAGTAGTACACGTCGGTACCGACGGGAACCGTGATCGAAGAGGTCGCCGCGCAGACCCCGGCAGTGGTGCCGACGGTCTTGGACAGTGAGATCGCCGGGCCCTGGAACAGCTTGGACGGCGCCGTTCCGGGCGAAGATCCGACGTTCGGCGTCAACCAGGGTGGCCCCGGGGTGAACCGCCGCGGGTGAGACGTTTCGGGACGGTCCCGCCCCCCAGGCCAGACTCGCGGCCGCAATGCACACGCACATCATGATCGAACAGGCAACTGCGGATTTTCGTGACGCCATGATTACCTCCCAGAAATAATACACCGTCTCAAAATTGTAGACGTAGAATAGAACAATCGAAATCCTACACTATGACCGGCCGCCTATCAAGCCTGTCTGGCGGGAAACCTCCGGATGAGCGGTGGGGAACTCGAGTGGCCCTAACCCGCACAGATCGGAAATCGTGCCGGGTATCACATTCTCACAATGGGTGGTTGGTGTGTCTCGACGGAGGTCAGATGTTTGGTGGGCAACGACGGTAGCATCCTCTCGGGTGGCTCAACGTCTCGATACGGCGCCGTCCTGGAGAGATTTCGTGCGGACCAGCCGCAGCCCGTGCCGAGGCGATGAAACGCTGGCGCCGTTAGGTTCCAAACCTGAGACCAGCGAGATCAAGAAGGCCGCGATTCTCCGCGGTTCGTTGTCCGGCGCTCCGCGGCTCTGGCGTGCGCTTCGAGACCCTCGAGTCGCGCGAGGGCGGCGGCGTCGCGAGCGATGGTATCGGCGGCGTCGCCGGGTTCGAGTTCGAGCCAGGTGCGGACCCGCAAGAAGTCGAGGACGCTCAGACCTCCTTTGAACCGGGCGACGCCTCCGGTCGGCAGGGTGTGATTGGGGCCGACGCCATAGTCGCCGAAAACCTCGGCCGAAGCTCCGCCGATAAAGAGTCCACCCCAGTGGCTGAGCCTTTCGGCGATGGCGTGGGCGTCGTGGGTGAACACCTGGAGGTGCTCCGGCGCCAGTAGGTTGCAGACCCGTATGGCTTCGCCGATGTCGGCGGTGACGACGGCGAAACCGTGATCGAGGGCGGCCTCGGCCACGACCCTGGTCGGGAGTTCGGTGAGTTGCCGGGCGAGCTCGGTATCGACGGCGTCGGCCAGGGCGGATGAGGGGGTCACCAGAACCGGCAGGGCGTCCGGGTCGTGCTCGGCCTGGGCCAGAAGATCGGCGGCCACCGTGCCCGGATCAGCGCTGTCGTCGGCAAGAACGACAAGCTCGGATGGACCGGCGAGCATGTCGATGCCGACATCGCCGGCGACAAGTTTCTTCGCGGCGATGACCCAGCGGTTGCCCGGGCCCACGACCACGTCGCAGGCGGGCACCGGACCGGCGCCGTAGGCGAGCGCGGCGATGGCCTGGGCGCCGCCGACGGCGAGGACGGCATCGGCGCCGGCCACCGCGGCGGCGGCGAGGGTCACGGCCGCCGGTCGCGGCGAAGCCACCCAGACATCGGCCACTCCCGCGGCCCGCGCGGTGACGGCGGTCATGAGCACCGAGGACGGCAGCGGATAGCGGCCGCCCGGGGCGTAGCAGCCGGCGCGTTCCACCGGCGCGACCGAATGACCGGCGATCCCGCCGGGCACCGGCACCTTGAGATTGACGACCGATTGGCGTTGGGCATCGGCGAATGCGGCGATCCGGTCTGCGGTGCGCTCGAGCAGCGCCAGGACTTCGGGGTCGATCTCGGCGGCGGCGCGTTCGAGCTCATCGCGGCTGACGATCAACGGCTGACCCGGTTGCAGATCGCCGAGTTCCTCGGCAAGAGCACGAATTTCGGGCTCCCCACCCGTTCGGACCCGGTCGGCGATCTCGGCGGCTCGTTGCAGAGTCGTGGCATCAACCGGGTCGCGCCGAATGCTGCGCACCTCTTCCACTGTCAGGCGTCTCACGGTTTCTCCTTCCGCGCCACGGTGGTTGACCCGTCGCGGCGCTTCACCTTGAGCGCGCGCTGGTCGAGTTCGCGGATCGCAGCCTCCAGCGAAACCCCCCGGGCGGCCAGCGTGGTCAGGGTGAAATAGAGAACATCGGCCGCCTCCCAGGCGATATCGGCGTCGTCGATGGCTTCGGCCAGCTCCCGGGCTTCCTCGGCAAGCTTGGCGGCGAGCAGCGCAGGGTCGTTCACGAGCCGGTCGGTATAGGAGTCCGCCACCGGGTTGACGATCCGATCGAGCAGCCGCCGCTCGAGGGCGCCGAGACCGCGGTCGGGGCCCCAGCAGCTGCGGGTCTCGCGGTGGCAGAATCCGCTCCCCGATTGGCGGACCGTGAAACGAAGCGCGTCACGGTCGCAGTCGGCGTCGATCTTCAGGAGTTCCTGAACGGCCCCTGAGGTCTCACCCTTGCGCCACAGTTCCCCGCGCGACCGCGACCAGTAGATCCCGCGTCGCTCGTCGACGGCCGCAGCGAGACTCGCGGCGCTGGAGTAGACGACGCCCGAACGCGACCCCGTGTTCGTCGCAGACCACCGTCGGCCAGAGTCCATCGGGGCGGTCCGAAACCAGGGGCGCGGCAAAGGCCTCGGCGAGCCCGAGCCGGCCGGTGTAGATGGCCATCCCGACCTGGGCATCCGCGCCCATGGCGTCGAGGGCGGCGATCTCGGCCGCGGTGGTCACTCCGCCGGCCGCCGTTACTCGGCGTGTCGCCGGCGGCCTCGACGACCCGCCGGCAGGCCTCGAGGTCGATGCCGCCGAGGCGCCCCTCGCGCTCGACAAAGGTCACGAGAAAGCCGCCGACCATGTCTCTGAGTTCGGTCAGCCGATCGAGGACCGTGGCGCCGGTGTGCTCGGTCCAGCCGCGGACCACGACCTCGCCCTCGACGCCGTCGAGGGCGGCCAGCACCCGTTCCCGCGGCAACTTGGAGAGCACCTCCGGTTTGGCGGCGGTTCCGAGGATGATCTTTTCCGCTCCCGCATCGAGCCACCCGAGCGCATCGTTGACCGTGCGGATGCCGCCGCCGAATCGGCACGCGTAACGACGAACGAGTTGGCGGACGATCTCATCGTTGGATCCGCAACCGAGGGCGGCATCGAGATCGATGACCGCGATCTCGCCGATGACGGCGAACTTCTCGGCCATCTCGAAGGGGTCGGCGCTTTCCACAGGTTTGCCCCTGCCGCCCACGAGCTGGACCGCTCGGCCACCCATGAGATCGATGGATGGGACGATCATCGGCGCACCTCCACCCCGAGTTCGGCGAGTTCGGTCTTGAGATCGGCGACGGTGGTGTGGCCGTCGTGGAAGATCGTGGCGGCGAGGACCGCATCGGCGCCGGCGGCCAGAGCTTCGGCCATGTGTTCCGGTCCATCGGCCCCGCCCGAGGCGATGATCGGCACCGGGACCGCGGCCCTCATGGCCTTGAGGAGTTCGAGGTCGTAGCCCCTTCCGGTGCCGTCGCGATCCCACGATGTGAGGAGGATCTCGCCGGCGCCCCGCGAGACGGCCGCCTCGGCCCATTCGATGGCATCCATCCCGGTCCGATCGCGTCCCGAGCGCACGACCACCTCCCAACCTCCGTTGTTGGACGCTGCGTCGAGGGCGAGGACGGCGCACTGGCGGCCGAAGCGAAGGCTGAGCTCGTTGAGTAGATCGGGCCGCGCCACCGCGGCGGTGTTGGTCGCGACCTTGTCGGCGCCGGCCGAGAGCAGGGCCTCGGCATCGGCGACGGTGCGCACACCGCCACCGACCGTCAGCGGCAGAGGCAGCACCTCACGGACCGCGCGCACCACTTCGAGGGCGTGCCCACGGCCCTCGGGGGTGGCGCTGACATCGAGAATCACGAGCTCGTCGGCGCCCTGTTCAGCGTAGGCGGAGGCGAGTTCCACAGGGTCACCGGCGTCGCGTAACCCCTGGAACTGGATGCCTTTGACGACCCGGCCGTCTCTGACATCGAGACACGGGATGATACGCGGCAGCAGCATCAGACGGCCTCCCGTGCGGCATCGAGCCACCGCTCGACCAGAGACTGGCCCCAGGGACCCGAGAGCTCGGGGTGAAACTGGCAGGCGAGCACGGCGCCGCGCTCGATGGCGGCGACAAAATCGCCACCGTGATCGGTCATCGCTCCGCTCCAGCCATCGGGGATGGTGTCGAACTTGAAGCTGTTGGCGTAGTAGGCCGTACCGTCGTTCAACATGCGGCAACCGGCGCCCGCCGCGACCCGGTTCCAACCCAGTTGCGGCCGTCGAACACCGACCCGAAGCGATGTTGCCGTTGTCGGGATGACGCCGAGACCCGCGGCGCCGGGGCTCTCCTCGCTGCCCTCACCCAGGAGCTGCATGCCGAGACAGACCGCCATGGTCGGTCGTCCTGCTCCGATGCGGTCGCCCAGCGTCGTCCGCAGGCCGAGATCGTCGAGACGTTCACTCACGGCGCCGAATGAACCGACCCCGGGCAGGACCACGAGCGCCGCGTCCGCGGCATCATCGGCGGACTCGGAGATCCGCACAGAGCACCCGGCTCGGTGAAACGCGGCAGCCACCGAAGCGAGATTGGCGGTGCCGGTGCGCATGAGAACCACCTCGCTCATGGTGTGCCGCCCAGACTGCCCTTGGTGCTTCGCACGCCGTCGTCCGAGGGGGCGGTTGCCTGCCGCAGGGCAAGCGCAGTCGCTTTGAACGCCGCTTCTGCTCGGTGATGATCATTGGCGCCGCGCAGCACATCGACGTGGAGGGCGAAGCGCGCCGCCATGGCGAAGGAGACGAAAAAGTGTGTGATGTTCTCCGTCGCCAGACCACCGAGCGCCTCGCGGGTGAGTCCGAGGTGGATCTCCGGCCACGGCCGGCCAGAGAGATCGATGACCGTCCGCGCCAGGGCCTCGTCGAGGGGCGCGTGCCCAACGCCGAATCTGGCGATCCCCACGCGATCGCCGAGAGCTCGATCGAGCGCTTCGCCGAGGGCCAGGGCGCAGTCCTCGGCTGTGTGGTGGTCATCGACCTCGAGATCACCGTGGCACTCGAGTTCGAGATCCCAACCGGCGTGGAAGGCGAGGGCGGTGAGCATGTGGTCGAGGAAACCGATTCCGGTGTCGATGCGGACCTCAGAGGCGCCGTCGAGGGCGAGGCGGCCGTGGATGCGGGTTTCTCGCGTGGTCCGATCGATTCTGGCCTCACGGGGTGCGCTGGTCATGGCAGGGTCTCCAGGAGTTCGTTGACGGTGGTGAGGATGCGGGCGGCGCCGGCATCGGCCAGCGCGGTTCGTGCGAGATCGGGATCGTCGCCCGGCGCCACGATGCCCAAGGGCAGAGCGGCCGCGGCGCGCGCCGCCCGGATGTCGTCGGGGGTGTCGCCGACCATCCAGGCGTGACCAGTTCCGAGGCGATCCAGGGCCAGCCGGACCGGCGTCGGGTCGGGTTTGGCGGGCGCGTCCTCCATGGTGACAATCGTCTGAAAGCACCCATCAATGCCGTGTTCGGAGAGAAAGCGGTCGGCATCAATTCGCGGTCGTCCGGTGACGACGGCGAGGGGAAGCCGTTTTGCAAGCGCGTGGAGAACGCCAGGTTCGACGAGAAGCGTCTCGTGCCGGCGGAGACCGGGCGCTGCATCCGTCCCCTGGTAGATGGCCTCGAACCGGTCCGTGATCTCGGCGAGATCGATTTCGATGCCGGCTTCAGCGAGGAGCCGCCGGGTGAGTTCCCAGTCGTTGTTCGCGTTGCCTGCCGCTTTGGCGGCGGCGACCTGTTCGAGACTCAGGCTGAGACCGAAGACCGCGGCGGTGTCGACGATGGTCCGGCGGTACGAGACCGACTCGTCGGCGATGACGCCGTCGAGATCGAAGAGCAGCGCCTCGGGCTGGAGAACGGTTCGGAAGGATGCGGTGAGGCGGTCGAAATCGCGGGCGTTCCCCGGCAGGGTGGTCCGCAGCAGCGAGTTGAGCTCGCTGCGGCCGGGGAAGCCGCGGATGGCGATGCCGAGGGAGGCCATCGCGTTGCGGACCCACGACGCATCGGCGAACCGGGCGCCGACAAAGTTCGCCTGCGACGGCAGGGGATCGGCGCCGAACTCCGACAGGGTCTCGATGAGTTTGTCGCGCTGTGTCCGGATCCGATCGATCCGCTCCCGCGATGGTTCGGCGTCGGGTGTGACGGCTTTTTCGAGAACATCAAGGGTCAGCCGCGAAACCGGGAAGGGCTGGCCTATCCGCCGCAGCCAGTCCACGACCCGGGCGTCGCCCACGGCGTATCCGGCACGGAGACCGGCCCCGCCCCACGCCTTGGAGAAAGTCCGGACGAGCACCACATTGGGGTGTTCCAGGGCGGTTTCGGTGAGGTCGAACTCGGCGTCGCAGAACTCACGGTAGGCCTGATCGTGGAGCACCAGGGTTCGCGGCAGGCGGGTCACCACTTCGGCGAACTCGTCGCCCGTGATGACCGCGCCGGTGGGGTTATTGGGTGAGACCAGATAGAGCAGGGAGGCGTCATCGCCGGCGGCATCGCAGACTTCCTCCACCGGGAAGGGCCCCTCCCACCACTCGACGGCCGTGATCTCGGCGCCGGTGGTGATGGCGTATCGCCACGGCATGCCGTAGGTCGGTTTGACCATCACGACCCGGCGGCCCGGGCAGCAGACCGAACGGACCGAGCGTTCAAGGGCGTCGTCGGCGCCGCAGGTGACGATGACGCGATCGTCGCTGATCCCGAGGCGATGCGCCAGC
This sequence comes from uncultured Acidobacteriota bacterium, assembly GCA_963753035.1. Lineage (GTDB taxonomy): Bacteria > Acidobacteriota > Thermoanaerobaculia > Thermoanaerobaculales > Sulfomarinibacteraceae > JAHECW01. Next base: position 116,165 of record CAVWAW010000027.1, on the reverse strand, counting down.
TGCGCTTCGAGCTGGTCGGTCCAGGGGTAGAAGTTGGCCCCCGGCACCCGCGGCGGTGATCCCGAGATCGGCAGCGCTTCGAGGCTCTCGTTGAAGTCGAGAACGAGATCCGTCTCGAAGGGTGGCCGACCCACCGAATACATCGGGAGTTTGTCGAGGGATGGAACGGCCGTCACGAGGAGAGGCTTTTCAGACATCGGGGACTCCAGTCCGCGCCGGTTGTGATGCGATGGGAGCGGTGCCAGGCACCGTTTCGCGGCGAAGCGAGAGCCAGGCACCGAGCCCGTGCAAGATCGAGTTGACTGCCGACCTTGACGGGGTACTGTTCGCTGCCGCTGACCCGGAAACTGGCACGGGGATCATGGCACAATCTGCGCGAGCTTGGTGACGACGACATCGGAGCCTCCGGCGGCCTTGAGCTTGGGCATGACCAATGGTAGATCCGTGCGCGGAACCGCGGCCTTGACGGCGAAACCACCGCCGCCGGCGAGCTGGGACACGGTTGGTTGGCGCATACACGGCAGAACCGCGAGGACGGCATCGAGGGTGTCGGCGGTGACGTTGACTTCGACCATGACCCGTCGGCGGGCCTCGAGGACCGAGTTGACGAGCAGGACCAGACCGTCGATGGCCTGGCGCCGTTCCGGGTGGGCCAGCGCATCGGGGTTGGCGTAGAGCCGGGTGGATGAGCTCATGAGTTCGTCGACGATGAAGAGATGGTTCGCCTCGAGCGTCGAGCCGGTAGCGGTGTTATCGACGATGAGGTCGGCGTCTTCGGGCGGAAAGACCTCGGTGGCGCCGTAGGATCGGACAAAGGAGGCGTCGAGGCCGCGGGTCTCGATCCAGCGCCGAGTCAGGCGTTCATACTCCGATGCGACGACCATCGGAATTTTTGGCAGCACCCCGTTGGGGGCCAGGGAGGTCGGGGCCGCGGCCACGACCCTCACCGGGTCGAGACCGGTGTCCACGAGTTCGACGAGATCGCCGTCGAGCTCGGCCACCCAGTCGGCGCCGGCGAAACCGACATCGCGCGACCCGGCGTGGAGCATCCTCACGATGCTCTGGGGCTTGAGGATCTTGACCTCGCACTCAGGCAGAGTGACGTGGGGCCGGTAGTTACGCGCGGTCTGGGTCAGATCGATGCCGGCCTCGGCCAGGAGCTGCGCCACGCCGTCGTACATCCTGCCCTTGGGGATGGCCAGTTGGAGCGTTTCATCATCGGTTCTTCGGGTCATCATGCCTCCTGGGCCCCGACGGCGTTCGAATAAAAGAAAAACGCCGGCGGGGCCGGCGTTTGTGGTTTCGGTCGGATAGATCGCCTACACCATCACCTGGCCCCAACGAGGGTGTGTCCGTGATGGTGGTGGTGGCGAAGAATGATGCTCATGGGATGAGCGTAAACCGTGGGTGAGTATTTCGTCAAGAGGCATGGGGCTTTTGCACCAGTCGTGAGTCGAATCCGGCGGGGCTGGCCTCGAGGGGTTCAAAGACACGAAGCGGTCAGCAACTCTCCGAATCAGAAGCTCGAAATGAGAAGGCGGAGCACCGAGCACCACCCTGGTCGTGTCGTGTTAGTATTTTCGATGGAACCGTGGCGGAAAAAGTTTGAGAATCAATGGTGATCTTGAGGAGGGTCTCATGAAAAATAGTGGGTATTCGAGAATTGACGTCGCAGCGGTGGTCTGTGTGCTGGTTCTGGGCTTCGGTCTCCCAGCACCGAGTTCGGCGGACGGTATCGATGAATTGGCGTCGGCGGGGGTGCACGTGAATATGCCCGGATCGACCGGCCAGATCGAGGCGTTTCCTCTGCTCGATGACGTGCTGGTGGTGGGAACGAGCCAGAACAGCAGCGATCCTGCTGGGACCCTCAACGACATCTTCACGGTCGATCCAGCCACCAACGTTTCGGTGAGCGTGGCGACGGGAGTCGGTGTCTGGGGTGCGACCGCGGATATGGCGAATGAACGCATTCTGTTCACCAGCTCCGATGGGGTGAATTTCGGTAACGAGCTGTTCGAAGTCCCGTTTGCGGGAGGAGATCCCGTCTCGCTCGGTGGCATTACCACCGTCGCCGGCGCCCCATTCAGGATTGACGGGCTCGGGTTCTCCGGTGGTGTGCTCTACGCTGCGACTGCCGATGGTCTGAACAACGGGTTGTACTCCATCGATATGGGCACCCTCGTCGCGACGAATATCGCCCTCTGGGGCGACAGCATCAGCGGTATCGATGGCGACCCCGACACCGGGGTGATCTACGGCGTCAACGACACCACCGGTCAGCTGGTCACCATCTCGACCACCGGCACGATCGCGAACGTGATCGCCTATCCGGCGGGTCTGACGGACATCGACGGGATCGCGGTGGGTGACGGCAAGGCGTTCCTCGTCACCGACGAAGCGGGCAGCATCCCGGTTTACGACATCGCCAGCGGTCTGTACGAAACTTCCCTTACGTCACCGTTCGCAGCCGCGGACACGTTCTCCGGCGCCGCCTACGCGGGAGTGGCTCAACAGCCGACGCCGACGCCGGCATCTCCCGGAATTCCGGCGACCAACGGGTTCGGTCTTGCTCTGCTGATCGGGTTGATCGCGACCGTGGGCTTGTTCGTTCTCCTCCGAAGGTAGGATCGAACGACTCAACTGGAGATTCAACGCCGCCGGGTCACCCCGGCGGCGTTTTTTTTGCTGCCTTCTCGAGGGTCGATTGCTGATTCTCGTGCATGGTCCGTGGCGGTGTCCACCGGGATCGGGATCGGGATCGGATACGGCTACGGCTACCGACACGGACACGGACACGGATACGGGACTGGTCGGCTGACGCAAACCATTCGAGGCTTCGCTCAGTCCTCCAACCGCACCGAAACCACCTTGCTGACCCCCGGCTCCTCCATGGTCACGCCATAGAGCAGATCGGCGCGCTGCATGGTGCGCCGGTTGTGGGTGATCATGACGAACTGGGTGTGCTCGGTCATGGCTTCGACGAGATCGGCGAGCCGCTCGACGTTGGCGTCGTCGAGGGGTGCATCGACCTCGTCGAGGATGCAGAACGGCGAGGGCTTGATCCGGAAAAGGGCGATGAGCAACGACAGCGCGGTGAGCGCCTTCTCGCCGCCCGAGAGCAGCTGGACCGATTGGTTGCGCTTGCCGGGAGGTTGGGCGGTGATGTCGATCCCGGAGTCCAGTGGGTCGTCCTCGTCCACCAGATCGAGACGCGCGGTGCCGCCACCGAAGAGGTTCGAGAAGGTCTCGGTGAAGACCTCATTGACCTGCTGGAACGTATCGACGAATCGCTCGGTACAGGTGGCGTCGATCTCGCGGATGGTCTCGCTCAGGCTCTTGAGCGCGTCCACCAGATCGCTGCGCTGAGTTTCGAGGAAGGTCGATCTCTCGGCGAGTTCATCAACCTCCTTGAGCGCGAGGAGATTGACCGGTCCGATCCGTTCCAGCTTTTCCCGCAGGTTTTCGATCTCTTGGGCCAAACGGTTGGTGTCGTCGTCTTCGGTGGCCGGCTCCTCCAGAAGCTTTTCGGGCGCCATCCCGAGTTCGGTGACGGCGGCGTCGCGCAACCGTTCCCATTCGGCATCGAGGCGAGTGGATTCCATCTCGATGAGGTGCAGCTCCTCGCGCTGGCTCTCGTGCGCATCCCGGCGCTGCCGGACCTCGACGTCGAGTTTCTCGACCCTGGCGGCGAGGGTGCCAACTTCCTCGCCGAGTCGCCGGGCCTGCTCGCGGGCCGCCGACAGTTGCCCTTGCTCCTCGGCGAGTCTGGTTCTGGTCGAGACGATCTCGTTCTCAGTTGTCGAGAGTTCGCCGCTGAGGCGTTCGACTTCCCTGCCGAGCGCTTCGAAGCGCGTCTCGAGGGTCCGGCGCTCATCAGCAAGCCGGTTGGAATCCGTACGGGCTGCCGCAAGGCGCTCCTCGGCGAGACGGGCCTCGGCCTGCCACCGGTCGAGCTTGCGCAGGGTCTCTGCGGCTTCCTCGCGCCTCGAATCGAGCTCGGTGGATGCGGTGTCAACCGCCTGTTCGAGTTCGAGGCTGCGGCCTTCAAGTTCGGCCACCTCCTCTTCGCAGCGCGCCTGCCGTTGAGTGAGTTCTGAACGTCGTTTGGTGCCGCTCTCGAGCTTGGCCGCCTGCGCCTCGAGATCCGCCTCAACCCGGTTCCGGTCCGCTGAATGGGACTGCTCCACCGCGGTGGCGCGGGCCCTCTCCTGCTCGGCAGTGATGAGCCTACCGTCGAGGGACTCGAGGTCGCTCTCCAGCTGGCCGAGGCGTGCGGCCGCCTGGGTGTGGCGTTGATTCGTTGCGGCGGCGCGGTCGGCCATGGCGGCGATTTCTGCGGCGAGCCGTTCGCGATCCTCGCGGAGCTGGAGAGTTCCGGCGTGTACGGTTCCGGCGGTGGGCGTCTCGATGACCCGACCGCGCCGGACCAGACCGTTGCTGTCGACGACGATGGACGATGGGTCGGCATCCGCAATCTCGGCGGCGCGCGCCGCGTCGCTGCAACGGTAGGCGCGTGGAAGGGTGCGCTCGAGCCAGGGCAGGTGAGCCGGTTCGGCGCCCGCAAGGGCGAGGAGATCATCGGCTCCTTTGGGAGTTTTGACCTCGGGCGCCGGTTCGGCGCCGACGGTGAGGACCAGACGGAGTCGACCCTCGAGCTCGGAAGCGGCCTTCAACTGATCGTCGGTCAGGGTGGCGAGGGCGACCACCGGGAGCTCGAGCCACTCCTGCCAGATCCGGTCGAGGAGCGGAGCCAAACCGTTTTCAGGGTGGAGAAAATCGCTGACCTGACCCTGGATGGCGTCGAGGGGCAGAATGCCCGCGAGTTGCTCCGCATCAGCGGTGTGGCGGGCGAGTCCCCGCTCGACCCCCTGGAGGGTGTGGCGCAGTTCCCACAGCTCGTGGCCCAGACTCTCGGTCTCGTGCTTTGCGGTGTTGGCGTCCTCTGCGAGGCTGGTGCGTTCGTTGACCAACTCCCGGCGGCGGGCCTCGAGATCGTCAACCGCCGCGATCGCTTTCTTGCTGGCATCGGCCGACAGGCGGGCCCGCTCCTCGAGTTCGCTGCGCCTGGCTGCGAGACGATCGCGTTCCAGTTCGAGTTGGCCGAGGGTGTAGTCGAGCCGGTCCTGCTCCCGATGAAGCTCGCCGAGACGGTTGCGGCCGCTGGTGAGACCCGAGATGGTGCGCAACAGGGCCTGACGCTGCTCGGAGGAAGTGGTTTCGGCGCCCGCCAGCAGCTTACGGGCGGCCTCGTTCTCGGCGACGGCCTTTTCCACCGAAGCCCTGACGGTGGTCAACTCGGCATCGCGGAGCTCCACCTGGCCCAGGGCTTCGGCAACTCGCTCGTCGAGGACCGTCCGCCCCGATTCGAGGGCGCTGCGATCGTGTCGGGTGCGTTCCAGCGAGCCACGAAGATTGTCGAGGAGATCGGCCGACCGCTCGAGAAACGCTTCGAGTCGCTCGCGCGATCCGGTCAGCTCGGCGACCTCGCTCTGCGCCTTGTCGACCTTGGCGTGACAGGTCTCGAGCTCCTTGCGGGCCTGGGTGAGATCGGCATCGGCGCCACCGAGAGCAGCGGCGGCCGCGGCTACTTCGTTCTGGGAGAGTCCGCGCCGTTTGATGATCTCGCGCCGTTCCCTGTCGAGGGTGTGGGCCTCGATGGTGTGGAGCCGGCGGAGCCGGTCCTTGAGCTCGACCTGGAGTGCTTCGAACCTCTTGGCCGCGCTCGCCTGTCGTTTGACCTGGCGCAGGCTGCGTTGGACCTCGGCGATGACATCGTCGAGCCGTTGGAGGTTTTGTCTGGTGTGTTCGAGTTTGAGCTCGGCCTCGTGTTTTCGCTTCTTGTAGCGGGTGATCCCGGCGGCCTCCTCGATGAGAACCCGGCGGTCGGTGGGTCGGGCCGAGAGCACCTGACCGACCCGGCCCTGTTCGATGATGGAGTAGTTCCGGGTGCCGAGACCCACCGTCAGCAGCTCGTCCGCGACATCCTTGAGCCGTGCGACCTTACCGTTGAGCCGGTATTCCGACGGGCCCGATCGATAAACCCGCCGTTTGATTTCCATCCGGCCCCCGCTCGCCGCCCAGTGGCCGTCGTCGGACTCGAGGTTGAGGATGACTTCGGCGGCCCCGGCGGCCGGGCGGCCCCGAGCACCGTTGAAGACCACGTCGCCCATATTTTTCAGGCGCATGAGCGACGGGCTCTGCTCGCCGAGGACCCACAGGATGGCGTCGACGATGTTCGACTTGCCGCATCCGTTGGGACCGATGATCGAAGACACCCTCCCCGGAAAGCCGAGTTCGACCGTATCCGGGAATGACTTGAACCCGGTCAATTTCAGGGAAAGCAGGCGCACCTTTGCCATCGGTGCGACACGGTAGCAGAAACCGGAGGGCGAGAGTAGCGCTCGGGGTCACGAGGGGAATTATGAATTTTGAATTATGAATTGCCGGCTCTCGGCGGGTGAATCGTGACCGTGGTCACGTTGGGTGGTCCGCTGCCCGGGGCCTTGACTTTTTTTTTTCGAATCCATATTGAGATCATTGACCGAGCGGTAACAAACGGATTCAAGGAGGATCAGATGAGTCGCCCCATTTTTCAGTGTCTGGTGCTTATTGTGCTACTCGCGACCACGGCGACCGCACTCGAGACCAAGTGGATTCCGGCGGCGGCGTCCAATCCCGGTCTGCACGGGACCTTCTGGAGCACAGATCTTTGGCTCTACAGCCAGGTCATCGACACCGAGCTGGTGGTGACGGCGACTTTCTTCTCCGAGCAGCTCGGCACTGCCGAGCCGGAGCAGGCCATCATCACCCTGCCGCCCTACGCACCGGTGGAGATTACCGACGCCGTGGCGACGCTCTTCGGCGAGAACCGTCCCGGGTCCATCCGGCTCGAGGCCGACTATCCGTTCTTCGCCCAGTCGCGGACGTCGAACACGGGCGGCGAGAGCGGTTCCTACGGCCAGGGAATCCCCGCGTTCACCAGAGAGGACACCTCCGAGGGATACACCCTTCTCGGCGCCGCCAACCGACCCGGGGCCGATGGCACCCGAACCAATCTCGGCATCGCGAATACGTCATCCGCGACGCAGACCGTAAACGTGATCGCCCGCGATCCAGACACCCTCGAGGAGATCGGACGCGGCTCGGTGGAAATCGGTCCCTACGGTTGGTTCCAGGACGATCTCTTCGAGATCCTCGGCGCCGGTGATCAGAACATCGAACTTGCCGATGTGTCCGTCTTCCCGGCCGCGTTCAACATGGTCTATATCTCGAGGATCGACAACCGGTCCGGCGACGGCACCTTCATTTACGGTTCATCCGGTCCGTCGGTGCGGGCGGCCGGCGGCGAACCGCGGTGGCTCTGGGTCAGGGCGATACTCACCTATGACGAGGGAGTCACCCTCGACTGGTTCAATTATTGGGGACCGGATGGATGGTATTGGGCCAGGTACCCCCTGTCGGGCTACACCACCGATCCGGTCCAAGTTCAACTTCCCAGGAACTACTGCGTCAAGGCCATCGGCCAGGCCGGTGCCATCCTCACCATGGTCAGGGTTTCGATTCAGGAGAAGGACCAGGACGGGAACTGGGTTGGCGGCAGAGTTGGGTATGGAACCAACAGCCGCAACGCCATCGACCAGGAGTTCTGCAAGCAGTTCGACTGAGCCTCGGCCGCGGCCGGCGATCCTACTACCCTTGGCCGGCGAGGATCTTGCTCCATTTTTGATGGTGCGATCATTACCACGATTCTCGTTCACATCGAAGGGATCAGACCCCGGAACGGGCGGCCTCACTGTCTTCAATGGGCTGATCAACTGGTAGTATGACGAAACCAGATTTTGTTCGGGACCGACTACCCGACACCAGACTGATGTCGTGGTGTCAAGTTTTGTCAGAACCAGTGTAAGGGAGAAGAAATGAAGATCCGGAGTTTCCTTTCGGCGGTGTTGATCGGTGTGGTTGCGATGAGCGTGATGCCCGGGGCGAGCGTGGCCGAGGAACTCGAGAAGCTCGAAAAACCAGAGCCCGTGGTCCCCGAGATCTTCACCCTCCAGGGTGAATTCGTCCGGATGGCATACAACGCCGAGGGATTTGCCACCCTCGGGTACCGGACCGCCAACAACTCGGTGGACGAGGAGTGGATGCTGCTCGAGATCGGGTTGACCCTGGTCGACCCGACGGACGACCAGCCGTTCAAACGCGACCAGCTCTCGCTCCAACTGCCCGATGGTTCGACCACCGGCATGGCAACCCAGGAAGAGTTCAACAAGGCGAATCTCCGCGCCCTTGATCGTCGTGCAGACACCGTTCGTGATTCCATCAACTACTTTCCCAGGATGGCCAACCAATCGTGTCGGATCGGCTTTTTCGCCGATGCCGCGACCGGAGGTCGAACGTTGGCCTATGACCAGGTGACCTTGAGCCGAAGACTCGCGTGTCTGGGGCGGATCTACTTCCATCTGCCCGACGGCATCAAGACCGGCCAGTACTACCTCAACGTCAAGTTCGCTCAGAGCGTCGTCCAGGTGCCCTTCCGGATCTTCACCGATGAAGAGCAGAAGGAGTTCAACAAAAGCTGGAAGGACATCAAGCGCGAGCACGAGGCTGGGTACAAGGAGCAGTAGACTCGGCACTCGTCACTCGCCATTACAGGATGCTGTCACTGGAATCTGCGATGAACGAGAAACCAGCAACGAGAAACGAGTGACAATCTCCGATCGGCCTAGAAATAGTCCGTAAACGCCAGCCCCACGCCGATGGTGTTGTTGTGGACGTTGTAGTCGATGAGGCTCTCGCCATAGCCGTTGAAGTACTGGGTGTAGCCCCGCACCCGGCGATAGATAGGAAAGCTCCAGTCAACCTGGAAGGCGCCCTTGCTGAAGCCTGACTGCAGGTTGTTGCGCAGCATCAGACTGACGGTGTGGCGATTCACCTTGTAGACCCCACGGAACTCGATGTTGCCCATGTAGTCCTGGATGTCCTCGTTGCCGATCCTGTCACCGACCATGATCCAGGGCTTGATCCCGAATGCGAAGTTACCCTTTTCAAAGATGAAGCTGGCAAAGAGCCGGTTCCAACTCCGTGAGATGGGGTCGTTGCGGCCGTTGGACTGGTGATTGAAACCAAAGGTCATGAGCTTGTTGGTCAGACCGAGGACCTTGTAGTTGGTGTCGAACTGGAGCCAGATCTCGGGTTCGTGGTTGGTCTCCCGGAACGGCGACGAAAGATCATCGTTGAAAAGCTGCCAGAAAGAACGGTTGGTGTAGGCGACGTAAAGGCTTCCGTTGTCTTTGAAGATGTTGTGCACCACGGGAAACATGAAGCTGATCTGGAACTTGACCTCGGCCTTTTTGAAGTCGATGACCTCGTCCGGGAAGGCGTCCTGAAACGGCGCGTTGTTCGGGTTGGGGTTGTAGCCGACCATGAGGTAGTTGGGTTTGTACGGGGTGATGACGTAGCCCAGTTCCTCGGTGGCTCTAATACCTTCGATCCGTTCATCCAGCGGACTCATCTCCGTCGGATCTGTTGCAGCCGGATCACCGACCGCCGGAGGTGTCGCGGTCTCACCTCGAAGTTCGAACAGGCACGCCTCCTTGATTTCCTGTGCGGTGGTTTGAGGCCCCGCAGTATTGATCTTCTCCAAAAGACACTCATTGAAGGCCGCCTCATCGAATTCAGGTTCTTCAGCGCCGGCGATCAAGGGGATGAGTGAAAGGCAGATCAGCGTCACGAACCAAATCGATTTTTTCATAATAATCATCCTATCCCGAACCGGTTCCGCCATCCGCACGGAGGGCTGTCCTCGGTTTTTCAGGATTTGACATCGTTCGAGCGGTGTATCTCCCGATATCGTGGTAGGTTGGCGACCGAAGTCGATCAACCTCGATTGCCGATATTCGGGCTCCGCGCAGTTGTACGAAGTGCCGGCGAATCGCAGATCGAGACGAGTCAGGAAACCTTGATTCCAGAGGATGAAACGATGGATCAGAGTCGTCATCTCGCCCTTAGCCGAGGATGTCTCATTCTGCTGTACACGGTCCTGATTCTCCATTCCTCGGTCGATGGCGGAGAGGCGACAGAGCGTGCAGGCGCGGTCCGTTTCGTGGCCGACACAATCAGCAATGGCCTCCGACCTCACAGCCGCCTGGAGTTTTCCTCTGACGGGCGGCAGATCTTCTGGTCGGGCTATGTGATCGGCGAAGGTAACACTGAGTGGATGTTCACCTCGACCTGGGACGGGCACGAGTGGACCGTCCCGGAGATCATTCCGGTAAACGGCGGGTTGGGCAATGGCCCGGCGTTGAGCCCTGATGGGGAGCGCCTCTTTTTTGGAGCAGAGCGCCCCCTCGAGGTGGGAGGCCCACCGTATGTCGGGATCTGGTATGCCGACCGCGAAGGAGATGGTTGGACCCAGGTGCAGCCGGTGGAAGCCACCCTGGACACCACCGGATTTGCCGGTCGACCATCGCTGTCTCGAAACGGCAACCTCTACTACCTTGTCAGGGGGAGCATCTCCGCGATACCCGCGGTGGCCCGATGCCGGCTCGAATCCGGTCTTTATCTGGAGCCCGAGTTGATCGGAGGCGCTCTCGACGGCGAGATCGTCCTGGATCCGTGGATCCATCCCGATGAGGAGTTTTTGTTGATCATGCTCGACGCCGATCTCAGCGATCAGCCGAACCACGGCTCGTCGGACCTCTTCATCGTCCGAAAGCGCCCCGATGACAGCTGGGGCCCGATCGTCAATCTCGGGTCAGCGGTGAATACCAAGCACTTCGACCGCTCCCCGTCCATGTCGCACGACGGCGAGATGTTGTTCTTCATTCGAGCTGTCGGCGATATCTTTGTCGAATCCGACGCACATTTCTACTGGCAGAAATGGAGTGAGATCCCCCGATCGTATGTCGAGTGAGTCTTGCAACGGGCCTATCTGTGTTGATCTGCGCTCGCTGCGGTCCCTCCGACTCGCGGGTCTCTCTGCTACCCTCTCGCCATGACAGGACGAATGACGCCGGATTCGATCCGAGCAATCGCGGACACGTTTCGTGATCGGTACCGCCCGGGCAGGGTGCGCGGCCTCCTTGTTGCCGGGTCGGGGCTCAGTCTCGAGGTGCCCGGGTGGGAGGCCGCCGAGGTTATCGAGCTCGTCGAGATTTTTGACTTTCCCATGCACGAACTACTGGGCCACAGTCAGACCCTGACTCTCTGGCGCAGAGGCGACGAGTCGTTGATGGTCATGAACGGCCGTTTCCACCTCTACCAGGGCTACCGGCCCGAGGAAGTGGTGGCGCCGGTGCGGCTCGCAGGTCTGCTCGGCGCCGAGATTCTCATCGCCACGAATGCATCCGGCGCCCTCGATCCCGAGATGGCGCCGGGCTCGCTCGTCGTGGTCAGCGACCACATCAATCTCCAGGGCTCCAACCCGCTGGTGGGCGATTGGGGCCGCGACTTCGGTCCTCCTTTCCCGGACATGTCGGCCGCCTATGACCCCGAGTTTCGTCGGCTCGCGTTGGATGCCGCGGGCGATGCGGGCTTCGACGCCCGCGAGGGCGTCTACTGCGCCATGCTCGGGCCGTCGTTCGAGACTCCGGCCGAGATCCGAATGCTCATTGCCCTCGGCGGCGCCGTAGTCGGGATGTCGACGGTCCCCGAAGTCATCGCCGCGCGCCAGATGGGGATCAGGGTCTGTGTTCTCTCCCTCGCCGCCAACCCTGCGGCGGGACTCGTGGATCGCGAGTTGACCCACGAAGAGGTGATGGACGAGGGGAAGAAGGCAGCTGAGAAGCTCAAGATCCTCCTTGGCGACTTGGTCGCGAGAGTGTTCTAGATCGGAATCAAGTTTTGAGTTTTGAGTTATTAGTTTTGAGTTTCATCGCCGTTCGTCCCGGGTTGGCTGGCGGCTGCGATGGAAAACTAAGAACTGAAAACTAAGAACTGAAAACTGATGGGTGGTTGTGATGCCAGAGATGTTCCTCGAGTCGTTTCCTGTCGGTCCGATCCAGGCGAACTGTGTTCTGCTCGGCGATCGCGAGGCCGGCGTATTGGCGGTGATCGATCCCGGCGACGAAGCGGCGCGGATCATGGAACGGGTCGAGGCCAGTGGATTGACACCGACGATGGTGCTCCACACGCACGGTCATCTTGACCATGCGGGCGGCACAGCGGATGTGGTTCGGCGGTTGCCGGACGGGATCCCCGTCGGTCTGCACCGCGACGAGCTCCAGCTCTACCAGGGTCTCGTCATGCAGGGTCGGATGTTCGGCATGGATGTCGAGGAACCGCCGCAGCCCTCCCTCTGGCTCGAGGACGGCCATCGGCTCGAGCTCGGCGGGCTCTCACTCGAGGTCCGCCACACCCCGGGTCACTCGCCGGGCGGGGTCTGTTTTGTTGTCCACGGGGCCCCCGAACCCCTGGTCATCGCCGGTGATGTGCTCTTCGCCGGTTCCATCGGTCGCACTGATCTCATGGGTGGATCCTTCCCTGTGCTCGAGCAATCGATCCGCGAGCAGCTCTATACGCTGCCCGACCAAACCAGGGTCATCTGCGGCCACGGCCCGGACACGACCATCGGGAGGGAGCGGGCGAGCAATCCGTTTGTTGCCGGCTGAGGTCGTCAACACTACGTCAAACCTGACGAATGGCACGGTGATCGACCGAGATTTACGTATAGTCTCTGATCACCATTCGATTCGTCGGTGGCCGATTACCCCCAAGTTGGAGACAGATATGAAGACAGGTTGGACGTTCGCTCTATTGCTCCTGGCGGTCATGAGTCTCGGTGTCAACGACATCGAGGCGACGGTCTGGACAGATGTCGATGAGTCGCTCATCGGCGCCGTCGCCGAAGACAGGCTCATCGTTCCGCAGTCCTATCGGACGGTGGCGGTTGCTGAAGGTGAGTTGGCCGTTGTGTTGGCCCAGGCGCCGGAAGAGGGAGTGGAATCGAACGTCGAGCTCGAGCTTCCCATGCCGGACGGGACCAGGGCTCGCTTTACGGTCTGGAGTGTTTCCATCATGGCCCCGGAGCTCGCCGAACGGTACCCGGAGATCCGCACCTTTCGCGGTCGGGGGGTCGACGATCCGGCGATGTCGGTTGCGTTCGATCTGACCCCAGCGGGTTTCCACGCCATGATCCTTCGCCCCGGGGGAACCGTCTATATCGATCCCTATCGGCGCCACGATGCCGTTCACCACATCTCGTATTTGCGATCGGAAGCCGTGCCGGCCCAGGGGGAACGAAGTTTTTCGTGTGGGTTCGAAGGAGTTGCCCATCCGCTGGGCCAGGATCCCGGGGAGGCCGGAAACACCAAGGCGTTGTCGGGAGGCCAGCTGCGGACCTATCGAACCGTGGTGGCCGCAACCGGCGAGTACACGGCGTTCCACGGCGGGACCGTCCCGGCCGGTCTGGCGGCGATCGTGACGGCCATGAACCGTATCAACGGGATTTACGAGCGAGAGGTCGCCATCCGCATGGAACTCGTCGCAAACAACGATCTGGTTGTCTATACGAATGCCGGAACGGATCCCTACACCAACAACAACGGGTTCACCATGCTCGGCCAGAATCAGAGTAACGTCGACAATCTGATCGGTTCGGCGAACTACGACATCGGTCATGTCTTCTCCACCGGTGGGGGCGGGGTTGCCGGTCTCGGCGTATCGTGCATTACGGGTTCGAAGGCGCGTGGGGTGACAGGTTCCGGTTCGCCCATCGGCGACCCGTTCTGGGTCGATTATGTGGCGCATGAGATGGGTCACCAGTGGGGCGCCAACCATACCTTCAACGGTTCGTCGGGTGCGTGCTCCGGTGGCAACCGGAATGCCTCCACCGCTTACGAACCGGGCAGCGGTACGACGATCCAGGCCTATGCGGGGATCTGCAGCCCGCAGAACATCCAGAGCAACAGCGACGACTATTTTCACGGAATCAGCCTCGACGAGATCATCGCCTACTCGACCGCGGGATCGGGGAACAACTGTCCGGTCGTCACCGCCACGGGCAACCAGGCTCCGGTGGTCGATGCTGGTGATACCTATGTCATTCCCGGCAACACACCGTTTGCCCTTACGGGATCGGCGATCGATCCTGATGGGGATCCACTGACCTATTGCTGGGAGGAGTTCGACCGAGGGAATGCAGGCCATCCCAACACTCCCGTGGGCAACGCCCCGATCTTCCGTTCGTTCGCTCCGGTGGACAATCCGACGAGGAGCTTTCCGAAAACCTCCGATCTCCTGAACAACACGCAGACCATCGGCGAGATCCTCCCAACCTACAGCCGGACGATGAACTTCAGGCTGACCGCCCGCGACAATCGGGTTGGCGGTGGCGGTGTCGCCGATGACACGACCACGGTCGAGGTCGTCGACAGTGCGGGACCGTTTCTGGTGACCGCGCCCAACACGTCGCTGACCTGGAACGGCTCCGGGCCGCACACCGTGAGTTGGGATGTGGCCGGAACCGCGTCCGCACCCGTCAATTGCGCCAGCGTGGACATCCTGTTATCCATCGACGGAGGCCAGACCTTTGATGGGAACCTGCTGCTCGGCACGGCCAACGATGGAACGGCGAGTGTCTACGCGGCGACCCAGGACACGACCACGGCGCGGGTCAAGGTCGGCTGTTCGAACAATGTTTTCTTCGATGTCTCGAATCAGAGTTTCACCATTGTGGGCGCCGACGGATTCATCTTTGTCGATGACTTCGAGTCGGGGAACACCGGCGCGTGGAGCGGCGCGACACCGTAGTCACCGAAAGCGACCTGCGACAAAAAAACGGCGGGCCGAAGCCCGCCGTTTGTCATTGTTGATCTGCGCCTACATTTCCCAGCTGTCGAGCATTTTCATGTAATTCGCCCGGGCGAAGGCCTTGGGGTTCTCGACCTTGGACAGGCTCAGGCTTCCCTGCATCTGCTCGAGGGAGGTGTATTCGTGGTCGGTGAGCCAGAACCGCATGGCGTCGAGGGTGCGGCCGATGTGGTCGGGCCCGTGGATGAGCAGGGCTGAGACCATCTGCACTGAATGGGCGCCGCACATGACCGCCTTGATGACATCCACAGCGCTGTGGGCGCCGCCGGTGGCTCCCAGCGACATGGTGGTCTGGGCCGAAAGAACGGCCAACCAGCGGAGCCGCAACCGCAGCTCGTCGGCGGTCGACAACCGCAGGTTCGGGATAACGTCGAGGTTCTCGATGTCGATGTCCGGTTGATAAAAGCGGTTGAACATCACCAACCCGTCGGTGCCGACCTCCTGAAGCCGTTTGGCGAGATTGGGCAGCGACGAGAAGAAGGGTGAGAGCTTGACCGAAACCGGAATGCCGACGGCCTGTTTGACCGCAGCGACGATGTCGATGGTCCGCTGTTCGACCTCGGCGCCTGTTTCCTCGATGTCGAAGGGGAGGAGGTAGGTGTTGAGCTCGAGAGCATCGGCCCCGGCGTCCTCCATTTTCTTGGAGTAGTTGGTCCAGCCGCCCACCGAGGTGCCGTTGAGTGAACCGATAATCGGAATCTTGACCGCATCCCTGGCCGCCTTGAGGTGGTCGAGGTACTGGCCCGGGCCGATGTGGTAACCGTCGGGGTTGGGAAGATACGATCCCGCTTCGGCGAAACCGGCGCCGGCCGATTCGATTTCCATGGCGGTGCGCGCCGCCGCCATGATTTCTTCCTCAAAGAGCGACGGCAGCACGATGGCTGCGGCGCCGGCGGCCTCGAGGTCACGGATGGAGTCGACGCTGGTGCCCAGCGGGCAGGCTCCGACGACGAGGGGATTCTTCAGCTCGAATCCGAGATATTTGGTCTTGAGGTCCATGGGTCTTTCCTTCCCTTTCCTCAGTTGGCGTCCGAGCCGTCCTCGGAGCCGTAGCTCAGCGAGGCAAGCTGCCTGTAGACATCGAATCGAGCCGTGACCGAGCGCTGGGCGTCGATCATGAGTTTCTTGGCGCGTTCGGGGTTGGTTTTCTGCAGCATGCGGAAGCGGGTTTCGGTATTGGCGAACTGCTCGAAGGAGATCTTCGGCGGTTTCGAGTCGAGCTTGAGCGGGTTCTCGTTCATGGCTGCGCGCCTCGGGTCGAAGCGGTAGAGCGGCCATGCGCCTGTGTCGACAATTGCCGTCTGATGGTCCAATGCGTCGGCCATGTTGTAGCCGTGGGCGATACAGTGCGAGTAGGCGATGATGATCGAAGTCCCGGGGTAGGACTCCGCCTCGTTGAAGGCATTGATCGTCTGGCTGTCTTTGGCGCCGAAGGCGACCTGAGCGACATAGACGTGGCCGTAGGCCATGGCCATGAGACCGAGGTCCTTCTTGGTGATGTCCTTACCGCCCATGGCGAATTTCGCGGTCGCCGCCAGCGGGGTGGCCTTGGAAGCCTGACCGCCGGTGTTGGAGTAAACCCCGGTGTCGAGGACCAGGAGATTCACATCGCGGCCCGTGGCGAGCACGTGGTCGAGACCGCCGTAGCCGATGTCGTAGGCCCAACCGTCGCCACCGACGCCCCAGATGCTCTTGCGGACCAGGAAGTCGGCCATGTGAGCGAGATTGACGGCGTCGGGGTTGGTGTTTCCGGCCAGCTTGGCGCGCAGGGCCTTGACCCGTCCGCGCTGGGCGGCGATACCGACTTCGTTGCTCTGGTCGGCGTTGGTGAGCTCATCGACGAGCTGCGAGCCGAGATCGGCGCTGAGGTCCTTGAGCAGCCGGATGGCTCGCTTCTGGGTCTGATCGACGGCGAGACGGAAACCGAGGGTGAACTCGGCGGTGTCCTCGAAGAGCGAGTTGTTCCATGCCGGTCCGCGGCCCTCGGAATCCACCGCATAGGGGGTGGTGGGGAGGTTGCCGCCGTAGATCGACGAGCAGCCGGTGGCGTTGCCGATGAGGGCGCGGTCACCAAAGAGCTGGGTCAGGAGCTTGACATAGGGAGTCTCGCCGCAGCCCTCGCAGGCGCCCGAGTACTCGAAGAGGGGCTGGAGGAACTGCGAACCCTTGACATCGAGCTTGACCTGGGTGCGATCCACTTCGGGCAGACCGAGGAAGAAGTCGTAGTTGATCCGCTCGGGCTCTCTGAGCGGCATCTGCGGCGCCATGTCGAGGGATTTGTGTTTCGGGTTCGATTTGTCCTTGGCGGGGCAGACGCGGACGCAGATCTGGCAGCCCGTGCAGTCTTCCGGCGCCACCTGGATGGTGTACTTCTGGCCGGCGAAATCCTTGGCCTTGTAGTCCACCGACTTGAAAGTCTCGGGCGCGCCCTCGAGGGCTGCCGGATCGTAGACTTTGGCCCGGATGGCGGCGTGGGGGCAAACCAGCGCGCACTTGTTGCACTGGATGCAGAGGCCCTCATCCCAGATCGGGATCTCGATGGCGATGTTGCGCTTTTCCCACTGGGTGGTGGCGGTGGGCCAGGTGCCGTCGACCGGAAAGGCCGAGACCGGCAGAAGATCACCCTTGCCGGCGATCATCACCGAGGTCACCCGCTGGACGAGATCCGGGGCGTTTTCGGAAACGATGGGCGGCCGCTTTGTTGTCGCGGTGATCTCGGCGGGAACCGTGACCTCGTGGAGATTGGCCAGGGTGCCGTCGACCGCGTCGTAGTTGAGCTGGACGATCTCGTCGCCCTTGTTGCCGTAGGTCTTTTTGATCGCGTATTTGATCTTCTCGATGGCCTCGTCGCGCGGCAGAATGCCCGAGATGGCGAAGAAGCAGGTCTGCATGATGGTGTTGGTGCGGCGACCCATTCCGGTTTCACTCGCCACCCTGGTCCCATCGATGCAGTAGACCTTGAGGTTCTTGGCCTTGATGTCCTGCTGGACCTCGAGCGGGAATTGGTCCCAGATCTCGTCGGGACCGAAGGGCGAGTTGACCAGGAAGGTCGCGCCCGGCTGAGCGTAGGCGAGCATGTCGAGCTTCTCGACAAAGACCCACTGGTGGCAGGCAACGAACTTGGCCTTGCGGATGAGATAGGACGAGCGGATGACCTTGGGTCCGAAGCGGAGGTGGGAGATGGTCACCGCTCCGGCCTTCTTCGAATCGTAGACGAAGTAGCCCTGGGCGTAGTTGTCGGTCTCCTCACCGATGATCTTGATGGAGTTCTTGTTGGCGCCCACCGTGCCGTCGGCGCCGAGACCGAAGAAGACACCGCGGAAGACCTTGTCCGAAGCAATGTCGTAGTCGTCGTCGACGGGCAGCGAGAGGTGGGTGACGTCGTCGACGATGCCCACCGTGAAGTGGTTGCGTGGCTTGTCGGCGGCGAGATTGTCGTAGATCGCCTTGATCATGCCGTCGTTGAACTCTTTCGACGATAGACCGTAGCGTCCGCCGACCACGAGGGGATCGGTGGCGAAGGGGCTGATGCCCAGCGACCGCGCTTCGGCAAGGGCGTGGACGATGTCCATGTGGAGAGGCTCGGCGATGGCGCCGGGCTCTTTGGTGCGGTCGAGGACCGCGATCCGCTTGGTGGTTTTCGGCAGCGCCTCCATGAGGTGCTTGACCGAGAACGGGCGATAGAGGCGGACCTTGACGACGCCGACCTTCTCACCCTGGGCGGTGAGGTGGTCGACGAGCTCGTGCACCGCTTCGGCGCCCGAGCCCATGATCACGATGACGTGCTCGGCTTCGGGGTCGCCGACATAGTCAAATAGCTTGTAGGCGCGGCCGACCTGCTTCTCGAAGGCCTCCATGGCGTCGACGACATGCTGGGGGCAGGCGTCGTAGAAGCCGTTGATGGCTTCACGAGCCTGGAAGAAGGTGTCGGGGTTCTGCGAGGTTCCCCGGACCACCGGGTTATCCGGCGAAAGGCCGCGTTCGCGGTGTTTGCGAACCAGTTCGTCGTCGATGAGGGCCTTGAGGTCGTCATCCTCGATGTAGTCGATCTTGGCGACCTCGTGTGAGGTGCGGAACCCGTCGAAAAAGTGGACGAAGGGAATCCGAGAGCTCAGGGTGGCCTGCTGAGAAATGCAGGCCATGTCGTGGGCTTCCTGGACCGAGCCCGAGCACAGCATGCCCCAACCGGTCTGGCGGACGGCATTGATGTCCGAGTGGTCGCCGAAAATCGACAGGGCGTGGGTCGCCAGGGTCCGCGCCGTGACGTGAAAGACCGCCGAGGTGAGCTCGCCGGCAATCTTGTACATGCTCGGGATCATGAGCAACAGGCCCTGAGAGGCGGTGAAGGTCGTGGTCAGCGCGCCCGCCTGAAGCGAGCCGTGGACCGCGGCCGATGCGCCGCCCTCGGACTGCATTTCGATGACATCGGGAACCGTGTTCCAGATGTTGGTTCGGCCCCGAGCGGACCACTCGTCCGCGAACTCGCCCATGTTGGACGAGGGGGTGATTGGATAGATGGCACACACATCGTTGATGCGGTGCGCCACCGAGGCCGTGGCCTCGTTGCCGTCGATCATGACCGTTTGTGGCTTCGCCATTGATATACCTCCGCGGTAAACGGACCGGTGGGTTTTCGTGGTCTCGTTGGTGCTGTCAACCCCACGTGCCGAGTACGTGAACGATTTCACAGCGCGAAAAAGGATAAACCGACAGAGTTCTCATGGCAAGTCATTTTCCCTGGAGCAGGAGGAGGGAAGGGTCGATGAGAACAGTCGATGATCAGCGCTTGGGGGAGGCCTTCTTCTTCTTCTTGTGGAGGTCGGCCCGTTTTTTTGCCTTGTTGATGTTGTTGTCGGCGGATGTCGTCTTGCCCTTGGTGAGTTGCTGTTTCTGCCGCCGCTTCTTCGCTTCCTCGCGTTTGCGCTCGAACTTCTCGTGCCGTTTCTTTCCGAGGTGAACGTTGAGCACGTTGTCCCGGGGCAGAAAGGTGATGACCGGCTCTCTGCGGCGCCCGATCTCGTCGAGGATCTTGTTGATCGGCTTGTTGTTCGGATCGTGACTGAGGCCGTCAAAGAGCGCCTCCACGGCGCGCGCCCGGCTGCGGCCCAGGAGGTGGATCTTGGCCATGTTCTCGTAGTGCTCGGGGTTGCTCGACTGAACCTTGAGCGACAGCTGGCAGTATTTGATGCCGTCGGAGTATTGCTTCCTCAACGCGGCGATGCACAGACCGTAGTAGGAAAAGACGCCCGCAGCGATGATCTTGTCTTTGTCCTGGCCACTGGAGAGGTGCGGGAGGTTGGCCTCGAATATCTTGACCGCGTCGTCAAACTCCTCAACACGGGTGAGGAGGGCCGCCTCCATGACCGCCTTCTCCAACCGCTCCCGAGATGGTTTCTTCCCGTCACTCATCACGCGATTATACAAAACCCGAACGATCGGGCTGAAATCCGGGTTGTTTTCACGATCGAGGGTTGCCGGAATCCGCGTGGTTCCAGCGGTCGCGTCGAGCCCCGACCACCTCGAGGAGTTCGGAGTGAACGCCCGGGGAACCGCAGAGCATGTTACCCGTGGCCATGAAATCGCCGCCGCCATCCATGTCGCTCACGGTGCCGCCGGCTTCCTCCACCAGCAGTGAGCCGGCGGCGAGATCCCAGGGGGAGAGACGGAACTCGAAAAAGCCGTCAAAGAGACCACATGCGGTGTAGGCCAGATCGAGAGCCGCGGCGCCGGGGCGCCGGATCGCCTTGCAGCGGAGAAAGACCTCGCGGAAGATCTCGAGATAGGGATCGAGGAGTTCATGCGCCTTGAAGGGAAAACCGGTGGCGACGAGGGCTCCTTCGAGCCCGGCACGTGAGGTGACCCTGCACGGGACTCCGTTCCATGTCGCCCCCATCCCGCGCGCTGCGCAGAAAACATCGTTCTTGATGGGGTCGAGGATGACGCCGTACTCGACGCGCCCTGCCACCGCCACGCCCACCGACACGGCAAACTGAGCAAAACCGTGGACAAAATTCGTCGTTCCATCGAGGGGGTCGACGATCCATGTCGGGCGATGGTCGTCGCGGCGGGTCCAGCCGGACTCTTCCGCGAGCACGGCGTGATCGGGGAAGCGCCGGTCGATTTCGTTGATGATCGCCGTTTCAGCCGCACGATCGGCAACGGTCACGAGATCGTTGCGCGACTTCTCGTTGATCTCGTCGGGCTCGAGGGCGCGCCAGTAGGGCATGATTGCACGGGCGCCGGCGCGGGCGACCGCCTCGACATCTTCGAGAAAATTTTCGGGCAAGGGGCGGGATTCCTGAAATGGCATTGCGGTCTCCGTGGTTTCTCAGGGTGAACGGAGTGTGTATGGAAGGTCTGGGAGACGTCACAAGGGGGGCATTCGACGCCAGATGCGAGCTCATGCTCGATGTTGCCTGGCAGACGCTGCGGTCGGATCCCGATCTCAAGCTCTGCGAGGGGCTGCGCCTGATCGAGGCGACCCGAACCGCGATCTCTCGGCTCGCTCCGGAGTCCTTGGATCTCTTCGTTAGCGAAATCATGCCCCAGATGCGATCCGCACTCATGGAACGGTTCGGTTTGAGCGAGTTGCCCGCAACCCCCATCAATTGACTCGAGGTATTCGCGATCAGCCGCCGGACACGTCGGCGAACTCGGGCAATGTACGAAGATCCTCGGGTGTGAGGTTCTTCTCGATCTCGACGGTGATCTCGTCGTCCTCTTCGAGGGCGAAACCGGGAATCCTCACATCCTGTTGCCGGCCGACTCCCGGGCGAAGGTCGTTGAGGGGCGCAGTGACCCGTTGCACGAGACGCTCGTTGCCGAGCCCGCTTTTGACCCGGACCAGAACTGTGAGATTGGTCAGGGGCTCGGTCCCCTGGTTGGCGATGTTGAGATCGACAAGCAGGGTCGGCACGCCGGCGTCATCGTGCAGGGTCGTGGTGCCAACGGGGTAGATCTCGTGGTTGTAGCGGAGACGTTCGAGACGCTGTTCCGGCGTCTCCTTGGGTCCGCAGGCGGTCAAGGAAACAGTGGCGATCAAGGCGATCAGAAGCGTGATGAGGATGGGACGCCGCATGGTGTGCCTCCAGGGGATGTGCAGTCGGCCGGAGTGTACCAGCTCTCACTCTTTTTCTTGGCCCGAATTCGTCCGGCGAATTCGGGCCAAGAAAAAGAAGAATTACTGTTTTCCATCCCCGCAGAACCACTTCGTTACCTTCCGAACATAGTTCCTCGTCTCCCGATACGGCGGGACGCCCTCGTAGCGCTCGACGGTGGTCGGGCCGGCGTTGTACGCGGCCAACGCCAGGGTCAGCGAGCCGAACCGATCGATCATAGCCCGGAGATATCCTGCGCCCGCGTCGAGGTTCTGTGCCGGGTCGAAGACATCGGTGACGCCCTGATCCGCTGCGGTCGCCGGCATGAGCTGCGTCAGGCCGGATGCGCCCGCCCGAGACACCGCTGAGGGATCGAAGTTCGACTCGGCGCGTACCAACGCCACCACCAGCCAGGGGTGAAGGTCGGCTGAGCGGGCCGCGGCCACGATTTCGGTGTGGAACGGCATCTCCTCGGGAACCGCATCTTTGGCCCAGACCCAGGGGCAATCGGTAAATTCGGGGAGCGGACTCGTATCGTCGTCGACCTCGTCCGCGATGACCCGGTCGACGCGGGTTGCCGGGACACGCATGGTCCCCCCGCCGCGGATTTCGATGACAATGGCATCGCCATCGAGGTAGGCGTCCTCGGCCTTCAGGATGCGGCCATCCGTAAACGTGACGATTTTGGCCTCCACGTGCGCTGAGAGGGTCAGCAGTGCGATGATCGCGAGAGCGACCCCCGACACCAGAGCCTTGTCTTTTTTTTGCCCGGGATTTCCTCGGAAGGAAATCCCGGGCAAAAAAAAGAACGATGAGGAGGATCGCTTCATGACATTCACGCCCTGGGGTGTTTCTCGTCGTAGAGTCGCCTCAAACGCTCCCGGGCGACATGAGTGTAGATCTCTGTTGTGGTCAACGACGAGTGCCCCAGCATCATTTGTACGGCTCTGAGGTCGGCGCCGTTCTCCACCAGGTGGGTTGCGAATGAGTGGCGGATGACGTGCGGACTCAACTGGGTCTTGATCCCGGCCTGTCGCGCGTGCTGGCCGAGAATCTTCCAGAAGCCTTGCCGTGTCATGACCCCACCGCGATGGTTGAGAAAGAGCTCGGGGCGGCGATCTCGGTCGAGGAGCGCCCGTCCGGCATCGCTGTAGCGTTCGATCCAGTCGATGGCCGCGAGACCGAGGGGGACCAGCCGTTCCTTCCTCCCCTTGCCGACGATTCGGACAAAGCCCGGGTCGAGGCGGACGCGGTCGATGGTGAGACCGACCAATTCCGAAACCCGCAGCCCGGTGGCGTAGAGGGTCTCGAACATCGCCCGGTTGCGCAGCCCGAGGGTGGTCGAGGTGTCCGGCGCGGCGAGGAGGGCCTCGATCTCGGATGAGTTGAGAGTGTGGGGCACCGTCTGCCACAGGGATGGCGAGCGGATGTCGGCGGTGGGGTCGGCGGCGAGAACTTCGGTTCCGACGAGAAAACGGAAAAAGCCGCGAATGGCCGACAGAGCGCGGGCCGAGGAGCGGGGAGAAAGACCCGCATCGCGGCGTGAGCCGAGGTAGTCGCGGAGGTTGCTGCGCTCAATCGATGCGATGTCGAGCTTGCCCTCGGCGACAAAAGCGCTGAACTGCCGGAGATCGCGACCATATGACTCGAGGGTACGCGGACTCAGGTTGCGCTCCACCACGAGGTGGGCGAGGTAGTCCTGAATATGGTCGTCGAGCGTGTTGGCCATCTGGTACATCGTACTACCCGCGTTCGTTTCCTTTCCCGATCCCGATCCCGATCCCGATCCGTTCCCGATCCCGTTCCCGATGGTGCGCCGGCGGCCTGCCTCTGAGCCGGAGCAGAACTCCGCATCGGGCCTAAAGGGGGATTGCCGATGCGTGTTGATTCCATCGCCCACGAGACGAGGGTGCTACAAAGGGTCGCTGCGATGTTTGTAGCGCCGGCGTCCCGCCGGCGATGGTGGTGTACCGATGCGGGTTGGTTCTATCGCCCACGAGACGTGGGCGCTGCAAAGGGTGCTGCGATGTTTGTAGCGCCGGCGTCCCGCCGGCGATGGTGGTGTACCGATGCGGGTTGGTTCTATCGCCCACGAGACGTGGGCGCTGCAAAGGGTGCTGCGATGTTTGTAGCGCCGGCGTCCCGCCGGCGATGGTGGTGTACCGATGCGGGTTGGTTCTATCGCCCACGAGAACGTGGGGCGCTGCAAAGGGTGCTGCGATGTTTGTAGCGCCGGCGTCCCGCCGGCGATGGTGGTGTACCGATGCGGGTTGGTTCTATCGCCCACGAGACGTGGGCGCTACAAAGGGCGCTTCCGTTGTTCCGGGCCATGTCCTCAGCACCAGCCTTCTGGTCCGCCGTGACGCATTGGCGTCCCGGCGACCCAGCGTCGCACCATCGGCGTGGTCGCGCGTGGGTTGATTGAGAGGGCTGCGACCACGCCGATGGCGCGCCGGCGGCCTGCCTCGTTGCCGGAACAGCAGACCGCATCGCGCTCCCCGGGGGAGCCCGGCATGGACCTTGTGCGGGGCGCGACGCGTCGCCGTGAGGTTCGTTCCGGCACAAGGCCGTGCCCGGCACCCCGATGGGGGGCGGTTTTCTGGGTGTCCTGGTCGGCTTTGGTTTCGGATTCACACCAGGTTGGGCGGGCATTGTGGGGGCGGGCGTCCCGCCTGCCCGTCAGGGTTGTTGAAGGAGGCAGAGCGTTTCCGAGGGAGTGCCGATCCGGGTTGGTTCTATCGCCCACGAGACCGTGGCGCTGCAAAGGGCGATGCGATGTTTGTAGCGCCGACGTCCCGTCGGCGATGGTGGTGTACCGATGCGGGTTGGTTCCATCGCCCACGAGAACGGGGGCGCTACAACGGGCGCTGCTGTGGTTCCGGACCATGCCCGCAACACCGGCCTTCTGGGCCGCCCTGACGCATTGGCGTCCCGGCGACCCAGCGTCGCACCATCGGCGTGGTCGCGTGTGGGAAGATGGGGAGGGCTGCGACCACGCCGATGGCGCGCCGGCGGCCTGCCTCGTGGCCGGGAGAGCTGACCGCATCGCGCTCCCCGAGGGAGCCCGGTCGGCATTTGTGCGGAGCGGGCCGCTCTGCCGGGAGGTCGTACCGGCACAAATGCGGACCCGGCACCCCGATGTGGCGCGGTTTTTCGCGGGTTCGGTTGCGGCTTCGGGCTCGGTTCCTGCCACGGCCTCGGGGAGGGGCCCGGGTCGATAATGCGATGTTTCGCGGCATCTTGGCGTTCTTGGCGTCTTCGCGGTTCCATTTTGCGTCGCCGGTGTGCTTTGGGAATCTCCAAACGCCCAAATGCCTTTTCCGTATACTGTTACGAGTGTCCGGCGCGACGGCGCATCCCTGGAGGCCCATTGAACCCCGTATCCGACACAGTCCTGGAACGCGTCGAACGGCTGCACACCTCCATCGTGCGGGTGATCCGCGGCAAGGCGGAGATCGTCGATTCACTCATCGCGGCTCTGCTGGCTCGCGGCCACGTTCTTCTCGAGGACGTGCCCGGGGTCGGCAAGACCACCCTGGCCCAGGCGCTCGCACGATCGCTCCAACTCGAGTTCCATCGCATCCAGTTCACATCGGACACCCTGCCGTCGGACATCATCGGTATCTCGATCTATCGTCAGGATTCCGGGACCTTCGAATTCATCCAGGGGCCTCTCTTCGCGAACGTGGTTCTTGCCGACGAGATCAACCGCGCGGCGCCGCGCACCCAGTCGGCGCTGCTCGAGGCCATGAGTGAGTACGCGGTGACGGTGGAGAAGACCCGACACAGCCTGACTGAACCTTTTCTCGTGGTGGCGACCCAGAACCCCATTGAGTCGACCGGAACCTACCCGTTGCCGGAGAGCCAGCTCGATCGCTTTCTCATGCGGCTTTCCATGGGCTATCCGGGTCCGGATGAGGAGCTCGAGCTGCTCAGGGCAGGTGGGGCCGAACCCGAACTCCAGCAGCTCGAACCGGTGCTCTCGTCCGCAGAGGTCATCGACCTCCAGTCCATGGTGCCCGAGGTCCACACGGGCGAGAAGATTCTCGCCTACCTGATGGAGGTCATCACGAGGACCCGGAACCACGATGCGCTCTCTCTCGGGGTCTCAACCCGTGGCAGCCTTGCATGGCAGCGTTCGGCCCAGGCCATGGCGCTGGTCCGCGGCCGGGCCTATGTCGTTCCCGACGATCTCCAGCACACCGCAGAGTCGGTGCTGGCCCACCGCGTGCTGCTCGCCGATCCATTGATCGGTGACGGATGGGAGAAGAGCCGGAAGGAACGCGCCGTCATCCGTTCCATCGTCGAGTCGATCACCGTTCCGAGATGAGCTTCGCCGACGCGTTCCCGGGTTTCAAGCTGCGCTTGACCAGATGGGGGGCCGCATATATCGCGGGCTGCGTCGTCCTCGGGTTCGCCGCCGTCAACACCGGAAACAACGCGCTCATGTCCATGCTCGGCATGGCCCTGGGAAGCTATATCGTTTCGGGGACCTGGTCGCGCCAGGTTCTCGCTTCGGTGGATGTGGCCGTGTCTCTGCCCACCGAGATCTTTGCCGGTCGATCGACTTTTGCGGAGATCAAGATCACCAACCGGTCCCGGTTCTTCCCCGCCTACGGTCTCGTGCTCAGGGGGGCTGACGGTGCGGTGCTCCTCACCGAGAAGCTCGTCGGCACAACTGAGACCTGCCGGCGTTCCATCGAATTGGTTTTTGACCGGCGGGGTTGGGCGCCGGTTGGACCGTGGCGTCTCGAGGTGCTCCTGCCATTGGGTTTCTTCCTCAAATCAAAGGAGTTGCTGCCCGAACAACGAATCCTCGTTCTGCCTCGATTGCTGAGTGTTGAACCGACCATCACCCTCGAAGGCGGCGGTGGAGCCCGGTCCGTGGAACTTCTGGCGGATCGGGGACGCGAGGGTGAGGTCAGTCAGCTCCGCGACTATCGCGAGGGCGACGACCACCGCCAACTCCACTGGAAACAGACCGCCCGCCAACAACGGCCCATCGTGGTCGATCGGCAGCACGCCGCCGAGGGTCCCATCTATCTGGTGCTCGACCCGCGGGTCCCCGATCCCGATGACCCCCAGACACAGGCTCGGTTCGAATACTCGGTGAGTGAAATCGCCACGGCGGTCGTCGGCCGGCTCCGGCGAGAGGCGCCGGTGGGATTGGTGGTCGGGCCGACGGTCATCGCTCCTGTTCGCAACGCGAGACAGTCAAGTCGGCTGCTGCGACCCCTCGCCGAGGTGGAACTCGAATCTATGGCTGCCGATGGTCCGGCCGATCTGGGTCGAGCGCCGGTCGCGATGCTCGTCGGGACTCCGGGACGATGATCGACATCGTCACCGCTCGCCGTGAGCTCGGGTGGTTGACCCTGTGGGCTCTCGTTCCCTTGCCTTTCCTTTATATCGTGCTGCCGATTTTCTGGATGGTCACCGGCGCAGCCGGGGTTTATCTCGTGCTGCGCCCGGAGAAGATCTTCCGGCCGTCAAAAACCCTGCTCAATCTAACCGCGGTCGCCATCGTCGTGGTCGTGGCAGTGTCCGGCGGGCTCAATATCGGTCCCTTGCGTCCCCTGGGTCATTTGCTGCTTTTGTTGACGGCGGTGCAGATTCTGCTGGTCCACGATCGCCGGAGTCTTCTGCGTTCCCTCGCCCTGGTGGGTATGGTCTGGGTGGTTGCAGTGGCGTCCTCCACCCACATGATGATCTCGCTCTACTTCATGGTCTCGGCCGCCATCGCGTGGTGGGTCGGAATCCGCCTCCACCTTGCGAGCCTCGGAATCGCGGTCGACGAGGCCGGTGGCGCGCTGCCGAGGACCCGCCATGTGATCACGGCGGTTGCCGCGGCGCTGCTCATCGCCATCCCGTTCTTTCTCGTGATGCCGCGGCTCGGTTCACCCTGGATTGCCGGCAGCAGTTTCAGTCGAACCACCGGGTTCTCACCCAGCGTCGATCTCGGGAAGCTCGGCCGACTGACCCAGTCCCAGGAGGTCGCCCTCACCATGCGCGTCTTGGATGGAAGCGAAATCCGGGAGGAGTGGTCTCGGTTGCGGGGCACCGCGTTCGATCAGGTCATGGCGGGGTCATTTCTCCCACGTCGCGCCGACATGGTGCCTTTGGAGGAGTCACGGGGGGTCGTGTGGCTCCGGCCGGATGTGCGGACCCTTGCCGACACGGTCACAATCGAGATTGACCTGCTCAATCCTCGCCGCTATCTCATGCTGCCGCCGGGAACCGTTGCGGTTTCCGCCGACACTCCGATGGCGCTCGATGTCTATGGTGGCGTCCTCTTCGGCTATCGCCGCGAGCCCCTGAGATATCGGGTGTGGGTGGATGCGCCTCGGCCGCCGCTTTCCGCGCCACCGGGGCCGCGCGATACGCTGCTGCCGAGGAATCAGGAGTCGGTTCGCGAGCTGGCCTTGTCGGCGGTGGGCAACCTCGAGACCAATGAGGCCAAGGCCATCGCAGTGGAGCGGTTTCTGCAGGACAACTACACCTACTCCCTGAATTCGGGTGTGCGAATCAGCAGCGCCGATCCGGTGGCGTGGTTTCTGCTCGAGTCGAGGCAAGGGCACTGCGAATTCTTTGCCGGCGCCATGGTCGTGATGCTTCGCCAGCTCGGGGTCCCGGCGCGGATGGCGGCGGGCTACGCCGGCGGCGATCTCTCGCCCGATGGGGACGAACTCGTCGTTCGTGAAGCCAACGCCCACGCCTGGGTCGAAGTCTGGCTCGGAGCCGACCGGGGATGGGTCACATTCGACCCGACCCCGGCGGTCGGGGTTCCCGGAATGGGCGGAGTCAGCGGCCTCGAGCGGATTCGTTGGGCGTGGCAACAACTGGAACTGTTCTGGGACGGGAAGATGCTGACCTTCGGGTTCGGTGATCAGATCAGTCTCATCGATGATCTGGTCGAGGCATTCCACCGGGCCTCCCGATCGATCGACCGGAGGGCGGTCTTCCGGGGCGGTGTCGCGAGCCTGCTGGTCGCGACGGTGGTGGTTCTGCTGTGGAGGCTCTGGCGCCGGGGAAGGCGCCCATGGCGCGCCGGATCGGGTCGAAGCCGCGGCCCGGCGAGCCGCGCGGTTAATCGGTTGGCCCGGGCGCTTGTTCCGGTAGGCGGGGTCGTGCCGCCATGGGCAACGGTCCGTGTCATCGGTCGTCAGGCCGAGTCGTTCTGGCCCCAGTCGGCGCCGGCGGTGGGCGAACTCATCGTGCGCGCCGAGGACGAGCTCTATGGGGTGGGTGGCGATCGCGGCGCCGACCCCGCGGAGGTTCGCAGGCTATGGAAGGCCATCCGCAGAGGGATGAAGCAGCGGGAGATGACCGTGGGCCCAGACCCACCCTACTGATCGCTGGTTCTCGCGGCGCTGCCTCGGAGCTAGCCCTCAGCGCCGGCCTTCTGGGCCGCCGTGACGCATTGGCGTCCCGGCGGCGATGGTGGTGTGCCGACGCGGGTTGGTTCCATCGCCCACGAGACGTGATCGCTGCAAAGGGCGCTGCGATGCTTGTAGCGCCGGCGTCCCGCCGGCGATGGTGGTGTGCCCATGCGGTTTGGTTTTATCGCCCACGGATACGGATATGGATACGGCCCCTGTCCCGGTCGCTGCCGTTGTTCCGGGCCATGCCGTCGACGCCGGCCTTCTGGTCCGCCGTGACGCATTGGCGTCCCGGCGACCCAGCGTCGCACCATCGTCGTGGTCGCGCGTGGGTTGATTGAGAGGGCTGCGACCACGCCGATGGCGCGCCGGCGGCCTTCCTCGTAGCCGGGAGAACCAGGATGAAGCGCGCTCCCCGAGGGAGCCCGGCATGGACCTTGTGCGGGGCGCGACACGCCGCCGTGAGGTTCTTCTGGCACAAAGCCATGCCCGGCACCCCGATGGGGCGTGGTTTTCCGCGTGCTCTGTCTCGGTTTCGGATCCACACCAGGTCGGGCGGGCATTGTGGGGGCGGGCTTCCAGCCTGTCCGTCAGTGTTGTTGAAGGAGGCCTGGCGTTTCCGAGAGAGTGCGGGACGGTCGGGCTTGGTGGGATTCCCGGCCACGGCTGCGGCAACGTCGACGGGCACGGCCACGGGCACGGACGCGGCACCCGCATCACCGGCCTTCTGGGCCGCCGTGACGCATTGGCGTCCCGGCGACCCAGCGTCGCACCATCGGCGTGGTCGCGCGTGGGTTGATTGAGGGGGCTGCGACCACGCCGATGGCGCGCCGGCGGCCTTCCTCGTAGCCGGGAAAAATGACCTTGAGGCGCTACCCGAGGGAGCCCGGTAGCGCCATTGTGCGAGGCGCGGGGCCGAGCCGGATGGTGATTCCAGCACAATGGCGTACCCGGCACCCCGATGGGGCGTAGATTTCCGCGTGTCCTGGTGCGGTCTCAGCTCGGTCTCAGGCTCGGTCACGGTCACGGGATTCATGCGAAACTGAACCTTGAAGCCTCCCGATCTCGTAATTCCTTCAAGGATCTGTTGTTCCTCGAAGGGAGGCGCTCTATGATGGTCCCGATGCAACGACTCAAACTGGTGTTCGGCGCTCTGGTGGCGTTCGTGGTGGCGTGTCCCGTCCTGGCCCAGGAGGTGGTGCGGCTGCGGGTTGAGGACACCATCCAACCGGCGTCCCAACGTTTTATCGAAAGAGCTATCGAAGAGGCCGAACGGCGCGAAGCGGCGCTCGTGATCCTCGAACTCGACACTCCGGGGGGTCTGCTCGATTCGACTCGGGAGATCACTTCGGCGATCATCGAGTCCGATGTCCCGGTGGTGGTCTATGTGACCCCGGGTGGGGCGC
This sequence comes from uncultured Acidobacteriota bacterium, assembly GCA_963753035.1. GTDB lineage: Bacteria > Acidobacteriota > Thermoanaerobaculia > Thermoanaerobaculales > Sulfomarinibacteraceae > JAHECW01. The sequence goes on along the minus strand of CAVWAW010000027.1, from coordinate 85,478 downwards.
AGGCGACTTCGGCCGGGTTCTTTATCCTGATTTCGGCCGATGTGGCGGCCATGGCCCCCGGTACCAACACCGGTGCTGCGTCACCGGTCCAGGGATCGGGCGAAGATGTCGAAGGGACCATGAAGGCCAAGGTCTTTTCCGACGCGTCGGCCATGGTCCGTTCGCTCGCCGAGGCTCGTGGACGCAATGTCGATCTCGCGGTCGAGGCGGTGGTGGATGCACGTTCGTTCACCGCCGAGGAAGCGGTTGTGGCGGAGCTTTCGGATTTCGTGGCCAATGACCTGGATGCGCTGCTGGAAAGTCTCAACGGGTTCGAATTGACGCGTGTGAACGGCAGCACGGTCACGGTCGCTCTGGAGAGTCCGGTGATCATCGAGATCGAACAGAGCCGGGCCGAAGAGATCCTCTCCTTTCTCGCCAACCCCAATGTGGCGTATCTCCTCATGGCGCTCGGCATGTTGGGGATCTATGTTGAAGTCACCCACCCCGGTGGCATTTTTCCGGGTGTGGTGGGCGTCATCGCCATGGTGCTGGCGCTTTACTCATTGTCGGTGTTGCCTCTGAGCTGGGCGGGGGTGGGCCTCATCGCCATCGCACTGCTGTTGTTCATTCTGGAGGTCAAGGTAACCAGCTTTGGCCTGTTGACTGTGGGTGGAGTGATCTGTTTTGTTCTTGGTTCGCTGATGCTCTTCGACGGTCCGATTCCCGATATGCGGGTCAGCCTGGGGGTCGCCCTGCCGACGGCGGTGCTCATCGCCGCCACGACGATCTTCCTGCTCAATCGGGTCCTCGTGGCGCACCGCGGCCGGGTCATGACGGGCCGGGCCGGCATGGTGGGCGAAATCGGTAGGGCGCTGAGCGATCTCGATCCCAACGGCAAGGTCTTGGTGCACGGCGAATACTGGGATGCCCGGACGACTGGGCGGTCGAATCGACAATGGGTCCGATGTCCGGGTCGAAGCAGTCTCCGATCGGCGGATTGACGTGACGTCTGTGGAGCCCTCGGCGGTTCCGGATGAAGGGAGTGCATGATGGGTTTCATCGGTTCCGGTCTCGGTTTGGCGGTCTTTTTCGGGGTCTTCCTTGTCTTCAAGTGGATCAATATCCTCAACGAGTACGAACGCGGGGTGATCTTCCGTCTCGGTCGGGTCCTCAAGGATGCCAAGGGACCGGGCTTCGTCTTTGTCTTCTGGCCCCTCGATCGAATGGTCAAGATGAGCTTGCGGACCGTGGTCCACGACATCCCACCGCAGGATGTCATTACCCGCGACAACGTCTCGGTGAAGGTCAACGCGGTGGTCTACTTTCGGGTGATGAATCCGATCAAAGCGGTCATCGAGGTCGAAAACTATGTGTACGCCACGTCGCAGCTCGCCCAGACGACCCTGCGGGCGGTGCTCGGCGAGGTCGAACTCGACGACCTGCTGAGCAAGCGTGAGGACGTCAACGTTCGCCTCCAGGAGATCATCGACCAGCACTCGGATCCGTGGGGGGTCAAGGTCTCCATGGTCGAGGTCAAGCACGTCGATCTGCCGCCCGACATGCAGCGCGCCATCGCCAAGCAGGCCGAGGCCGAGCGTGAAAAGCGCGCCAAGATCATCCACGCGGGCGGCGAGCTGGAAGCGTCAAAAAAACTCGCCGAGGCCGCCGAGGTGATGTCGAAGAACGCGACCACCATCCAGCTGCGTTATCTTCAGACCCTCACCGAGATCTCCACCGAAAATGCCACGACCATCGTCTTTCCGGTTCCGTTGCAGATGCTCGAGGGTCTCTTCAGCGGCGCAAAGAATGACGGCTGACCATCGGATTGCCGGCCGAACAAGGATGGGCTGAGGGATGGGTCGAAGCTACTACGTGATCGAGCTCAGCGCGCGCTGGTTGACGGTGCTTCTCGTAGCGCTCGCGCTGCTCATGGTGATTGCCTTCAGCCTCGGCTACGGAGCGGCCTGGTCGGTCAAGAGTGCCCGGTCGGGGCCGGCGGCAGATGCGTCTCCAACTCCGGTGGTGATGACCGAGGTGGTGCTGGACCCGACCGTGCCGGAGCCCCAGCCTTCGCCGACAACCCCGGCGGCCACCGCAACACCGCGGCCCATGCCTCCGACCGTGGTGCCGCCGACCCGGGTTCCGGCGACGCCGACCCCGAAAATAGAACCGTCGCCGACAGCAGCGCCGAGCAGCGACTTCTGGGTCCAGGTCATGGCCTCGTCCAAGGAGACCACCATAGCCGAGGCCCGGACCAAACTCGTCGGTCTCGGTTTTGACATCGACCACCAGCGGTTGGTGCACAGCCCGGTTGCCGGCGGGAATGAGCTGATCAAGTTGCGCGTTGGTCCATTTCCGAACCGTGACTCGGCCGATCGTGTGCTGCAACGGATGCGAACGGCTGATTTCCCAGACGCGTGGGTCGTGGTGCCCTAGGAGAATTACTCGAATGAGCTTTGGTGGAAGGGCTCCGGCGCCGATCCTCCCGGAGTGGATCAGGGCGCGCAAGATGCAACTCGGCGAGCTGCACGAGGTTAAGAAGCGCATGCGCGCCGGCGGGCTGCACACGGTTTGCGAAGAGGCGCGCTGCCCCAACCGAACCGAGTGTTTCTCACGCGGCACCGCCACCTTCCTCATCAACGGTCGGGTCTGCACCCGTAACTGCTCCTACTGTTCCATCGCCCACGGCCGGCCGCAGGCCGTCGATCCCGATGAGCCGAGGCAGCTCGCCGAGGCGGCGAAGCGGATGGGCCTCGAGCACGTCGTCATCACCGCTGTTGATCGCGACGATCTGCCCGATGGCGGCGCCACCGGATTTGTCGAGGCGATCCGCGCACTGCGCGGGCTCGACAAGCCGCCGGCCATTGAGGTCCTGACGCCGGATTTTCGCGCCGACCCGGTTGCGATCGATAGGGTCATCGAGGCCGGGCCGGAGGTCTACAACCACAATGTCGAGACCGTGCCGAGGCTTTACCGCGAGGTCCGTCGTTCCGGCCGCTACGACTGGGCCATGGAGGTGCTTCGCCGGGTCGCCGAGACCTCCCCGGGGATGATCCGCAAATCGGGGATCATGGTCGGACTCGGCGAAACCAAGGGGGAGGTCGTGACGGTCCTCGGCGATCTCGCCGAGGCCGGCTGTCAGGTCGTGACCATCGGCCAGTATCTCCAGCCGACCGGCAAGCAGGTCAAGGTCGACCGGTTCTGGACTCCCGATGAGTTCGCCGAACTCGAAGAGATCGGCAAGGGCAAAGGCCTCGAAGTCTTTGCCGGGCCTTTCGTGCGTTCCTCATATCGCGCCGAGGAAGCGTTCTTGCGCGTCGTCAAGAGCTGAGCGTAATACGCGCTACCTTGATCGAGGCTCGCTGGAGGGATTTCCCTCGAGTCGTTTGACCTCTTCCCAGAGTGCATCCTGTTGCTCGAGGCTGAGTTCCCTGAGATCCTCTCCCCGGGCCCGCGCCAGGGTCTCCATGCCTTCGAACCGGCGTTTGAAGGTCGTGTTGGTCCGCTGCAGGGCGGTCTCGGGCTCGACGCCCAGGTGTCGGGCCAGGTTGGCCATGACAAAGAGCACATCACCCATCTCGTCGCGCGCCCGCTCGGATGGTGAACCGCCGTCATCATCGAGTTCGTGTTCGAGCTCGTCCATCTCCTCACGCATCTTGATCATGACATCGTGGGGTTTGCGCCAGTCAAAACCGACCGCCGCCGCCTTCTCGGTCATGCGGAAGGCCTTGAGCAGACCGGGCAACGCCGCGGGGACGCCGTCGAGGACCGAGCCTCCCACCTCGTGGGCCCGCTCTTCGCGTTTGATCTCCTCCCAGTTCCGGATGACCTCATCGGCGTCTTCGACCTCGCGGTCGCCAAAAACGTGCGGGTGGCGGCGGACCATCTTCTCGGAGATGCCGTCGCAGACGTCGTCGAGATCGAACCAGCCATTCTCGCGGCCGATGCGGGCCATGAAGACGATCTGAAGCAGGAGATCGCCGAGTTCCTCGCGGAGCTTGGCCGGCTCGTCGGCAGCCACGGCTTCGGCCACCTCGTGCGCCTCTTCGAGGAGGTAGGGCGCGAGGGATGAAAGAGTCTGCTTGCGGTCCCACGGGCATCCCCCGGGATCGCGCAGCCGGTCCATGATCTGGCAGAGTCGGTCGAGTGAGTCAGACATCAGGCGCGTATTCTAGCGCTCTTTTCTATTCGGGTCGGTATCCTTGGTGCGGTTGACCTGTGGTGGTGACCGGGCTAGCTTCGATCAATGACTCAGCCAGATTCGCCGCAAGAACCGATCATCGTCGTCGCCGCCGTGATCCGTGACGGCGCCGGGAAGATCCTGCTCACCCGGCGTCCGGAGGGTTCGCACATGGGTGGACTCTGGGAGTTTCCCGGCGGCAAGGTCGAGGCGGGTGAGGCGCCCATCGCCGCCCTCGAAAGGGAACTCGAAGAGGAGCTCGCGATTTCGGCGAAGATCGGCTCGCCATTGACCTTCTCGGTTCACGAGGAACCGGGGATGCGGATTGTGCTGCTGTTTTTTGCCGCCACCCTCGGCGATGCTCTACCGACGGCCCTCGAAGATCAGCAGATCGCCTGGGTGGCGCCCGGGGATCTGTCCTCCTACCCGACGCCACCGGCCGATGCCGAACTCATCAGGATCCTCTCCCGCCGCGCCTGAGATCGATTCCAGCGTCTTCCTGTCTTTCTTAGGGGTAAAACACCTCCACGGGCGCAACGTAGGTCGGATCGTTGGTTCGGTCGTCGACCACCGAGGCGTAACAGGTCCAATAGCCAGCGCCGGCGGTGCGTGTGACCCTGAGCCACCCGCCGTACATGACCTGGTTGCCCAACCCCATGTCGGCGAAGAGGTCGTTGACCTGTCGCCAGGCTGCGGTGTGGCTGTAGTTCTTGGCGCCGATCATGGAACCGGCCGCGTTGAAGACCTGAACCTGGACCTGGAGGTTGCCGCCGGCCGCGTGGACAATACCGAGATTCGTGTGGAAGTTGCCGGGGTCGCTGTGGACCATGGGCAGCACCATGAACTCCGGAGGCGCGATTCCCTCGAAGGGAATCGCCGGGATGCCCTGGCCGAAGGTCGCTCCCCCGGGCTCGAGATTGTAGGTGCGCGAGGTGACCACCGGGCCGGCCTCGTCGAGCGCCACGTAGAGCAGACCCGCGGCGGGATTGAGTGTCGCGAGCACGTCGTCGAAGAAGACGCGGTCGGTGGGCGAAATCGTGACCGGGCCGTTCAGCAAGACCCCGGGCCAGGGTGCGCCGCTGGCGACGAAGTAGAGGCTCGCCGTCCGGTTGTCGTTGAGCGGGTTGACCACCGATATCTGGGTCTTCCAGTTCGATGTCCCGAAGCCCGTCGCCGATGCTGCCGCCGGAACCAACCAGCGGGTGACCGGGGTCGTCCCACCGGTGGTGGAACCCACCTGGATCTGCGTGATGCAGGTATTGTCGGATTCGTTTGATTCGGCCACTGCCGAGAGGTCGTCAAGTGCCAGTCCGATGTAGTAAAGGCCGTCTGCGAGTCCCGAAGTGAGAGTCACATCGGTCTGTCTGTTGCCGGAGTCGTGGCCCACCTGCCAGTTGGTTTCGTTAAATTGCCTGATTCGTGTATCGGAGCCCGGAGAGATCGTGGAATCGGGCGAAAGGTAGATCCCCCATCTGAATTGGCCGATATCGGCATCGCCGGTATTGAATGCCCGCCAATTCAGTGTCGCGTGACCACCGGCCTGGGCGTTGATGGGTACGACCGAGCACGGCATTGCAGTGAGGTTGGCCTGACCTCCGCCGCCTCCACCACCTCCACCGGTGATATTCAGCGGGTGGTGAAGCGCGGTGTTGTTGGTCTCGTTGAATTCGGTCACGACGCCGGTGTTGTCGACCCAGAATCCGAGATAGTAGGTTCCGGCGGGCGTTGCGGGTGGGACGGTCACGGTGTAGGAGGTCTCGCCGAAGCTGTCGCCCGCAGTGGTCGCCCAGGCACCGAACCGCTGGCCGAGAAGCACGTCGGCCGGGGTGATCGAGCTGTCGGTGGAGAGATAGAGCCCGAGGGAGAAACTGCCGCCGACGCTGCCGATCCCCGTTGCGTGGCCGGCATAGGCGATCTGGAAGCTGTCGCCCGCGTCCACCGATGAGGTTGTTGTACTCACCGAGTCGGCAACGAGATCGATGGATATCATCGGGAGGCTGACGTGGACCTGCGACGACTCCACATTGTTGGCTTCGTTGGTTTCGTTGACGACATCGGCGGAGTCGATGAGCACGCCGAGGTAGTAGGTGTCTTCGGTGGTTCCGTTTGGGATGGTCATCGGAATCCCCGGTAACGGGCTGCCCAACAGGTCACCCGCGGTGAGTCCCGCCGATACGGAGAACTGGTGCAGAAGCACATCTGAGGTCGTAATCGTTGTGTCGTTGGAGAGGTAGAAACCTATGTCGAATGCCGCGCCGACGGTGCCTGTGCCGGCGACGTGGCCGGCCCAGACGACCTCGACGGTGTCGCCGGGCGCGACGGAGGTCGGGTCGACCGAGAGCGAATCGGCAACCAGGTCGATGGTCGTGGCTGCGGTGTACTCGATCTGCACAGACCAATAGTCGAGGTAGCCTGCATCGGCGGCGTAGCAGTCTCTGAGAGCCAGGACCCAGGCGCCATTGGGGTCCTGGCCGATACCGGGAAGCAGTTGGTTGAAGACATCCCTGGTAAAGCTCTGGTCGAGGTTGACTCCAGAGCCGTTCTTCCAGACATAGTAGGCGGGGGTGCTGAACTCTTTGGACATGACGATTTGAAGATCGGCCATGACCGGATGCTGGACCGTGAGGTGCAGAGTCAACCCGGTGGTGACGGCGCCGGGCGGCGCCGAATTGACACCCAACGACAGCGTCGGGTTCCAGATTTGGCTGGGGCTGCTGCAGTCAGTGGGGCCATCCGGGATCTGATGATTGTTGCTGTCCGAGACGTTGATGGTGGCCTTGGTGGCGATTTTCGGACCGAGGTGGTCGGCTGTGATCACGCCGCGGCCATCATCGAGCCGTTCGTGGATGACCCGCACGTTCCCCTGGGGTGACGCCAGGGTGCTCGCTCCGTCGAATGTCAGATTCACGGCTGCCTGCAGGACGACGTCGCCGTCCGCGCGCTCGGCGATGATCACCACCGACCGGCCGATTGCATTCGGGTTCAGGACGAGAAGCAACTCGTGGTTCTCGCCGGCGGCGACCTGGAGGGGTGCCGACGACCAGCTCTCGGTTCCGTCGATGAAGGATTTGGGAATGGCCGCGGCGGCGACAGTCGCCGGTCCGAGGATCGATATCCGCGCGTCGTCGGAAGCGCGAAGCCATTCGATGGTGCATCGCACCCAGAGCGGATCGGTGGCGTCGATCTCGGCCGCCACCCGGATTCCGATGAATTCGGAAGCATCGATTTCGGCCGTCTCCTCGGACATGGCCCCGGCTGCGCTTGCGAGAATCATCAGACACACAAGAGAGGTGACGTGGCGCATGGATCGACTCCTTGCAGTGAATTGTGTTCGGACAACCCAGGGTACCGCCGCCTTCAGGCCGGGGCAAGGTCGGCATTCAGCCCTCCGCCGGCCGATGCCCGGTTCGTCGCAATCCTGTCTCGCCACACCACGCCTTGACCGAGTACGGGTTTGAGACCTAAGTTGGAATCAGATCGAAGGCGGAGGTTCAGGAAATCCGGAATCGCCAGGTGGGGGAGGGAGCAGTATGGAAGCCAACACACGTCAACCAGCGGTTGCCGGTGTCTTCTATCCGAAACAATCCGAGAAGTTGGAGAGCTCGCTCTACGCTCTGGTCCCGGAGCAAACGGCCCACCACGAACTCCTCGCCTGCATCTCACCTCACGCGGGATATATCTACTCCGGAAGCGTTGCCGGCCGTCTCTTCGCCCATCTGACGGTCCCCAAGCGGGTCATCGTTCTTGGCCCGAATCACACCGGAATCGGTGAGAAGATCGCGGTGGCGCCGCACACGGGCTGGAACACTCCCCTGGGTGTGCAACCGGTCGACACGGACTTCGCCCGGCGGCTCGTGGATGCCCATCCCGCCGCCGAGTTCGACCCACAAGCCCACTGGCGCGAGCACTCCCTCGAAGTTCAGCTGCCGTTTCTCATGCGACGCCGACCGGATCTGCTGGTTCTGCCGGTGGTCGTCATGCATCTGAGTTTGGATGAGTGCCTGGAACTCGGGCATGTGATCGCCAAGCTCATTTCCGGGTTCGACGAGTCCGTGGGGATTGTCGCCTCATCGGACATGTCGCACTTTCAGCCCGACGAGGTCGCGCGCACGCTGGATCACCTCGCCATCGATGCCGCTTTGGAGCGGGATCCCGCAGGGTTGTACGAGACCGTTCACAAGGAACGTATCAGCATGTGCGGGGTCATCCCGGCGACGGTGGCTTTGGCCGCGGCCAACGACCTTGGCGCGGTGGACGCCCATCTGGTCGCTTACGCCACCTCGGGAGATGTGAGCGGAGACTATGACTCGGTGGTCGGCTACGCGGGGGTTTGTATTCATCGGTGACGGGGGCGCAAGAGCGCACGGTATTCGGGTTCTTCAGCCCCGGCCTCCTGGGCCGCTGTGACGCTTTGGCGTCCCGGCGGCCCAGCGTCGCACCATCGGCCTGCCTCGTGGCCGGGAGAATCAGAATGTGGCGCGCCTCCCGGGGGAGCGCCGATGCGGATTGGTTCCATCGCCCACGAGACGTGGGCGCTACAAGGGGCGCTGCGATGTTTGTAGCGCCGGCGTCCCGCCGGCGATGGTGGTGTACCGACGCGGGTTGGTTTTATCGCCCACGGATATGGAAACGGCCGCTGTCCCGGTCGCTGCCGCCGTCTCTGATCCTGCCGCTGCCGCGGGTTCGGGTTTGCCCCTCGCGATCAACTGTGGTGGAATCGGCCCGTGCCTGCGACGGGCAAGGAGGCGTTCATGGATATCGGGTTGGTCAAAGACAGACGGCCGTTCGAGCACCGCATCGGCCTCACCCCGGGAGCGGTTCGGGTCCTCACCGAACACGGTCACCGGATCTGGGTCGAGGATGGCGCCGGAGTCGAGGCGGGCTTCTCCAACGAGGCGTACGAGAGTGTCGGCGCCACGGTGGCCTACTCCGAGGACGACGTTCTCCTTCGCTCAGAACTCATTGTCCGGGTTTCCCCCCCGAAACCGGCGGATTACGGCCGGTTCCAACGGGATCAGATCGTGGTTTCGAGCTGGCACCTCGCATTGGCGCCGGCGGACGCCTTTGCAATCCTCCTCGAGAACAACGTGACAACTGTGGGGTACGAGATCATCGAAGAGGATGACGGCCACGCGCCGGTGCTCGAAGCCATGTCCGAGATCGCCGGACGTCTGGCGGTGATCATGGGCTCCGGATTACTTCTCAACGAATTCGGCGGTAAGGGACTGTTGATCTGTGGATCGCCGGGGATCCCACCGGCATCCATGGTGATCCTGGGCGCCGGGACGCTCGGCCGGGCGGCGGCCCGCTATGCTCAGGGCATCGGCGCCCACGTCGTTGTACTCGACCGCGATGTCAACGCCATGCGGCGTCTTCAGGATCACGTCGGCTACGACGTTCCCACCATGATCGCAACCCGTCCGCACATCGAAAAGGCCCTGGCGTTCGCCGATCTCTTCCTCTGTGCAGTGGCGGTCCACGGCGAGCGGACGCCGATTCTGGTGACCCGGGACATGCTCAAGAATATGAAGCCGCGATCGCTCATCATGGACCTTTCCATCGATCAGGGTGGATGCTGCGAGACATCGCGCCCAACAGACTTCTCGAGCCCGACCTATGTCGTGGACGACATCATCCACTTCTGCGTGCCCAATCTGCCGTCGTCGGCATCCCGCGCCTCGACCCGCGCCCTGACCAATTCGATCCTCCCCTATATCGAGGAGATCGCCGATCGGGGTTTCGAAGGCGCGATCCGGTCCAATAGCGCAATTCACCGCGGGACCTACACCTACAACGGCCGATGTGTCCGCAGGCGGCTCGCAGAAGATCTCGGTGCGCCCTACCTCGATGTGACGGCAGGGTGAGGAGTCCGTCATGAAATGGGTCGAAATCTATCGCCATCGCACGACCACCGCCGCCGAGGCGGTCAAGGACATCAAATCCGGTGACCGGGTCTGGGTCCACCCCGGGTGCAACACGCCGGTCCAGCTCATCGACGCCATGGTCGATCGCGCCCCTGAACTCGAGAATGTCGAGGTCGTCCACATCCTCACTCTGGCGGCGGCGCCGTATGTCGCACCCGGGATGGAGCCGCACTTCCGCCACCGGGCGCTCTTCACCGGCGGCAACGTTCGTCAGGCAGTCAACGACGGCCGCGCCGACTTTGTCCCAATTCACCTGCACGAGGTGGCTTCGCTCATCACCGACGGACTCATGCCCGTCGATGTGGCGCTTGTCCACCTGTCGCCCCCCGACGAGCACGGATTCTGTTCGTTCGGTGTCGGTGTCGATGCCACAAAGGCCGCGGTCGAGAATGCTCAAACGGTGATCGCGCTGGTCAACCAACAGATGCCCCGCGCCCTGGGCAACTCATTCGTTCACGTCTCCAAACTCACCCACGTGGTGGAGATCGACACCCCGATCCTCGAACACCCCATGGCGCCCGAGGTGTCGGAAACCGCGCGGATGATCGGCGAGAACATCGCATCGCTCATCCCTGACGGAGCGACCCTGCAGATGGGGATCGGCGAGATCCCGGACGCAGTCCTGGACTTTCTCACGGACAAGCAACACCTCGGGGTTCACACCGAGATGTTCTCCGACGGTCTGGTGGATCTCTTCGAGGCCGGGGTCGTTACCAACGAGCGAAAGACCCTTCACCGGGGCAAGATCGTGACGTCGTTCGTGATCGGCACCCGCCGCGCGTTTGATTTTGTCGACAACAACCCCTTTATGGAGTTTCACCCAAACGAGTACGTCAATGATCCGTTCATCGTGGCTCAGAATGACAGGATGGTCGCCATCAACTCGGCGATTTCGGTGGATCTGACTGGGCAGGTCTGCGCCGATTCCATCGGCACCCGGGTCTACTCCGGTTTCGGCGGCCAGCTCGACTTCATCCGTGGAGCCGCACGGTCCAAGGGCGGGGTGCCCATCATCGCGTTGCCGTCGACCGCCCAAGGGGGCAAGGTGTCGCGCCTGACCAATACCCTGCTGCAGGGCTCGGGTGTGGTCACCACTCGAGCTGATGTGCACTACGTGGTCACCGAGTACGGTATCGCCAACCTCTGGGGCCGAAGCCTGCGTGACCGGGCGCGCAGCCTGATCGACATTGCTCATCCGGATTTCCGGGAGGAGCTCGAGCGTGCGGCCGGGGAGCGAAATCTTCTCTGATTCTGCGCTCGATCGGGGTCGGTGACGGTGAGCAGTGACGACATGATCACCTCGGCGGCGCGCCGGTTCCTCAAACTCGGGGGCCTGGCGGGCAGGGTCGGTGCATCGGTGGTGACCAGCCAGGCGCTCGATGTGGTGCGTTCGGGTCCGAACAAGAGAAACCGGCAGACCGAGAACCTGGTCAAGAATGCGCTGCGCATCGTCGAAACCCTGGGTGAGCTCAAGGGCGCCGCCATGAAGGTCGGTCAGATGCTGAGCCTGCAGGAGGGCCTGCTCCCTCCCGAGGTCGCGGAGGTCCTGCGTGGATTGCAGAAAGAGGCGCCTCGGGTTCCCGCGGAGGTGATGGAGTTCGAGGTCAGGGGGGCGCTGCCCGGGTTCGATGAGCTCTTCGAGAGCTTCGACTTCGAGGCGTTCGCCGCGGCCTCCATCGGCCAGGTCCATCGAGGACGGCTTCGCGATGGTCGTGAGGTCGCGGTCAAGGTCCAGTACCCGCTCATCGACGAAATCGTCAGGGCCGATCTGAAGAACCTCAAGATCATCTTCAAACGGTTGGTGGCGCTCTTCACCGATGCCGATATGGAGCCGATCTGGGGCGAGCTCAGCGCCGGACTGCTCGCCGAGATCGACTATCTCCATGAGGCCGATAACATCCGCCGGATGACGGAACTCCACCGCGACGTGACCGAGATCGTCATCCCCCGGGTGGTCGATGAGGCCACTGCGCGCAATGTGCTGACCATGGAGTACGTCGAGGGTATCGCACCGGGCGATGCGTGTTCGGAGGTGTACCCGGCCGATCTCAGGAACCGCTGGGGAGTGGTCCTTTCAGAGTTTCAGATGCGGGGCATCATCGAGCACCGTCTCGTTCACGCGGATCCGAACATGGCCAACTTCGCCTTCCTCGATGACGGGCGTGTGGTGGTCTACGATTTTGGCTGCGTCAAGGAGGTTCCGGTGGATCTCGCCCGGGCCTACGCCGACGCGTTCGTGGCCGTCATCGACGGTCGAGTCGCCGATCTACCGGCCATTTTTGCCGGGATCGGGTTGCTCATGAGAGACGGCCGGCCCGTGGACGTCGATTTGATCGAGCCCTATATTGCGACGATCAGCGAGGTCTTCAGGGCCGACCCTCCGTATACCTTCGGCGAAGACAACGAGGAGATCTACGGCCATCTCATCCGGCTCGGGTTCCAGGACTGGGAACAGAAGTTCGACATGGAGTTTCCCGAGGATGTCATTTTCATCAACCGTTCACTCGGCGGCCACTTCGGCAATCTTTCCAGGCTGAAGGCCACCGGTCCGTGGCGGGACCTGGTGCTCAAATACGCCGCCGCCGGCGCAAGTCGTGGGTCGTGAGTCGGGTCCTCGTGGCCGAGGCGTTCAGCGACTTCGTGGCAGGCTTGTGGTGGCTTCAGCGGTTTGTTTGAAACACGAAGGGCACGAAGGGCCACCAAGGTTTTCACGAAGCATCACAATCTGAAAGTGGGTATTCGAAGCCGGAGCGGTTCACTACTTCGTGTGTTGATCTTACAAACCTCAACCACGTGTTGAAATGCAACGGCCTCATCGCAGTTTTACCGCAAAGATCGCCAAGAACGCCAAGAACATTGCAAAGGCCATCGCATTTTAGAGCCATCGCACTATCGCTGCCTCGCGCCGGCGTACACTCGACGAGGAGGTCGATCAAGCCAGGCGGTATCTGCTGACGTCCGTTGTGATGGGTCTCTTTTTGAATTCTTTGCGATGGTCTTTGCGGTCCTGACGTTCTTTGCGTTTCAAAAAAGCCGCTGAAGCAACCACTGCCGATCCACGAAGTCGTACTTCGTTCCGGAGCTGAATCGATACTCTCAACTGGGATGCTTCGTGGCCGTCTTCGTGACCCTTCGTGATCTTCCTGTTTCAATCTCAGCGTTGAGGTTGCGCGAGGTGCGATACGAAGTCGCAATGCCTTCCGGCTCCCCTATTCACGACTCTCGACTCATCCTCGATCGGCGTGAAGCCGCGGCCAGGACTTGCGGTTTTTCGGCGCCGCGCGCTAGCGCAGCTCCCCGATGGGCTTGCTGAGCGAGATGATCTGACCTTCCCGGAGCACTTTGAGTTCGAGAAGACCGTCCTCTCCGAGTGCATTGGCGGCCTGTTCGACCTTGGGTCCGAAATTCTCGGCGCCGACGGGGATGCCCTGGATGGCGAGGATGACATCACCACCGACGGTGAGTTTCTGCCCTTCGATCTCGGCGCGGTACGACCCGGGCCTCAGGCCGATTCTCGCGGACGCCGATCCCGCCGCCACGCCTTCGATGAGGATCCCCGCGTCCTGGGGAAGATTGAAGATCTTGGCCCACCCGTCCTTGAGCTGAAAACCGTCGATTCCGCTCCAGAATGGCTTTTTCTCGAACATTTCGGTCCGAGCCATATTCGAGGTCACGACGAATCCCAACCCCTGTGAACCGCCGGATTGAGAGAAGATGTGACTGACCACGCCGATGACTTCGCCAGCCATGTTGAACATGGGGCCGCCGGAGTTGCCCTCGTTGATGGCCGCGTCGGTCTGGAGCAATTCCACCGGCTCGATGCCGCCGAAGAGATCGTCCGGTTTCCTTCGTGCGCTGACGTACCCAACGGTGAGTGTGTTGGCGTATTTCCTGGGTGCGCCGATGATGAAGACCTCGTCGCCCACCCGAACCGGGTCGGAATCGGCCAGAACCAGAGGTTTGATGGACTCGGGGACATCCTCGGCTTGCAGGAGTGCGACATCGGCGTTGGGGTTGGACGAGACGATTCTAGCCTTGCTCACCTCACCGTTCACCCAGCGAACAGCAACATCTTCGGCCATCTGGACCACGTGAGCGGCGGTCATGATGAGTCCGTCCTCGGAGACCAGAAAACCCGACCCGAGCCCGCCGCTCCGCGCCCTCTTGGCAGGACCCTTGTCCGAAATAACCTCTTGGATCGTGGCGATCTCCACCACGGATGGACCGACTCTCTCATAGAGATCCGCGAGGCTCGCCTCGCGGTCCGCCGCTCCCGCCGAGATCGAGAAGGCGCAACAGACTGCGAGGCTGATCAGCGGTTTCATCGGCGGATCGCCACGTCCTCGGCTGCGAAGAAGAAGGCCGAATTCTCCAGATCGAGAAACTCGGTTTGGAGCTTCTGGAGATCCGCCATGAGGCTCTTCCCGGGCTCGCGGCTGAGCGCCTCGATGGTCCTGGGTGCGTTGGAGATCAGAAATTGGGCCACCCCGTCGTAGGGCTCCGACGTGCCCCGTGTGAGCATCACCTGGAGGTTCTCCTCGACGTTGAGAGTGGTGCAGAAAGTGAGCCCCTGCGCGTTCATGGCCCTGGCCAATTCGGTCGCCTTTGCCTGGTAGATCTTCCAGGATCGGCGGAATTCTTGGATTGAGGCCTCCGGTTTTTTTCGGACGCATTGGATGAACTTGATCATGGCTCTCCCCCCTGACCTTCGATCACTGTGACTCGCAGCTTATCTACGGAGGGATTGTATCGCAGGAAGGACGCGTTACCTGCCCCCGAAGTGGATCATCACCCCGGCGTTGATCGTGTACTGCCAGATGATCGATGTGTCGGGGTAACCGATGCAGAGTTCGTCGGAGCAGGTGATGGGATTCGATCCCGTGGAGATCCCGAAGACTCGCGCATCGAAACGAAAACCGAGATGGTCGGAGACCACCATCTTGACGCCACCGGAGAGGGAGCCGGAGAAACGAGTGTCGCTGTCGCCCTCGATGACGAACTTCGAGGCGCCGAGAGAGATGCCGATGTAGGGATTGATCGGCCGGTTCGGGGCGTACTGGTGGATGGCGCCGATCTGGAAGTGATCGACGGTGACTCCCACCGCCGGGTCCGTTCCGCGATTGAGGTCGGTCCCCTGGCTCGAGTAGTAGACCTCCACCTGATCGAGACTGGTGATGCCGACATTGAGCATCAGACCCCAGGTGGGGTTCTGGTCGAGCTTGCGGGTGATCGGATCGTCGCCGATTTCCTCGAGTTCACCACCGAATTGATAACCCACAAAAGGGGTGATCTCGATCTGTTGGGCCTCGGTCTGGGTGGCCGCCGCCAGGACGAGCACCACGAGCATGCCGGAGAAAAGAGTTCGTTTCATGAGATTCGCGTCCCTTTCAATCGCGTCCACAGACATGGATGCTGAGTTGCTGTGAAGATACACCATCCTGCTCGGGTATTCGTCCTGTGCCGCGGGTGGGGGCTGGCGCCGCTTGCTATGATGGCGCGACGATTCAAATGCATCGATTTTGAAGGAGGCAGATACATGAGACGTTTCTTGATTCACTGGCTTGTCATCGCCCTGGCGCTATGGGTGACCGCCTGGGTCCTCCCCGGAGTCAACGTCGACTCCACCCAGGCCCTCGCCATCGCGGCCATCGTGCTCGGTCTGGTCAACGCGCTGATCCGCCCGCTGCTGACCATCCTCACCCTGCCGATCACGATTCTCACTCTCGGGCTTTTCTACCTGGTGGTCAACGGACTCACCTTCCTGCTCGCCTCCAAGCTGGTGCCGGGTTTCCACGTGGCCGGCTTCTGGTGGGCGGTGCTCGGGGCTCTCGGGGTCAGCATCGTCTCGTCATTCGTCGGGATGTTCACCGGCGACGACTGATCACCAGGTGGCGAGATCCCCCGCCCCGGTGGATTCGCAACTCGGATCGAGTCGGTAGAGCGAGACCCCATGCCCCAGCCACTCAGGCTGAAGGCAGGTCTTGGCGAAGAGATCGAGACGTACCATGGTGGGTTCGTCCCCGTGGACGAAATAGCGCGGGCGGCGACGCATGTCCGCGATTCGCCGAGCCTCCCAACGGTTGGTGAAAACGTGGGTGAATCCCTCTCCGGCCAGCTCCGCGGACATCTCCTCGGGCGATGAGTTGGTCCTTGCGAGTTCCTCGAGACGAGACTCGCCAAAGGGGTGCTCGAGTTCGACATCGCGTTCGAAGCCGAGGGCGCGGCTCTCGGCGACGAGCAGGAGCTTGGCGCCCTCCGGAAGAGCATCGACTGCGTCAAAAGCAAGAGACGAGCTGACCCATCGCTCGAGGAGCGGTTCAACCGGGTTGACGCCAAGGGAACAGCCGAGACGTTGCATCCCCACCGGGTGGAGAAGGGTCGTCACGTTCCAGGTCACCGCGGCCAGCACGAGGGTGAGGGACGCCCAGCGAACCGGTCGTGTCGACAATCGAAGCGTCTCGGCAATCCCTCCGCCGAGGACCGCGGCGGCCGGCACCAGGGCCGGGAGCAGATAGCGAACCACGTGGAGCCCGGTCAGCCAGAATGAGATTCCGACCAGCGCCCCCGCCACGAGCGCCGCCACAGGCGGCCGCAGGATTCGCGGCAGCACGATCAGGGTCGCGGCTGCGGCGCCCAACCAGAACAGCCCCGCCGGGGCGAACCCGCCGACCGGTGCGGTGAAGGTGCCCAACCCGAGCCCGTCCAGGATGTGGGACGGGCTGAGATCGAAACCCGAAAGCCACCCTGCAAAGCGTTCCACCGCCTCGCGGTCGGTGGTGGCGAGGTCTCGGAAGGGACCGGTCATGAACGGAAAGAGCGGCGCACCGGTTGTGAGGAGGTTACGGAGGATCCAGGGCCCGAGAGTCAGCGTCCCGCCGATGGTCGCCATCCCTGCGCCACCGATGAACGTGGACAGTGACCCGCGCCGCCACGGCCGGTGGAGAAGAACGGCGCCGGCTGCCAGGGGCAGGGCCACCGTCCCTATTGCGGTGTACTTGGTCCCCGCCGCCAACCCGGCGCAGGCGCCGGCCAGGAGCCACCAGCGAAGCGGGTGAGGCTCTCCGTCGGCGGTGCGCAACAGACCAAGCCAGGCGCCGGCGGCAAACATGGTTACCACCAGGTCGGAGCCACCGGAGGCCGCCAGGTGGACCATCGCGGGAGTGGTCGCCATCACAAGCGCGGCCCACCAGCCTCCCTCGTCGGTGACAACCCTGCGACCCATGACGCCGCAGATGAGCACCGTGACCACCCCGCTCCACCAGTGAATCGCCTGCGCGGACCACGCCCCCAGGCTGCCGAGACCATAGGCGTACATCAGGCTCGAGTTCACCGGCATGTACGAGTAGAAGTTCCTCGGAATCAAATGAATCGAGCCCTCTCTTAGCCACAGCCACGGAAAACCCAGGTGCTGGTGCCACTGGTCGTAAAAAGTGGTGACCGTCGCCGCCACCGCCAGAGCGATGAGCCACAGCGCTGCGAGTCCGATGGTGCGGCCCTCCAGGCGCGGCGGAGTGACGGGGCGGAGGTAGAGGTCAACGCCCCCGATGATCGCGGCGGTCACGAGGACTCCGAGGAGCGGACCGGGGCGGAACCAGCCGGCGAGTGATAGCGCAACCGCTGAAGCCGAGAGGACCGCTGACCCCATGACGCAGGCCAGAAGCAGATCCTCGGTGGTTTCCGGAATGCCGGATCGAAACCAGCCCATGATGGATCTACCCGCGCCGAGGGTTGCCAGGGTCCACAGAATGACCCAGAGCCCGACGATGAGCAGTGAACCCACCGGTCCAAAGCCGCGCGCCGATTGGGCGTTCAGGAGAACCGCCCCGAGACCGAAGACAAGCGCAACGGCGGGAAGCATCGAAGAGAGCTGCGGGGGCTGCGATTCGTTTGTGGTCGTCATCGAGATGGACTCCGTGGATGCGCTTCGGCCATGGATTCTAGTTTAACCGGCGGTGGGCCGCTCGGCCGAAAATTCATCCATCGAGAACAGTTGTCACCAGTCGATGTTTCATTTTTCCCTTTGGTCGGGCCATAATGCAGAGGTGTAGTGATTCTCGCGGAGAGGAATCGATGGGTTTCCGACAGTATTATTTGGTGAGTATTTGTGTGTTCGCGCTGGCGATGTCGGCGTTTCCAGCGATGGCCGAAGAGGACCACACTGAGTCCGCCGAGCACGTTGCCGGAACTGAACACCACGGTGAAAGCGGCCACCACTTCAAGAATGCCTTAGCTCTCTTTCTCGGTGCGACCAACGAGCAGGGTCACGGAACCGAGCCTACCTGGGGCACTCGAGTACGGCCGCAACCTGTCACCCCATTGGGGAGTTGGTGGATTCATCGACTATGCGGGTGGCGACCAAAGCAACGCGGTGATCGCCCCGATGGTCTTCTGGAAACCTTCGCCGGCGAATTCGTCCTCCTCGCCGCCCCCGGCATTGAGTACCACAATGGACGTGGAACGGTCGAGCACCACCTCCTCAAAGCGGAAGCCGCCGCGGAAGACGAGGACGAGACCTATTTTGTTCTTCGGCTCGGGACCGCCTACTACTTTCATGTCGGATCCCGATTTGGCATCGGACCAACGGTCAATGTCGATTTCGTCGACGGCCATGAGGTTTGGGTCTACGGTGTCAACTTCGAGGTGATGTTCTGAGCGAATTCAGGATCTGCTCTATTCGGTTCTTCTCGGTTGTTCTTCCAACCGCCCTGAGGCTGGGGTTGATTCTGATCTTGCTTTCGGTTGGTGTCTCGGCACAGGAAGCCGTCCCACCGAGCCCGACCCCACCTCCGACAGCGACACCGGCACCGGAATCGGACGCGGTGGTCGATGCCGGACCGAGCGATGAGTCCGCGACCGAGATCGTTCCGGTCGACGAGCCCGGATTGACGGCTGAGGCGACGCCGGTACCCGACGTCGAGTCCGAACCTGGCGAGGGAATCGCAGCGGCCGGAGCAACACCGACCCCGATTCCGGATTCGGAATCCACCGAAGAATCCGATTCCGTAGAGCCGACCGAAGGGGCAGCGCCGGAGGTGGAGAGCAAGAACGAGATCCCCGAGGAGCCGAAAAAGCAGTTCGACCTCAACGCCTACCCCGAAACCGCCAAACAGAAGCCCGGTGAAAAATGGCAAACCTTCAGAGACGGTGTTCGTGGGCTCCTGGTCTGGGATTTCTTCGACAGCAAACTGACCATTCGCGCCAGCGCCAGGCTTCAGCTCGACGGGACCTTGGCAAAGGCCGACGACAAGATGGCGCAGACCGGCGTCGACCTCGGCGACAGCTTCGATATCCGGCGGTTCTCACTCTACGCCCAGGGGACCGTCGACCACCACCTGCGATACAGCGTGTCGTTCACCTTCGGTGCGGATCCCGGCTTTGGCGATATCTTCGTCGAAGGCCGCGAGCACGGGCTCAATGTCTTCGGTTACCGGGTCGGCCAGTTCCGGCTGGGTCAATTCCAGGAACCGTTCAGCTTCGAGCGAATGATGAGCAGCTACTACACCAATTTTCTCGAGCCGTCGCTGCCGGTCTGGACCTTCACGCCCGGCAACAATATCGGCTACATGGTCTACGACACCGCCAAGAAAAAGAGGCTGTCGTGGGCGGTGGGTTTCTTCTCCTGGGGCAAGAACAACGAGGCGAACGCGTCCAACTCCGTCCTATCGGTCACGACCCGAGTTACCTGGTTGCCGGTCTATCGCGACGGTGGTCAAAAGTTACTCCACGTCGGTGGGTCTTTCAGTACTCGAGATCCAAATGGAGACAACGCACTACCGGTCTCGGCCGGAGGCGCGGTTTGTCAATTTCCTTGTCGATACCGGGAATTTCCCGGCTTCGAGGATCCAGCTCTATGGTCTTGAGTTCGTCGGGGTTCGCGGTCCGTTGTCCTTTCAGGCCGAGTACATTCAGTCCAACGTCAGCGGCACCGATTTCGGGAAGTGCAAGGTTCTGGGGAAGCTATATCCAGGTGAGCTGGTTCATCACCGGTGAGCACAAGTCCTACGACACCGGTCTGGCTGACCTTCAGCCGGGTGGAGCCGAAGACGCCGCAGCGAGGGCATCTTCAGAAAGCGACCGGGCGGGGCGCTCGAGCTGACGGGCCGCATCTCCAACGTCGATCTCAACGACAGCGGTATCACCGGCGGAGAGATGGTCGATATCAGCTTCGGACTCAACTGGTATCTCAGCAGCACCTCCGCGCTCAAGTTCAACTACATCAACTCCAACGTCAAGGACCACGGGCGCGCCAACATCCTCTCCTTGCGTTACCAGTTCCGGCCGCTGCCGGTTCCCGGTTGGAAATAAGGCTGAGGCCGTCTTCCTGATGCGATGCGTCTATGCGGAGATTGCCTATGCACCGTATCGCGGCCAGGCCCATCCGGCTCGCACCGGCTCTGAAACCGGGTCATTGAGGTATGATTCGCGGCCATGACTGACTGGACCCCTTCTTCGTGGCGTCAACACCCGGCGAGTCAACAGCCGACCTATCCGGACCCGGAGCGGCTGAACCGTTCCATCGGCGAACTCTCGTCCCTGCCGCCATTGGTGACCTCGTGGGAGATCGAGCGTCTCAAGGCGCAGCTCGCGGAGGCCGCCGAGGGGCGTCGTTTCCTCCTTCAGGGCGGCGCCTGCGCCGAGCGTTTCGACCAGTGTTCGGCAGAGATCATCACAAACAAGCTCAAGGTCCTCCTCCAGATGAGCCTGGTGCTGACCTACGGCCTCAAGCGCAAGGTCATCCGGGTCGGTCGGTTTGCCGGCCAGTATGCCAAACCGAGATCTTCAGACACCGAGACCCGCGACGGGGTCAGCCTGCCCTCCTACCGCGGCGATCTCATCAATGGGCCCGACTTCACTGAAGCGGAACGCATCCCCGACCCAGATCGGCTGCTGCGCGGATACGAGACTTCGGCGTTGACGATCAACTTCATCAGATCGCTGGTCGAGGGAGGATTTGCCGATCTCCGCCACCCCGAGTACTGGGATCTCGATTTCGTCGAGCACTCACCGAGGGCCCTCGAGTACCAGGCGATGGTGGAGTCGATATCGGACTCCATTCGATTCATGGAGGTCCTTGCCGATTCGACAGCCGGAGAGATCAGCAGGGTCGATTTCTTCACCAGCCACGAGGGTCTTCATCTGCCCTACGAAGAAGCGGTAACCCGCCAGGTGCCTCGCCGCGAAGGGTGGTACAACCTGGGAACGCATTTTCCTTGGATTGGGATGCGGACCTGCGAGATCGACGGCGCCCACGTCGAGTACTACCGGGGCATCCGCAACCCCATCGGAGTCAAGATCGGGCCGGGCATGACCCCCGAGTGGCTCACCGAGCTCATCGAGATCCTCGATCCCGATGACGAACCCGGCCGTCTGACCCTCATTCACCGATTCGGTTTCGACAGGGTCACCGACGGGCTGCCGCCGTTGATCCGGGCGGCGCAGGCGAGCGGTCGCAGCGTGGTGTGGTGTTGCGATCCCATGCACGGCAACACCGAAACCACCTCCGAGGGGATCAAGACCCGGCGGTTCGACAACATCATCGGCGAGGTGGAGCAGAGCTTCGATGTCCACCACGAGATGGGCTCGTATCTCGGTGGCATTCACTTCGAGCTTTCCGGCGACAACGTCACCGAGTGTGTCGGCGGCGCACGGGGACTCGCCGAGGCCGATCTTCGTCGCGCCTATGAGTCGCGCGTCGATCCGCGACTCAACTACGAGCAGTCGCTGGAGATGGCGTTGCTGATCGCGAGGAAGATGGCCTCGATGAATGGCAAAGGGGCGTAAACAACCTCGCTGGCGGTCCAGGGCGCAGTCCCTCCCGATCGGCGCGATACGCTTTCGGCAACCGAACTGCGCTTGGAGAAACCCATGAAGCTCTGTCGCCTGCTCGTGACCTCCCTTTTTCCTTTGTTCCTGATCGTGGGGTGTGGCGGCCCCGGCGATGAAAACGGTCTGAGTCCGGTGTCGGACTTTCGCCGGTTGCAGTTCGACCGGGCCCTCGAGGGAGTGACGGTGGTGGACGGGCTGATCGTCGCGGATCCCGCGCCGATGCTGCCGGAGCCGGCGATCCAGGCTCTGATGGACGAGGTCGATGATCTGCTCGATCGCGGACTCCGAGCTCCGGCCGTCGAACGCGCGGTGGCCGGTGTTCGAGGTGCTCCCGGTCATGCCGGAATGCTGACCGTGCTGGGACACGCACTGCTGACTACACGCCGGACCGAGGTTGCTCTGGCCGCGTTTTCGACGGCGGTGAGCGTCGATCCCTCCGATGCCAATGCCCACTTCCACCGGGGTGTGGCCCTGCACCGGCTCGGGGAGCGCAATCAAGCCATGGCCGCGTGGCGGGGGGTCCTCGAACTCGATCCGAACCACGGTGATGCGCACAGTCGGCTCGCCGCCGCCTACTGGTTGGAGTCAAACCCGGTCGAGGCCCGCGAGCACCTCATGGCGGCCGAGACTCTCGGCGCGTCCGTGCCAAACCAGCTTGCGGAGATGATCGCCACAGGGGAGGCGCCGACTGCGTCTTTCGACCATTCGGATGGCGCCGTGGCCGATCCGGTGGTCGGCCCACAGGTGCGGCTCAATACAACCCTCGGTTCGACGCGGGCCAACGAGACCTCGGCGGCGGCCGGGGCTCAGACAGAAGTGGTGGCAGGGTGGAACGACTATGGTTCGGGAGCCATCCGTACAGGTGTCGCCGTCAGCATCGACGGCGATCACTGGACCGACCAGGTGGTGCGCGCCCCTGCCGCCAACCAGGCGGACGTGGAAGGCGACCCCATGACGGCGAGTGATCCCCGCACGGGGACGGTGTGGGTCGGGGCCATCGCCTTCGACACCGGCGGGGGCGTGTTCGTCGCCCGCAAGCAACCTGGGACGGACACTTTCGAACCGTCGGTCACGACTTATGTCAGCAGTTCGGCCGACAAGGGTTGGATGGCTGCGGGTCCGCGGCCGGGCATGCCCGACACCACCAGGCTTCACCTGGTCTACAATCTCGGTCTTCAGTATTCGGACGACCTCGGCGACAGCTGGTCGTTCCCCGCGTCCCTCGGATCGGGGATCGGTTTTCTGCCGAGGGTGGGGCCCGATGGCACCGTCTACATTTCGTACTGGAACTACGGCAACCGCCACATGATGAAAAGGTCCGCCGACGGCGGCCAGACGATCACCACTGCGGGTACCGTGACGACGCTTCTTGACGTCTGGGATGTCAGTTACTCTCCCCAGATCCCGGGCGACTTCCGCGTTCCTCAGTTGGCGTCCTTCGCGGTGGACCCCACGGATGGGGCCCTGTTCTGCGTCTATTTCGACACCAGCTCATTTATCGGCGGTGAATCCGATGTCGATCTCTGGCTCACTCGCTCCGATGACCAAGGTGCCACCTGGACTTCTCCGGTGGTGATCAGCGAGGACCCCGAACCGGCGGGAGATCAGTTCTTCCCCTGGCTCGAGATCGACGGCGAGGGCCGCCTCCACCTGCTCTATCTCGACACGAGTCTGACGGTGCAGAGCGACGCCGCGTCCAACGCCTGGATCGATGCCTTCTACGCCTGGAGCGACGATCGAGGTACGACCTGGTCCAGACATCGATTGACGGCGTCGAGCTTCGATTCGGCCGTGACCGATCTCGGCGGTGGTCAATTCATCGGCGACTATCTCGGCATGGCGATGACCGGAAATCGGGTCTGGCCGGTCTATCTTTCCACCGAGTTCGGCACGCCGGGTCTTTTCTCTCACGAGATCTCATCCGTCTGGCCGGTCTTCATCGATGGCTTCGAGACCGGAAACACCTCGGGGTGGTCGGCGACTATTCCCTAGATAATCGATGCTGGATGCTGGATTGAGGAGCATCGCACCATCGCACGAAGCAACCGCAGATAGCGCAGATAGATCCATCGCAGATTCCATCGCATTGGGAGTTGGGTTTCGGGCCCGACGGGGTCTCTGACTTCGTAGAACGGTCCATGCCTCTTCAAGGTCATTGAAGGGCAGGCAGGATGCCCGCCCCACAATCGACCCATTGCGATGCGATGGTTGTGGGGGCGAGCTTCGAGCTTGCCCTTCAGACACGCTCCAGTCGATACGTCGTCACTACGAAGTCCGACAACCTTCAAGCTACGCGTTACCCGCTCTCTGTTGGGGTGGCCTGGCGATGCCTTTGCGCCCCTTGCGTCTTTGCGGTTCAATCCTGCAATCTGTGATTGCGCTCAGTTCTCGAGCACCTTCACGCTTCCCGACGAGGTGCTCACCCGAACCTCCACCGCTCCTGAGCCGCCCCTGAACGTTGCGCTGCGTTTTTCGAAGGTGCCGGGGAAGTCGCTGCGGATCCCTCCTGAACTGGTCTTGGCGCTTCCCGAGATCTCGGTGCCGGCCGGTAATTCGAGGGTGACGCTGCCCGAACTCGCTCCCGCGTCGATCGATGCGTCCGGGAGGAATCGAATCCCACTGAGCCGAGATGCTGCCCGATGAAGCACTCATCTCGGCATCGCCGCGGAGACCTGAGAGGGTGATGCTGCCCGACGAGGTGTCAACGGAGGCTCTGTGGGCGCCGCCCCTCAGCCGGATGCTGCCCGAAGAGGCGTCGGCCTTGAAGCTCTCCAGCGGGCGGGTGACCTCGGCCTTGATCGAGCCGGAGGATGTGTCCACGTTCAAATACTGCATCGCGCCCCTCACGGTGACCGATCCCGATGAGGCGTCGCAGTTGACGTTGCCGTCGCCGAGATCGCCATCGATGGTCACGGAACCCGACGAGCTGTCCACCGTCAGGTTGAGATCGGGCGGCATGGTCACGGTGACCTCGCCCTTGATCTTGCCGCTGGACCAGTTCCAACCGCCCTTGCGGGTGGATCGGATGATGATGGTGTCGCCCTTCTCGGAAAAGATGGGTCTGAGCTCTTCGATGGCCCTTTCGGCCTTGTCGCTGGAGCCGCTCGCAGAGAGATCGACCACCGCGTGGACCTCTGCCCCCGGTTGGATCCTGATTTCGACCCTGTGGAAGGACACATCGATGGAGACGGTCTGTCCCGGTCGAGCGTCAAAAGTGTGTTCCTGGTGAAGTTCGACCTGGGCCTGGGCCACGGTTGCGGTCAAGATGAGGGCGGTGATCAGGATCAGCGATCGGGTTTTCTGCATGGCTTCCTCCGTCGATTGGATGCACTGGGCGCTCCATAGGTTTGAACGAACGAACCTGCAATTAAGTTCCAAACTCTTCCGAATCGACCTTGTATCCGATCGGTTGAGGCTGCCACGCAGAGTGATTTTGCTGCCCGAGCCATGGGACAGGTATGATAGGCAATGATTATGAGAATCAAATTACTTTTTGCCGTGTCGCTTTTCCTGTTGCTTTCCGTCGGCCCCGCGGTGGCGGGAGAGACCCCCGACGAAAAGATCGTGGTGGGTCTGCCTCTTACCGGACCGGAGGCGGTGGCATTTCTCCAAACCGCCGAGGTCGTCAGCAAACCCGAGGATTTCGATGACCTCGCCATCACCTCGCCGCGCCGAATGGAGCTCAGTGACGGCGCCCGGACCCTCAGGGTGATCTTCAAGGACGAGAACACGCTGCATCGGGGGGTCTTCCGCTATGGCGACGGGCGCGAAGTGCCGATGGTCAAGGACTCCTATCTGCACGAGATCGCGGCCTTCGAGCTCGCCGAGATGCTCGATTTAGAGATGGTGCCGGCCTGCGTCGAGCGCAAGCTCTTCTCTCGCAAGGGTTCGGTCTGCCTGTGGGTCGAAGGAGCCGATACCGAGGCCGAACGCAAGGAGCGGGGAATCGAACCTCCCGATCGCAAACTCTTCAATCAGCAGATGTACGATCTCCGATTTTTCCAGCAGCTCATCGCCGACCAGGATTTCTCGAATATCCGCAACATCCTCGTCGATCGTGATTTTCGAGTCTACAAGGTCGACTCGTCCATGGCGTTCCACCCCGAGAAAGCACTCATCGATGAGCTCCACTCACCGGTGTACTCGCGACGTCTCTTGACCGCGCTCGAATCCCTCGATCGGACACAGCTCGAAGAACGGCTCAAACCGAGCCTCATCAAGGCGGAAATCAGGAGCTTGTGGGACCGCCGAGAGCGAATCCTCGAGCGAGCCCAGGAACTCATCGCCGAGCACGGCGAGGATAAGATCCTGTACTGACGCGGAATCTTGACAGAGGGATTTCATACATATATTTTTGTATGTATGAGTAGCAAGACAATTGCGGTTGACACTCGTGTCTACGAGAAGCTCGCAGGGGTGAAGCGAGAGGGCGAGTCCTTTTCCAAGGCCATCGATCGGCTCATCGATCATGTTGGTCAGGCTCACACCGGGCGCGACATTCTCAGCGGTCTCGCCGCGATGCCTGAGCTGTCGTATGACGACGCGCAGGTGATGCTGGCAAAGGTCGCTGAGAACCGAGAGAACGAGCCCTGGGACACGCATGATCTGCCTTGATACGACCTTTCTGGTGGATCTCTGGCGTACGCGAGACCAGCCTGCCTCGACTGCAAGAGAGATTCTCGGCCGGAACCCCGGCACGGTCTTCGCGGTTCCGGCCCACGCAGCGGGGGAGTTCCTGGAAGGCGGCGCGGCGGTCTCTCCGGAACGTCTCGCACAGTCGCTCGCGTTTCTGCGGCTTTTCCAGATCGGCGACGTCGACCTCGAAACTGCCTATCGCTATGCGGCAATCGTGGCCGAGCTCCGCCGCGAGTCCGCCCTGATCGGGCGATCGAAACCCGATCTCTGGATCGCAGCCTGGGCGGTCCAACACGCCGCCCCCCTGGTCACGCGAAATACCAAACACTTCGGCGGCATCCCCGATCTCGAGCTGATGGACTACCCCGGAGTCTGAGCGTGGTATTTGAGGTCAAACGAGTCGGACCTGAGGATACTGGATAGAGCGTCAGGCTACTGACAGTGGCGGAACCGGTTCCCCGTCGAGTCGATTCGCGCTATGGTGGAAGAAACAACCAAACGGAGGTGACAGATGCCGAGGTTTGTTCTGATGACCCGTCTCGCGCCGGAGAGCCTGCACGATGCCGAGGTGCGCCGCGCCATGGGCCGCGCCTGGCTCAAGAAGGTCAAGACCGCCTGTCCCGAAGTGACCTGGATCTCGCACTACGCGATCCTCGGGCCCTATGACTTCATGGATGTCTACGATGCGCCCGATGTCGAGACCGCGCACAAGGTCTCGGTGATTTCCCGCGCCGAGGGCGCGGTGTCGGCGGAGAGTTGGCAAGCCATGGACTACGACGCGTTCCTCGATCTCCTGGACGAGGTGCAGCCTTAGGGATTCGGTGTTGGGCTCTTGTCCAGGCTGGATCGCGGTGGACTCCATGAATCCGCGTTCCATGCCGAAAGGCACAATGGAGCCGCCAAGACGCCAAGTTCGCTAAGTTGCCGCAAAGACATTCCTTTGACTCATCGCAAGGTTCAATCGATTGGGTTTGCGCATGGGGTCGGAGGGAGCCCGGGTCAATAAATGTGATGCTTGGCGGAGTCTTGGCGGCCTTTGCGTCCTAGCGGTTCCATTGTGCGTTGCCGCTCGGATCGACGATCCCGGGAACCCAGAATCCCTCGATTTTCGTGTTGAGCTATTCTCGTCATCGCCGAAAGGAGGCGCGCCATCTGCGGGATTGTTGGGATCGTTGGGGGTGAGATCGAGCTGGGTACGGCGGCGCACATGGTGGCGACACTGCGTCACCGTGGACCCGACGACATCGGCGTCTGGGAAGGCGAGGGCGCTCAGCTCGGTCAGAGCCGGCTGTCCATCGTCGATCTTTCCTCGGCCGGACATCAGCCCATGGAACTGGGTGATCTCGTTCTGGTTTACAACGGCGAGACCTACAACCACGAGGCGCTTCGGACCGAGCTTGGTGGGAGCTACCACTCGACGACGGACTCCGAGACCATCCTCCACCTCTACCGAGAGCACGGAGACGGCTGTGTTCGACACCTGACGGGGATGTTCGCCTTCGCCATCTGGGATCGGCGACGCCGGCGGCTCTTTGTCGCCCGTGACAGGTTGGGGATCAAACCGATCCACTACTGGGTTCGGGACGGACAGCTCGCCTTTGCCTCCGAGCTCAAGGCCCTGATGGAGATCGGGACCCCCGCCGTCGATCGGACGGCCATCCGCGATCTCTTCACCTATCGCCACATCCCGACGCCCAAGACGATCTATGACGGCATCCGCAAGTTGCCACCTGCCCACACCCTCGTTTGGCAGGACGGCCGGATCGACGTCGAACGCTATTGGAAGCCTGCGGTCACCTCCGAAATCAGTGATCCCCGAGAGGCCGAAGAAGGCCTCGACGCGGTGCTCAAGACCGTCATGCCCGAGCACCTCATGTCCGATGTCCCGGTGGGCGTCTTTCTCTCCGGCGGGCTCGACTCTGCCGCGGTCACCGCCTACCTGCCAAAACCCCGGACCTTCACCCTCGGGATCGATGTCAAGCACCGCGACGAGGCGCCGGCGGCGCGGCTCGTGGCCGAGATGTACGGCACCGATCACTACGAGGAACGGGTCGGAGGGACCCAGCTCGAACCGGCCCTGGCCCTCATGCCGCGCCTCTTCGACGAGCCCTTTGGCGATTCGGCGGCGTGGTCCAACTGGGCGGTGGCCCGGATGGCCAAGAAACACGTCACCGTGGTGCTCAGCGGCGAGGGCGGCGACGAGCTCTTTCTCGGCTATCAGCGCCACCAGAAACAGACCGGAGCCGTGCTCAACACGTTCATGCGGGCGGCAGGCGGCCTTGCCCCGACGCTGAGCCTCACCGCGCGGTCGCTCCAGCGCAAGTCGTTCACCGGGTTCGATCGCTACGTCACCCTGGTCAGCCCGTTCAACCCGATCCAGCAGGCTGCGCTGCTTCATCCCGATCTCGTCACCGCATCGGACGAAGACCCGGCGTGGAACATCCGGGCTTTCTGGCGTGATGATCTCGATCCACGAAAGGCCATGCAGTGGGCCGACATCAACACCACCCTGCACGACGGGATTCTGACCAAGGTCGACCGGACGAGCATGGCGCACAGCCTCGAGGTGAGACCGCCGCTGCTCGATCACCGGGTCGTCGAGTTCGCCCTCCGACTGGCGCCGGATCTCCTTCGAGCCACCGACGGCGGACCAGGCAAGCTACTGCTCCGCAGGCTGATGGAGCCCAAGCTGCCTCCGGGTCACCTCGATCGGCCCAAGAGCGGTTTCAATCTGCCCATCCGGCGTTGGATCAAGACGCAGCCCGAACTCCTCGACGGCGCCCTCGACCGATTGGCCGATGCGAAGATCATCCGCCGCCCGAAATTCGCCAAGTTCTCAAGCGAGCAGGTCTGGACGATGCTCGTCCTCGATCGCTGGTTGACCGACAACGGTATTGCGTAACCCGGAGGGTCGATCCGAACGCCAGCGCAAGATGGAACCGCCAAGACGCGAAGGTCGCAAAGCTGCCGCTAAGCCATCTTTTTGACTCATCGCAAGCTGCCGTTTTCGAATTCACGTTTGGGATCGGAGGGAGTCCGGGTCAATCAATGTGATGCTTTGCGGAGTCTTCGCGCGCTTCGCGTCTTGGCGGTTCCATTGTGCGAGGCGGTGAGGAACGCGGCTGATTCGAAGGAATACCGCCATCGACTGCGTGCCTCGGTCGCTCTGTGATCAGTCGTCCTCGAAGAGCATCGGCTGCTCGCCTGGATCAGGGGGAGGCTCGGGTGGGGCCGGTTCGGGCAGGGGAGTGTCTCCGCGCTTGTACTTCCTGAGCTTGGATACCGGTTTCGGTGCGAGGCGCCGGCCGAGGGCGCCCACTCCCTTGAACTCGAGCTCGGCGAGATCGAACTCGGCCTCGCGCACCCGTTGTCTTTTTGCGGGAACAAAATCCATGTGGACGAGATCATCCGAGTTCCCCTCGATGAGAATATCTACCCGGCCGTCGGTGTCCTTGATGAGCTGGTACTCGCGGTCCTTGATGAAGGCCCTGATGTGGATCTTCTTGCCATAGGTCATCTTGTCCGACATGCGGTAGACCACGGTGAACTCGCGCCCCTCGTCGGGATCGAGCACTCCCGCCCAGATGACCTTGTCGGGGACGAAGAGTTTCTCTTCGGGGCTCACAACCCGGTAGGTGCCGTCCCTCGAGATCAGCAGGATCTTGTCGTACTCGGAGACCGTGAGATGGAATCGGTCGCCCTTGACCGCGGTTCCGAAGAATCCGGTCTCAGGGTCATAGGCGAGCTTGAGGTTCTGGCGCGCGACGGCGCGGACGTTGACGGTTTCGAAACTCGTGATCTCGGTGCGCCGCGGCCAGCGATCGCCGTACTTGGCGAGGATTTCCTCGATCCACGCGATGGTGGTCTCGGTAAGTTTGCTCAGCCTGGCGCTCACCCTCTTGATCGCCTTGATCGTGGCGGCGATGTCGGTACGGTTTTTGTCGATGTCGTATTGCGAGATCCGGCGGATGGGAATCTTGAGCAGGCGCTCGATGTCGTCGTCGGTGACCTCGCGATCGAGTTCGCCGAGGAAGGGTTCGAGCCCGACCCTGACCTCGTAGACGACCTGCTCGGCGGTCGTGGCATCTTCAATCCTCTTGTAGATCCGGTTCTCGATAAAGATCCGCTCGAGATCGAGCCAATGTTTCTTGTCCTGCAACTGCTCGAGCTCGAGGTCGAGTTCCGCCCTGATGATCTCCCGCAGCCGATCGGTGAGGAAGCAGAGCATCTCGGAGACGCCGATCTCCACCGGGCGGTCGTCCTTGATCATCACCATGTTGCAGCTGACCGAGACCTCGCAGTCGGTGTGGGCGTAGAGCTGGGGGATGACCTCGTCGGCGTAGACGCCGCGCGATAGACCGACCTCGATCTCGACCCTGTCGGTCGTGAAATCGTCGATGGAACCGATCTTGACCTTGCCCTTGAGCGAAGCCGACTCCATGGAGGCGATGAGCCCCTCGGTCGTCGTCGTGGGTGGGATCTCACGGATGACGATGGTTTTTGGGTCCTTGCTCTCGATCCGCGCCCTGACCCTGACCTTGCCGAGGCCGTCGTTGTATTCACCGACATCCATGAGCCCGCCGGTGGGGAAATCTGGGAAGATCTCCATGGGCTCGTTTTTCAAGATCCTGATCTGCGCTTCGAGGAGTTCTCCGAAATTGTGCGGCAGGATCTTGGTGGACATCCCGACGGCGATTCCCTCGGCGCCGGCGAGCAGCAGGACCGGGAGCTTGGCCGGGAGAACCACGGGTTCTTCGTTGCGACCGTCGTAGGAAGGACGGTACTCGGTGATGGCCTTGTGGAAGAGGGTTTCTCTGGCGAGATCGGTGAGGCGGCACTCGATGTAGCGCGGCGCCGCGGCGCTGTGCCCGGTGATGATGTTTCCGAAATTGCCCTGGCGCTCGATGAAGAATTCCTTGTTGGCCAGGACGACCAGGGCATCGCCGATGGAGGCGTCGCCGTGCGGGTGGAGCTTCATGGTGTCGCCGATGACGTTGGCGACCTTGTGGAATTTGCCGTCATCCATTTTGGCCAGGGTCGCCATGATCCGCCGCTGCACCGGTTTGAACCCATCGCGGAGATCCGGGATCGCGCGATCCATGATCACGTATGAGGCGTACTCGATGAAGTTCTGCCCCATGAGGGATTTGACTTTGGTCATTTCGCTCCCGTGTCCGAGTCCGAGTCCGCGTCCGACCCGGTTTCGGGCACGGGCACGGACGGGGGATTACGCAATATCGGCGATCAGATGCTCAATGATGTATTCCTTGCGCGCCGGCGTGTTCTTGCCCATGAAGAAATCGAGGGCCTGCTTGACGTCGCTCATCGAACCAACCGTGATCCTGCGAAGGTGATCGTCGTCGCAGATGAACTGCTTGAACTCTTTCGGGCTGATCTCACCGAGGCCCTTGAAGCGGGTGACCTCGTTGTTTTTGAGCCTCTCGATCGCGGAGTCGCGCTCGGCCTCGGAGTAACAGTAGGCGGTCTCTTTCTTGTTCCGCACCCGGAAGATCGGTGTGTCCAGAATAAAGACGTGACCGGTTGAGACGAGTTCCTCGAAGAATCGCAGGAAATAGGTCAGCAGAAGGTTGCGGATATGCATCCCGTCGACATCGGCGTCGGTGGCGATGACCACGCGGTTGTAGCGCAGGCCCTCGAGATCCTCCTCGATCCCGAGGGCGCGCATGATGTTGTAGAGCTCTTCGTTCTTGTAGACCGCCTCCCGACCGAGGCCATGGGTGTTGAGGGGCTTGCCCTTCAAGGAGTAGATGGCCTGGGTCTGGACGTCGCGGGCCTGGATCATGGCGCCGCCGGCTGAATCGCCTTCGGTGAGGAAGATGGTGCTCTCCTCGCGCCGTTTGCCCTTGGCGTCCGAGAGGTGGACCTTGCAGTCGATGAGCTTGGGGATCCGGATGGCAACCTTCTTGGCCCGCTCACGCGCCTCTTTCTTGATGGCCGAGAGTTCTTTTCGGATCCGTTGGTTGTTCTTGACCTTGTCGAGGAGCCTGTCGGCGTCCTCTTTGTTCTTGTGCAGCCAAAGGACGACCTGTTCCTTGACCGCGTTGACCACCCACGAGCGGACATCCGTCGATCCGAGCTTGTTCTTGGTCTGGGATTCGAAGACCGGGTCCTGGACCTTGACCGCCACCGCGCCGATGAGCCCGTCGCGGACATCCTCCCCGGCAAAGCCGTTCTTGGCGAATTCGTTGACTCCCTTGAGAATTCCTTCGCGGAAGGCGCTCTGGTGGGTGCCGCCGTCGTTGGTGTACTGGCCGTTGACGAAACTGAAGTAGTTTTCGCCGTAGGCGTGGGTGTGGGTGAAGGAGAACTCAAGACGGTCGAGCTTGCAGTGGATGGGCTCGTACAGCGCCATCTCATCGCCGAGCTCGTAGGCGAGCAGATCGGAGAGGCCGCTTTTCGACAGGAACTTCGTGCCGTTGTAATCGAGGACCAGCCCGCTGTTGAGGAAGGTGTAGTAGCGCAGACGGTGCTCGAGGTACTCCTCGCGCCACTCGAATTCGCCAAAGATCTCGGGATCCGGCTCGAAGCGGATGAGCGTGCCGGGCCGTTCCTTGGTCTCCTTGCCACCCTTTTCGCTGGTTTTCAAGCCGCGTTCAAAACTCGCTCGTTTGAACTTGCCGTCGCGAAAGCTCGCGACCTCGAAGCTCGACGACAGGGCGTTGACGGCCTTGGTGCCGACGCCGTTGAGGCCGACCGAGAACTGGAAGACATCGTCGTTGTATTTGCCGCCGGTGTTGATCTTCGACACGCAGTCGACCAGCTTGCCCAATGGAATTCCACGGCCAAAATCGCGAACGCGGACCTCGGGCCCGTTCCGGGTAATCTCGATTCGTTTGCCCTGGCCCATGATGAACTCGTCTACGGCGTTGTCGATGACCTCTTTGAGCATGACGTAGATGCCGTCAGCGGGGTTGGAACCGTCACCGATGCGGCCGATATACATGCCCGTGCGCAAACGGATGTGTTCAAGGGCATCAAGAGTCTGGATCGCCTTCTCGTCGTATACTTTCTTTTCGCCCGCCATGATCGCCTTGATTACACCCCTTTCCCGTGGGCTAGAATAGCATTCCTGTTCGCGGTATTTTTGAGTACATGATCAGAACCGTGAACGATGGTTGACCGTATGAAGTCTGAGTGATGGAGGATACCCATGCAGAGCAGAAAGACCGTGAATTTCGTTGGCGCGCTTTTCCTGATTGCCTTTCTTGCCGCGGCGCCGGCATCGATTGTCGGTGCCAAGACCCGGATCGAGAATCTCGATGACCTGCCGCGGTTCAGCTACCCGGTGGAGGGATCGGTTGTCGGCGTCATTACGTCGGCCGAAGCGTTCAACGATTTCGCTGGCAAGGTCCGTTCGGACATCGAGGGCGTGCTCGCTGAATACGAGATCGATGATGCGGCCACTCTTCAGGGATACTACAGCGTCCTCGCCCGGCTCGATCTCATGGATGGAAAATACAAAGAAGCGCTCGCCCGAACGGATCAGATTCGGGACCTCGAGTCCAAGGAGGCGGGCAAGCTCATGACCGGCCTCTTCGCCAGGGCGTGGGTCGCGGCCCACGACGAGGCGGATCCTGGAGCTGATTTCGAGGCCTTCGCCAAGGCGTTCGCCACCCATCTCGACGCGCTGGCCTCGGGGCTGCCCTGGGATGTCGTTCAGGACAAGGTCAAGGAAGCCAAGGGCCGCGCCGAAATCTTCTCCGAGAACTTCGTGATCGGTATTGCCAAGAGTCAGGTCGATCCGGCGGTCACGGCCAGCGGCGCGGTCAGTTCGGATCTCGTCCCGACCGTGGTGGGGCTTCGATATGCACTGACCACGGGTATCCCGCTCAACAACGAGGTCATCGATGTCTATAGCCGGTTGATCGACGCGAACAAGGTCATCAAGGACAACATCTGGTTGACTCGCGAGTACATCCTCGGCGTCGACGAAGGCCAGAAACCGGTCACCATCGGCATCTGGGACTCGGGCACCGACGTGTCGATCTTCGAGGGTCAGCTCTGGATCAATCCGAGCGAGGCCATCGACGGTCAAGATACTGACACCAATGCCTTTGTCGATGACATCAACGGCATCGCCTACGATAAGGAGGGCAACAAGTCGCCGTTCCTGCTTCACCCCATCGGCGATATGGCTGGACGTGTCGATGAGGCCCTGAGCTACACCAAGGGATTCATGGATCTCACTTCGTCCATCGACAGCGATGAGGCCACCGAGCTCAAGAAACACCTCGGTTCCATCGAGCCTGAAAAGGTCAACGACTTCATCGAAGAACTCGGCTTCGCCGCGCTCTACATGCACGGCACCCACGTCGCCGGGATTGCGGTCGAGGACAATCCTTTTGCCCGCATCATGGTCGCCCGACTGAGTTTTGACTATCACAATCCGCCGACCCCTCTGACCGAGGCGAGCGCGAAACGGATCGCCGAGTCATTCAAACGCACCATTCGCTACTTCAGGACGTACGGCGTGCGGGTGGTCAACATGAGCTGGGGTTGGTCGCTCAAAGAGATCGAATCCATGCTCGAGGCCAATGGCGTTGGTGAGACTCCCGAGGAGCGGGCCCAGTTGACCCGAAAACTTTTCGACATCCTCTCGGAGGCCCTGCTCGGCGCCATGCGCGATGCAAAGAGCATCGTCTTCGTCACGTCGGCCGGGAACTCGGACAACGATGTCGAGTTCGATCAGATGATCCCGTCGAGCTTCAATCTCCCCAATCTCCTCGTCGTCGGGGCCGTTGACCAGGCAGGGGATCCGACCGGTTTCACGAGTCAGGGGAAAAACGTCCGTCTCTACGCGAACGGTTTCGAAGTCGAAAGCTACGTTCCGGGTGGCGGCCGAATGGCGGCTTCGGGAACTTCCATGTCATCCCCTGCGGTCGTGAACCTCGCGGCGAAGATCATTGCCGTGGAGCCGTACATGACCCCGCAGGCGGTGATCGAGCTGATCATGGAGGGCGCAACGCCTCGCGACAACGACGAGAACTTCCTGCTGCTCCACCCGAAGGACACCATGACGCTTCTCGAGGCCAAGCGGGCCGACAACAAGATCAAAAAGCAGTTCAGGCCCGACCCGGTGAGGATGGAAGTTGAGTAACCACCTGCCCGCGGCAGGTGGTTACTCAACGAATGTTGAATTATGAGTTCTTAATTATGAATTTCATCGCACATCGCACATGACTGGATGTAGGTAGCAGGTAGCAGAATCCTGCGACCTACCGCACGAGCGTGAACTGA
The DNA here is from genome assembly GCA_963753035.1 of uncultured Acidobacteriota bacterium. GTDB lineage: Bacteria > Acidobacteriota > Thermoanaerobaculia > Thermoanaerobaculales > Sulfomarinibacteraceae > JAHECW01. The sequence goes on along the minus strand of CAVWAW010000027.1, from coordinate 49,673 downwards.
CGGTCCCAGCGGGTCTTGGTAAAGAAATTCAACGGGGTATAGAAGAGCCGGCCAAGGCCGCGAGCGGATGCTCTGTCATCGTTGTCGAATGACCAGTAGACGAGAACCGCGCGGCCTCGGATGGTCGGTCTTGGCACCGGTCCGAAGACCCGTGAATCCTGCGATTCATCGCGATTGTCGCCGAGGCAGAAGAGGTGGTCGTCCGGGATGACCAGGGGCTCGAGGTTGTCACGTACCCTTCTGCTCGGTGGTATTGCTGGATCGTCGGGCCAGATCTGTGGATCGGTGAACTTCGCCCACGGTTCGACCACCGAAGTTCCATCTCGAATGAGGGTCTTTGACGAGATGGCCACGGTGTTGCCGGAGAGCGCCGCCACCCGTTTGATGAGATCGCGGCGCGGCCGATCGGGCTGGGCGAAGGTCACCACATCGCCGATGGTCGGATCCCGGTATGGCAGCAGGCGGTGAAGCGGTGTGTCCAGGTGCGGGGCGTAGGCGAAGCGATTGACCAGAATATGATCGCCAACCAGGACCGCGGGGACCATCGACGGAGTCGGAACGTTGATGTGGGCCACCACGAAGGTGCGCACGAAGAGCGTGAAGATCACAAAGATCAGCAGCACCTCGAAAAACTCGCGTGTCCACGACCGGGAATGCACGGAGAGATATTAACGCACCCCGCACGCCGTCGCTGCTAGAAATCAAACCCGAAGAAGAAGATCAGTCGGTAGTCGTCCTGCTTCGGAATCAGACCGTCCGCGCCCGGCTGCGGGTTCTGGATACGGTCCCAGATAAACGTGATGTCGAAGTCCAGCAGCCTGGTGAGATCGAACTCGAGACCGGTCTCCAGATGGTGGGTGTAGGTGCCGGACTGCTCGTTGACAATCATGAAATCGTAGGCGAAGAGGAAATCCATCCATTTGGTCAGCTCGTGATCGTACGAGGTCCCGAGGCGCAGTGCCGGGGTGCTCGCCGAGCCATCCTCTCCCTCCTCGACTGACACGAAGCTCGTCATCTGATACGCGAGACCGGCATTGACATCCCAGGTGATCTTCGAGGTTTCGATGATCTCGTAGCCCGCGCCGGCTCCAATGGTCCACCGGCTGTCGATGTTGACGAAGGGATCGCGGTACCACTCAACGTAGGCCGGGGTGATGTAGAAGCGTTTGGAAAGGAAGCGGTCCCAACCGGCGTTGGCGCGTTGGTTGTCAGCAGCCGTCTCCCCCTCGGTGCGGTTGAAAGTCGAGAGGAAGTCGAGGTTGACTCGGTTCTTTGGAGTCCGCCGTACGGCGTTCAACTTCCCCGTGGTCTCGACCTGTTCGGTATTGCCTCGGCGGATGTTGGCGCCGAAGCTGGCTTTGAGGGACCAATAGTTGATCTCCCTGGGCGCTCCGGCGGTGATGGAAAGCAGCCCGGCTCGTGGGAATGTCTGGTCCTCGTCACCCATGACCCGAACGGTTTCGGCGTCGATGAAGATCTGGCCGATGGCGATGATCCCGTCCTCGAAGGCAACCTGCATGACGCCCACCGAGCGGACCTCTTTGACGTCGCCCCAGTCGACGGTCTGCATGTCGAACTCGTCGCTGTCAAACTCCATGCTGTCGTCGTACATGGAGATGAGTTCGCCCTTGAGCCATTCCAAAGAGGTCATCTGGATCCAGTCGAACTTCTCCGGCATGGGTGGCTTTGGTTGGAAATAATCTTCCTCGGCGGCGGCGGGCAAAGCCGCGGCGGCGAGCAGAGCGATCAGGGTGAGAGTCCATCCGCACAAAGCGGAAGCTGGGTTGGTTGTAGGTCGCATCGTTCTTTCTCCTACGAATTCCTCTGTCCTAACAAGACGTTTCAGCACGCCGGAATTCCGGCCTTCCTGTCATGCAATCGCGCGGTATTTTACCGCGAGCCGGCAGGTCGGGGATCGGGTTCAGGCGTTGGCATCGCTTGCCGTATTCTGGAGCAACTCGGGGCCGCTGCCGCTGCCGACAAGCTAGGCGAGTAAGATCGCGTGCGCCTCGCGCACGAAGTACGCCTTGCACTCGTCCCAATCGAACGGTTCGAGCATTTCAGGCTTCGGCTCTCGTTCGGCGTCATCGAAGTAGGTGAGACTCTTGAGGATGTGGTAGGTGTTGAACCGTCCCTGACCGTACTTGTCGGGCAGCCGGATGAAACACTCCTCGAGCGAGAGATTCCCTCGAAGTATCGTGTAGAGGTCGACGAAGTCCTTGCGGCTGCCGCGGCCCGAGATCGCGGCCAGTTTCATCAATGCGATATCGCGTTGGTCCGCGATCTCGAAGAAAGAGTATGGAACCCTCGGGAAGAGAAAATCATCAGGCACTTTGAAAAACGAGACCTTCACGTCCGCGACGATGGCGGTCAGGGTGTGGTCTTCCTCCTGGAGCAACTCGGCGGGGCCGGTTTGGCGGAGGCGGCGAAACAGATTGTCGGGTGAAAACCGGTCGGTTCTGAAGAAGTCAAAATCAACGGAAACCCGGTGGCCGAGCTGCAGCGCGAGTCCCGTGCCGCCGGCCAAGGTCCAGCCTTCAAGCTCGGGAGCTGTCAGGGACTCGAGCTTCGCCAGGAGCTCGCGGCTTCCTCGCGGGAGAACTTTCTCGTGCATGCCACCCCCTCTTTCTCGAGCATTTGTTGCCAGAACGTACGAGTTCTGGCCGATCCGAGACGAGCACCGCCGACAAGGCCGAAGAACGCGGCACGACCCATGTGTGCGATCAGAATCCGAACATCGTCGAGACTGCCGAACTCGAGGACCCTCTCCACCACCCAGAGTGTGTTCTCTGCAAGGTGAGACGCGTCGAGCCGGGTGTCCCAGAACAGACGATTGAGCTGCTCAACCACCTCGGCCGGGGTTGGTTGCTCGCTTTGGGTTTCTTTGGGTTCGAGTCGAACGACGAGCTCGCAGCCCAGCGCAGTGGCCAGCTTCTGCAGCGTGGCGACCTCGAAACGGGACCACCCGTTCTCGTACCGCGACAGCGTGGGCGCGGACGTGTCGGCCCGCCTAGCCAGTTGGGACAGCGACAGTCCCAGCTGATGTCTGCGGTCGCGAAGCTGTTGGGAGATCTCCTGTGTCGATTTCACGCTATTATCATATATGATAATAGCCCTTCTGTCGATCTCGAGAACGGCACTACCAGCCCCGAAACGGCCGCCATTCATCGATGATCTCGGTACCCCGTACAACGTGGTAGCTCTCGAAGCAGGCTGCCGAGAGACAACTGTGGTTGGGTAGGATCCGGAGGCGGGTCCCGGGACGCAGAGCGGCGGTGCCGGGACCTCGGATCTCTCCGTGCTCCTGGGAGACCGAGGTGAGCCGGAGCCCGGGGAGCGGGTGCTGGTCCTCGACCGCCACGATCCGGCCGAAACCACAGTTGGGATCCACGTGGATCGGACCGGGGTCCTTGCTCAGAGCGAGGGCTCCGGCATCGATCACCGCACGCTCCTCATCCGGTTGAACGCTGACGACCGTTGCCAGGACCGAGAACGCGACGTCTGAGAGAGCGCAGCTGCCGATGGCGGCTTGAAAGACATCGAAGAAAACGTAGTTTCCCGGTCGGACCTCGCCGATGCCATCGAGATCCCGGACGGCGGAGATGGTCGGTGTGGAACCGATGCTGGTGTCGGGAACATTGATTCCAGCCTTCGCCAATCGCTTCACGAAGGTGTGTGTGACCTCGCGCTCGTCTCGGGCCACGGCCAAGACATCTTCTCTGTTGGAGGCGTCATAGGACTGGCCGGCGTGGGTAAGCACTCCGCGGAAGTCGATATGGGGCGAGTTCTGAAGACGGGTGGCGAGCACGATCGCGTGTTCGGTTTCGGGATCGACCCCTGCACGGTGGAGGCCGCAGTCGATCTTGAGCCAGGCCGGGAGGATCACCTCGTGCGACCGTGCGGTCTCCTCGATGGCGCTGATGGTCACCATGTGGTCGACGAGCACCGAGAGACGATCGATCCTCGAATTGATTTCGACGACCTCTTCCAGTTTCTGTGGCGCAACCGGCACAGCGTACGTGATGTCGCCAAAGCCGGCCGCCGCGAAACCGCGAGCTTCGGCCAGAGTTGAAACGGTGATGCCCCCGAAGTGATCGCGGGTCTGGATCCGAGCCGCTTCAACGCACTTGTGGGTCTTGACGTGGGGGCGAAGTCGGACGCCAAGGTGGTGGGTGTGATCCGCCATGCGGGTGGCGTTGCGTTCGAGGCGGTCGAGATCAACGAGGGCACTCGGGGTTTGGAGATCGTTGAGGTGCATGGAGTGAGGATAGCCGAATCGTTGTTGTGACAGCAGAAGTGGAATGACGCCGAAGAAGATTGCGTCCGCGCTCAACGTCAAGTGCGAGGGCTCCATGGGTCAGTGATCCGTGCCGGTGGGCACAATGGAACCGCAAAGGCGCCAAGCGCGCCAAGATGCCGCAGAGCACCGCATGATTGACCCGGGCTCCCTCCGAACCGTTGCCGAGTCGATTCCAGGATCGCTGCGATTGGTCAATTTATGACTTGGCGGTACCTTTGCGACCTTTGCGTCTTCGCGGTTCCATTGTGCGTTTCGGATACCCGCACCGACCGTTCAGAGGTGTATCGATTCCGGAAGGTGGGCCTGCCGCGAGAATCGAGAACTTACTGCACCTTTTTGTACCCCGCTCGGAGCGTGCGGCGCATGAGTTTGTTGGACGCGGTTCGGGGGAGGGATTCGACGATCACGAGGTCGTGAATCTTGAAGAGCGGATTGAGTTCTTTCGAGATCATGCGTCGGAGGTCGGCAAGAAGTTGATCCGAATCGGAGTTCTTCGTCACGATGGCGAAGACGACCAGTTTCTCGGCGCCCTCTCCACCCGGTTGGATCGCCACAGCTGCAGATTCAAAGACGGCGGGGTGGTGATCGATGACCCTCTCGAGTTCGAGTGAGGAGACCTTGATACCGCCGAGGTTCATGGTGTCATCGGCCCGGCCCTGGGCGCGGTAGAAGCCACCGGGGAGGCGGGCGAGTTGATCGCCGTGGCGTCGGAGGATCTCGCCTTTCGGTCCGATCGGGCATTCGTCGTGATAGACCTTTTCGTGGTCGCGATTGAGCAGCTTCTGGGACAGACCGATGGAAGGAGGTACGAGGAAGACCTCGCCTTCTTCTCCATCGGCCACCGGTCCGCCGGCGTCGTCGAGAATCATCAGGTCGAGCCCGAGCGCCGGGGTGGTAAAGGTCGAGGGCGATGCCGGCTGCGTCACTGTGCCGGTGACATAGCCGCCACCGATCTCGGTACCACCGCAGTACTCGATGACCGGGGCGAGGTGGTTTGTCAGGCTGGTCAACCAGAGATAGTCGTGGCGGTTCGATGGTTCGCCGGTGGAGCTGAAGGCTCTCGATCGTCGACCAGTCGGCGTCAGCGTAGGCGCCGGACTCCCGCCATGCGCGGACCAGCGATGGCACCACGCCGAGCATGCTGACCCCGGCGCGCTCGATGAAACCGGGCAAAATCCGGGCCGCTCGGGAGACCCTCGTAGAGCGCGATGCAGCCCTGGTTGAGCAGGGTGGCGTAGATGAGCCACGGACCCATCATCCAGCCGATGTTGGTCGGCCAACAGACAACGCTGCCCGGCCCGATGTCCTGGTGGAAGCGACCGTCCATGCCGCACTTGATGGGTGTCAGGTGGGTCCACGGTATGGCCTTTGGATCGCCGGTGGTGCCCGAAGAGAAGAGCACGTTGGTCAGGGTTTCGGGTTTGACCGCGACCGACTCGAAGATCCGAGCTGAGCCGAGAAAGTCGGACCAGAGGAGGTCTCCTTCTCGGAGCAGGGGAGAGGTGACGTCCTCATCGTTGATCACGATCGCTCTGGGGGCCGAGGCCTCGCAGATCTTGTCGTACAGAGCGATCGTCCGTCCGCCACGGTTAAAGGTGTCGACGGTGATGATGCCATCGGCCTCGGCGATCTCGAGTCGGCGGCCGACTTCTTGTGGTGCGAAGCTGTCGGCGATGGAGATGACCGCGCAGCCGGCGCGGACGATGCCGAGATAGGCGGCCACGCACTCGATGGTCATGGGCATGTAGAGGGCAATCCGGGCGCCGGGTGCGAATCCGTGACCGGCGAGCCCGTTGGCGACCCGGTTGACCAGGATCTCGAGCTCGCCGTAGGTGAGATAAGTGTCTGTTTCGTCGCCCTCGCGACCCTGGACGATGCCCAGGACGCAATCCTCGGACTGAAAACAGGAGTCGGTGATGTTGAGCCGGGCGCCGGGAAGCCACGATGGGCCGGTCGGACCATTTGAAAGGTCGAGGATTTCCGTCGGCGGCTCGTCGAAGATGATGCCGAGGCGGTCGATGACGATCAGCCCAGAAATCGGCGCGGTGCTCGACCGACCACCGGAAAAGCTCGTCGTAGGAATCTAAGCCGAGATCGGCCAGGAGCAGACCGATGTTCGACGTTTCGATCCGTTCAACGGAGGGCACCCACGTCGGCAGCGGCCCGAAGGATGGATCTCGGGCGTTGCTCAGCTCGAGAAACCGTGCCCACTGTTCGTCAAACGAAATCGAAGGGTCCGTTCGCACACGTTCGACAAACGAAAGCCACTCCGCAGTCTGATCGTCGATCTTTGGCGGTTCCATCGAGATCGATGATATCTCAGCGGCGCTGATGGCCGGTTCGTACATTGAAACCGCTAAGACGCGAGGGTCGCCAAGACTCCGCGAAGTGTCGTATTTTTTACCTGGGCACCCTCCGTGCGCAATTGCGATAACTCGCAATGATATTGCGATGGATCAAAGAGACGACTTGGCGGTACCTTTGCGGCCATTGCGCCTTTGCGGTTCTATTGTGCGTTGTCGATCGAGCACAGCATCATAGATCGTGGGTCGCTCGAGGCAGAGAATACCGGGTACGCTCTGTGTCTCGGTGGTGAGACGGTCTAGCCTCTCTCGACTCTCACGACCTCGTCGGCGGGTAGGAGTTCGAGGAGGCGGTCGACCGCTTCACCCACAGCGTCGGTGGTGGCGGCCTCGATGGTGACCCAGACCTGGTGGTCCTCGCACGCCTCGTGGCGCGGGTAGGAGCCGATCTTGACCTCGGGGAAGGCCGCGTCGACATCGCTGAGCGTGTGGGCGACCGCGCTCTCGTCCGAACTCAGATAGAGGTTCGCGCTGGCGTGACTCTCGCCCTCGAGGACCTGGCGCAGGGCGCCGATCTTCGCGTGGAAGAGCCGTGGAATCCCGGGCAACAGATAGACGTTGCGGCACACCACGAGCGGCATGTTGCCATCGGAGGAGTAGAGCAGGGTGCTACCCACGGGTACATCCGCCATCCGCAGGGCGCCCTCGTTGAACCGGTCGCCCCACCAGGTACGGATCATCCGCTCGAGATCGGGGCTCCGTTCGATCCCTACGCCGAAGGCGCGGGCCACCGCGGCGACGGTGCGGTCGTCGTGGGTCGGGCCGACTCCGCCTGAGGTGATGACCGCATCGAAGCGCTCCGAGCAGAAGCGCACCTCGGCGGCGATCTCGTCTTCCTCATCGCCCATGGTGACGATCCGGCGGAGTTCAACGCCGAGGTCGCGCATGAGGTCGATGATGCATCCGGTGTTGGCGTCGCGGACTTTGCCGGACAGGATCTCGTCACCGATGATGAGAGCAGCAGCTGTTGTCACCGGATCAGGATAGGTCGTCGCGCTGACCTCGGCAACACCGAAGACCCCGGATCAGAAAATATCCGCGCCGAAGAACCTGCCGTGAAAGACCACCAGGGCAACATAGGCCACGATGCCGATGAGGAAGAGCGGGAAGGAGATCTCATCGGCGCGAAATTTTGTGCGGCCCTGGAGAATCGCGACGAAAGGGATGACCGATGTCTGGCGGCAGAATTCGGCGAAGCCCTCGCCGCGCTTTCTCTTGAGCCGAGCATCCATCTGGAACGGTCCGACAACGCCGAGGACAAAAAATGATCCGAAAAAGGCGACATCACCGACCGTTCCGTTGGCGAGCAGATGTGCCAGCCCGAAAAGTGCGAGACCCATGTTCATGGGATGACGCGTCACGCGGAGGATCCCTCGAGGCTCCTTGTTGCCGGGCAGCATGCTCGCCGGAGAAGGGTTTGCCAACATCAAGACGAGAAACTCGATGGCAAACAGCATGAGCACCAGCGCGATCCCCCGTTCGAACCAGGGATTGAACTGCCACAGCACCGGGCCGAGGTGGCGGTTCTGCCACCACAACACGGACGCCGGACCGAGGGTCAGAAAGGAGACCAGCGAGTAGAGCCCGAGGAAGGGCCCGGCACCGAGCTTGGCCACCAGGTTCTCGCGAATGGCGCCATACGACATCAGCAGATGAGTCGCCACAAACAGCACCGAGAAAACAACGATGAGAATCAGGATCATGGTGGAGCGAGTATAGCGCTGCGGATGAAAATGAACCGCAAAGGCGCAAAGTATGCAAAGAACATCGCAGCATCTCCTGAAACGGAAACCGGGTGCAGCAGGCTGCACCCGGTTTCCGTTTCAAAGTGATGCTTGGCGATCTTTGCGCCTTTGCGGTTTTTCTTGTTCTATCCCTTCCAGTTGCGGTAGAAGAGCACCTGCTTGTGGACCGGCTCGGCGCGTTCTTCGAGCTCGGCGAGCTGGTGCCCGCTCATGGGGTTGAACGAGCGCGCGATTTCCACATTCTCCTCGAGCTGCGGGATGTCGTCGCAGCCGACGATGACGGTGCTCACCGGCAGGGTCAGGACATAGCGCATGGCTTCGGTCATGTTCAGGGTGCCGGGCACGGTGCCGGCATATCGTGACTTTGGGTCCTCCGGTGCGGTCCACGATTTAAGAAGAAGCCCGCGGGAGGGGATCTTCATCCCGATGATCCCCATTTCCCGCTCCACCGCCAGCGGCAGGAGTTTTTCTTTGAAGCTGAGGTAGTGGGGGTCGGCGGCGTTGACGGCGAGGAGTACGCAGTCGAAATCGAATCGTTCGATGGCGGCGATGAGCACATCGGGATCCGCGTGGCCGGAAATCCCCAGATGGCGGACGATACCCTGGTCCCGCGCCTCCACGAACGCCTCGATGGCGCCGCCCTTGGCAAAGGACTCGTCGACCTGTTCCATCCGCGAAAGTGCGTGCATCTGCCAGAGATCGATGTGATCGGTCTTGAGCAGTTCGAGAGATTTTTCGAGGAGCTTCCACGAGCCGTCGCGGGTGCGGTCGTGGCTCTTGGTGGCGAGGTAGGCCTCGGAACGACGGGTCTTCATGACCTCACCGAAGTACTGCTCGGACCAGCGATCCTCGACGCCCCCGTAGCGCGCCGAGGTGTCGACATAGTTGATACCGAGGTCGAGTGCTTGTCTCGATGAGGGGCACCGCGACGTCGAAATTGTCGGCCTTTTCGAGGGCCGACTGACCGCCGAGGCTGAAGATCCCGACCTGGAAGCCGGTCTTGCCGAGATTGCGGGTCGGCATGGCCTTCGGGGTGCGGGGGTTGTTCGGCAAACCGGGCATGGTCTTGGTTTCGCCGCCCATGACGCTCTTGGCGACAAATCCCGCCGCGGCAGCGGTCCCGAGCTTGAGCAGATCGCGACGTTCCATCTTCGAGCCTGTGTTCTTTGAGTCAGTCATAGCGCCTCCCGTCTTCATCATACAGGGAGATCAGCCTTCAGTAGAGGTTCGCCTCCTCCCGTGCGGGGATGCCCGGGACGAAGACCGCGTCCCCGGTCCGGTTGTCGATCACCGAACCGTAGGCCAGGAAGCTGGAATGGGGATAGTGTCGGGAATCAGCGATCCAGGCGCTCGCGGTCAAGAGCTCCTGCTGCTGGTCGACGAGGCCGCGAAAGATGTCGTTCATCTGGCGATACTCGTACGGTCCGAGCGTGATCGGCCCGATGAGGATGGCCGAGCCGGTGCCCGTGTTCACGACGACATCGAGGTCGAGCTCCCATGGATGCAGGTTGATGACGCCGAGGTTGGTTCTCCAGATTTCATCCCCGTGCCGGAGGCCGGGGACCAGGATCGCGGATCTCCCGGTGCCGACAGAAACAGCCGGTACCGCCTGGGCGAAGGTGCCCGTGTCGGATGTGTTGACGGTGCGGCTGGAGACGTGGATGTCTCCACCCCGGATTTCGACGAAGAGCGCAGCCTGACCCTCGTAGCCGAACAGGTGTTCCAGGACGTTTGTGACGTGGAGCGTCCCGAAATCCGGTACGACGAGTTCCACCGGAGGAGCGTGCGCTCCGTCGGGTCCGTGTTCGAGCATGCCGACTGTGACGATCGTGTCGCCTCCACCGAGACCCTGGAGCCCGAGATCGGTGGACCATGAGGTTCCGTGCAGCCCCGGGTTATTGCCGGCGGCCGGAATCACCAGACTTCGGGGTTCGAGGCACGCACCGTCGCAGATGACGAACGGCGCGGAGTACACGGGTTCCTTCGGATAGAACTTTACCACCGCCCGGTACGTGCCGGGGCCCACGTGCTCTGAGTACGGTGGCGGGTGGTTTGCGCCGTAGTCTCCGGAGTTCTGCGGCCACGGATTCGTCTGCAGCGGGTGGCTCTCAAACGGATCGAAGTCTTCTCCATCGACGTAGTTGTACACGCAGACGCGATGGTCCCGCGCCACGATCTCACCCCGCGAGTTCTCGATCCAGATCCCGTACGAGGTGCAACCGTTGCCCGAGTACTTGATGTACTGCTCTTCGGCCGTGGCATTGGTCACGGTCCCGGTGATCTCGACCGCATCGCCGAGCTGGTAGACCCTCCGGTCGGTGGAGACCCCGATCATGAACTCTTCGTTGAAGGCCGAGCATGGAAGAGAGGCAAGGATCAGAAGGAGCCAGATTGTCGAGATCCTCATGCTTCGATTATAGGTGTGTGGAAGATTCCGATCAATCGGAGCCGACGTCAAGGCCCCCGCTGTTTGACTGGCGTTCAGATGCAGGGTCGGGTTGTGAAGCTGATCGACCACCGTCTCTTTGGACGGTTATCGAACGCGGCGAAGATCCCGGAAATGGCCGTCCTGTCCGTCGAAGTCGATGATCTCGAGATGTCCCTCGGAGTCGATGGAGATCGCCGCTGCGACGTGCAGGCTGCCCTCGCCCTTGCCCGAGAAGCTGTCGATTTCGATCTCGGCGATACCGAACGGGTACTCGAGGGACTCCTGGCCGAGCTGTTTTTCGCTGATGTCGATCCTTCGCGCAGTGAGAAACACGATCCGATGGCCGTTCCTGGTTTCTTCGGCGAAGACCAGCGAGATGGGTCGGACCTCGGCTCCGAGATTGAGTTGGCCGTCGTTCCGGTAACGGATGGCGCCGAGCAGGGCGCTCTGGCCCCCCGTGGTGAGGACGTCCGCGAGTTGGGTCACCTCGTCGAGGGAAGCGTAGCGGTTTGCAACGAGGGTCAGCGGCATGCTGCGGGTGCCCTCGGTGGTGTTGACCACGGCGGTGCCGGTAAACTCGCGACCGGGTGGATCGGCGGCGAAGAGCGATGAGGTCATCACGATCGCCAGGGCGATGGTCGTGCCGCAAATGCGTATTGCTTTCATGTGTTCTCTCCTAGGGTCAGCGAACGTTCCATAGGATATATCGGTTTGGGAGCGAGGGGGATTCCGGTTGAACCGCGCCGACCACATGATGCCCGACTTGGTTCTATCGGCACCGGCCTTCTGGTCCGCTGTGACGCTTGGGCGTCCCAGCGACCCAGCCGATGGCGCGCCGGCGGCCTGCCTCGTGAGCCGGAAGCACAATGACCATCGAGGCGCTCCCCGAGGGAGCCCGGTAGCGCCATTGTGCGCAGCGCGGTGCGAGGCCGGAAGGTCGTTCCTGCACAATGGCGTACCCGGCACCCCGCCGGGGCGGGTCGGTGGTTGGTTCGGGTTAGCTACGCGCGGTCGACGGGGAAGGCGATCACCTCGTCGATGCGGTTGGCGCCGGCGGCGAGCATGACCAGCCGGTCGACCCCGATGGCGACGCCGGCGCAGTCGGGTAATCCGTGTTGCATGGCGGCCAACAGGCGGTGGTCCACGGGAACCTCGCGGAAGGCCTCGATCGCGCCGGGCGCCGAGATCGGTCTCGAAACGGCGTCGCTGTTCGGTTGGGTCGGTGAGCTCGTGGTAGCCGTTGGCGAGCTCGACGCCATTGATCCACGCCTCGAAGCGCTCGGCGACGGGTGGTTTTCCCGGTCGGATCCTCGCCAGCGCTGCCTGAGAAGCCGGGAAGTCGTAGACAAAGGTCGGGCCGCTCCGTCCGAGCTGGGGCTCGACGACGTGGCTCAGCAGCAGCTCGAGCCATGAGTCGCGGTCGTCGCCGAGAGCGGGGATCGCTTCGCTCAGGAGGGTGCGCGCGCGCGCGGCGAGCTCCCCGGTCGTGGCGTGGTGTGGATTGATGTCCACGTGGCGTTGAAACGCCTCGGCATATGTGATCTTCTCGCCGCTGCCGCTGCCGCTGCCGCTGCCGCTGCCGCTGCCGCTGCCGCTGCCGCTGCCGCTGCCGCTGCCGCTGTCTCGGTCAACGGTATCCCTCGATTGGGCATCGTCATGTCCCTCGATGGAGGTTGCTGCCGGATCGGATCGACGACCCTCAACGGGTTGGTCGCGGGGCCTGAAGGCCCCGCCTACGATCCCCGGGTTTTCAGCGCAATCGCTGTGTCCGGTCCCGAACACCATACTGAAAAGATCGGCGACCTCATCCATCAGCCGGTGGTGGTCCCAGCCCGGGCGGTACCACTCGAGGATCGTGAACTCCGGGTTGTGGCGGCTCCCTGCCTCGCCGTCGCGAAACGCCTTTCCAAGTTGGTAGATGGGACCGCTGCCGGCGGCGAGCAGCCTTTTCATGGCGAACTCGGGCGAAGTCTGGAGCCAGAGCCTCGACCAGCGTCGTGGCCGGGGCCGCGATAGCGAGTGCTCAGGGCGGCGAGGTGGAGATCAGTGACCGGCGCCGAGGCGAGCAGTGGCGTTTCCACCTCGAGCACGCCGCGCTTTGCGAAGAAGCCCCGAATCGTCGCGAGCACCTCCGCCCGAATTCGGAGTTTTTCCATCGAAGCCGTGGGTCGCCAGTCGGTGGTCATGGGGAGATTATGACGTGGTCTACGGCAATCGGGAATCGACACTCAATGCTGGGTCTTCTGCTACCCTTTCGTCGATGCTCCGCAAGGTTCTCGTTCTCGCCATCACCGCCGTTCAGGTCGTGGTCTTCGGCAGTCTCATCGTCTGGAGGGTGATCGGCTGGAACGAAAACGGCTGGGCAGGGCTGGCGTACAACATCGACACCGAGGTCGAGCGCGAGGAGCCGTTGTTGGCGATCTTCGTTGGAGGGGACTCACGGCAGGTGAAGATGGTGGTGCCCGGGGGCCCGGCCGATCAGGCCGGGATCGAGGTAGGTGACCGGGTTGTTTCGGTCAACGGCATTTTGGCGGCTGATGACGAAGGACTCCGGGAGCTGGCCGGTCGATCGCGAACCGGCGACGAGCTCGAATATCAGTTCGACCGGAGTGGGGCGACGCGCGATGCGCCCATCACGCTCGAGTCACCCTACGGAAATCCTCTGATCGTTGCCGGTACTGCGACATCGGTCTTTGTCGGCGCGGTCTTCGTCCTCATCAGCATGCTGGTTTATTGGAGTCGGCCTCGGTCCAGAGTTGCGTTGGTTTTCTTTCTGATGTGCGTTTTCGGTGCGGCTGAGTACCTCGCGTGGGCGGCAGTGGAGCTCGATCTTCCCAGTCTGAGGGGAATCGCCCCCTCGACCATCGAGCCCTTGGTGCTGCTCGGTTTGGGTGTTGTCGGGATTTTCGCGGTTGCGCTGGTCAACACGTTGCTCCACTTGTCGTTGCTCTTTCCTCGGCCGCGCCCCGTGGTCGGGAGTTGGCCGCAGGTCCTTGTTTGGATCCACATTCTTCCATTCATTTCGGTCCTCGTGGTGCTGTCAATGACCGCGGTCGCCTTTGCCTCGAAATCGCCGTGGGGAGGGGCCCTGACGGCAACGGCGATGGTGTTCGGAAGCTCTGCTGCGGTTCTCCGTCTTCGCCGGTTGGCGACCAGGGGCGGATGGTTGTTGGCGGCCAAGACTCATCCGTTGACCATGCTTGCCCTCGTGCTGTTAGCCGGCGGAGCGGCGGGCTTTGCGCTGCGCTTGCTTCCGCAATCGCTGAAATCAGTCGTGTTGGCCGTGGCCGGCGTCGGTTCATTCGTTGTGTGTATTCTCATCATGACGGTGTTCTCGATCATCACCGTCGTGACCCTCTACCGCAGCTATCGGGAGAGCGGGATCGACGAGCAGCGCCAGGTCCGCTGGCCGTTGTGGGGCACCCTCACGGCCGTCGGCAGTTCCGTCGTGCTGACGGTGATCTCGGTTGTCATCTCGTTGGTCTTCGGCGAGGTGGGCCGAGTCGATTTCTCGACCAGTGTTGTGCTCAACGCCTTCAGCAAGATGGTCTACCTTCTGATTCCGATCTCCCTCGCCTTCGGCATTGTCAAGTATCGTTTGATGGAGATCGACCTCATCATTCGGAAAACGGTGGTCTATTCCGCCGTCACCGGATTCGTGTTGGTGGTCTACCTCGCGCTGGCCGGGTTCTCAGGGCTCGCCCTTGTGCGGTCGGCGGGTTTCGAGAGTCAGGTGGCCACGGTGGTGGCGACCCTGGTGGTGGTTGCCCTCTTCGTGCCGGTGAGAAACCGGGTTCAGCGCGTGGTTGATGGGCTTTTCTTCCAACGCGAGCACGACACCGAGGCATCGATCACACGAATCACCGAGACGGTCATGCAGGCTCCGTCGGTCGAGGTTCTGACCATCGGAGTCGCGGAGGAGGTTCAGCTGGCGTTGCACTGCAGCAGCGTTGCCATCCTCACCCGATCTGCCGGGGGAGACCGACTCGTCACCGCGGCCACGGTCGGACTTGCGGAGAGTGCGGTCTCGAAACTCGTCGTGACCGACCCCGACGGGTTGCTGGACGGCGGGTTGACCAAAACCGCCGCCGATCTCGAGAGCCTGTCCGGCGACTCGAAGAATCTCACTCGTGGAAGTCGCGCCGAACGAGGGGTCGTCTGTCACCGCGGTGACACCGTGGTCGGTCTCGTTCTTGTCGGCCGAAAGCTGTCGAGAGAGCCCTACGATGAATCCGATGAGGTCTTCCTCGAGGCGGTGGCCGGCCAGTTGGCGGTGGGGCTCGGGCGACTCCGCGGACGGCGTGCCGAGCTCGAGTTCGCCCAGGCGCTGCAGATTCAGCGCAGCCTGCTGCCCGCCGAGATCCCCCAGATCGAGGGGATCGAGGTGGTGGCGCGGTGGCGGCCCGCGCGTGAGGTCAGCGGCGACTACTATGATGTGCTTCGACTCGACGATCACCGGTTGGCGGTGTGCATCGGCGATGTCGTGGGCAAGGGAATGCCGGCCGCGTTGCTCATGTCGAGCCTGCAGGCGGCGGTCAAGGCCGTGGCGAGGGACGAAGTCGACCCGGTGACGGTGTGTTCCCAGGTCCGATCGGTCGTCACGTCGAACCTCCAGGGTGGGAAGTTCGTGACCTTCTTCTTCGCCATCGTCGATGGGGCGTCGAGACGGCTGACCTACACCAACTGTGGCCACAATCAGCCGGTGCTGGTCCGTGAGAACGGAGACGCGGTGCGGTTGGGCGAGGGAGGCCCGGCGTTTGCACGCCTCATGCGGGATCTCCCCTACAAACAGGGGCAGTTGGATCTCGACCCGGGTGACCGGTTGGCGCTCTTCACCGATGGCGTCAGCGAGGCTGAGGATGTGGGTGGTGAGCAGTTCGGCGAGGAACGGCTCGTCGAACTCGTTGCGGCTCACCGCGGTGAAAACGCGGAGGAGCTCGAGGCGACAATCTCGGAAACCGTTCTCGCGCACGCCGACGGCTCTTTGCAGGACGACCTCACGGTGGTGGTCCTGGCGGTCGAGTGAGCCGCGCCGGCGGATGATCTCAACGCAGTGACGCAAAGGGGCAGAGGCGCAAGACCGTTGCAGGCGAACGGCCGTGTCGTTGGATTTCCAAACCTAGCCAGAAGGGATTTCCTTCCACGCAAGTGTGCGCTGGGAAGAAATGCGATGGCCTTTGCGATGTTCTTGGCGATCTTTGCGGTGAAACTGCTATGTGATGCTTGGCGAACTTGGCGCCTTTGCGGTTTCTCTCGGTCCGGATTTCTTCAGGCGCGGGAGACGTAATCTCCGGTTCGGGTGTCGACCTTGACCTTTTCGCCGGTCTGGACAAAGAGCGGGACCCGAACGACGGCGCCGGTTTCCAAGGTGGCCGGTTTGTTGCCGCCTGACGAGGTGTCGCCCTTGAGCCCGGGGTCGGTCTCCGTGATCTCGAGTTCGACGAATGTCGGTGGGGCGATGACGATGGGGTTGCCCTCGAAGAGGGTGATGGTGCAGACATCCTCCTCCTTGAGCCACTGTTTGGCGTCGCCGACGGTCTCAGAGGCGGCGGCGATCTGTTCGAAGGTGTCCTGGTCCATAAAGGTCCACATGTCGCCGTCGGAGTAGAGGTACTGCATATTCGTCTCGTGGACATCGGCGCCATCTACCGAGTCTGACGATTTCATGGTGATCTGATTGACGCTTCCGGTCACATAGTTCTTGTAACGCACGCGGGTGAAGGCCTGGCCCTTGCCGGGCTTGACCACATCGGTGTCGACGATGATGCAGGGCGCATTATCCATCAAGATCTTGAGCCCGACTCGCACCTGATTCATGTTGAAGGAAGCCATATTTCTTTCTCTCTTTCTTGCTTGCGCCGATCATACCGAAGCTGCGAGACTGCACCGGTGAAGAACGCAATCGAACCGTGGCCGGCGGGCCAGTGGCGTCGCCATCTTGCCGGCGTCGTCCGCGATCTTGGTGAATTACTCGATCTCGTCGGCCTCGACGCCGATATCCTTGGAGTCGGTGCAACCTCTCCGGCCGCTCTCCGATTCCCGCTCAGGGTACCACGAGGCTTTGTTTCCCGGATGCGTCGGGGCGACCCGGACGATCCGTTATTGCGGCAGGTGTTCCCGGCGCCGGCCGAGGATGACCATGTTGCGGGTTTCTCCGATAACCCCGTCGGGGAGCTGGGCCTGATCCGTGGCGATGGTCTGCTGAGCAAGTACCACGGTCGCGCCCTGCTCGTGGCCACCGGAACCTGCGCCATCCACTGCCGCTACTGTTTCAGACGGCATTTTCCCTACGACGAGGGACAACCTCCTGGCGGGGCATTTTCGGCGGCGCTCGAGCGAGTCGCGTCGGACAATTCCATCGACGAGATCATTCTCTCCGGGGGCGACCCGTTGGTGCTCCCTGACGACCGTCTCGCCGAAATTGCGTCAGCCATCGCCGAGATCCCGCATGTCCGCCGCTTGAGGATCCACACCCGGATGCCCGTGGTGCTCCCCGAGCGGGTCGACGAGGCGCTCGTGGGCTGGATCGAGGCGTATCGGCTGCCAGTGGTGGTGGTCATCCACGTCAATCACCCGAACGAGATCGACGCCTCGGTTGTCCGAGCCCTGAGCGTGCTCGGCGGCGCCGGTGCGACGCTGCTCAACCAAACGGTGCTGCTGAGGGGGGTCAACGATTCGAGTGAGGCGCTCGAAGAGCTGTCGAAGCGGCTCTTCGAGTGTGGTGTGCTGCCGTATTACCTCCACCTCCTCGACCGGGTCGCCGGCGCAGCTCATTTCGAAGTCGCCGAGGACCGCGCCCTCAAGATCATGGAAGAACTTCAAGCGAGACTCCCAGGCTATCTCGTGCCGCGCTTGGTCCGGGAAGTCGAGGGCGCACCTTCCAAGATAGCGGTCAAATGAACCGCAAGGACGCAAGGGACGCAAGGAATCGCAATTGATGAGTGGATTTCGCTCGTGTGAGCGGAGGTGGAAACCCGCGTGATTGAGTCACGCCTGA
The DNA here is from genome assembly GCA_963753035.1 of uncultured Acidobacteriota bacterium. GTDB lineage: Bacteria > Acidobacteriota > Thermoanaerobaculia > Thermoanaerobaculales > Sulfomarinibacteraceae > JAHECW01. The sequence continues at coordinate 31,840 of CAVWAW010000027.1, read as the reverse complement.
GTGGTACCGGATCGTAGGCTGGGCCTGGGCCCAGCTTCAGAGGAAATCCGGAGAGAGAGGCGATTCCACGTCAGTCAGACAACGTGGAAGCAACGGGAGAGTCCGACTCAAGAGATGATTGCGATGGACCTCGCGTCCCTTGCGTCCTTGCGGTGAAACTACACCCACTCAACCCCTGAGAATCGGCCTCGTCAGGCAAGTGGCGCCGCCCTCGGCTTTGAGCGAGAGCTCGTTGCCACGGTAGGTGAGCACCTCGCAGCCGGCGGCTTCGAGTAGGGACTGTGTCCCGGGGTTGCCCTCGAGCATGAGACAGCGCCTTGGCGCGAGGGCGAGGACGTTGGGTCCCATGGTCGGATACTCCCTCGCAGGCACTTCGACGAGCTCGATCCCACGATCACCGAGCAGTTCGACAAAGGGAACGGGGAGCAGCGGCAGGTGGACCACCGCGAGATCGTGGTCGATCATTGAGATGAGCGACATGAGGTGGAGGCAGGCGGCCGGGCCGCCGGCGTGGGGAAGCTGGACTTCGATGGTCTTCGCGCCCAGGGGGCGCAGCGCGGCGGATAGTTGGCGAAAGCCTTCGGCATTGGTGCGGTAGCCGCGTCCAACCGCCAGGGTCTCGTGATCGAGCCACATCAAGTCGCCTCCCTCGGCGGTGGCCTCATCCTCGAGGGTGGCGAGAATCGGCACGCCGAGATCCTCGAGGGTCGCAGCGATGGCCGCCTCTTCGCCGCGCCGCTTTTCCTTGCCCATGCGCAGCACGATGGCGCCGGCGTCGGTGATGATGACCGGATCGTGGGTGAAGATCGCATCGGCGTGGTCCGGCAGTGGAGCATCGTGGAAGACCACCTCGCAACCGAAATCCTCGAGCGTCGCGACCAGTGCTTGGTGTTCGGCCCGCGCGCCGGCCAGGTCAGGCTGGGACGTGTAGTGCCAGTGAGCCGGGTCGGCGTTGCCGAAGGCCGCATCCGGGTGGCGCACCAGGACCCGTTTGAGTTCTTCCACCATGCTCTGGGAGCCGTATGTCTTCATGGTTCTTCGTCCTCTTCGAGTCTCTTCGGGTGAGCGTGTACGGTGGTAAAGCGGCGCAGCGTGACCTTGCCGGGCGCCATTCCCCGCGATTTCCCGACATCGCCCGCGAAGGCCATGTGGACCGCGGTCTTGCCGCCGCGGCGGGCCTTGGAATAGCCGGCCGCGAGAGACGCGGCAAGACGCTTGGTCTCCCGAGGGAGCGTGTCGAGCTTGTCCGGATTGCGAACCACCACGTGCGAGCCGGACTCCCCGGCGACATGGAACCAGAAGTCGCGCGCCGCAGCCAGTTTGAGCGAGAGCACGTCATTGTCAGCCGCCGTCCGGCCAACGAGGATGATCATCCCATCGGGTGAGTTCGTCACGCGGGCCACCGATCGGCCGTGGTGGATCCCGGCGTCGGCGTTTGTTTCGCCTGGGAGCTCTCCTCGTTTTGACATGGGTCCATCATACTTGCCCCTCCCTCTCCCTCTCCCATGCAGCGTCCGCGTCCGTCCTTCCCGATCCCGATGGTTCTTCGCTATGGCTGTCGGTTTCGGCCTCGTTTCATGGTTCCCTCATTCCCGGCCTTCTGGGCCGCAGTGACGCTCATGCGTCCCAGCGGCCCAGCGTCGCACCATCGGCGTGGTCACACGAGGGTTGATGGGAAGGGCTGCGACCACGCCGATGGCACGCCGGCGGCCTGCCTCGTAGCCGGGAGAGCAGACCGCATCGCGCTCTCCGCGGGAGCCCGGTATGGCATTGTGCGATGCGGGACGCGAGGCCGGTTGGTCGATCCGGCACTATGTCAAACCCGGCACCCCGATGGAGGGGATATTCCTCTTAACTCGTGCCAGGTTCTCAAGCCAGCACGCCCCCCAACACGCGGCACCCCTCCTCGATCCGCTCCTCGTCGACGCAGGCGATGGACAGCCGGAGGTGGGCGTGCTCGGGAGTGGAGGCGTAGAACACTCGACCGGGGGCCACGCGGACACCGGCGTTTCGGAGGTCGTCGCAAACCTCGGACTCGGCTTCAACGGGATGGGGGAGGGTCAGCCACAGCGTGTAGCCGCCGACGGGTCTGGTCCATTCGACCTCGGCGGGCAGGTGCCGCACCAAAGCGTCAATCATGGTCTGCATTCGACGCCGGTAGACCCGGTGGATCCGCCGCAGATAGCCTTCGAACTCGCCGCTGCGACTGAACCGATCGTCGGCGGCCTGATCTAGCGTGTTGGCGGCGAGGCAGGAGGCGTGCTGAATCGAGGTGAGGCGATCGATAGCCGCCGCCGGTGCGGCAATCCAGCCGATCCTGAGACCCGGAAAGACCGAGATTGCTCCCTGGGCGATCTTTTTTCTCAGGCCGGCCGTTAACGAGCCGCGAAGAAGGTCGATTTGAAGCGACAAAGGGGAAACCCGCGAGGCGTCAGCAGCTGCGGTGGAGCACCGCCGGAGGTTTGATCCCGGCGGCGGCAAAGCCTTCGACGACGCGCTCGGTGACATCGGTTTCGAAGGCCTTCTCGAAGCTCACGTCGAGGACGTAAGCCTTGCCCCGAAGCCGCAGGGCGAAGTAGTTCTCCTGCACCACCTGTGAGATGGTCACGGACCACGGGCGTGCGGTGGAGACGAATCGCGAGCTCGTGAGGGCCTCGGCGACGATGCTCTTCGCTGCGGCGAGATCCTGGTCCATCCCGACGTAGTAATCCATCTGGACCATCATCTCGACCGAGCCGGCGTTGCCCGAGGCAACGGGATCCGTGAGGAACTTGTTGTTGGGAATCGTGACCTGGGTGTCGTCGAGGGTGACGAGCTTGACCGACCGCAGGCCGATGTGGCTGATCTCGCCGTACCAGCCGTCGAACGTGACCCGGTCGCCAACCTGGAAGGGCCGGTCGACGAGGATGATGAGCCCGGCGATGATCGACGAAACGAGATCCTTGAGGGCGAAGCCCACCGAGACCGCAATCGTGCCGCCAAGGGCGAGCAGGACTTCGGGGGTGACCTCCAGGACTGTGAGGGCGGCGCTGAGACCGCCGATGAAAATAAGGGCGAAACGGACAAAGGAACCCGCCTGGTTGATGAGCAGGCGTTTGTCGGTGAATCGTCGCCCGAGGCCGTCGAAGAGTTGCCGGGTGAACCGCGCCACGATCACAGTGATGACGACGATCAGCAGGGCGTATGGAAGATCCCCCGGTTGGAACAGGGACAATAGGTTGTTGCTTGGGTCCATCATTCCCTCCGGATGCTCATGCCGGCAAGAGATTGCGGCGGCGCAATAGACGGACCGCGGCGCGGTGCCAGGTGGTGGAGACCCGGTACATCTCGTTGTCGAGGTTGATCGCCCCGACCTCGAGCAGCCGGTCGAGATGGATGAAGCACTGGGAGCGGTCGAATCGAGTGACCTCGACAAGATCGTCGAGACTGATGCTCTCGTGGGTGACGATGGCGGCGAGGGCGAAGAGACCGTCCTGTCCGCCGTCCTCGAGGAGACTGACATCCGGCGCCTTGAACAGCCTCACCCGCACCCTGCCGCTGCGCTCTGGGTCGAGGGAGCGCAGAAAGAAATGCAGGGCGGCGCGCGGGTTGCCGTCGGAGTAGTCCCAGAGCAGACGCGAATAGCCATCCGCGCTCTCGATGACGCTCGATCGGACGGAAACGCCTTCCATGCGGTCGACCACGAGGTCGGCGAAGTTGAATTGGACCCCGCTCGCCGCGCACCGGGCGCGGATGAGCTCGGAGATCCGATCCTCGCTCCAACCGGTGAGGTGGTGGCGGGTCCTGAAGACCGTGGCGTCGGGCCGGACCGCCCGCAGGTGACGCCACGCATAGGCACTCATGCTGCACAGCCAGAAGACGTTGTTGCATGTTCGGTTGACCAGGGTTGCAAAGGCCATGAACGCTTCGTAGCCGCCGACATCGGTGAGAAAGAGGTGTTGGGACATGTCCAGCACGACGACCCTCTTGGGTCCGTTGTAAAGCACCCGACCGAGCTCTCGTGGTCCGGCATCGGGCCCGGCGTCGACCTCCAGGAGCTCGGCGATGCGGGCGCAGAGATCGGCCGGATTGGTGACCCTCCGACCGAGCAGAATCCGCTGGATCTCCAGATCTTCGCGTCGGATTTGGTTGAGCCAACTGGTCTTGCCGATACCTCGTTCGCCGGTCAGGAGGTAGGACCCCCGGGCGCCGGTCTCGCGCCAGGTGGTCAGGATCTCGTGCAGTTCTTCGAGACCGGGGAAGTTGGACACTACGAGCGGCCCGCTGTCGACGGGTTCCTCGCGAAAGGCGTCGATCAGATCCTCGGGCAACTCGGCGACGTCGCCCTCGGCGTAGCCCAGTTTCGCGGCCTGGCGCTCCACTCTTTGCCTGAAGAGGAAGGCGAGGGCCTTCTGGGTCTGCTCGAATCCGAGGGCGAACTCGCGCGCCACCGTGGCGGCGCCGTGGCCGGCGAGCCAGACAAAGGCGGCCGGTGCGAGAAATGCGCCGTACCAGCGGGATTGGCTCTGGCGGAGGGCGTCGGCCAACCGGCCCTTCGGTTGCAGGCGCAAAAAGGTGTCCACCATGACGCCGCGCCAGCGGAAGAGCTCGATCAACACCGCCGCCAGAACCACCAGCCAGGAGAACTTCAAGATCATCGTCGCCATGAATCCCTGACCGAGAGCGTGCGACACGATGTGGATCAGCACCAGGGCCGTGGCGACCCTGAGGACGAGGCGAACGCTGCGCAGCAGCATTGCGCGGCGCTCGGAGGTGGTGTCGAGCCCGTAGTGCACGGCGGCGTTGACGAAGGCGGTCGCCACAACATCGATGGCGAGACGGTAGATGCCGAAAACCGTCAGCAACGTGAGCAGGGCATTGATCTCGCCGGCTTGGGCGACGGGTCCGAGGGCCCAGCGGAGTATCTCGATGGTGATCAGGAAGAGCGCCCACGGGCCGATGGTCTCGCCCCACCGGAAGAGCCGCTGAGCGCGTCGCTTCGAGCCGACGCTCGCGAGCGAACGGAAGGTCGAGGCCCGCAGTTTCTCGAGCCATCCGCGCCATCGCCGGCGCACCCACAGTGCGCCGACCAGGACCGCCGTGACGAGCAGCAGTCGGCTGAGGGTGGCGCCGACCTTGAACAGATCGCGGGCCATTCTCGGCACCTCGTCGACGGAATGCCTGCGTGAGGCGAGGTGGTACCGGGCCAGGAGGAAAGCGGTGCGCGCTTCCCGTCCAGCCTGGCGGAATCCTGCCCGTCCGAAACTCAGAAGGGATCGCCGGTATTCCTCGGTGAACGAGTCGCTCGCCGTGGTCCGCAGCCGCATCAGCCAAAGCGCGGCGGTTCCGTGTACCTCCACCGCCCGCCACTGGAGATCGGAGTCACCCGTTCGGGACGCCTCTCGGAACCGATCGAGGGCGTCGCTGAGCTGAGCCTTCTCCCGGTCGAGCATGGCGATGAGCTCGGTATCGATCTCGTCGACCTCTGTGGTTCCGTGGGTCGCGGCAGAGAGCCGGTCGGCGAGGGACTGGATACGGCGGGCGAGATCCGCCTGCTCCGCATCGAGATCCGTTGCGGTCGGACCGACAGACGCGGTGACGGTGTCGGCGGTTGGCGTCGCCGCTGCGGCGGCCTCGGCTGCGCCCGGGACCGGACTCGCGACCGCGATGGGTTGCGATGCGGGCTCGGGGGCCGGGGTGGGCTCATCGCCGGACGCGAGCGGCGCAATGCCGATCACCAGCGCGGCGACGGCCCAGGCACGCAAAAATTTCTGAGGAGGTTTCATGAGTCTTCGTTTCTCGACGGGGATGATACCAGCAGACGGCCGGATCGAGGCAAGGATGGTGGCGAGATTCGATCGGGTGCCCCTGTCGCTGTCTCCGCCACTGACCCGGACGCGAATGCGGTTCCTGACGCTGTGCAACCTCGTCGGGAGCGGGAGCGGGAGCGGAGGCGGGCACGGAAACGGACACGGAAACGGACACGGACGCGGACGCGGACGCGGAAACGGCTCAGAACGTTCCGAGACCGGTCGTCTCCTGCGCCCATGCAAAGAACCGGCGGATTCGCGAGGTGTCGCGGAAGGCGGCATAGGGGAGGGTGTAGGTTCCTCCGTGATTGGTCCAGACCCGGTCGACATAAAGTTTGAGTTCGCGGTCGAGATCGGAACCCCGCGGCGCGTGGACCCAGAACGAGGCCTCGAGGTTGTAGTCATCGAGATTGCGGCGGGTGAAGTTCGCGGAACCGAGTACGGCGTCAACGGTTCGCTTTTTCCGAACGACGATGAGCTTGCTGTGGAACTGCTCGCCGTGGGTCGCGTACCAGCGGATCGTAAGGCCGCCGCCGGCCGTCCGCGTCAGGTACTCGGCCGCCTGCCGGTTCGGGATGCCCGACTTCTCGTGCCCGAATGCGTCGCGGTTGGGATCGAGGACGGCTCGAACCCAGACCCCGCGTTTCTCCGCCTCCCCGAGGGCGTGGATGATCGCTCCGTGGGCCAGATAGAAAAGCGCGAGGTCGATCTCATCGCCCGACTCGGTGGCGTTGATGAGATCGAGGATGCGGTCGCGAATGGCGCTCTCGGTGAGATAGGAGATTTCGTGGTCACGGACTTTCTCGGTACCGGCGAGTTCGGGGAGGGCCGCGAACGGAGGTGCGCCTCCCGAGAGACGGACGACCTCCATCTCGCCGCGGTAGACCTGGCGGGCGAGGTCGGTGCTCGTCACTCGAATCGCGACATTGGAGTGTGCACTCGAGGCATCGTGGGGGTTGGCCGAGGTTGCCAGGCTGACCCATCGGTTCTCGTGATCGGCAAGGATGATTTTGCGGTGGTTGGCTTTGAAATTGCCGAGGCGTAGATAGGTCCGTAGGCCGACCTTGCGTCCCTCGGGTTCGAGAGGATTCGGCAGCCATCCGACCGTCGAGGAGTTGCCCCACCACTGGAGGCCCAGACGCCAGAGCGCCGAGTAGCTCGGGTTCGAATCCCTGAGCCGGTCGAGATCGGTGATGACGACCTGCACCCCGGCGTCACGGAGGGCGCGGAGCTGGGTCGACGGATCGCCGCCGTAAACATCGTTGATGGGATCGGTCACGAGAACGACGGGCATGTCGGGCGTGCGGGCCGTGGCCGAGATCAGCGCATCGACCACCTCGGAACTGATCGGCCGATAGGCTGCGCCGTCGGCGCCGAGGTGGTTGTTCAGCAGGAAAAGATCGAGCACGAGAAGGCGCTCGGCGCCCGCGATGAGGCTGAGGACTTCGTCGAAGATCTTCTGATCGTGGATCGCGGCGCCGTCGGAATCACGATAGGTCAGATCGGTGAGAAACCGGAGATCGGTCCCGGCGACGGCCACCGGATCTCCTCGGAAGACCAGATCGGGCGGGAGGGGCTTGATGGTCTGGTAGCACCCGACCGCAGCCCAGAGAAGAACCAGCGAGATGCCCGCGAGAAGTGCTCTCCGGCGCCACGTAGATGCCCAGACGCCGAGCCGGGTCAGCGAGTTTCGGATCACTCGAATTCTCGGAAGACCGGGGCGAGCAGCGCAGGGTTGTCACTCATGAGTCCTGTGGCGCCGGCTGAGAGGAGCTTGCGGGCCTCCTCGGGATCGTTGACGACCCAGTAGTCGGCGCGGATTCCGAGGATGCGGCAGCGCCTGAGAAAACCGTGGCGGTCGAGTCGAATCGGCCCGGACTGCACGGGAATCTGCGCCGAGTGTCCACGGATCACCCTTCGGGCGAGCGCGAGCGGTGCGAGTCTCAGGGCCGCCACCTCACCCTTCGTCAGGGCGGTTCGGCCTTGCCAGCCCAGCCGGCGCGCCTGCCACAGCAGACGATCGTGAAAACTCGCAACGGTGACTCGGTTCTCGCCGTTGTGAGCGGAGAGCACCTCGAGGAGAGGCTCCACCGCCGTGAGGTCATTCGGCTTGAGATCGATGCTGACGGGTGTGTCCGGAAAGGCGCTGAGAAACTCCTGAAGGGTCGGGATGGACTCGCCGCCGGTCTTCCAGCGGCGGATTTCATTCAGGCTGACCTCGGCGATGCGCTCGTCGCACCCTGCGGTCCGGGCACCGTCGGGATCGTGGGCGACGACAAAGTGGCCGTCGGCCGTTCGGTGGACATCGAGTTCCAGAGCGTTGGCCCCGTCGCTCAGAGCGATTTCGAAGGCCGAAAGTGTGTTTTCAGGCGCCTTCGCCGACGCGCCGCGATGGGCGTAGAGGCGAAGCCTGAAGGGCGAAGTCACTTGATCGGTCCCAGGGGCTCCTCGTTCCGAAGCGCCTCGGGAACGACCGGAGCGTCCAGGGCGGCGAGATCGTTTCGTACCGACTCGATGTCCGGATGATCCTCCGGCGCGATTTCGAGAAATGCCTCGAATGCCGCCTTGGTTCCTTCGACATCGCCGAGGTGGGCTCGGCAGACACCGAGATTGAGGGTGGCGTTCACCGGGTCGGGTGAAATCTCGGCCAGCGCCTCGTACATGGCTCCCGCCATGAGGTAGACCTCGTTTTGGAAGAAGGCCAGGGCATGCTCTTCTATGGAGCCGATGGTACTGGGGTCGGCCTTCGCGAGTCGCCGCGCCGCTTCGCCGATGCGAATGTGGTGGCGCATGATCACCATACTGAAATAGAGCGTCCGGACGGCATCGATATCGTTGGGATTGATTCGGATCAGATCCTCCGAGTAACGCGAGGCTTCGGCCCAGTTCTGACTCTTCATCGCAAGCCTGCTCAGCATGATCAGCGGCTCGGCGAAGGTCGGGTCGAGGGAGGCGGATTGGCGGATCATCATGAGCGCCTCCTTCTTCTCTCTCGGCTCGTCCGCATCAGAGGCGCTCTTCGCCTCCTCCCACGCCTCCACGCCCTTGTTGTAGAGCTCGATCGCCTTTTTTTGTTGGGCAGACAGCGCCAATGACGGTGCAGGGGTAGGTGTTGCTCGAGCCGGGTTGGCCGCCGGCGCCGTGAAGGTGGATTGCATGATGACGCTGATGTCGGCGATCACCAGTTGTTGCGGACTGATGGCCAGTGTGACATCGGCATAGCCGTTCTTGTGGAAGTGAAGCTCGTAACCGGGTCTCAAGCTCTCCATTGGGATAGCGAACTTACCGTCGTCATCGGTGATCTGCTCGTCGATGGCTTCGGATTCGCCGGGTGCACGGAGCAGAACCTCGACGTCCTTGATTGGTTTCTCCACGTTGTTGATGACGGTTCCACGCAGGGGTTCCGCTTGCGCAAACGCCTGCCGGCAGATGGCCGCAGACGCGACCACTGCAAGCAAAAGGACAAGGACTTGGATCGAGCGATGCTTCATTTGACCTCCCAGGCTGGGGCCTCGAAGAAAAGTAACACCGTGGCGGTGGACATACAAGGACAGCCCGCATGGCAGGTGGAGTATTCTTGGTGATCGACTCGAGAGCAAGGAGTGACTATGTTTGAAACCGCAGAGCTCGGCCGCGAGGTGTCGAAACAGGCCTACGAGATGGTGGTGCCGGGGCTCCGCGTCGAGCTCCTCGAACTCCAACAGGCGCTGCGGCAGGCGGACTTTCCGGTCATCGTGCTCTTTTCCGGGGTGGACGGCGCCGGCAAGGGCGCCACAGTCAACCTCCTCAACGAGTGGATGGACCCCCGTTGGATCGACACCCACGCCTATCTCGAGCCGTCCGACGAAGAACGCGAAAGGCCGGAGTTCTGGCGCTACTGGCGTGATCTCCCACAGAAGGGACACTTCGGACTCTTCCTCAGTGCGTGGTACTCACCGCCCTTTCTCGATCGGGTCCACGGACGGATCACCGACACCGAGTTCGACCGCCGGCTGACCCGGATCACCGCCTTCGAGCGGCTCCTGGCCGATGACGGCGCGTTGATCCTCAAGTTCTGGATGCACCTCGGCAAGACCGCTCAGAAGGAACGGCTGACGACCCTCGAAAAAGACCCGTTGCGGTCCTGGCGGGTGACCAAGACCGATTGGCGGCACTGGAACATGTACGACCGGTTCGTCATGGCGGCCGAACACACGATCCGCCGGACGAGTTTCGCCCTCTCTCCCTGGAAGATCGTCGAGGGGGCGGATCCGCACTACCGCTCGCTGACGGTGGCCACCATCATCCGGGACGCCGTCAAACACCGGCTCGAAGGCGGCCGGCCCGAAACATCGGTGGTGGACATCGAGATCGGTGAGCAGCCGGCGGTGATGACCGAGGACGAAGCAGCGACGTCACTCGCCCCGACCCTCGAGCGGACGGTGCTCACCGAGCTCGACATGGAACAGACGATCGCCAAGAAGAACTACCGGCGAAAGCTCCCCAAGTACCAGGGCAAGGTGAACGCACTCTTCCGTCGCGCGCGCGACCGGGGAACATCGGTGGTGGCGGTCTTCGAAGGGTGGGACGCCGGCGGCAAGGGGGGGTCGATTCGGCGCTTGACCCAGGCGCTCGATGCCCGCGATTCACGGGTGATCGCCGTCGCCGCCCCCACCGACGAGGAGCGGGCCCAGAACTACCTTTGGCGCTTTTGGCGCCACCTCGGGAGGGCGGGACGGGTGATCATCTTCGACCGGTCGTGGTACGGCCGGGTGCTGGTGGAGAGGGTCGAGGACTTTGCCTCGGAACCCGAGTGGCAACGCGCCTACACCGAGATCAACGAGTTCGAGCGCCAGCTCACCGAGTTCGGGATCGTCCTCGTCAAGTTCTGGCTCCACATCACCCCGGAGGAGCAACTCAGGCGCTTCGAGCAGCGAGAGATCATCCCCTACAAAAAGTGGAAACTCACCGACGAGGACTGGCGAAACCGCGACCGCTGGGACCTCTACGAACGCGCGGTCCAGGAGATGGTCGAACGGACATCGACCCACGACGCGCCGTGGACCCTGGTTGAGGGCAATTGCAAACGGTTCGCGAGGCTCAAGGTGCTGCGCACCGTCGCCGAAGCGCTCGAGGGAGCCCTCGGACCGGAGCCGAAAAAGAAAAAGAAGAAAACCAAGAACGGGAAATAGAAAGCGGCGCGGGGGGCCCGCGCCGCTTAGATCAGTCAAGAAGATCGAACTCAGTGCTTGCCGGGATCCAGGGCCACACCCCTCCGTTCGTAGGCGATGTAGGCCTCGAGTGCGATCATCCGCGGGTCGTCGAGTTCCAGAACCTCACCCTCGAGGGGGTTCATGAGGCACCAGTTGATCATCTCGCGCAGGGCGACCACCCGGCCGAGCTGCTGTTGGAACTTGGGATAGGTTTCGGGGTGGGTGTTGGCGCCGTTGGGGTGGCACTGACCGCAGGCGACGCCGTTGGTCCCGAGATCTCCGCTGCCCCAGAGCGCGCGGCCGTCGGCGACGACGCTCATGTACTCGCCCTGCCAACGCTCGACATCGCTGTCGGTGAACTCATCGGCCTGGAGCGAGACGCCGACCACGGCCAGGGCCGCAGCGACCACCGCGAGTGAAATCCACACATATTTCCTGGTCATCGCGCCCTCCTTCAGTAGTGAATCTGCGGCGGGACCCGGTTTGAGACATCCTGGAACTGGGTGTCGACCGGTTTGCCGCTTGCAGGATCGTACGCCACGGTTCGATTGGTGTTGTTGGCGAGGTTGTAGGACATGGAAACCCGGCCGTTGGACATGTCGATGAACTGCCATCCGGTGGCGTCGCGTTCGAAGAACGGATCGGCGCGGTTCATGGGGACCGTGAGCTTGGGCATGGTGTGTTCGGCCTGGGCGTAGGTGCTCGGATAGGGCCACGGCCAGGCGGTCGCCATCACCGCGTGGAAGCTGATGTTGCCGATCTGGTTGTACTGGATCTGGTGGACGTGACCGTAGATCACGGTCGCGTCCGTGAACGGCGCGAGCAGCGCCTGGATCTGTTCGGCGTCATCGGTCCAGAAGTTCCAGCCCTTGTAGAGTTTCTGAATGGGTGAATGGGAGAAGACCACCACCGGAGTTTCCTTGGAGACCTTCTCGAGATCCTTGGCCAGCCACGCTCTTTGAGCCTCGCCGACCATGAAGGGCGATCCGTTGGGGTTGTCGAGACCGGCCATTTCGAGCATCCGCTGCTCCGCAGTCGGCCAGCGGTCGAAGGTCCACTCGTCGAAGGTGACGATGCTGTTGAGGACGATGAAATGAACGCCCTTGTGATCCCAGCTGTAGTAGTGGTCGCCGAAGAGTTCCGACCAGTACTCGCCGAGATCGAGATAGTAGTCGTGCTCGCCGAGCACGTGATAGGTCTTGTAGTTGAGTTTGGCGAGCATCTCGGCGCCGTGATCGAGCTCAGGCTTGGTGCCGAGCTGGGCGAGATCACCGCCGAAGACGATGAAGTCGGGTTTCGGTTGCATCAGATTGGCTTCAGCTACCGAACGGATGAGTCCGCGGTCCCAGTTGTTGACGAACTGGCTGCCCTTGATGTGTTGGATGTGGGAGTCCGAGATATAGCCGAACGTGAAGTTTTTCTTCGAGTCGGCAAAGGCGATTTCGACCGTGCTCAGTGGTAGCGTGCTGGCGGCGGCCACGGCCCCCGCACCCTTGAGGAAGTCACGACGATTTGGTTTGATAATCATGACACCACCTCTAGCCTTCGTCCGGGGCGAACTCGGGGCTGGTCAGGGCTTCCATGAACGCCACGAGATCATCAAGTTGTTCTTCCTCGAGATTGAGGGGTCGAATTCCGCCGGAGAGGAAGTCGTTGACGGGGTCGCCGACATCGGTCACACCGCCGTTGTTGTAGTGGACCATCACGTCCTTGAGCGTCTCGACGCTGCCGTCGTGCATATAGGGAGCGGTCACCGCTACGTTGCGCAGGGTCGGAGTCTTGAACGACCCGATGTCATCCATATCGCGGTTGATGGCGAAGCGGCCGAGCTCCGATGTCCGGGCGTCGGTGAGAACCTCGACATCCACTTCCGAGACGGTTCGTTCCGCCTCGAGGAATGTGGTCGCGAGTTCGGGGACGTCCTTCTGGATGTTGCTGATGCCGACGCCGATGTTGTGGAAACGGTTGTCGGTGAAGAGCGCCTGCGTCTGTTCGACGACGTGGCAGGAGACGCAGCGGCCCTCGTTGACAAAGAGATCGAAGCCGCGCTTCTGTTGATCGGTCAGCGCGTCGGTCTCACCGGCGTAGAAATAGCGATCAAAGGGCGAGTTGCCGGCGACGACGGTGCGCTCGAATGAGGCGATCGCCAGCGTGACTTCCCGCATGGTGATCTCGTCACCCTTTTTCCCGAAGACCTCGATGAAGGCGGCGACGTAGTCGGGATCAGTCCGAACGATTTCGAGAATCGGCTCGTGATCCACGAGGCCGTGCTCGACGGGATTGGTGAAGGGGTGGAGCGCCTGGTCCTCGAGATCCGGCGAGCGCCCATCCCAGAACTGGGTGCTGAAGTAGGCGGAGTTGATCACGGTGGGTGAGTTCCGTGTTCCGGTCTTCTTCTCGATCCCTTCGGACGTTTTCAGGGGTGAGTCGGTGAAGGCCTTCTCGGGATCGTGGCAGGTGAGACACGCAACATCACCGGTGGTGCTGAAGCGCTCCTCCCTGTAGAGCTTCTCGCCGAGGGCGATCTTCTCCGGGGTCTGAGGATTGTCGTCCGGGATCGGCACCGGCGGCAGTCCGAGCAGGGGGTTCTCGGCAGAGTCACCGCCGAAGACGGCGATGGCGCCGAGGAGCCCCACCGCAAAGAGCAGGGCGAACAGGCTTTTTCGCATGAGATCCTCCTATTGGTTCTTTTTCCGGCACCTGCCGCAGATCCCGCGCAGCTGGACTCTGAAATCCTGCACTTCAAAGTCGAAGCTGGAGGTGTCCGGGACCGTGAGCCGGTCCAGGCTGGTGTCGGAGATATCGATAACGGCATCGCAATAAAGACAGATGAGATGGTGATGGATGTCGACGTTGCGGTCGTACCGCGTGGTGCTGCCCGGGTGGCATGCCTTGGTGATGAGCCCCAACCGGGCAAAACTCTCGAGGGTGCGGTAGACGGTGGTTCGCGAGATATCGGCGTTGTTGCGGGTGACCGCCTCGTGAACCTGGTCGGCCGTGGGGTGATTGTCGAGGCCGAGGACGGTTGCGAGAATGGCCTGCTTCTGGACGGTGACTCGCAAACCCTGTTCCCGGCAGATCCGGCGATAGGCCTCCATGCGACCGGTTTTCAGGGATTCGTCCAACCAATTCCTCCGTGTCATCAGAAGACTTAATGCAAATATGTAGCATTAAGAAGAAGATGTCAATAGCAGAAGGGTTTGTCGCTGAATAGATGCGCAAATGCTCATGGGTAGACTCTGGCCTTTTGGGCCGCCGGCGGCCTGCGGATGTGGTTGGTTCCATCGCCCACGAGACGTGGGCGCTACAAAGGGCGCTGCGATGCTTGTAGCGCCGGCGTCCCGCCGGCGATGGTGGTGTACCGACGCGGGTTGGTTCTATCGCCCACGAGACGGGGGCGCTACAAAGGGCGCTGCGATGTTTGTGGCGCCGGCGTCCCGCCGGCGATGGTTGTGCGCCGACGCGGGTTGGTTTCATCGCCCCCGAGACGGGGGCGCAACAAAGGGCGCTGCGATGTTTGTAGCGCCGGCGTCCCGCCGGCGATGGTGGTGTACCGATTCGGGTTGGTTCTATCGCCCACGAGACGTGGGCGCTACAAAGGGCGCTGCGATGTTTGTGGCGCCGGCGTCCCGCCGGCGATGGTTGTGCGCCGACGCGGGTTGGTTTCATCGCCCCCGAGACGGGGGCGCAACAAAGGGCGCTGCGATGTTTGTAGCGCCGGCGTCCCGCCGGCGATGGTTGTGCGCCGACGCGGGTTGGTTTCATCGCCCCCGAGACGGGGGCGCAACAAAGGGCGCTGCGATGTTTGTAGCGCCGGCGTCCCGCCGGCGATGGTGGTGTACCGACGCGGGTTGGTTCTATCGCCCACGAGACGGGGGCGCTACAAAGGGCGCTGCGATGTTTGTGGCGCCGGCGTCCCGCCGGCGATGGTGGTGTACCGATTCGGGTTGGTTCTATCGCCCACGAGACGTGGGCGCTACAAAGGGCGCTGCTGTGGTTCCGGACCATGCCCTCATCACCGGCCTTCTGGGCCGCCGTGACGCTTTGGCGTCCCGGCGACCCAGCGTCGCACCATCGGCGTGGTCGCGCGTGGGTTGATTGAGAGGGCTGCGACCACGCCGATGGCGCGCCGGCGGCCTGCCTCGTAGCCGGGAGAACAGACGCATCGCGCTCCCCGAGGGAGCCCGGTAGCGCCATTGTGCGGGGCGCGGGGCGGAGCCGGGTGGTGGTACCAGCACAATGGCGTACCCGGCACCCCGATGGGGCGGGGTTTTCCGCGTGCTCAGTGGCTGTCGCGGATACGGTCGCTATCGTCGACAGGCTGGAAGCCTATCGCTACACCGCGGGCGTTTGGGATGGTGTAGCGACAGCCATCCTGGCTGTCGACGGTGGCGTGGCGGTTTCGGGTACGGGTACGGGTAAGGGCGCTGCTGTGGTTCCGGACCATGCCCTCGTCACCGGCCTTCTGGGCCGCCGTGACGCATTGGCGTCCCGGCGACCCAGCGTCGCACCATCGGCGTGGTCGCGCGTGGGTTGATTGAGAGGGCTGCGACCACGCCGATGGCGCGCCGGCGGCCTGCCTCGTTGCCGGGAGAACAGACCGCATCGCGCTCCCCGAGGGAGCCCGGCATGGACCTTGTGCGGGGCGGGACGCGTCGCCGTGAGGTTCTTCTGGCACAAAGCCATGCCCGGCACCCCGATGGGGCGCGGTTTTCCGCGTGCTCAGTGGCTGTCGCGGATACGGTCGCTATCGTCGACAGGCTGGAAGCCTATCGCTACACCGCGGGCGTTTGGGATGGTGTAGCGACAGCCATCCTGGCTGTCGACGGTGGGGTGGCGGTTTCGGGTACGGGTACGGGAAAGGGCGCTGCTGTGGTTCCGGACGATGCCCTCATCACCGGCCTTCTGGGCCGCCGTGACGCATTGGCGTCCCGGCGACCCAGCGTCGCACCATCGGCGTGGTCGCGCGTGGGTTGATTGAGAGGGCTGCGACCACGCCGATGGCGCGCCGACGGCCTTCCTCGTAGCCGGGACAGCAGACCGCATCGCGCTCCCCGAGGGAGCCCGGTAGCGCCATTGTGCGGGGCGCGGGGCGGAGCCGGGTGGTGGTTCCAGCACAATGGCGTACCCGGCACCCCGATGGGGCGGGGTTTTCCGCTTGGCCTGAAACGGTTTGGAGGCCCGTTGTTGGCCGGGGACTTCGGCTAGGTATGGATTGGGTAATCGCGAGTTGTGAGGGTCGTGGACCCAAATTTCGGGGACTCTGATCTTGGTGAGATCCCGATTGCACAGGTGTTGGTTGGAGAAACCCGGGGCCATATCGCGTGGCAAACGAGAGCGGCGTTGGACTTGCGAGCGGCGCGACGCGGATCGACGAGGGCTCTGATGGGCCGGCGGGACGCCGGCCCTACAATCATCGCAATTGTCATCTTGGGTGGAGGAGCCGCCAGGTGATGGCTCGGACGTCGTCGAAGAGTTGGAGGGTAGTGGCGGTTCGTGCTTTGTCGATTGCGCCTGCTCCGACGAGGAGACGCAGGTGGGTTTCGACTTCCTTGGCCGAGCCGTAGGCGATGCGGTAGTGGTGGAGTCGATCTCGGCCTGAACGACCGGCGCCTTCGGCGAGATTTGCGGGCACTGAGGAAGCGGATCGGATCACTTGATCAGCGAGGCTTTTCAGTGGTGCGGGAACTCGCAACACCAGTGAGATCGCGATACCGGCCGCGGTGGTCGCTTTGTCGAGGGCGTTGAATCCGGTTGACTGTTGAGCGTCGTGCATGGTCACCTCCGGGTTGTTCATGCACTCCCCCCAGCCGTTGAGATGGCCCATGTCAAGGGTCGCCTCCGAGGCGATTCATCTTGCCCTTGACATGGGCCGGATCTCAACGGCTACGAGTTGATTCAAGAACAACCCGGAGTGACCATGCCGACGCCACGGTCACGGTCACGGTCACGGTCACGGTCACGGTCACGGTCACGGTCACGGTCACGGTCACGGTCACGGTCACGGTCACGGTCACGGTCACGGTCACGGTCACGGTCACGGTCACGGTCACGGTCACGGTCACGGTCACGGTCACGGTCACGGTCACGGTCACGGTCACGGTCACGGTCACGGTCACGGTCACGGTCACGGTCACGGTCACGGTCACGGTCACGGTCACGGTCACGGTCACGGCCACGGTCACGGTCACGGTCACGGCCACGGTTTCCGCCTGTGATGGTGTAGGCTTCCCGGAGTTTTACTATGGGAGGCAGTGAGTGGATCAGTTGGAGTTGCTGGAGTATCTGCCCGAAGACCTTTTTGATGGCACCGTCGTGTTCATCACCGGTGGCGGCAGCGGGATCAATCTGGGGATCGCCCGCGCCTTTGCCTCGCTCGGCGCCGATCTGGCCATCTGCGGTCGTTCGGCGGAGCGCCTGGAATCGGCGGCCGCCGAGCTCGAAGAGCTCGGCGCTCAGGTGGTGGCCGTGCCGGCCGATGTCCGCGACTACGATGCCCTGGCCCACGCCGTCGAGGTGGCCCGCGACGAACTCGGACCCATCGGCGTGCTGGTCTGCGGCGCCGCCGGCAATTTCCCCTGCATGGCGAAGGATCTCAGCGCCAACGGTTTCAAGGCCGTGGTGGACATCGATCTTCTGGGTTCGTTCAACGCTGCTCGCGCGGCCTTCGACCAGCTCGCCGAGACCAACGGGCTCGATCATCTTCATCTCCGCCGGCCAGGCCTTTGTGCCCTACCCGGCGCAGGCCCACGTCGGCGCCGCCAAGGCCGGCGTCGATCACCTCATGCGCAATCTCGCCCTGGAGTGGGGTCGGCACGGGATCCGTTGCAACTCCATCGCGCCCGGGCCCATCGAGGGCACGGAAGGAATGCGCCGCCTCGGCCCCGACGACCCCACCTACCACGACCGGCTCAAGAAGGCGATTCCCCTGGGAAGGTACGGCACGGTGGAGGAGATCGGCGCCGCGGCGGTCTATCTCGCCTCGCCCATGGCGGCGTATATTACCGGTACCCTGTTGGTGGTCGATGGGGGACAGAACCTCGCCGGATCCTGTCCCTTCGGAGATCTCCTCGACGAGGCCATGAAGCGCGATCACTGAGTCGATCGCTCGTATTTGAGTCGAGTGTTGGAATGAACGCCGAGAAATTGAATTGAGCCATAGAAGTCGAACCGGTCGCCATCCGCATTGAGATGCAGAAACACCGAGACGCAGGAAAACAGTGAAACCACATCAGCTCAGGGCGGTGCTCGCCACAGTCATGATCCTGGCCGCCGGTCTCGTCGGGGCTTCCGAGCTCAGCGGGACCGTCGCTGCCGGTATCAGAGTCAGTGACCCGACGGCAATTCTCGATGAACTCGCCGCCGAACCGCGGATCGGCGAAGAAGATCTCTTCTTCGTCAGCTGGACGGTGCCCCTCGATGGCACCGCCGATATACGAAGCCGTCGATGCGATCCGTGCCTCAGGCGCCAAACCGTGGGTGCGGGTCGTGTTCACGACTCCGGCGCCGCTTGTCGAGAACCTCGACGGGCTCGAACGCGAACTCGGAGCGTTGGCGGAGATCGCAACTGCGACCGGGCGACGATGTTTTCATCCAGGCGGTCTGGCAACCCGACGACCGGCGCGATGTCCGCCACCGACCTCGGCTACCTCATCAAACGGGCGGCGGTGGTGGTGACGGGCGCGGCGGTTGGGGCCGGTTTCGCGGCCGGTCCGTTGCCCACCGATCGCGGCGCTCCTCGAGTGGTTGTATGTCGAAGAGGTCGCCGCCTATCTCGATGTTCTGGTGCTCGCTCCCGGGGGGCAAACGACATCGGCCATGGAGATCCTGGCGGAACTCGATCCCGGGAAGCCGGTGGCGGTGGATGCCGTCCCGTGGTCGAAGGGGTCTGGCGGCTTCGACGGGCGAGGTGGCCTATTGGGCGGCGGCCGGGGCGGCCGTCACCTTTCATCGAACCCGATCGCCGGAGTCGCGCTCGATCTGCAGAGCGTTCAAAGTGGCGGCGCGGGAACTCGGCGGCAGGATGGTCCACGATCCGTACTCGGATCCGACCGGAGGCGGCGGAGCGTGGGCCTTTGTCCGCGAAGATCTCGGACTCCGGGTCGTGGCCAAGAAGTCGGCCGGATGACACGTCGTCTGCGACTGGTTTTCTCCGATGAGGAGCTTCGTTCACCCGAGATGGTGGACCTGGAGACGGGTGAGGTCCGCTCGGTGACGGGTGTCCGAAAGGATGGGAATTTCGTCGTCGTCATCAATGATGCGCCCGATGTCGCGCTTCTCCGTCTCGAGCGGCCGAGCGCGGCCGAGCTCGAGGGCTTCGATGAGGAAATCGAGATCGGCGGCGGTCGTGAGATGCCGGTGGAGGAGATCATCCGCCGGCTCCAGGCCTTCGAGGACGACCAGGATCGCCGCCTTCACCACTACCAGGCGAACCGGAGTTTCGCTCTCAGGTTCCAGGCTCAGCAGGGCTCCATCGAGATGGCCTACGACGGCGACTTCTTCTTCCGCGACGAAGCCTATGACTGGGTGTGGTCGGATTTCTACATCGCCGGGGTCAAGTGGCGTTCCCGAAAAATGCCCAAGATCCCGCTGATCCAGCCGGAAAAGGTGGCGTCGCTGCCGACCGACATCAAGTTCTCCAAGTACTACACATTCCGATTGCGCGGGACCGCGGTGGTCGATGATCGCGACTGCTGGGTCGTGGATTTCAAGCCCGTCGAGGCCGCTCCCGGACGGAGCCTATTCCAGGGGACGGTGTGGGTTGACCGTGAGGTCTACACCCACGTGCGGACCCGGGCGGTTCAGGTCGGCCTCAAAGGCGATGTGCTCTCCAACGAGGAGACCTACTACTTCAGCCCGGTCGACGAGAACGGCCAGCCCGTGCCGTGGTCCAACGAGGCGTTTGTCCTGCCGCTGAGGATCTCCGGCCAACAGGTCTACTCCATCCTCAATACGACCATCCCCGTGGAGATCGACAGCCGCCTCACCGAGATCAGGATCAACGGTGGCGATTTCGACGCCAACCGTGAGGCCGCATTGGCCTCTGACGCGACCATGGTTCGCGACACCGACGAAGGGCTCCGCTATCTGCCCAAGGACAAAGAGGGTCAACGCGTGGTCGAAGAGGACTTCGACTCGAGCCGGCTCTTTCTGGTCGGCGGCGTCTTCTGGGACGCCTCGGTGGACTACCCGCTTCCACTGGCCGGGGTCAACTACCTCGACCTCGATTTCAAGGACACGGGCGCTCAGACCAACGTGTTCTTCGCCGGGGCGTTTCTTTCCGCCAACATCGCGGATCCCGACTTCCTGGGCAGCCGGTGGAATGCCGGAGCCAACTTCAACGGAGTCTTCTTCAAAGGCAAGGACGAGCTCTACCGCGACGGCGCGGTGGTCCCAGATGAGGAGATCAAACAGCGGTCCGGCACCTTCAATCTCTTTGTCGGGCGGCCCCTCGCCAAGTTCGTGTCCCTCGAACTCAAATACCGCGCCAACTACCAGCAGTTCTTCAGATCCGACGACACCGCCGAAGACTTCGTTCTGCCGCAAGACACGCTCACCAATGTCGCAGCCGCCAAGTTCGACTACAACCGGTCGGGTTACCGCCTGACTGTCGCGGGCAGTTACCACAATCGCGCCAACTGGGAGTTCTGGGGCCTGCCCGGCAACGCCGAGTACAGCCCCGACCAGAAGGACTACCAGCGGTGGAAGGTCAATCTCGCCAAATCATGGTGGTTGAAAGACTTCCGCAAGATCGGTTTGGTGCTCGAATACCTTGACAGCGCCGACACCGATCGTTTCTCGGGCTATGACTTCGGTCTCTTCGGAGATCCTTCGGTGGCCGGATACCCGAGCGGTTTGGTGCGGGCCGAGAAGGCCGTTGGTGGGCACCTCAGCGGTGGCATCAACTACCTCGACTTGATTCGGGTGACGGCGAAGGTCGATGCGCTGTGGGCGACCAATCGGGCGACCGGTCTCGACAAGGAACTGCTCGCGGGGATCGGCATCGGCGGTACGGTGACCCTGCCCTGGCAGCTCATCATGAATTTCGATCTCGGCTATGCCCTGACCGGTCCCGGCAAGGGCGACTTCGCCGTGCGGGTCTTCTTCCTCAAACTCTTCCCGGGGACCTAGGAGTCTGCACCGCATAGAATCGGCGGCGCCTTTCGGGCGGCAGTTGGCCCGATTTTCGCCTGTTTCTTGGCCCATACCACCAGTATGAACCGGCGAAACAGGCGAAAATCGGCCTCAAATGACACTCCGAAATCCATCCACCATCTATGCGGTGCAGACTCCTAGGCAATACACCGATCGAAGAGTAGGCGACGCTCCGGCGTTC
Source organism: uncultured Acidobacteriota bacterium (assembly GCA_963753035.1). Classification (GTDB taxonomy): domain Bacteria; phylum Acidobacteriota; class Thermoanaerobaculia; order Thermoanaerobaculales; family Sulfomarinibacteraceae; genus JAHECW01. The sequence continues at coordinate 10,523 of CAVWAW010000027.1, read as the reverse complement.
AAATTCCAGCAGGTTGACAGGGGTCAATTCTCAGATCAATGCTGGGTGATATGATCAAACGAGAAATTAAGGACCGAAACTCGGTCGATCCAGGAGGGGAATGTGGATCACCGTCCAGTGCACCTTCACTCCATGCTGGTCCACGCGGCCATCGCGCTGGCGCCGCTCGCGGCCGGCGCATTTGTGCTCGAGGCCCTGTCGCCGACCGTTTTCGGAATCGGCCCGGCCGTGTGGGCATTTCTCTTGCGTGGGTCGCTCATTGGAATTCTGCTGCTCTCGCTTCCGTCGATCCTGACCGGGATCTCCGAACGCAACCACATGTATGTCAACTGGCCGCCGAGCCACCGAATCAAGCTCGTGCTGTCCATAGTCCTGGTGGTCCTCGTCGGTTTTGAACTCGTCGCGGTCTTTGGTTCGGACACACCTCTCCGGCTTGGGTCCTGGCTCGGCTTGGCGGTGATTCTCGGCAATTGTGCGCTGGTCCTGGCGCTCTCAGCCTACGGTCTGCGGATCACCCTCGGCCGCCAGAGTCTAGCCGGGACGTCCTACAAATCCGATATGGACTTCGATCCACCCATCAACATCCTCGACTGCGTCGCCGAATTCGCCGAGGATCCGCCAAAGCTCATCGATGTTCGGGAGGAGAGATGATGGATTTCAGCCCGAGTGCGGAACAGACCGAGTTGGTGGAGCGCGCGCGCGCCTTCACCCGTGAGTTCATCGGGCCCAACTCGATGGAGTTCGACCGTTCGGGCGAATTTCCCCGCGACATCTGCCGCGAGGCCTTCAAACAGGGATTCATGAATCCGCATGTCCCCGCCGAGTACGGCGGTTCTCCCCACTCTGTCCTCGACCACTGCATGGTCCTCGAGGAGATGGCCACCGGGTGCTCGGGAATCGCCACCGCCATCGACGCCAACGGCCTGTCGCAGTATCCGGTGATCTACGCCGGCAACGACGATCAGAAACGCCGCTTTCTCGCTCCCATGACCGAGGAGCTCATGTTCTCCGCCTATGCCGTGACCGAGCCGGAGGCTGGTTCCGATGTCTCGCGGGTCAAGACCTCCGCCACCAAGATCGGCACCGACTATGTTCTCAACGGGATCAAGTGGTGGATCACCAATGGTTCGGTGGCGAGCTGGTATTTCGTGCTGGCCAGGGTCGACGACAAGCCGACGGCTTTTATCGTGCCCGCCGACAGCCCCGGGATCATCCGGGGGCCCAAGGAGATCAATCTCGGCCAGCACGCCTCGAACACCGTTCGCGTGACCTTCGAAGACGTCAAGGTCGAGGAGAAGAACCGCTTAGGCGATGAAGGCGATGGCTTTCAGATCTCCATGAAGACCTTCGATCACACCCGCCCCGGGGTCGCTGCGGCCGCAAACGGGATCACCAAGGCGGCGCTCAATATCGCCCTTTCCTACGCCAAGAGGCGCCGGACCTTCGACAAGAAGCTCATCTCCAATCAGGGGATCTCGTTCAAGCTTGCGGAGATCATGACCGGGCTCGATGCCGCGCGGTATCTCACCTACAAGGCGGCCTGGCTCTTCGATCAGGGCGAAGACAACGCTCGCGAGGCGGCCGAGGCCAAGTGGTTTGCCGCCGATGTCGCCATGAAGGCGGCCATCGAGTGCTCCCAGGTTCTCGGCGGCTATGGCTTCACCACCGAGATGCCCGCCGAGAAGCTCATCCGTGACGCCAAGATCTACCAGATCTACGAAGGCGCCACCGAGATCCAGAAAATGATCATCGTCGGCAAACTCATGCGGATGCGTGAGGTCCACTGATGTTTGGGGATCTCCGTCGGACCACGGCGAAAATTGCGGAGAAGTTCAAGCGGAAGTGCTACGGCAGGACTTTCAAATGTCCGGTCTGCCATTTCGAACTCGCGGTGGTCGATGCCGGATCGAACCGGTTGATCGTCTGCCCGGTCTGCGGGGTCGTCATCGATATCGAAGAGGTCTACGGCCACGCGGTGCCGGTGGTCCTCGAGGTCGAGCTCTACCGGCCTCAGCCGAAAGCGAGGATCCACCCCCTCGCGACCCATGTGCCCATCGGGCTCTATCCGTTTGCCGTGCTCGGGGCGATGCTTCTGGCAGCGGGCTCGTTGGCGCGGCCGTTCTTCCCCGCCATCGAGCCGCTGCTCACCCGCGCGCCGGTCCTCGCCGACGCGACTCTCGTTGTGCTCGTGCTCTCGGTGGGTTTGTCAATCCTGACATCAGCCTCCGGCTTGTGGGACTGGAATCGGCGCTATCGCCGGAGGTCCTATCGCCAGATCCGGCTCAAGATCGCGTTCTCGGTCCTCTTCCTGGCACTGGGCGGGATCGCCATCGCGCTTCACGCCTCCGGCGCCGTGTTCTCGGCCGGCACCGGGCTCGTCGATCTCGGTTCGACCATGTCCGTTACGCTGGCGGTCATCGAACTCGCGCTCCTGGCCGCGGGAATGGTGGTCATCGCGACCCTCGGTCACGTCGGCGGAACGCTGGTCTTCGGTAAGTAAGGGCTCGTTACCGCGGGTGGAGCCAGGCCGGGAGCAGCGAGTAGGGATCGATGTTCGTCCCGCGGTTGTAGATCACCGAGTTGGAGGAGAGCGTAATCTGGAGCTCGCCCTCGTTGAAGGCATCGAAGGTCTCGGTGGCGCCACCGATGTGGCGGCCGCCGACAAAGATCTGGGGGATCGTCTTGACATCGAAACGTGCGTTGAGCGCCGCGCGGATCTGACCGCCCCAATCGTTCTCCTGATAGGCGACGGAATCGAGATCGATGGAAAGATAAGGGATGTCGACCGCGGCGAACATCTTGCGCACCGACCAGCAGAACTCGCACCACTCGAAGGCGAACATCACCACCGGTTCGACGGAGTTGTTGAGAATCTCGTCGATAAACGCCTCGGCCTCCGGGGTGACCGGTGGGGGCTCTGACGGGGCAGGGGCTGGTGCCGAAGGTGCGTCGAACCGGAAGCTCGGAGTGGACTGAGAGATCAGGGTCTCATCGTCGGTCATGCTCTCGGCGATGGCGAAGAAGAGGGGCGTTGACAGGTATCGCTCACCGGTGTCCGGGAGCATGCACAGAACGGTGGAACCCTTGGGCGCTGTCTTGCAGACCTCGAGGGCGCCGGCGAGGGTGGCGCCGGCTGAGATCCCGACAAAAATGCCCTCCTCGCGAGCGAGTCGCTGTGAGCACTCGATGGCGGAGGAACCGGGGATGGGCACGAACTCATCGACCAGACCGAGATCCAAGACATCCTCCGCCAGCTGTGGGATGAAGTCCGGGCTCCAACCCTGCATCAGGTGGGCGCGGAAGCCCGGGTGGCTATCGGCGATGGATCCATCGGCATTGCGCGCCTGGGCGATGCCGCTGCTCAACATCACTGAGTTGTCCGGTTCGCAGACGACGACTCGGGTGTCCTCGCGCTCGGCTTTGAGAACTCGGGAGATGCCTTTGAGAGTCCCCCCGGTGCCGAAGCCGGTGACGAAGTAGTCGAGCCGTTCACCGGCAAAATCGGCGAGGATCTCCTGCGCCGTCGTCGCCGAGTGGACGTTGGCGTTGGCCTCGTTTGTGAACTGGCGGCAGAGGAACCAGCCGTGCGCGTCGGCGAGTTCCTCGGCCTTCTTGAGCATCCCTGTGCCTTTTTCAGACGCCGGGGTCAGTACGACCTTGGCGCCGAGAAACCGCATCATCTTGCGGCGTTCGATGGAGAAGTTCTCGGCCATGGTGACCACAAGGGGATAGCCCTTCTGGGCGCAGACCATGGCGAGACCGATCCCGGTGTTGCCGCTGGTGGCCTCGATGACGGTCTGACCGGGTTTGAGTGCGCCGCTGGCCTCGGCATCTTCGATGATTCCAAGGGCGAGACGATCCTTGACCGATCCCATGGGATTGAACGACTCGACCTTGGCGTAGAGCGTGACGCCTTCGGGCGCCATTTTGTTGATTCGAATGACGGGGGTGCGGCCGATCGCACCGAGGATGTTGTCGTACTTGGCCATGGTGTCTCCTCTCGATTGAGGACAGAGCCTAGCATATTGATATCAAGACTCGATTTTTTCGGAAGAAGATCGAAATCCCCGTCCGTGGGTGGTTGAACACGACCTGTTGAGTTTGAGAATCAATTTGCTACCATTGGTGAAATGACAGTCTGTGCCAAGTGTTCGGCCGACAACCCCAGTGCAGCTTCGTTCTGCTCTGCGTGCGGGAGCCGTCTCCAGGACGCCGGCGATGACGTCACCGTCGATGTCGAGAAACCGGCGACGGCGAAAGCGTCCTCTTTGGGCGCCGGTTCGGATTCCCACCACGGCCGGTTTCTTCCGGGCGCCATGCTCGGGTCCCGCTATCGCATCGTCGGTCTCCTCGGCCGGGGAGGGATGGGCGAGGTCTACCGCGCCGACGATCTCGAGCTCGGCCAGTCGGTGGCGCTCAAGTTTCTCCCGGTCGAGCTCGCGGCCGACCCTGCGGCTCTCCAGCGCCTCCGTTCCGAGGTGAGGACCGCCCGCCAGGTGGCCCACGCCAACGTCTGTCAGGTCTACGACATCTCCGAGATCGACGGACACGTCTTTCTCACTATGGAGTACGTCGATGGCGGCGATCTTGCCCAGGTTCTCCAGCGGCTCGGACGCCCGGGTCGTGAAAAGGCCCGGGAGATCGCCCGCCAGCTGTGTTTCGGTCTCGCGGCCGCGCACGAAAAGGGAATCCTCCACCGCGATCTCAAGCCTGCCAATATCATGCTCGACGGGCGCGGTCGGGTCCGCATCACGGACTTCGGTCTCGCGGGCCTCGCCGCCGAGTTCGCGACCACGAAAGAGGTGGCCGGAACCCCCGCCTACATGGCGCCGGAGCAGCTCCAGTCGGGAACGGTCTCACGCCAATCGGACATCTACTCCCTCGGGCTGCTCCTGTACGAGCTCTTTACCGGGAAACGCGCGTTCGAGGGCACGACTCGCGAGGAGATCCTCCGGAAGCGAAGCTCGGGATCGCCGTCATCCATGTCCACCGTCCTCGGGGACATCGACCCGGCGGTGGAGAGGGTTGTTCACCGTTGTCTCGAGCCCGACCCCGCCGAGCGTCCGTCGTCGGTCTACGAGGTCCTCGGCGCCCTTCCAGGTGGTGATCCGTTGGCGGCGGCGGTCGCTGCCGGGGAAACGCCCTCACCCGAGTTGCTCGCGGCGGCGCGCGACAAAGGGGGGCTGGCGCCGAAGTGGGTCGGTCTGATGGTGACGCTCGTGGTCGCGGGCCTTTTTGCCGTTGCGACCATCAACTCCAAGACCCTCATCTATCCGGACGAACCGAGCCGGATCCTCGAGGTCAAGGCGGCCGGCATTGTTGAGGACCTCGGTTTTGACGAGCTCCCGGAGTTCGGTTTCGGCGGCTTCGGAGTCGAACCCGCTACGTACGGCACCATGATTGAGGATCGGCTGAATCGACAACAGGTGCTTGCCCTGCAAGGCCGGCCCTACCGGTACTGGCACCGATGGAGCCCGCGTCCGCTGGAATCCTCCGACTTTCACTCGCCCGAGTTCATCAAGCTCGACGACCCGCCGAGGGACACGCCGGGCGAGGTTTCGGTGGTCGTCGATGACACCGGTCGGCTCCTCGAGCTTCGCGCGGTTCCCCAGTCAACGATGGAGCTCGAAGCTGCGGTCGACTATGACTGGACCGTCGCGCTGCAGCTCGCAGGCTTCGATCCGAAAGTCCTCGAGCCTGCCGACACCGCACTGTTGATCCCTCCATTCTGTGATGAGGTTGTTGCCTGGAGGGCGTCGGGCGAGGGGGGAGAGCAGTGGTTCATCCAGGCCGGTTCGTTTCGCGGCCGTCCGGTCCACTTCGAGGTTGTCGCCGAAGCTGCAATCAACCGCGAAACCGGCGGGATGGACGAGCGGTCGATGGGAGTGTTCGGTGCCGTCGTGTGGCTCGGCATGTGGGTCGTGGCGGTGGTGCTGGCGGGGCGCAACATCCGACTCGGCCGGGGCGACCGGCGAGCGGCCTTCCGATTCGCCATGATCATGGCGTTCGGGTATCTCCTGATCGAGTGCTTCAGCTTTCTCAACCGTGGCAGCCTCGGCTTCGACCAACTCAGCGAGATCCTCTGGGATCGCGCCGGCGGCCACATCGTCCTCCACGCCGTCCACGTCTGGTTCATGTATCTCGCCATCGAGCCCTACGCCCGTCGGATCTGGCCGCGGATGCTCATCGGTTGGGTCCGTTTTCTCTCGAGTCGATTTCGTGATCCTCTGGTCGGGCGTGAAATCCTCATCGGGGTCACATGCGGAGTGCTGGCGATCACCACTCTCCCCATGGGGGCTATTTTTGCGGCGCAGCAGTTGGGCTTCGAGGTCAACCCATCGTTGCTGTCGGAGTGGGATCTCTGGGCTTTCGGGGGGTGGAGCGAGCGGCTGATCAGTCTGCTGTACAGCATCACCAACCCCATGCTCTCGATCATGTTCATGACCGTCGTCCTGCTCGGGATCCGGCTCATGGTGCGACGGGAGCGTCCGGCCATGGTGGTCGGTTCGGTGTTGATCGGCGGGGGGGCATTCGTGGGGATGGTCGAGTTCGTCTCAACGCCGGCGCTGGCGGCCGTTCTCTCGCTGATCATGGGCGTGGTCATCGTGATCATCTACACCCGGGTGGGGCTCCTGGCGGTCTTTGCCGGGATGCTGGTGTCCAACCTCGTCCGCGTACCCGTTTCCATCGACCTGGAGACCTGGTACGGCGGATACTCGATCGTCAATTTCGGCCTCGTGATCGGCATCACCGTGTGGGCGGGGTGGGTTGCTCTCGCCGGCCAACCCCTGTTCAAAGACATGCTGGACGAGAAGTAGCGAGCCCGGAGGGTTCATGAGCTGTCGGCCGCGGCCGGAGATGCACCGACGCCTCGCCGTGCTCGTCGACGAAACCCGGTGCAGAAGAACGGGCTAGCACTCGGTGACGTTGATCGCGAGTCCTCCCGTCGATGTTTCCTTGTACTTGGACTGCATGTCGCGGCCGGTCTCACGCATGGTGACGATGACCTGATCGAGGGAGACATGGCGGAGGCCTTCATCGCGCAGCGCCATTCGCGCGGCATTGACGGCCTTGACCGCCGCCATGGCGTTTCTTTCGATACACGGGATCTGAACGAGACCGCCGATGGGGTCGCAGGTGAGTCCGAGGTTGTGCTCCATCCCGATCTCGGCGGCGTTTTCCACCTGCCGCGGCGTACCGCCCGCGACCTGGGCGAGCCCGGCGGCGGCCATGGAGCAGGCGACTCCGACCTCGCCCTGGCAGCCGACCTCCGCCCCAGAAATGGAGGCATTGGTCGCGTAGAGCGCGCCGATGGCGCCGGCGGTGAGGAGGTAGTCCCGAGCCGCGTTCGGCGGCGGCCGTTTGACGATCCGCTCGAGAAAGCGGAGGCAGGCCGGGACGATCCCCGAGGCGCCGTTGGTCGGTGCGGTGACGACGCGGCCGCCGGCCGCGTTCTCCTCGTTCACCGCGAGGGCATAGAGGACGATCCAGTCCATGGCGCCGAGCGGGTCGCCGAAGGCCTGCTCGTTCTCGGTTGTCAGCGTCCGGTGCAGCGCCGGCGCGCGGCGGTCGATTCCCAGGGAACCGGGAAGCCGCCCTTCAGTTCGGCAGCCGCGTTCGATGCACTCGTTCATGGTCCGTTGGATCTTCTCGAGACCGGCTGCGATCTCTTCCGACGCTCGCCGAGCGTGCTCATTGGTCAGGACGATCTCGGCGATACTCTTTCCGGTGGCGCGGGCGATCTCGAGGAGTTCATCGCACGAGGAGTAGGGGTGCTCGACTTCCGCCGGTTGCTTGATGAGTTGGTCGTTCTCGGCGGTCTGGTCGCCGACGACGAAGCCGCCGCCGATGGAGTAGAAATCCTTGTGATAGATCTCGGTTCCCGCCGCATCGAAGACGGTGAAGTGCATCCCGTTGGGGTGGTGCGGGAGTTGTTCGTCGGCTGAGAAGACGATGTCGCGATCGGGGACGAACCCGATGGTACGGCGACCGCCGAGGTTCAGCTCCCCGGTTCTGACCACCCCCTGGTAGAGCGGTTCCTGGTCATCGGGCTCGATGGTCTCGGGCTCTTCGCCTTGGAGCCCCCAGATCACCGCCCGATCGGTGTGGTGGCCTTTTCCGGTGGCAGCGAGGGAACCGAAGAGTTCACATTGGATCCGCTGTGTTCGGTCAAAGAGACCGTGTTTGTCGAGCTTGACGAGGAGAAAACCCGCCGCCCGCATGGGACCCACCGTATGCGAAGAAGACGGCCCGATCCCGATCTTGAAGATGTCAAATACTGAAAGCTCCATGGGCGAAGCCTAGCAGACGATCGGCGGACTTGATGGCCGAATCACACAATGGAACCGCAAAGACGCGAAGAACGCAACGATGCCGCAAAGCGACTCAATTGACCCGGGCTCCACGGATTCCTCGGCGCAAAACCCAAACGGGGTCTGCGGTGGGTCAGGAAAGAACTTAGCGGTTCCCTTGCGCCCCTGGCGTCTTCGCGGTTTCATTGTGCCTAGAAGTTATCGTCGCCGCTTCCGACGACGACTCGCTTTCCGGCTTGATTGACCCGCCGGTGATCTCGATGAGGCGCTGCTCGATATAGGGGAAGAAGGGGTTGGAGCGGAGTCGGTTGAACTGACCGGCGGGGATGCTCAGGAGACCCTTTTCGCCGCGTGGCTCAAGCATGCCCAGCGGGATGCCGTAGTTTTCGTCGGGGTTGGGAAGGAAGCCGTAAATCGGATCGTCGGGCGGAAAGGGAATTGCGACGTGGGAGAGTGAATAGAAGCCCCGAGGCCACTCGAGTTCGAGATCGGTGATCTCGGGTTCGGTTGCGCCGCCCGGTCGGCTCCACTCATCGAGAATATTGGCGGTCTCGTCGAGGGTGGAGATCACGGAGACCCGGTAGGGCGTCGTCTCGCGCTCCGTCAGGAGTCGCAGGTGTCCGGCAGGGTCGGTGCGGAAGAAATCGCGCATTCTGGCCTGGCGGTTGATGTCGAAGACCACGAGCTCGTTCTCGGGCTTGGTCAGACGATCGAAGAGGCCGCTGACCACGGCTTCGACCAGGACGGTGGCGTCCGCCAGCGACATGAAGGCCAGCACCGGAGGAAACGCATCGGCGCCGTTGCCGAGTTTGGCCAACCGGGCTCGGATCGAGCGGGTGAGGACGTGGGTCTGGTAGCCCGAATCGGTGGGGAATGAGCTGTACTTGAAAGGGTCGAACTCGGGCTCGATGTCGCTCCATCCGAGTTTCGAGAACCACGGCATCCAGCTGAGGAGGTTGGGGGTCCGCGCGAGAACGGCGGCGCGGGTGATCCCGATGGCGGGCGAGAAGAGCACGATCTGATCCGGTGTCCGCAGATCCTCGTCCTCGAGGGTGTCGAGGGTCAGGTCGAGGGAGAGGGCCGCGCCGTTGGAGTAGCCGGCAACCAGGACCGGCACTTCGTTGTCGACGATTGTCAGCAGGTGCTGGTAGGCGATCCGGACGGCGGCGACCCAATCCTTGACCTCGGCGCGGGCCAGCATTGACGGCGCGGTGCCGTGGCCGGGCAGACGAAGCCCCACGACCGAGAAACCCTGGGTGTGGAGGATCTCGGCGGTCCGCCGCATGCTGTAGGGCGAGTCGGTGAGACCGTGGATGAGCAGCGCGCCGCCGATCGGGTTTGGCGTCGGGAGGTGGAACGAGCGGTTCCAGTTTTTCGGGAAACCGGCCGGATTGTTGACGCCACCGCTTGCGTATCGGTTCCAATCGGGATCGGCGGCGTCCCCGCTCGGTTGGATGATCCGTTTGTCGAGTTCGTCGAAGAGACGGTCCTCGAGTTCGAGATAGTCCTGCCAGCCGAAGTCGTCATCAGCATCGCGAGCTTGGAACTCTTCCTTCAGGTTGACCGTGTGCCAGAGCGAGAGATCCGGTTTTGAGCGTTGCGAGAGCAGACCGAGTGCGATGATGAGGACCATCAGTGAGGCGGCGACGATGCCGGTGATCCGAAGGATTCGTTTCATTGGTTGCTTCATCGGTTTTATCTCCCCACCCGACTACAATGGTGTGGAAGCGATCATGACACACACTTCCCACGAAACCCGTCCCCGCCGTCGTTGGAGGATCTCCTTCGCTCGGGTGGTGGCCGTCTTTGCGGTTGTGGTCGCCGTTGGGGTCGCGCTGCCTTTCGGCTGTGTCGGCAATCGTGAATTCAACTCAGAGCCCGAGGACTATCTGCGGGTGGCTCGGACACCCGGCGGCTTGCCCTACGCGGTTTCGGTGGTCGAATTCGACGACCAGGGTGAGCCATGGAATCTCGAGCAACTCGATGCGGTGGTCGAGCTCATTCGAACCCTCAACGCCGAGAGCCCGCACGGCATCATCCTCCACCAGTTCATCCACGGCTGGAAGAGCAATGCGTCCAGGGACCAGCAGTCCGGCCAGCGCCTGGCCTGGTTCGAGAGCGAAATCGAGAGACTCGCGGGCTATTCTGAGGCCTCTGCGACGAGGGCTGGAACATCGGGCCGGCCGGTGATCGGTCTCTTCATCGGCTGGC
>CAVWAW010000026.1:0-223843 GCA_963753035.1 uncultured Acidobacteriota bacterium | reverse complement strand
GTTAGCATGCGGCAGGAAGTAGTTTTTGCTGTTGAGAGTGTCCGGTAGCGGTTTTTACGTTACTCGCAACGTTAGGGGTCCCGGCGCCAATCAACGTAGTCCAAGACTGGGCAGACCCTCGTTCTATGATAGATAGCTGAATCGTAATTGAGCAGGTCGATAAAAGTCGAACCGTTCGTCCATGCAGTACCAGCTGCAAAGCGCCCCGGAGTCACATCATCTTGACAGCCGGCCTCGGCGGCACGGAGTTGTCTTCCTGAATGATCGCCGAACCTCCTGGAGATCACGTGATGTGCCCGCGAGGAGCTGATAGATGGGCGGTGATAGGTGCGTCTCGTAGTTTGGAGGGGATGGCGATCATCTTGCGATCGGCAAGGATCGAAATTTGGCATATTTCTGGCCACAACAACACCCCCAACGTCAGAATAACTCTATCCACAATATTGTCACACACAATGGGTATCGAGCAGTGATCCCTGAGATGATTGCTTCCGCTGTTGCGAGATTGCAGAGATGAGAGGCCGCGGCGCTGTCATTCCCGCGCGCTCGATCATTTCGGTCAAGGCGGAGCTGTCGACTATCTCGAGATTCACCAGTATGCAGGACTCCTCGGAAAGGAGTTTCGTGAGCGAAAGGATTTCGTCTTTCTTTAGGGAAAACCACGGGTATGGGTTGACCCAATTCCGAATTCCGGTGCCGAGGTCGTCGTAGGGCTACAGCTCCGCAAGAGTTGTTTTGTAGCGGCGACCGTCCGAAAATGCCCGCGGCGGCAGAGTCAAAGCGAAATTGACGATGTCGAGGTCAAGAGGAGAGCCACACTCGAGACCCTGCGAAGCCGCACAGCTGCTCACTTCCTTCGTTTGACGCGAGGCACCGTTGCTGACTGATCAGGTTGACGATTCTTTGCCAGTGGTGGGGCCGACGAGGGTTTTTTTCTCCGTGTGCTGTGTTGGGCGCCTGCCTCCGTCAGGGAATCCCTCCATCGGTGAACCCATCCAGGGGAACCTCGTTGAGGATTGTGAACCGGGCGCTCTCACAATCCGATTCCAGAGTGGGACCAGAGTCTGGTTGAGAACAAAGGCTCTCCTGCTTTGTCCTTGCGCCCTTTCTAGAGTGAATAGATCAGACGCGACTTTGAAGGATCCGGCCAGAACGAGCCAGGTCAATCAGGTACGCCGAGAACCTCCCGAGGAGGTCGTCGCCACCAGTGCCGTCGAAAACCAGATCGACGTTGTCCTTACGAATTGCCCTGATGAACTTTCGGTTGGCAGAACAGGCTGCCATGGAGGGCGAGTCCATCAACGGAGCGTTTCGGTGAAGAGAGTCGATGGGATCGTGAGACTCCCTGCTCGATCAGCTTCGCTTCCGCGATTTTTGTCGCTGTGAGGATACGGTCAATCTGGTCACTCTCGTCGAACTCGTGCCCGGGTCTTACCAGCGAGTAGGCTCGTCCCATTGATGCCCGACGGTTGCCGGCTTCGGCTTTGCGGCGAATCGCCCACCAGAGTGTTGAAGAATCAACTCCCCCGCTGAGCGAAACCGCAAACGGGGCATCCATGGAGCCAGCGTGCCGCTGCTCGTTCAATCAGAAATCGTAGCTCTTCCACCAGCGAGTCGAAGCTGTATCGGCTCGATGTTACGGTCGGTGGTTCCCAGACGACTGAGCCAGCCCGCGGCGAGTCAACGTGTTTGCTGAGACGGTGTTGAGCCGACCTGCCTGGACTCGGCCGATATCCCTTTATGTGAGTTCGGGTGGGGGATTTCGGCAGCGCAGAGAAGATCTCGGGCAAGCATGTCGCTATCCTCGATCGCATTTGCGGTGCCCGAGCCGCTCGTAGTTGTCGGATCTCGCTCGCGATGTAGGTGCAGGATGCAGTCTGCTCGTAAAAGAGGGGACGGCGGCCCCATATGTCGCGAACCGCAATCAACGCCCTCTTTGCGGTCTTGAATCAGGATGGCAAACTCTCCCCGGAGCTTGCCGAAAAGATCGTTGCCCAGGTCTTCGAGGCAAAGACGAGCTTGGTCGCGTTGGAGGCGCTCTTGGGAATCCCAGCCGTGGGCGGGCGAGTTCGGACCAGTTGCCGATGACGCCGGCGCACGGCGGCAGTCCAGTTGCCGACGGTGGCCAAAGGATGCGTCCCATCCCACGGGTTTGTACGGCAATTGCCATGCCCCTCGAATGGCGCTCGGGGTTCGCCGCGATACGGGGAGACGGGCGAGCATTCTCTCAAGTCGTTCGGGCAAATCGGGATCTCCGCCTCGCCCATGATTGCTACAATCGCTCCCATGTCGCGGCAGGATAGTACAGTTGGGCACTGGCGGTCAACGCATCGTGACGATTCGCGCCGAACGGGAGATTGATGTACGACCTCGGTGCCTATGGCGGCGATGATCGATGATCCAGTACGTATGGCGGCCCACGAAGAGGCGCTCCGGCAGGGTGGTGCACCGGGTCGGCCCCGTGGTTCTCGACATCGGCGCAGGCTCGGGGATTATGTCTTTGCTCGCCACGAGGTTGGGGGCGCGCAAGGTGATCGCCGTTGAACCTAACCCCTTGGAACGGATTGGAGCCCGGCTGTCGACCGAGAACGGGTTCGCCCGCCAGATTGTTTTCGTCCACGGGATTTCACAACAAATCGAACTCGAGGAGAAAGTCGACGTGGTTGGCGGACCTTCGGGGAGGGCTCCCAATCGTCTCGCACTTCATCGACGTCGTCGTCGATGCTCGGGATCGACGAATGAAACCAGGCGGGGTTCTGATTCGCAACACGACACTATCCTGGTTGCGCCGCTCGAGGCCGAAGAGGCATACAACAAGCTGGTGGCGCCCTGCGCGAGAACTCGTTCGGTCTCTCGATGGAAGGGGCGGCTGAGGCGGTCGTCAACCAGGGAGTAGCGGGGCTGGACTCCTTCAACGGCTTCGGTCATCGGCAGGTGATCTGCGAGTTCGAGTACATGTCAATTGAGTCGCCGAATCTCGATGCCGAGGTCGAACTGCCGATTGAAAGCGCGGACCGTCCACGGGCTGTCGATCTGGTTCGAGACGGAACTGGTTCCTGGGGTTGGCTTCTCAACGGCGCCGGATAGGGGAAAAGACCGTGCACGGGCGGCTTTTTCTGCCGGTGAAAGAACCAATTGGGGTCGAGGTCGGAGACTGCTTTCGGGTTCGGGTCAAGGCGGTGGTCGACGATGAGAATGACCTTTGGGTTTGGAGGGGTGGCTTTTTGGCCCCGATGGGTCGAAGAAGACGTCATTTACTTCATCGAGCGCGTTCTTCAATCCCGAGTCGCGAGATGTAAGGTCGGTGTTTCATTCGGAGTGCTCACCGAAACTCACTAGCGACGGTGAGATCGTCCGGGGGATCATGCTTGGCATCGACGGACAGCGGACGGTCGCGGAACTCGCCGAGGCGGTCATGGCCCTGGATTTGGCGCGGGAGGATTATTGCGCCTGATGGGTCGAAGAGAGCTGCGTTTGCATCTTCGAGTGCGTTCCACAACCCGGAGAACCCGGATGTGTCCGAGGTTTTTCACGAGGCCTGCGTACCGGCGCTCTCGGACGACGGCCGCATTGTGCGCGAGGTTTTGTTGGGCGTTGATGGCGAGGGGAATGTGGCGGGCTTGGCTTCTGCTATTGCGAATCGGCATCCTGACCGATTCGAGTATGAGGTTGACGCTGTGAACTTCGTGCGCGACGTGCTCGAGAGGTTTGGCGAGGCGACCTTGCGCCTCGAAGAATAGGCGACGGAGCAGGGGGATGCCTTTACTCGGATGGGGAACCGCCGCGCGTATGGCTTTGGATGGCCTGGCGTTCGATGAGGTCCAGGCTGTTGCGGATCGCTGGTGTGGCACTGTCGATTTGTCGGGTGTTGACGGGAACGGGGAGCTGCTTCGGTTGGTTGTCCCGGAGATTCGGGGCGAATATGCGGAATCCGAAATCGGTCCGATTCGCATCGGGGTCCGAGGCGGCGATGGGCCGGCTCCGCTGGAGCTGAAGGTGGGTCCGCACGTGGTCGCGGTGGGTGTGGACGGTGGTCCTGACGCCGTCCGTTTTTCCCGGAGGCGAACTCCCTCCAGATTCGAAGTCGAGCTGCTTATCGATCTCGGCGTCAATCACCTGCTCGCGCGGCAGGGTCTGCCGGTGCTGCACTCGTGCGCGTTCGAGCTCGGCGGAATCGTCGGTTCTCGGGTTGGGCGAGAGCTTCGCGGGAAAGACGACGGTGTCGGTGGCGGCCATGAGGGCTGGGGGGCGGGTGGTCTCGGATGATGTGGTGCTGGCTGTGCCGGGTGAGGATGGCGTGTATTCGCTGCTCCCGGTGCGGTCGTACGGTTGGCTGCGGGGAAAGACGCGCGAGATCATTCCGGCCGAGCTGCGGGACAAGATGGTCGAGAGCGCCGAGAACGGTCAGCCGCGGTGGACGTTGAACCGCGAGGACGGCGGTGATCGATTTATCGAGAAATCGACCCCCGATGTGGTCTGGGTTCAGTCGGTGGATCGGCGGTTGAAGGAGAGCCGGATCGAGCCGATTGATCATGGGCAGGTTTTTGCGGCGTTGATTCGGGCGTCGTCGCCGTTGTATTTGTCGAGGCACTGCCCGGAGATTCGGGACAAGCTGATTCCGGTGTTTCGGTCGCTGTGCGAGCAGTGCCGGGGTTTTCGGGTGAGGCTGGGGCGGCGGTTGTTGGAGGATCCGGTGGGGGAGATGGAGCGGCTCATCGAGCTGAGTCGCTGATGCTCCTCAGCTCCGAATTATGAATTTTGAATTATGAATTTTGAATTACATCGCATTCATCGCAGGCATTGCGCATCGCATTGCATCGCATTGGTATCCCATCGCATTTGGCGCAGTGCGATTGAGGGTTCATTGGCAGTTGGAGGAGAGGGAGAGCTGATGCCGGGTGTCGGGGAGATCTTGCTGTTTGTGCGGGCGTTGCCGCTGGCTAGGGTGGCGCAGGCGGTTAAGACGGATCCGCTGCCGAAGGTTGTCGAGAGGATGGGTGCGCGAGGGCGAGGGATTGCGGTTGACGATGCCATGCGGGCGGCGCAGCGGGCGTGCAGCCGGTGGGCGCGGTGGTTTGGTGGGCTCGATACTTGTTTGACGCGGTCGTTGGTGGCGGGGGCTTTGTTGGCCGGCAGCCACGAGGTTGTGCTGCACGTCGGCTTTCGGCCGACGGATCAGGGCGCCGAGGCGGTGGATGGGCACGCTTGGTTGGTTGTGGACGGGGAGGTGGTCGAGCTTACCGGGTTGGACCACGAGCACGGCGAGCCTTATTCGACGACTCTTGAGTTGAAGATGGGGTGAGGCGCCTGGCGGCGAATGATGAATGATGAGTTAGGAATGATGAATTTCATCGCAGCATCGCGGCGGGTCGGTTTTCTTGTAGTGCCGGCGTCCCGCCGGCACCGTGGGTGTTGGTTCTATTGAGGGTGTCCGGACTGGGCCGGCGAGACGCCGGCCCTACAAGGGCGCGTGGAGTCAATCAACGCTCGTGGGTCGCGCGCGTTGATTCTTGCGAGGATGTCGAGATTGAACCGGCGAATTGGAGTGCCGGCGTCCCGCCGGCACCGCTGGCGCCGGGTTCTCTACAATGGCGCTGGTGTTTGTTGTGGGGGCGGGCTTCCAGCCTGCCCTTCAGAGGTGTTGGAGTCGAGAGATCGTTGAGGAGATCGGAAGGAGTCGCGTGTGAGTGACATCGAAAAACTGGCGGCCATGCTGGCTGATGACGAGTTGACGACGACCAAGCTGGTGGATGGCACCGGGGTGATTCTGGATGTCGACAGCCTTCAGGTCTTCACCCTCAACGAAACCGGGATGTTTCTCGTCGAGGCTCTTGGGCGAGGGCGTTGCCGACCGCGACGGGCTCGTGGCGCGGATGGTCGAGAGCTTCGAGGTCGAGGACGACGTGGCTGGTGAGCGATGTGGATGCGTTCATCGCCGATCTGGCGAAGTTCCTGGTGGAGAAGCGGCGGAAGTAGCTGCTGAGTCTCTCAGCTGATCACTCATCCGAGTTCAGGTCCGGAGGCGGGTTCTTAACCGGTCCCTCACACGCGACGCCCGAGCCATGGGCTGTAGTGATCGCGGTAGATGCTCACGAGGGTGAGGAACGCGGTCATCATGAGCGGGCCGACGAGGATGCCCACGGCGCCATAGGCGGCGAGGCCGCCGATGAGGGAGAGGAAGACGAGCAGGGTGTGCATCTCGCCCGCGGCGGCCGACGAGCATGGGTTTGAGCCAGTACTCCACAACCGTGGAGATGAGCACCAGTGGGACAAAGACCGCGAAGGCCTTGAAGGTCTCGCCGGCGATGAGCAGGATGAGGAACGCCGGGATGAAGACGATGGAGATCCCGATGACGGGGATGAAGGCGAGGATGCCCATCACCGCGCCCCACAGGACCGGTCCCGGCAGACCGGCGGCGGCAAAGACGACTCCGCCGGCGACACCCTGGATGATCCCGGCGAGGCCGTTGCCCACCACCAGCGACGACGCCATGTCCATGAAGCGCGCGGAGAGAAGTTGCTGTTCGTCGGCGGGCATGGGCAGCGTGTCGCGGAACCACATGCGCGCCGTTTTGCCGTCCACCAGCAGGTAGAAGAGCACCACCACCCAGAAGATGAAACCGAAGATGAACTGGACCAGGCCCTTGGCCACCGAGACGCCCTGTTTGTAGAAGAACGCGCCGAGGTTCAGAGCCCGCGGTGGTCAGCCAGTCGGAGACGTCCTCGGCGGTGAGGACGACGCCGGTGGGCTCGAGGAAGGAGTTGATCAGCTCGATGCGCTCTTCGTTTCTGCTGGAGCCTCTCGAGCACACCGCGCTCGGTGAGTTCGGTGGTGGTCATTTCGTAAAAGCCGAGCGCTTCGCCGGAGACATCCGTGGCGATGATGGACAGGGGCACCAGAACCGTCACCAGCAGGAGCACGCAAACGATGAGGGCGGCTGTTTGCGGTGCCAGTACACGCCTGCGCACCAGGCGTTTGTAGTGGGGGTAGATGAGGCCGGCCGCCACCACCGCCAGCAGCAGGACCGACGCGAACGGCGCGAGGACCCGCAGCACCACCAGCAGGCAGATGCCGATGGCGACAAGGAGGACGATCCAGGATGCTCTTGCCGGGCGGGTGGTGCTGCTGATTTCGATTGAACTCATGACGTGTCTATGGTCACGCAGCGGGGTGGGGGAGTCAATGACATCAATGTGAATTATGAATTATGAGTTATGAATGATGAATTACATCGCAGCATCGCATCGGCACGGATTTTTTGAAGTGCCGCCGTCCCGGCGGCACCGCGGGCGTGTGATCTCTTGTAGTGCCGTCGTCCCGGCGGCACCGGGGCGCTGGTTTTTCGAGGCGTTGGGACTGGGCCGGCGAACGCCGGGCGCGGAATGATGGTGAATTCATCGCACCGCACGGGTTCTTTGTATGCCGTCCCGGCGGCACCGCGGGCGTGTCTGTAGTGCCGTCGTCCCGGCGGCACCGCGGGCGCTGGTTCTTTCGAGGCGATTGGGACTGGGCCGGCGAGACGCCGGCCCTACAAGGGCGCGTCGAGAATGATGAGTTTTGAATTCATCGCAGCATCGCACCTGCACGGGTTCTTTGTAGGACGGCCACTCTGGTACTGCGTGTGGAGCCTATTTCTCGCGGCGTGCGGCTTTGGTCCTTCTCGTCCATGGTCGGTCGGGACTGGGCCGGCGAGACGCCGGCCCTACAAGGGCGCGTCGAGAATGATGAGTTTGAATTCATCGCAGCATCGCAGCGGCACGGGTTCTTTGTAGTGCCGTCGTCCCGGCGGCACCGCGGGCGTGTGATTTTTTGTAGTGCCGTCGTCCCGGCGGCACCGCGGGCGCTGGTTCTTTCGAGGCGATTGGGACTGGGCCGGCGGGACGCCGGCCCTACAAGGGCGCGTCGAGAATGATGAGTTTTGAATTCATCGCAGCATCGCACCTGGCACGGGTTCTTTGTAGTGCCGTCGTCCCGGCGGCACCGCGGGCGTTTGATCTCTTGTAGTGCCGTCGTCCCGGCGGCACCGCGGGCGCTACTTCTTGTCGGCCTTGGGGTCTTCTTCGTTTTTCTTGGCCGGCTCGGGTGTTTTGGCGTTCTTTTTGCCGGTCATGAATACCTGGCCCTCGAAGGTGGCGCCTTCGCGGATGAGGATCCTCGGCGAGGTGATGTCGCCCTCGACCTCGGCGGTGGGGGTGAGTTCGATCTTCTGGCTCGCGATGGCGTCGCCCTTGAGCTTGCCCGCGATGGTGATGGTCTCGGCCTTGAGCTCGGCTTCGACCTTGCCGCCTTCAGCGACGAGCACCGACGACGGAGCAGTCGAGCTTGCCCTTGACCGTGCCTTCGATGTCGGACCTCGCCGGCGCCCTTGATCTCGCCTTCCACGTGAGAGGTCTTGGCGATGAGGGTCACCGTCGAACTCGGAGGCCGGGGTGTGTCTCTGGCGGGTGTGGTTCTCGGCGGGTGCGGGTTTGCCGCCGTCGGTACGATCATCTCGTCCAAAAAGACCCATGGGACACCTCGCCGTCTAAGTGAAAAAATTGGAGCGGGAAACGGGATTTGAACCCGCGACCTTCAGCTTGGGAAGCTGACACTCTACCACTGAGTTATTCCCGCTCAAACGGGAGTGAAATCTAGCACAGCGACGGGGTGTGGGCAGCAAGACATGGCGTGGTTGCGATCGTGTGGCATCGGATTGCTTGAGTTTCAGGTGCATGAAGCGAGAGCCAACGACGCATCGACAGGCCGGATTCACCATCATCGAGCTGCTCATCGTCGTGGCGATCATCGGGATCATTGCCGCTCTGGCGATTCCCAACCTGATCGCCGCCATCCAACGGTCGCGGCAGAGCCGGTCCGTGGCCGATATCCGGATGATCAGCCAGGGCATCGAGGCGTACCAAACTGATCATTCGTTCTATCCGGTGGTCGACAATGGGACAGTGGCAGAGCTGACCGGACCTCTCGAGATCTACATCCGGAAGTTCAATCATCTCGATGGGTGGGGAGAGCCGGTCTTCTACGATTCCGACGGAACGAGCTACACGGTGATTTCGTTCGGGGGGAACAGGGCTTCGAATCTGCCCTATGTGGCGGGAGCCGACCAGCACCTTTGATGCGGACATCGTTTTCGCCGATGGGAACTTCCTCCAGTGGCCGGAGGGCCCGCAGACCGAATTGACGAGAGTGACCTCGAGCGGCACTGGGGGGCGGTTTCGGTGCCGCTGAGGGGCAGCTGCTGTCAGTGTCGTTAGTGTTTCGCAGATGCCGTCTTTCAAGGAATTCTTGAATGTAGCATCGACGAGGCGTCGCGGATTCTGTCGTAGGGTGTCCGATCGTCGCCGGCGGGCACGCCGGCATTTCAAGGGCGTGCTCGGTTTTTTGTAGTGCCGTCGCCTCGCCGGTCGTTGTGTCGAGGCGTCGGTTTCTCTTGTAGTCGCCGGGCGTCTGAAGGGCAGGTTCTTTCAGCGGCTGGCGGCAGTGCGCGCGGCCCTGCGTTCGTTCCGAGCCGGTGTGCGCCGGCCCTCATGCGTGATTCAGCTCAGGGCAGGCTGACGACCTCGCCGCTGCCGATGCCGCCGCCGACGCACCGGGTGGTCACGCCGACCTTGCCGCCCCGTGCGGTGGAGCTGGTGCACCATGTCGACCACCTGCCGGGCGCCGGTGCAGCCGACCGGGTGGCCGAGGGAGATCCCGCTGCCCCACTGGTTGGTCCGCTCGGGATCGAGATCCGGCAGATCGTGGAAGGCGCCGCCGAGCACCGCGGCGAAGGCCTCGTTGAGCTCGAAGAAATCGACGTCGCCGAAGCCGACGCCGGCGCGCTCCATGAGCGGCGGGACGACCTTGAATGCGCCCTCGCCCATGTACTCGCGATCGACGCCGACGTTGTGCCAGGAGCGCAGCTCGGCGAGGGGCTCGAGGCCGAGCTCGGCGGCGCGCTCTTCGCTGGCGAGCAGCACCACGGCCGCGCCGTCGTTGAGGCTCGAGGCGTTGAGCGAGGTGATGGTGCCGCCGTCGCGTTTGAAGTAGGGTCGTGCGCCGGTGAGCTCGTCCATGGTGATGGGCCGCGGGCCCTCGTCCTTGGCGACGATCTTCGGGTCGCCGCGGCGCTGGGGGATCTCCACCGGCACGACATAGTCGTCGAAGAAGCCGCCGTCCCAGGCCGCGAGGGCGTTGTGGTGGCTGCGGTAGGCGATCTCGTCCTGCTCCTCGCGGCTGACGCCGTAGCGCTCGACCAGGCGCTCGGTGAGCAGGCCCATGAGCTCGCCGGAGCCGACGTTGACATCGGTGAGGGCGCCGAAGAGGCCGTCGACGAGGGTCATGTCGCCGTAGAGCTGGTTCTTGATCCGGCCGGTGTAGAGGTAGCGGGCCACGTTGGACATGGACTCGACCCCGCCGGCGACGCCGAGGGAGACCTCGTCGAGGAGGATGCGCCGGGCGAGGCTGTGGATGGCCGCGCCGCCCGAGGCGCAGTTCTCGTGGAAGGTGGTGCCCGGCGAGGAGCTCGGCACGCCGGCGAACTCGGCCGCGGTCTTGGCCAGGTTGGGCGAGCGCGGGTCCTGCATGACCCAGCCCATGCAGGTGTAGTCCACCAGGGCGGGATCGACCTCGGTCTTCTCGAGCAGCGCCTTGATGGCGATGGTCGCGAGTTCGCGGGCCTGGAGGGTGGCGAGACCGCCGCCGATGGCGCCGACGGGGGTTCTGATCGCACCGAGGATGACGACTTTCTTGGACATGAGGACCTCCCTGTTGCGGGCCCTGGGATTATGGCAGAGTCCTCGAGGCGAGGAATTATGAATTATGAATTCTCAATTTTGAATTACGTCGCAGCATCGCAGCGGCACGGGTTCTTTGTAGTGCCGTCGTCCCGGCGGCACCGCGGGCGTTGACTCTTGTAGGCGTCGCCCGCGGCACGCAGGCGCTGGTTCTGTCGAGGCGGTGGACTTGGCCGATGGGCGCCGGCCCTCAAGGCGTCGAGGTTCTGGGTGTTGACATCGCAGCATCGCAGGCTGTCGTGCGTGTCCCGACAGCACCGCGGGCGCTGGTTCTTTCGAGGCGGTTGGGACTGGGCCGGCGGGACGCCGGCCCTACAAGGGCGCGTCGAGGATGATGGGTTTTGAATTCATCGCAGCATCGCAGGTTCTTTGTAGTGCCGTCGTCCCGGCGGCACCGCGGGCGCTGCGGTTGGCGGTCAGATCGGTTTGCTGAGCGACGCGACGAGTTCGGCGAAGAGCGCCATCCTGGCCGGGAGTGCGTCGACCTCGATGCTCTCGGTGTGCTGGTGCGAGCCTTCGCCGACGGGTCCGAGACCATCCACCGTGGGTATGCCCTCGCGGCGGTGAGGTTGGCGTCGGAGGAACCGCCCCAGCGGACCCACTTCAGATCGAGATCCGAGCCCGGCGCCGATGCTCTTCGCGCGCTCGAAGACCGCCATGGACTCGGCGCACATCTCCATGGGCGGACGGTTCCAGCCGCCGGTGAGTTCGAAGCTGCTGCCCTCGAGGACCGGCGTGAGCCCGGCGATGCCCTCATCGAGGCGGTGCTGCTCGTCGGCGGTCCAGGCGCGGACGTCGATGCGAAGCTCGGCGTGGTCGGGAACGACATTGCTGGCGGTGCCGGATCTGAGGACGTTGGGGCCGATGGTGGTTCCGGCCTCGAGATCCTGCAGCTCGAGCAGGCGCATGATCTGGTGGGCGGCCTCGACCACGGCGTTGACGCCGAGTTCGGGCTCGACGCCCTGGTGGGCGGACCGGCCGTGGATGGCGAGGCGATACTCGCCCGAGCCCTTGCGGGCGAGCTTGATGACGCCGGCGCGCGTCGAAGGCTCGAGGACGAGCACGAGATCGTTCTCCCGGGCCGACTCGCGAATGATCCCCGCCGGAGCCGACAGAACCGATCTCCTCGTCGGGGTTGATGAGGATGTCGAGGGTGGGGTGTTCGGCGCCGGTGGCGTCGAGCCACCGGAGGAGCTCGACGATGAAGAGCAGGCCCCCCTTCATGTCGTAGACCCCGGGGCCGAAGATTCGACCGTTCTCCTCGCGCCAGAGCTCGGGCCACGAACCCACCGGCCAGACGGTGTCGATGTGGCCGACGAGCATGACCCGGTGAGCGGTTCCCGGGCGCCGGAGACGCAGAAGCGGACCGTAGCCGTTGAGGTTCGCGGCTGCTGATCTCGCCAAATGGGAGCGAGCCGATTGGCGAGCCACGGCCGTCGCCTTCTCGATTCCCGCGACGTCTCCCGTGGGGGTCTCGATGGCGACCAACTCTCGCAGTTCGGTCAGGTAGTCGGGCAGACGGTGGCGGAAGTGGTCGATCGTGTTCACGGCGGAAGAGGATACACTCAGATCGAGGTGCGTTAATCTATCTGATATGAGGAAGGCCCATGAAGCTCTCGATTCTCATCCCCATGTACAACGAGGAAGACACCCTCGAGACCATCGTCGAGCGAGTCCTCGATGTCGATTACGGAGTCGATGAAATCGAGGTCGTCATTGTCGATGATTGTTCGACGGATTCGAGCTTTGATGTCGCGCAAGAAATCTGCGAAAAATACCCGAATATACTGATCGTCCAGTCACGAAATCAATCAAGGAAAAGGCGCTGCCATTCGGACAGCCATGAAGATCTGCTACCGGAGATTTCATGGTTATTCAGGATGCGGATCTCGAGTACGATCCGCGAGATATTCCGTCGTTGATTACTCTGATTCAACAGGATATTGCGGATGTTGTTTATGGGAGTCGATTCTCGAGTTCCGGACCGCATCGTGTGCTCTATTTCTGGCACCAAATCGGGAATAATTTTCTCACTCTCTTCAGTAACATGATGACCAATATCAATTTGACGGATATGGAAGTCTGTTACAAAGCGCTTCGGCGTGAGGTTGTCGAATACCATCGAAATCGAAGAAAACCGATTTGGTTTCGAGCCGGAAATTACTGCAAAAGTTGCCAAAGGACAGTGGAGAATCTACGAAGTTCCGATCTCATACTTTGGTCGAACATATGAAGAGGGAAAGAAGATCGGATGGCGAGACGGAGTGCGAGCAATTGTCTGCATTTTGAAGTACAATCTTTTCGAGGACCGCATCCGGATTCTCCAGCAGGAAACGCGAAATTATGAATTATGAATTATGAATTATTAATTACATCGCACTGTCGCGTCGTCGCACCCATTTCGCGGAGTTCTTGACAATAGCGCTGATTGTAGGGTGGGCCGGGCCACCTTCAGAATCGTCCGAGCAGGTATGGCCTCATACGATAGTCCTCTGGTGCCAGACTGAGCCCGAAATTCATCATTCCTAACTCATAATTCATCATTTGCGATGCCTGTGATGTTGCGATGAATTCATAATTCATCATTGCTAATTCATAATTGACTGCGATGATCTGGCCGCTTTCCTACGTCGAACCCGTCTTTCGGCCTCCTTCGGAGGCTCGGTCGCTGATTCTCCAGCTCACCGTGGGGTGCTCGTGGAACAAGTGCACCTACTGCGCCATGTACCGGGGCAAGGAGTATCGGGTGCGGCCGGTGGAGGAGGTGGTCGATGAGATCCGCGCTGCCGCTGCGAACACGATGGGTGTCCACCGGGTCTTTCTCGCGGATGGCGATGCGCTGGCGGCGCCGATGGAGATGCTCGAGCGCGTGCTTGCCGAGATCCGGGAACGGCTCCCGTCGGTCAACCGGGTCGGGATCTACGCCGATTCGAGCTCGATCATCGAGAAGTCGGTCGGACGGTCTGTCAGAGATTGGGCGAGCTCGGGTCTCGGCATCGTCTACTTCGGTCCCGAGACCGGCGATCCGGAGACGCTGAAGGCGATCCGGAAGGGCACCACGGTGGCGCGGCAGACTCGAGGCCTGTCGAGTCGTGCGGGGAGGCCGGGCTCAAACTCTCGGCCATGGTGCTGCTCGGGCTTGCGGGAACCGATGGCGCCGAACGCCACGCGCGAGCGACGGGGCGGTTCCTGGTCGAGGCGGCGCCGAACTACGCGGCGGCTCTGACCGTGACCCCGGTGCCGGGAACCGAACTCTTCGACGCGGTGGAGGAGGGGAGCTTCAGTCTTCCCGATCGCTGGGGGATGCTCCAGGAGCTCGCGTGGATGCTCGAGGAGATGGAGGGCTACCGAGGCCTCTTCCACGCCAACCACGCATCGAACTACCTGCCGCTGAAGCTGAGGATGCCGAAGGACCGCGAGCACGCGCTCGAGCTGATCCGGACCGTCATCGACGAGCAGGACGAGACGAAGGCTCCAGCCCGAGTGGGCGCGAGGGCTGTGAGCATCGCGAATTTATGAATTTTGAATTTTGAATTGCGGAGCCTCATCCGACCAGGAGCAGGGACTCACGTACGAGGCAAGAACGACTCGAATCGTACGAGGTGGACCAAGGCCCACCCTACGTTTCGCCCATGGCACGCGGGATCTGCGAGGTGGGCTGTGAGCCGACTCTCAGAGTCTGCGTCGAGAAACGTTCAAGGGGTATTGCCTCGTACGGCAGTTCTATGACGTTCTCGCACGAGTGCCGGAATTCAAAACTCAGAATACTGAGCATCAGGAACATCGACTCGTTCACTCGATCTCTTCGTGTTCGCGCGGCAGCCGACCGAAAAGACCGAGCCTTCGTCGAGTTTGCTCTCGACCTCGATGGCGCCGCCGTGGGCTTCGGCGATGCGTTGGCTGATGGCGAGCCCGAGACCGGAGCCGCGCTGCTTGCGGCGGACGCCCTGGTGCTTGAGCTGGACGAACTCTTCGAAGATGCGGTCGAGATCCGCCGGGTGGATCCCGACCCCGTTGTCGACGATGTCGATGATGACCCAATCGCGCTCGACCCGGGTCCGAACGGTGACCCGGCCGCCGGGTGGGGTGAACTTGAAGGAGTTGTCGATGAGGTTGCTGAGAATCTGGCGCACGCGGTCGGCAGTCGGCGCGGATCGCGACTCGAACGGCCGGGCGTTCGTGGACGAAGTTCGATCTCGGCGGTCTGGGCGAGGGGCTGCATCTCGTCGATGACCTCGTCGAGGAGGCCCGGCGACATCGACGGTGGCGGTCTCGACGCTGAGGTGACCGCTTCTGAAACCGATGAGATCCACCAGATCGAGGACCAGGCGGCGCAGTCGGTGGACGCTTTCCTTGGTGATGTTGAGGAACGAGAGCTGCTCGTGGGAGAGCCCCTCGTCGAGATCACCGGTGAGGATCTCGAGATAGCTCTGGACCACGGTGAGCGGCGTCTTGAGTTCGTGGGCCCACACCGACACCAGTCGCTCCTGCGCGGGTGCGGGTTTCGTCGAGTTCCTGCCGGAGGTTGGTCACACTCGGTCTTGAGCTCGCTCTCGTCCATGGCGTCCATGGCGAGCTCGAGGCGGTCGAGGAGGACGAGGGTGACTTGCCGTCGCTGCTCTCGCCAGCCGGCGGGCCCGAGGATCGCTGACCGGAATGATGCGGTCGCCGACACCGAAGTTCGGCGCGGTCTTCGTCGCCGACGAGGGCTCGGCTCAGGGGAAGGACCATGAGGTCGTGAGGCGAGCACGGGATCCAGGCCGCGGCGGCTGCGTTGGCATACGACGATGCGGTCCGCACCGGCATCCACTACCAGGACCGGCACCGGGACGTCGTCCATCGACTGGCTCGGCGTCGCCGGCGAGGACGGGGTCTTCTTGGCGTGTTACCATCGCGTCACCTCGAAGTATATGGGGTTCCGGATGTTTCAGGAGAACTGGAGAGAGCACGGATTGAAGGATCAGTGCAACGGATGAGCCGGGCGTGAGCGGTGCCAGAGTCCGCAGCTCGCCGCGGCCTGTTCTCGAGGACCGCCGGATTCCCGCTCTTGCGACTGGCTTTGGTGGCGGTGTCGTTCTTCGCCGCAGCCGCCGATGACGCCGCCGAGCCGACTCGAGGCCGAGTTCCCACCCCACGGCACGCTGCGCTGGGATGTCGGCAAGACCCCGGTGCTTCTGATCGAGCCCGCGCGGGGCGATGGCTGGATCACCATCGCCGCAGCGATTCACCGGAACTCGAGGACGGTCAACGCCATTCAAGGCGGCCAACCCCGGTCTGCGACAGGTCAGACTCGATCGGCGGGTTGCGGTGCCGGTGGAGGTGCTTCGCGGGCGATCTCCGGCTCGCGGTGGTTCGCCGCATCTTCCCGCTCGATCAACGGACCGGCGAGGGTTGGGAGCACGAGATCCTCGATCCCTTCTCCGATGGAGTCGAGGAGACCTGGGAGTGGCTTGCGGTGCTCTTCGCCGGGAAAGCGCTCGGCTGTGCCGATTCCCTCAAACGGGCCAACCCCGCGGTGGCCGAGACCGGGCTGGTGCGCGGGCTGTCGGTGGTGATTCCCGAGTCGCGGTCTGTTGCCGGTCTTCCGCGAGATCGCACCGGTGGCGACGCCGACGCCGAGGCCGACCCGGGTCGTGCGAGCGGACACCGGTGCCGGCTCGCGACGCCGGTGATGCCCGGAACCGGGTCGGGACCGCTCGAGTTCGGCCGGGACGAGCAAGGGAGAGTTCGCCCAATATCGGCTGCGCCACGGCGAGGCGCTGTACTCGGCGGTGGTGGTTCGGTTCACCGGACAGCTCCTGGCCAAACAGGTCAACGAAACCGCCATGGAGATCGCCCGAACGATCGGGGATCGAGGATGTCACCTCCATCCCCATCGGCTATCCGATCAAGATCCCCGTCGATCTGCTCGAACCCCGCTATCTTCCCGCCGAGCAACGCGCGCCGGGTGACGTTGGGAGGCCGAGCAGCGCGAACTCGAGGGCTTCCTCGAACTCGTCACCGCCACCGATCTCTCCGGGGTCCACGTCGTCCTCGATGCCGGCCACGGCGGAGCCGACAGCGGTGCGGTCCAGGGCGGGATCTGGGAGGCGACCTACGCCTACGACATCATGTGCCGGATCAAGGCGAACCTCGAGAAGCACACCCGCGCCACCGTGTGGATCACCACCGAGGACGCGCGGATCGGCTGCACGACGCCGAACGAGACCGGCTCGACCAGAGCCGGGATCGGGTGGTGCTGACCCGGCCGCCGTACCGAGATCGGCGACGCCACCCTCGGCGTCCACCTGCGCTATTACCTGACCAACGACATCATCCTCAACCGGATCGGATCGGCGATGTGCCGCGGTCGAAGACGGTCTTTCTTTCGGTGCACGCCGATTCGCTCCACTCGAGCGTCCGCGGCGCCATGGTCTATGTGCCGTCGCGCTATCTGCGCCCGAGCGAGCCCTACACCGTCGGACGGAGCGACATCAAGGGATTCGCCGAGTTCAAGGCCCACCCGACGATCCGGCTGGGCAACGACTTCAAGGCTCGGGTCGAGGCCTCGTCGCGGCACATGGCCGGGAGCATCATCGGGAGCCTCGAACGCAACGAGATCGCGGTGCACGAGAACGAACCGGTGCGGGATCGGGTGCTGCGCGGGCGCCGCGGCGTGGGTGCCGGCGGTGCTGCGCTACACGCGCGGCGGGCAATGCGGTGCTGCTCGAGGTCTGCAACCTCGGCAACCCCGAAGACCGTGAGCTCATCATCCAGTACGAGTGGCGCGAGGAGTTCGCTCGCGCGGTCGTCGAAGGACTCGCTGCGGCGTATGACGACTAGCGGCTGCTGCCGCTTGCTCGTCATACGCCGCAGCAATTATGAATTTTTAATTATGAATTTTTAATTTCATCGCACCATCGCACCCATCTCGTTAGGTTCAAAACACTTATGGGATGATTGTAGGGGCGGGCGTCCCGCCTGCCCTTCAGAGACGCTCGAGTAGCTTTTGCCTCGTACGATAGTCCCATGCCGCTCGAGTACCTGGCCCGAAATTCATCATTCATCATTCATAATTTGCGCTGCCCGCGCTGCCCGCGCTGCCTGCGATGGTGCGATGAAATTAAAAACTAAAAACTAAAAACTAAAAACTGATAATTGTCCCCTGCCGTGGTCGTCACAAACCTCGTCGTCGGTCCCCGGTCACATTCAGGGCCTTGACGATTGGCATGTGTAGAACCCACATTGAAAGGACCGACCTGATCTCGAGTCTCGGAAAGGGGGTCACCATGCGTTCGTTTCTTTTATTGACCGAAACCGGACCGGTGCTGCTTCTGACCAGGTGTTCCTCCATTACCGAGGCGGGGCTCGTCGATCTCCTCCGCGGTCGGGGCATCGAGAAGTTCATCGCATTCGAAGTCCCGGTGAGCAAAGTGCAGAACCTCTACGGCGTGCCGTTCGAGGTGGTTGCCGCCGATATCGACCACGGCCTCGACATGCGGATCCTCGATTACAACGGGCAGCACATCTTTTCGAGTTTCAACTTTGACGAACTCGGTACGGCGATTCCCTTCGAGCACTGAAGCTGGCGCGGGGTCACATCGCATTGTGAGATCGATTCGCATATAATGGTTGGAACTCCCGTGGAGGATCGACCATGAAGGCATACATCATCTTTTCCGGCACCGGGCCGATTCTGATCCTGACGACCTACAACGAGCTCGAGAATCCACTGCTGTTGGAGAAGCTCAAGCACAAGGGAATCGTCAAGTTCATTGCCTACCAGGTGCCGATTCCGACCGTGAAGACGATCTATGGTGTGCCCTTCGACGTCATCGCCACCGATCTCGAAAGCACCGAGGATCTGCGGGTCCTCGATTTCAACGGTCACCATATTTTCAGTCGTTTCGCGCTGACGGAGCTTGGCGAACCGATCAAGTACGGAGACTGACGGCGGCCTGCGGCCGCCGTCAGTCTCCGTAATTATGAATTTTGAATTATGAATTTTGAATTACATCGCACCGTCGCAGCGGCGGGGGTTATTTGTAGTGCCGTCGTCCCGGCGGCACCGTGGGCGTTGGTTCTTTCGAGGCGGTTGGGACTGGGCCGGCGGGACGCCGGCCCTACAAGGGCGCGTTGAGAATTATGAATGATGAATTACATCGCACCGTCGCAGACATCTCGGTTGTTTCATCACAATGATGTGATTGATTGTGGGGGCGGGCTTCCAGCCGGCCCTTCAGAGAAACTCGAGTAGGTTGGGCCGCACACGAAAGTCGTATTCCGCTCTCGCAGAGTGTCCGAAATTCATCATTCATCATTCATCATTCATCATTCAGACGTAGTCCCACCACTCGATCCCGGATGCTTGGAAGAGCTCCGGCAGTCGGTGGATCGGCAGCCCGATCACCGTCTGCGGCGAGCCTTCGACGGATTCGACGAGCAGCCCTCCGGCTCCTTGCACCGCGTAGGCGCCAGCCTTGTCCATGGGCTCGGTGGTGGCGACATACCAGTCGATGGTTCGTTCATCCAAGGGTCGGAAACGGACATCGGCGGTGTCGAGAATGCTCTGGCATCGGCCGTTGACCACGAGCGCCACCGCGGTGTGGACCTGGTGGGTGCGGCCCGAGAGCATCCGCAGCATGGCCCGCGCATCGGTGGTGGAGACCGGTTTGCCGAGGATCCGGTTGTCGATCTCCACCACGGTGTCCGAGGCGAGGACCGGGGATTTCGGAAAGTCCTCGGCCACCAGCAATGCCTTGGCGCGAGCCGCCCGGACGGTGAAGGCCGATGGCAACTCGGCGGGTTCGGGGCTTTCCTCATCCGCCGCCGGATGGACCTCGAAGCTCATCCCGAGCAACTCGAGGAGCTCACGCCGGCGGGGTGATCCGCTGGCGAGGATGACGATATTTCCTGGTTTTGAAGGAGACATGACAATTGAAGATTATACCCGGCTTCAACGAGGTAGTTGAATTATCAGTTATGAGTCATGAATTCATCGCACCACGCAGCATCGCAATTCGAATATGAGTTGCGATGCATCGCACCATCGTACTCGAGCCATATCGGCTCGAGACAATGATGCGATGGTTGTGGGACGCAGGCTTCCAGCCGGCCCTTCAGAGACGTCGAGTACGTTTGCCTCGTACGATATCCATGCGCTCGAGTACTGGCTCGATCCAGATGCCGCAATGGTGCGATGAAATTCATAACTCATAACTCAAAATTCATAATTCACGCATCGTTGCCCTCGGCAACGAAAGCGGCCATGTCTCCTGGCGTCGGGGCAGTGATGGTGATGCGCGTGCCGTCCTTGGGGTGGGGCAGGGCGAGGAGCGCGGCGTGGAGGAGGGGCCGTGGCGCCTCGTCGGCCCGGCGTGAGCCGTAGAGCCGGTCGCCGAGGACCGGGTGGCCCCAAGCGGCGAGGTGGACCCTGACCTGGTGGGTCCTGCCGGTCAGCAGCCGGCACTCGACCACGGAGAGATCGTTGTCGAGGCGGGCCGTGACCCGGACTTCGGTCCGTGCCGATCGGCCGTCCTCGGCGACCCGGAACCGCCAGTCGTGGCTGGGGTCGCGGCCGATGGGCTCGTCGATGAGGGTCTCTCCGATCTCGGGCGAGCCCTCGATCACCGCGAGGTAGCGGCGTTCGACCGCGCCGTCGGCCCACGCGCTTGACCAGCGGCGCGTGGGCCTGGGGGTTGCGGGCGAAGAGGGCGACCCCCGAAGTCAGCCGGTCGAGGCGGTGGACCATCCTCAGATACGGTCGGCACCCGGTCGCGAGGGCGAGGCGGAGGAGCGCGAGCTGGTCGAGGGCGAGTTCGGCGGTCGGTTTCGACGTCGGCTGGGAGAGCATGCCGGCCGGTTTGTTCACGGCCACCAGCCACGGGTCATCGTGGAGGATCGGCGACCTCGGCGAGATCGGGACGGGGCGATACCTCGAGTTCGGCTGGGTCGCGCAGGACATCGACGACATCACCCCACTCGAGCTGGCGACCCAGGACCCGGGTCGGTTGGCAGTTGCGGGCGACGGCGCCCTCGGAGATCACCTTGCGGGCGGCGCGGCGGGAAAGCGAGGTCGCGGCGGCGAGGAACTGGTCGAGGCGCAGTCCGTCGTGCTCGGGCATCACCACGAGGCGGGTTCCTTCAGCTGGATTGGTCATTGGATGCGCCTCATGAGGTCGTCATGAGAGCAGGGCCGTGCGTTGTAGAGACGGCGTCGTGTGCGTTGGTTCTTTCGAAGATGTCGGGACTGGGCCGGCGAGACGCCGGCCCTACAAAGGCGCGTGATTCCTTGTGAGTGCCGGCGTCCCGCCGGCACCGCGTGCGTCGATTCTCTGTGCATGTCGAGGCCGGGTTGGCGAGACGCCGCTCCTGGCAAGGTGCCGGCAATCTGCGGTGCGCATGTCCCGCGCCCGCGCGGGTTCTGATGGGTTTTTGATCATCGATTGCCCTGTTCGCTACCGGGCGGCGGACCGTCCACCCGCAGCGGCAGGACGCACCGCGCGACGGTCCCGGCGCCCTGGACGGACTCGATTTCGATGCGGCCGCCGAGAAAACGGGCGAACTTGTCGGCGATGGCGAGCCCGAGCCCGGGCCGGCCGCTGTGCTGCGGGAAGAACGGCAGGAGTCGCGCGCTCGAGAATCTCCGGGGCGATCCCGGCGCCGCGGTCGCTGATGGTGATCGTCACGGTGCCGTCTCGGGTCGGCGACGGCCGAGATTCGGATCTCGTGCGGCGCCTCGGTGTGCTGGACCGCGTTGTCGAGCAAGCGCTCGAGGATGATGGCCACGACGTTGCGATCCCATCGCGCCGGTGAGGCCGGGCTCGACCGGGTCGACGCTCACCTCGGCGGGCTCCTGGCGGTCGCCGTTGCTGTAACGGGTGACCAGCGAGCTCAGGACCTCGGCCACCGAGATCGTCTTCGGGCGAAGATCGGATCGGGCCGGCCGAAGAGGAGCATCTCGTCGATGCTCGTGGACAGCCGTTGGAGCTGGCCGTGGAGCGACTCGACGGTCTTGATCACGCCCGCGGGGTCGTGCGCGCGGAGCTGAAGAGCTTCGGTTTGGACCGTGGCGGCAAAGATGGGATTGCGCAGGGCGTGGGCGATCTGGTTGACCAACCACTCGCGATCGGCCGTCGAGTGTCGTCGCGGTTTGCGGCCATCTGATCCCTAGATCTCCGGTTTGGCCTGGCTGGTGGCCGGGAGGGCGCGGGTGCGGGCCCACGAACGGATCTGCTTGAGCTGCTCTTCCATGGTGCGCGACAGCGGGAATGGTCTTGCCGAAGGCGGCCAGCAGATCGTTCTGGCCCGCCTCCTTGTCTTGGGCGTGGGCGGTGATCCGGGCCGAAGCCACCGCCTGCTCGATCTCGGCGCCGTTCCACGCCCGGGTCGCCGAGGACAGCAGGATGAGATCGTAGGTCGAGGAGTCGATCTGGTTGCGGTCCATGTGGATGGCGAGGATCTCCTTGCGTTCCTCCTCGTTGGGCAGATCGACAAAGAAGACCTGGTCGAAGCGGCCCTTGCGGAGGATCTCCGCCGGCAGCAGGTGGATGCGGTTGGCGGTGGCGGCGACGAAGACATCGGCGCGGTGCTCCTGCATCCAGGTCAGGAACGTGGAGAAGATCCGGGTGTTGGAACCGGTCTGGCCTTCGGCGTAGCCGGCGATGCCCATCTCGATCTCGTCGATCCAGAGCACGGCGGGCGCCACCGCCTCGACGGCTTCGAGCGCGCGGTGAAAGACCCACTCCGCCGACCCGTGGACGCCGGCGAAGACGAGGTTCATATCGAGGCGGAAGAGCGGCAGAGCCCACTCGCGGGCGATGATCTTGACCGCGAGGCTCTTGCCGCAGCCGGAGATGCCCATGAGCAGGACGCCGCGCGGCGTCGGCATGTGTCTTCTTGCGCGCTTCGGGCAGAAAGAGAGCTGCTGCGCTCGCGGACCCACTCCTTGAGCTGGTCGAGACCGCCGAGCTTGGCGATGGACTCGTCCGGCGGGACGAACTCGAGGATGCCCTCCTTGCGCGAGACCTGCTCCTTTTCGGCCAGCACCTCGACGAAGAACTGCTTCGCTGAGGCGTCTTGTGCTTGTCGAGGAGCCGGCGCAGGAGGTGTTCGCACTCGGTGAGCGACATGCCCTTGAGCGAGGAGACCAGGCGATCGATGTCGCCGCCCTCCATGCCCCGCGCTTTGAAGGTGGTCTTGACCAGGTGTTCGATCTCGCCGTCATCGGGGAAGAGCGAGATGACCACATAGCTGAGCTGTTTGAGGGCGTCGGGAAGCTCGGCGTTCTGCTTGAGGATGAAGAGAAAACGACCGGTGCCGCGGATCTTCATGGCGGTGTCGCGCAATCGGCGCAGGAGCTCGCCGGTCGTCGAGGAACTCGCCGATGTCCTTGAAGAGATACAGACCCTGGGGTGCGCTGTCGGCGATCCACTTGAGGGCCGCCATGGGATCGTCCATCCCTTCGGGGCCGACCGCCAGGAAGCCGTCGACGCAGTTCCAGATGGCGAGGGGCAGGGGGTTGGGTTTGGCGGCGTTGCCGAAGCGCTCGAGGAGTTGCTCCTGGCGCTCCTCCTCCATGCTCACCAGGATGGTCAGTGGATACGCCGAGGCGAGGGCGGTGCGCATCTGCTCGTGGGTAGTCCGCATGAGGATCATTGTACCTGCTCGAGCGGATCCGCTCGGTCCGATTCTTCGGTCCGGGCGCCCGGCGCCGGGACCGAAGAATCTGAGAAGATGCGACGGAGCGCGGACCGGTTGGATCTCGGTGCTAGACTCGCGGTGATCCACCATGGCAGTTTCCATCGCTTTCCGTTGTGATCCCCACCCATGACACGCGCGAGCTGACGCTCCGGTGTCTGGCGTCGTTGGTGCGGCGGAGGCGCCGCACCGGCCGAGGTGATCGTCGTCGATGATGCCTCGTCGGACGGCACGGCGGATGCGGTCAGAGACCGCGAATCCGGAGTCGATGGTCGTGGAAACCGACGACAACGTCGGCTTCAGCCGGGCGGTGAACCTGGGGGCGGAGCGGGCCACGGGTGATGTCATGCTGGTGCTCAACAGCGACACCGAGGTTGGTCGAGGCGCTCTCTGGCGGCGTTGGTGGCGGCGTTCGCCGACGACTGGGCCCTCGGGATCGGCGGCGCCGAGCTCATCGATCCCGATGGCACGCCCCAGTGGCGCGCCGGGAAGTGGCCGACGATGAGGTGGCTCTTTGCCCAGGCCTCCGGGCTCGGCCCGATCCTGAGCCGGATTCCGGGTCGGGGCGTCGTGAACGGCGGTGGCGCCGGTGAATCTGGCGGCGTCGACTGGGTGACGCGGTGCGGCCATGGCGATCCGCCGCGAGGTCTGGGACAGCCGCGGGCCCTTTGACGTCAGCTATCGGCTTCTACTGCCAGGACCTCGATCTGTGCTTTGCGGCTCGGCAAGGCGGGCTGGTCGGTGGCGGTGATTCCCGGTTTCAGGGTGCTCCACCACCACGGCGCCACCATTTCGGTCGCGCCCGGGGCGTCGGGAGCTTCCACCCGGCGCACCTCTGGTCCGATCTGGTGCGGTTCATCGAGAAGCGCGAGGGCGCCCAGGCGGCCGCGCGGGCGGCCGCGGCGCTCAGCGCGGGAGCGCGGCTGAGGTTGGCCGGAAGAGCCGTGGTGGGCGCTTCAGCCCGGATCGCGACGCCTGGAACCGGGACAGCGACGGCTATCGTGAGGGGTTGAGAGCGCTCGAGCGATTATAGGGCCGGCGTCTCGCCGGCACCGTGGGCGCTGGTTCTTGTAGTGCCGTCGTCCCGGCGGCACCGTGGGCGCTGGTTCTTTCGAGGTGTTGGGACTGGGCCGGCGGGACGCCGCCCTCAAGGGCGCGTCGGGAATCGTGAGTCGTGAATTTCATCGCAGCGGCACGGGTTTTTTGTAGTGCCGTCGTCCCGGCGGCACCGCGGGCGCTGGTTTCTTGTAGTGCCGTCGTCCCGGCGGCACCGCGGGCGCTGGTTTCTTGTAGTGCCGTCGTCCCGGCGGCACCGTGGGCGCTGGTTCTTTCGAGGCGGTTGGGACTGGGCCGGCGGGACGCCGGCACTACAAAGGGCTGAGATCAATTGTAGGGTCGGCGTCTCGCCGGCCTCATGGTGACCAGGGTCAGGCCCAACCTACGTCGGGCCGGAATCACCCTGTTACCGATCCATCGCCCATCGGTAAACCCTTTCGAGGTGTTCGGCGATGGTGGTGGGGTCGTGTTTTTCGGCGAGGGCCTTGCGGCCTCCGTTGATGACGCGTTCTCGCAGACCGTCGTCTTCGACCAACCGGGCGAGGGCGGCGGCGTAGCCCCGGGCGTCCTGCGCGACGACGAGCTCTTCGCCGTCCTCGGCTTCGAGGACCTCGGCGGTGGGC
The DNA here is from genome assembly GCA_963753035.1 of uncultured Acidobacteriota bacterium. Taxonomy (GTDB): domain Bacteria; phylum Acidobacteriota; class Thermoanaerobaculia; order Thermoanaerobaculales; family Sulfomarinibacteraceae; genus JAHECW01. Next base: position 198,713 of record CAVWAW010000026.1, on the reverse strand, counting down.
CCATCGACGAGCAACGGAAGGCCGCGCGCCCAGGCTTCGAGGGCCTTCATGGGCACTCCGGTGGGGTGGCGTTCGGGGATCACGACGGTGGCGCCGCGCGGGAAACGCAGTGCGGCTTTCTTCCGGGGCCGGGTGTCCGACCACGCCTGAGAGGGCGTCGAGTTCATGGCCCCCTCCGAAGACGTGCAGCATCGCTCCGGGGAGCCGGCTGCGGACCGTCGGCCAGATTTCGCTCGCGAGGTGATTAACCGCATCGCGGCTCGGCGCCCAGGTCGCGCTCACCAGGGTCACCACTGCCGGATCGCCCTCGAGACGGGTATCGCCGGCCGGGAGTTCGCGGTCGAATGGGGCGCGGATGGTGTGAACCGCGGCGCCGGGGACAAGGTCCGAGAGGGCGCGGCGGTCGACCTCGGTGAGGACGACGGTGCAGGCGGTGCTCTCGAGGGCGTGGATCTCATAGGCCGACATGCGGCGAGCCTCCAAGGCGAAGAGGGCCCGCGTCGCCGGGCCGCGGTAACCGGCGGAGTAGGCCCACAGTATGCTCTCGACGTTGTGGGCGCGGTGAACGACTGGAACGCCGAACCGCGCGGCGACACTCGCCTGGGGCAGTGCGTGGAGTTGTTCGGCGTGGATGACATCGATCCCGCCCGCGTCGAGAAGATCGGTGACCCTCTGCCGAACGGCGGTCAGCGCATGGCGGGCCACGCTGAAGGGCGTCGATCGCGCCAGACCGAGAACCGCCGATGCAGGGCCCGAGAGCGGCCGTGCGGCGACGAGATGGGGCGTGCAGATCTCGCTCAGCGCGTCCATCGTCTCGGTGGTGCGCTCGGTGCACGGCGCCACGAGTTCGACCCGGTTTCCCCGTGCCGCCAACGCCTCGATGGTCTTCAAAAGCACCAGCCGGCCTCCGTCCACTGGCGGCCAGGGCGTCTTTGTCGCCACGACGAGAATGCGCAACTGGGACATCGTGTCGATCATACAGGCGACGCCGGGCGGAGTTCTCAGTTTTGAGTTCTGAGTTTTGGGTTGCATCGCAAACGTCCCTCCGGAGTGCGCGATGGAAAAGACCAAGCCTCCTGCAAAATCCGGGATTACCGCGGGAATCGACGCGAAGGGACCATCGCCCGCGGGGACGCGGGCGCTACAAAATCGCGAACATCTTTGTAGCGCAGGCGTCCCCGCCTGCGATGGACTTTTGCGGTGAGGTTGGCACCTCGTCGTTTTGGAGGATGCTGCAAGAGGCTCAGTTTCTGGTTTTGTGGTTTCATCGCAGCCCTGGCAACAAGGTGTGCGATGGAAACTAAAAACTAAAAACTAAAAACTGAAAACTGAGAACTCCCGGGGTCGCTACAATGACTTCATGGATTCTGAAAGTCGATTGCTGTGGATCATCTTTGCGGTGTTGGTGGCGCTGATCGTGGTGCCGCTGTCGATCTGGCGGGTGGGAGAAGCTCGCCGGCCGGTTCTCGAGGAGGTTCGGATCGTCACCGCGACGGCTGAGGATCCGGTCTTCAGAGCAGGGCCGAGGCAGGTGGCGCCGGATGTCGATCTTCAGATCGCGGCGGCGCTGCAGAATCCGCAGCGCCGGAGGATCGGAGAGCTGGCTCGCCCCGGTCGAACGCCTCGAGATCGACGGCCGGATGGTGGACCACACCAACGGCGCTGATTGGCCCGAGGATGACCGTGTGCTGCGGGTCTTCTGGTTCACCATCGAGGCGTCGTATCTGGGTGGAGATCTCACCGTCGACAACGTCGAGAAGCTGCTCGGGCAGCGCGCCTACCTCGCCCCCGAAATGGGGCGTGGTCTCCTTGCCGCGACGGTTCCGGATCAACACAACGACGACCAGATCAACCTCGGCGACGAGAGCTTCGATGTGGCGGGCGGCAACGATCCGGCTCTATGCCAAGGTCGAGGTGGCCGAGAAGGCGGATGCGATCGCGTCGGAGCAGGCCGTGACCAGCCCCGGTAGCGATTCGGTGGATGACCCCGGTTTCACCACTATTCGGATGGCGGCCGCGTTCCCCGATCCGGTCTCGCCGGTGCTCGGTGAGCTCTTCCGCCTGCCGGGTTTCGAACCCCAGCCGACCGACGCTCTGACGTGGAACGAGATCACCCTCGATGCCAAAGAGGCGAGTCTTTCTCGAACTCGTGGATCGCCGATTCGTGGTGTCGTCGCTGAGTTTCGCATCGGTGGCGTTGACCGGAGGTACTCGAGATGGACCCGGAAACCCTCGAACGGCTGGGTCGGATCGACTTCGGCGAGAAGGGCCCGCTGCGCGCCGGCCGGCCGCTCGAGGTGGGGCGAGGATCTTCAGCCGGGAGATCTCCTCGAGGATCGCGGCCAGTACATCGTGCTGCTCGCCGATGACGGCGACGGCATCCTCGGGTTGGCCGATCGGGTGGTCGTGTGCTGGCGGCGGCCGCCGGTGATGACGACCCTCGACCAGGCGACCCGCGACGATGCGGTCGGGGCCGAGATCCTCCGCCATGGAAGCTGATCCGCTGCTCGAGGTCGATGGTCTCGAGGTGGCCTTCCCCGATGGGAGCGGCGGCCGGCGCGTGGTGGTCGATGGAGTTTCGCTGACGGTGGCGAGCGGGCGAGCGGGTCGGTCTCGTCGGCGAATCGGGCAGCGGCAAGAGCCTGACCGCGCTGGCGATCCTCGGGTTGGCGCCCGAACCCGGTGAGATCCGCGCCGGGCGGGTGACCATCGGCGGTGTCGCGTCGGCCGAGGTTCCGGGTTGCCGCGGCGGTGTCGTGGGTCTGGTCATGCAGGAGGCGGGCTCTGCGCTCAATCCGGTCTACAGCATCGGTTTTCAGCTCGTCGAGACTCTCGAGGCGCACGGAATCGCCCACGGCGAGGCGGCCCGCCAACGGGCATTGGAGCTGCTGCGCCGAGGTCGCTCTCGAGGATCCGGAGCCGATCTTTGCGGCCTATCCCCACCAGCTCTCCGGTGGCCAGGCGCAGCGGGTGATGATCGCCCTCGCCCTCGCCGGCGAACCGAGGGTCATCGTGGCTGATGAACCGACCACGGCCCTCGATCTCATCACCCAGTCGCAGATCCTCGATCTGCTGGTGCGGATCACCGACGATCGGGGTCTGGGTCTGCTTCTGGTGAGCCACGATCTCGCGGTGATCGCGCAACTCGTCCACCGGGTCGTGGTGATGCACGCGGGACGGATCGTCGAGGAGGGGCCGACCGCGGAGGTGCTGCGCGAGCCGAAACACCCTTCCACCCGGGGTCTGGTGGCGGCGGCGGCGAGGATGCGCGGCGGACACACTCCAGCGGTCGGAGGCGTCGAGTGACGACGACCCATCTCCTCGAGGCGGTTGGGCTGCGTCGAAGCTATCGAGCGCGCGGTCTCGGCTCGGCAGGGCCCGTGGTGACGGCTGTTGACGGTGTCGATCTGGTGGTGGACAGGGGAGAGGCTGTCGGAGTCGTGGGTGGTTCGGGCGCGGGGAAATCCACCCTCGTGCGGCTGCTGCTGGCGCTCGAGGAGCCCGACGAAGGCGTGGTGCGCTTCGACGGCCACGAGATCAGCGCCGTGTCCGAGCGATCGATCCGGCGGCTGCGCGCGGAGGTTCCAGCCGGTCTTCCAGGATTCGTTGGCGTCGTTGGACCCGCGGATGCGGATCGAAGATGCGGTGGCCGAACCGCTGGCCGCCTTGGGGATCGGCGATCGAGATCAACGGCAGCGGAAGGTGGCCGATCTGCTCAGGCAAGTCGATCTGCCGGTCGATGTGATGCGGCGCTATCCGGGCGCGCTTTCCGGTGGAGAACGGCAGCGGGTGGCCATCGCCCGGGCGTTGGCCCCCGAACCCGAGCTTCTCATCCTCGACGAACCGGTCTCGTCCCTCGATGCGACGGTGGCGCTCCAGGTCGTGGATCTTCTGCGCGAACTCCAGCAGCGACGCGAGCTGACGTTGGTGCTGGTGACCCACGATGTCCAGGTCGTGCGGGAGATCTGCGACCGGGTAGTGGTCATGCAGTCAGGGAAGATCGTCGAGGAGGGCGAGGTCGAGCGGGTCTTCGATGCCCCCGAACACGAGTACACGCGGCAGCTCCTGGCGGCGCTGCCAAAGCTGAAGCTTTGAATTATGAATTTTGAATGATGAATTATGAATTTCATCGCACCAGCGCACCAGCGGCACCATCGCAGGCATTCCGACTGAAATAAAATGATGATGTGATGATTGTGGGGGCGGGCTTCCAGCCGGCCCTTCAGAGGAGCTCGAGCAGGCTTCGCATCGTACGATAGTCTGTTGCCGCTCGAGTACGGGGCCCGTAATTCATAATTCATCATTCCTAATTCATAATTTGCGATGCTAAACTGCGCCAATGCACTCGACATCTGTTCCGGTACTGGTCAATTCGGCCGAAGAAAAGGTCAGCGTGGTCAACGAGATCCGCGATCTCGTGGCGCACCGGAATCTGCTCTGGAACCTGGTTCGCCGCGATCTGACCGTCCGTTACAAGCGGTCGATGATCGGCTTTTTCTGGACCATGCTCAACCCGCTGCTGACTGATGCTCATCCTGACCGTGGTCTTTTCAACGATCTTCCGTTTCGAGGGCATCGGAAACTACCCGACCTATTTCCTCTCCGCCTACCTGGTTTTCGGGTTTTTTGCCCAGACCACCAACCAGAGCATGGCAGTCCCTGGCCTGGAACGGGGCGCTCATGAAACGGGTCCGGGTGCCCAAGTCGATCTTTGCCGTTTCGACCACCTTGTCGGGGCTGGTCAACCTCGTGTCTCGCCTATATCCCGCTCTTTTTGATCATGATCGCCACCGGCGCTCCGATCTGCTCCACGGTGCTGTATCTGCCCATCAGCTTTCTGCTGATCGCGATGTTCACCCTTGGTGTGTCGCTCGTGTTGTCGGCCATGGCGGTGTATTTCGAGGACGTCCAACACATGTACCAGGTCGTGACCGTCGGTCTGATGTACATGACGCCCATCATCTATCCCATCGGCATCGTTCCCTTCAAGTGGCTGTGGGTCATCCGCGCCAACCCGCTGACCCACCTCGTCAAGCTCGCCCGCGATCCGGTCTACGGCTGCACCCTTCCGGGCTCGCACGTCATTCTCGCCTCCGCAGCGGCTGCGGTCATCGCCCTGGTCCTCGGCTGGGTGGTCTTCCACCGCCTCGCCCGCGGCTTCTACCTGCACGTGTGATGGTGGGTATGAACGAACCATCGGTCGAATTTCAGCACGTCTCTCTGAGATACCGGATCTCGCCGAGCGGGGGATCAACTCGTTCAAGGAGTGGGCGATCCGCTGGATCACCAGGCGGATGCGCTACCAGGAGCTGGTGGCTCTGTCGGATGTCAGCTTTTCGGTGTCCAGCCGGACACGCCGTGGGGATCATCGGCCACAACGGCGCCGGTAAGTCGACCCTGCTGCGGGTGGCGGCGGGCATTCTCCGGCCCACGGGGGGAACGGCCATCATGCGCGGCCGTCAGGCTCCGGTCATCGAGCTCGGGCTCGGATTCGAGGCCGAGCTCTCGGGTCGGGAGAACATCTATCTTCAACGGTGCTCTGCTCGGCCGATCGCCGGCCGAGATGGAGGATCGCATGGACGAGATCGTCGCGTTCGCCGATCTCCACGAGTTCATCGACCAACCCATCCGCACCTATTCGACCGGGATGGTCGCCCGGCTCGCCTTCGCGGTGGCGACCACGGTCGATGCGCAGCATCCTGCTTCTCGACGAGGTCCTCGCGGTGGGTGATGCGAGCTTCAGAATCAAGTGCCAGCAGCCGGCTTGAAGACCTTCCGCGATGCGGGAGTCACCATCCTCCTGGTCTCCCACGACCTCGACGCCGTCGAGCAGATGTGCGACGAGATCCTGTGGCTCGACAAGGGTGTGGTTCGAGCGTTCGGACCCGCCTCGGAGATCGTCGCCCGATACAGGGCCTCGGTCGCCGAAGGGCCGACGGTGGGCGGCGCCATCGAATCCACCACCTTCGAGGGATGACCGCTCCCGTCCTGTCGGTGGTCATCCCGACCCGGAACCGGCGGGAGATCCTCATGACCACGCTGCGCGCGCTGGCCAAGGAGCGCGGGATCGGCGGCGGCATCGAGGTCATCGTTGCCGATGACGGTTCCACCGACGGCTCGGCCGAGTTGGTGCGCGGATCGGTCTTCGAGTCGTTCACCCTGCGGGTGCTGACCCTCGATGCCGGTGGTCCGGCGCGGGCCCGGAATCGGGCCATCGCCGAGGCGTCGGCCGATCGCATTCTGCTGCTCGGTGACGACACGGTGCCGGTTCCCAACGCCCTCAGCGCCCACCTGATGCTCGCCCACGGTCGTGAGATGGCGGTGCAGGGCCGGATCGATTGGGACCGCAAACGCCCCATCACCGAGACCATGGCCTTTCTGGCGCCCGAGGGTCCGCAGTTCTGGTTCCGGGGCCTCAAGGACGGGAAACCGGTGCCGTGGACCCAGGTCCTCGGTTCGAACCTCTCGGCCCCGACCCACTGGTTCAGAACGGAAAGCTACGATGAGCGGTTCACCGATGCCTGCATGGAGGACACCGAGCTTGCCTGGCGCTGGAAACGACGGGGTTGGACGACGGTGTGGTCTGAACTCGCCAGGTGCTACCACTACCATCCATACCACAGCATCGAGCCCTTCCTGGCGCGTCAGCGGCGTGCCGGTCGTTGGGCCCGCCTCGCGGTGAGAACAAACCCCGGAATGATGTTCAAAGTCGTGATCGAGCCGATGCTCACCCTGCCGTGGAAGGCCGTCCGAACCGGCGCGCGGAATCTCACGTTTCGAGGCAGGCAGGAGGATCGGTGGGACGTTAAGTGTCGCCTCGCATTTCTGCGAGGCTTCTTTTTGAGTTCTTAGTTATCAATTTTTAGTTCTTAATTACATCGCACCATCGCAGCATGACACCATCGCAGGCATCTCGGCTGTTTCAGGACAATGATGTGATGATTGTAGGGGCGGGCGTCCCGCCTGCCCTTCAGAGACACTCGAGCAGGTCACTCCTCGTACGGTAGTCCCCTGGCGCTAGAGTACCGGGCCCGAAATTCATCATTCATTTCAATTTGCGATGTCTGCCCTTCAGAGATGCCCGAGCAGGTCATGCCTCGTACGGTAGTCCTTTGGCGCTAGAGTACCGGGCCCGAAATTCATAATTCATCATTCATAATTCATCATTTCATTGGATGTATCCGAGTGCCTCGAGTTGTTCGAGAATCTCGGCGTCGGTGGGTACTGGGCCGCTGACGATGGGTTGGGTGTCGCCGATTCGGGTGATGAGGAATCCGGTCTCGATGGTGCCGGTGAATTCTTCATCGAGCCGCCAACCGTCTTCGACGAGGTGAAGAGCGGCCGGGGTCTCGAGGACGGCGAGGTCGAAGATGGTGTGAGTCGCGATCTCCTTGGTCCCATCGATGCCGTCGGCCCAGACCTCGAGACCGACCTCCGACGCGGTGAGCTGGGTGAAGAGCAGCGTCGTCCGGTTTCCCGGTTCGAGTTGGAAAGTGGCCGTGCTGCCGGCCTTCCAGTGCGCCGCGTCGTCGAGATGAGAGCTGGTCTTGACTCGATCGTGAGCCGCCCATGCGCCGTTCAGACGGCCTTCGAGGATGCCGTCGCCGGCGTTGCGGATTTCGAGCCGGATGCCCTGGTGCTGGGCGAGAATCGTATCCCGGGTCGTGGCGCGGAGCGCGTCGAGCCGTGCGTCCCCGGGTGCGAGATTGTGGTCCTCGTCCGGGTCGGACTCGAGATCGTAGAGGGCCTCACGGTGGGCCACCTCCGCCCAGGCCGGGTCGGGAAAGCGGTATTTGAGGCTGTTGTCCAATCGCATGGCGAGACCGTGGTTGGAGGAGGCGGCATAGGCCCAGGCCTCGCGAGGGAAGTCGGCCGAGGCATTGTCGAGGAGCGGAAGTAACGATCGGCCGTCGACGGGTCCGGCAGGTTCGATCCCGACCACATCGAGCACGGTGGGCGCGATGTCGATGAGTCGGACCTGGGTGTCGACCACGGCGCCGGCGTTGCTCGCTCCCGGGAGCTCCAAAATCAATGGAACCATGAGGTTGTAGTCGTCGAGATAGGCGTGGCCGGCGCGGCCGTCCTCGCCCAGGGCCTCGCCGTGATCGGAGGTCACCACCACGAGGGTCCGTCCGCTCAGGCCGAGCCCCCGAATGTGATCGAGCAGCCGTCCGACCTCGTCATCGACGGTTGCGAGAGCACTGTCGTACATGAGTCCCACGGTCGTGATCTCGTCGGCGGTGAGGTCGGCGGTCCAGCCCTCGGCCCCTTCCCGCTCGACCACGAAGTGGTCTCCCGGGGCGATGAGGTTTTCCCATGGAAAGGTGACGAGATCGAGATCGAAATCGGCGGGCGTCACCCCGGCGGCTCGCGCCAGTTCGGCGAAATATGGTTGGCGCCGGCGGTGGGGGGCGTGCATCTCGTAGGTGTGGACAAAGAGAAAGAAGCGGCGTTGACTGTGATCCTCGATCCAGCGGCGGGCGCGTTCGAATACCCACCCCACCTCCTGTTCGGAATTCTGAACGGGCCAGTAGTCATAGACATCGAAGCCCTGGGCGAAACCGAAGTCGGGGTGGAGGATGCCGCCGCCGGTGACGGCAGCGGTGGAGTAGCCGTGACGGCGGAGGATTTCCGCCAGCATCTCGAGGGTCGGCGGGGCCGTGCCCCAGAAGTTGAAGCCGTGCCTGAGGGCGTCGAGTCCGGTGAAGAGGGAGGCGTGGGCGGGCAGGGTCCACGGGGCGGGAGCGACGACGTTTGCAAAGCGCACCGCGGATTCGGAGGCCCAGCGATCCATCTGCGGCGAGGTCTCGATGGGATGACCATAGCTCGAGAGACGATCGGCCCGCAGGGTGTCGAGCACGACCACCACCACGTTCGGCGGTGATTGCCCGGGGTTTGGTGCGACCACTTCGGGATTGGCCCAGACCGGGTAGCCGCGGACGGCGTTGTAGTCGGTTGCGGCATCGGTGACGAGTCGAAACCACACCTCGCGGCCGGAGAACTCACCCAGGTCGATGACGGCGTCGTGCCACCTTCCCGCCCGAGACCGGTCCGCCCTGATCCGGTCTTCAAAGACGACGACCGGATCCTTGCCTTCCTCGTCGGCGACGACCCGGAAGACCACCGGTTGCTGGATGGCGGGTTGCAACCCATAGCTCAGCACCAGGCTTGCCCGCGCGGGTACCTTCAGCCGTCGGTCCCAACTCGTGCCGGGGGGTGAGAGCAGTGCGTTGCGGGCGCTTTCACCGAGATCGACCTTCCACGGACGGGTGGTGGCCGAGGCCGCCAGGCCTTCATCGGTTTCCCCGCGGAAGATCCTGACTGCGCCGAGCCGCATGCGCCCGGCGGCGCCGGGTGGAACATCGAATCGCAGTGAGCGCGGACTGCCCCGCCACTCGGGATTGTCGCCGACCTCGAAGCGGTACTTGATGGTGGAAGAATCGAGGTGGCGACCGTTGATTGCGCGCTCCATCCGGCGGGTGCTGAATCGCTGCCAACGGCCGGCCCAGAAGATCTGCGCCTCACCGGGTCCGGGGTTGGTGAGCTCGATCTCGATGGCCAGGGTGGCGTCGGCTTCGAGATCCACGATTGTCGCGAGCCACGGATCCTCGCCATCCTGCTCGAACTCGAGCGCACCGTCGCTGAAACCGTGAATCCGGACATCGTTGCCGCGCCATTTCTCGACGGCAGCCGTGCTGGTCGGACCGACCTCGGTCGAGAACCGGCTCGCCAGCAGATCGGAGGCGGTGATGACGGACTCCGGGTCGGTATCGATCCAGCGCATGACCACATCACCCGGCGGGGGCGCCGCGGGGCCGCAACCGAGCGCCACTGCGGCGACGACGGCGCCGATGGCGATGCGGATCTGGATGCGGGTTTTGGGCACACCGGGATTCTACCGTGTCTCGGGCTCGTGGCGCCGGTGTCGTTGCGTGCCCGCTGAGGACCGCGTACTCTGAAAACCCATGGAGCAGAGAATTTGAACGATACGAAGAACCCTCCGCCCGGCAATGGACCGGCGCGATCCGATCTCGATGTGTGGCTCTCCGAGCTCGAGCGCCGACTCGGTCGTCTCGAGGACCGGCGGACCACCCCCGGGGACCGGCTGACCGAGGTCGAAGCGGAACTCGGTGTGTTGCGGCAGGCGGTGGAGGATCTCGCGGCGGGAAACCTCGATCTCAACAACCAACTCATCAAACTGGTGTCGAGCTGCGAGCGGATCTTGGCAGGCGCAGGCGTTGATGACCTCGAGGTCCAGAGACGTGGCGGTCTGCGGAGGTCCGCATCGGCTGTGGGGCGCGCCACCCGGCGGATGGTTCGCGGCACGATCGGTGCGGCGAGACGAATGGCAGGTGGTCGCGAAGTCGAGACCGACGAGTCGGGTGATGTCGATGTTCGCCTGGCGACGTCGCCGGCGGCCACGGCGCCACGAATCGCGGTGGTGGTTCGGGTCTTGGACGACCCGGAAACGCTTGACGTCCCAGCCGTGCTGCGCAGCCAGACCGATCCCGGGCTCACCGTTATTTTGTGGAACCGATCCGAATCGAAGGCCGCGGTCCACGTTGCCGGCGCAGACCCGATGCTGATCGACGCAGCCCACCGGGCTGCGGTGGCTGCGGCCTTCGATGCCGACCTCGTGGCCGATCTCGAGCTGCCCTTGCCCCATCTTCACCCGGCGACCCTGGAACTCTGCCGCTGGACCGCCGCGAGCGAGGGGCTGCCGCTGGTTGTCGCCGGTGATAGCGGTGGGTCGTTGCGGCGAGGGTGGAGGCTGGAGTCCGTCGACGACTGGGCTGCTTCGGGGGCGAAGAATGGCGCGCCGGTGCGTCCGAGGATGGTGAAGATGGTTGGCGGGTGGGGATGGGGTCCGCCGGAAGCCCTCAGTTCACCCTCGGCCGCCGCCGGCTTTGGACGCGCGTACCTGCCCAGGCCAGAAGCAAAGGGATCGCTGGTTCACAAGGTCTCTCCGCTGAACGGAGTCGTCGCGCCGGCCGCAGCGGGGGATGACCGGCCCGCCGTTCTGATCCTTCTCTCGGCGTCGGGCGGTGAATTGGGAGCCTGGCTGCTGCGAGTACTGGGTGAGGATTATCGGTGCATCGTCTTTCTGGCAGGCAACAACGGTGGATCGTCGCTGCTCCGCGGTTTGACGGAGCTCGCCGAGAGGGTCTACCCGGTGGATCGTTTCCTCGAGCCCGTCGTCTGGCCGTCGTTGGTGGCCGATGTCGTGCGCGCCCACGAGGTGCGGTCGGTTCTACGAGTCGGCGCGTCGTTTGACATGCCGGTTTTCGAAGATTCGCGAGCGGTGGTCGTGGATCTGCCCATCGATCGGTCCGAGATCGTCGCCGGCGCCGATGCATTGCTGGCTCTCGGCCGCGGTATTGCCGAAGCTGCGAACGAAACGGGTGTGGTGACGAGGGCTCTGGTTCCCGGACCGGCGCCCGGTGGCGAGATCCCGGGGAACGATCGCTCTGCGGGGGTGCGCGCGGCCTACGGGGTGCCTGAGGATGCTCGTCTCGTGCTGACCATGTGCGACCTCGAACCGACAAACAGGCCCGCCGATGTCGCCGCCATCGCCCGGCGGCTGCGCCACCGCGAGGACATCCACATGATGCTCATAGGGCAGGGAGCCCTTGCAGGGTCGATCTCCGATCTCGCCGGCTATTTCGAACTCGACCGTTTTGTTTTCGCCCCTCCCGGCCACCCCGTGGCGGAGTTGGTAGCGGCTTGCGATTGCGTGCTGAGTACCGCCGAAGTCGATCCCTGGCCGGTGTCCATTGGCGCCGCGTTGGCGCTCGGGCGGAGCGTTGTGGCGACCGAGATCGACGGCGTTCGCGAGTTGGTCGCCGCGGCGAACGGCGATCGCTGTACGCTCCTTCCGCCGGGCGATGTCAACGGTCTGGCGGCCGCCGTGGTCGAGGCTCTGGAAACCCAGCGCAAACCACGGGTGACCAAAAAGGCGTGGAAAGCCGCCCGGGCGCGCAGCGCCAACGCCGCCGATGAAATCCGCGACGCCCTCGGCGGGGGCTCGGTCGGCGAGCAGGAAAACCTCTGAGGTGGCCTCGCCGTTGGTTTCGGTGGTGGTGCCCACCTTCAACCGGGTGGAGGGTCTGCGGCGGGTTCTGACCGCGTTCGAGCAACAGCGACCGGATGATTTGCCCTTCGAAGTTGTGGTCGTGGATGACGGCTCCCAGGACGACACATCGGAGTTGCTCGCGTCGTGGCGGAGCCGGCGATTCCCGCTACGCTTCGCCCGACAGCCCAACGGCGGACCGGCTAGGGCGCGAAATCGGGCGCTCGAGGTGGCCTCCGGCGAGATCGTCCTCTTCGGTGGTGACGACATCGAACCTCACCCGTTATTGCTGTCGGAACACGTCCGCGAGCACCACCGACGCGGCGATCCCCGGGTGGCCGTGCTCGGGCTGACCCGCTGGCCTGAAGGAGAAGAGCTGACCTCGACCATGCGTCACATCGACGGGCCCGGCGCCCAACAGTTCAGCTATGCCGTGTTCACCGATGGCGCCGAGTACGACTTTCGGCACTTCTACACGTCCAACGTCTCGGTTCGAAGCGATCTTCTCAGAAGCGAGACCGGCGGGTTCAGTACCGACTTTTCTGCCGCTGCCTTTGAGGATGCCGAGTTCGCATATCGGCTGTCCATGCGCGGGATGCGGATCGTCTACCGTGCGTCGGCCCTCGCGTGGCACCACCACCACTACAACGCCCGGAGCTTTTTTCAACGTCAACTCAAGTGCGGCGAGATGGCGGATGTGTTTGTTCGGGCCCACCCGCAGCTCGCCAAGTGGATCGATCTGCGGGTGCTCATGTGGCAACGTCTGGAAGTGCTGACCGCCGATCATGCCTACCGCGCGAAAGTCTCGCAGATTCGATCCGAGCTCGAGTCATGGGAACGCCGAGCCATCGATCTCGCGGTCTTCCTCGACGAGCCGGCGACGGATCTTGCCGACCCGCTGCTGTCTGCGCTGTTCAGGTACGGCTTTGTCAGAGGCCTTGCCACGGCGATGTTCGGCAGCGACAGCGGGAGAACCCTCGCGGCCGACCAGTGGCTGCGGTTGCTTCCCGCCGCGGTCGACAGTCTGCGTCGCAAAGCATCGAATCGGGGAGTGCCGCTGCCCATGGCTGAAGTCGAGGCGATCATCGCGATGCTGCAGGTGGAGAAGGACTCGTGAGCGCATCAGGGTGGCGCCGGCGGAGCGTGACGATCGCAATCCAAATCCTGGTGGTGCTGGTGCTCACCGAATTGGCGGTGCGTCTCGTGGCGCCCCATCATCGAGGGCTCAGGATGCTCCTCGGTAATTCGACCAGGGCCACCGATTTCACCGACGCCGAGACCCTGCCCGAGATCATGAACAGAACCATGCTGGGTTTCAGCCCGGGAAGCGTGGAATACGGTTTCGTGCTCAACTCGCGGTCATTCAGAACCAGGGAGTATGAACCCGGTCCGGCGAGGGGCGCCTTTCGAGTTGTGGCCCTCGGCGATTCGTTCACCTTCGCATCGGGCGCTCTGCCGCACGAGGATCACTGGACGACGCTGGTCGAAGAAGAACTCAACGGAGTTTCAGATCGTCCGGCCGAGGTGCTGCGGCTCGGCGTGCCCGACACCGGCCCGGTGTTCCAACTGAGGTTGTGGCAGGTCGAGGTGTCGAAGCTCAGACCCGATGTCGTGGTGATGGCGTTTTTTGTCGGCAACGATTTTATTGATCACCAGGGAGATTGCGGGGTCTTCGGCGGCGGGGATCGTGGGTTTTCGGGCCGTCTCGCCTCGGCCAGCGCCCTTTATCGGGTGGCGAGAAATCTCAGGAGGGTATGGGACGCCGACGCCGAACCGGCCGGCCGACGGAAATCCGGCAGCACCCCGGCTCCGGGACAGCCGATCCCCGAGTACCGCGAGTCGTTCGATCCCGATCGGCCGAGCATCAAACGAGACAGCTTCATCGCCATTGAGGCCGAGCGAATGGCAATCTGTCTGCGCTCGGAGGAAGAGGCGTTCCGGCAGCTCGCAGATCGGGCGGCGGGTGTGGTCATCGAACTCGCCGACGAGGTCAGGCAGGCGGGGGTACGTTTCGTGGTGATGGTGATCCCCGATCAGTATCAGGTCGATCAGAGCCTGGTCGAGGAGGTTCTGAGCTCCACTGGAACCCGATTCGAAGATTATGACTTCGATCGCCCTCAAAGGGTTCTGGGTAAAGCCCTCGAGTCTGAGGGTATCGAGGTGCTCGATCTGCTCCCGGTTTTCAGTCGAGCGTCCTCAGGCGACGCGCTCTATCGGCCGCAGGACACCCACTGGAATCGTCGGGGCAATGAGATCGCGGCCGAGTCCTTGGCGGATTTTCTCGCCACCGGCCGGGCCGGCCGGGGAGCCGAACTCTTTTTCGATGATTTGGAGGGTGGATCACCCGATGCCTGGACATGGGTCCAACCGGGGGAAAAACCCCACCGCTGAGGTGCGCTCCGTCACCACCTGACGACGGGAAGATGCACCAAATCACGATATGATCGAATGGTAGAGGCAGGCCGGTGGATCGCCGTGGCCGCCCGTTCCCCGGCCCCTGAGTTCCAAAGGGAGATTGATGCCAAGGTTGGTCATACTCGCTGTTTTCGTCGTAGCCGCGATGGGATTCGTCCTCCCGCTGTCGGCCGTCGGGCTCGTTCGCGTCCCCGCTGACGCCGCGACCCTCGAATCCGCTATCGACCTGGTCGCCGACGGCGGCGTCATCGAGTTGGCCCACGGCACCTATTCGACCCCGGTCGGGGGGTGGTTCTTCGCCAACCTCAGAAAGTCCTTCACCATTCGCGCCGCAACGGGCGCCACGGTGACTCTCAGCGGCGGCGGTGCGCGACCCGTATTTCGCGTCCAGAACACCAGTTCAACCCTCGGCGGGCAGGTGAATTTCGAAGGTCTCATCTTCGCCAACGGCCGCTCGACCCAGGATGGAGTCGGTGGGGGCGTGACCATCGAGGACAATCCTGCGGTTTTCACCGACTGCGTATTCCAGAACAACAACTCGGATGCCAACATCACCGGCGGCGGTGGCGCCTTTGTATTCGGCGACGCCGTGGTCACGTTCAACCGTTGCCAGTTCATCGGCAACCGCGCGACCAACGAGGGTGGCGGGCTCAAGATCGGAGAGGGATCCAAGGTCGTGGTCCACCAGTCGGTCTTTTCGAACAATAGGGTCAACCTCGCCGGCCACCGGCCGTCATCGGCGGGTGGCGGCATCCACGTCGGCAACGCCGATCTCATCGCGACCAACAGCCGTTTCGTGGGCAACGAGGCGGGTTTTGTCGGCGGCGGGATCTACTCCATCGGTCTTTGGCAGACACCGGTGACGACACCGAGATCGGTCATCGATATCGCCAACTGCACCTTCGAGGACAACAAGGCCGAACCTTTTCCCGGCGTCAATCCCCCGACCAACACCGAGGGGGGCGCGGTCCACGCCGAGAATCAGGTTCTGACCCGAATCGACAACTCGAGGTTTCTCGAAAACTCGGCCGACACCGGTGGGGGGGTCAACCTCTATCGTGCCCGGATCGAGGTGGCGAATAGCGTCTTCCGGGGCAACCGCGCGACCAAGGTCGGGGCCGGCACCGGTTTTGGTGGCGCCCTGTCCGCGATTTCCAACGACACGCCTGCTGATGGATCGACCAACCGGCCCTCGGCCACGCTGACAGTGACCGACAGCCTCGTCCAGGGGAGCTACCAGACGGTCGGCAGCGTCGGCCAGATCGGTGGCGGAATCTACGCTTCCGGCGATCAAAATCGCCAGTATGGCTGGAACGGGGTTCCGGCGAATCCGAACCTCACCGCCAACCGATCCTACGTGACGATCTCGGGTGGAGTCTTCACCGATTGCCAGGTCATTCAAAGCACCACCGGGACGGGTGTCGGTGGAGGAGCCATGTTCGATCTCGCCGCGGTTGACGTCGATGACACGCTGTTTCTGAATTCAGAGGCGGTGGGAGCCGACAGCCATGGCGGCGCTTTCCGCGCCATCGGTCGGTCGCTGGTCAACGTCGATGGCGCAACATTCGCCGGCAACGAAGCGCAGCGCTTCGGGGGCGCCATCTATGTCCAGGGTGTCGAGGCTCATTTCGACAACTGTGCGTTGATCGAGAACACCAACGGTGGCGATCTTTATGGTGCGGCGCTCTTCGGCGCACCGGATGAGAGCACGGGCGTCTCCCTGACGGGTTCGGTGGCCAATTCAGTGGTCAGCAACACCGCTGACCGCGGCCTGCTCCTGTTTGACGATGACCGGGATATTCTGAATACGCCGTACAACGACCTCCGGTACAACGGCAACACCATCTTCGACCGGGCGGCCGGAGCCCAGGTATATCAGGATCCGCTGGCCGGCGGACCGAAGACGGCGATCGAGCTCAACAGTGTGGTGGTCAATCGAGTTTTTGTACCTTCGACCGACAAATCCCTGACCAACAACAGCAACCCGAGTTCGGCGCCGAAGGTGGCCTCGATTGCCGCAGCGCCGAGGGTGATCCTCTCCGAAGGCGCGGCCGGCGACCCGCTGGGGGCCACCTCGGCCTATGTCGGCTATGCCTGGACGGGTGGGTCGGCGACGCTCAACGGTTCGCCGGTGAGCGGGTTCACCGGTCTGGCCCAGGTTCCTGTGGGTACCCATGTCCTGAATGTGAACGGCGTCCAGAATTCGGCTGTCGTCGGAGCCGGTGCGACTCCCGCCGCGCGCTTGACCGCCGACCCGGTCGCGATCTCATCAGGACAGCAGGCCCAGCTCCAGTGGGTGACCATTTCGGGAACCTACATCGATGTGGTTCTCGACCACGGGGTGACCATTACCCCGGGACCGACGGGTGCGGTCACGGTGTCGCCCACGGTGACCACGACCTACCAGCTCTTCGTACTCACCGAGGAGGGCGGCGCGATCGCCGAAGCCACGGTGTGGGTCGATGAGTTCCCCGGCCTGATCTTCACCGACGGCTTTGAGAGCGGGACCACGAACGCCTGGAATTAATTATTCAGTTTTGAATTTTTAATTATGAATGAGATCGCGACCTCTCCCGGGTCGTCTGCGATGTAACTGATCACTCATAATTCATGAACTCATAACTTGAATTGCGTCCAGTAGGAGTTCGATTGCGGCTTTGGTGAAGGGGTGTTCGGGTTCGAGGAGGGCTTCGTAGGCCGGTGGTGGTGCATCATCGGCGCCCCGCAGGAGCAGCAACTGGTCGAAGATCCCGTCGCAGCCGAAAGTGGGCGCCGAGGTCGAGAGCAGGCTTCTGAGGCTGGCGACTTCCGCGGCGGACCCGGCTGATGACCGGATCAATCGCATGGCGTGCCGCGCCACCACCCAGAGAATCTCGAAGCGCATGAGCCCCTGGCCCTCATCGGTTCCCTCGCCGATGGTGTTGGCCCCGTGGACGCGGTACCGGACGAGGGGTTCCTCGACCAACTCGACGGTCCCCACCTGGCATGCCGAGAGAATGAAATCCCAGTCGTGGGCGTAGCGCAGTGGGGCGAAGCGGAGACCGTGCTCGCGGACGTGGGCGGCGGGGAAGGCGATGTTCGAGGTGGTCGAGATCCAGTTGGATTCGAGCAGCGCGAGGCGGGGGTCGCCGAGGGCGGAGAGAAATGGTCCGGGGGTCGGGGCCGGCCAGGGTGGCAGGTTGTTCCACGCCTGTTTGATTCCGAGGTGGGCGTCGTCGGCGTCGATGATCTCGATCCAGCTCGCCGCCAGGGACGCGTCACGGTTTTTTTTGAGTCTCTGAACCAGTTTGCCGATGCGGCGGGGGTCGAATGCGTCGTCCGAGTTGAGGATGAAGATGAACGCACCGCCGGCCAAATCAAGACCGCGATTGAGGGCCGCGTGGGCCCCCAGGTTCTCCTGGAGGTGGATTCTGACCCGGGGATCCTCTCGGTAGACCGCGAGACGTTCACGGCTCAAATCGGTGGAGCCGTCATCGACCACCACGACCTCGAGTTCGACATCATGCTCGGCGAGGACGCTATCGATGGCTCGACCGACAAATGCTTCGTGGTTGAAGCTGGGGATGATGACGCTGACGCCGACCTTTGGGTTCATACAACGGACATTCTACGCATCAATTGTGAATTATGAGTTATGAATTATGAATGACGCTGCAATGGACTTCCGGTTGGGGCGGCAGCCGGGTGCGATGAAATTCATAATTCATCATTCATAATTCATCATTTTCTTTCGTCGCGAAGCGGGCGAAAGATCGCCGCTTCGTATGCGGCGACATAGCGCTCGAGACCAAAGCGGGTTTCGACGGCCCTGCGGCCCTTTTCGCCTTCGGCCCGACGGGCCTCGGGGTCGAGCAGTTCGTGGATAGCTGCCGCCAGACCCTCGAGATCGCCGGGTCGCTCCACCACCTTCCCGCCGCCGTCGCGCAGTAAGAACGGGATATCGCCCACCGCGGTGGCGACGCAGGGGATGCCGCGCGCGAGACCGTCGAGAAGAAAGACCGGCAGACCCTCGAACTCCGAGGTCATGAGGCAGAGATCGAGAGCGTCGTAGAGCGGGGAGGCGTCGGCCTGGAGGGGCCATCTCGTCAGGTTCGCCGGTCGGTCCCGGTCGATTTCCCGGTTGACGGCGTCATCGGCAGGTCCGCCCCCGACGAGAAAGAAGTGGACCTTCTCACCGGTCATTCGGCGGGCGAGTTCGATGATGTCCAAGGGGCGCTTCTGCGTGTGCATGCGGACAAAGGTGCCCACAACCATCGTGGACTGATCCACTCCGAGCTCGCGGCGGAGTTGCGCGCGGCGGTTTTCGTTGCGAGGTGCGGGCGGGCCGACGGCGTGATGGATGGTGACCACTCGGTCATCGGGGACACCGTGGTCCTCCACCAGCGCTCGGGCGATCGGGGTGTTGACGGCGATCTGGGCATCCATCGCCCGGATCGATGACCCGGTGGTGTGTTCGATCCAGCCGCCCTCGTGGTTGAAGAGCTGGTTGACGATGCGCAAACGTGGAAATCGCCGCCTCAGCGGCATGACCTCGTCATAGAAGATGACCGAACCGTTCCAGCACACCAGGCTTTCCACCCGAAACCGCCGGATGAGGTGGCGGATCGCCGAAGGTACCGCCTCACGCGGCAGCCAGTCACCGAGGGTGTAGACGAAGGGAGTGAGCTTCCGCGCCCGGTCGACGGTCTGGCCGAAGGCTTCGAGATGGGGATCGGTGGTGGCGATGAGCAGCCGGTAGCGGTCCTCGAGGCCCTCCATGAGCTCGAAAAGCAGTCTCTCGGCGCCGCCCACAGCGAGGAAGGGAAGGACAAAGAGCGCCGTCGGTGGTCCGTCGAGCGAAGGCAGCCCGGCCAGAACCCTGTCGACCGGGGACCACCGGCTCTCGACCACGGCTTCGCCGGCATGCTCCGGTTTGATCCGGTAGGGTCCTGAAGCAAGAGTATGTTCGGCGATGGGGGTGAGCCCGTCGCAGCGTTCCACGGAGGTAATGTGGGGTAGAACCCGCCCGACAACTGGCGCGCGTCGGGCGTGGGGCGCTCCAGGTCGGCGCAAGAGTAGATGAGTCGATTCCGGAACATCGGGGTCGCGCAGCGCGATCCCAGAAGGCCCGAAGCGGCCGGGGGAGGGGGGCGCCCAACCCGCGGCGACCCAGCTCAGGTTCTCGGCGGCGGCGGACATCAGCATGGCCTCGATGTGGTTTGGCGGGAGTCTGTCGAGACCGCGCCCGTGTGCGATGAACTCCGCACCGGCGGCCTCGATCTCGCCGATGACTGTGACCGCCGGGTCGGAAATCACGGGCGGTGATGCCGCGGCCCGCACCGCTGCGACCCGTGGGCCGGCGCCTGGGGCGACCAGCCGGCGTACCTTGTGGAGCTTGAGCGAGAGGGTGCCGCGGAGGCTGCGGAGGTGGCGCCGGACTGGCGGGCTGAGCTCCCAGAAGAGAGCCTTGAGACGGCGATTCAGAGAGCGGGATGCCATCAGCTATCCCCGAGGAACACGTGCGCGTAAGCATCTGCGCAGATGGCGACCGAGAAACGTGGCGCGGCGATTCTCGCCCGTTCGGCGAGTTTGGCGCGGGTCGCTGGATCCGCGAGCAGCCGCACGGCTTTCTCGAGGCCGTCGAGATCGCCGGGGCGATCGACCACGAGCCCGGCGCCGGTCTCGTCGAGGACGGTGCCCAGATCGCCGACCCGGGTGCCGAGAAAGGGACGGCCGAGTTGCAGGCACTCGAGCATGAAGACCGGCAGACCCTCGTGCTCCGATACGAGGCAGCCGATATCCGCCGCCAGGATCAGATCGGGGATGTCGTTGCGAAAACCGAGACGGCGGATTCCGGCGCCGTGAAGACCGTCGATGGCCCGGTCGACCTCATCCTCGAGGTCGCCGCCGCCAACGACCAGAAAATGGACCGTCGCCAGATCGCGAACCCGATCCGCCAGCGCCACCAGATCGAGGGGGCGTTTCTGCGGGTGCATCCGAGCGGCGGTGAGAAAGACGACATCGTCATCGGTGAATCCGAGATCATCCCGGATCGAGTCCCGGAGCCGGTCCCTTTGGCCTTCGGGCGGGAGTGCCTCTTCGGGGCGGCCGCACGGCCAGATCACCGGCACGCGGCTCTCCGGCCAACCGCGTTCCCGCACCAGAACATCGGCGATGGGGCCGTTTTCGGCGACGCAGACGTCAACCGCGTCCTCGACTCCGGGGACATAGCTGTCGATATACCCGATGCGGTGGTCGTAGAGGTGATCGATGATCCGCAGGTTGGGTCGATTCGCTTTGAGACGGGGCGCGAAGTCGTAGAACAGGGTCGTGCCGTTGGCGTTATAGATGATTTCTGCGCCGGTGGCGTCGAGGATGGCTTCGATGATCCCCACCATGGCGTCGGGGTGGACGAGATCACCGAGACAGTAGATCCGGGGGGTGATTTCGAGGAAGTCCCCTCGCCGGTCGCCGAGCGAGCGGCGGTGGGGGGCGAGGGTGACCATGGAGAACCGGAAGCGGAGGCTGAGCGCGTCCATCGTGGCGTGGAGAGTCTGTTCGGCGCCGCCGTGGGCGAGGAAGGGGGCCATGACCAGGACGGCGGGACGATCGTCGCCGTCGGCGTCGCGGCCGAGCAAAGAGGCGTCGCGAAGGGCCACCGAGGCAATGGGGCCGAGATCGCCGTCAGCGAGGTAGGGGCCTCGGCGGGTTCGGTTGTAGAAGCCTCGGGTGGCCGGAAGGTCGGCGACGCCGTTGGAATCGATGAGTTTGGCCAATCGATCGCGACGGTTCGGCCTGATGGTGTCGGTGGCCGCGTCCCAGGTGTAGGCATCGCGCCGATACAGGGTCCACGGCCGGAGCGCAGCCCGATGGACGGCGTCGATCCCGGTGACGGCGTCGCCGATCCGGGCCCCGACCCGTTCGCGGAGGACAACGGCATCGACCGCTTCCGCCGCGGCGATGAGCATGCACGACTCCAGGTGGGCGGACACGACTTCGGGCAGATAGCCGGGTGCCGCATACCACGCGGCCGAGGTCTCGGTGAGGCGTTGATCCGGGGGATCGATCCGCCATGCCACGGTTCCGTCGCCCAGCACTCCCAGGGCCCGAAGCTCTGAAAGGGTTTGCCGGCGATACCAACGGCGCGCCTCGGCCTCGTCGACCGCACCCGGTCCGTCGGCCCTGAGACAAAGCTCCACCAGCGGTGGATCGGGGTGTTGCCAGTTCGCGAAACGATGGGCGAGGGTTCCGGCCGGTTCACCGCGGTGGAGGGCCAGTCGGTAGTCACGGGCCGCGAGGATTCTTCTGACCGGGGCGGCAAGACGGCGTGGAAAGTCAGAGAGATTCATTGGGGCGGGGCCAGTTTAGCCCAAGCCCCCCCGCGGCGCCCGGGCAACCTCCGCATTTGCGGCGGGACATCGCATCGCGACATCGATTCTATGCGGTACAGACTCCTAGCTGTCGTCGGTTTCGCCGGGGTTGAAGAACCGGTGGAATGCCAGGGCATATTTCACCAACGGACGTTTTGACGCCCTCTGTTTCCACGTCCGAAGCTCTTCGATTTCTCTGGCAAGGCTCAAGACGCGGAGCTCGAGTTGGGTGCGGTCCGCACGGACCTTCGCCGCAGCGGTCTCGGCCCGGGCCGCTTCCCGGATGAGGTCCTGTTCGCGCCCCCGAGCCTCGTCGACCTGGGTCTCGAGGTCTTTCGCCCAGATCGCCGCGTCTTTGACCTGGGTCTCGAGGTCTTTCGCCCAGATCGCCGCGTCTTTGACCTGGGTCTCGAGGTCTTTCGCCCAGATCGCCGTGTCTTTGACCTGGGTCTCGAGGCCCCTTGCCCAAGTCGTGGATTCCTCGAGCTGAGCCTGAATGCTCTTGACCCAGTCGGTCACTTCCTTGTGATGGGTTTCGAGATCCTCCGCCCAGGCAGCCTTCGCTTGACTCTCGGTTTCGACATTCTTCGCCCAGCCCGCCGTCTCCAGATTCTGGGCCTCGATGCTCTTTGCCCAGTCGATGACCTCACGGTTGTGGGTTTCGAGGTTCCTGAATCCGTCCTCCAGCCGGCGGTACTCGCTCTGCAACTCCTGCATTCGGGCGCCGGAGGACGAAATCTCCTCCTCGAGGCGGGCCTGATAGCGACGGGAATCCTCGGCCTGGGACTCCATGCTGTGGAGAAACCCGCCGAGCTGGACGAGGTCCCGGCGGATCTGGGAGACCGGGAGAGTGCTGGTGGCCTCCTTCTCGGTTCTCGAGGTCGATCCCAGGTTGCGAAGATCGGCCCCGATGCGCTGGGCGGAGCGTCCGGTGACCAGTTCCTGGATCCGGGCCTCGTCGGCGATGAAGTCCTCAATCAGACCTCGATCGATTTCGAGGCCGGTGGATGCCGCCAGTTTGATGGCGAGATCATCGACCGATGTGTGGGCGCCAAACGGGTGGGCGACGCCTGACACCACGAGGTCGATGGCGAAGTACCACAGGGTGCGGACTCGGGTCAGGGTCGCGTCGACCAGTGAGCCCGGGCACCATTCCCGGTCGATAAAGACCAAGGTGTCGCCGCTGTCGACGAAATTCGACAGGCTTGCATCGAAAAACTCCGACGGCAGCCCGGCTCGACCGGGTCGGGGCGCGAATGGAACGTCCTCGTCTCCGCCCTCGAATGAGGTGGTCTCGTTCTCGGCAAGAACGGCGTTCCACCGTTGAATGACCATGGCGAGGCTGTCTGGATCGAGGTTTCTGCTCGACTCGAGCGCCTGCTGTTCGAGAGTCCGTCCGACGACGAATTCATCGTCTTTGGTCGGGTTGTGCCGGAGCCACGATGGCGCGATGGTGGACGCCTCCGGGTAGGTCGGCTCCGCCGTGAGTCGAAGATCACCGTCGGTCCGTCGCACGGTCTGGAAACGACGCCAGCGTTTGAGCCGGTCGGAGCTGAAGTGCCATGCGATCGACGAGTTGTCGGTGATCCCGTCAAGGGCGGTGTCGCGCCGCGCCGCCGCCACGAGGAAGGAATTCGCCACCTCCGCGCCGAGACCGGCGTCGAGGAAGACGCGGTGACAGGCTCGATCGTCACAGAATAGAGTCGGCGGGTTGGCGAGGTCCATGATCGGTCGGCCGACGAGTTGATCGACGATTTCCTTCGAAGTGGGCAGGTCGAATGCGTTCTCAGAAAGGATTGTCCGTGGGAGTTTGTAGTCGGGATACGGGTAGTACCAGCGCTGCGCCGTCAGTCCGCTCTTGTCGAGGAGGGAACCGAGCGTGGCCCGGGGCACGGTGCAGATCGCCGGGTTGCCGGGGTAACCCTCGACACCGGCCCACGGTTGATTCAAGTGGTCCTCGGAGTAGCCCAGGAGGTATTTGAGGCCGATCTGGTTTTCGATGGCCAGAATGAGAGTCCCGTCGGGGCGCAGCAGAGAACAGGCGTGGCGGAGGAAATCGAGCTGGGGCCCGCGGTCGGCGATGGCGGGCCCGGCGTATTCCAGGACCCCGATGATCACGACGAGGTCGAATCCCGACGGGTCCTCGAAGTCGAAGAGCGAACCACTGATGACTTCAACGTTTGCCAGATCCGAGCAGCGGGCGGCGATGGCCTGGGCCCGGAGCGATTCCCCCTCGAGGGCGGTCACCTCGGCCCCACGTTCGCCCAGATAGCGGGTGATCGCGCCGGTGCCGGCGCCGATTTCGAGGACCCGGTGGTTCTTGTTGATCTCGAATGGACGCAGGATGTTGCTGCGCCGTGGGCTGAAATGGTAGGTCGTCGGCCAATCGACCGCGTGGCTGTAGAGTTCGTCGGAACCGTCGCTGTGATCGGCGACCCTGTCGAGAGCCGAGAGGACATTTTCCTCGGCGCCGTCGGCGTAGCTTCGATTGGCTCCTAAAAGACGAATCGTGGGGGTGGCTTTCTTTGTCATCCAGTCTCCGAAAGGGATGGGGCTGACCGGGTCCGCCCTCGGTCCGGATTATACCTGCGTTGACCGCTTCGCCGGTTTCACCGAGAATGGCCGACGAGTCTGGAGCCAAGATTGAGTTCAACCGACGCCCCGAACAACTCCGGAGATCCGGTCCGAGTTCACGCGGTGACCATCCACCATCGTGGGCGGGAGATGCTGGAGGTGTGTCTCACAACGCTGCTGTCGTCGGAGTCCGTCGATCTCCAGGTGATCGTCGTTCTCAACGGCTGCGACGAAGAGCTCCCTGCCGTGGCGCACACGTCGGATCAGGTTCACGTCATCTCCGCCGGGCAACCGGTCGGATTTTCGGCCGCGAACAACCTCGGAACCCAATGGGCTGAGGCCAACCTCGGCCGGCCGGACTACTACTATTTCATCAACAACGACACCCGCTCGAACGCCGACAGCCTGGTGTTGCAGGTCGCCGCGCTCGAGGCCGATCCAGAGGCGGCGGCGGTCGGACCGACCCTTCTCATCGATTGGGCGCCCTCCTATCTCAACAGCCTCTGTCTCAACGTGACCGATGACGCCTGGGGCTGGGACGAAGGGATCGGGATCAGTCTCGCCGAATACGGGCCGTTGCCCGAACGTCGTCCGGTCGCGGCGGTGACCGGCTCCGCCATGCTGGTGGATGCCGGTGTTCACACACGCGTCGGCGGTTGGACCGAGCTCTACGACTACTACTTTGAAGACATCGATCTGTGCCTCAAGATCCGCAGCGCCGGTTTCGAGGTGCTCCACGAACCCTCAGCCATCGTCGGCCACCACGTATCCGCGACAATGACCCTCGAGTCGGACTACAAGCACTTCCTGTTCTGGCGGAATCGTCTCCTGCTCGCCATGGTCCACTGGCCGCTCGGGCTCCTCGCGCGGCTGCTCAAGATCGCCGTCGTCGACGAGATCCTGCGCCGGCCGCGGGCCGAGAGTGCCCTTCAGAGGCGGGCGATGGCCGGCGCATTGCGCAAGCTGCCGAAGACGATCTCGGCGCGCTGGCGGTTTGGGGGAAAAAAGAGCTGGGTCAGCCTTCTCGTGCCGCGGGGATCGGTGCCGGTGATCACGCTTCCGGAGAAGCAGCCGGAAATCGAGCCTGCGGAAGAGGGAGCCCCTGTCCCGGGTCTGGACTGGACAGCCGCACGTGATCTCGAAATCGGATCCCCCGAGGGACGACGGGTGCTGATCCTCGGTTGCGGCCCGCTCCCGTTCGAGAACCAGAAGATGAACTACGCCCCGGGAGCGCGCACCTGGCAATTCGCGAAATCTCTCGCGGATGACGGCCACGCGGTGTGCGTGATCGCCATGAGGATTCCCGGCGCCTACGACCACGAGAGCGGGGCTGTAGACCGATGTGATCAATCGGGAGTTCTGGTTTACACGGTTGACCACGAGGAGTTTCGTCGACCCGGAATCATCGAAGAGGCCGTCGATGCGTTGAGGCCGGATGTGATGATCGGCGCTTCCTCGACGGTGCCGGCTCTACGGGCGGTGGAGGTCGCCGGCAACCGTCCTGTCTGGGTGGATCTCTTCGGCGACCTCATGGCCGAAGCCCAGGCCCGTCTCGAGGTGTATCCCGGTGGGGATCTGCGCGCGTATCGCGATGTCCTGGTTGAACTGCTCGGTAGGGGAGATTGCTTTTCCGTCGTCTCCGAGCGACAGCGGTTCACCGCTATCGGACAGCTTGGTCTGGTCGGCAGACTCAACCGGGAAACCATCGGAGCGGATCTGGTGCACACGATCCCGTGTTGCATCGGAGCCGATGGTGGATCAGCGCAACGAGAAACGCCGTCCGTGTTGGACGGTGAATTCAATGAGGACGACTTCGTCGTCCTGTGGAGCGGGGGGTTCAACACCTGGTGTGATGTGGACACCTTGTTTGACGGTGTCGAGCGGGCGATGTCGAGCAACGATTCCATCCGTCTTCTGGTCACCGGTGGCGCCATTCACGGTCACGACGATCGGACCTACCCCGACTTCCTCGACCGGGTCGGGAAGTCGGATTATGGCGAACGATTCGTCATCAAGGGCCAGGTCGAGGCGGATCGGCTCGCAGCATATGTCGAGCGAGCCGATGTCGGGATCGTGACGGAGCGTCAAATTCTCGAACGGACCCTCGGCTCGAGTGGGCGGATGATCAACTGGATCGAAGTCGGTCTGCCCGTGATCTGCACCGCCATTTCCGAGCTCGGTTCGGAACTTGAAGAACATGACCTCGCATCGATCTACCGGGTTGGTGACCCGGAGGATCTCTCGCGAACCATCCTCGAGGTCGCATCGGACCCGGCAGCGGCGCGCGACAGGGCGGCTCGCGGCCATCGGCACGCGCTCGAACACTGGAGCGTGTCGGCAACGACAACACTCCTCAGACGTTGGGTCAGAACGGGACGCAGATCGCCGGACGCCGAGCGCGAGAACGCCCTGTCATTGGTCTCTTTGCTCGGGTCGAACCAACAGTTGACCGAGGCCCGGGCCGAGTTGGCGAGCGAGCGCACCGCTTACCACCAGCTTCGATCGGAGCTCGGGGCGATCCACCAGTCCCGAATGTGGAAAATCTGGATGTCCTATCTGAGTATTACCGGGTTTCTTCGCTCTGGTGGGGTATCATCTGAGACAACCCACAGCGAGGAGGATCGAAAATGACGAGAGCGGTGGAAGCAGGCTCATGTCGCGCCTGTTGATTCTCGGCGTCAGCCCCCTTCCCTTTGAGTCGACCCAACGGTCTTTCGGTCCCGGAACGCGAACCTGGCAGCTGACCGAGCCGTTACTCGACGACGGCCACGAGGTTCTGCTTGTGGGGATGAGAATCCCGATGACGTATCCCGATGACGCGCCGATCGAACTGATCGAGCGGCGTGGCAGATTGAACTATGCGTCCATCACCGGCGAACTCTACTTCCAGACACCCTACGTGCAGAATGTTTACAACGACTTCCAGCCCGACGCGGTCGTCTTTGCGCATGGCTCGGCCTCGTTCGCGGACTCCATCCTCGATGCCTCTGTTCCGATCTGGATCGACCTCTGCGGGCACGTGATGGCCGAGGCGCAGGCCAAAGCTGCCGTCTATGACGATGACTCGTACCTGGACTACTTCTTCCGAAAAATGCTCGGATCTCTCTTCAAGGGGGATGTGTTTTCCACCGTTTCGGATGCCCAGGGCTGGGCGCTCATCGGCGAACTCGGCATGGCCGGCCGCCTCAATTCGCTCACCGATGGCGTCCGGCTGGTTCACACAATTCCGTGCGGCGTGGAAGAGGAAGACTACCCGCATGAGCAGACCGTGCTCCGCGGGATCGATGTCGAGGACGAAGACTTCGTCGTACTGTGGAGCGGCGGATTCAACACCTGGACCGATGTCGACACCATGTTCGAGGGGCTCAGCTACGCCATGGATCGCGATGGGTCGATCCGTTTTGTCGCCACCGGCGGACAGATCGACGGCCACGACGAGATCACCTACCCGAGATTCGTCGATCTCATCAATGCCTCGCCACATCGCGACAGATTCATCCTCAAGGGATGGCTGCAAAGGCATCTGGTGCCCAATTACTACTTCGAAGCGGATGTCGGCATCAACTGCGAGAAGGACATCTACGAAGTCCGGCTCGGCAGCAAACATCGGATCCTCGACTGGTCGCGAGCGGGCCTGCCGGTGGTGTCGACCCGGGTCACCGAACTCAGCGCCGCGGTCGAGCAGGACGGCGTCGGTTTCATCTGCGACGCCGGCGATCCCGAAGCGTTGGGCCGGGCGATCCTCGAGGCGGTCGAGAAGCGGGACGAGCTGAAAGAAATGGGAGAACGGTTCCGTCTGTCCATGCGCCGCCGCTACGGTTTCGGCGAGTCCACCTCAGCGCTGAGAGCCTGGGCCAGATCACCGGTCTTCGCCCCTGATCGCGGGCTCCCGCCGACATGTCTTCAAGCCATGGTCTCAGGGAACCAGCCGACAGGGGAAGTGCCGATTGCTGAGGCACCCGCCGGAGAGAACCGAATGCAGTGGCTCGTGCGGGTGGTCCGGCAGTCGTACCAGGACGGCGGGTTCTCCATGATCATGAGACGGACGTTGAATCTCGGCGCCAAAAGTCAGGACTGAGTGTCGCCGTCCGGTTCGCCGTCTGTGGGTTTTCGAGCGCGAACGAGGAACTGACGCCCGAAGAGCGGCCAGAAGATCCGCAATCTGAGATACAGCGCGAGCAGAGACCCGGACGCCGGGAGTCGTCCCTTTGTCGTGTAGGGCAGGAACCGCGGAACGGCATCGACGATCTCGAAGTGCATCGTCTCGAGGAGTTCGCAGATCGACCGGTCCGAGATGGGAACCACGTGGTCCCAGAAATCCCAATAGGGGCCCGCGAGATACCTGATGTTCGGGCCCATCGCGATGAAGACCCCACCGGGTTTCAGAACTCTCCGCGCCTCGCTGACGGCTCGGACGACGTGATCCCGATCGGACAGGTGCTCGAGTACATTGCTCGTGAAGACCGCATCGACGCTGTTGTCGGCAACCCACGGGATGGCGCCGATGTCTCCCGCCCGGAAGTCGATTTCCGGGTCGAGGAACGCCCTGGACTCCTCGCTGACGTCGACCGCGATCCGGCGGGCGGCCACCACATTGTTGGAGAACTCCCCGAATCCGCAACCGAGATCGAGCACCACCGCACCGTCGGGAATCCAAGGTTGGAACGCGCGTGACACCAGGACATGCCAGACTCCGGCCTTGCGGTTACGTTCACCGGAGGAGAACCGCACATCATAGAGATCGCGTCCTTCAGACATCCTCGTCGCTCCTGCCGGCGGTTGTTTCGGCTTCGGTCAATTTCTTTTCCAGGGCTGTGAGCCGACGTTCGATGTTCGTTCGATGCTGATTGTCCTTGAGTCGGTTGGAAAGACGCTCGGCGACGAGGTCGTCGGCGATGAGGATCCGTTCGAAGAACATCCGCAGCAGCACCACCAGGTAGCGGCGGCCCATCTGTGACAAACGGAGATTCGACACGCCCGAGGTGCGCCCATACCAGTTGACCGGCTCTGAGGCGATGGAGTAGCGGCGGATCAACGCGCTCAAGGACATTTCAATCGTCAGGTTGAAGTGGCTCGACTTGTAGGGTCCGCACTCGCGGATCACGTGGGCGCGGTAGAGTTTGAACGCGTTGGTGAGATCGTTGTGGCGCGTCCAGAACATGATCTGGATCATCCGATTGACCATCCGGTTCACGACGAGCTTGAACCAGGGGTAGTTGGTGACCTTGGCGCCCTTGACGAATCTCGAACCGAAAACGCAGTCGTAGCCCTCCTCGATGCGCTGATAGCAGGAAATCAAATCAGATGGGTCGTCGGACTGATCGGCCATGTAGACCGCCACGACCTCGCCGGTGACGAACTCGAGACCGGATCGGATCGCCCGGCCGAAACCACCGGGCGGGGTGCGCTTGATGAGCCGAATCTCTCCGTGACTCGCCATGAGGGTCGTGATGACGGCCTCGGTGCCGTCGGTGGAGTTGTCATCGACAACGATGACCTCGAATGGAATTTCCGCCTCACGAAGGGCGTGAACGACTTCTGAAACGGTGGGGCCGATATTGGTTTCTTCGTTGTAGGCGGGAATCACCACGCTCAGAGCGAGTTCGTGACCCGCCATGACTACAGCACCCTCCTGAGATCCGTTTCGTTGGCGCGGATCCATTCATGGATATCCGCCGCGATGGCCTCGGGACTCCATCCGGGTTGCCACCCGAAAACTCTTCGAGCGCGCTCGCAGTCAGACAGATAGATGGGGATGTCCACGGTCGAGGTGTCCGGCTGCGAGCCGATCTCCCGTACCACGCCGGTGATCTCGTTGCAGAGCGCCGTCAGCTCGAGGAGTGAGACCGAAACATCCCTGCCGCCGCCGATGTTGAACGGCGAGGCGTCCCACGCAGCTTCGTCCCGGAGCTGCGCTTCGATCAAGGCATAGAGGTCATCTATGTGAAGGATGTCCCGCACCTGCTTGCCCGTGCCGCCGTAGCCGATGTAGGACAGCGGCCGGTCGGTGAAAAGATGCCTGGAAACCCACAGCGTGACGAATCCCTGGTCCACTCTGCCCATCTGCCATGGCCCGGTCAATACGCCGCAGCGGTTGATCATTGCCGGCATCTTGTAGGTGTAGGCGTATTCCTGGAGCAACAGCTCTCCGGCGAGTTTGCTGGCCCCATAGAGCGACCTCGGCCCGTCGAGGGGGAAGGACTCGCTCAGCCCGGCGGCGGAGAGCCCTGGTTCGGCGGTCGTGTCGGCCCACTCCAATCTCGTGTCCGTTTGAGTCAACGCAAGGCGATTCAGCCGGTCGAGGGGGTAGACGCGGCTGGTGCTGAGAAAGAGAAACGCGGCGTCGTTGCGACGGGCGAGTTCGAGAAGGTTGATGGTGCCGACGAGATTGGTCTGGATCAGGTAATCCGGAGCGCCCGCCAATCCGACCTGCACCGATGGCTCCGCCGAGCAGTCGAGGAGGAGGTCGAACCCGACCAGATCGTCGAAGTCCTCACGGCAGCGGATGTCGGCGTGGACGAATTCGACGCCGGCATCGGCCAACCGACTCAGGGCGAGCTCCGAACCGCGTCGTTTGAGACTGTCGAGGGCGACCACTCGGGCATCCGGATGGTCCGCCTTGTATCTGGTGGCCAGATTCGATCCAACGAATCCAGCGCCGCCCGCGACCAAAACCGACTTCGGGTCCATTCCCATTCAGCTGCGCTCCCCGATTCCCTCGACCATATCGTGAAGGATCCGATCCATGTTGTACTCGAATTCCCAGTCGGGATAGTGCTCTTTGAACTTGTCCACGTTGGATACATACCATATGTGGTCGCCAACGCGGTTGTTGTCGACGTAGGTGGTCACCGCGCTTTTGCCGGTCAGCCTTTCGATCTCGGTAATGGCCTCGATCATGGAGATGTTCGAAAAACGAGAGCCTCCCATGTTGTAGACCTCGCCGACCCGCGGGGTTTTGAACGCGTGATAGAAGGCGTTGACGAGATCGTGGGAGTGGATATTGTCGCGGACCTGCTTGCCCTTGTAGCCGAAGATGGAGTATTCGCGACCGGTGAGGATGCAGGTGATGAGGTAGGCGAGAAACCCGTGGAGCTCGGTTCCGGAGTGGAGCGGCCCGGTCAGGCAACCGCCTCGGAAGACCATGGTCTTCATACCGAAGTAGCGCCCATACTCCTGCACCATGACGTCGGCAGCCAGTTTGGAAACCCCGAAGAGACTGTGTTTGCACTGATCCACACTCATGGTTTCATCGATGCCGTCGGCATACGGGTGGGCGGGGTCGATCTCCCACCGCGTGTCCTTCTCGACGAGGGGTAGGAAATTGGGCGCATCTCCATAGACCTTGTTTGTCGAGGTGAAGATAAAAGGGGATTCCGGGCAGTGTTTGCGCGTGGCCTCCAGGAGTTCGAGGGTGCCGTTGGCGTTGACGGTGAAATCCGTCACCGGGTCCTTGGCGGCCCAATCGTGGGAGGGCTGCGCTGCCGCGTGGATCACCAACTCGACATCGGTCTCGGCAAACAGCGAATCGATGGATTCACCATCTCGGATGTCGATGCTGAGGTGGCGGTATTTCTCGAAATCCGCCTCGAGGCGGGCCCTGTTCCAGTCGGTGCTGGCCTCTGGTCCGAAGAAGACCTTGCGCATGTCGTTGTCAACGCCGATCACGGCGTGACCGTGTTCGCAAAAGAAGCGCACTGCTTCCGACCCGATCAATCCGGCCGAGCCGGTGACAATCACGGTCATCTCATCTGCTCCCGTTCACTCCTGGTGAGTGGCAGCCAGGGCCTGCCCACGATGATTGGGTTTCTTCGGCGCACGGCCGATGGAAAGGGTACTGGGTGATCAAGGCCGGCCGTCCACCCGGAGACTCGCGCCAGCGCCGATGGTGGCCGTCATGACCACGGGCCACCTGCCGTCCGGACCGGGGCGGAGGCTCCGTTTGTTCATGCCGTCAAAATCGAGATGGCAACCGCTGACCCTGATCTGATCGCCGAGCGATGTGTCGGTGAGTTTCGCGACGACTCGGCAGGGCGCTGGAAGCTCGATGGTCGCGTGAGAAGCGCCAAGCAGGTCGATCTTGGGTTTGCCCTTCACGTCGCCGAGCGACAACTCCAATGTCGTGTCGGTGGCGACCAACATTGTGAGAGCTCGAATCCCGCTCCCGGTGACCATGCCTTCTCGGGCGTCGAGGCTGAGACTCTTGAGATCGCTGAGTTCGAGTTCGCTGTGGTTGAGCCCGATCCGGGTGTGCCCCCGGACTCCCCGGATGGCGACCCGGGATTGACCGGAAACCTGGCCGGCCAGATCTCCACGGATATCGCGAAGATCGGCGGTGACATCGGAGTTGAGCTGAAGATCGATGCGGCCGCTCATTGAATCGATATCGACCGAGCTTCGGTCGAGGGTTATGTTGGCCGAGCCGCCGAGATCGCTCAGATCGATCTGGAGATCATCACCAACGATCCGAATGTGGGTGTCCACGGTGCCGTTGATCCGAACCGACGACATCCCGGCGGTGAGATCGACCTTTCCGGACACGGTCTCCAACTCCACGTCCGCGTCGGACACTTCGCCGATGATCGTACCCAGACCCTCTGAAATCTTCCATGATCCGCCCTCGAGTTTGGCGGAGATGGATCCGTCGATTTTCGAGAGGCGAGAGAGGGAATCGATGGCCTGAAGGACGATCGGTCCTCGATGGTCGCGGATGTGAACCTCCGACTCGCGAAGATCGAGCGCGAGAGAGCCGGTGTGAGCGGTGATTTCGTTAGAGCCGCGAGTCGCCGTCAGCGAGAGTCCACTGAGGTTTTCAGTCGCCAACCGGGAGTCGGTCAGGACCGCTGTGATCGCTGCTCCTGTGGCCTGTTCCGGTTGAGCTTCCGCGGCGGTTTCCCCATCCTCCTGGACCGGTTCCGCGCCATCCTGCTGATCCTTGGCGACGGCGCCGACGATTTCGACATCAAGACCGGCGCCGGCGATCAGGAGGAACTGATCCTCTGCCAGGCTGATGTCGACCACGATCATGGGCGCATCCACCGATTCTGGCCGGTGGACGCCGGTGAAGCTGCCCGGGACGAAATTGACCTCGAGCGAGACCTCCTGCCCGGTCGAGGGAACCTCCAAACGTGCGGAAATCCGGGGCTGTTGCTCAGACCCGACCTGAATCCGCACCCTGGCGTTGGTGAGATCCAACTCGAGTCGCGGTGTCGTCAGCGCGGTATCAACGGGGAGCGGAAGGTGCTGTTGGGCCATCAAAGCCGGAGCCCAGAAGGTGGCCGCAAGCGCCACCGCCAGAGCGGGGGCGGCTATCGAGCGGAAGCGTTCGACGAGGATATGGAGGTTCATCATTGCGATCTCATTGGATATATCCGAGCTTTTCCAAGAGCTCGCGGCTCCGGTCGTCGATCTCCGCCGGAGCCCCCACTCCCGCCCGATCACCGTGGATCCAGACACGCACGCTGGAACGCGTGTCGCTGTCAGACCATTCGTGCGGCGACCAACCCTGGCCGTCAAAGTCGATTCGCCACGGATCGGATAGCCCTTCGAGACGGATGATCTTCTTGAAGCCGGTTGGTGTGTCGCTTTCGATGTCAAATCGCCCTGTGACATAGAGCTCACCAAAAGGGATGCCCTCGACAAAGAACTCCATGGATTCGCCGGCCGGGACGCTGAAATTGACCATTTGATAACGCCACTCGATGTCACCGGCTGACAGACCGAAGGTCTTGATTCGCAAGGGTTGGACGATGAAGCCCTTGAGGTGCCCCTCGAGCGGCGTGTCGAGTCGATTGGTAAAATGCACCCTCAGGCCGCTGGTGCGCCGGTCAAAGGTCTCGGCGGTCTCGTCCCGCAAACTGGCGGTAGCGGGATCGGTGGAGGCCACATCGGTACTGGTGGTCGGATCGATGTCGAGCCGATAGAGCGATTCGCGACCGTGTATCGGGAGCCACGCCGAGTTGTTGAAGATGTACTTGAACCGCCCGGCGCGTCGCAGCGAAAGCCCGACGTTGCTCGATGATGCATAACTCCAAGCGTCCTCCGGGTGCGCGGCACCGGGGTCGTCGAAGAGTGGCACCAGGGAACGGCCGTCGAGATCGCCGGGCGATTTCAGACCAACCAACTCGAGGACGGTGGGGAAGATATCGATGAGGCGAACCTGGGTCGATACCTGGCGCCCCGCTGCCTCGCGCTTGTCCGGAGCGGCGATCACGAGCGGGACGAGGAGTTCCCAGTCCTCCAGGCTCTTGTGATCCGCTTTGTCCCGTTCACCGAGGGACTCGCCGTGATCCGATGTCACCAAAACCACGGTCTCGTTTTCGAGTCCGAGTATCCCGAGTTCATCGAGGAGCCTCTTGACGTGCGAATCGGCGAAGGCGACCGAGCTGTCATAGAGCGCATTGACCATGGGGAAATGCTCGGCGGAGATCTGTTGGTAAGGGGAGTCCGGACCCCCGTATCGGGCCTTCAGACCGGCGGTCATCTCGTAGCCGTTCTCCCGGGTCGGTTCGAAGGCCAGGGTGTCGACGGGCGGCAGAGGCTCGCCGGGACTGGGCTCGTGAAAATTGCTGAAGAACGGTTCACGGGCGCGATAGGGGGTGTGGACCTCGTAGGTGTGGACGAGAAGAAAGAAGGGCCGATCCATATTCTGGTTGAGCCACTCGATGGAGCGGTCGATGCCTTCGACGAGGTCGTTTCCGGCCTCCGATGGATCGACGACAGGAGGGTAGAAGTAGTGGTAGCTGTCGAAGCCCTGCATCAGACCGTAGGCATCGGTGAGATAGGCGCCTCCGGTCACGGCGTGGGTGGTATAGCCGCTGTCTCTCAGCCGTTCGGCCATGCTGAGCAGGTCGGACGGCATCGGATCGCCGGTGTTGGCGCCGTGAGAAAGGGTGTCGAGCCCGGTGAAGATCGAGGCGTGGGACGGTAGCGTCCAGGGAGCGGGCGCGACCACCTGGGTGAAGTTGACACCTCGGCTCCGGGCCCAGGAATCGATGTTCGGGGTGGTCGGGAGCGCATATCCGTTGAGCGACAACCGGTCAGCTCGCAGGGTGTCAAGCACGATGAGAATCACGTTCGGCGGTCGATCGCTGCTGCCGAACCCGACGACTTCGAGACCCGCCCATGCGGGAAACCCCTGAAAGAGGTCCATGGGTGCGTCCGTCTCGGTCTCGAAACGGAGCTGAATTTTCTCACCCGCCAGGTCGCCGAGATCGATCTCGACGTCGCTCCACCCGCACCCATCGAGCACCTCGCAGGGGGCGATTGTCTGCTCGTTTAGGACCCGTTCGGCCGCATGGCCGTCCTCGACGATGACTCGGAAGGTCACGGGGACCGAGACCTCCGTCTCGGTCGCTCGAGCGAGGCGAAGAGTCCCGCCGCGCGGAACCCTGAACTCACTCCGGAAGGGTTGACCGGGAGGTGTCAGAATGGCGGTCCGAACATCACCGTGGATATCGACTCTCCACGGTCGTGCGGTCACTTCCGCCAATCGCGCATCTGATGGAACGAGATCCACCGCGCTGATGAAGTGAATCTGTTGCCTTCGATTGGCGATCGAGGTCGGATCGAAGCGGATCAAGGCGATTTCGCCCGTCCACTCCCGGTGGTTTTCCACGCGGAAGGTGTAGCTCGGGATGAGCGCCCCGGTGACATCTTGGTTTGCACACCCGAGTGTTCTCGATTCGCTGAACGGTTCGCCCTGCGGTGCCCAGTAAAGCTGCATGTAGGCGTCGGTGGTGAGACCGCTCTGGGTGATCCGGATCGCCTTGATGCGGTCGGCCTGTAGATCGACATGGCGAAAGATCGACGGATCAGCCGACGAGGTCTCGAGAAGCAGGCCGTCCTCGTTGGATTCAAATGTGGTGTCGATTCTCTCGGGGGTCCACTCGGCGAGCTTCTCGTCGGTGTCGAACTCCCAACGCTGGACCTCGATGGTGTCAAAAAACACGGCGCTGGACGAAGATTGATGGTCACCATCTGAAATCAATCGGGTGACGATTCTCCGCGAGTCGGAATCCTCCGAAGAGCACGCGAGGGCGCAGACAACCAGGGAGAAGACACCCAGGGTGCGGATGACGCTCGCGGATGTTGTCGAGGCTCGCTCGGTCACGATCTCACTCTCCTGAACGGCTCATCTTGCCCGTGTGCCTTCGAATCGTGGAAGTCTAACATGCAGTCCGGGTGCGCAGCCGACCATGCCTGTATAATCTGCGTCATCCCGGCGGGAGTCGAGAATTGGCGCGGCGGTGGGAGGCTGAACCGAATGATCGGACACGGAACGACAGATCATTTCAAGCGGTGCCTGGGGCGCTGGGTGGTGCTCGTGGCGCCGGCGATGGTCATCGTCGCGTTGGCCGCCGGGTTCGGCTGTGCGAAGGGCGAACCACCGGTTGAAACCAGCGAACCGTTCGAGGTCCTCGATCTGGTCGCCGCCTTCAACGATGCAACGGTGTCTCGGGTCGAGACCGGTCTCGGAGAGGCAGGCGGAGCGCCGCAGCCGTTTGTGAACCCCGAGGCCCGGGTGTTGTTCGTACCGTTGGGCGCTACCATCGAGTTCGAATTCGAGTTGCCGCCGAAGAGTGTGCTCCGGACGGGTGACGCGAGGAGTATCGGCTCCGCTACCGGCAGGCTCGAGGTGTCGTGGGCGCCGGCCGACGGCGCCGAAGTTCTCCTGACGAGAGACCTCAGCGCCGCGCCGCGACGGTTGGCCTGTTTTGGCAACACGAAGTCGGAGCGGGGCCGGTTGGTGATGCGGGCGCGAGGAGGGGCCCACGACGATGATCCGCGAGCCGGGATGAGGACCTTCGATCCGAGGGTCATCGCGGGAGTCGCGTGCGAGCCTCAGCGATCGGACAACCCGCGTCGGGGTGAGGATCGACCGCCGAACATCGTGGTGTATCTCATCGACGCACTTCGGGCGGACCGGGTGGGCTGTTACGGCGACGATCGGGGCGCCACGCCCCATATCGACGAGTTCGCGTCATCGGCGCTCGTTTTCACCGGCGCCCAGGCCCAGACCTCGTGGACCCGGCCTGCTGTGGCGTCGATCTTTACCGGTCTCCTGCCCCAGCAGCACGGGGCCATCGACAAGAAGGACGCCCTGCCGGAATCGGCGACCACGTTTGCCGAATTGGTGAGCGGCGCCGGGTACGAGAGCGCGGCCGTCGTGTCCAATGGAAACGTCTCCCAGGTCTATGGGTTCGCCCAGGGATTTTCCTACTACAAGTACCTGCAGGAGATCGAAATCGGCGAGCACGTGGTGCGGTCCGAAGAGGTCAACGAGGCGGTCTTCGTCTGGCTCGACGAGGTTCGCGGCGAGGATCCCTTCTTCCTCTACATTCACACCGTCGATCCCCATCTGCCGTACGCGCCACCCGATGCCATCAGAAAGCGTTTCGCTCCGGGGGTCGCAGATCCATCCATCGGATCGGTCGAGGCCGTCAACACGATCGCGGCTGACCGCTCGCTGGTGACCCCGGACCTGGTCGATCAACTCAGCAGCCTCTATGACGGTGAAGTGGCCGCCAACGACGCGACGTTCGGCGAGTTCATGGCCGGGCTCCATGCGAGAGGGTTGGTCGATGACACGGTCATCGTCGTACTCTCGGATCACGGTGAGGAGTTCTTCGATCACAAAGGGTGGACCCACGGAAACACCCTCTTCGCCGAAATGCTGGATGTCCCCCTCATCATCCGAATCCCCGGAGTGGCGCCGATGACGATTCCCGAGATCGTCCAACATGTCGACATCTTCGCGACCCTGCTCGATCTGGCCGGGTTGGAAGCCCAACCCGGTGTCTTCGGCAGATCGGCGCGTGGGCTCTGGAGTGGGGGGCCGGAGGCGGAGTGGACCGACCGCGGATTGTCACATCTTCAGATCAAGGAGAGGTTCGGCGAGGCGTGGGTCGATCCCCGCTGGAAGATGCTCACTCGAAAATTGGGCAACGGCGAGATTCGAGCATCGTTGTTCGACCGCGTCGAGGACCCTTCGGAGCAGACCGATCTCGCGGATCAGCGATCCGAAATCGTCGAAGCTCTGCGTGCTCGATACCGAGAGGAGCTGTCGGCCGCGGGTGAGACTCTCGACGGGGTGGCGGTTGATGAAGACCGCGAGGCCGAGATCGAGGCGCAACTACGAGCGCTCGGTTATCTCTAGATAGCGCCGCTCTCAGGCCGACCCGGCAGGCTGCCGGGGCGCGTTCCGATCGAGGCCGGCGACCCACCGGTTGAACCTGAGAAGGGCGAGGCTGACCAGGAGACAGACGGCCGGCATGATGGGATGGACCTCCTTCCACCTGAAGTGGTAGACGAAGTTCGAGAAGAGAATAAACAGAACGATGGTGAGAAAGAGGGCGAGATAGACCGTGGCGGCGCGACGATCGTCTCCTTGCCGAATCGCTGACCGTGCAGCCGCGATCGCTCCTCCAACGACTCCAATCACGATCCAGATCGTCGGGATCTGGAACATCGTGAAGTGGAGATTGAAGAATTTGACGCCGGGGCCCCAGACAATCGGTACGGGATACCTGTATGTGGGCTCCTCGGCGAGCTTCCTCCGTGGTTTGAGCTCGATGAAACCAAAATCGAGGGCTCGTCCGGGCCGGCCCTTGAACGACATCGGGTACATCCAATGGGTCTTGGGTTTGGTCAACGTTCGAAGAGCGAGATTCCAGGCGTCCACGAGGTACTCCTTGGGGTACCGGCGAACGTGTTCGACAAAAACCTCGACGCCGAGGTGATTTCCCTCCGCGTAACCGATGAAATGGAAGACCGGTAGAAACGCGATGGAAAAATCATATGGCTCGGGAATCTCGATCTCGGCCAAGATCTCATCGAGTTCGGCGTCACCCGCGGTCAACAAGTGGAGGTAGGCCGCCCGATACGGCGCTCGGACCGATGGCGGGACCTGGTCGATATGGGACACCGGTCCCTTGCCTGCCGACCCGGGCAGTAGATGGTTGAGGACGATGAGGCGCTTTGTCGCGATGCCGGTTTCCGGCGAAAGCGTGTGGCGCGGCACAAAACGTCCGACTTTCTCCAGCAGGACCCAGCTCTTGTCCAGCGAGATGGCGTAGGTTCCGGTGCTCGGCTGGTGAAAGGCGATGACGAAGACTGCGAAGGTCGCGACCGCGGTCAACGCCCCGGTTGTGATCGGGAGCCATGCCTTTCGGGATCGCCAGAGATCGAAGACAGCGACAATCGCGGGCAGGGTGAGCAACGCGATACTGTTGAACTTCACCAGGTACATCCAACAGAAGACGAAGCCCGTCAGTGAGTACCACAGGGTTTTACCCGCGAGGCCCGTGGTCTGGTAGGCGCGGAACAAAAGGTACCAAAGCAGCATGAAGAGACTGCCTTGAAGCCACTCGGGGGTAATGCTCGAGGTGACGTTGAGAACCTGGAAATGAAGCCCGTAGATGAGCACGAAGAGCGAGGCGGAGAGGTTGCCGAAAAGCTCTTTGGCCACCAGGTAGGCCAGATAGAGGCAGCAGATGTTGATGGCGTGTTGCGACGCGCAGAGGAGGTACTGGAATGCGATCGGGTGATTCTCGGCGGCACCGAGGGAGATGGGTATTCGCCAGATCAACCCCATGAGGAACGGATACCCCGGGGCGTGAACCAGATTCGACAGCCCGCCCACGAGCATTTTGTACATGTTGGGCCCGTCGGTGATCATGAAGTTGATCGGGTATGTCACCACAAGGAGAAGGCGAACTGCGATGACGACGAGGAACACCTTCGGAATCGCGGCGAGGAGGCTCGTCGCCCTTTTCAACGATTGACCCAGGAGGTGAAGAAGACCGGAGTGCGGGCGGTGATCGGCAATCTCACGGACGCCGCCCCCTGAATCAACAGGTCGATCGGCCTCCGCGTTCGCCAGAGGCGTGTCGGGCCGGTTGGTCGATTTAGTGCCAGAAGGTCTCATAGGTGTTGCTCGTGACGTCTGGCGCATGCTAGCTGAAACCCAAAAAGAAATCCAAGAACTCGAGGTTACAATGATCCCCATGACTGACATCTCGTCGGTGCGCCGCCGTTTTTTGTTGATCGTCCTGATGGTGGCGTTCACCGTGGGGATCATCGAAACCCTGTCGTTTGTCCTGCTCGGTCTGATCGATAAGGGGGTTCCCACATGGTCGAGCCTACAGAGCGAACGACGGATCGTCGCCGAAAACGAAGGGGGTCTGGAGACCTCCGGTGAGATCGAGGGAGCGCTGGGAGAAGAGGCCCCCACCGAACCCGGGATCGCCGATGACGAGGTCAACAAGTGGATGTTGCGGATCAACAACCGCGAGGTCATTCACCCCTACATCGGGTTTGTCGAGCAACCGCGAGACAACGAGCAGGCGCGCAGCTTGGGGCGTCAAAACGCCGAGTCCGAGCAGTATGGGTTCCCCCGAAACGCCCACGGGATCTTTTTTGAGCCCGGGCCGGATCGTCTCGTGGTGGCCGTGGTCGGTGGTTCCTTTTCGCGTCAGATCGGCTATGGCGGCCGACGTCTCATCGAGGAGGGGCTGGAGGCTTCAGATCGTTTCCGGGGACGAGACGTGATCGTGGTCGCACTCGGACTCGGTGGATACAAGGAACCGCAGCAGCTGATGGTGGTTAACTATTTTCTTGCCATCGGGATGCACATTGACGTTCTCGTCAACATCGACGGTTTCAACGAGGTCGTCCTGCCGGTGACCGAGAACGCCAAGTTCAATGTCAACCCGTTCTTCCCACGCGCGTGGAACATTCGCGTTGCCGATCTCGATCCGGTAGGAATACGAATGCGAGGCAAAATAGAACACTATCGGGATCTGCGCGCGCATCAAGCGGTGGTCTTCTCCCGTGCACCGTGGCGCTACAGCATGACCTGCTCGCTGGTTTGGCGACTCCTCGATCGTCGGGCGCTCCGGCTCGCGGATCGCGTCGAAGTCGAGCTGCGCGATCGGGACTGGGATCACGGCGGGTTCCAGGCGATGGGGCCTGACTACGACTTCGATTCCGACATCCGGCTCGCGGAGGATCTGGTCAGGGTTTGGCGGAGGTGCTCGGTGCTGCTCGAACGATTGGCCCGATCCAACGGAATCGAGTACTACCATTTTCTCCAGCCGAATCAATACGTGGAAGGATCCAAGCGGATGGGTGGGGCGGAGCAACGGGTGGCGATCAACCCGGATTCCGGGATCTTCGAACCAGTGTCCCGCGGCTACCCCCTCCTGCGGGAGTCGGCTTCCGATCTGCGTGCCGCGGGGGTGACTTTTGTCGATCTCACACCGGTGTTTTCGGGGGTGGACGAGGCCGTGTACATCGATGATTGCTGCCACGTCAACGAAATCGGCATCGAGCTCGTCGTCGATCGGCTGATCGAGACC
This sequence comes from uncultured Acidobacteriota bacterium, assembly GCA_963753035.1. Lineage (GTDB taxonomy): Bacteria > Acidobacteriota > Thermoanaerobaculia > Thermoanaerobaculales > Sulfomarinibacteraceae > JAHECW01. The sequence continues at coordinate 156,945 of CAVWAW010000026.1, read as the reverse complement.
GTCGCCGCCGGCGGGTAGCCGCGGCAGCATACGGGAACCGTGAGCATCGAGTCGGGTGAACCGGCTCGCCCGGGCCGCCCGGTTGCGCCGGTCGCTCTCACCGTGGCGGTTGCGCTCGTGCCTCCATGGGTGATTCGCCCTGGATCCGGCCGGAACGATGTCGATCCGGCCCCCCCGCGGTTGACTTCGCCCCCTTCTGCGGCGAGAATCCAGACCCTATGGCATTCCAATTTGATTCAGTTCGTACCGGTCTCGTCGGGATCGTGATGACCGCATTCGCCGGTCTTGTGTCCCTCGTCGGCTGTTCCGACCAGACCACGCCCACCAGGTTTCGCGGGATCATCCTGATTTCTCTCGACACCCTCAGCGCCGAGCATCTCGGGCTGTACGGTTATCATCGCGACACGAGCCCGTTCCTCGACGGCCTCGGCGAAAGGGCCGTGGTTTTCGACAACGCCGTTGTCCAGCTCCCGGGGACTCTTCCGTCCCACATGTCCATCTTCACCGGTCTCTACCCGAGCGAACACGATGTCTTCCCCATCGACTCGGTGCTGTCCGAGGAAATCCCGACCCTGCCGGAACTCCTGAAGGCGGGCGGCATCCGCACCGGGGGTCACACGGAAGACGGGTATGTGAGCGGACGCTACGGATTCTCGCGGGGCTTTGACGAGTGGGACGATCACCGGGTTCCGCTGTGGTACGGGGGCGATACCATTTTTGTCAGGGGACTCAGATTCCTCGAGAATCTGACCGCCGATCAGCCATTCTTCCTCTTCCTTCATACCTATGCGGTCCACGACCCCTACAATCCGCCCAAGGAGTGCCAGTCGACCTTCTGGAAGGGCGCCGCACCCGCGGATGCGCCGCCACCGACCAGCGAGACCCTGTTGGCTCACAACCAGGGTCTGATTACCGTTTCCCCCGAGGTCGCAGACTATTTCCGCGCGCTGTACGACGAGGAGATCCTCTGTCTGGACCGGTACCTGGAGCGGTTCTTCGCCGACCTCGAGGGGATGGGGATCCTGGAGGACACCCTTGTTATTCTCACCGCGGACCACGGTGAGGAATTTCTCGAGCACGGCAAGCTCGCCCACGATCAGATCTACAACGAGAACCTCCATGTTCCGCTGATCATGGTCTTCCCCGATCAGAAACGCGGTCTGCGGGTTCCCGATCTCGTGGAGAGCATCGACATCATGCCGACGATCCTCGAGCTGACCGGTCTCGACGCGCCGCAGCACATTTCCGGCCAGAGTCTGGTCGGTTTGTTCACGGGGGGCGAATCGGCGATCGACAACAAGGCCTATTCGCGGTCGTTTCGTGCCGATGGCCACGAGGATCGCAGCCTCTACCGGCGTCTCGACGGTGAGTTGTACCATCTGGTCTCTCTGGGGCGAGCCGAACCGACGCGCGCCGGAGAGGTCGTTGGGATCTCCTCGAATCTCAACACCAGGATTCCACCGGGTGGGCTCGTGTTTGAAGCGACCTCGTTCGAGGTTCCCTCGGTACTCGAGGTCTCCCTCGACGGAGAGCTTCTCTTCGAGGTCGATCTCGAGCCCGACCGATGGGTGCAGATCGAGATACCGGCGGACGAGGGGACCACGAGTCGAATCCTCCGCCTCACCTCGGAGACCTGCGTCGATCTCGAGACCCCTGAAGGTGGGGCGCGACGGTGCCGGTCGTTCTACGTTCGTGGTTTCCTGCAGCGAAGAAGCGAGCTCTATCGGGTCGACAGTGATGTTTGGGAAGCCGAAGACCTCGCCTTCGAACTGCCCAATCTGAGCAACGAGATGTTCCTCGAGGTCGAGGCGCGGAACTACCAGAAGGTGAGCGCCTCGTCCAGACAGGTGCTCGAGACGGAAGTGGAGGAGGGACTTCGTGCTCTCGGTTACATCCAGTAGGCCCCCGGTCCATCGGGGTCGTCGCGATCGGCAACCTGCGATCTTCGCGCCGCGCGGTCTCGGTTCCCTGTTGGTGATCGCGATCGTTCTTGCGGGTTCATGGTCGGTGACCGGATGCCGATCCGAACGGATCGAGCGGACACGGGGCTATATTCTGATTTCGCTGGATACCTTGAGCGCAGAGCATATGAGTCTCTATGGGTATTCCCGTGCGACAACACCGTTTCTCGAGCGCCTCGCTCAACGCGCAGTCGTATTCGACAACGTCTATGTCCAGCTGCCGGGAACTCTCCCGTCGCACATGTCGGTCATGACCAGCCTATACCCCGACCAACACGGTGTCATGCCGCCGGACGGTGTGCTATCGGAACAGATCACGACGATACCGGAGCTGTTCAGCCAACACGGGTACCGAACCGCGGGTTTGACCGAGGGTGGTTACGTGAGCGGTAGGTTCGGGTTCTCCAGGGGGTTCGATCGTTTTGACGACTCTTTCAATGATCTCTGGCATCAGGAACCGAATGTCTTTGGCGCCGGCCTCGATTTTATCGAGGGACTCGGAGAGGACGAGAGCTTTTTCCTGTTTCTTCACACCTACGCCGTTCATGCGCCATACACACCGCCCGAGGAGTGTCGCGACCTCTTCTGGCACGGCGAGGTCCCCTCGGTCGATCCTCCGCTCGGTCCGAATCTGAGAGAGCACAACCTGGGAATCGCCGTCATCGATCAGTCCACGGCCGAGTACTATGCGGCGCTCTACGATGCGGAGGTTCGGTGTTTGGACATGCGGCTGGAGGCGTTCTTCGACGATCTTGAGCGGTTGGGCGTGGCCGACGAGGTGACTGTGATCCTGATGTCCGATCACGGGGAGGAATTCCTCGATCACGGGAAGATGGTGCACAACCAGATCTACATGGAGAACACCCATGTTCCTCTGATCCTCGTGACACCTGGGATCAGTGAGGGACGCAGGGTGCCTGCCATCGTTCAGAGCATCGACATCGCGCCGACGTTGTACGACATCGCGGGGATCGAGGCGCCGCCGTGGATCGCCGGACAGACCACCGTGCCATTGGTCAGTGGAGCGCAGGACCGGCTGAGGGACTTTGCGGTCTCACAGTCCATCTCAGGGGATCGGGGTCTGGTCGCATCGACGAAGGACGGCCTCTACCACCTGCTTTCGATGCAACCGGGATTCGAACCCGCCGACGGGCAGGTCGGGGTGGCGTCATTGCTTCGGCTGAGGGTCCCCAGAGGGGGTCTCGACTTCGAAGCCCGAGCATTTCGCCAACCCGTCAGGATGAATCTCAGACTCGACGGGATCGACTCAGGTGAGGTTGCTCTCGGACCGAAAGACTGGACGCGGGTCCAAGCCGACGTGCCTCCCGGGACCGGCACGGCGGTTCTCCGGCTCGCGGCGGATTCGTGCCAGCCGATCTCCCAGAACGTGGAACAGGGTGGAGGCAGATGCCGGTCGTTGATTGTCAGGGGGCTGCCCATTCGACGCCACGAACTCTACGCGCTTGGTGCGGACCGACTCGAGACCATCGATCTCTCGATGGATCGTCCCGATCTGACCGCCGACCTCGCGGGACGACTCGCGGACCTTCATTGGCAGGCGGTGTCTCTTCACGAGAGCGCACCTATCGATGAGGAGCTCGAAGACCAGTTGCGGGCCCTGGGATATCTCGAGTAGCGTCGAGACCGGTAGACAAAAAAACGGCCGGGAGCGTTTTGGGTGCTCCCGGCCGTGGTTATTGTGGGAAAAGGGTTTACGGGGTGACGGTGCGGAAGGACTCGAACTCGTCGAAGTACAGCGTTGCGGTTTCGCCGGCGCCGAAGGAATTGGTCGACGGGGTGCCCATCCGGACAAAATCAACGGCAGTCAGGCTATTGGTCATCGGGGAGGTGGCCCACGACGGATCACCCGAAGACGGGCAGGCGGAAGCAACAGGTCCGACCCAAAGGCCGATGTGACCGGTATTTGTCGGACCAGTCGTCCACTCGATGCAAATCCGGTAGTCCTGGTTGTTGTTGATGGGGAAACGTGTCGTTCCACGTTGGCCGCACTGGTTACCTGCGCTCCACAGCTGGATGTTCGAGTTCTGGCCGGATCCGCCAGTCTGGTAGAGCCACACACGCATCATGCTGATGATCGCGGCCGGATCGACGGAACAGGAACCGACGCCGGGATTCGGGTTGGTTCCGAGGGTCCGGAAGATCTCCTGGCGAAAGTTGATCGCCTGTCCGGTCACGCTCTGTGCGTTGAAAAGGAAATTTACACGGTAGACAGTCTCACCTGCCGGAGTGTCGTCCTGGACATAGGAACGGCTGGTGTTGTCATGGTTGACCTGGAGACCGTACGAACTTCCGTTCATGGCCGCGGTGGCGTTTACGACCAAGCTGTCCGCCGATACAAAACCGGCGACCGCAACTGTAAGTACGAGTGCGAGCAGTGCTTTCTGTCTCATTCCTGATACCTCCTATTAGATCCTGAGTTAATTCAATGGTCGAAAGATTGTCTCTTCTGTTTCTCTCTTGATTCTACACGGTCGTAACTAAGGACGTGCGAAATCGTTGGCGGTAACGCGGTGGGTGGTACTTTTTTCTTGCCGATCACTCGCGAGCGATTGAACGCCCGTGAAGCTCAACATCGATGATCGCTCTTGTTCCCAATCTTCTGGTGTTCCTGGATCGACTGCAACGCCGGAAGGGACGCCGTCAGAATCCGGCTGAATCCGACCACATGGCGCTGTCGCCGGTGCCGAAGTTGTCGAAGAAGATCGCGTCCTGGCAGTCGGTGGCGACCAGCACAACGGCGTTGCGGACCTCGTCGATCCCACCGTTGGATTGTTTGAACGCCTCGGTGCCGCAGATGTCGGCGAAGGACAGAGCGAACGGCGTGGCGTCGCTCTCACGGCGGAGGCGCAGCGTGGTCATCCCGCTTCCCACGGCCTGGAACTCCACCCCGAAGACCCAGTCCGAAGTCGTGATCATCTGCATCTCGCAGGGTGAGAGGAGCGAGCTGGCGGGATTGCCGGGCGTGCTCCACGTTCCCGCGAGCGCCCAGCCGATACGACCGTCGGCGATGTTCTGCTCCTGCGCCAGACCCTGAATCGCGGTGGTGGCGCTGTTGGACTCGATGCTTCCGTTGACATAGGTGAGTTTGGTTGAATCAAAGGCGAGATCGATCACCGCGGTGGCGATGTTGGCGGACCCCCCCGGTACGTTCGGGGGTGAGCAGCTCAACGTGCAGGTCGAGGAGTCGGTGCCGGGTCGGAGGAAGACCCGAGCTTCGACGGTGGCCGATGGTGCGACGCAGAATCGGTTGCTGCCGTCGATGGGGTTATAGACTTCCAGGTCGATGGCGTCGCCGGGCTGTGTGGTCTGAGCGGATGCGAGCGACCCGATCAGTAAAACGGCGGACACCAGGGCTAGTCGGATCATCGCACGGGGCATCGCAAGACACTCCTTCCCCATTTCTCTCTTTCATTGTCGCATATATGCGTTTCGATGCGCGTGTGGGAACGTGCGCAGGATCACTTGTTGATCGAAAAAGCGACCCCGGGCGAGCCCGAGGTCACTTGATTGTCGAACGCAAAGGTCTCAGAAAGACTATTCGTCGTAGGGTGAGGTGGCGCCGTTTCCAGCGGCATTCATCTTCTCCCAGATCCACGAGCCGATGAAATAGAGGCCGATGAGAAGGACCAGCGACCGGCCACCATTCGTAGAACCAGCGGATATCGAAGAGGTCGAGGTTGTCGGCGAGGACCAGCGCTGCCACGACGGTGAGAAAGATGCCGAACATGAGCCGGCCCTCTCCTTGGCGCTGCGGTTTCGGCAGTTCCTGACCGGCGAGGTTGGCGATCTGGGCCTCGCGATAGGCGTCGAAGATCGAGAAGAAGTAGGCAAAGGCGATGGCGAAGGCCAGCGGCCAGAGCTGGCCCTCGGAGTGGACGATCGCCCAGATCGATACGCCGATTCCGCCGATGATCATCAAGGCCCGTTCGTAGGCGCCGACATAGATGTGGCCGAGACCGGGGATGAGGATCGACAGGAAGAGAGCCAGCCCCGGCGATTTGGCGAGCGGATCGCCGTACGGCCGAGCCATGACCGGGGCGGCGGGCGCCGCCGGCGGCGGTGGCGGTGCAGGCTCCGATGACGGCGTGGGGGGCACGGGCCTGGATCGGTGAACCCTCTCCTCCACCACGACATCAACCTCGATCTCATTCTCGGCGAGAGGTTCGTTCAATTCCTCGGGTGGGAGGGGTGGTTTGGCGTTGGTCATGAGTTTTCTCCTTGCTGGATCGGTTCCGCATCCGTCTCTGGGTCGGTTCGGCCGATGCGTCGCCGGCGTTGTCGTCGTCGTCTCTCAGGCGGTCAACCAACCCGCGAACGGCTGTCGATCTTCTGCTCGCCCCACTTCATGGCCCGCCACAGCGCAACGCGGACTCTCGCCGCGGCCCTCGGCGGCCACTTCGCTGACACCGGTCGCGGCCATGGCGACCTTCTCGGCTGGCGACCGATGTGGAGATCCTGCGCGATGATGGTGGGTTGCCGATGGCCAACGAGGCCAGCAGCGCCAGAATGTAGGCGGCGGCGGTGGCGGTTCGCCGCGGCAGGATGGCGATCCTCGCGACGGCGTCACGGACCCTGATGCACTTCTCCAACAGATAGTTCGGCGGCGTCATGGCGTCGCCGACCTGATGGATGAGGGTGAGGTCGTGCCACACCCTGCGGCACGAAGGGCATGACCTCGAGATGGGTCAGAAGCCGTTCGAGATTGGGTTGTGAGATCTCGCGGTCAACCGCCTGGTAGAGCAGGCCGAGCCAGCGCCGGCACGGTGAAGAGGCGAGTCTCCTCACCGAGGTGTGGCGGCGGTTCCACATCCGCGCCAGAAAATCCCCGGCGCCGATGATCATCCCCATGGCGTCGTAGAGCTCGGCGCACTCGGCGCACCCGTCGATATGGGCGCGCACCTGGTCGATCTCCGCTCGGGAAGCCTCGTTCTCGAGGACGGCGGCGAAGAGATCGCGGATGTCGGTGCAGCCGTTCACGAGACCCGTCCTTCAGCCGGCCCGGCGGCCGGGGGCACGGCGCGGATCTGCAGCCGCCGGCGGACGCCGGTGGCGAGCTCCATCCGAGCCCGGTTGAGTCGTGACTTGACGGTTCCCAGCGGGAGGTCCAGCGCTTCTGCGATTTCCTGATAGCTCATGCCGGCAAAGTCCCGCATCAGCACGAGGCTCGCCAGTTCTTCGTCGAGTCTGGCGCAGGGCGACCCCGATCAGACCCAGACGTTGTCGTCTTTCGGCCTGCTCGTGTGGATTGTCCGAACCCGGCAGGCGGTCGAGGATCTCCGGGTCGAGCCACGCGGCGTCGCGTTCGCGGCGACCGCGTCGATAGGAGTCGATGATCAGGTTCTTGGCGACGCGCCAGGCCCACGCCATGAAGTTGGAGCCGGCGTTGTAACGATGCAGGTTCTCCCACAGCTTGAAATAGACCTCTTGGGTCAACTCCTCGGCCTCGGCAGCCGTCGGAGCGTAGCTCGCGCACAGGCGATAGATCGGGCGGAGTGTGGTGTTGACGAGGGCTGACCATGCGTCTTCATCTCCTTCCCGGCATCGTTCGACCGTGTTCTCGAGTTCCTCCATCTCCATATCCAACCTCTACAACGTGGGTTTGCCAGGAAAGGTTCGCGTTTGTTCTTGATCCGCGTTCGGAGTATAGCTTCAACCCGCGTCCGTGCCCGATTCGGTCGGAATGATTCCTTGTTGAAATGGTGTTGTCGATGGAGTGAACGACGACGAGGAGCTTCAATGACGATTCCCGCCGACTGGCCGACCGGAGATCTCGAGTCGAGGGTCCGCTTCGCCATCGAGGAGGTGCGGCCCGCCCTTCAGGCGGACGGTGGCGATGTCGGGCTCATCCGGATCGACGGCGCCGTCGTCTATGTCGAGCTTCAAGGTGCTTGCGATGGCTGCCCCATGGCCAATTCCACCCTCGCGGATTTCGTCGAAGATCGGATCTGCCTCTACGCACCAGAAATCGACAGCGTGGTCGCAGTGAGTTCTTAGTTTTAAGTTTTGAGTTCTTAGTGACATCGCAATGCCACATCGCAGAGATCCGACATGCAATCTCGAGGTTGCTGCGATGAAACTAAAAACTAAAAACTAAAAACTAAAAACTGAACTGAAGCTAGTTCTTCTGTCCCGCGACGCAGCAGGCCGCGCAACGGCCCTGGAAATCGAGGTGCTGGTCGCTGACCTCACAACCTACCAACTCTTTGAGCGTATCGCCAATCGATCTCCGGGACGCCGAAGACATCCCAGATCTGGCCGCAATCGGAGCAGATGAAGTGGGCGTGGGGCGAGAGATCGGCATCGTAGTGCGCTCGACGGTCGATTGCCGTAGATCTCGCGGACGACGCCTTCGTCCTTGAGCACCGAGAGATTGCGGTAGACGGTTCCCAGCGAGATCTTCGGGACCTCGGCCCGGACCTTTTCGAAGATCCAATCCGCGGTGGGGTGGGAGTGAGTTTCTTTGATGGTGTCGTACACCACCCGCCGTTGGCGGGTTTCCCTGGTCCGAGTGCGCTCTGCCATAGATCCCCCTTGTTGAGGTCAACTCGTTTCTACCACAGGCTCTTCTCAAAGTCGAGTCTGATTCCTGATAATGGGCGATCCGCATGGTATGATTTTTCTGCTCCCGTCCACGGGGGAGTTCATCATGGCCCAGTTTATTCGTGAGATCGAGCCGTCGTCACGACCGCGTGAACGTCTGCTCGAGTTCGGTCCAGTTGTCCTTTCGGATGCGGAGTTGCTCGCGGTCCTGATGCGCACCGGCCGGCGAGGCCGGGGAGCGGTGGTCGAGGCCAACGCCCTTCTCGTCGCCGCCGGTGGTCTTCCGGAACTCGCGCGCTGGGAAGCCGCTGAACTGCTCGGCGTCGATGGAATCGGTCCCGCCAAGGCGGCAACCATCCTCGCCAGTCTCGAACTCGGGCACCGAATCGCGCGAGCACGGCTGCGGGAGACTGAGATTCTCGGCGATCCGGCGGTGGTCGGCGAGTACCTCGTGCGCCGGCTCCAGGTCGAGCGCCGCGAGGTCTTCGGTTTTCTCAGTGTCGATGGTCGGCACCGATTGATCCGCAGCCACGAGCTCAGTCTCGGCACCAAAACCCAGGCTCCGGTCGATCCGGCCGATCTCTTCCGTCGAGCGCTCTCACGACGGCGCCGCGGCGGTGCTGGTTTACCACAACCATCCGAGCGGCCAGCTCGAGCCGAGCAGGGACGATATCGATCTGACCCGGCGGCTGGTGCGGGCAGGCGAGGTCGTTGGCGTCGCGGTTTACGATCACGTCATCGTCGGTTGCGGCCAGTGGTTGTCCTTGAGGAGATCGAGACCGGGGTTGTTTGCCGCGCCCTGTGGTGGCTGACAGCCGAATCGATCTTTCGATCGTTGATGCTGGATCAAGCCTCCTTCTTGACACCAACCCCGGTTGCGGCAAAGATGACGATGCGCGGTGGCGGTCTCAAATCGCTCACCGTCGAGGAGGACCCATGCGACGCGTTATGACCATCACTTTCGCTCTTGCTTTTCTCGCGACCGTGCCTGTCTTTGGCGGCGGTGATGCCGCCGAGTACGGCGATGGAGTGACCATCGACAAAGCCGTCGCCGTGGAAACCCTTCTCGCTTCGCCCGATGACTACGTCGGGAAAACGATCCGGGTCGACGGCGTCATCACCGGCGTGTGCAAGAAGCGCGGCTGCTGGATGCAGGTGACCGATCCCGACACCGGCAACGGTGTGCGGATCAAGGTCGATGACGGCGTCATCGTCTTCCCGTACGAAGCAATGGGCAAGAAGGCCTCGGCGGAAGGCGTGTTCGAGGCCATCGCTCTGACGCCGGAGCAGGTTCGAGGCCCGCGCCGAACAGCAGGCGGCCGAACACCAGCACGCCGAGGGCGAGAGCTGCGACAAGACCGACCCCAAGAAAGAGGGGGCGGGTTGCGATGCGCCGGTGCAGCAAAACAGGATCTTCATGATCAAGCGGCACAGGCGCCGTCATCCAGAGCTGATTTCTAAATGAAATGGCGCAAGCTGATCATCGCGACCCATCGCGATGTCGGCTATTTCTTTGCCGGTCTGACCGTGATCTACGCAATATCGGGGATCGCGGTCAACCACATCGAGGACTGGAACCCCAACTACGTCATCCGCACCGAATCGGTGTCGGTGGGGGAGTTGCCGACCGGTGGAAACGCCGTCCTGACAGCGACGGTGCTCGAGCGCATGGGGATCGCCGAAGAACCCGAGTCGGTGGTCCGCATGGGCCGGACCAGCTCAAGATCTTTCTCCACCAACGGACCTTGACGGTGGCCCTGCCCGCGGGCGAGGTGCGGGACGAGCATGCCCGGCGGCGCTACGCCTTTTTCGAGGTCAACTATCTCCACCTCAACCACGGCAAGGGCTTCTGGACCTGGTTCGCCGATCTCTACGCCGTGGGTCTCATGGTGCTCGCGTGCACCGGGATCTTCATCATCACCGGCAAGAAGGGCCTCGGCGGCCGCGGACGCTGGTTGCTCATCGCCGGGATGGCGATCCCGATCGTCTACCTCGTGCTCGTGGTGTGGTCCTGACGTTTCACCGCGAGGGCGCAAGGGACGCAAAGCATCGCAATGATGCCAAGACAGGATGCTGAAAGACATCGGCAATTGTGGTGCGTGCGTCTCGCGCGCATGTCGATTGTTGAGACCAGCTCCTGCAAGATTCAGGATGGAACGGTCTCCCGATCCTGTCATCAGGCCGGCGAGACGCCGGCCACAAGGAAACAAGCCTCGTAGGCTGGCGTCTCACCGGCACCGGGACACGACCATCATGAGGAGCTTGCACGAGGCTGATCGAGACCTCGGCATTCGACGTAAGCGATGCTCGTGGCGTGGCGGTGCTCAGATTGGCATGCGCTGTCATGGGCCTCGCCGTCGAGACGCGGATGTTCTCAGGTTGACAGACGTTCGTGTTAGAGAACCGTCACCGAAGTGATGTCGAAGAGATCCTGCGATGGTGCGATGGGTCAATAATCCGATGTCTATGCGATGTCCTTGGCGATCTTGGCGGTCTTTGCGGTCAAATTGCGATGGCCTTGGCGCCCCTTGCGCCCTTGTGGTGAGACCCCTCGTCAGTCCTCCGAGGCGAAGAACTTGTAGATGAACCCGGCGGCGATGGCGCCGAGGATGGGTGCGAGCCAGAAGAGCCAGAGCTGCTCGATGGCCCAACCGCCGACAAAGAGGGCGGGTCCGGTGCTCCGCGCCGGATTGACCGAGGTGTTGGTCACGGGAATCGAGATGAGGTGGATCAGCGTCAGACCGAGTCCGATGGCGATCCCGGCGAAACCCGCGGGCGCGCGCTTGTCGGTGGCGCCGAGGATGACCAGCAGGAAGAAACACGTCAACACGGCCTCGGCGATGAACCCGGCCGCCATGGTGTAGCCGCCAGGCGAATGCGCGCCGTAGCCGTTGGCGGCAAAGCCGCTGGCAACCGCGTCAAATCCGGCCTTGCCGCTGGCAATGAGATAGAGGACGCCGGCGCCCGCGGCAGCGCCGAGGACCTGCGCGACGACATACGGCCCGATCTCCTTGGTTTCGAAACGCCCGCCGGCCCAGAGGCCGAAGGAAACCGCCGGATTGAAATGGCCGCCCGAGATGTGGCCGAAGGCATAGACCATGGTCAGGACCGTCAGACCGAAGGCGAGGGACACCCCGAGGAAACCGATCCCGAGCTGTGGAAACGCCGCCGCCAGGACCGCGCTACCGCATCCACCGAAGACAAGCCACGCCGTACCGAGAAACTCCGCGCCCAATTTCTTGCCCATGAGAGAGCTCCTTTGAATTTTTTCTGCGATTCGCTGACCGATGATACCTGATCTCCAGGCCGACCTCGGGCACGAAAGGAAAAGTGAAACGGTTTTGTTCTCAGTGGAAGACAACCCGCTTTTCGCGTGAATCGGAGATGCCCGAATGACGGACGACGAACGAACAATCGGCTCGGACAGCGATGCTCTCGAGGAATCGGGCCCATCGCCTTCGACGGTGGAGCACGACGAAACCATCAGCTCCAGCCACCTCGCAGACTCGACCATCGGACTCACCGGGGGACCGAGGACCGCAGGAGTTCCTCTTCCTGAGTCCATCGGTGATTATCGGATCATCGGCGTGCTCGGCGAGGGCGGGATGGGGATCGTCTACGAGGCCGAGCAGTCGAGCCCTCGCCGGCGGGTCGCTCTCAAGGTCATCCGTGGCGGTCACTTCGTCGACGAAGCCCACATCAAGATGTTCGAGCGCGAGGCCGAAACACTTGCCCGCCTCAAACATCCCAACATCGGCGCCATCTACGAGTCCGGCCGCACCGACGACGGCCACCACTTTTTCGCCATGGAACTCGTGCAGGGTGAGACCCTGGACCGCTACCTCGCGGAGCGGCCCGGCCCGATCGATCCGGCCGAACTCGATCACCGACTCGCTCTCTTTCGCAAGATCTGCGATGCGGTGCAGTACGCCCACCAGCGAGGGGTGATCCACCGCGATCTCAAACCCTCGAACATCATCGTCACCGATGAGAGCTCGACCTCCGGTGTGACATCGAGCGCCTCGGGGGCCGCGCCGACCGCGACGGTCAAGATCCTCGATTTCGGTCTCGCCCGGATCACCGAAGAAGACATCGCCATGACCCAGATCACCGAGATCGGGGTGATCAAGGGGACCCTGCCCTACATGGCGCCGGAGCAGGCGCAAGGGCGATGGGGAGGCCATCGATATCCGGACGGATGTCTACGCCCTCGGGGTGATCCTCTACGAGATGCTCGCCGGTCGCCGGCCCTATGACACGGCGCGTTCGGGACTCCTCGAGGCGGTTCGGGTGATCTGCGAGGACCCGCCGGCGCCGCTGAGCACGACCTGGAGCGGCACCCGCAAGCTCGATCCGGATGTGGAGACCATCGTCGGCACCGCCCTCGAAAAAGAGCCGGAACGGCGATACGCATCGGCCGCGGCCCTGTCCGAGGATGTCGGCCGTTTCCTCGATTCGCAGCCGATCCTCGCCCGGCCGCCGTCGGCGGTCTACCAGCTCAGGAAGATGGTGACCCGACACCGCAGCCGCCTTTGCCGCATCGGTGGCGGTGGTGGTGGTGCTGGTGGTGTCATCCGTGGTGAGCACGAGCCTGTTTTTCAAGGCCAAGCGGGAATGCGAGCGAGCCCGGGTCGAGGCCCTCAAGTCGGATCAGGTGGCGACCTTCATGGCCGGAATGCTCGAGGGCGTCGGTCCGGCGGTGGCGCTGGGCAGGGACACGACCATGCTGCGTGAGATCCTCGACGCAGACCGCGGCGCGAATCGGAACGGATCTCCGAGGACCAACCCGAGGTCGAGGCGACAGTCCGCATCGTCCTCGGCACGCACCTATCGAGATCTCGGCGAGCTCGCAGAGGCCGAGGCTCAGCATCGAAAGGCCCTGGAGATCAACCGACGCGTTTTTGGCGAAGACCACCGCGGAGACCCTGATCGCCAATGAACAACCTGGGGCTCTCGCTGCACCAGATGAGCAGGCTCGAGGAAGCAGAGCCGCTCTTCGTCGAGGCTCTGGAAGGGATGCGTCGGGTCCTCGGGGACGATGATCGGGAAACGCTCACCGCCATCAACAACTGGGTCAGTTGATCTACGAAACCGGCCGATTCGCTGAGGCCGAACCCTATCACCTGGAGACGCTCGAGGGCTGCCGGAGGGTCCACGGTCCGGAGCACATCGACACCCTGACGGCGGAGACCAACCTCGGGGTCCTCCTCCACTCCATGGGACGAGCAGAAGAGGCCGAGGAGATTTTTCGCTCGAGCCTCGAGACCAAACGCCGGGTCCTGGGCAACGACCATCCGCAGACCCTCATCAATATCAACTCGCTCGCGGTGGCGTTGGAGGCTCAGGGTGAGTATGACGAAGCGGAGCCGCTGTACCTCGAGGGCTTGGAGGGATATCGACGGGTCTTTGGCGACGTCCCATCCGCAAACCTTGAGCATCCTCTCCAACCTCGGGGTATTCCTGACCGGAGTGGGCCGAATCGACGAGGGCGAGCGCTACCTGAAGCAATGCGCTCGAAACCCGCCGCAGGGTTCTGGGTGACGACCACTTCGACACGCTGCTCTCCATGAACACCATGGCGTTCTGGTACTACAGGCAGGGGAGGATCGACGAGTGCGAGATGCTGCTCAAAGAGGCCATCGATCGGGGTCGGGTGGCGATGGGCAACGACCACCCCGACCTCCTGGTGTGGCTCTTCAACATGGGGTCGCTGCTGCAGCTTCGTGACCGCCCGATCGAGGCGGAGTCCTATATCCGTGAGGCGATGGAGACCCGTCGGAGGGTTCTCGGCCCGGCACACTCCGAGACCCTCAGGGTTCTCTTCGATCTGGCGGATCACGTCGACGGCATGGGCCGGCCGGAGGAGGCCGAACAACTGCTCCTCGAGGGCTTGGAGGCGTCTCGCCGGGACAACGGCGAGGCCGACCCGTCGACCATGGCCGCGCGCACCGCGCTTGCCGGGCACTACATGACCCACGACAGGGAGGACGACGCCCGAGCTGTGGTTACGGAACAATTGGAGGCGCTGCGGGTGGCCGCCGAGGCATCTGAGGATCCCGGACCGAAGAACGCCTTTGCGTGGGAGGCGCTGACCTGCGAACCGGCCGATCTGCAGGATCCCGAGGATGCTCTGCTCTTTGCCCTCGACGCCGTCGAACTCGGCGATTGGCAGGATCCGGATGTCATGGACACCCTGGCGCTGGCCTATCACCGCACCGGCGACAATGTACGCGCGGTGGAGGTGGAAGAGAAGGCTCTCGAACTCATCGACGAGGAAGACGCCTCCCGCCGGGAACCCTTCGAGGAAGCCCTCGAGACCTACCGGAGTGCTCTCGGCGACTGACTGAACCACCGCAAGGACGCAAGGGTCGCAAGGCATCGCAAGCCGGGACATGGATAGACACGGATTTGCGCGGATTTTTTCGTGAGGTTGGCGGTGCTTTCCGCAACGCGAAACAACCTCGTGGAAGGCTCAAGCTTCGGGAACGACACTGAAGAGCATGCTGGAAGCATGCCCCTACAACGGTCGCGGCGATGATTGTGGGGGCGGCCATCTTGGCTGCCCTTCAGTCCCCTTCCGGTCAAGAAAACCTCTCCCCGGAGTCGGACGCCTTTGAAGAACGCCTCCCCGGGTTGTGAATTGCGATGGTGCGATGGGTCAATCCTGCGATGTCTCTGCGTCTTTGCGCCTTGCGCCTCTACGTTGAATCGCGATGATGCGATGGTCATCCTGCGTGCCCTCGCGTCCCTGCGTCCTTGCGGTTCGTTTTGCTCTCGGGCCGTGGGCGCGGGTATCCTCTACGGCGTTCTTGGGAGTTTTGACATGGAACTATTGCTCGACCCCGGATTCTGGCTCGCGCTCTTCTCGGTGACCCTGGTGCAGATCGCCCTCGGCGCCGACAATCTGATCATCATCACAATTCTCGCCAACAAGCTGCCCATCGACCAACAGAAGAAGGCGGTGCGGTGGGGGCTGATCCTCGCCATGGTCTTTCGGATCATCCTGCTTGCGGTGGTGAGCTGGGTGCTGCGGTTCGCCGCCACGCCCTTCTACGATGCTCGACACCACGATTCTCGGGATCCATTTCGACGGTTCCATCAGCGCCAAGGCCCTCGTCCTGGTCGGTGGCGGGCTCTTCCTCATCTGGTCCGGGGTCAAGGAACTCCGGCTCAAGATCAAGGGTGTCGAACACGAGGTTCAAGAGGCGTCGACCTTTGGCCAGGTGCTCTTCACCATCGTCAGCCTCAACCTGCTCTTCTCGGTGGACTCCATCCTCACCGTGGTCGGGATGACCGACATCTTCCCGGTGATGGTGGGTTCGGTGGTGATCTCGGTGGCGCTCATGCTGATCTTCGCCGGTCCCATTGCCGAATTCATGCGCCGTAATCCCGACTTCGAGATCCTCGGTCTGTTCGTTCTGCTGCTCATCGGATTCGTGCTCTTCCTCGAAGGCGGCCACGTCGCCCACATGACCGTCAACGGTAGCGAGTTCCCCTACATCCCGCAGTGGATCACCATCTTCATCCTGCTGCTCATGTTCTCGGTGGATTTCTACCAGAACTGGCTCGAGCGCAAACGCGAGAAGACACCGGTGGAGCTGCACAGACGCAAGAAATGATGAATGATGAATTATGAATGATGAATAACATCGCAGACCGTCTTCCGGAAGACCCTGTCGATGAAATTCATCATTCATAATTCATCATTCAGTCATTTTAAAAAGGGCCTCCGACCGATGCCGGAGGCCCTTGGCGTTGACGGTCGACAGGCGTTCTAGGGGGTTTGCAGCCCGCATTTCGAGAGCGATCTCGCGGATCTTGGCGAGATCCTGCTTCATCTTGGCGTAGCCGTACCAGGTGGTGTAGTCCGGGTTGATGTGGAAGGCGCCCTGGAAGGTCTTCATCCGGTGATCCATGAACATGTCGTAGAGGATCTGTTCGGCCTCGGTCTCGACCTCGTAGAAGGCGAGCAGCTGCGGGTAGACGCCCTCGCCTTCTGCGACCTCGATGAAACCGTCGCGGCGCAGACCGGCGACGATCTCAATTGCCTCGGCGAAGAGCTTGTCGGCTTCCTTGAGCATCTTGTCGGCGTTGGCGATGTTGGCTTCCCAGAAGCCCTTCGAGTGGCACTTGCCGCAGGTGTCGGTGATCCGTTTGCGCTCGGCGGCGAATGTTTCGGCATCGAGGCGGGCCATGTCGCCGGCTTTGACGACCTCGAGCAGGGCGGTGGGTTGACCTTCGGCGTCGAGGACTCCGAGACCCTTGAGCACCGAAACCCGGTAGCCCATCCACTCTTCGTCCTCTTCGGGAAGACGGACGCCGAGGAAGCCCCACGGGGTGCGGACCCGGTGGTCGCCCTCGGGCATGTGGCAGTCCTGGCAGGTGGGCCCGCGGTGGGCCTCACGATCGAGGAGGTAGGCGACACCGTGCTTGGAGGTCGACCACATCTCCCATTGCGGGTGGTCGAAGCCCTGGTGGCAGGTCTGGCAGGCTTCGGGTTCGCGCGCCTCGGCCACCGAGAACGAGTGCCGGGTGTGGCAGTTCTGGCAGTCCATACCGTACTTGTAGTACTCGCGGGCCGGAGTTTTGCGGTCATCCTGAGTGACGATGCCGAGGGTGTGGCAGCCGCCGCAGCCCTTCTGGCCTTCCATGAAGGCGTCGGGCTGACCGTGCGAGAACGGCAGCGCCTGGACCGCGAGCAGACCCTTGGCGTGTTTGCCGGCGAGATACTGGTCCGCCTGATCTTCGTGGCAGGCCTGGCAGGTCGCGATGGTCGGCAGCTCGGCGTTGTCCGCGTCGTCCATCCCGGTGTGGCCCTCGCCGTGGCAGTCGGCGCATCCCATGGTTTCGGCCATGACGCCGCGGTTGAAGTCCTTGACGAGCCAAGGGGTGACCTTGGCGTGGCAGTCTTCGCAGGCGGACTCCACCGCCGAGGCGCCCGTCGCGAGTCCCACATCCCCAGAACACGATTACAACGAGAACAACACCAAATCGACGCATCAAGAACCTCCTCTGGGCCGATCGGCCCCCTCCATGCTTCGTGACAATTCTCTGACAATCAGAGTACCGCGGCATTGACCGGGGTCAAGCGAGGTCTTGAGGTCTTGAGGTCTTGAGGTCTTGAGGTCGTGAGGTCATGAGCGATCGTGAAGCCGGCTTGAGCTGGGGTCCTGAGCCTGTCGGCTGGGAGCGTAGCGTTGCGATGCACCTCACACGACCGTCGAGCGATCCATGACGACGTAGGCGCTGGTCACGACTCACCGATCACCGACTCACGGATGCGTCGTACTGCAGAAACTCCACCGGCGCGCCGTTGTCGATGATGAAGGCGACGGTCACGCCTTCGGAGGGGCTGTTGGGCTCGATGAGGATCTCGCGGCCATCGAGGGCCGCGGCGAGATCGTCGACCACAAAGGCGACGTGGGGCACGGTTTGAACGAGCTCGGGAATCGGGCTGCCCGGCTCGAACCGGATCCACTCGATGCCGAAGGGGTTGGTGTCGAATCCCACCACATGCATCTTGAACTGCTCGAGGTAGTACTCGCCGTCATGGGCGACGGTGGTCGGGATACCGACGTGGTGGTAGGTGAGTTTCGAAGTCATGAACTCTCCAATGAAGAAGATTCGCCCGCGACGAAAAACAAAAAACTGAGAACTAAAAACTGATGCTCAGAACTGGCTCTTGGCCTGGAACTCCGCCAGGGCGCGGCCGAGCTTCGGGTTTTCGCCGAGCAGCCGGTACTGGAGCATCCGCAGCACGGTGGCGAAGTCCTTCCACTCGGAGAGAAAGCTCTCGGGTCCGGTGACGAGTTCTTTGGCTTCCTCGAGGCTCGCCCGGAGATACTCCGACGACTCCTTTGTTGAGAAGATCGTCGGACAGGTGGTCGATGATCTTCTCGAATTCGCCGGCGTCGAGCCAGACGCCACGGCAGCCGCTGCAGAAATCGACCTCGACTCCGGTGTCGCCGTAGTCGATGGCGACCAGGGCGACCGAACACTTGGGACACTCCATGGCCTTTTCGCTCGACGTGGAAATCGGTCCTCGTGCTTCCAGAGTTCGAAGTCCATCCACTTGAGATCGGGGTCGGCCTGGTCCTTGAGTCCGGCGGAGTTCGTCCGCATCGAGCCAGATTCCCTGGCAGCTCGGGCACTCGTCGATCTCGATGCCGTCGGTGGATCGGGTTTCGAGCTCGGTCTGGCAACGTGGGCAGTTCATGACGGTCTCCTTAGCGGGCGGTGGCCGTGGTTCGCCACCATCATGCCTGCGAGCGGGTGGTTCGGCAACCGATGGGTTGCTCGTGCGAACCGGTCGCGTGAAGGGTGAGAGTACTCGATTCAACTTGACACGGCCCGGGTCGCCGTGGCTCAGTCCATGGGGTGTCGGACCGATGTCCGATCACCACCGCGCCCCCGGCTCTCGAGATCTCCGGGCTCTCGGTTCGCTACCCGCGAGCCGCGGTCCCGGTGCTGCGGGAGGTTGATCTCAGCGTCGGGCCCGGCGAGGCGGTGGGGCTGACGGGCCGCTCGGGCGCCGGCAAAACCAGTTTGCTGCACGCGGTTGCGGGGCTGGTCCCCTGGTTGACGCCGGCATCGGTCGGCGGCGAGATCGCCGATCGACGAGGAGGCGATCCAGGACCTCGATCCCGGCCAGCGGGCCCATCTCATTGCCACCTGCCTCGATCGTCCGGACGCGCAGCTCTTCCTGGCGACCGTCGGGCCAGGAGATCGAGGCGGCGCGGCGGCTCTATCGGGGAGGTGACTTTGTCGACGCGGTGGTGGATGGCTTCGGCCTCGGCCCCTCTTCTGGATCGCCGGGTGACCGAGCTCTCCTCGGGAGAGCGCCAACGGGTCGCGCTGGCCGTTGCGCTCGCCGGCTGCCCGAGGCCGATCCTTCTCGACGAGCCCACCGCCCACCTCGATGCCGCCGGCGAAGCGGCGCTTGGTCGATCTCCTGCGCCGGGCCAAGAGCCGCGGAGCCGCCATCGCCGTCTCCGAGCAGGCCGGGTGGCGTCTCGACAGCAGCCGTCGACGTCCTGGTTCGAGGTTGGCTCGCGGCCGCCTGGGCCCGACCGAGGCGCCTCGCGTGCCGAGGGTTCCGGCGCCAGATCACCAACCGGGCGCCGAGGTGGTTCTGAGCTGTCGCGGGATTGTCGGTATCGCGGGGCGGTCGCACCCTTGTGGAGAACATCGACCTCGATCTCCATCGAGGGAGAGGTCGTCTTTCTTGTCGGGACCCAACGGGAGCGGAAAATCCACCCTCGCGAGGGTCTTGGCCGGGTTGGCGGCGACCGGTGGGGGAGAGATCCGACGAAACGGCCGGGTCGCTCTGATGCTCCCCGAGGCCGATCTCCAGCTCTTCGCCTCGACGGTCATCGGCGAGGTCTCCGACGCCGGGACCAGCCAGGAGGAGCGGGCGCGGGTGCTGCGCCGCCACCGCCTGGAGCACCTGGCGGCGCGAGCTCCGTGGACCCTTTCCCGCGGTGAACAGCAGCGGCTGGTCCACGCCGCCCTCGATATGCTCAGACCCGAGGTCATGATCGTCGACGAGCCGGCCCAGGGTCTCGACCACGATGATGTGCTGGACCTCCTCGAGCTCATTCGCCGCCGTTCGGCCAAAGGCCGCGCCTATCTCGTCATCTCGCACCGGGAGGAGCTCGCCGCCGCCGCACACCGCCGATTTGTCCTCCGGGACCGGCGGCTGGAGGAGGTCGTCGGATGAGGGACCTGACTGGAACGCCGAACTGCGGGCAACAAGCCCACGCCCGTGATACGCGATCGGGCCTTTGTAGCGCAGGCGTCCCCGCCTGCGATGGTGGCGATGATGTACGGTCACATCGCCCGCGGGACGCGGGCGCTACAAGTGCCATCGTACATTTGACTTGTTTGAGGTCTCCGGTTCTGTCGGCTCGACGAATCCTGGCGGGGTCGGAATGAAGGACCTCCGGCCGTGGACCCACGCCGCCCTCTACGGCGCCCTCTGGGGCGCGCTCGAAGCGACGGTGGGAACCGCCATTCACCTCGGGCGAGTGCCGTTCCGGGGCGAGATCATGGGTCTCATCGGCCTCGTCTGTCTGGTCTGTCTGCGGCGGCTCCAGCCGAGGGTCGGGGTGGTCCTCGTGGCCGGTTTGACGGCGATCTTCCTCAAGGTCTTCACCCTCGGCGGTCTCTACCCGGGCCCGTTGGTCGGGATCGCCACCCAGACCCTCGCGGTCGAGTTCGGCTTTCTGGTTGCCCGAGGTCCGTGGGCCGCCGCCCTGGGCGGGATCATCGCGCTCGGCACCAACCCGATCCAGCGGGTGATCACGGCCTGGATCGTCGGCGGCTCCGAAGCGGCCACGGCGGTGCTCCGCGCGGTCGGTGAGCTCGGCGGGGTGGAGGCGAAGTGGGTTCTGGCCGGCTTTGTCGGTCTCGCCGCGTCCATCGGTGCGGTGGGTGGGGTCATTGCCTGGCGTCTCGCCGGCCGGGTCGCTCGCCGCCTCGGGGGTAGCCGGTGAACCCGATGCTCGCGCTTGTCCTCGCGGCGGCGGTCGGGGCTTCCTTTTCGTCTCGAGATCGAGGTCGTGGCGGCGGCGGCCGCGGTCGCCTGCGCGGTCGCCTGGATCGCCGATCGGGACTCGTTCCGGCGGGTGCTCCGGGTCGGTCTGGTGCTCGGAGCGGTCTTCGCCGCGGCGGCGGCGACGGCGGCCGTGGCGTGGGCATCGGGGCTCGATCGCGGTCTGATGATCGGCGGCACGGTGCTGCTCCGTCTGGTGGTGCTCGGCACCGCGGCGGCGGTGGTGACGCGGAGCGTCGATGCCGAGACCATCATGCGTCTGACCTCGCGGTTCGGGATGGAACGCCTCGGTCTGGTCTTCGGCCTCGCCCTCAACGCCCTGCCGCACCTCAGCGAGACGGCGTCGACCGTGTGGGCCGCTCACCGGGTTCGCAGCGGGGCAGATGGGCGGCTCTGCGGCGGTTTCCGGCGTTGGCGGAGGTTCTTCTGGCGCACACGAGCCGGGTGGCGGATCAGGCGGCGGCCGCGGCCGCGCTGCGCGGCCACACCGCCCTGAGTCGGACAACCGCGCCTCTGGTGCCTCCGGAGCACGGACCGTGGTGATCACCGGCCCGACCGGCAGCGGCAAGACGCCGCTGGTGAGGGCGGTGGTCGACGAACTCGGCCGTCGCGGCATTCCAGTCGCGGGTTTTCTCCAACCGGCCATCATCGAAGACGGCAGAAAAGTGGGTTTTCGCGTCCAGGACGCCGCCACCGGCGAGGTGCTCGATCTCGCTCGACGGGTGGCGCCGGGTGGAGGCGCCTTCGGAACCTCCTTCGAGTTCTTCGACGAGGGATTCGATCTCGGCAGGCGGGCTCTCGGGGATCTGGCGTCGGGCTCGGTCCTCGTCATCGATGAGTTGGGCCCGGTCGAACTCCGCGGCGGCGGTCACTGGCCGGCGGTGGAGCGGGCGCTCAATCACACCGATCTGGCGGGCCTCGTCGTGGTCGTGCGGCGGACCCTGGTACCGGCATTGGTCGAAGCCCTCGATGCCGGCGATGTCGTAGTGGTGGATCTGGAGGAGGACATCGATCCGCTTTCGACTGTCATCGACGCTTTCGTGACCGACTCATGAGTCCTCTGCAGAGTTCGGAACCGGAGTGTCGTCGAAGCAGGCTGGAAGCCTGCTCCACAATGGCGATCGGTTCTTTGTGGGGTAGGCATCTTGCCTGCCCTTCAGAGATCTACGGTCGGCGGGAGGCTTTCGATGGGATCTCGTATTCACAAAGAGATCTTCCTTTGGACGGTAGTGGGTCGGGGTTTCCGCGAGAGGCTGTCATGACGACGGGATTGACCGTCATCAATGCCGAAAACGGTGATCCGAGCGAGAGTCGGCGCCGGAGGGATGGCATGAGGCTGCACTCGGTACCGAAAACCAGACGGGTGATCCAGTGGGTCGTCGGCGGCGGTGACCCTCGCCATCGGCGTCCAGTTCAGTCTCTGGGTCATCCCGCACCTCGCGGGCCGGTGGCCGTCGGTCTCCCGCCCGCCCGGGGTCGAGGCCTTCCTGCCCATCGACGGCATGATGGGGCTCCGCCATCTGCTCCAAACCGGCAATATCGACCCGATCCACCCCGCCGGGCTCGCCATCTTCATCGGGATCTGCCTGATGTCGGTGGTCGTGGCCAAGTCTTTCTGCTCGCACGTCTGCCCGGTGGGTCTGATCTCGGAACTTCTCGGGCGCCTGGGCATCCGGGTCACGGGCCGTACCCTGACGCCGCCGAAATGGCTGGATATCCCTCTGCGCGGGCTCAAATATCTGCTGCTGGGTTTCTTCGCCTGGGCGATCTGGTGGGTGATGGACCCGGCTGCCATCGAGAGCTTCCTGGAAAGCCCCTACGCCAAGATCGTCGACGCCAAGATGTGGCTCTTCTTTGCCCCGCCGTCGCGGCTCACCATCGCGGTCATGGGTGTGCTCATCGTCGGGTCGATCTTTGTCCGGGATCTATGGTGCCGCTATCTCTGCCCCTACGGCGCGCTGGTGGGTCTGCTCGGGATTCTCGCTCCCCTCAAGGTCACCCGCGATGAGAACCTCTGCACCGACTGCCACGAGTGCACGAGAGTCTGTCCAGCCCGCCTCCCGGTCCACGGAATGAAGCGAGTCACATCGGTGGAGTGCACCAGTTGTCAGGACTGCGTGGTTTCCTGCCCCGTGGACGGCTGCCTCGCGGTGCGAGCCGCC
Organism: uncultured Acidobacteriota bacterium; assembly: GCA_963753035.1. Lineage (GTDB taxonomy): Bacteria > Acidobacteriota > Thermoanaerobaculia > Thermoanaerobaculales > Sulfomarinibacteraceae > JAHECW01. Next base: position 133,708 of record CAVWAW010000026.1, on the reverse strand, counting down.
GCTGGCTGCGGGACGCCGACATTGGATGCGCCCTGCGGTCGCCTCGCTGGTGGCCATCGGGCTCTACCTTGCCGTCGTCACCGGCTTCCGGCTCACCGGCCACTGGCAGACCTCGATCACCGAGGCCGAGTTCCACCGTCGTCTCCAGGAAATCGACTCGCCGCTGTACTCCCACGTCGGCGGGCAGGCGATGACCGAGGAATAATTGATTAATTAGGAATGATGAATTATGAATTATCAGCTGCACCCGATCTAGCCTCTGCGACGGTTGCCTGGTGCGATGGCAATTCATAATTCATAACTCATAATTCATAATTCATCTTGGCCTTCGAATCCCCGTATACTCTTCGCGATGAACGATCGCTCCGAATCCCTGCAGCACCTCCCTCTCCTCCACCATCTTTCGGATGAGGATCGGGAGCGTGTGATTTCGGCGGGCCACATCCACTCTGCTCGACAAGGGCGAGATCCTCTTCCACGAGGGAGATCCGGCCGAGAGTCTGTGCGCGGTGGTCTCGCGGACGGATGAAGTTGGTGCGCTACTCGCCGCGGGGCAAGGAGCTGCTGCTTCACCTGGTGCCCGCAGGAGCGTCGTTCGCCGAAGCCGCCCTCTTCGGATCGGGTGGCTATCCCGCCACCGCCGAGGCGGTGGAGCCGAGCACCATCTGGTGCCTGCCGCGGGCGCAGCTCGTCAACCTGCTGCGCAACCACCCCGAGATCGGGATGGCCATGATCGGATCGGTCTCGGCCTGGACGCGGACCCTCGCGGGCAAGCTCGAGATGCTCACCCAACGCCGGGTCGAGGAGCGCCTCGCGCTCTTCCTCATGAACCGGGCCGGTCGGAGGGAGCTCGAGCCGGGTGAGGTCATCGAGCTCGGCCAGCCCAAACACCTCGTCGCCGCCGAGTGCGGCACCGGTCCCGAGGTGCTCTCGCGAACCTTCAAGCGGCTCGAGGAGGACGGCATCATCGAGACCGGAACGACGACGGTGAAGGTCCTCGACCCCGAGCGTCTCGCCGATCTCGCGGAATGGCTCGGGAATTAGTTCCGCAATTCTCAGTTCTTAGTTTTGAGTTACATCGCACATCGCACCTTGATGATGGTGGTTCGCGATTGGGTCTCGGCTTGAACCAGTGATTCCCTCGGTTGTCAGGTCGATCTGACCGAACGAATGAGTCAGAGCAGTCCTGTGGGACCAAACGCCCAGTGATATGGCAAGGAATCTCCTGGAATCGCAGGTCGGCGGGATGCGAGGCTTCGTGGTTGCGACGTGCGATCCGGAATCTGTGTGATCTGTGGGCCCAGCGATGGTTTCGACGTGCGATGGAACTCAAAACCGAAAACTAAAATCTCTGAACTACGAATCGAGCTGCTCGCGCAGCATCGCGCCGAGTTCCGCGAGCGATGCGAGATCGGTGGGCTCATCGGGAAGCAGCGGCACCACCACGAGTGGGTGAGAGTCGCCGAGGAGTTCGCGGAGCTGCTCGACGCCCTGGTGGTCCCGGGTTCCGAGCCAGGCGAGGAGACCGCGGCCGTCGTCGAGATTGACGACCTCGGGGACGTCATCGATCTTCGGGTGGACCCGGTTGACCACGATGGGCCCGAGTCGGTAGCCGGTTTCGCTGAGCTTGCGGGCGAAGAAGAGGGTGTCGGCCACCCGCTGTTCTCCGGGTCCGCTCACCAGGGTGAAGACGGTTTCATCCGAGCGCAGCATCTTCTGAACCTCGAGGGCGCGTTCGACAAAGCCGTCATAGAGCGGCGCGAAGGCCTGGAAGAACTCGGCCATGTCGCGCAGCAGCTCCATCCCGACCATGCGGTCGAAGAAGGCCTCGACGTTGCGACCGAGAATGCCGAGCTTGGCCGTGGCCTTGAAGTTGCCGTCGGCGTCGAACCAGGGTTTGAGGGCGATCCGCAGCGCGCCCGATTCGAGGAAGGAGACGATCCGCTCGGGCGCGCCGAGGAAGTCGAGGGCCTGCCGGGTCGGTGGCGTGTCGAGGATGACCCGGTGGTATCTGCCGTAGCTGGCGACCTCGAAGAGCCGCTCCGACGCCATGTACTCGAGCACGCCGGCGAGGCTGCCCGAGAGGTGGTCGTAGAACCGGTTGGTGAGGATTCGCTGCCGCGCGGTGTCGTCGGGAGCGTAGCGATCGATGAGGGTGTCGAAGGTGCGGCGGGCGTCGAGCAGACTCGCCCAGAGCTCGCCGTCGGCCTCGAACGGCACCTGGATCTCGTTGGTCTCGGGATTGGCGTCGACGCCGAGGGCGTCCTTGAGCCGCAGGGACGGGTCGAAGGTCATCACCAGGGTGTCGTTGCCGTTGACGGCCTCATCGACGGCCATGGCGGCGGCCAGGGTGGTCTTACCGACCCCGCCGGAACCGACCACGATGGTCAGCGGCGCACTCACGATGCCCTCAGCTGGGTCTCGATCCGGCGGGCGATGGCGCCGATCGAGCGCCGGCCCCGGATCGATGGGCATGAGGGGGATCTCGGCGAGCGGGCCGGCCCAGAAGGCGTCGAGACGCTCGAGTTGGGTGACGTTGATGGCCCTGCGGTCGCGCCACAGCTCAGCCGTCGGGTCGTCGCTCTCCGTCATCCTCGTCGATGGCCGGGTAGAGCGCGTTGGCGATGACGACCTCGGGCTCGCGATCGAGGCGTTCGTCGAGGGCGTGCGATGAGTTCCAGGGACTCCTCGACCGGCATCTCCTCGGCGGTGGTGACCACGACGACGCCGAACCGGTGACGGTCCCCGAGAAAGGCCGAGATGAGCTCGGCCATGTGCCCGATGGGTCCGCTGCGAACCACATCGGCGACGAGCTGCGGCGCCGCCAGCCACGAGACGCCGTGGCCGGTGGCGGGGGCGTCGAGGATGACCACGTCGGGCGGCGGAGCTCCGGCGGACCGTGGCCCGTCGACCATCCGCAGGGCGCGGCCGAAGACCGCGCTCTCCTTGAGGCCCGGGGCGCCCTTCGGTGAAGTGCCGGTGGACCGGGCTCGCGAGCACTCGGTTGACCAGCAGCTTGACCTTGAGCTTCTCGCGGACGAGGTCGTCGATGAGCTCTCGTGGTTCGATGTGTTGGAGATAGAGCCGCGGTGACGCGTTGATGATCTCGCCGCCCGAGGGCTGGGTGTCGAGGAGCTGGTGGAGGTTCTCCCGGGGATCGACCTCGAAGAGCAGGACCTTGCGTCCGCGGGCGGCCAGCAGTCGGCCGAGGGCCGCCGTGACGACGCTCTTGCCGACGCCGCCCTTGCCGGTGACCACCACCAGTTGGAGCTGCTCGAGTCGGCGAAGGACGATCCATCGGTTAGCCGCCGTAGAGGCCGTTCGATGAGCGTCGGCGAACTGCTGTTCCACGACCCGCCGCTTGACCTTGAGCGTCGGGGTGAGCTGACCGCCTTCGATGGACAGCGAGATCGGCAGGACGCGGTGCTTCTTGATCTGCTCGTAGCGGGCCAGCGATGCGTTGGCCCCGATGACGACCTCGTCGAAGAGGTCCGCCACCTTCGGGTGGCCGACGAGATCCTCGAGGTCGGCGTAGCTCGACGCCGTTCTTCCTCGGCCCAACGCTCGAGGTCCTCGAAGCTGGGCGAAAACAGCGCGACGATGTAGGGCCGGCGGTCGCCGATGAGGACCGCGGTCTCGACAAAGGGCGATTTCTTGAGCTGGCTCTCGATGGGTTGCGGCGCGACGTTCTTTCCGCCGGCGGTGACGATGAGGTCCTTTTTGCGGTCGACGATGAGCAGGAATCCGTCGTCGTCGATTTCGGCGATGTCGCCGGTGGTGAAGAACCCGTCCTCGGTGAAGACCTCGGCGGTCTGGTCGGGTTTGTTCCAGTAGCCCGACATGACGCTGGGACCCCTGACGCAGAAGCTCGCCGTCCTTGGCGAGCCTGATCTCGACGTTGTCGAGGGGCCTGCCCACGGTGCCGAGGCGGATCTCGCCCGGGTTGGCGCCGTTGGCCGAGATCACCGGCGAGGTCTCGGTGAGGCCGTAGCCCTCGACGACATAGACGCCCGAGGGCGTGGAAGAACTCGTTGACGAAGAGCGGCAGTTCGGCGCCGCCGGAGACGCAGAAACGGAGTCGGCCGCCGAGGCCCTCCCGGACCTTGGAGAGGACAAGCTTGTCGGCAAGTGCGTGGCGGGCGGCGAGCATGCCACCGAGTTTTTCGCCGTTCAACCGGTGGCGGGCTTCCTCACGGCCGAGATCGAGCGCCCAGTTGAAGAGAGCGCGTTTGATCAGCCGGCGCGTCGGCGACCTTGTCCATCACCTTCTGCATTACCTTCTCGTAGAATCGGGGAACGCCGGTGAAAAGGGTCGGTTTGATCTCGGCGAGCAGATCGCCCACGTGGTAGACCGAGCAGTAGGCCTTTGAGGTCTCCTTCCACATGTAGATGTAGCCGACCATCCGTTCGAGAACGTGGCAAAGGGGAAGGAACTCCAGCGCCAGGTCTTCACGGGTCACCGGGATCCGGTGCGCCGAGTGGAGGACGTTCTGGACCATGTTGTCGTGGGTGAGCATGACGCCCTTGGGTTCGCCGGTGGTGCCCGAGGTGTAGATGATCGTCATGAGGTCGCCGGGTTGGACGCCGGCGGCGCGGTCCCAGAATGCGGCATCGAGCATCGGTGCCCGCGCCAGCGTCGATCAAGTTCGTCAAAGGCGGTGACGCCCTTGTCGCACGGGCCTTCGATCTGAATCAGATGCTTGAGGTCGCGGCACTTCTTCTTGACGGCGACGAACTTGGCCATCTGCTCCGGGTTCTCAGCGACGACGACCTTGGCGCCGGAGTCCTTGAGCTGGTAGGCGATCTGGTCGGGGGTCAGGGTGCCGTAGATGGGCACATCGACGGCGCCGAGCGAGAGCGTGGCGATGTCGACCATGTGCCACTCGGGACGGTTGTCCGAGAGCAGCATGACCCGGTCTCCGGCTTCGACGCCAAGTTCCGACAGCCCGTTGGCGAACGCGGCGGTTTGGTCGAAGAACTGGTGAGTGGTCAGCACCCGGCGGCCCGCGGGAGTCCAATGCGAGTAGTGCTCGCCACGCGGCGATTCGACGTCGTGACGATAGAAGTCCAATACCGTTCGTGCGGACATGCGAGACCCCCCCAGCGGATTGATCTGGAGCTTAACACGCGGACTCCCGATCAGCGTCGCAGCACAGCCTCCGCCAGCCCATGCCGCTCGGTAGGACCATCGCCGTGGCTGTGTTCGGGGCCGAGGCCTTCCCACCGGCCGATGATCTGCCAGCCGGGGAAGAAACTGGTGAGCTCGCCGGGCTCCAGGTAGGTGCGGATGTCTCCTTCGGGGCTCTGAAAGGAGTTTCTGCCGATCTTGGTCCATTGGCGAGCATGGATTCCGAACTTCGGGTCCGTGGTCGTGAAGGCGGTGATGATGACGTGCCCTCCCTGCGCGATCAGCGATTCGATCAAGGTGACCATCTCATCAATCTGCGTCCGGGTCAGAATCGGGATCAGACCAAAGACCAGAATCGTGCCGAAGCCATCGGCCGGCCGGACGACTTCAGCGAGAACGCCGCGCTGGCTCTGGATCGTCAGCCCCTCGGCCTCGGCTGAAGCTCGGGTTTGTTTCACGGCCACGTTGGAGGGATCGAGGGCGCGCACGGTGTGCCCGTGTCGAGCGAGATAAAGAGTGTTGCGCCCTTGACCGCACCCCACATCCAAAACCGGGTGGGTGCCATTGAGCAACTCGAGGTGACGCACGAGAATCGGCGCCGGTTCGGATCCGAACAGGTTCGGGGTCGAGGTGTAGTCCTGGTCCCAGTCGTTCATTCACTTCGATCCTATCAATACTGATTTGGAGAGATTGGAAATATCGCGATCGAATCTCAGGTTTTTCTCAGGCGAGTACGTGTTGTGCTCGCCACAACCTGGAGGACCGATTTTCATGAACGATTCCAACCCTTTCCAAATCACCGGGGGCACGCCGGAGCCCCGGTTTCTTGGCGCGCCGGTCGACGAGACCGACCGTGCGGCGCCGGCCCTCGAGCGGGTCGAAAAACTCATCACCTCGGCGAATGTCTTTCTTTTCATGAAAGGCGTCCCGGAGCAGCCGCAATGCGGGTTCTCGGCAAACACCGTCGCGATCCTGGAGACCATTGGGATCCCGTACGAGCACCTTCGATATCCTCTCCGACGAGTCGATCCGCGCCGCGGCCAAACAGTTTGCGGGTTGGCCCACCTTCCCTCAGCTTTGGGTCGGAGGTGAGTTCATCGGCGGCAACGACATCATGGTGGAGATGTACCAGGCCGGCGAACTCGTCACCCTGGTCAAAGGAGCATCCGATGAGCGCATCCGATCTGGTGATCGTCACCGAACGGGCGGTTGAGGAAATCCGATCGATCTTCGAACGCGAAAATCCCAGCCACGGGCGTGGGTCTCCGCCTCGGCGTGGTCGGCGGTGGCTGTTCGGGACTCTCCTACGAGATGGAGTTCTCCGAGACCCGCACCAACGACAATATCCTCGATTTCGGCGGTTTCGCGGTGCTGCTCGATCCCAAGTCCGCCATCTACCTCAAGGATGTGACCCTCGATTTCGAGGACGGCCTCAAGGGCAAGGGCTTTGTCTTCAAAAACCCGAATGCCACCAACACCTGCGGCTGCGGTGAGTCGCTTCAGCGTCTGAGGCACTCGACCTCGACGGCGCGGTCGCCGAATTCCCGGGCTGGGCACTCATTGAAGTCACGGGGAGCCACCGCAAACGTTTTCTCTCGAGCCAGGTGACCTCGGATCTGAAGGACCTCGCCGATGGCGAGTCCCAGTTGTCGGCGTTGCTCGATCGAACGGGGAGGCTGCAGGCCTTCTTCTTCCTGCGAAACGGCACCCAGAGCATCGATCTGCTGGTCCCCGAGGCGGTGGCGGCGCACTGCGTCGACAGGCTCGAGTCCCACGTCATCGCCGATGACGTGGCGATCCGAGTCCGCGATGTCGGACCCATGCGGCTCGTGCTCGGACCCGCGGCGGTGGCGATGGCCGACTGACTCGGGTGGGGACGAGTGCTTCCCGGTCGCCGGGCTGGGGTGGACGAGGATTCGTAGCCTGGGGCGATCGCGAGATCCACTGCCGGAGCTGTCGCCGGAGGAACTCGACACCCTGAGCGTTCTCTGCGGACCACCGATCTGGGGGCGCGAAGTCCGGCCCGATCAGCTGATCAACGAGACCTCCCTCCTCGACAACGCGGTTTCGTTCACCAAGGGCTGCTTATCTCGGTCAGGAAACCGTGGCAAAGGTGGCGAGCTCACCGCGGTGCGGTCGCGAGCGCCGGTTCTTCTCGAACTCGCCGAGCCCGGCATCCATGGTCGATGAGTTGGTGGGGGAGTGGTTCGCGGATCGGGGACCGGGAGCGGGCAGGACGGATCCTGGCGGTGGCTCGCTGGGAAAACCGATCCTGGCTCCAGGTCTCGCTCCACCGCGAATTGAGAGTCGTCGGGCGCGAACTGATCTGTATCTTTGCCGACGGTCGAATCGACGGTGGCTGAGGTCCACTCCATGCCGCTCTTGCGGCTCCCCCGGGCCGCGAGGAGATGGCCGATCGGCTCACGGTGGCGGCCTCGGCGGCCTTTGCCGAAGACCGAACCGAGCGCGCTCTCGAACTGCTTGAACCGGGCGACGACGATCTGCCCGAGTTGGGCGGATGCCTTTGAATCCATGGGTGTGATCCTCGGTCGACTCGGGCGCCACCCCGAGGCCATCGACAGATGCACCGGCTGCTCGAGATCGATCCGTCATCGGTGATGGCGCATTCGAATCTTTCGTTGTTTCACAACCACCTCGGCGATATCGAGGCCGCCGAGCACCATCTTGCCCTCGCGACCCGGGTGTCGTTCGGTGGTGAGGTCGCGGCCGACCCGGTCGAGTCGTGCAAAGCAGGAACTCGAGGCAGCGCGAGGCGGATCAGCATCGCCGCGAGGAGATGTTTCGCCAGGTCCTCGAAATCGATCCCGACGACGCTCTGGCCCATTTCGGGTATGGGCGAACTCGCCGTGGAACGCGGCCGTTTCAGCCGAGGCCGTCGATCACCTCGAGAAGGCCATCGCGAGCGATCCCACGCACTCGGCGGCGATCCTCGCGCTCGGCATTGCCTCGAAGGGCTCGATGATCCCGACCGGGCCCGCGACCACTACGAGCGAGGCATCGAGATCGCCGCAAAGAAGGGCGATCTCGCCACCGCACAGAAGATGCAGGAACGACTCACGGCGCTCGCCGCGCGAACGCCGTAAGTCGTTGCATCTCGAATTATGAATCTTGATCAATTATGAATTATCGGGAATGACAGTCGCAGACTTCTCGCGGCGACATCGCCGGCGCTGCAAAGGCCGAGATCAATTGTCAGTCCGGCGTCATCGCCAGCCGTTGCAAAGGGTCGACAGGGCGTGCGATGAATTCATGAATTCATAACTCATAATTCATAATCTATTCTGACTTCTCCACCCAAACCGTCAGAATCTCCAGCGTTGCCTCGACTGCTTTGGTCATCCACTCGAGCGAGACCCACTCGTTGACCGAGTGGAAGCTCTGGCCACCGGCCCAGACGTTGGGAGTGAGCAGACCCATGAAGGACAGCCGTGGCGCCATCGGTGCCGCCGCGGATCGCCTGCCGGATGGGGGTGACGCCGATCCGCTCCACCGCCTCGAGGGCGTAGTCGAGGACCTTGGAGTCCTCGCGGATCTTGTAGGCCATGTTGCGGTAGGACTCGTCGATCTTGATGGTGATCTTGGCCTTCGGGAAACGCTTGTTGACCTTGGCGACGACGTCGTTGAGGTGAGCCTCACGTTCCTCGAGCTTCTCGTTCGAGAACGCCCTGACGAGCACCTTGAGATCGACCTTGGTGACGTCGCCGGAGGCGATGTAGGGGTGGAGGTAGGGTTCGCGACCTCTCGGTGGTCTCGGGCAGGTAGCGGGTGTCGATGCCTTCGATGATGGCGGCGGCGACCCGGAGAGCATTGACGAGCTTGTCCTTGGCATAGCCGGGGTGGACATCGTGGCCCTCGATGAGGACGTTGGCGGTGTCGGCGCAGAAGGTCTCGTCCTCGATCTCGCCGAGATCCGAACCGTCGAGGGTGTAGGCGTAGTCGGCGCCGAAGGCCTCGACATCGAAGTGCTCGGTGCCGCGGCCGACCTCCTCGTCGGTGGTGAAGGCGATGCGGACCTTGCCGTGGAGGAATTCGGGATTGTTCTTCATCCACTCGACCGCGGTCATGATCTCGGCGACGCCGGCCTTGTCGTCGGCGCCGAGCAGGGTGGTGCCGTCGGTGTGGATGACGGTGTTGCCGACGACCTTTGGCCAGATTGGGGTTGTCGGCGACCTTGAGCACCTGGTCGGCGCTGATGACGATGTCGTCGCCCGAGTAGTTCTCGATGATCTGCGGTTTGACATCTTTGCCCGAGGTGCCGAAATAGGTGTCGACGTGGGCGATGAGACCGATGGTGGGCACCTTGCCGTAGGCGGGGTGGCCCTCGGGGATATTGCTCGGCACGGTGGCGAAGACATAGCCCCACTCGGTCATGGCGGCGTCGGAGCAACCGAGGGCCTTGAGCTCCTCGGCGAGCATCCGCGAGAGGTCCTTCTGTTTCTCGGTGGTCGGGCTCGATCTCCGAGGCCTCGTCCGAACGGGTGTCGACCTTGACATAGCGAAGAAAACGATCGAGCAGCTGTTGGCTGTTGGCGGAATCGAGAGTGACGGCATGTAATCCTCCTGTTCGTTTCGGGGCCGACAGTCTACCGGGTTCGAAAATTTTTTCCAGGTCAGCCGCGATTCGAACGTCCATGACAACGGCGCTGGCTGCCCGAATTCGTTCGGGACCGGACTGTCAAGATCGGGCGTTCAAAACGTCAGGCCCGGCCGGTTGACGTCGGCTCGTGTTGCGGACATAGTGTGGCCACAAAATCGCGTTGATGAAGTCGAATCTGGCGCGGACGATCAAAGGAGATAATAGTGCACAGCATCATTCGTGGAGCACTCGTTGGAGCCGTGTTGATGGTCGCTTTGGTGGCCTGCGCCCAGCCACCGGAAGAGCCGAAGTCATCCGACAGTGCCGTGGCGGCCCGCTTCGGTGACACCGTGATCACCGTGGCCGAGGTCGAGGAAGAGGCCGGTGGCCAGCTGATCGGTCTGTACCAGCAGATCTACCAGGCCAAAGACCAGCAGCTTCGGTTCATGATCTTCAGCAGCTCGTGGACAGGCTGCCGCGGCCGAAGAGATGACCACGCGAGGACTATCTCACGCGCGAAATCGGCGAGAAGATCCCCGAGCCGAACGAAGCCCAGATCCAACAGGTGCTGAACCAGTATCGGCCCAGTTCCCGCCGGACGAGGCCCAGGCCCGCCAACAGGTGACGGCGTTCCTCAATCAGCAGATGGCGCAGCAGGTTCGAGACCGATCTCAGGACGAGGCTCTTCGACGCGGCGAAGGTCGAGATCCTCCTCGATCCGCCGCGGGTCAAGCCCGTGATCGACGGCGCACAACCCCATGCGGGGCCCGCCGACGCGCCGGTGGTGCTCGTCGAGTACACCGACTACCAGTGCCCCTACTGCGAACGCGCCCAGCCGACCCTGGACGCGGTTCGCGAGCGCTATGGGGATTCGGTGGTCCATGTGTTCAAGAACCTCCCGCTTCCCATGCATCAGCAGGCAGGCCTGGCCGCCGAAGCGGCGCTCTGTGCGCAGGCGATCAGGGCAAGTTCTGGGAACTCCATGACTGGCTCTTCGCCAACAAGAGCAACATCAGCCACGACACCCTGGTGGCGCAGGCCGAGGTGCTTCGCGTCTGGATGTTCCGGTCTTCACGGAGTGCCTCGATCCCGGGTCCACAAAGAGGAGGTGGATGCCGATGCCGCAGAAGCCGCGACCTTCGGCATCCGCGGCACCCCGGGCTTTGTGATCAACGGCCGGATCCTCACCGGAGCCCAGCCGCTCGAGCAGTTCATCGCCGTCATCGACGACGAACTCAGAAGGGCCGGGCAACCCGATTCCGGGAGCCGAGACCGCCGAGACCGTCGAGGTCGTTGAAGAGGAATCGGATCCTGATCCGAGAACCGACGATGAACAACGCCCCCGGAAGACCGGGGGCGTTTTCATTTTGAATTTTCAGTTTTGAATTCTTGAGTTCATCGCAGCCGTGTCTGACGGGCTATGCGATGTAATTAATAACTCAAAATTAAGAATTGAAAACTGAGAATTCTGGATTGAGCGCAGGCTCAATCCAGATCGATATCCCTCAGCGGCCGGCTTCCGTCGTCTTCGTCCTTGGCCTTCTCCATCAACGAACGGAACTTGTCCTCCATCAGGCGATCCTTGGACTTCTCCTGACGCATGGCCTCGGCGAGGCGGTCGGCCGATCTCGCCTTCTCCTCTTCCATCTGTTTGAGGCGGGCGTCGAAGTCGATCTTTTCCTGGGTGCGCACCGGGGGAGTGTGCTCGACGACGACGCCGGCTTCGACGTCGATGATCAGCGAAGAGTCGCAGTGCGGACAGGTGACGGTGATGGTGGTGCCCATGGAGCCTCTCCCATCCCGATCGGCGATGGCCGTCGGATTCTGTTGATTCTAGCGGGTTGGCAGTCGATTGGGAGTCGGCGTCCAGAATTAATCGTAGAAAATTTCTAGATAACACTGGAATATAATCTAGATAATTGTCGGTTTTCCCTTGTGATCGCGGCGGACGTCGGAGCACGCAAGCCACACAACAAAACAGGCCTCAGATCAACCAGATCGACACGGGGGCCACGACACACCGGGAGGACGACATGTTTGAGGAAATCAAAGCGCGCAAGATCAATCTTGGAATCAACTGGGTGAAGACCGAGCCGGCAACACCTACCTCTGCCCGGCCGGCGAAGACTTCAGCGGTGCAACCGAGGAAGAGCTCGAGGCCCGCTGCGTCAACGAGTCGCACAACCCCCAGAACGACTGAACGATACGAATCAAACAACAGCTGAAGACGGGCGGGGCCATCCCCGCCCGTTTTTGTTGTCGCCTGCGCTGTTGGAATCCGTCTCGTGAGCTTCCGCCTGCAGGTCACTTTAGTCCACCGTCCCGAACTGCTATGCTCACCGCGGGTTTGTGCAGATCGGAACTCCTCCTCTCGTTCGACGTCACACTGAGTGGAGGTTTCCATGAAACACAGCGCGCTTCGCTGGTTGGCCCTTGCGATGGCCGCAGTCATCCTCGTCGTTGCCGGGCTCGGCTGCGGCACGGACGGGCCCACTCCAGGAAGATCGAGCCGCCGTAGAGGACGCAGTCCACGGTTATCTCGGTGCTCTGGCCCGGTCGTATTCGACCCTCGATCTGAGTCACCTCGAGGGCCACGCCAGCCCCGTCGAGATCCGAAATGTCCGCAATCTGCTGCAACAACTCGCCAACAGCGGCGATCGCGTCGAAGCGACCCTGGTCGGGATCGAGGTCACGGGCGTGGACGTCTTTCGCGATGTCAACGCCTCCGTCGCGTCTGGTCGAGGTTTGGGACCTCATCCGCTTCGACGCTCTGAACGGCGAGGAGAAGGGCCGCACGGACGGATCGGTGCAGTCCACGTTGATCCAGCTGCGCCGAATCGACGGTGACTGGCAGGTGATCGGACGCCACATTCTCGATCGCGAGACCGGGTCGAACCTCGACGAAGAGGGAGACGCAGGCGTGAACCCCCAACCGGTCTTGGTGATCGTCGGCCGACCCAACGTCGGCAAATCGACGCTCTTCAACCGGCTGACACGGAGCCGGCGGGCCCTCGTCCACGATCTGCCCGGGAGTGACCCGCGACCGGATTATCGGGGAGGCCGAGCGACCCGGCGGCGGCCACGTGACCGTGGTCGACACCGGCGGTCTCATGCTCAAAGACGAAGACCATTTTGTTCCCATGATCCGGAGCCAGGCCGAGGTCGCCATCTCCAGCGGCGACGTGGTGTTGCTGCTTCTCGACGGCGAGGCCGGGCTGATCCCCGAGGATCGGGAGATCGCCGTGTACCTGCGATCCCTCGGCGTGCCGGTGGTGCCGGTGGTCAACAAGGCGGACCGCAAGGGTGTCGATCTCCAGGCGCAGGAGTTCTTCCGTCTCGGTCTCGGTGAGCCGATCGCGGTCTCGGCCGAACACGGCACCGGGCTCGTGGAGCTCTGGGATGCTCTCGATGTGCACCTCCCGGAGGCCGAATCTGGATGACGACGACGAACCGGATTTCGACGGCGATGAGGTCCACGTGGCGGTGATCGGCCGTCCCAACGTCGGCAAGTCCTCGCTCGTCAATCGGCTCGTCGGCGACTCGCGGGTGCTGGTGAGTGAGGTCCCCGGCACGACCCGGGATGCGGTTGATGTCATCTGCGAGGTCGACGGCGTACGTTTCCGTTTTGTCGATACCGCCGGGATCCGGCGAAAGGGGCGGACCGACAAGGGACCGGAGGTCCTCTCGGTCGTGGTGGCCCGCCGACACCTCGAACGCGCCCAGATCTGCCTCGTGTTGATCGATGCCGTGGAGGGCATCACCCGGCAGGATGGTCATGTCGCCGGATACGCCTGGGAGGCCGGCCGAGGGGTGGTTCTCGTCGTCAACAAATGGGACCTCGTGACCAACCGCGAAGAGGCCCGCGCAGATCTGATCGATCAGATGGACCAGAACCTCAAGTTCCTGCGCCAGACCCCTCATGTCTTTCTCTCGGCGCTCACCGGCAAGGGAGTGCACCGTTTGTTCCCCGTCATGCAGACAGGTTCACCGGGCGCACGGGACCAAGGTTTCTACATCGAATCTCAATCGAGTGATCAAGGATGCCTTCAACCGCAATCCGCCGTCGACGCTGGGTCGGAAGGAACCCAAGATCTACTACTGCACCCAGGTTCATACCAGGCCGCCACAATTCGTGCTGTTCACGAATCTGGACAAGACTCCGCACTTTTCGTGGACCCGCTATATGGAGAACGTTCTCCGCGAGGCGTTCTCCTTGGAGGGTGTGCCGTTTCGGGTTATGATTAGAGGACGAAAGAGTTAGGGGCGCCAATGGTCTTCTTCAACTATGCGCTGCGCAAGCTCAACGCCAAGATCGTGTACTACGGTCCGGGCTTGTGTGGAAAGACAACAAACCTGCAGTGGATCCACGACCACTTCGAAGGTGGTCAGCGCGGCAAGATGATTTCTCTCGCCACCGAGGGCGACCGGACCATCTTCTTCGATCTGCTTCCCATCGACATCGGATCCATCCGAGGGATGGATGTCACGCTTCAGCTCTACACTGTTCCGGGTCAGGTTCACTACAACTCAACCAGGCAGTTGGTTCTCCGTGGGGCTGATGGCGTCGTCTTTGTCGCCGATTCGCAGCGCACCATGAAGACTTCGAACGCCGAGTCGTTCGAAAACCTTCAGGAGAACCTGATGCTGCAGGGGATCGATATCAAAGACTTTCCCCACATCCTCCAGTTCAACAAACGCGATCTTCGTGATTTGTTGAGCACCGAAGATCTCAATGAAAGCCTCAACGTCTTTTCGTGCCCGATCTTCGAGGCCATCGCCACCGAAGGGATCGGGGTTCAGGAAAGTCTCGAAGGCATCGTCAAGCTGGTCATGCGCAACCTGCGCGAGAAGTACGAACCGGTCGCGAACGCATCGAGCCCGCAGGCGCTCAAACCCATGCAGGCGACGGTTCCGGCGGCGTTCCAGACACCTGCCGCCGAGCCACCGGTGGGAACGCGCGATCCGTTGGCGGCGGACTTCGTTTCCGAGATGGAGAGCCCGCCGGAAGTCGATCTGGGAGAACTCAGCGCCCCTGACTTGGCGGCCGCCCCCATCGACACCCCCGCGACGGTCGAGCCCGTAAAGGAAGAGACCCCCGATTTCGGTTCTGAATCCGACTTCGGTGCGTTTGGAGCCGAGGATGGCATCGCCACCGCGGTCTACGAACCCGATGAGGAGGAGATCGCTGCCGCCGAGGCCGAGCTTGACGGCCCGGATTTCGGCGCCGATGCTGCGGCCTTCGCGCCGGCCGATGACGCCGAAGCGAGTGAAATGGAGTTCGAAGAGCCTGCCGCGTTCGGTGGTCTCTTTACCGATCCGCGGGATGAGGACGGCACCGGCGATGAGCTGGTGTCGGCGGTCATCGAACCGGAACCCGATCCCGGAGATGAATTCATCGACGATCTCGGTACGGATCCGGAAGTAGTCGACCAGCAGCCGGAACCTGTGCCCTCCGAAGAGAGCCTGGATGATTTGTTCGAGACGGAAGTTCCCACCGTCAAAGCGTTTGTCGAAGATGTGATGGAAGTCGTCGAGACCCAGGGGGCGGTGGCCGGCGACAGCGAGCCCGCACCCGCGTCCGTCGACCCGGCCGAAATGGCGGGGGGAGCTCTGGCGAGGGATCGGTACGAGGACCGCATCGAGGCGCCCGGCCCGTTCGCCCCGCCACCGTCACGAGAAGAACCCGCCGACGAGTCCGAGGCGGCGAGAGCTGAACAGGAAGCGGTCCTCGCCGAGGTTCGGCAGGCCCTGGGTGCTTCAGAAGACCGCGAGGCGCTCGCGTCGATTTCGGTTTCCAAACCCCATGACCGGGTCGAGGTCGTCGAGGAGGCCCCCGAAGAACCCTTTGAGGTCCAGCCTGTCGTGCCTCCGCCACCCGAGGAGCCGGTCTTTGTAGGTGCTGCCGAGGAGATCGAAGAGGTCACCCCGGTGGAGTTCGTGGTCGACGAGCCGGAGGTTGCCGCCGACGAAGAAAGCGACTGGGAAGACCAGGACGACAAAACAACCGAGGTGGCGGAGCTTGTCGACCCACCGGTGGTTGCGCCCCATTTCGAGGACATCGTCGTCGAGGTCACACCTGTCGAAGAACCCATCGCGGCCGAACCTGCCGCCGAAGAAATCGTGGAAGAGGAAATCGCCGAAGAACCGGTGGCGCCGCCGCCGATGGTCGAAGAGACTCTCTCCAGGAGCCAGGCCTTCACGCTCGGTTCCGGAGATCCTTTTGCCGAAGACGACGCGGTCATGATCGTGCCGGAAGTGCTCCCCCGGGAAGCGCCCGTCGTGCCGACGAGCAACGCCATCAGCGTCACCGCGCAGGACAATCAACTCCACCTCCAGCTCAAGGGATCGGGAGCCATCGCAGAGATCGGCGAGGTCCGGGCGCTCGACATCGAGGTGCCGGTACCGGGCCAGTGGGTCGGGAACCGCAAGGTGACCCTCCAGCTGCGGTTGACTCTGACCCCGGCGGAAGACGAGGATGACTGAGGCCGTGAAAATCGAGCTACCGGACGACCAGGAGTTTTTCAAACTCAACGAGGTGTGTAAGCTGGCGAATGTCCAGCCTTATATGCTCCGTTTTTGGGGAACCGAGTTCGAACAGCTCGAAACCACCACGACGGAGACCGGCCAGCGGCTCTACACACGACCGCAGATGACGCTCATTCTCGAGATCCGCCGACTGCTCTTCGACGAAGGCCTGACCATCGCCGGCGCCCGCAGAGAGGTGGAGGGGCTCGTCGAATCGGGTGAGCTCAATCTCGAGGCGGAGCCGATCGCAGAGCCGCCGTCGCGCAGGAAGCCGGCGCCGAAGAAGCCCAAGACCAAGACCACACCGCCGAAACCGAAGCCGAAGGCCGAGCCGGTCGCGGCGAAGGAGACCAAGCCCGAGGTTGACAAAGCCCCCCAAGCCGACGTACAACCTCTCCTTGCGACGCTTCGGGGGGTCCGCAAGGAACTCGCCGAGATCGTCGCAGAACTGAAGAGTAGTTCTTAGTTTTTAGTTCTCAGTTTTTAGTTGCATCGCAGCTGCCCCATCTGGGCGAGTGCAGCCATCAGCGATGAAACTAAAAACTAATAACTAAAAACTCAAAACTCGATAAGTCGGGACGTAGCGCAGCCTGGTAGCGCACTTGACTGGGGGTCAAGGAGTCCGGAGTTCAAATCTCCGCGTCCCGACCATTAAACACCGCCCTCTGGCGGCGTTTCCCTCTCCCTCTCCCTGTCCCTGTCCGCAGCCACCGATCGTCCTCGCTCCACGTCCAGCCAACAGCCAATGATCGCTGCTTCTCGCCGAGCCAGGGGTCCTCCCTCCTATGCTCAGCCCTTGTGGCGCCATTGTGGTGCGGTCGTCTCGCCCGCAAGGAGACATTGAGGTCAACTTGCCGTTGCACACGGCTTGGCCGCGGCCGAGGAATGGAGCGATTCTTGTCCATGTTGATTGAGGAGGGGTGCCACGATCAGAGGGGTTCCACGTTCACATTCGTTGAATTGTGGTCGTTTGGGCCTGCCGCGGATCCCTGATCGTCGGCCGGTGATGGTTTTGGCAGCTGGCGTAGGAGCTGTGCCGGGGTCAGGAGTCCTCCCGAAATCAAGAGTTTGACACCCTGCTCTACCGTGATATCGAGGACCTGGAGCTCGCGGTGCGGCAGCGCAACGAGGAAGCCGGTTGTCGGATTTGGGGTGGTTGGTACGAAGACCAGGGCTGATGGTTCATCGCAGAACGCGGTTGGGTTGGGGAACTCACGGGTGACGAATCCCACCGACCGGAGCCCCTCGCGCGGGAAGTCCAGCAGAACGACCTTCCGGAAGTCTGTCGTGCCGCGGATTTGAATCGCCTCGGTGATCTGACGCGCGCCCTGGTAGACGGGACTCAGCAGGGGAATGCCGGCCACTTTTCGTTCGAAGAAGTCGAGAAGCCGCCCCCCGAGAATGTTGGTGGCGAGAGTCCCGAGTACAAAGAGCGCGATCATGAACAGGATGAATCCGATGCCGGGGACCTCGACTCCAAAGAGACGCTCTGAAATCGGCAGAAACCAGCGGTCCAACAATCCGAAAATGAACCGTGCGAAAAAGATGGTGATGACCAGGGGGAGGACCACCAGGAACCCGACCACGAAACGCCGCCGAATCCAGCGAGCGATGCGTGAATGGAGGGGACCGACACCCGGCTCGCGCTCCGCCAGCCGCCCGAAAAAGCCGTCTCGTTGATTGCCCTGACTGTCCATTGTTGGTCGCCTTTTGGGTCGGCCTGCATGCGCCGCTGGTTGAAGATGTTGAGAATTGTAGCTGATCAGCTCTGGATAACCGAGGCCGCCGGTTCATTTGGAACACGAAGTTCCGTTCGAGAGAGAAATCGGAGCTGAGACTTCCGGTTCCACCGACCCAATGAAACGTTCTTACTGGCACGCGTCTTGCCATAGCATTTTGTGTGTCGGGCATCGATGCGAGAAATGCCTTCAGCTTCTTTCGCACGTCGGTGAGAAAGTCGAAATCGTCGGGCCCGTGTTTGCAGACGAAGACGGATGGGAGTATTGCGAGGTCCACTCTTATCGAGTCATCCCGATCCGACCAGTGCTGATTTGCGTGTTGTATCGCAGGGCATGCGGCCACAAGCAACCAATGCTATGAAGGAGTCGATCGATGCAACCGAGCGAACAGCCTGAGCTTGAAGTCGTGCGGGGAATCGTTCTACCGACCGTGTGGGGCGCAATGGGAGAACCTCGGCTGGTCGCGATTCTCACTCCGGACGAGGGAGAATACGACGTCGCCCCAACCATGGCTGGAGAGGAACTGTTGTCGCATCTCAGGGAAGAGGTCGAGGCCCGCGTCCTGGTGAAAACGGGCCAGAAAGACAGGAAGACCATCACGGTTGTGTCGTTTATCGTCGTAGGAATCTCGAGCCAGGACCGCGAGGCAGAGAACATGGCCCCGGCAGACCACATCGGTCCACCTGATCGAGGACGTCCCGGTCATTCTGGAGGTTGATATGACTGAGCAGGACGGATATGACCAATTGGACGGTGTGGACCGGATCTCACCGATCCTGGATGGGGCAGCGGCGCAGCCGATTCTGCTGCCGCGAGAGCTTGAAGCGGAAAGGCGGATCGCGAGCGATACGGCCTGCGATCTCGAAGATCGCCTCGAGGCATACGAGAACATCATCGATTCGGAAATCGGTGATACTCAGCTGACCCGGGCACGTAACATCGAGCGCGAAACTGGATTGCGTCAGCTGTATCTCAAGTTTGACGGTGGCAACCCGACCGGGACTCAGAAAGACCGGATCGCATTCGCCCAGGCGATGGACGCTCTGCGGCGTGGGTTCGAAGCGATGACAGGAGCCACGTGCGGGAATTACGGGGCGGCCTTGGCGATGGCGGCATCATTCGCAGGCCTTCGTTGTGTGATTTTCATTCCGCAGACCTATCACTCGCGGCGAGTGGAAGAGATGCGGCGGTTCGGCGCCGAAATCGTGATTGCGCCGGGGGACTATGAGACGGCAGTCGAGGTATCGCGAGAGTATGCCTCAACAGAAGAGGTCTACGACGCCAACCCCGGGGGCGCCAACATCCCGATCCAGCTGCGGGCTTACGGTGAGATTGCGTACGAAATCTACGATGACCTCCGCGACGCCCCGGCGGCGGTGGCGGTGCCGGTGTCCAACGGGACGACCCTCGCCGGGATTGCCAAGGGTTTCCAGAGCCTTTACCGCAGGGGAAAGACCTCGCGGATTCCCCGGATAATCGCAGGCTCGTCCTATCGTAAGAATCCTATCGTGGATTCATTCATCAGGGGCTTTGACGAGTGTCGGGACCTGGATCCGGCGAGGATCAGGGAGACTGCGGTCAACGAGCCCCTCATCAACTGGCACTCCATCGATGGCGATGGGGCCCTCGCCGCCATCCGCACCACCAACGGTTGGGCAGCTTATGCCAGCGACCGCTCCATGAGGCGATTTGCACGGATGATCAGTTCGAGTGAAGGGCTCAACGTACTTCCCGCGTCGACGGCGGGTCTCATCGCGCTGCTCGAGGGCCACAGCAAGAACGAACTCCCCAGCGACAGGTTCGTCGTCGTTCTGACCGGGAGGAGATAATGGCCGCTCGCTTCGATGTCGTCGGGAAAAAAACCGAATCAGACAGACAGGAGGAAGAGTCATGACAATCGCATTCCCCGAAGGCATCGCCATCATCTACTGTGAAGGCGCCTACGGAACCACCTACGGCAAGACCGCTCACGGGCTGATTCGACGAAGCAATCGTTACCGGGTGGTAGCGGTCGTCGATTCGCTCCTTGCAGGGCAAGACGCGGGTGTGGCGCTCGATGGCCGGTTCGTGGGGATCCCCATCGAGAAGGACGTTCTCTCAGCCTATCGAAACGCGCTGGCCGACGATCTCGAACCGACCCACCTGGTGGTGGGGCTGGCCCCTGACGGCGGTCGGCTGGACCCGGCGGCGCGATCGGATGTTCGCCGGGGAATCCGACTGGGGCTGAACGTCGATTCGGGCCTCCACGACTACCTGAGCGATGATGTGGAGATCGTGGCGGTGGCGGAGGACTACGGGGTGACCCTTCGCGATGTGCGCAAGCCGCCGCCGGTGAGCAAGCTGCACTTTTTCAGCGGCAAGATCTCTGAAGTCGACAGTTTCAAGGTCGCAGTTTTGGGAACGGACTCTGCGGTGGGTAAGCGCACGACGGCCTGGCTTCTCATCGACGCTCTCGGCACGATGGGTTTGAAGTCGGAACTCATCGGGACGGGACAAACGGCGTGGCTGCAGGGGGCGAAGCACGGAATCATCCTCGACTCGCTGGTGAACGATTTCGTGGCCGGCGAGATCGAGCACGCCGTGTGGACCGCCTGGACCGAGAGTTCTCCCGACGTGATCGTTCTCGAGGGGCAGGGGAGCCTGATGAACCCGGCATATCCCGGGGGCTACGAGCTCCTTGCCGCCGGAAGACCGGATGTCGTGGTGCTTCAGCACGCTCCGGCCCGTAAGGAATATGACGGGTTTCCGGGGAACCCGCTTCATCCACTGGATCATCAGATTCGGGTGATCGAGTTGGTCTCCGGCCGACCGGTGGTCGCCATCACGATCAACCACGAGGGTCTGGAGCCGAGCGCGATTGATGCGACATGCGAGACGATCGCGCGCGAAACCGGACTGCCGGTCTTCGATGTGCTGACTCAAGGGGCCGACGAACTGGCCAAGGCGATCACCCGCCACCTGCCGCGGTCCACGGTCGCGTCCGGCTGATCGGGTCGCAGGCTTGTCATGAACCAGACTCTCGAATCTCTCAAGGTCATCGATCGGCTCGAGGTGGGACCGGTCACGGTGGAGCCGCGGCGTGTGGTGGCCCCGTATCGGGTCGTCACGGGTGCAACGGAATCCAGCACCGAACTCATTTACCGATACGAAGAAGCGGTCTTCGATCCGGATGACCCGTCGAGCCTCAACCTGGCCTCGATGATCACCGCCCAGCTCGCCCTCAACTACGGCCTCCTGTGTTCCGAAATCGTTTTCCACGGCCCGTTCGACCGTCACGACCGGAGGCTGTTGCAGGAGATGGCGGCCAACACGGCACGCGAGATCTTCGTCAAGAAGTTCCTCGAGCCGAACCCGTTTCTTCTTCCCGATGCGGCCGATATGCCGGCGGAGAAGCGCGAAAGTTTTCTCCAGGCCCGGTTGGTCTTCCCCGATGACGAGTGCAGAGGAATCGCCGGTTGGGAGACCAGTCGGGCCGGCCACGCGATTCTGTCGTCCGGCGGAAAGGAAAGCCTGCTCAGTTACGGCCTGCTCACCGAGCTCGGGGCCGAGACCCATCCGATCTTCGTCAACGAGTCCGGCCGGCACTGGTTCACGGCGTTGAACGCCTACCGGCATTTTTCCCGGGAAGTCGAGAACACCGCCCGGGTGTGGACCAACTGTGATCGGGTCTTCACCTGGATGCTGCGCCAGTTGTCGTTCATCCGGCCGGATTTCGATTCGGTGCGGAGCGATGAGTATCCAATTCGCCTGTGGACGGTGGCGGTCTTCCTTTTCGGTGTGCTGCCGCTGCTTCGTCTGCGGAAGATCGGCCGGGTGTTGATCGGAGATGAGTTCGACACCACACGGCGCGCCTTTCATAAGGGAATCGCGCACTACGACGGACTCTATGATCAGAGTCGATTCTTCGACGAGCGGATGACCCGTTACTTCGAACGGAAGGCGTGGGGTATTTCGCAATTCTCGATCCTGAGACCTCTTTCCGAGTTGCTCGTCGAGAAGACCCTCGTCGAGCGATATCCGGATCTGCAGCGCCTCCAGCTTTCGTGCCATGCTGCCCACACCGAGGGCGACGAGGTCAAGCCGTGCGGACGCTGCGAAAAATGCCGGCGTGTGGTTGGGATGCTCAAAGCCCTCGGCGCCGACCCTTCGCGGTGTGGATACGCCGGTGCGCAGGTGGAAGCCTGT
The DNA here is from genome assembly GCA_963753035.1 of uncultured Acidobacteriota bacterium. Classification (GTDB taxonomy): domain Bacteria; phylum Acidobacteriota; class Thermoanaerobaculia; order Thermoanaerobaculales; family Sulfomarinibacteraceae; genus JAHECW01. Next base: position 111,534 of record CAVWAW010000026.1, on the reverse strand, counting down.
CTTCGTGCTCTCGCCTCGTCCGGCGTCAATCAGGAGGCCGCCGGCGAGCGTCAATTGAAGTACATGCTCACCGAACAGGGCCACCTTCCGCGCGACGGCGATCTCAAGGGGAGAACCAAGGCCTACCCGGAGGTGCTCAAGGTGCGCATCGACGGCGAGCGATCGCCCATGGACGGGATTCCGGTTGATCTTCGCCACGGACTCTTCCAGATCTATCTTGAACACGCGGACGGGGCGTTGCGCCGCACCGGAAAAGTGTGGATCCCCACCCACCCCCTCGACGATCCCGAGCTCTTCAGCCCGTACCGATTCGAGCCCGCGAACGAAGATACGATGGAGTGGACCGAGGCGCGGCGAGATCATCTCCTTGGCGAGCTCAACTGGCCCCAGGCGGAGCGGCGGCTCAAGGAGGTTGACGTGGCGCTGCTTCCGGTGGGCGCCGTCGAACAGCACGGCCCGCACCTGACCCTCGATACCGATGCCTTCGACGCCGACTACCTCGCGCGAAGGGTGGCCGAAGCGTGCCACAACCCGAGACCGCTCGTGCTGCCGTTGATCTCCTACGGTGTGTCGTACCATCACGACGACTTCCCGGGCACCATCAGCGTGAGCAACGAGGCTCTGTCCCGGCTGGTCTACGACATCGGCATCAGCTGCGCGAGAAACGGAATCAAAAAGCTGGTGATCGTCAACGGCCACGGCGGCAACTCGGCCACGCTGCAGTTCGCGGCGCAGATGATCAACCGCGATGCGAATATCTTCACCTGCGTCGACACCGGGGAAACCAGCGATGTCGATCTGGATGAGATCTGCGAAACCGCCAACGACGTCCATGCCGGAGAGATCGAAACCTCCACCAGCCTCGCGACCCGGCCCGACCTGGTCGACATGGCCGCCGCACGAGGCGTTCGTGCCGAGCTTTTCGAGTCGGTATCTCGACTTCACGACCAAGAGAAGCGTCGAGTGGTATGCGAGGACCGCGAAGATCTCGCCCAGTGGAGTGCTCGGCGATCCGAGCCGGGCATCGGCGGAAAAGGGTGACCGGATCTGGAAGGTCATGATCGCCAACCTGGTGGAGCTGGTGGAGGAACTCAAGGGGATGACCCTCGACGAGATCTACGAGCGGAGGTATTGATGAAGATCGTCAGGCGTCGAGGCATGGCCGGAGCGCTTCAAGCTCGCCGAGCCCTACACCATCGCCTATGAGACGGTGGACGAGACGACCAACGTCTTCCTGCGCATCGGCACGGACACCGGCCCGACAGGGTTCGGTTGCGCCGCTCCGGACGAGGGGGTGACCGGCGAGACCGCCGACGTCGGCCATGCGTGCGATTCGGGATGTCGTCGAACCGGCCTGTGCGCGGGTCCGATCCCCTTCGCCTGGTGATGATCATGGAGCGTCTTCGTGAACCGCTGGCGGAGCACCCTTCGGTGCGCGCGGCCGTGGACATGGCTCTTCACGACATCCTCGGCAAACGCGCCGGTCTGCCGTTGTGGAAGCTGCTCGGCGGATACCGGGAGCGGATCAAGACCAGCGTCACCATCGGGATCCTGCCGGTTCGCGCAGACCGTCGAGATGGCAAAGATGTGGTTCAACCAGGGGTTCAGATGCCTCAAGATCAAGGGCGGCGCCGATCTCGACGCCGATGTCGAACGGCTGTTGAAGGTTCGGGAAGAGCTCGGGCCCAAGGTCGATCTGCGGTTCGACGCCAACCAGGGCTATACGGTGGAGCAGACCCTCGATCTCGTGAAGCGGGCGAAGAGGGCTCGCCTCCAACTCATCGAGCAGCCGACGCCGCGGGAGCAAACCGGAACTGATGGCCCAGATCAGCAGTCGCACCGCGATCCCGATCATGGCGGACGAAAGCCTGATGAACATGCGGGACGCCTTCCGTCTCGCAAAGAACGACCTGGTGGACATGGTCAACATCAAACTCATGAAAGTCGGAGGGATCGCGGAAGCGCAGCGAATCAACGCGGTGTCCCGGGCGGCGGGTTTCGAGGTCATGGTCGGATGCATGGACGAATCGGCGCTCTCCATCGCGGCCGGACTGCATTTCGCGCTTGGCGAGACCCAATGTGGTGTTTGCCGATCTCGATGGTCACATCGGGCTGATCAACGATCCCGCAGCGCTCGCCGTTCAACTCAGGGACGGCTATCTCTATCCGACCGGAAGACCGGGCCTCGGTTTTGACCTCGGGTGCCGAAGATGACATGTAGAAGCCCCGTCGCGGAGCGACCGACGGACGATGCGAGAATCGCTGAACAGCCGGGTAGACGGGAACCGTCATGGGGCTGGGCGGCGTGCTAGGGTTCCTCCGGGAATCAAAGGTGAATTCAGATGACCGAAAAACCGACAACCACGACAGGTGGAACCGGAGGTTCGCGCTCTCCGAGCGTGACCGGCGGTTCTGGCAGATCGGTCCGTTTCAATTGTGGGCCACGGCGTACCCATCCGAGCTTCGGCTCGCCGTCACCCAGGGAGACGACCCCCTGGAGACGACGCTTGCGGTTGATGCTCCCGGGAAGGACCGCGAGATTCCCGAGAAGGCATCGGTTCGACGTTTCGGGTTTCGCCAGGCCATCGATTCCATCGAACTGGTTCCCGCTCTCGCCGACCGTCCGGTGGTGGTGAGCCCGGAGGAACCACTGATGCTCCCCCCGGACGAAGAGGTCACCGTCTTCGTCAGTACGCCGCTGTGGGTCAAGGTCATCGCCGGCGATGCGGCGTCGGTTCTTGCTCGATGTGCCGACCCACCGCCCGTCGGACTCGTGGTTCGGTCCGTCGACGATGGAGGGAGAGCTGTGCTACGGGAGTCGAACCAACGCGCGGTTGAACCTCGAGAACCTTCCGGTTCGACCCCATCGGGCCATCTCGGTCGTTCGGGTCAAGAACGGCTCCACGAAGGATCTCAACATCGAGAAACTGAAGCTCCCGACCCCGCAGATGTCCGTGTTCGTGACCGCAGAGGGCCACTACTGGACAGAAGGGGTGACACTCGAACGCCGCGAGGACGACGAACCTGCGGCGGTCCGATTCGACCAGGGCCCGCCGCAAGAGGCGTCGGACGCGACCCTCGCATCCGCGCCGCGATCTCCATCGCAGCGTGGCCTGCTGACCCGAGCCTTCGCGGGCATTTTGCAATAGGAGGTGAGCTGTGGATTGGTCAACCATCTGTGGCTACGAAGAGCTCTTTTCGACCGAGCGGGTCCTTTCGCTGCTCCAGGCCGGCGTCACCCTGATCCTGGGCTTTCGTGGTTGCTCGGCTGGTGGCTCGCGTCATCGGAAAAGCGCTTCAGAAACGGGTGAACCCGCAGCAGACGATGCTGGCCAAGCGTCTGAGCTTCTACGGCGTGATGAGTCTTGTCGTGATCTCCTTCCTCGGGCAACTGGGAGTCGACCTCAGCGTCCTGCTCGGCGCCGCCGGAATTCTCACCGTCGCCATCGGCTTTGCGTCTCAGACATCCGCGTCGAATCTCGTGAGCGGTCTCTTTCTGATGGCGGAACAGCCGTTTGTCGTCGGCGACTGGATTCAGATCGACGACGTCGTCGGCGTCGTCCTGGCCGTCGATCTGCTCGCGGTCAGAATTCGGGTCTTCGACAACACCATGGTGCGGATCCCCAACGAGATCCATCATCAAAGGCCGGCTGACCAACCTCACCCGATTCCCCATCCGCAGAGCCGACATCAGCGTGGGGGTTGCCTACAAAGAGGACATGCAGAGGGTGAAGGCGCTCCTGTTCGAGCTTGCCGACCGACACCCACTCGTGCTCGACGATCCGCGACCACAGTTCTTCTTCGACGGGTATGGGGACTCGGCGCTGGATCTGCGGCTGTGCGTGTGGACCGCCAAGGACAACATCGTCGAGGTGCGGAACGCCATTCGGTTGGAGATCAAAGAGGTCTTCGACCGCGAGGGCATCGAGATTCCGTTCCCGCACCGATCGTTGTACACAGGCAGCGTCACCGAACCTTTCCCGGTCCGCGTCGTCGGCAGCGATGGGAAAGGCCGGGGATGATTCCGAAGTCAAAGCACGAGCGGGTGCGGGATGACCTGGCGGCCAATGTCACCGTCGTCGAACCGGCCGAGTAGGCGCTCTCAATGCTTCTCGCTTTCCTCGGTCTCCGGCCTCTCGGTTCGCTGCTCGAAGCGCAGGGTGACGATCCGGTGCCGTCTCCACCTCGGTGACCGTCACCTTGTAGGGACCGACATCGACCTCGTCGCCGGTTTCGGGAAGCCGTTTGAGCAGCGCGACCACGTGGCCGGCGACGGTGTCGTCCTCCTCGATGACATCGAGATTGAGCGCGTTGATGGCCTCGGGCATGGCCAGATCGCCGTGCACGATGTAGGCGTCGGGCCCGTCCGGAATCACCGCCGGTTCTTCGTTGTCGAATTCGTCCTGGATCGGGCCGACGATCTCCTCGATGGCGTTTTCCAGAAACGCGAGTCCGATGGCGGTCCCATGATCGTCGAGCACCACGGCGACCGGGCTCCGGTCCCGCTGCATCGCGACGACCATCCGGCCGAGGGGCTGGGTGTCGGGTACGAAGGCCGGTTTTCGGGCGATGGCTTCCAGATCGAGGGGACGTTGATCTCCGAGCGCCTTGAGGACATCCTTGGCGTGGATGATCCCGACCGTCGAGTCCAGGTCGTCCTTGCACAGGGGAAATCGAGAGTGTTGAGATGAACGGATGGTGGCGAGGACCTCCGCCTCGCTCGTGCCCACCACGAGGTGCTGGACCTCGACCCGCGGAACCAGGATGTGCCGGACTTCGAGGTTGATGAAGCTCAAGACGTTCTCGGCAAAGGCGCGCTGGCGGGCGGTGATGTGGCCGTCCTGGGCAGAGGCGAGGAGCACTCCCCGGAGTTCCTCGGCGGTCAACGACGCATCGTGGTGGCCCGGGGAACGGATCCCGGCCACCCGGAGCATGGCGTTTGAAATCCAGTTGATCGCGCCGACCAGGGGCCGGAAGATAAACGTGAAGGCACGCAGCGGATAGGCGACCGCCAGGGCGGTGGTTTCGGGGTTGTGGATGGCCCAGATTTTCGGGGCCTGCTCACCGAGGGTCATGTGCAGCACCGTGACGATGGTCAGCGCGATGGCCAGGGCGACCCCGTGCAAGAGGGGTCCCTGGATGATCTCGAGACCGGCGAGATCGGCCAGGGCCAGTAACAGCGTCGCCACCGCCGGTTCGGCGAGCCAGCCGAGAATCAGGCTGGCGACGGTGATGCCGAACTGACAGGCCGAGAGATAGAGATCGAGATGGCCCATGATGTGTTGGGTTGTACGGGCCGGGCCGCTGCCCTGGGCCGCCAGCGAACTCGATGCGGGTGCTGCGCACCTTGACGAGCGCGAACTCGGCGGCCACAAAGAACCCGTTGAGCAGCACGAATCCCAGCGTCACCGCGAGGCGCCAGCCGATGGTCGCCATGGAAAGTTCATGACCTTGGGTCATCTCGATATCCTCCGTCCTTCGTTACTCGAACTGCCGCTTCCCAAGCTCGTGGGCATCGCTGAAAGGGCTGCTGCCATCGTGCGCGGTCACAACATGTTGATGAAAACGGTCGCGAGACCGAGAAAGCTCAAGAATCCGGCGACGTCCGTCACGGTGGTCAGGACGATGGACGATGCCTGGGCGGGGTCCTGTCCGAGGGTGGTCAGAATCATGGGGATCGTCGCACCGGCGAGGCCGGCGATGGCCATGGAGAGCACCATGGCCACCCCGATCACCCCGGCCAGACCGGCCGATGAGCTCCAGAAGAACACCGCGCCCGCCGTCACGAGGGCGATGGCGACGCCGTTGATCGCCGCGACCGCAGAACTCCTTGAGCGCCACCCTCACGGAATCGTCGCGGACGCGAATCTCGCGGAGTGCGAGGCCGCGCATGGTCACGGCCAAAGCCTGAGCGCCGGTGTTGCCCGACTGGCCCGCCACCACCGGCAAGAGAATCGCGAGGGCGGTGAAGCTCGCGATGGTGTCTTCGAAGAGGCCGACGACGAAGGAGGCCAGGAATGCGGTCAGCAGGTTGATGTTCAACCAGGGCAGACGCTTCTTGACCGCAAAGCCGATCGGCGAGAGGGCGCGCTCGTCGCGGCTCGCGCCGACCATGGTCTGCATGTCGGCGGAAGCCTCGGCTTCGACCGCGGACAGCAGAGCGTTGTGGCGGATGACGCCGATGAGGTGACCCTCGAAGTCCACGACCGGCACGGTCGGGAGGCGGAAGTTCTCCAGGAGTTCCACGACCTCGGTTCTCGGCGCCATGGCCTGGACGCTGATCGGCGCTGTCGTCATCAGCTCCCGGAGCCTCTGTTCCGGGTCGGCCAGGGCGAGATCCTGAAGCCTGATCGATCCGAGATAGATGCCGTCGTTGTCCACCACGTGAAGACTGCTGATCCGCATGTGGCGGAGGCTTCTCAGCTGGTTGAGCGCGGCGTCCACCGTCGCATCCACCCTGAAATGGCTGACCTTCGGATCCATGATGGCGCCGGCCGTGTCGGGAGGGTAGCCCATGATGGCCCGCACTTCACGTGCGATGGGCCGACTCAGGCTCGTGAGAACCTCGTCACGGACGTCGTCGTCAAGGAAGCCGAGAATGACGGCCGTTTGGGAGGTGGGGAGCTCGGTCAGCCATCGCGTTCTGCTGGGCTCGTCGGCGTGGAGAATCACCTTCGCCGAGACTTCGGGACGCAACGCGCCGAGAAGGGTGACGGCGGCCTCTTCGCTCTGATCGCTGAAGAACCCGACAAGCTGATCCAGGGGGAGAAGCTCGACCTCCGCGGCCGCATCCTCCGGGTGGCGGCGAACAAAGTCTTCCGCGAGGACATCCATGGCCGTCGGATTGTCACGCGTCATGATGGACCTCCCTGGGCTCGTCCTTCGGTTTGACGATCCGCCATGGCTGCGACCACCGATGTCAATCCGCCCCAGTACAACTCTCCGAGTTCGAGGAAGGTGTCGAGCAGAGGTCGTTGCGAGATCGGCGCGGATTGGTGTGTCGGTCCCGAGCTGCGGACGTTCCGGTGGCGGATCACGCCCACGAGCACACCGGAGCCGTCGACCACCGGGAGGACGTCGAACTCGAACCACGCGCGGTGGTCGCGGACCGCCGAAAACGGCGCAGCCGAAGGGATCCGGGTCACCTGAGGGGACATCAGGTTGCCGATCCGCGCCCGATCGTCGCTCGTGGCGAGCGCTTTTCGGTGGATGACGCCGATGAGCCGGTGGTCGTCATCGACGACATAGGCATACGGTCCGGTGATGCCGCCGGCCACGCCTCGCGCCTCGCCGACGCTCATCTCGGGCGAGAGCACGGCGGGGGTGGGTTCGGCGAGAAACCCGGCCGAGTCCTTCGGCGAGCGAAGGAGACGCTCGCACCCGTGGAGCGGTCGTGCTCGGAAGGAGGGCCAGCATGGCTTCCCGCTCCTCATTGGCAAGGCAGCGCAGCACGAGGACCCATCGAGAGACGGACAGGTGTTCGGCGACCCCGGCGAGCGCGGCCGGGTCCATCGTTACGAAGGCCGCCGCCACCGTGGATGGCGACATCTTTTCGATCACGGCCGCCGCGGCTCCGGGGTCGAGCTCGGCCAGAAACGCGCCCGCATCGGCGCTCGAAACGGTCTCGAGGCGTCGCGCCGCATCGGCCGGGTGCTTCGAGGCGTACCTCAACGCCAGGGTTTGGAGCGCCTCCATCTCAGGCGCTCTCGATGAGCGTGACCGATTCGGTGTCGTGGAACCGTTGCGCCGGCACGACCACCCGCCCCAGCTCGGTCTTGAGGACCACCGCCGTCGGTGTCAGCTCGATCACCGTTCCCCTGGTGTCGTCGATCATGAGGTCCTGGCCGACCGTCACCATCCGCGCCACATAGTGCGCGGCGATGAGGTTGGCGACCGAGGCGCGGGCGCCGAGGCCGAAGGCCAACGCCACCGCCGCGAGCGCCGAGCCGACCGTGATCGCGACGGTCAGTTCGAGCACGCGGCCGTTGACTCCCAGTTGTTCGAGCGCGATCACCACAACGAGGGCGATGATCACGATCTCCACGACCGTCGCGATTCCTCGCGCCTGGGCGATGCCGCTCGCCTCTGCCGCGCGCAGTGCGGCCGACCGCACGGCCCTCGCGGCGATGATGCCGGCAAGGCTGATGAGGATCGCAGCCAGGAGGTTGGGAGCGTAGGCCACGAGCTTGCCGAGCAGATCGGTCATCACCGGCAGACCGAGGGTCTCGACCGCGGCGGCCAGGAAGACGAGAAGGACCAGCCAGAAGACGAATCCCCCGACGATTCCGGGGGTGTTCGATCCGCGCTCCGCTGCTCTCCACCGCGCTGCTGATTGGAGGCGTTGGTTGCGCCGAGCCGGTCGAGAAGGCGTTCCGTCAGCTTCCGGCTCCATCGTCGGCTGAGAAGGGCAAGCACCCAGCCGGTGAGCACCAGAAGAGCGGCAGCCCCGATTTCCGGAAGGTGGTCTCGGACCGCGCTCAGACCTCCGGTGATTGTCTCGATCCAGGTGTCGTACCACATGACACCCCCCTTTCAATTCGATGCGATCGTCGAGATTCGCGTTCGTGTGATCAGTTCTCTCCCTGAAGTGTAGACGGGTCGGGAACCGCGGGTTCGACATCAACGGCGGACGAGCAGCAGGCGGGCCGCCTCCGTCGCGAAGTCGGCGACGAGGGTCTCGGTGAGGTCCGCCCGCGCCCGGTTGCGCTCGGCATCGACCTGCGCCTTGCCTCGATCGGTGGCATCGATCATGACCACCGTGGACTGGCGCCCGGTGTAGAGATCCTGATACGTGGCGGATGACAGCTGGAGCTCGACGCCACCTGACGACGGCCTCGCCGGTGATCTGAAGCGGGAGCGCCATGTTGAGGTTGCCGGATCCTCTGATCGGCCACGGTGACCCAGCCCGAGAGCGTCCCGGTCAGCACTTCCCGATACTCCTCGTAGGTGTAGTAGGTGGCTGACATGCCGCCGTGCTGGGTCTGGGCCTGCCGGGTCACAGAGGAAGCAGGCTGTCGGATGATCCTCAAAGCGGTCACCTTCACAACCGCCACGTAGGGACCCGTCTTCATCGGCCGGCCGTCCACCCCCGGCACGGTGCGTTGATCGCAGTTGGGGGCACGGCCCGCGTTCGCTCCCTGAACGAGGAGGAACTCGGATGCTGCGGCGCCGACCTGGCCCGCGCAGATCGGTGCGGAGTTCCTCGAACCGGGTCTCACCGAGGCCGGAGTCGGTTTCGGCGACGACCTTGAGCTGGACACAGGTGCGGGCGCATGCCGACGCTCGCTGGAGGACTTCCGGCTGCACCGATCCCGGGGCCAGACGGTCGGCCGATCGCAGGTCGGCGATCGCGCTTCGACACGCCCCTCGCTCGAGGGCGGATAAACCCAGCCCAACACGGATGGCGGCCGCTCTCTTTGCCGAGTCCGTCGATCCTGCAGTCGGAACTCGTGCGGCCTGCTCGAACCTCTCCGCCGCTGCCCGCAGGCGTCCCTCGCGCAGATTGGCTTCCCCCCACGAGACCCACACGTCGTGCAGACGTTTTCTGGTGTCTTCGAAGTCGGGCGCGAGTGCATCGACCTGCTGCAGGTGGGCGACAGCCACGCTCCACAGGCCGTCCGCCTGGGCGCGATCGGCCTCCGCGAGGAGGGCCCTGACCCGGAGGGTCACGAGCTCCTCGTCTCTTCGAATCGATGGCGCTCGGTCGATCGAGTTCGATCTTCAGCGAGAGCATCTGATCCCGCAGCCGACCGGCCGTGTCGATTGCGCGCAATGGCTTCGTCGAGCTTCATCTCGGTCTCGAGCACCGCAGCGGCTGCGAGCTTCTCCTCCAACGCCCGATCTCCTACCCGTGCGAGAGCGGTCCGGGCCTTTTGGTCGCCCGGTGTCAATCGGAGGATCCTCGCATAGGATTCGGCTGCTCGGAAGATACTGCTCTTCCTTCTCATACCGCGCCCCTTGCTTGAGGTCGTCCTTGGGTGTATTCGCGCCGGCCTCAACGCAGAACACCAGCAAACTCAACGCGACGATCGAAAGAACCCGCAGTCCACTCTTGGCGTCGCCAGTCCTTCTGATCATCGTGACCCCTTTTCGTTTGAGTCGTTTTTCGTCGCCACTCGTCGGTTGATCATCCACCCGCAGCGCAGTTGTTTTGAGCAAATCTGGGCCGGGCGCTACACGTTAAGTGGCGCCTGCCCTCGTCGAGTCAGCTTCGCTGCCATCACCTTTCGAGAGGGCTACCCAGTACAAGAGGCTAACGCAACCCGCGTGCCAGTTCTGAGGATCGTGCTCATTTGCGCGAAAGAATGACATTGGAGGTATTGATATCTTCTTTTCAACAACTTACAGCGTTCGAGGCTGTTGAGTTGGAGTCGCACGATGATCCTGAATTGCGGTCTGCAGAACACGAGATTCCGAAGCTTTTGTCCAATCGGAAGCCGCGGTTCCGATCAGGATCGCGTGATCATGAATTGCCGACGATCGAGCCGCCACATCTTGATTTGACGATTACTGCCGGCAGTCGAGATGGGCGCCCGTTGCTGGTGGACCCACCGTGCGTCCTCCCTTTCTGTTCGGACTGGTGCGGATGGATCCGTACCATCCGGCGAGATTCCGACCTGGGGATCGGGTTAAACTCCTGGGAACAGGAGCTCGCCACAGATGTGCCAAATACTGGTAGTGACAGCGGAACCGGAGGAGGCGCGGGTCATTCGGGCGTCCTACCCGGATGAAAAGGTTCGCATCGTTGATTCTCTGGATGCGCACGAATCCGCCGGCAGTGGTGAGTCGGTCGAATTTGCGTTTGTCGACGTCGCCGCGCTGCGGCTGATCGCGAACGGGAAAGAACACTCCGAGATCCTCACAAGCTTCCGAAAAATGGTGCCTGGTGCTCGAGTTGTGGTCATGTCACACCAATCGGGAATCCGAGAGGCGATCGGCTATGTACGGGCTGGCGCCAACGACTATCTGACCTATCCCATCGTCCGCGAAGAAGTGCAATTGGTGCGCGAGAGCATTGATCGCCGTGAACTCCTCAGTTCGGAGCTTCGCTATCGTCGTCGGCTCTCACTCGAAGCTGAGACGTTTGGAACGATCACGAGTCGGGCAGAGTCGATGATGGCTGTTCTCCGCAAGATCCGGCAGGTGGCCCCAACGCGGTCGACGGTCCTGCTCACGGGTGAAACCGGCACCGGGAAGAGTTTCCTGGCAAAGACCATCCACCAAAACAGCACTCGAGCCCTGCGCCAATTTGTCGGTATCCACTGCGGAGCGATTCCGGACACACTGCTCGAGAGCGAACTCTTCGGTCACGAAAGAGGCGCCTTCACAGGCGCCGATCGCCGGAGGTTGGGAAAGTTCGAAATCGCAACCGGAGGCACGCTTTTTCTCGACGAGATCGCAACCATCACGCAAGCGATGCAGGTCAAGCTGCTCAACGTGCTCCAGGAGCGAACGATTCAGCGAGTCGGCGGTGAGCGGGATGTCGAGGTCGATGTTCGAATCCTGGCCGCGACCAACATCGACCTGCAGGAAATGACCGCCGATGGGAAGTTCAGAAAAGACCTCTACTACCGGCTCAATGTCTTTCCCATCGAGATCCCGCCCCTGAGAGACCGGCGTGACGACATTCCGGTGCTCGTCGACCTGTTCGTTGAAAGACTCCGGCCGTTGCATCACAAGGAAATCGTGGGAATCGAGCCGGCCGTCCTCGATGCGTTCTTCGCCTACGAATGGCCCGGCAATATCCGCGAGCTCGAGAATCTCCTGGAGCGGGCCTTCATCCTTGAAACCTCGCCCCTCCTCACCTCATCGAGCTTCCCGGAAGAGTTGTTTGCTCCGGGGCAGGCAAATGCCAAGATGAGGCTTGACGTGGCGAAGTCGCTTGCCGATGTGAGAACCCGGGCGGCGTCGGTCGCAGAGCGGGAATACCTGAAACGGCAGCTCGAGGCGCATCGCGGACGCATCTCTACTGCCGCGACAGCGGCGGGAATCACTCCCCGCCAGCTCAACAAGCTGATGACCAAGCATGGCTTGAAAAAAGAAGACTTCAAACAGGGTTCTTAGCCGGCCCGCCAAACCACGATCGCCGGTGTGTCCTGCGACTTCGATGGCATGATCGAAGTGTCATTCTGACGATGATGATGTCAATCTGAGATAAGATTGTCTCAGAACTCAGCATGATATCTCGCATTGAATGCGCAGGGCATCGAAATGGAAGTGGTGGTTTTGGGGGACCGGTGAGTCTTCCGCTTGCTACAAATCCCTGCGATCCGGTGGAGGACGATGTGACGAACCACTGCGCGGGTCACAACGTAAGGGAGCCATCTGTGATGGAACGCAAGACTGAGAGACTGGAGGCGAAAATGGTACCCGCAGGGCGAGCCTCAGCTGAGTCTGCGTTCGAGAGGGTGTTGGCGACGCTGCCGAGCCTCATGGCTTTGTTGTTGCTCTGCTGTCAGGCACCTCAAGTCTGTTCCGCAGACACCCAAGACATCAGCGAGTCGGCAAAAGCCCAGATCGGTGTGCTTCTTTCCGAGAAAGCGCTCCGAACCCCTTCCCAACAGAAGATCGAGTCACGTTTGTTGCTTGAAGCCAAGCGCAGGCGTGGAGACGAGCTGTTTCGGAAGATCCCCGGATTCTCCCTGGGCCAGCTCGATGAGAACGTCAATGGTGTGTTGGTGGAGATTCGTTCGAGCGATCTTGGAGTGACGGAGCATGCCATTGAAGCTCGCGGTGGCCGGACGGTCGCGACTTTTCCGAGGGTCGATCTTGTGATCGCGCGAGTACCCCTTGACCAGATCGAACGTCTCGCGGAACACGATGCGACCCTTCGAATCAGATCGGTGTACCCCCCAATCCTCAACAAGATCAACGTTTCAGAAGGTGATTTCGCTCATGGTGCCGACCTGGCCAGGACTCGTTTTGGGGTTGATGGCAGCGGCGTCACAGTTGGAGTGATCTCGGACAGCGTTGAAGATTTGTCAGCTCTCCAGGCCAGTGGGGATCTCCCCCTCAATGTAACGGTGCTCCCGGGCCAGGGCGGAGTTGGTACGAGCGAAGGAACGGCGATGATGGAAATCGTCTACGATCTCGCCCCAAGTGCTGATCTGGTTTTTGCAGCCGCAGGGAGCAGCGAGGCGCAGATGGCGCAGAACATATTGGCCCTTGCGGATATTGGTTGTGACGTCATCGTGGACGATATTCACTTCCCGGCTGCGCCGGTTTTTCAAGACGGGATCATCGCCCAGGCGGTTGAGACGGTCGTGGCCGCAGGTGTGTTGTTTTTTTCTTCGGCGGGCAATAGTGGAAATCTCACGAACATGACATCCGGAGTCTGGGAAGGGGACTTCGTGGACAGCGGTGTCTGGGTCGATTGGATCGGGACCACGAGCGGCGACTCAGCCGGATACCTCCATGATTTTGGCGGAGTTCAAACCAACGTGTTGACCGCGGAAGCGCCCGGTCTCATCACGCTTCAGTGGTCTGATTCTTGGCTTGACTCGTCCAATGACTATGATTTTTGCTTACTCGACGACACCGGATCGTCGGTGATCTATTGCTCGAACGACTTCCAGAGCGGTCCTGGGTTCAGTCCTATTGAAGTCATTCCCGGGCCCGTGTCCCAGGGTTTTCAGCTCGCGGTGATCAACTTCGATGGAGATGCCGAAGCCCGCTATCTCCATATCAATACTCATCGCGGCCGGCTGACGCTCAACACGTCAGGGCAGGTTTGGGGGCACCCGGCCGCAGACGGGGCGTTTGCTGTTGCGGCGGTGGATGTGGCAACTGCCGGAGGCGGTTTGTTTGTCGGAGGTTCCACCAACCCCGTCGAAGATTTCAGTTCAGACGGTCCGCGTCGGGTGTTCTTCCATGGAGATGGAACACCAATCACACCCAGCAACTTCTTGTCATCAGGAGGAGTCGTCCGGCAGAAACCCGACATGACAGCCGCTGACGGTGTTTCGACTGCGAGCAGTGGTTTCAATACGTTTTTCGGCACGTCCGCGGCAGCACCGCATGCCGCTGCCTTGGCGGCGTTGATGAAGGATCTGGACCCTTCACTTTCTCCAGGCGTGGCACGCCAGATCTTCGAGCAGACCGCACTCGACATCGAGGCGCCCGGGTTCGACCGGGATTCGGGCCACGGAATCATCATGGCTGAGGCGCTGCTGGAGTCTCTCGAACCAGGCTGCTCGTACTCGATCTCGCCCTCGTCGGCCAGCTTCGCAGCGACTGGGGGAGACGGAACGGTCACAGTGAACACCGCCGCAGGCTGCGCCTGGACAGCGACGACATATAGCACGTGGATGACCATCACGAGCGGTTCAAGCGGATCGGGCGCCGGCTCGGTGTCTTATAACGTGGCGCAGAATACATCGATCGATCCGAGGACAGGCACCCTGACCATCGCCGGAAGGACCTTTACGGTGACGCAGTCGGGCACTGGGCAGGTCGCCGATTTCACCATTTCGAACGATGGCCCCGATATTGGCGAGACCGTCACCTTCACCGCGGCCCCCGGCATCCAGCCCGTGTCGTGGAACTTCGGCGGCCAAGACTGTGATGGTCAGAATCCACAAATCGACTGTGCATCGGTTCCCGGAGATTGCCGAACGATGCAGTGGACATGGGCAGAGGCCGGAACCAAGGAAGTCACCATGGCAACGGCGTCGGCCGGTTCGAAGACAAGGGATGTTGGTGTCAATGATGCTGGATCGTGCCCGACCGGTTGCGACGCGACCGGCCCTCCCGTTGCATCGTTCTCGATGTTGCCAAACCCGGCTCTGGTCGATCAGACCGTCACCTTCATCGACACCTCGACCGGCTCTGGTCCGAACGCGCCGACCGACTGGCTCTGGACGATCAAGAAGGGCGGCAGCGTCGTGTTGAGTCGTTCGATCAGGACATTTAGCTCCGGATTCGAAGCAGGTGACTACCAGGTTGAGCTGATGGCGTCGAATTGCGGCTATTCAGACAGCGAAAGTGCAATTCTGCGCGTATTGGCCGGCCCCGCCGGCGAGGCGGTTTGGTTGGTCCCGACCGTGGTTCACACCCCGGGACTCAACCAGACCCTCTGGAAGACCGATCTGCGGATCTTCAACCCGGGGGACCAAGGGGCTGAGGTGACAATCGATTACCTGCCCGAGAACAGCAACAACACGCAGATCGGGATTCAAACCATTAGCTTCGTTCTCGGACCCAAGCAAACCTCCGCCTTTGATGATGTCGCCCTTGCGTTCCCCGGAAATCATGGCGACAGCACTAAGGGCTCGCTCAGAATGACCTTCGGTGAGGGAACCGAAGGGACACCTGTGCTCATGTCCAGGACATACAACGACACACCGGGCGGCACCTTCGGTCAGTACGTTCCAGGTGTTGCGGCGGCGAATCCCTCTGGTCAATTTTTGTATCTGACCGGGCTGTCTGAGAATGACAGCTTCCGCACCAACATCGGTCTCGTGAATCTTGAATCGCAACTGGCGAACGACCTTGCTTTCACCCTCTACGACGAGCAGGGAAACCAGATAGGGGAGACCTTCACGAGAGACGTGTTGCCCTTCAGCTCAACACAGATCGTCCGTGTCGCCCGGGTTGCAGGGATCTCGGATGACCTCGACACGTTCTCTCTCAGGATCTCGCCGGATGGAGCCAGGGTCGTGGCCTACGCCTCTGTGGTGGACAATGTCACGGGAGACCCCGTGTATCTCGAACCGGGTATCGAAAACGCTCACATCTGCAGTATTCCCGGGCTTGCCCATCTACCTGGACTCCATGGCTCCACCTGGCGCTCCGACATCACCTATTTCAACCCCGGCTCTCAGCAGCTCGAGGCGGTGTTTCGGTACTATCCCGACGACTATTCCGGTTGGGTGTCGGCGAGACCGATCAGTCTTTCGCCGAAAGAGGCGATATCGATGACCGATGTCATTGGATCGATTTCCCATCCGGGCGGAGAAAATTCCAAGGGACACATCGTTGTCTCCGGGCAGGGGGCCGATTCAGCTCCTCTGATTTCCGCAAGAACATACAACCTCGCCCCTACGGCGGGCACATTCGGACAGAACGTCCAGGTCTTCGATGGATCGAGAGTCATTGAGGAAGGGCAGAGTGGGTACATGCCCGGCGTGTGCAATTCTGCTGATGGACTTACTGGTTCTAGGACCAATATCGGAATCGCGAACTCGAGCACTGGAGGAATGTTCGCGGTCGTCCTTGTGACATTCTGGACGGAAACCGGAACAATCGTCGCGTCATCCCAACGGGTCGACCTGGCCGCCAACGAAATGTACCAAAGCAACCTTTTCGATCTCATGGAACTCGGCGATCATGACCTCTGCGGCACAGCCCGGGTCAAGGTCGAGGCCGGCGGGCCCGTCGCCGCATACGCTTCGATCATCGATAACCGAACTCAGGACCCGATTATGGTGCCTGCGTTGAAGGCACGATAGGAAACCCGCCAACCCATAGCCATGCGGTGCACCACCGAAGTGGTGTCCACAGGAAAGATCGTGAGTGCTCGGCAATTCTGGAGATCGTCGCCGGGAAGATATCATCCTATTGTTGCTGGATTACCAAATTTATCCACAAGAGAAAAACACAAATGAACGAGATCCAATACGAAGACATCCTGAAAAGCAGGTTGTTGGTAGTTAAGTGCACCAAAGCTTGGACGTATCTCAGAGCCACAAAAAGCCATGCAAATACGAGCGCAGGAAAACCCTCGACGCCCAGACTGATCGAGAGAACGCCGGCCGCATAGAAGAGGACAGGGACTTCGAACATATTATTGAAACATCGGGTTGTTAGGACGACTCTCGTTGGAATATCACCTCCTTCCATGAGCTTGAAGTAGCCCATTCTGAGATCGCCGCTTCGGAGGCTGACGAATCTCGTCAACATAGCGACAACGCCGACCATGAACGTCAGTAGAACCATCAAAAACAATGGATATATCAAAGCACAACTCCTTAAGAAAATGCATGGGTTATGAAGCACTCGAAAGCGACCGAATCGGTTGTGAATATATATCGGCAGACACCGCGATGGTCACGCCGTTGCGTAGGGTGTCCAGAGTGACGCAAAGACGCTCGGCGTGGTCAAGGATCGTGGCGAGGGTTTTCGGGTCGGTACCCTTCGCAGGTCGGCAGTTCACGTTGCAGCTGAGTTCGCGAAACCCGGGGCGGACCGAGGCTTCCATCGCCAGGCACCCGCGAACATCGACGTCACCGACGACATCGACCTCGAGCTCCTCGATGATGACGCCGAGCCGCTCGGCGAGCATGCGCACGGTGCTGTCCATGCATGCGGCAAGAGCGGCGCACAGCAGGTGGCCCGGGTTGGGGAGATCGTCGAGTCCTCCGACCTTTTCATCGATGCCATAGTTCCAGATCTCGCTCGCGAAGTCGTCCGGGACGACTGATCCGTGGATCGCATCGGTGGATGCCGTTTGTACGGTTCGCACCCGTTTGGTGGTGATCGCTTCCGACGGATTGCGGCCGTACGTGGTTCGGAGTTCGTGCTGGCGAGCGAGAAGGGGGGATCGTGTCTTTTTCATTCTGGTCTCCTTAGATAATGTACGCACGTTCGTGCTAACTAAATAGAACATACGCACGTTCGTGCTAACCTGTCAAGGGTGATGACCAAAAAGCGGATACGAATCGACGGGGAGCAATCCAGAGCCAAGATCATGGCCGCAGCCGTGCGTCTGGCCACCATTGACGGAATCTACCGGCTGTCGCTCGCCCGTCTTGCTGCCGCAACGGGAATGAGTAAGAGCGGCGTCTTCGGTTTGTTCGGGTCGAAGGAAGGGCTACAGCTCGCCACCGTCGACGCCGCGCGAGCGATCTTCATTTCAGAGGTCATCACACCGGCGCTCGAGCGCCAGGTTGGCCGCGACCAGCTGCTCGCCCTGTGCGAAGGCTTCCTCGACTACATCGCGCGCCGCCAGTGGCCCGAGGGCTGTTTCTTCGCGTCGGTCGCTGCCGAGATCGGCGCCAGCGACGGGCGGCTCAGGGACCGGGTAGCAGAGGGCCAGAAGGAGTGGGTGGGGCTCCTCGCGTACAACGCGGGCCGGGCCATCGAGAACGATGAACTCCCTGCGGCTTCCGATCCGGATCAGATCGCCCTCGAGCTCAGCACCATGCTCACCGGCATTGACATCGCATACCTGTTGCACCGCGACGCCGAATTGCTCGAGCGTGTCCGCCGGATCGTTCGCGCGCGACTCTGCTGAACCTCACCAAAAATCGTGTTCCGCACGGGAAAACTCTCCATTGGTCTGACCAATGGTCCTGATAGCCACCTTGGAGGCGGGACGCCCGCACCACGACAAGGTCCTGGCCGCGGTGATGGCCGACCCGCGTTCGCAGAAACCGATGAATCCGACGGACATGCCCAGCGACGGCCACCGGATGTTCTGGGGCGGATTTGACGTCAAAGTCGACCTCTGATGGTTGGGCCCTTCCGATAGGGGTTCCGTTTCGGTATCGTTGATGACCGACCCGGAGGAACAATGATCATCCGAAGACCGGAATCGATTCCGTGGGCCACTAGAGTGATAATCGCGGCGCTGGTTCTGGGTGGGTGCTCTGGACCGCCACCGGATGAGTCGGCTGCTGCGGACCGGCCGAACATCCTGTTCATTGCGGTGGACGACCTCAATGATTGGATCGAGCCGTTGGGCGGCCACCCCCAGGCGGTGACGCCGGCGCTGGATCGATTGGCCTCGCAATCCGTGGTGTTCGAGAGGAACTACTGTGCGTCGCCGGCGTGCAATCCTTCTCGAACGGCGTTATTGACTGGTCTTCACACCTATTCGTCGGGTTTGTACTCCAATTACCAGTACTGGCGTGAAGCTCTGCCGGATGCGGTGACCCTTCCCCGGTACTTCCGGGACCAGGGCTACTGGGTCGGCGGCGCCGGCAAGATCTTCCACAACGATCAGCCTGATCCCGAGTCGTGGGAGGAGTACTTCCCTTCAAAAGAGAAGCACATGCCGGACTACTTCTACCCGAATCAATACGGCACGGTGAGCATGCCTCCCTTTGATTTCATGTACGGCGATTTCGACTGGTCGCCCATCGAAATCCCCGATGAGGAGACCGGCGATTTCAGTTCGGTTTCGTGGGTGATCGATCAACTCGAGGAGGACCGGAATCGCCCGTTCTTCCTGGCGTGCGGCATCTACCGGCCGCACCTGCCCTGGTACGTGCCGAAGAAATACTTCGATCTCTTTCCCCTCGAGACGGTGCAGCTGCCGAAAGTGTTGGAAGGAGACCTCGACGATCTCGGCGATCGGGCTCGCGAGATCGCCTCACGCGGTGGAAACTACCATCGCCACGTGGTCGAAGCAGGACAGTGGCAGGCGGCGGTGCAGGGCTACCTCGCCTCGATTGCGTACGCCGATGCGATGGTCGATCGCCTGCTGCGTGCGTTGGACAACAGTCGCCACGCCGAAAACACGATCGTGGTCTTGTGGTCGGACCACGGTTGGCAGTTGGGCGAGAAGGAACACTGGCGGAAGTTCGCCATCTGGGACAACGTAGCCAGGACGGTGCTCATGATCCGCGCGCCCGAGGGTGCGCCCGGGCTCGACGGTGGGTCCTCGGAGGGTGGGCGGTGCCGACGGGTGACCTCGTTGGTGGATCTCTACCCGACGCTGATCGAGCTTTCCGGACTGCCCGAAAAGGAAGGTCTCGACGGGCGTAGTCTGGTGCCGTTGCTCGAGGACCCTCAGAGCGAATGGGAGTATCCGGCCATCACGACCTATGACCGTTTCGAGTACTCCATCCGCACCGAGAGATGGCGCTATATCCGTTACATCGATGACAGCGAGGAACTCTACGATCACGACATCGACCCCGAGGAGTGGACAAATCTGGCGGCGGATCCGGCCTTCGCGGCCGTCAAGGCCGAACTGGCAACGCACATTCCTCAAAGCCCGGCGCCGCTCGCCGAGACATCCTACGGGTTGGCACCGCACCACATTCCACCGTGGAACACCAAGGAAGACTATCTGCTGGCGAAGGAGGCGGATGGGGAGACCCGACGCTGATAAAGGATTTCGGTCCCAGCGCGGCGGGTATCAGGCAAGTTGGACTCCCGAGCCCCCCGACTCCTTGACGCTGTACATGGCGCGATCGGCGGCCTCGAAGAGCTGCGACGGTGTTCGTCCGTCTCCGGGGTAGATGGCGATGCCGATACTCGCCGACAACTTGATGCGTCCGGTTTCGAACTGGAAGCCCATCTTGAAACCATCGAGGATTCTGTCTGCCACGACCTGGGCGTCGGCCGGACGTTCGAGCCCTTCGAGCACCACGATGAATTCGTCACCGCCATAGCGGGCGAGGGTGTCGACCTCACGGGTGAAAGCTTTGATCCGCGCTGCGGCCTCTCTGAGGACGCAGTCGCCTGCGGTATGACCATGAGTGTCGTTGACCGCCTTGAAGTCGTCGAGATCGATGAACATGAGCCCGAGGACAAGCCCGCTGCGACTGGCCCTGGCCACCGCTCGGGAGAACTCCGCGTCGAACGCCCGCCTGTTGAGCAGCCGGGTCAATGGATCTTCCAGCGACAGCGATCGGATGTGCTCCTCGGCCTCCTTGCGGCGGAGGCTTTGCTCCCGGCTCTGGCGCTCGATGACGGAGTTCTGAACAAGATTCAGGATCCCGAACACGATGAGGCAGAGCATGACCAGCCCGGCTCGGGCGTTCTGCAGTAACCCCTGGTCGTGTTGAACCGCGCTGAGAAACAGGTGGATCAACGCGAATCCCAACGAGTAGACGAGCAGCGGAATGGCCCGGATTCGGTCATCGTCGTCGATGATGTCGGCGGGCTGGAGAGAGTCGCCGGTGGAATGCCGGATTCGACTTGCCACGACGATGAGAATCATCGGCATGAACCAGCAGACATAGGCGAATTCCGGGAGGCTTGCCGGGAGATAGCTCGCGATCCATGCGAAATCGATGGAGTCGGTTGCCAGCACAAATACCCATGCGATGCTCAGAAGACCATAGATCCAGCGCCAACGTGGAGTGTGGGCGTGAACCGCGGAATAGACCAACCGACCGACGAGGTAGAGATCGAGGATGACGTAGAAACTGAAAGACGGAACCCAGGTCAGATACTCGGTGACTCCCAGAGTGCGGGGCAGGAGAACGAAGTAGGCGAAGAGGCCGCCGACGAAGAGGATTCTCCCTGCGCTGGCCAGGAGTCGCAGGGGACGGATCCTCAATCTTTTTTCTGCGGACTCGGGTTGGAGATCGAGGGCCAGGACGAGTCCGAGATACAGAATGAGATAGAGCGCATCCACACCGGTGCCCGCGCTTGCGTTCACGTTGTCGAGATAGAGAAATGCCAACATCTCGCCAGCCAGCCACGCCGACAACGAGAGCCCGAACAGTCGCCAGAAGTAGCGCTCACGCTCAGACTCGAGGTTTTTGACACCGGACAGTACGGCGCCGATCGCGAGGAAGATCAGCACCATCGTGGAGAAGTAGTCTGTGACGAACGAGCGGGTGTTCGAAGTCAGCCACTGAAGACCGGGGACCGCCAGAAAAACCGACGCCGATGCGACGACCGACACCATCCATGGGTTGAGGATCAACCGCCTTACGGTCGCTGTCGTGTCGAACGATGCGCCGGAGGTGGTTGCCGCCCCATGGTGTGCCCCTATTTTCTGGGCTGGAAGCAAGGTCTGAAAATGCATCTGATAGACAGATACGCAAATTCAATGCCAGAAAACGCGCAGTCAAGTATCGATTATTGACTCACTTTGGTACAAAATGGGGGGATTATGGTGATCCGTCTCACCGGCCGGGGTCTCGAGATGGAGAATAGCTCGCTGGCTTTCCGCCGTCGAGGTCCGTTGAATGTGCAAGACTTCTGGCCATGAACGAGACATCGCCGCGTCGAGGGCTTTCGTTTTTTACGGTTCAGGGCCCCGGATGGCTTCTGCTTGCATATCTGATCATCGCCCAGGGGCTCACCGCCCTGAGCTATGACCTGGGCGTCTCCATGGGAACCCAGGAGCCCGCTGAGGCGATCACCGAGGTGGGTGCGGCATTCTGGTATGGTTTCGCGTTTGCGGATCTTGTGGTTTACATCCCGGTCCTGTTGGCTGGGTTGATCGGCCATTCCCGCGGGATGCAATGGGGCCGACTGTCATTGGTCGCGGCGCTCGGGATCACGGTTTACTGGCCGGTGGTCTGCCTCGCGGCGTTGGTCGATGCGAGGGGCGCCGCCGGTTGGAATCTGGGCAGTGAAGCCCCCTACTGGATCGTCCTCACGGCGATCGCTGTGTGGGGTGCGTGGGGATTGGTCGCCGTGGCGCTTGAGGCTCAGGGCGAACGAGCCAGCGGTTAGTCCGGCGGCGACGTCGTGGCCGCGTTCGTCCCGTCCGGCCGGTTGCCCCGGTCCAGCTCGCCCTCGATGTTTGAGCCGAGATCGGCGATCAACAAACCCATCACGACCAGGACAAAGATCAGGATGATCCAGGAGGTCAGGCGGCCGGTGTTGTGAGTGTCGCTTTCTGCCATTGTTCCTTCACAGTCTGTCTGATGAGTCGAATCAGATCCGTCACCGGCCGGATGGGACAGAGATAGTTGCACCACGGGCGTTTGATGAAGAGAGCGGCGATGAGCACGAGACCGAGGGCGACAAACTGAACCGAACTCCCGAGGAGCTCGAAGAGAGTGCCGAAGAGCTCGTAGCTCGCGACACCGGGGTTTCGAAACCACACACCGAGGAGGATGGCCGCCAGGGTCAGAAGCCGTTGCAGCCAGATCAGGAGCTGCCGAAATCGAGCAGTTGTACGGCTCTTGGCGCCGCCGATGGCGCCCATGCAGTCCTGGGCGGCGCCGAAGGGGCAGCACCACTGGCAGTAGGGGTTTTTGTTGTCAACGGTGAAGACAAAGAGAATCCCGCCGATGAGGAAGTACCAATAGAGATTGGTCTGCCATTGGGGCCAGTAGCCGAGTACCAATTTGGTGATGTAGGCGAGGGTGATTGGGCTGTTGTAGACGAATCCGAGGACGATCAGACCGGTGATCATGGAGATCCACCGAGCCTGTTTTCTATAGGGAAATCGACTCTGGTGACCAAAAAAGCCGATGGCGAAGAGGAGGATCAGGACGATCTCCGGGAAACCGAAGACGATCCGGGGGGGAACGGGCTCCTTGATCGGCAGATCGAAAGCGACTGCGGCTTTTCGGCTACCGGCGGCTGTGGCCGAGGCGAGAGCGCGTGCGGTGTAGGTCGCACCGGTGACGCCATCGACATCGCCCCCGAGGATGAACTCATCATCGTAGCGTTTGCCGGTGAGGCTCGAGAGCAGACCGCTTCCGAGCACCCGCTCCATCCACGCCGAGGTCTCCTTGTCGTCGGCAATGGCGACCCCGACCACCCTGCCGCTCTGATTCACCGCGACGGCAGTACGGAGCGGACCACCGTAGCCGTCGGCCGATCCGATGGCGATCCGTGCGATGAGCTCGGTTTCACCGGCGTCGGCCCAGGCGGCGTAGAGATCGGAATCCTGCTTTTCGATGTGGTCGGCCTCGGGCGCCGTCCGACCAACGACGGGCATGAGGTCCGCCTGAGTCCGCACCGCGCTGACGACCCAGATCACGGCGATGAGAATCAACGCCCCGAAGGCAAAAAACCGATCACCACGTCGTTGGTCCATCCGGTCGTCGTTCCTCGGCCTAGCGGGTTGAGTGCGCCATCAGACGAACCAGCGCAACACCGAAGACGATGGACACGAAGATCCCGATGAGGAAGAGTTTGAAACCGGCGGCGGCCTCGTTCTCACCGACCAGCGTGCCCCAGGCGAAGAAGCTGGTGCACAGGATGCCGTACCAGATCACGGCCAGCAGGGCCTTCCACCACGTCACGACCCAGCCACGATCGCGTGCGAACGCGTGGAAGCCCGCGGCGACCGCGACAAAGACCACACCCATGAGAAACCAGAAGGGACCACCCGTGAGATCCATCTCATCCCTCCTTCGGTTTGACGATCTCGACCGCCAGGTATCGTTCCGAGACCAGAAACTCGGGTGGTTCGCGGAAGCTGGCGAAGCGACCCGTCGGCGGCCGCCTGTACTCCGCCGCATCGGGGTAGGGGAAGAGATTCTTCTGCATCCAAAGAAGCGAACTGCTCGCAACGCCGGTGGGGTCCCTCGGGTCGATCTTTCGGGCGACATCGTGGAGCCAGTTGTCCTTGCGACTGTAGGGACAGACGGCGACACACTGTCGACACCCCATGGGGCCCATGGACTCGCGCCAGTAGTTGTAGCAGGCGCCGTTGTTGACATACCAGTGCTCGTAGCCGCGGATCTCCATGCCGTCGGGGCTGTCGGCCTTGGACATCGCTCCGGAAGGGCAGGAGTCGGCGCAGAGCTTGCACTTGGCGCAGAACTCGGCGACTCCAAAATCGATGGGCCGGTCGGTGGCCATGGTCAGGCTGGTGGTGACGATCGCCATCCGGCAGTTGCCTCCGACCTCGGGGGTGATGCAGAACCCGGTGCGCCCGACCTCGCCGAGCCCGGCCTCCACCGCGTGCGGTGGGACGATCAGGTCATAACCCGTCATGGGCGAGTGAGCCCGCGCCGGATAACCCGCGTACTTGAGGGCCCCTTCGAGACGAACCGCAACTGTCGACACCCGGTCGTAGGCGTCGTAGCTGGTCGAGAACTGAGGGCTCGAGAGGATGACATCCCACTCCATGGGAACGCCGACGACGATGGCGAACTCCCAGTGCTCGGGCACTGGGGAGAAGTCGTAGTCCGGGGGACAGCCGCGCCAACCGTCAGAGTAGAGCCAGTTCGGGTTGGTCCTGGTGATCCCCACCAGGGTCGCCCCGTAGCGGTGTGCGAGTTCCTTGATGAACTCGGCGGCCAATTCCGGGTTTTTGAAAGGGACCGCCTCGCCGATGGGCTCGGTGTGGGAACCCGCGCCCATCTGGAAATCGGAGATATCGGGTGGATCGTGGGGGCTCGGGAGGTGCATCCCGTGGGCGGTGAATCCGTTGGAGTAGATCTCGGCGAGCTTGTAGTAGTTCTCGTACTTTTTGCGGTCCTCGCGGCTGGTGGGGACCGTCTCCGAAATCGTCCGGTAGTCCCACTCGAGGCGTTCCGGAAAGCGTTTGTAGAACTCGACGAGATCCGGGACCAGACCGAGGTCTTCGATGGGGTCCTCGGGGGTCCAATCTGGATTCTCCTTGTAGGCCCGCTCGAAGGTGGCCACCCGGCCGAAAACAAAGTCGGTGGTGTGGCTCGGACGTCGGACCGGTCCGACCGGGAGGTGGGCCGGGCCATCGAACTCGAATGGTCCGCGATCGAAGAACTGGGTTCCCGGGTTGAAGGACTCCCACCCGGTGTAACTTTCCGAGTCTCTGCCCGCGGCGACACCGGCTCCGATCAGGGCTCCGGCCTGAACCCCGGCGCCGGTCAGCCCGGCAATCTTGAGGAAGCCCCGGCGTGAGACCGCGGTCTTTTTGTCGCTCATTCGACCCTCCATCGCTCTCGGAGTCATGGTTACACAGTCGGCGTAAATTCAAAAGAGAACAGAGGTTTAGGTAATCGAATCTCAAAATCAAGGTCGTTCGGAACAGTCAAGGGAGATCGCCCGGACTCGCCGAATCGGTGAAACACGGCATGAAGAACACCTCGAGCGGCGATTGTCGGCCATCGAGGCGGGGTTGGTATCGTTGCCGGGTACGAACTGAAAGGAAATACTGATGATCACGCTTCTTGATGGGGGAATCGGCTACGAGCTCAAACTGCGCGGGGTCAAGGTGCCCGACTACACGAAATCGATCTGGTCGGCGATGGCGCTGATTGAGGACCCTGATGCGGTGGTCGATGTTCACGCCGCATATATCGAGGCCGGCGCCGATGTCCTGACCATCAACAACTACTCCGTGACGCCGCCGATTCTTTCCCGCGAGGGGATGGGCGACCGTGTCGAGGAACTCACCTCGTTGGCCGTGGACCTCGCCGAAAAGGCGGTCGCCCGGGTGGGTCGTCGCCCGCGAATCGCGGGATCGTTCCCACCGCTGGAAACGAGTTACCGAGCCGACCTCGTCGATGAACGGGCAAAGGTCATCGACAGCTATCGCAGGATCGGTTCGGTGCTCAAAGACCGGGTCGATCTGATTCTCTGCGAGACCCTGGCCAACTCTCAAGAGGCGGTGTGGGCGTGTGATGCGGCCGCCGAGACCGGGCTCGAATACTGGATGAGCTGGACTCTCCAGGGCACCCGATTGAACACCCTGCCGAGCGGTGAGAGCCTGGCCGATGCGGTGAAGGCTCTAGGTGATCTCGCGCCCGCGGCCTACTTGGTGAACTGCTGCGGCGCCAATTTTGTGACGGCGGCCTTGCCGATTCTCGGAGAACTCACCACCGGGCCCATCGGCGGCTATGCCAATGCCGAACACGTCGCGCCCGAGGAGGGCACAGACGGTGTCGATATCAACGTCGACGCGGCGCAGCGGGATGCGGCGACCTACCTCAATCCGGATGCCTATGCTGTGGAGGTCCAGCGGTGGTTGGATGCCCGCGCCACCATCATTGGCGGTTGCTGTGGGACCCGCCCGAAACACATCAAGCGGCTGCGGGAAATGATCGGATGAACCGGTCGACCGCGTCCACCGCTGATATTCTGGTTTGGTTGAAAGGGGCGACCAATGTTTTTGAACATGCTCGATATCGATGAGAAGCGCGCGTTCGTCCTGTTGGCGGAGAAGATGATCGAGGCTGACGGGATCGTTGTCGGTCGCGAAGCGTCGGCTTTGGCCGCTCTCAAGGCCGAGATGGGCGTCTCCAAATCCACTCAGGACACCCGGAGCATCCGTGAGCTTTCGAGGCTTTTCAAGGACCGGAGGTCGCGGGTGGCGGCCCTTCTCGAACTCTTCGGCCTCGCCTACACCGACACCAACTTCGATCTCGGCGAGCAGACCCTGATCGCCACGATTGCGCAGGACATGGAGTTCACGAGTGAAGAGATCGTCGAGGTGGAAAAATGGGTTCAGGATCACGTCAGCCTGGTGCGCAGAGCATTGACCTTGATGAGGGACTGATTCGACGTTCGTTCGTTTGATACCGAGTACCTTGTTCTTCTGTGATGAACGGATGTGGTTTGCGTGAACCGATCGCCCCGAGTGCGGTTGGTTGGGAGCCTCCATGCACCTGGTGAATGATCGCTTGTCGAGTTGTTACCCGGACGGTCTCATGCCCACCCGGAGAGCATTTCTCAGCACCATCGCCGCCGCTGCGGCGGCCGCAGGAATCTCGGTCCCCGCCATGGCCGCGACGGTGGAGGGTTCCGCCGTCAAAGAACCCATCCCCGGCTTTCCCCCCGGTGGCTTCCCGGACGGTTCAATCCGGATGAACTTCAACGAGAACCCCCTCGGGCCATCGAAGAAGGTGATCGGCGCGCTCCTCGAAAACACCTTGCAGGACTCCAACCGCTACAACTACATCGATCCCCTCACCGAATCCATTGCCCGGTTTTATTCGATCCCGGAGGGAAACGTGTTGGTGGGCTGTGGGTCCACCGAGTTTCTCCAGTTCACTCCGTGGGCGTTTCTCAGAGATGGCGGCAGCATCGTCCTGCCGACACCGAGCTATGGCTGGGCTGCCGGTGTGGCGGAAACCATGGGTCGGCAGGCTATCCGCGTGCCGTTGGGTCAAACGGGCGTCGTCGATGCCGCGGCCGTGATCAAGGCCATCCGCCCGGACACCCGGATGGTGTATCTGGCGAACCCGAACAACCCGACCGGCGCGCCGGTTGAGCGGGCGGAGATCCTCGGTTTGACGGAGGCGTTGCCGGCTGGAGCCGTTCTCATTGTCGACGAGGCGTACCACGATTTTCTCCCCAAGGGAGGCAGTTCGATCGATCTCGCCCTCGAAGGTGCGCCGATTCTCGTTCTGCGGACCTTCTCGAAGTCCTACGGTCTTGCCGGGCTGCGTCTCGGCTACGCCATCGGACCCGATTCGGTGCTCGACCAGGTTCGAACGGTGTGGTGGGGAGACTTCGGCATCAACACCGCAGCGCTGGTCGCCGGGCCCGCAGCGCTGGCTGATCAGGCTCACGTCCAACGCTATGTCGCCCTCATCGACAAGGGTCTTGATCAGCTCCGCTCCGGGCTCAAAGAACTCGGCGTGAAGCCTCTCCCGTATCGGGCGCCGTTCTTCATGGCTGATTTCGGTGTGGCCACCAATTCCATGGTTCGCGGCCTGCAAGACAAACAGATCTTTGTTCAGCCTGGCGCCAAGTGGGGAATGCCGACCTTCATGCGGATCTCGGTGGGCACCAGCGAGGACAACGAGGTCTTTCTCGAGGCCATCCGGGAAATGACGGGCTGAGGCTGCGTATACTCTCGGCGGTATGGCGTCACTCATCACCGCGCGCGAGCTCAGTCACTCATTCGGGCCCCGAACCCTTTTCGATGGGTTGAACCTGACGATCAACGAGGGTGATCGGATCGGGGTCATCGGCCCCAACGGCGCGGGCAAGACCACCTTGTTCCACATCCTCTCGGGCGATCTCGAACCCGACGAGGGCGAGGTCCACCGTCGCCGACAGCTTCGGGTTGCCACGGTGGCGCAGGAGGACGATTTCGAGTTGTCGTCAACGGTGATGGAGGTGGCAGCGCGCGGTGCGGCCATGCAACCTCAGCAGGGCGAGGACGAGACTGAGCGCCAGGTCCGGGTTGCCATCGCCCTCGATCAGCTCGGCTTCCGTTCTCCCGAACAGCGGGTGGGGGAGTTGTCGGGCGGGTGGCGGAAGCGGCTGGCCATCGCCGCCGCCCTGGCCGGCGATCCCGAGGTTCTGCTCCTCGATGAGCCCACCAACCACCTCGATCTCGACGGCATCCTCTGGCTCGAGAAGATGCTCCTCTCGAGCCGCTTGCTCGCCTACATTGTCATCAGCCATGATCGCGCCTTTCTCGACCGGGTGGCCAACCGGGTCTACGAGGTTGCGCCGCACTACCCCGGTGGTTCTTTCAGCTGCGCCGGGAGTTACACGACATTTTTGGAAAAACGCGCCGAGTATCTCGAAGGCCGAGCTCAGTACCGGGACAGTCTCGCCAACCGGGTCCGACGGGAAATCGAGTGGCTCAGCCGAGGGCCCAAAGCGCGGACCACCAAGGCCCAGTCGCGGATCGACCAGGCCGAGCGCTTGAAGGTTGATCTCGCCCAGGTCAGGACCGAGCTGGCAACTTCATCGGTGGGCATCGACATGACCGCCTCGGGTCGCCGGACCAAACGGTTGCTGGTGGCTTCGGGGGTCGACAAGGCGATGGGTGGCAAGACGCTGCTCAGAAACCTCGATCTGGTCCTGCAGCCAGGGCAGCGCCTCGGTGTGGTTGGCGCCAACGGCAGCGGCAAGAGCACGTTGCTCAAGCTCATGACCGGCGAACTCGAACCCGACGACGGGGTCATCCGGCGGGCCGACCACCTTCAGGTTGTCCATTTCGACCAGGCCCGGGCTCAGCTCGACCAGAGCCTCGCGCTGAGACGGGCGTTCGCACCCGACGGCGACACGGTGATCTACCGGGAGCGCGAGGTCCACGTCGTGACCTGGGCGCGACGGTTTCAGTTCCGCGACGACCAGCTCGATCAGCCCGTGAGTGAACTCTCCGGTGGCGAGCAGGCGCGAGTTCACATCGCGCGGCTCATGGTGCAACCGGCGGATCTGCTGCTGCTCGACGAACCCACCAATGATCTCGACATCCCGACGCTCGAGGTGCTCGAGGAGAGCCTGCTTGAATTCCCCGGCGCGCTGGTGCTGGTCTCGCACGATCGCTATCTGCTCGAACGAGTGAGCACCGTCCTACTCGGTCTCGACGGCGAAGGCGCCGCGACACCCTTCGCCGATGTCGATCAGTGGCTTGCCCACCGCAAACCCGAGACCAGGGCGCCGCGGCGTGCAAAGACCGAGCGCCGGAGCGAGCGCCCCAAACGCCCGGGTCTCAGCTATCTGGAAAAACGCGAGTACGAGGCCATGGAGGAGACCATCCTCGAGGCCGAGACCGAACTCGAGACTGCGGCGGAGCATCTGGCCGATCCCCAGGTGGCGTCCGACGCCGATGCCGCCCACGAGGCCTTCATCAAGCACGAGAAGATACGAAAACGGGTGGCCGGGCTCTACCGCCGCTGGGCCGAGCTCGAGGACAAAGCGACCTAGGTGCCATATGAGCCTCTTGCAGAGTTCGGGATTGCGGCAGGAATCGACTCTCGTGGGACCATCGCCCGCGGGGACGCGGGCGCTACAAAATCGCAAACCCCCTTGTAGCGCAGGCGTCCCCGCCTGCGATCGACCGCTGCGGTGAGACTTGCACCTCGCAGTTTTGTAGGATTTTGCACAATCAGGAAGGACCGGCCATGAAACCGGAAAGACTGATCGACCGTACGCCGACTCCCGGTGGAGACGAGCTTTTTCTCTACGAGCGCGACGGTGTGTTCACCTTGCGCATCAGTGGCATCGAGTTGATGACGAGCCGTGCCCACGACTCTGAGGAAGAGCTGGCGTGGATGGCGATGAAGTTGGTGGACCGCACGTGTCGGCCGCGGGTACTCGTGGGTGGTCTCGGGATGGGCTACACCACCCGGGCGGCTCTCGATTCGACGCCGAGACCGTCGGAAGTGGTGGTTTCCGAGCTCCTGCCGGCGGTCGTAGGGTGGAACCGGGACCACATCGGACATCTCGCCGGCAGACCCATGGACGACCCGAGGGTGAAGATCGTCGAGCGCGATATCTGGGATGTCATCGCGGACAGCCCGAACGGGTTCGACGTCATCCTCAACGATGTCGACAACGGTCCCGGCGGGTGTGCGCTGGAACAGAACGAAAAGCTCTATTCGGCGGCCGGCCTCGCCGCCATCCGCCGCAGTCTCAGGCCGAAGGGCGTTCTCGGGGTGTGGTGTGTCGAGGACGACCCGCGATTCGTCAAAGCGATGAGTTCAGCCGGGTTCAAAGCGCATGCCGAGACGGTCTTCGCGAGAAACGTCGCCAAGGGCCACCGGCACACCGTCTTCATTGGTCAGCGCTCGTAAGAAAAAACAACTGCCGCCCTGAGCACCACCACGCCGTCGGGCGGCGCCTGCTCACAGTGAGAATCTGGGATCCGTTCCGCGAGGCACAATGGAACCGCAAAGGCGCGAAGCACGCCAAGGAACCGCCAAGCGTTGCAGGATGGACCCGGACTCCCTCCGAGCCGGGAGACGGCCCCGACCCTAGACAGTGCGATGAGTCAATGAGATGACTTCGCGGCAGCTCAGCGACCCTCGCGTCTTTGCGGTTTCATTGTGCTCCGCGGCGATCGACGTGGGTCCTTGCCTACTGCCGGCGTCCCTGGGGCTTGGAATCCTGCCACTCGCGGAACTTGATCCTCGGGTCGCGTGGATCCGGGCGCGCCGCGGAGCGGCTGAAGGCCCTGGCGATCTTCGGGTTGACCTCGATCATGGATGACCGGTCGCCGATGGTGATGGCGCCGATATCTCTGCTCGTGATGTCGCCACGGCGGCAGGCGATGGCCAGCAGCCGACCCGGCTCGGCGCCGTGCTGCGAGCCCCAGCTGACCTGGAACCGGGCCCAGTTGTTGCTCGATGTGCGCTGCCGTTTCCGCGAACTGCGGGGCGGGATATCCCGGCTGTCCTGGACGCGAGCAGCCACGATGTCACGCGGCACGCAGGGCCCGCCGTGATCGGCCTCGGCGAGGAGAGTTGCAACCACGGTGACGGGGTCGCGGTCCTCGAGCAGTTCGGCTGCCACCTTTTGAAGGCGGGCCACGTCGCTGCGATCTGAGGTGTCGATCTCGGAGAATCTCTCGATGAGGCGGCGGTCGGCGGAACCGAAGATGTCGTCCCGGGTTGGGAATCACGGTCCGGGTGGCGTGGACGCCGGCGTCCCGCAACATGAAGTCCACCCTTCGAGCAGCGCGCGGCGGGACGAAGATCAGGCTGCGACCCTTGCGTCCCGCACGGCCGGTGCGGCCGCTTCGGTGGGTCAGCATGTCGGAATTCTCGGGTAGATCGACGTGGATCACCTGGGCGATGTCCTGGACATCGAGACCGCGCGCCGCGACATCCGTGGCGACGAGGATCGGCGTCTGGCCGCGCCGGAAGGCGTTCAACGTCGAGGTCCGCTCACGCTGGTTGAGATCGCCCGAAAGCGGTCGCACGGCAAAGCCGAGATCGGCGAGGGCGTCGGCCAGTCCGGTGGTGTCGAGCCGGGTGCGGACGAAAATCAGCGTCTTGGCCTCGGGCTCCACGAGGAGCACGTTGACCAGGGCCGAGAGTCGTTGGTTCGCGGCGACCACCATGGTGCGGTAGTCGATATCGGAGTTTGATTCACCGGGCGTGGTGCCCGCGATCATCAACGAGTCCCGCTGATGACGCGCTGCGACCGATCTCACCCTCGAGGGAAAGGTGGCCGAGACGAGATGGGTGCGTCGATCCTCCGGGGTCGCGTCGAGGATCGCCGAAACTTCCTCTTCAAAACCCATGGCGAGCATTTCGTCGGCCTCGTCGAGGGCGACAACGCGCACCCGGTCGAGCAGCAGGCTGCCCCGCTCGAGATGGTCGCGAACACGGCCCGGGGTGCCGACGAGGACCTGTGGATCGCGTTTGAGTTCGCGGTAATCGATCCCGATCGAGGTGCCACCGGTCAGCGACACCACCGTGGCGCCGAGGGGTTTGAACAACCACGACAGCTCCTCGGTGAGCTGGACGGCAAGCTCCCTGGTGGGTGCAACCAACACGACCGAGGGCCGAGCGCGCACCGGACCGACGTTGACGAGGTTGACGGCTTCTGCGACCTGTTCGGCGACGACGAGGCCGAGCGCCACGGTTTTACCGGAGCCGGTCTGGGACGAGATCCGGAGATCCCGGCCGATGGCGTCGGGGCTGAGGACGGCGCTCTGAATCGGGGTGAGCTCGGTGAATCCGCGCTCGGCTAGGACGTGACCGAGGCCCGCAGGGACCTCGTCGAAGAGAATGTCGTGCATGGTTGTGTTCCAGTGGGGTTCGGCCGCGGGCGCTTGGGGTCAATGAGAGGGCAGCTGGTGAGGATCAGAATGGGCAGCGCACCCGGGACGCAGAGCATTATAGCAGAAAGGGCCATTCGCGTCGATCTGCGTCGAATCCGGTCAATTTCTCCGGCTCTCAGCCAGTTTGAATCACGCCTCGAAGGTGTCACGGTTCGGCCCCGGGTGTACATTTCACACGCCATCGCAGAAGAATGGGACACGGATTGCACGGATTCGCACAGATTGTTCTATCGATAAGATCCGTTCGATCCGTGTCCCATTCTTCTGCGATGAGATGTCGGGCGCACCCCAAACGGCACTGCCGCCAACGACAGACCTGGAATGCTCTGTCTGACAGGCGTCAGGTCCTTGCGGAAGGCTTGCCTCGGAGTTGGTCGCGTTTGGCCTTCGGCAGACCCTTGACCACGAGGTCGTAGGAGTCTTCGATCATCGCAAGGACCTCCGGTATCGGCACGGAACCGTCGAGATCGACCATGTTCCAGTGACGCTTGTTGAAATGATAGGCGCCTCGGACACCGGTGAAGACGGATCTGAGTTCGAGCGCGCGCTCCGGGTCGCACTTGAGGGAAATTCTCATGGGCGACGCATCCCACGCGATCAGGGCGAACATCTTTCCCAGAACCTTGTAGACCAACGCCTCGGGTCCGAATGGGATTTCCTCGGTGACGCCTTCCATCTCCAGGAGGAGGCTCTTCAGGGAATCGAGGTCCATCCGCTCACTCCGGGGCCGGGGTCTTGCGATTATTGGCGATGGTGGCGATGGCGATGCCGATCCAGACGAAGTTGACGAACGACGACGGAAAGGCGCGGTAGTAGGTGGAATTCACCAGCAGGCAGACGCTGCCGATGGCATTCCAGAGTTGGTAGTTGAAGGAGGTCCCTTGGGTGTATCCGCGAGAAACCGCACCATAGGCCAACAACAGGGCGATGGCGCCGATCCAGCCGACGATGTCGATGAGCAGGTGGTGTTGCATTGAGTGGTTTTACCACACAGTGCTTCACGAGTAGAGCGCGGTCCCCGGATCGTCATCGGACATCTTGACGATGCCCTGGAAGGTCATTCCGAACTTCTCGAGCAGACCGATGGATGCAAGGTTTTCCTCCGACGTCAGTCCGACGATCTTGCTGACTCCGAGGGTCGTGCGGCCATATTCCATCACGGCAGAGGCTGCTTCGAAGGCGATGCCCCGCCGCCAGTAGGCCGGCAGGAATGCGCACCCGACATCGGTGAGATCGAGCCGCTCCCGGTAGAGCAGACCGCAGACGCCGATGGGGACGCCGTCCGGTTTGAGCTCGACCCTGAATTGACCGTAGCCGGGTTTCTGGTTGCGTCTCCACGGACCGTCGAGGATGAACTCCTTCGCGTCGTCGAGAGTCCTGACGCCCTTGTCGCCGATGTTGGCCAGAAAAGACGGTTCGTTCACCAGGCCGAGGATGAACTCGGCGTCATCGACCGTCAGCTCGTGGAGTTTGAGTCGAGGGGTTTCAACGATCACTACGGCCATCCATTTCTCCCGGTCCCAACCATTCCAACATCTGCCGGGTCACATCAGGGCTGCTCAGCAGTCCCAGGTGGTTTGTTTGATACTCGATCCGCTGCGAATCCTCGGCAAACGCCAGGCATCGTCGTGGATCATCATGCAGGCCCAGGGCGCTTCTCAGCGGCACCAGACCATCGCCGATGAGCCTGTCGGCCATCGCGCTTCGCTTTTCCGCGGTGGTCGCAGCGATGGCGTAACAGGCTACACCCTCAGGTAACGGCAGGACCAGACGGTCATCAGGTGAGCGCGTAAAGCGGTCGCGGCCTTGCCAGTCTTCGGCGGTGACATGGCCGAAGCGGAGATCGGTGATGCCGGCGCTTCGCACCTGACCGAGCTTGGCGAAGGGCGCGGTGTAGGGAGTGGCGGTCAAAATCGTATCGACCCAATTCCCGGCTTTTTCCAAAGGGGCGCCGTGGTGGGGTGTGCCCAGAAACACGATGGTCTTGAGGTGATCCGGCCAGAGCAATGCGTCTTCTCTCGCAATGTGAAAAGCGCTGCGAATCAAGAGACCGCCCATGCTGTGGGCGATGACCGTGAGCTCCTCGATGGGTTTCGGCCAGGCATTGATCAGGTTTTCGAGCTGATCCGACAGCTCGCGCCCGTTCTCGGAGATGTGCAGACCGGTGTTGTAGCGCAGGTGGATCGGGGTGTATCCCAGGCCCGACGCCAGAGCTTCACCGTGATCGACTACCTCGTCGCCGTGCTGCGTGCGCCACTGACTGTCGGTCATGCAAAGACCGTGGATCAGAAGGAGGATCCTGCTTCCTGCCATCGGTGTCTGAAGTCCATTTTCCGGGTTCAGCGCCTCGCCCCGGTAGCGAATGGTCATGGGGATCGCAAACGGGTTGTTGCTTTCGACCAGGTGGTCGCCTATCACACCATTGAGGGCGGCGAAGACCGATTCGCGTTGTGGCGTGTCAGGGTCGGCTGCGTTGCTCGATCCGATCACGGGTTCAAACCCGGCCAGAATCGCGTCCACGCCGGTGCCGACGAGCTTTGTGACCCCCCGAACCGATCGGTAGACGAGACCGGTGATGCCTCGGGTCCGGCCCTTCTCGGCGCCGCCGGGAACACCCATGGTGCTCCACACCGACTGGTGTACCCCTTCCACGATCCCGGTCACGCCCTCGGTGGCCTGTGCCGCCAGTTGGGCAATGCCCCTGATGTCCGAGGCGCGGAGATGGGTGAGTGGTTGCTTGGGATTCACGGACGGAGGTTATCAGGCCTATTTCCGCCAGAGAGGTTGCGCCGGGTCCTCGTCGAGGCCCAGCATTCCGTTGTCGACAAAATGACCGAAGACATCGAGTGCGAGTTTCACCGGGAGAACGAAGACCAGCGCCAATGCCGCCGAGTTGAGAAATGCGCCGATGATGCCTCCGATGAGGGTCGCGAGCCACATGGGCATGGCCCTGAGAAACGGTTTACCCAGTTGAGTTTCCCAAGTGGTGGTCTCGAACTCTCGTCCCCTGATGAAATTGATCCAGAAGGAGAGCCCGTGGTTGACGAAGAAGATGGCGGCGGTGACCCGGTAGTGGGCCGGAGAGAAGTTATCGTGCCACGCGGTTCCCTGCATCTGGTTGTCGAGCAGGCCGCCCGCGATAAGTCCGAACATGTTGACGATCGAGACATACATCACGACGAACATGGGAACGATGACGAGGGCTTTCCACCGCGTGATGACCGCGAGTTTCACCGCGTTCCAAAAGCCGATGATCATCAACTGGATCCAATAGACGATCAGGAGGGAGCCGATGGGTTCTTTCTTGACCAGGAGTTCAACGACCGGGTAGAGATTGGCGACGATCAGCATCACCGCCGTGGGGTCGTTGCGAAGCATCCGCGGCAGGCGGCCGAAGAAGTTCCCGGCGTCCGCCCGCAGGACGGCCCACCTGACGCCCTCGTTTCGGTCGCGCTCAGCCATTGCCGGTGATGATCTCGGGCGCCTGCAACGACCTGAAATCGGCCGAGCCGAGACCCATGCCCTCGGCAATCCGGAGGTACGCCGGTATCGAGCCGGCCGAGGATGGGAAGATCGAGGTCGCCCAGGCGTCGAGAGCAACCGGATCGAAGCCTGCAGCGACGGCGCCGTAGGGATTGACGGCGGCCGTCGAACCGCCGGCGGGTCCGCCGTGCATGAGCACACGGGTCGCGTCGATCACGGTCAGCGTTGGTTTCATGAGCAGCGCGAGTTCCGCGATCGACGCATCGATGTCGTTGTGGAACAGGTATCGGAGCCTGGTGGTGATGCCGATCCAGTTCTTCATCCCGGCGGCCGATCCCATGAGGTTGTGGCTCTTGGCCACCGGGACGTTGATAATCTTTGTTGCGGTGACAAATGGTTCGAGGATGTCCCATGCGCCGAGCCGCTCGGAGATACTCACGGTGCGGTAGCTGCTGTCCTCGGGGATGATGACCTCGGCGCCGGCCGCCGCCGAGGCTTCGCCGATGCCGCTCCACTCAAAGGCGGCCCGCGATTTGCGGATCGGACAGTCGGTGACGATGACACGTTTGGGTCCGGCCGCGCGGCAGAGACGGACGATCTCGGCGACGACATCGGGGTGGGTGTTGGCCGCGTGCTCGGGCGGTCGTTGCCAGCCGATGTTCGGTTTGATGAGGACGGTGTCATCGGGAGTGAGAAGGTTCCGCATCCCGCCGAGACGCTCGATGGCGGCGCGGACGTTGACAGCCGGATCGCCCCCGCGGGCAACCACCATTCGGGGAATCACGGCCGGAAGATCGACCCGGTGGTCGGGGATGTTATCGAGGGCGTTCCGGCCGAACCGTTGATGGTGTCCGTAGAAGACATAGCTCCCGAAACCGAGGCCTCCGACGGTGACGAGGCTACCTCCGGCCACGAGAAAACGCCTCCGAGTGAAGAGTCTGCGCTTGCTCCTTGTTGGCTCGGTCATTCCAGCCCTCCATCTTCTCGGTGATACCCGTTCGGGCGCCCTGGAAATCCCGCGGATCTTTTGGCCCGAATAACAGTCCTCCAGGGCGTGGGTCACGAGTTCAGCCACGAAGATCCACAACCAGTCTATCGCG
The DNA here is from genome assembly GCA_963753035.1 of uncultured Acidobacteriota bacterium. Taxonomy (GTDB): domain Bacteria; phylum Acidobacteriota; class Thermoanaerobaculia; order Thermoanaerobaculales; family Sulfomarinibacteraceae; genus JAHECW01. Next base: position 73,902 of record CAVWAW010000026.1, on the reverse strand, counting down.
CATGAGGTCGCCGGGTCGTATTTCGTGATCTTTGCCGACGGGATGAAGAGTAGCGATGGAACTCGACCCCCGGCAGAGGCCGGCCTCGACCCGTCGCCTGTGGCACACTTCACATGAGCGTATATTCATGTCACTATCTATTGAGATAGCGGAGGGCTGGTCCGGGCTCGCGGTGGAGCCGCGGGAATATGGGGTGCCGTTGATCTTCAAGGGACTGACCGGGAACGAGAGACCCCGGGAATCGAGAGGTCGCAGATGGCGAATTCTGCCGGCGCTCGTGCTGAGCATGATTGTTGCGCAGGCGGTTGCGTCGGCGTCGGTGATCAAGCTCGATCCTGAAGATGGAGACATCTGGCTGGCGCCCCGGGTCGAGGTCTTTCGTGATTCGACGGGAGAGCTCTCCATCGCGGATGTCTCCGGCCCCTCCTATGAGCATCGATTCGAACCGCTGACAGCTCCCGATCTCTTTGCCCATGCCGACGAGATCTTGTGGGCTCGTTTTCGCGTGAGCGCCGATTTCCGCGAGATCGAGGAGTCCACGAGATGGTTGCTCGAGATCTCGAACTACCGGTTCGATGCGTTGGCGCTGTATCAGGCGCACGCCTCCGGGTTGGACAACGCCGGTGGCGGGGTGGTCCGTGAGCGGAGCGTGATCCAACCCCGCGAGTCGGGACACAACTTCCCGGTTTTTCGTCTGCCGGCGATAGGTGAGGAGGTACAGACCTACTATCTGAGTCTCAGGGCGCACGCCACCATGCCGGTCCCCATGAATCTGAGGTCCGGCGACAACTTCCGCCGCCATGCGGAACGGGAGGCTCAGGTTTTCGGTGTGGTCGCCGGTGTTCTGTTGAGCATGTTCCTGTTCAACGGGTTCATCTATTTCTCTCTTCGCGACCGGATCTATCTTCTCTATGTGACCTATATCGGCAGCATGCTGGTCTATCTCCACTGTCTCAACGGTCAACACATGGCTCTGCTCGGGCTCGAGCCCCGGCACGGGGTGGCCATGATGTGGGTGTGTCTCGGATCGGTGAGTTTCTTTGCGTTTGTTTTCGTGAAGGCCTTCCTGGATACCAAGCGGGCGACTCCGCACCTGCACAAACTGCTCTCGGCTGTTCAGGCCTTCGCCATCGGCGTGATCGCATTCGGCGTTCTCGGTATGAACTCTGTCGCCCATCCCATGGCCATGGTCACCGGGCTCGGCGTGGCCGGCGCCGGACTGGCGGTGGGCGTCGCCCGGCTCACCCAGGGATATCGACCGGCGCGCTATTTCCTCATGGCATGGAGCGCGCTCCTGCTCGGGGTCATGACCCTGCCGCTCAAGGAGTTCGGCCTCCTGCCCCAGGTTGTTCCCGGCGAACTCGGGACCAATCTCGGTGCGGCGGCAGAGTCCATCCTGCTCTCCTTTGCCCTGGCCGACCGTATTCGCATACTGCGCAGGGAGAAAGAGGAACTCGTCGTCAGTCGGGCCCACTACCGCAAGGCCAGTCTCACCGACGAGCTCACGGGTCTTTACAACCTTCGTTACTTCAAGGAAAGGCTTGGCTGGGCCATCCGCCAGGCCATGGACGCCGACCAGCCGCTCTCACTGCTGATGATGGATGTCGATGACTTCAAAAAGTTCAATGACGCCCACGGCCACCAGGCCGGCGATGAGGTCCTCACACGGCTGGCGGGTCTCATGCGCACCTCGGCTCGAGAGTCCGACGCGCCATGCCGTTACGGAGGCGAGGAGTTCGTGCTGCTTCTGCCGGGAACATCCCTGGGCGCGGCGCTCGGTGTCGCCGAACGCCTGCGATTGGAGTTCGAGTCCCAACTCTTTGAAGTTGGCAAGGGGGCGGGCGCCACGACCTCCATCTCTATCGGGGTCGCTCAGCTGGAGCCGGAGGAAAGCGGTGACCAGCTGATCCAGCGTGCCGATTTCGCCCTCTATCGGGCCAAGAGCAAGGGCAAAAACCGGGTCGAAGTGGAAGCGTTAGCCTGATCAAGGTCACTCTGTGTCCTCGTGAAGAACGCTGCCGAGGAGAGCGGGCTCGGAGCCTGGGAGTAGATCCTTCCATTTTCAAGGCGCACGGGGATGTGCGATTGATCGATACCCATTAGAATACTCACCATCATTTGGTGAATGGGACCGTTGGGTTTGGCGACGGCCGGGACGAGGAGGACGAAGGTCGATGGCAATTGCGGTGCGAGACCCAGATCTCGGCGGGATCGAAGTCCAGCCTTTGGCGGATGCCGTTGCCCGAGCGCGTGAAGCCCTGCTGGCCACCCAGCATCCCGACGGCCACTGGTGCTACGAACTCGAGGCCGACAGCACCATCCCCGCCGAATATGTGTTGTTTCTGAGGTATCTCGGCGAGCGACAGCCGGACCTCGAGGCGAAGATCGGCAACTATCTGAGGTCGCGGCAGGCCGAACACGGCGGTTGGCCGCTCTATCTCGGCGGTGATCTCGACATGAGTTGTACGGTCAAGGCCTATTACGCGCTCAAGCTCATCGGTGACGACCCCGACGCCCCACACATGCGACGGGCGCGCGAGGCGGTCCTCGCCCGCGGCGGTGCGGCCCGCGCCAACGTCTTTACGCGGATCGCCCTCGCGATCTTCGGGCAGATTCCGTGGCGGGGTGCGCCCTTCATGCCGCCGGAGATCATGCTTCTGCCACGCTGGTTCTTCTTCCATCTCGACAAGGTCTCCTACTGGTCGCGCACGGTCATGGTGCCGCTCTTCGTGATCTACGCGTTCAAGGCGAGGGCGGCCAACCCCGACGATATCGGCGTGCGCGAGCTGTTCACCGTCGAGCCGGAAGCCGAACGGAACTACTTCCCGGTGCGGTCGTGGATGAACCGGTTGATTCTCCTCATCGAGCGGACCGCTCGACCGCTCGAGCCGCTCATCCCGGGATGGGTGCGCCGAAAGGCGCTGCAGCGCGCCGAAGACTGGTTCGTTCCGCGCTGCAATGAAGGCGGTCTCGGCGCCATCTTCCCGGCGATGATCAACGCGTATGTGGCCCTCGACCTTGTCGGCCACGACAAGAAAGAACCGTTGATGGTCGAAGCTCGACAGGCCATCGAGGATCTGCTGGTGGAAGGCGACGAGTTGGCCTACTACCAGCCGTGCGTGTCGCCGGTGTGGGACACCGGGCTCGCCGCGCTGGCGCTGATTGAAGACGGGGCGGAAAAGAACCGAGAAGAGCTCGGGCGGGCGTTCGAGTGGCTCCGCCCGCTCCAGCTCCTCGACAGGCCCGGCGACTGGCAGGTGAACCACCCGGGATTGCCCGGCGGCGGCTGGGCCTTTCAGTATGAGAACGCCTTCTACCCGGATCTCGACGACACCGCGGTGGTGGCGTGGGCCATGAACCGGGCGGTCGATCGGGAACGTTACGCCGAGCCCATCACTCGGGCGGCCGATTGGTTGCGCGGGATGCAGTCGACCAACGGTGGTTTTGCCGCCTTCGATGCGGACAATACCCACTCCATTCTCAACGAGATTCCCTTCGCCGACCATGGCGCACTCCTTGATCCCCCGACGGTTGATGTGAGCGCTCGGTGTATGGCGCTTAACGGCCAGCTCGGGCGGAAGGCGGACAGGGAGAGTCTGAGTCGAGTCTTGGCGTATCTGCGGGCCGAGCAGGAGACCGACGGTTCGTGGTTCGGTCGGTGGGGGACCAACTACATCTACGGCACCTGGTCGGTGCTCGCCGCCCTCGAGTTTGTCGATGAAGCGGGTGTAGACGACATGGCTGCGAGAGGCGCGGCGTGGCTCAAGTCGGTGCAGCACGCCGATGGCGGCTGGGGCGAGACCAACGACAGCTATCTCGATCACAGACCGAGCTGTGTCGACGACAGCAGCACGGCCTTCCAGACCGCCTGGGCGCTGCTCGGGCTGATGGCGGCCGGCGAAACTTCCTCGGAATCCGTCCGCCGCGGGGTCGAATACCTCGTCAGCAACCTCGGCGCCGACGGCCGATGGCAGGAGCCGTTTTACACGGCGCCCGGGTTTCCGCGGGTGTTCTATCTCAAGTACCACGGATACTCGCAGTACTTCCCATTGTGGGCGTTGGCGCGCTACCGCAACTTCGTCGAGTCGGTCGAAACGAAGGGATGACCCCAAACAGGCTGACCCTCGGAATTGTGACCGCGCTCGAGATGGAGCGTGATTGGATCGGGTCTGATGTGTTGGTCGAGGTCGGAGGGATCGGACGCGCCCGGGCTGAAGCCGCGACGACGCGGCTCCTCGGTTGCGGCGCGACGGCCGTCGTGAGCTGGGGCATCGCCGGCGGCCTCGATCCCGAACTCGAGCCCGGAACGGTGGTGGTCCCTGAATTTGTCGTCGACGGGAAGAGCGGGCGGCTGCAGGCGGATGTCGGCTGGCGGGATCGTCTGCTCGCAAAAATCGAGAGCGTCGTAACATCGTCGGGTGATCCCATGTTCAACGGCGATGGTGTGGTCACCTCGCCTGCGCGTAAACACGAACTCCACGAGCGCTGGGGCGCAGTTGCCGTCGACATGGAAAGCGCCGGGATCGCCCGAATTGCTCAGGATGCCGGCGTCCCGTGGCTCGTCGTGCGCGTGGTCGGGGACGCTGCGGATCAGGCTCTGCCCAGAGCCGTCTCCGAGCTCAGTGACGATCAGGGGCGATTGCGGCTCTGGGCGGTCGCGGGTCTCGTCGTTCGGCCGCGGTTGTGGCCCACGTTGTTCGCCCTCGGGAGGGCCAATGCGGCGGCGGCCCGCAGCATGCGTCGGGTGTGGGAAGCGGCAGGGCCGGATCTGGCACTGAGCGTGGATCGAAATCGAGCTTCGGGTGGGAGTTCTGATCGTGAATGAGAGAGTTTTGGCGGTGGCGCGGGGTGAGAGCCCAGCGGATCTGGTCTTTACCGGGGCCCGGGTGGTCGATGTCTTTACCTCAGAGGTGATCGAGGCCGATGTCGCGGTGGTCGACGGGATCATTGCCTCGGTGGGACCGCCGCGGGAAGCAAAGGAAACCATCGAACTCGAGGGTCGATATCTGCTGCCCGGGCTCATGGATGCCCACGTTCACCTTGAAAGTTCCATGGTGACTCCTGAGGAGTACGCCCGCGCGGTGGTCCCGCGAGGAACGACGACGGTCGTAGCCGATCCGCACGAGGTCGCCAACGTCGCCGGGATGGACGGAGTGCGCTGGATGCTCGAAGCCTCGGAAGGCCTGCCGTTGACCGTGTTTTTCATGGCGCCATCCTGTGTGCCGGCGACCCACCTGGCGACGGCCGGCGCCGAACTCGATGCCGGCGACCTCGAGGAACTCGCGAGGCACCCGCGGGTGATCGGTCTCGCAGAGGTCATGAACGTGCCAGGGGCTGTCCTTGGCGACCCCGGGGTGCACGCAAAGATCGACGCCTTTGAGGGTCGGCCCATCGATGGTCACGGACCCGGATTGACGGGCGATTGGCTCCAGGCCTACGCCGCCGCCGGAATCGGCACCGATCACGAGACCATTACCCCTGAGGAGGCGCGTGAGAAGCTGCGGCTCGGGATGCGGATCTGGCTGCGCGAAGGCACCGGCGCCCGCAATCTCGTCGATCTGCTGCCGGTGGTCACACCCGGAAACAGCCGGCGTTGCGGGTTCTGTACCGATGATCGCCACCCCGACGATCTTCTCGATGATGGCCACATGGATCATCTCGTTCGGTTGGCCGTTGCCAACGGCCTCGACCCGATCACGGCGATCCAAATGGCCACCCTGAACATCGCCGAAGCCTATCGCCTCTATGATCGCGGCGCTGTCGCTCCGGGCCGGCGGGCTGACCTGGTCGTCACCTCGGATCTCACGAACTTCTCAGCTGAACGGGTCTTTGTCGCCGGGGACGAGGCCGCTCGGGACGACGAACCCCTGGACTCGTGGGTCCAACCGGACACCAGATCATGGTCCGTTGTCCGACCCCTTCGCGTGGATGTGGACAACCTCGATTTGAGTGTGGCTGATCGTGGCCTCCAGGTTCGCGTCATCGGGCTGGTTCCGGGGCAGATCGTCACCGAGACGCGCATCCGAAGCCTCCCCGGACACGACGGCGAGTTGGCGGCCGATCCTGCGCGTGGGATCAGCAAACTGGCGGTCATCGAACGCCACCGCGGGACCGGCAACGTCGGTCTCGGTTTTCTGGAGGGTCTCGGACCGCTGGATGGGGCCCTGGCGGGCACCGTTGCCCACGACCACCACAATCTGATTGTCGTCGGCGGCGACGACGAGTCCATGCGGACGGCCATCCGCGAACTGGTTCGGATCGGTGGGGGTTTGGCGGTGGCCAAAGGTGAAGAGATCCTCGAGGCCCTCCCATTGCCGCGGGCCGGACTGATTTCCGATCGCCCCCTGGCCGATGTTCGCGAGGGGCTCGACGCCCTGACAGTGGCGATTCGAAAACTCGGCTGTACGCACCAGGATCCGGTCATGGCGTTGTCCTTTGTCGCGCTCGAGGTGATTCCGTCGCTCAAACTCACCGATCGCGGGCTCGTCGATGTCGAGAAATTCGATTTCGTACCGCTCGAGGTCTCGGACTGAGGGAGGATCATGACCCGTCTGAAGGATTTCTCCGGTCGCAACGTGCTCATCACCGGCGCGTCGAGTGGGATCGGACGCCTGCTTGCCCTCGACATGGCCGCCAAGGGTGCTCGACTAGCCCTGGTCGCCCGTCGCCGGGATGCGCTCGACGGCGTCGCCGAGGAAATCCGGGCTGGAGGCGGGAGCGCGATTCCCCTGGTCTGTGATGTCGGAGATCGAGAGCAGGTGCTCGCCACCGCCGCGCTCTCGGTTGAAGAACTCGGGCCCATCGATGTCCTCGTCAACAACGCGGGTTTTGGGCGACACCGCCGTTTTCTCGACCACGAGGTCGAGGACATGGAGCGGATGATGCGGGTCAACTACCTGGGGAGCCTGTATTTCACCAAAGCGCTGCTGCCGGCGATGGTGGAACGGGGGAGCGGCTGGCTGGTCTTCATCGCCTCGGTTGCGGGTCGGATCGCACCCGCCGACGAGACCGCCTACGCCGCTTCGAAATTCGCCATGGTCGGGCTCGCCGCATCGCTTTCCCTGGAGATCGAGGACGCCGGTGTCCACGTACTCACCGTCTGCCCCGGCGCCATCAGGACCCCGTTCTTCGACGAAGATGCGTTGGCGAGGCTGCCGGCGGTGGCCCACCGGCAGATGGCCGAGCCGGAAGGCCTCGTCGAGGCGATCATGGACGCGTTGGCCCGCGGCAAACGCGAACTCACGTATCCGAAGTGGATCGCGTCGGGCTATATCGCCCAGGCCCTCGCGCCTGGCTTCACCAGAAGCCAGGTGAAGAAGCAGACGCTTTTAGAGCCGGACGAGTCATAGGTCAGCATCCGCGGCAGGGGCAGGAATCAGCGTCCGGAACAGCCTCACCGCCGCTGCTCGCTGCCCCTGCCGACCCGATTCCTTCCCGTGCGAGCGGAAAACCCCGCCCCCACAATGTCCGCCCAAACGATTTGAAACCCTGATTGCGATGATTGTAGGGCCGGCGTCCCGCCGGCCCATCAGAGCCCCCGAAATCCGGGGTAAACAACGAGCCACCCAACCGATTCAGGACAAGCGGAAAACCCCGCCCCAACGGGGTGCCGGGCACGCTATTGTGCTGGAACCACCACCCGGCTCCGCCCCGCGCCCCGCACAATGGCGCTGCCGGGCTCCCCCGGGGAGCGCGATGCGGTCTGTTCTCCCGGCAACGAGGCAGGCCGCCGGCGCATCATCGGCGGGGTCGCAGCCCTCCCAAGCAACCAACGCGCGACCACGCCGATGGTGCGACGCTGGGCCGCTGTGACGCCCGAGCGTCACAGCGGCCCAGAAGGCCGGGCCTGAGGGAACCTATTCCGGGACAGCGACCGGGGCAGGGACAGCGTCAGAAACCAGCGACCGGAACAGCGGCAGGAACCAACGACAGGATTCAGCGTCCGGGACAGTATCCAGTATCGACGTCACCCCGCCTGTTTGACCGGCAGTTTCTTGGACTCACGGTGATCGTCCAGGTACTGGATCGGCGGATCTTCGACCATCGGTTTGTCGGTGTCCGGCCCCATGATTGCGACCTTGAGGGCTTTGAGCGGATGGGCGAAGGTGTCGTCGACCGCGGTGCCCTCGAAGCCACAGTGGGCCATGCAGTTGTCGCACTTGGGGTTGCGGCCGGTTCCGTAGCGCTCCCACTCGGTCTCTTCCATCAGCTCGGCAAAGGTCTCGGCATAGCCCTCATCGACGAGCAGATAACACGGTTTCTGCCAGCCGAAGATGTTGTAGGTCGGGTTCGACCACGGCGTGCACTGGTAACCCTGGTTGCCGGCGAGGAAATCGAGAAAAAGCGATGACTGATTGAAGGCCCATTTCTTCTTGCGTTCGGCGCCACGCTTGAAGATATCGCGGAAAAGCTGTTTGCTCTCGCGCCGGTTCATGAAGACGTCCTGGCGCGGCGCGCGGCTGTAGCTGTAGCCCGGTGAGATCGTGATGGCCTCGATCCCCATCTCCATGACATCGTCGAAGAACAGCGCCACCTCGTCGGGGTCCTCGCCGTTGAAGAGGGTGCAGTTAATCGTCACCCGGAATCCGCGTTCGAGGGCCTGCTTGATGGCGGCGACCGCCCGATCGTAGACTCCGTCGCGGCAGACCGATGCGTCGTGGCGCTCCCGATTGCCATCGAGGTGGACCGAGAAGTTGAGGTAGGGGGAGGGCTCGTAGTCGTCCATCTTGCGCGCGAGGAGCAGCGCGTTGGTGCAGAGATAAACAAATTTCTTGCGTGCCACAAGTCCCTTGACGATCTCGGGCATCTCATCGTGCAGAAGCGGCTCCCCGCCGGGAATCGATACCACCGGCGCGCCGCACTCGTCAACCGCGGCGAGGGCCTGTTCAACGCTGAGGCGCTTTTTGAGGATCTCGTCGGGATGGTCGATCTTGCCGCAGCCCGAGCAGGCGAGGTTGCACTGGAAAAGCGGCTCGAGCATCATCGCCAACGGGTACCGATCGCGGCCCTTCAGTTTCTGTTTGATCAGGTATCCGCCGATGCGGAGCTGTTGAATCAGTGGGATGCCCATGGGTCTCCTCAGGTCAAACGCAGTACCCGGTGAAAAACATCGCGGACCCGCGGCCATTCCTGGGCGAACCATGGCGTGAAGGCCTCGGGGCGATCGACGAACTCTCGGTCGAGTTCATCCGGCGTGATCCATCGGATCGCGGAAATTTCGGTTGAGTTGGGTCGGGGCGGATCATCACAGAGCCCGACATAGACCCAACAGATTTCGTGCTCAGATCCGAGGTCGAGGTACGGCGCCTGGTACTGGAACGTGAAGAGGTGGTGAAAATCGGCGGCCATTCCGAGTTCCTGCTCCAGTCGGCGCCGGGTGGCCACGTTCATGGACTCGCCACGGCGAGGGTGGCTGCAGCACGAGTTCGACCAGAACATCGGCCAGAGGCGTTTCTCGGCGCTGCGCTTCTGGAGCAGAAGTTCGCCATCCGAGTTGAAAATGAAAAGCGAGAACGCGCGGTGGAGTACGCCTTCGCCATCGTGGCACTCGCCCTTGCTGAGATGGCCGATCTCGCGATCGGATTCGTCAACAAGGATGAGCGGCTCTTCCTCACTCGAAACCACCTCGTTGGTTGGGTGGTTCGCAACATCAGCCAATGCGGACCTCCATGGCCTGATAGCCGGCTCCCTGGATTGCTTCGATGACCGCGTCGGCGTTGTCCGGGCAGAGGGCGATCATGGATCCGCCGCCGCCGCCGCCGGTGAGCTTGGCCCCCAGCGCGCCGTTTTCGCGCGAGACCTGGATGAGCTCTTCGAGCTCCCAGCTCGATACCTGGAGCCCGTTGAGCAGCCCCTGACAGATATTCATGAGCTCGCCGAGTCGCTCGAGATCGTGTTGCTTGAGCGCCTCGAGGGCCTGAAGGGTCACGGCGTCGATTCCGCGGAAGACGGTGTCGTAGACATCCGGGTTTCGGTCGCGGCCGTTGCGCACCCGGGCGACCATCTTGGCGGTGAGCCCTTCGACCCCGGTCATCCCGACCACGAAGGTGATGGGCTTTGAGAGTTCAAGCGGTCGGATGACCGGCGGGTCGGCCTTGCGGTAGACCAGAGGTTTGCCAAAGGTGGCAACGGTATTGTCGATCCCCGACGGGGTGCCGTGGGCGACGCACTCACACTCAAAGGCGAGGGCGTTGACCTGATCGTCGGTAAGCTTGAGATCGAAGTGGCGGTCGATGGCCCGGATGATGGCCACCGCCACCGCGGCGGAACCGCCGAGACCCATGGCGCGCGGGATCTCGGAGAAGACCTCGATCCGCATCGAACGGTCGGTGAGGCCGAGTTTGCGGAGAATCAACGCCGCCGGAACCTCGAACGACATCTGTTTCTCCGGATTCAGACGGAGGCGCTGTTCGACGCCCCAGCGGGGAATCACCAGCCAGACACCATCATTCTCGTCGACCACCCGCGCCCGTACCGCGAGGGGGATCGGGGCGGCGATGGCGCGGCTGCCGTAGACCACGGCGTGTTCGCCGAAGAGGATGATCTTGCCGTTGCCGGCGGACATCTCTTCGCGCTCTTCCGGGGCCATGCCTTGGCCCATCTGGTCCCTGACCTCGGTGACGAGTTCTTTGGCCTTCCAGATCTTGATCTCGCCCGATGCGACGAGCCTGTCGACCACCGAGTCGAAGATCTCGGGTGTAGCGCCGGCGGCGGTCGCGACGCTCCGGGCGTGGAGGGTCATGTGTCCGCGTTGGATCCCATCGGTGACGAGGGCTCGCAGCGCCGAGAAGTTTTGCGCCAGCCCGACGGCGGCCATCACTTCTGCGAGTTCACGTGAGGAGTCGACCCGGACAAGCCGGAGATTCATACTGACCGAAGGGTTGGCGCTCAGCGGTCCACCGATGATGCCGACCCGCAGCGGCAGCTCGATCTCGCCGACGAGGGCCCCGTCGTCGCCCTTGGTCCAGCGCGAGAGCGAGGTGTAACGGGTGCCGCGAGCGGCAAAGGCATGGGCGCCGGCTTCGACTGCGCGCCAATCGTTTCCGGTGGCCAGGGCCACCGCATCGATCCCGTTCATGATGCCCTTGTTGTGGGTTGCCGCGCGGTAGGGGTCGACCATTGCAAACTGACTCGCGATGATGATGCCGTCGCGGACCTGCTCGCCATCGTGGCCTTTTGTCTTCAGATTCTCGGCCGGTATTCTCACTGAGGCGCGGACCAGGGAGCGATCAGCGAGATTCGAAAGGATGCGGAGAAAAACCTTGCCGCCGGTGAGGCTCTCGATAAACGAGGCGACCCCTTCGCACATGGTGTTCACCAGGTTGGCGCCCATGGCGTCTCGGGTATCCACGAGGAGGTGGACCACCAGCATCTCGGATGTGTCGGGGGTGGCGGGATGGAGGATCACCTCGATATCGACGGCGCCGCCGCCCCGCGCGACCATCCTCGGGTGGAGGCCGTTGGCGAGGTTGATGACTTCCTCCTTGCGGCTTTCGAGGATATGCCGAGCCTTGACCGGGTGGGGGACATCCACCAGCTGGATCTGGCCGATGAGGATAGGATCCGAGCTCGATGCGGTAAATCCGCCCGACAGCCGGGCGGTCTTGGCGGCGAAGCTCAGGGCGGCGACGATGGAGGGCTCCTCCACCGCGAGCGGCACGACGTGGTCCTTGCCGTTGATGAGGAAGTTGAGCCCGAGACCGACGGGGATGCCCATGACGCCAATGACGTTCTCGATCATATTGTCGGCGTCGTTGATGTCGAGGAGGGTTTCGCCGTTACCCAGAGCCCGACACTCCTGCGAGGAGAGCAGGCCCCGGTCACGGACGGTCCGGAGGCGTTCCTGGACCGATAGCTTGTGGAACGATGAGAAGGCGGAACTGGTCAAGGGTTTGCAGATTCCTTTCGGATCACGGCGGAAAATTGGTTGGCGCTATCCAGAGGGAGCCTCCGGGCGGCGGTGTTGAACAGCTTTTTCAGTCCTTCATTGCTGCGTATGAGCGAGCTCGAGCCGGCGATGATGGCGGCGACGCGGGGTCGAGAAACCTTGACCTGCGTACCAGAGGTAAACAGCGGATGATCCGAAATCTTTCCAAGGGTGGAAACTGCGAGCAGAACGGCCCAGATCAGGAAGCGCCGGATTCCGGTTTCGTTGCGAGGCATCGCCAGCGTGTAGGCCAGAGCTTCGCGCAGATGACCCTGGGCGATGTCGATGAGTTCGTGCATCGATGCTGCGAACGCCGGGCCGTTTCCGTTGTGGTTCGGCGCCAGTGTTGTGAGATCGTATCCGTGGCGCTCGAAAACGTCGCGTGGGAGCCAGCAGGTGTCGTGCTCGAGGTCATCCCAGATGTCCTTGAGGATGTTGGTCATCTGGAGCCCGAGTCCGAAGCCGACAGCCCTTGGCGTGAGCTGATCGCGAATGGCGTCGATCTCGGGTGAGTAGTCGCAGAAGAGCTCGGTGAGCATCTCCCCGACGACCCCTGCTACGAAATAGCAGTAGCGTTCGAACTCGACCACGTCGGCCAGCCCATCGCGGGTTCTGCTCCGTGCGAAGCTGGCCATCCCGTGACTCATGGTGTCGAGGCATCGTTGGATGGCGATGCGTTGCCTTGGATGCATCCCTCGGGTGACCTGCAGTACCCGCGGGCTTTCTTCGATCAGCTCGACTTCAGCCGCCAATGTGCTCGGCGCCAGAAGCGGCGCGAGTTCGGCCGCGAAATCATCTGCTCCGCGACCGGTCGTGACCGCCTCGAGGAACGCGCTGTGGAATCGATCCTTGGTGTCGGGATCGAGGAGCGGATCGTCCTCGATGGTATCGGCGATTCGGCACAGGAGGTAGGCGTTGGTGACCGCCTCCCGCAGACCGCTCGGGAGTTGGGGAATGGTCAGAGCAAAGGTCCGCGAAACACCTGAAAGCAGGTTCTCGTGCCACGAATCGTCGTGCTTCAGACTGTGGCTTTCTCCGCTACGAAGGTCGATGCCCGGCCCCTCGTTCTGTTGCGGATTCGTGTAGTCCATCTCATCGCCCCTCAGGTCAAGTGGTGCGCGCGCGTGTTCAGAATTAAGAACTGTGACTCACGGGTGTTTATTCTCAGTGAAGGCCTGCGGCCTCGCATCCCTCTTTGTTGGGTATAACCGAGGGGGGTGTTCTATCACGAAATGCCTGTGAATTCCATTTTTGGCCACAGGGTCCGCACGACGGACGCCTGAAGTCTCTGTCGTGTTCTCGGGGGAGATTCAACGCCGTGTAGAATCGAGCGGGATCAAGGTCATGGAGGATGTCAAAGATGGATTTCAAGGGAAAGAACGTTCTCGTCACCGGTGGGTCGCGAGGGATCGGACGGGCCTGCGCCGTGGGTTTCGCCGAACGCGGGGCTCGGGTGGCGATCAACTACCGCGGCAACACGAGTGCGGCCGAGGCGACCCTTGCCGAACTCCCTGGCGACGGCCACATCATGCTGCAGGCGGATGTGACTGATCCCGTGGCCGTGGAAGATCTGGTGGCGGCGGCCATCGAGGCCCTGGGCGGACTCGACATCGTAGTGAACAACGCCGGCATCTGGGTCGACCACGTCCTCGAGGACGTCGACTACGACGAGTGGCAGGACGCGTGGAAAAGGGTGCTCGAGGCGAATCTACTGGGCCCAGCGAATATCAGTTACTGCGCCGCGCGCCACATGATCGAACGCGGCGGCGGCCGAATCGTCAACGTCTCGTCGCGCGGTTCGTTCCGCGGTGAACCCAACGGCCCGGCCTATGGAGCCAGCAAGGCCGGACTCAACGCCATGAGCCAGAGTCTGGCCAAACGGCTTGCGCCGCATGGGATCGCCGTCGGTGTTGTAGCGCCGGGCTTTGTCGATACCGACATGGCGGCGCGGTATCACGACACGCCCATGTGGGCGGACATCACGACCCAGAGCCCGTTCGGCCGGATCGCCAAACCCGAGGAGGTCGCGGCGGCGGTCATCTTCCTCGCCTCCGACGGCGCCGAGTTTTCGACTGGCGCGATTATCGATGTCAACGGAGCGTCGTATTTGAGGACGTGACGCCGAAGGTCGGCGAGACCCCGTTCCCGCAATGGATCTCCGCCATTTGTAGTGCCGGCGTCTCGCCGGCACAAAGACCACGAATCATCAATGAAGGAGATTTTGGCATGAGGCTTCAGGCTCCTGCTTGGGGTGGCCCGAGAATCCATCGGGGAATGATCCGGTTTCCGAGACGTTGAACTCCAAGAGATAATGGAAGTAACGGATCCAGCTGGTGTTCGTCCCGTCCGCAGCCGTCTCCACCGGTGGTTTTTGGTGGCTGGCGGTGTGTCTCTGGTCGGCATCGGAGCGGTGGGGGTGTTTCTCCCGGGCTTGCCGACCACGATCTTCCTCCTCGGGGCCTCGTGGTGCTTCACTCGAAGTTGCCCCTGGCTCGAGGAACGGCTGATTCGGATCCCGCTATTCCGGCCATTTCTCATCTATCTCGATCAGGGCGCCCAGATGCCGCGCAAGGTGGTGGTCTGGACCCTCGTTGTGATGTGGCTCGCCATCGCAGCCAGCGCCACGATGGTCATGATTGCTCCCGAACCGCAACAGGCGTTGGCCGCAACCATCGTCGCAGCCGGAGTCATCGGGAGCTGGTTCGTCATTCGCATGGGACGACGGCGGGTAGGCGAGAAGGAAAAGCCAGGCGACTGACCCATCGCAGTTTGACCGCAAAGAGCGTAAAGAACGCTAGGAACTTCGCAAAGGCCATCGCAGGGTGGCTCGTGGATGCTGATCAACTACTGTCATCTTGCGGGCGGGCCGCCCGCACCACAATGACGATGGTCCTGTTGTGGCGCGGGCGTCTCGCCTGCGTCGAGATCCTTCGAGAATGGGTCATCTCGCGGTGATCCAGAGGTCATCGAGAGGAAAGAACTGCTGCGATGGAATTAAAAACTAAGAACTAAAAACTAAGAACTCTGCAGCCAAAGGCACCTGCGATGAAATTCATCATTCATCATTCATAATTCGAGTGTCTTGTACTCCCCGAGCAACCAGCGCTCGACATCGGTGGTGTACCAGCTCGAGAACCGGCTCCCCGACGGACCGCCCGCGAGCACCGTTTCCACGGTGTCGGCGCCCATGTCGGTGATAAACCGCCAGGACGGAGCGAAGGTGGTGGTCGCGGCCGTGGGCGGTGAAGAGGCCGCCCTGGATCACGGTGGCGCGGCTGCCCGGCATCGAGATGGGTCCGTGGTCAAAGCCAAGCATTCGCGGCAGTTTGCCGTTGAAGAAGATATTGGTCATCATCGTCCGGCGGCGGCGTCCCCAGGGCATCACGTGATAGAGATCGAGGTGGGTGAGCTGGTCGCCGAGGATCCTCGTCAGCACCGCTTCGCGGCCCTCCTCGCCCCACCAGTAGGGATCTTCCGATAACAGGATCCGGTCGAAGAAGTGATAGTAGTCGGCGACGATGGCGGTCTCTTCCACCAGGGCGTCCCAGACGTCTCGGCCGAAGATCCGTTCGCCGCAGACCTCGAGCAGAATCCGTTGATAGGCCTCCTCGAAGAGGGTCGCTCCGCGTGAGTCGAGATCGTAGTGGAGGTCCCAACGCGCGAGTAGTCGCCCGGCCAGGCTGTCCGGGAGCAGCGGGCGCCAGATCTCCATGAGCGCTTCGGCCTGAAGGGACATGAGATCGAGCTGGATGGCCTTCATGGTCTCCGGGGTGTGTTCGCTGTTCGCTTCGAGCAGGGCTCGAATCCGATCGTGGCGGTAGGAGCCCATGGGCAGGTTGACGGCCATGGGGCCTGAGGGGGCGTTGATTTCATTGTTGGCCGTGACCACGATGCCGTCGGCCGGATTGAGTTCCGAGTGGAGTCGATCCGGATCGACCAGGCCCCGCCAGTGGTTTTCTCCCCGCCAGGCGGGGACCGGATGGACTCCGGAGTGGCAGCGGTCGGGAAGGAGCCCGGACTGCTGGTATCCGATATTGCCGAGGCGGTCGGCGAGCACCCAGTTGCACGAGATGGAAACCTTGCGGAGGATGGCCTGCGCGTCGGGTACGGTGGTCGATCGGACAACCCGCCGAATGGCGTCGAGAGAGCTGGCGGTTCCC
Organism: uncultured Acidobacteriota bacterium; assembly: GCA_963753035.1. GTDB lineage: Bacteria > Acidobacteriota > Thermoanaerobaculia > Thermoanaerobaculales > Sulfomarinibacteraceae > JAHECW01. The sequence goes on along the minus strand of CAVWAW010000026.1, from coordinate 57,816 downwards.
TCCCGGTGTCCCGACCATGCCCGGGTCAGATAGATCCCGTCGGCGAGTTCGCTCTGCAGAGGGTCGGCCTCGAGAACACCCAGGTCGTTTTCGCGGATGGTGATCTCCGCGTCGGGGTGCTTCTTTCCGTCTAATGGTCTCGGCCCGGCTGTCGAGTGCGTGGTATTCGTCGCCACGGCGGCAGCGCCCGTTCTGGCAGTCCTCGACAAAAAAGTCCGCCATGTCCATGAAACCGTAGGTGAATCCGAGCGACAGGTTCCGGGTTCGGCCCATGACCATCCCCGGGACTCCGGGCATGGTGGCGCCGACCCGATCGTCGTCGGCGGTGTGCATGACCGCCTCGTACCAGATGGCAGGCAGGCGGTTGATTTCGAGATGGGGGTCATTGCACTGGATGGGGTTGCCCGATGCCGATCGGGCGCCGCTGACCGCCCAGTTGTTGCTCGCCGCGACTTTGGGCGCTCCGGGTAGGAACCGGAGGGCAGGGGGTAGCAGGGGTTCGAGGTGGGCGAGGTTGCGGATGGCATCGACGGTTTCGTCATCGAGACCGTCGAGGTGAGGGCTGAACAGGCGGGTGAGAGCCTCGATGGGTGTCCCGCCGTGGATCGCCTGGATGATGAGCTTCTCCGCATCCTGCTGGGATTGTGCGAGACCGAGGTAGGACATGAGTTTGATGGTGAGGAGCGTATCGGCCGGGGTCCACTCGGCGGGCCGGTGTCCGACGAGGACAAACTCCACCGGCCGCCGCCGGTTTGCGATGACGTGGTTGACCCCGGCTGCATAGGCCTCGGCGAAACGGCGCGCCTCCGGATCGAGATCCGCGACCTCGCGGTCCGCCTCGCGGCGAAAACCCATCTGCCGCATGAAGAGATCGATGGCGAAGGTCGTTTCGTCATCGGCGAGGCACTCCGAGATCCGGCCCTGACCGACGATCCGGGCCATGACCATCTGGACCAGACGGTCGGTGGCGTGGGCGGCGCCGAGGGCGCAGGCGAGAGCGTCGTCGTCGTCCGCCCAGAGTTCGGCGACCCCGTCGGCAGTCCGGGAGGCCTCGAATCGGGTTGGTCCGATGGTGATTTTCCGTCGTTGATGGGTGAGTTTCAATGTGCGGCCTCCGGAACGGCTCGTGAGGTGGAGCATATCAGCGAAGAGGGAAGCCTCGCACGCCGGGTGTTGTTGCGCCTACAATGAGTCCCGGGTCGAATCGGGATTCGCCCCGGTTTGTGACCATAGAGCCGCCGGTCGGAGAGGGAGACCCATGAAGTTTCGGTACCTGACGCTGTGTTTGATCCTCGATCATTACCGCAATCGTTGACGTGGAGGCGGTCGATCGATTCGACGACTCAGTGCGGGCTGTCGTTACCAGTTCGAGCCCGCTCGAGATCGCCGAGAGCCTCGGGCTCGCGGTTCGCGACGGACGAGTCCAGGTGGTCGCGGTGAGCGACGGCGCCGGTACGGCGGCCATCGAAGACTGGCTTCGCGAAAACGGTGCGACCTACGTGCTCGCGGCGCGAGGCCGCGTGCAGGCGTTTGTTCCGCCCACACTTCTGACCGACCTCGCAGAGCGTTCCGATGTCGTGTTCGTGGAACGGCCGATCTACGCCGAGCTTCCCGAACCCGCGCCTCCGGCTGCGCCACGCCAAATGGACCACCCTCGCAGTGACCTCGGAAGGGGTAGCCGTGATGAATGCTCGGATGCCTGGCACGCCGAGGGTCTGACCGGGGACGGGATCCAGGTCGGCATCATCGATGTCCAGTTCGGGGGTTGGGAGGATCTCCTCGGAGTCGAGCTTCCGCCCGCCGGCGAGACGACCTATCAGGCGTTCGGTGGTGCGAGTCTGGTCGGATGACGAAGTGCACGGCACCGGTTGCGCCGAGATCGTCCACGACATCGCGCCCGATGCCGAACTCTTCCTCGCGCATATTCGCACCACCACCGATTTCTATTCCGCGCTGGACTGGCTCGCCGGTCAGGGTGTCGACGTGGTCACCATGTCGCTCGGGTGGTACGGCACCGGGCCCGGGGACGGCACCGGTCAGATGGCGAACGAGATCAACGCCTTTCATCGCCGCCACCGACGCACTCTTTCTCACCTCGGCGGGGAACGAACGGCGCTCGCATTGGCAGGGCGTCAGTCGTCGATGACAACTCCGACAACTGGGTGGAATTCGCCCCCGGCGACGATCTCAACGACCTCAGCTCCACCATGTCCGAAGGTGATCGTGTTGCGGTCAACATCGTCTGGAACGACTGGACCTCGCCGACATCGGACTACAGCCTCCACCTTTACAACCTCGATGGCGACGAACCGGTGGAGGTGGCGGTCTCCGATCGGCCGCAGACCGGGGCTGAGCTATCAAACGCCCTACGAGACCATCTCGTACACCGCGCCCGATGGCGGTCGTTTCGGTGTCAGGATCAATCGGGCAAGGGGTGACCGGCTATCAACGACATGGAACTCTTCAGCCTCGACAGCGACCTCAACAACCGGGTGGCCGAGGGTTCGCTCACCCTTCCCAGTGATGTTCACAGACGTGGTCGCGGTCGCCGCCATCAGCTACACCTCGCCATACGGCTATCGTTCGTTCAGCTCGGCCGGTCCGGTCAACGGACCCGGTGGCAGCTTTTCGGGCGGCGAGACCAAACCGGATCTTTCCGCTTATGATGGCGTCTCCACCGTGTCATATGGAACCCGGAGTTTCTTCGGAACCTCGGCCGCCTCGCCGCACGCAGCAGGCGCGGCAGCGGTGGTGAGGCAGGCCGAACCGGGTTTCGACCATGCCGAAACCCAGGCCTTTCTCGAGGCTCGCGCGTTCGATCTCGGTTCCACCGGCAAAGACAACGACTATGGCTGGGGCCGGGTCTTCCTGGGTCAGATCCCCCGGCTCCAACTGCACGTTCGAGATCAGTCCCGCATCGGCTTCGGTGTCAGCTTCAGGTGGGGGTGGGATCATCCATGTGACGACCGACGAGGGGTGTCCCTGGACCGCTTCGAGCCAGGCCGAGTGGTTGACCGTGGCGCCCGCATCGGGGTCCGGCAACGGCATCGCCGGGTTCACCGTCCAGGCCAACCCAGGCCCGCCCCGCACCGGACAGCTCATCATCGCCGGTCTCGCCTTTGTGGTGTACCCAGGCCGGCGGCGAGTGTGATTATCTTCTCTCGCCCGCATCCCAGACCTTTACCGACGCCGGGGGAGGTGGAGTATTCACCGTCGCGACCGATTCCGGGTGCGGGTGGGAAGCGACCACCACCGATGCGTGGATCACCGTGACCGCCGGAACCGGTACGGGATCGGGCAGTGTGGTCTTCAGCGTGAGCGCCAATTTATCCGAGGTGCAGCGGATCGGCTCGATCTCAGTTTCCGATCAGAGTTTTTCGGTCATCCAGGATGGAGTCGAAACGGACAGTGTTTACCTGGTGGCCGGGATCGCGGAGACCGAGGGCGCGGCCCAGACTCGCTGGAAATCCGATCTCGCGATCCTCAACCCCGGAGAGACTTCGGCGCAGGTCGATCTCGAGTACCGGCACGACCTCGGTACGGCAATGGCATCGGTGGCGGTGGGGCCGGGCGGGATCGTCGAACTTCCCAACGTGGCCGCGGGCACTTTCGGCGTGCCCGAACTCGGCCGGCGCCGTGGAGTTGACGGCCTCCACCGAATTGATCGTGACCGCCAGGACCTTCAACGATCGCCCGATGGTACTTTTGGTCAGTTCCTGCCGGGTGTCACCGAAGACGAGGGTCTGGCCGGTGACGCGGTCGCGGTGCTGTCCCAGCTCAACAGCGGTTCCGGCTTCCGAACCAACATCGGCTTTGTCGATCTCGGCGGAGAGGGGGCGGTCGTCCGGATTCGGCTCTTCGACGGCGCCGGGGAAGCGGTGGGTTTCGGAACTCGCCGAGATCGTTCCCGCCGGAGGTTGGTTTCAGGTCAACCGGGTTTTCAGGCCGCCGGCGCCGGCGCCTGCAGCGGTTGTTACGCCCTGGTCGACCTGGCTGGGCGGAAACGGCCCGGTCTGGGCCTACGCATCGGTGGTCGACAACGTCTTCGGGCGATCCCACGACCATCCCCGAGGATCTCCGGCCGAGGTCGCGACGATGACCGGCGACGAGAGGTATCTGATGGCCGGTATCGCCGAGACCGACGGCGCCAACCAGACCAAATGGAAATCCAACCTCGCTCTGCTCAATCTCTCCGGGTCAGGGCGTTACGGCCGATCTGACCTATCGCCACAGTGGTGGACTCCGAGGCCACCTCGGTGACCCTGGCCGACGGCGAACTCCGCGAGTTCGCGAACATCGCCGCCGATCTCTTCGGGGCTCCGGGTTCGGTCGGGTGCGGTCGACGTCGAAGCCGATGGACCGCTGGTGGTGACGGCGCGGACCTTCAACGACTCGCCCGATGGGACCTTCGGCCAGTTCCTGCCGGGACTCGGTGCGTCAGCCGCCCTGACCCCCGGTGAAGATGGTTATCTTGAGCCAACTCAAGAGCACCGACGATTTCCGCACCAACATCGGTTTCACCAACTATGGTGCGAATACGTGCACGGTCCGGGTCTTTCTCCACGATGATCAGGGCGCGCAAAAGGGGCAGTTCTATGCCTCGGTGCCGGCGGGTGGTTGGAGCCAGGTCAATCGGGTCTTCGAAGCCATCGGGTGTCGGCGCCGTGCCCCCTCGGTTACGCCATCGTCAAGGTCCTGACGGGGGGATGTGAGGTCTGGGCCTACGCGTCCGTCGTGGACAACGGTTCGGGCGATCCGACCACCGTCCCGGTAGTGATTCGCTGAACGGGAGGTGTGGTGTGAGGAGAATCGTCCGCGTTCGAGATCGAAGGACGACCCGCTTGGGGCATGGTCGAAGGCGACGAGATCGTCCACCTGCCCGGTGGACCGTTCGGCGAAGAACCGAGACGCGGGGCTGTCCTCGGCCGTCTTGATCGAGCTGCAGTCTCCTGGCGCCGGTTGCCCCGTCAAAGGTGATCTGCGTCGCCCGGAACTATGTTGCCCACGCAGCGGAGCACGCGGCGGAGGTGCCCTCGACGCCGCTGCTCTTCTTCAAGCCGCCGAGCGCGGTGATCGGGCCCGGCGACGCCATCGAGTTGCCGGCAGAATCGGACTCAGGTCGAGCACGAGGGCGAGCTCGCCGTGGTCATGGGCCGGCGGTGCCGACGTATCGCCGAGGATGAGGCATGGGACGCCGTTCTCGGTGTCAGCTGCGCCAACGACGTCACCGCCCGGGATATCCAACGAGCGGAGAAGCTGTGGACCCGTGGCAAGGGCTTCGACACCTTCTGCCCGGTCGGTCCGTGGATCGTCGCCGGGATCGACCGCGCAGCTGTCGCCGATCTCGAGATCCGGTGCTCGGTCAACGGCGAACTCCGCCAACAGGGCCGGACCAGCGAGATGGTCTTCAACCCGTCCTATTTGATCTCGTACATCAGCCAGGTCATGACCCTGGAGCCCGGCGATCTCATCCTCACCGGCACACCGGCAGGGGTCGGGCCCGCTCAATCCCGGCGACGAGGTGACCGTCGAGATCGAGGGCGTGGGGACGCTGTCGAATCCGGTGAAGACGGAGGGAGTTCTTAGTTTTAAGTTATTAGTTTTGAATTACATCGCAGCGCCCGCCTTGCCTAGCACTTCTGTTGCGATGGAAACTTAAAACTGAACTACTAAGAACTGAAAACTAAGAATTGCGCGTCAGCGCGATCGCCTCGATCTCGATGTCGGCGCCGAGGGGGAGCGCGCTGACCTCGAATGCGGAGCGCGCCGGTGGAGCTTCGGGGAAGATACTCGGCGTAGACCGCGTTCATGCGTTTGAAGTCGCCGAGATCGGTCATGAAGACGGTCATCTTGACGGCCCTGTCGAGGCCGGTGCCCGCAGCTTCGAGAACGGCTTTGACATTCTCGAGAGCGCGCCGCGTCTGGTCCTCGATGGAACCCGTGACCAGGGTTCCGGTGGCGGGGTCGAGGGGCACCTGCCCGGCGGTGAAGACGAACTGTTCGGTGCGGATGCCCTGGGAGTAGGGTCCGACCGCGCCGGGCGCATTGGTGGTGGCGATGATGTCTCGGGTCATATCGTTCCTCCTGATATTAGGGTTGGCCGAGCTCAAAGAAGAGCGATGCATTGGCAGAGGGTCTGAGATGATGGTGAATACGATCCACGAGAGGTGTCGTCGCGCGCGGGTGAGGACCAAGGCGAGGACCGCGCTGATGACGAAGGGATCTGGGCGTACGGCGAAGATGATGGCCGAGCGGGAGGTCGACTGACTGAACACCGGTCACGCAGGACCTCCCGCGACGACGACGAGGCAGAACGCGCGAGCGAGACCGAGCCACGGCGACGGTCAGTGAGATGACCCGAGGCGAAGACGACACCCGAGGTCAGACGGGTGAAGAGAGTCGGTCGCCGAAGAGCTTCGGGAGATCGGGGTGAGCGACCTCAGGAGCTCGGGAACGGATCGATGTAGCGTTCGGCCGAGGTATGAGTGTTCGCCGGCGAATGGCACCGATTGCGACGGTCAGGACTGCGGCGGTGAGGAGCAGCAGGTTCATTCGTCTCCTCCTCCGCACCGCGGTAGAAACGGATCTGGACCTTCTCGACCGTGGCCAGACCTCCCGTGATGACCTCGTCGATGATCGGCAGAAAGGCCTCGATCTTGTCGATGGTGTCGACGATCTCGATGATGACGGGAAGATCCGATGAGAGGCGGAGGAACTTGGCCGTGTGGAGCCGGCTTCGGCCGCCGAAACCCTCGATGCCGCGCAGCACCGTCGCCCCGGCCAGCCCGACCCGCCGCGCCTCGCGGACGATCCACTGATAGAGGGGTCGTCCGTTCGTGGCGGTCGCTCTCGCCGATGAAGATCCGCAGCAGATGTCCGTCTTCAGGAAGGGTCATGATTCACCTCAAACCAATCTGGCCAGATTGAACCCGAGCCAGGCGGCGGCGAGTCCGAGAAAAACATGGGCGGCGACGTTGGCGGCGGCGCGCAGCATCTGCGACCCCGCAGCCAGGGTCACGGTCTCGAATGCGAGGGTGGAAAAGGTTGTGAATCCCCCAAGAACACCGATGAAGAGGAAGAGCCGGGTCGTGGCCGAAAGCACGCCGCGGACCTCGGCGAGACCGCCCAAAAGCCCGAGAAGCAGGCATCCGACCACGTTGACGACCAGGGTGCCCCAAGGAAAACCGGCGTTGGGCACGAGTTGATAGACCCAACCGGAAACCAGGAAGCGAAGCCCCGCGCCGACAAAGCCGCCGGCACCGACCAGGAGTGTTTGACTGACAACGTTCTGCATCGTCTTGACGATAGCAAAGCCTATCGACCGGGTCATCGTACGGTCGCGTCGTCACTGGAATTCGTTGGACCGCGATCGGCTGCTGGAGAGCACAATGAAACCGCAAAGCCGCGGAGGCCGCAAAGGCGCCGCCAAGTCATTCTTTGACCCATCGCAGCGTTCAGGAGTGATATTTGTTCAGACTTGGAGGGAGTCCGGGTCAAGAATGCGATGTTTGTAGCGCCGGCGTCCCGCCGGCGATGGTGGTGTACCGACGCGGGTTGGTTCCATCGCCCCCGGGACGGGGGCGCTACAAAGGGCGCTGCGATGCTTGTAGCGCCGGCGTCCCGCCGGCGATGGTGGTGTACCGACGCGGGTTGGTTCCATCGCCCACGAGACGTGGTCGCTACAAAGGGCGCTGCGATGTTTGTAGCGCCGGCGTCCCGCCGGCGATGGTGGTGTACCGATGCGGGTTGGTTCCATCGCCCCCGGGACGGGGGCGCTACAAAGGGCGCTGCGATGTTTGTAGCGCCGGCGTCCCGCCGGCGATGGTGGTGTACCGACGCGGGTTGGTTCTATCGCCCACGAAACGTGGGCGCTACAAGGGGCGCTGCGATGTTTGTAGCGCCGGCGTCCCGCCGGCGATGTTGGTGTACCGACGCGGGTTGGTTCCATCGCCCATGGAAACGGATACGGCCCCTGTCCAGGTTTCTGCCGTTGTTGCGGACCATGCCCTCAGCACCGGCCTTCTGGGCCGCTGTGACGCATTGGCGTCCCGGCGACCCAGCGTCGCACCATCGGCGTGGTCGCGCGTGGGTTGATTGAGAGGGCTGCGACCACGCCGATGGCGCGCCGGCGGCCTGCTTCGTAGCCGGGAGAACAGACCGCATCGCGCTCCCCGAGGGAGCCCGGCATGGACCTTGTGCGGGGCGGGATGCGTCGCCGCGAGGTTCTTCCGGCACAAAGCCATGCCCGGCACCCCGTTGGGGCGCGGTTTTTCGCGTGTCCTGGTCGGCCTCGGTGTCGGTTCCACACCAGGTTGGGCGGATATTGTGGGGGCGGGCTTCCAGCCTGTCCGTCAGTATTGTTGAAGTTGGTTGGGCGTTTCCGAGAGAGTGCGGAGAGTTTGGGATTGGCGGGATTTCCGGTTGCTGTGGCGGGACTTTCCTTCGACACCGGCCTTCTGGGCCGCTGTGACGCATTGGCGTCCCGGCGACCCAGCGTCGCACCATCGGCGTGGTCGCGCGTGGGTTGATTGAGAGGGCTGCGACCACGCCGATGGCGCGCCGGCGGCCTGCTTCGTAGCCGGGAGAACAGACCGCATCGCGCTCCCCGAGGGAGCCCGGCATGGACCTTGTGCGGGGCGGGACGCGTCGCCGCGAGGTTCTTCCGGCACAAAGCCATGCCCGGCACCCCGTTGGAGGGTCTCTTACACTATTCTGGGACGCGCCTCGTCCTCTCATCCTCGAAATCGCGTGGTAGAGCTGCCTGGCACCGCACGGGTACATCGTGGAAGGAAACGGGTTCGGTACCGCAATCCGAAAGAGGCGTCCCTAGAGCCAGCCGAGAGTGACTCCAAAGACCAGGACGGCTACCGCATCGACGGCCCAGATGGCGCCGACGGTGATCAACTTCGAACGCATGGTCTTCATGTCGATAGACCCAGTAGGAGACGAGGAAGAAATGGAGATAGCCGAAGACGATGATGAGCCATGGAGTGCCGGCGTTCCAGAATGACCAGTCCCAGGTCAGGGCGTTGACCGAATTGAGCCAGATCTCGACGATGACGCAGAAGATCGAGTTGGCGACGGCGAGGAAGATCCGGTTGGGGACCCCGAGGATCTTCATCTTCGGGTCCGCCGGCAGCATCTTGCAGAACGCGATCCCGGCGATGGAGAACATGAACATGATCTCGATGTTGAGACCAATCATGATGAGATAGGCGGTGTCCCCTGGCGCGCCCCACATGGGTGCGGTGCCGTTGAGGTGGAAGAAGATCGAGTTCCAGATCTCGTTGAACCAGTCCATCCCCCAGAAGGCGAGCCCGGCGAGGACGAGGTTCCAGTTGCGGCGTTCGATCTCGTTGGCATAGACATAGACGACGAAGGCGAAGAGGGGAATGACATACCAGCTGAATTGCGATCCGTCGCGAAGAATGCTCATGGCCTGTTGTGCGGACTCCGTCATGATCGACCTCCGTTCTTGAGACGATGATAGATCAGAAGGGCGGCTTGTCGAGCATCGGCTTCAGCCACGAACTCGACCGAAAAGCGTGGTATCTCCTCGATTCGGAATACCTGGAGAGAACAAGCGGTCTTCAATACCAGCGGAAAAGGAGGCAGCGTGAGCAACGAACAACCGGAAATCGGATCCATGGTGTGGATCGATCTGACCGTTGACAACGCGGAGACCGTCCGCGATTTCTACAGCGCGGTGGTGGGGTGGACGTCCGAAGAAGTGGACATGGGGGGCTATTCCGACTTCTCCATGAACACGCCGGACAGCGGGACCACCATCACCGGGGTGTGCCATGCGCGGGGCGTCAACGAGGACATGCCGCCGGCGTGGATGCCGTACTTCGCTGTCGCCGATCTCGACGAGAGCATCGCACACTGCAGCGAACTCGGCGGCGAGGTGGTTGTTGGCCCGCGAACCCTCGGCGAGGGGCGATTCTGCGTCGTCAAGGATCCCGCGGGTGCGGTCGCTGCTCTTTACGAAATCTGAGTGAGAACTCACGCCAGGTCATTTCTTGAAAAAGAGAAACGCCGCCAGACCGATGAGGATGACCGCGAAGACCTTGCGGAACTGAGCCGTGGAGACGTGCTCGACCAGTCGGGCGCCGACCTGGGCGCCGATGATGCCGCCGACCCCGAGGAGGAGCCCGACCCTGAGATCGACGTTGGCGAGCTTGTTGTGGGCGAAGAGCGCCGACAGCGCCGACCACGAGGATGGTGACGAACGAGGTTCCCACCGCTTTCTGCGCCGGATACCCGAGATAGAGCAGGAAGGGAACCACGAGGAAACCGCCGCCGAGACCGGTGAAGGCCGCGCCGATGCCGACGAGGATGCCGAAGAGGGCGAGAACAAACACGTTGGGGGTCAAACCGTGTCTCCTTTGCTCGATTCGGAACCGAGTCCCGATTGGGATCGAGCTGGTCAGTTCTTGGTCAGCCGTTCACCGGTGGCGATGAAATGGTTGAGTTCGGTCTCCCAGGTCAGCATGAACTCGTCGAAGTGCTCCTGGGTGAATTCGTTCACCACCCGGTCGCCGTCGGGTCCGAGGGCGGTGAAGCTGTAGCTGATCTCGGCCGTGGACCCTCCCGGCAGCCGCCTCGAGCTGGATCACGATTCTTCCCGACGACGATGCCCGGGATGACCTTGACGATCTCGATGTGGTGGTCCTCGGGTTCGTGATCGGCTGATCATCCAGATCGCCTCCTGCGGACCGGCGGCGGTGACGAAAACGCAGTCGAGTTCGGCGAAGCCCGAATCGTCGCCACCAGTCGCGGATGCCAGCCGTTGACCCATTCCGACTCCCGCACCGGACAGAGCAGGGGAAAGACCTGATCGGGCGGGGCATTGAGGTGTTGGGTGTAGGTCCGGGTCACACGGTGTGGTTTGACGATGTTCATATTCGAATCATAATCCGGAATTGGGGTTGAGATCCAGATCCTGCCGGAACAAATCGGGTCGGCCACAGTAGAATGCCAAGGTGCGGCAAGCTACACCGAGCCGAGTCTGGAAGTCGATTCAGAACGCCCGAGTCTGGACCGACGAGGTGGGTGAGGGCATCATTCGCATTCGGATCACGAGCCGGTGGGCGCGGATGCTCGGTTTCGAGGTGTCCGCCTATCTCGTGGATGATCTGCTTGTTGACACCGGATTCGCCCATGTTCGGCGGCAGCTGCTGAGCGCCCTCGACGGGCGTGAAATCAGTGCCATCTGTCTCACCCACAACCACGAGGATCACACCGGCAACTGTCAGCCGCTGGCCGAGCGGCACCGGTGTCCCGTCTTATCCGAGAAACCAGGGGCTTGCGGTGGGGCGAGGGAGTTCGCCGGCTCAAGCCCTACCGGCATGGTTTTGGGGATCACCGGGCTGGTCTCGATGCCGAGGAGATGCCGGACGAGATTCGCGGCTCGGAGCGATCGCTTCGCGCCCTGCCGGCGCCCGGCCACTCGATCACCCACGTGGCGCTGTGGGAGGAGGCGACGGGCACGGTCTTCACCGGCGATCTGTTCATCGCACCCGGAGCATCGGCCGTGATGACCCAGGAAAACCCCTATGATCTCGTCGAGTCGCTTCGACGGGTGGCGGCGGTCGAACCGCGGTTGATGCTGACCGGTCACGGGCTCGGTCGTGGAGAACCCCTCGCCGCGGCTTCGCGCCAAGGCTGACCAGGTCGAGGCCGCGGCGGCCCAGGCCGTGGAGCTCCACGGCAGGGGGATGCCGGATCGCGAGATCGTCCACCAGGTCTTCCGGCAACGGCCACCGCCGGGACCGCACGATTCGAGTTCCTCACCCAGGGCGAGTTCAGCAGAATCAACTTCGTCCGTGCGGCGGTGCTGCACGAGCCTGATCGAGAGGGAAAGGTTCTGAGACAATAGCTCCGATGCCGACTATTGACGATATCCGACGGGTCGCTGGGACCCACGAGCCGCGTCTCCTCGATCGCACCGAGGATCTCAAGGTCGCGGCGGTGGCGGCGGTGGTACGCCAGGCCGGCGACGGAGTCGAGGTGCTCTTCATCCACCGGGCCGAAGATCCCAAGGACCCGTGGTCCGGCCACATGGCCTTTCCCGGGGGCCGGGTGGAGAGACCGCGACGCCGACTCGTTGGCAGCGGCGGTGCGTGAGACCCGGGAGGAGGTCGGCCTCGATCTCGAGAAGGCCGGCACCCTGCTCGGCCGGCTGTCCGATGTGGCAGCGGTGGGGCGGGGCAGACCGCTGTCGCTGGTCGTCGAGCCCTATGTCTTCTCCATCGAGGATCGCCCGACCCTCGATCCCAACCACGAGGTCGCCGATGTGGTCTGGGTGCCCCTCGACTTCCTCCTCGACCGGTCAGCAACCGTTCGACCATCCCCTGGCAACACGGCGAGGTCTCGGTCAATCTGCCGTGCTATCGGTATCAAGACCACGTCATCTGGGGCCTCACCTTCGGCATGGTCGACGAACTCGTCACCCTGCTCGAAGGAAGAGAAGGAGGCGGGCGGTGGATGGACCCGAGATAGTAATTATGAATTATGAATTATGAATTTTGAATTACATCGCACCATCGCAGCGACCACGGGTTCTTCAAAAAACGATGTGATGAATTGTGGGATGGGCTTCCAGCCTGCCCTTCAGAGCTGCTCGAGCAGTCCACACCTCGTACGATAGTCCATTGGCGCTCGAGGACGAGGTCCGCAATTCAAAATTCATCATTCAAAATTCATAATTATCCTAGTGCGCCTCATCCCAGTTCTTGCCGACTCCGAGATCGACGACGAGCGGGACCGAGAGTTCGATGGCGCCGATCATCTCCTCGCGGACCATCTCGCCGACGGCATCGGCCTGATCCTCGTCGACCTCGAGCAGCAGTTCATCGTGGACCTGGAGCAGCATGCAGCTGGCCGGGGAACTCGGCGCGGAGTCGGGCATCGACGGTGAGCATGGCCTTCTTGATGAGATCGGCGGCCGAGCCCTGGACCGGGGTGTTGATGGCGACGCGCTCGGCGGCGGCGCGGGCGTTGAAGTTGCCCGATCTCAGATCGGGCACCGGTCGTTTGCGACCGAGGAGGGTCTCCACGTAGCCGGTCTCCGCCGCTCCGGCGAGGGTTCGTTCGCGGTACTCCTCGATCTCGGGGAAGCGCTCCTTGAAGCGTTTGATGTAGCGTGTTGGCCTCGCTGCGCGGAATCCGCAGCTGCTGGGACGAGACCGAAGGCGCTCTGACCGTAGACGATGCCGAAGTTGACCGCCTTGGCGATGGTCCGCTGCTGCCGGTCGATCTCCTCCGGCGGGATCTCGAAGAGCCCCGCGGCGGTCTCCGAGTGGACATCGGCGCCGGCGGCGAAGGCATCGGCGAAACCGCCGATTCCGCCGCAGAGGTGGGCGAGGATCCGCAGCTCGACCTGCGAGTAGTCGGCGCCGACGAGCACCCGTCCCGGGGGCGCGACGAAGGCCCGCCGGATTCGCCGTCCTTCGGGGGTTCGGATCGGGATGTTCTGCAGATTGGGATCGGTGGAGGACAGCCGCCCGGTGGCGGCCGTCGTCTGTGAGTACGAGGTGTGGATCCGGCCGGTCTCGGGGTGGACGAGCTCGGGCAGGGGATCGACATAGGTGTTCTTGAGCTTGACCAGCGACCGGTAGTCGAGGATGGCGCGGGGCAGCGGGTGCTGGATCGGCCAGCTCGGTGAGGACCTGTTCGTTGGTCGAGGCCCCGGTCTTGGTCGTCTTGATCACCGGCAGCCCCAGCTCCTCGAAGAGAACCTCCCGGAGCTGTTTGACCGAACCGATGTTGAACTCGCGTCCGGCGGCCTCGAAGCACCGTTGTCTCGGCTTCGGCGATCCCGGTCTCGAGCTCGATCGAGAGCTCGGCGAGGGCGGCGACATCCACCGCGATGCCGTTCATCTCCATCCGCGCCAGCACCGGCATCAGGGGCAGCTCGAGGTCGCGGTAGAGCTCGTCGAGGTCCTCTTCCTCGAGCCGCTCGATGGAGCTTGTTGTCGAGCAGCCAGGTGACGTGGGCATCCTCGGCGGCGTAGTCGCGGGCCGTGTCCAGGGGCACCTGAGTCGAAGGTCCCGCCCTTGCCGACCGCGTCGGCGAAGGAGATCATCTTGTGGTTGAGATAGACCAGCGCGAGATCGTCGAGCTTGTGTGAACGGCGGTCGGGGTTGAGGAGATAGTCGGCGAGCAGCGTGTCGCCGTCGATTCCGGCGAGCTCGACCCCGTGGTTGGCGAGGACCTCGAGGTCGTACTTGAGGTTCTGACCGGTCTTGCCCTTGGCGGGATCGGTGAGGACGCGCAGCGAGGGCGGGTCGCACCGTCGCCCAGTCGAGCTGGGGCTCGAGCACCGCGTGGGCCACGGGAACATACCAGGCGACCTCGTCATCGGCGCAGAACGAGAGCCCGACGAGTTCGGCGCGCATGGAATCCAGCGATGTGGTCTCGGTGTCGAGGGCGAAGCGCGGCACGCCCTCGAGAAACGTCACCAGCTCCGCCAACTCGTCGTCGTCGGTGACGAGCCGGTACTTGCTGCGGTCGATGCTGGTCATCTCACCGCCGAACTCGCGCAGCAGACCGCGGAACTCGAACTCGGTGAAGAGATCGCGTGCCCGGTCCTCGTCGGGCGGCCAGACCAGGGCGAGTTGATCGAGGGCGACCTCGACCGGGGCGTCGTCGCGGATGGTGGCGAGGTCGCGCGAGAGGAAGGCCTGCTCACGGTCGCGTTCGAGCTTGGCCTTGGCGCCGGGCGGTGTCACCTCGTCGATGTGGGCGTAGATCTCGTCGAGGCCCTTCCATTTGGCCAGGAGCGCCTTGGCGCCCTTTTCTCCGATGCCCTTGACACCGGGGATGTTGTCCGACGAGTCGCCCCAGATCCCGAGGGCGTCGGGGACGAGCTCGGGTGGGCAGCCGAATTTCTCCTCGACCTCAGGAAACGAGATCCGGCGGTCCTTCATGGTGTCGAGGAGGGTGACGTTGTCGGTGACGAGCTGCATGAGGTCCTTGTCCGAGGTGACGAGAACGACGTCGAGTTCGTCTTCGTGACGGCGGGCGAGGGTGCCCATGACATCGTCGGCCTCGAAGTCGTCGATGCAGAGGAAGGGCATGTCGAAGGCCTCGGCGACGCGTGAGAAGTGGGGCATCTGGGTGCGGAGGGCTTCCGGCATATCGGGTCGGGTTCCCTTGTAGTCGGGGAACTCACGCTCGCGGAACGAGCCGCCCTTGGGATCCCAGGTGATGGCCAGGTAGTCGGGGCGCTCGTCGCGGATGAGCTTGAGCAGCATGTTGGTGAAGCCGAAGAGGGCGTTGGTGGGCAGCCCGGCGGAGTTGGTCATCCCGCCGATGGCGAAGAACGCCCGGAACGCGATGTTCGGCCCGTCGATGAGGTAGAGCTTCTTTCTTTCCGTCATGCGTGAGAGTGTAACTTGCCCCCTCTCCCTTTCCCGCGCACGATGTCGTTGAGGGAACGCGGACTCGCGCGTTCAGCGGAGCGTGCCTGGCTCTCTTTTCGTCCGACGAAAAGGTGCCTGGCAACTCACGGGAAGATCGTGGAAGGAATCGGGTTCAGAAACGCGCCTCTGAGCCTGGTTCTGACATTGCGGGTGGCCGAGAGTGCCCCCTCAAACGATGTTTGGGCCCGAGAGGTTTTGCATTCCGGGGTGTCCTCGATCCCAAAATCGGTTTGAGACGGCACGTCCGATCGAGGTCGTGTTACGCTCCGACCCCGACGGAGGCTTGATGAAACGATCCTTTCTGTTCGTGCTCTTACTCGCGGTTTTCGCGTTTCCGCTGGTCGCTGAGGAGATGGTCATCGTTCCTCGCGAGGTCCTTGACGGCATCGTCGATCAGGAACTCAACCCTCTTCCCCGTTACGCCACTCCTAACGAATTGACGCTGCCCCCACTCGAGCTGCCGAAAGCGCTCCTGGCGCCGCCGGCCGGCGAGGTGGATTGCCCCTCCGAGTACGCGCACAACGAGGGTCTGCTCATCCGCTGGGGATCGTTCAACGATGTCCTCACCGCCATGACCGTACCGATCACGACCGGCGATCCCGACGGAATCGTCTATATCTTGGTCTGGAGCGCCGTCGCTTCAAACCAGCGCCACCAACACCCTGACCAACGCCGGCGCCGACATGAGCCAGGTGGAGTTCATCGTCGTCGACACCGACTCGGTGTGGATCCGCGACTACGGCCCACGGTTCATCTCCGAGGACGGATCTCGGGCCATCGTCGACCACACCTACAATCGGCCCCGCCCGCTGGACAACCAGATCCCGGATTACATCGCCGGGCTCTGGGGAGAGCCGTCCTACGACATCGGGCTCTCACACGGTGGCGGCAATTTCCACCTCTTCGATGACGACGACGCCTTCATGTCCGAACTCATCGTCAACGAGAATCCGTCTCTGACCCCGGCCGAGATCGAGCAGCGCTATCTCGACTACCAGGGCCTCGATCTCACCATCACCGACCCGCTGCCGTCGTGGTTCGACTCGACCCAGCACATCGACATGTGGATGCTGCCGGTGGCCGACCGCGAGGTCATCATCGGCGAGTACGCCAGACGGCGACCGCACGCCTACACCGTCACCGAAACCTGGGTCACCGAACTCGACAAGCCGCGGCTACACCATCCACCGCACGCCGGGTGGAGCTCGGGCGGCACCCACTACACCTACACCAACGCGGTTGTCTTCAACGACATGGTCTTCGATCCCCGAGTTCTCGGGCTACGCCACCGAGAACGCCCAGGCGGTGGCCGTCTTCCAGAGCGCCTTTCCCGGGCAAGACCATCATCCCGGTCGACTGTTCGTCCATCATCCACCTTCGCGGGGGCCATCCACTGCATCGTCATGCACGTGCCCGAAGTCGATCCGCCGCTCTTCGCCGACGGCTTCGAGGACGGGACCACCGGTGCCTGGAGCCTCGTCGAGCCTTAGCAATTCGTCGGACGAATTGCGGCGGCGCGTCGGACGTGCCGAATGGTGTTGATCAGGGGTGGCCGTTGGCGGTAGACGTCTCCCCGGGTGCATCCGTACTATGGGCAGGTGCTTCCGGGGACAGGAAGGTCCGTGATGACGCGAATGCTCGTTACTTGCGCGGTGGTCCTGCTGACGACCGCCGCCGCTGCGAACGACTGGCAGGCCGTCAACCCTCTGCCCACCCAGGCCGATCTCGAGGGCGTTGCGGTCCTCGCGAATGGTCGCCAGATTGCGGTCGGCGAATTCGGGACAATCCTCGAGCGGCAGGCGGACGACCCGTGGTCGATTGTCTCCAGCGGTACCGACGTCGATCTTGTAGCGGTCGCGGGCAGCAGTGACCTTGCCGTGGCGGTGGGCGAGGACGGGACCGTGATGGCGAGCGAGGCCCCAGGTCTCTGGCGGTCGCAGCCGCCCTTGTCCGGGGCCGACCTGGTGGCGGTTGCGGCGGGACCGTTGGGCTTCGTCGCTGTCGGAACCGGCGGCACGGTGGCGTTCAGCCGGGCCGGGCTCGCGTGGACGGTGACCGAATTCGGCGGCGGGACTCTCCGCGGAGTGGTGTGGCTCACCGATCGGTGGTTGGTGGTGGGTGACGGCGGCCGGGTGCTGTGGAGCGCTGACGGCGTGAACTGGATGCCGGAGCCGGCGGCGAGCTTCTCGCGCCCAACCGTTGTGGATACCGGCGCCGGCCTCGTCGTGGTCTGGGACGCCGAAGGTGATGGTTGGGTCAGCTCCGACGGGATGTCCTGGACACGGGCTGATCTCATGGACGCCGCCACTGCCGTGACCCACTGTTGGGGACGATTCGTCGTGACGTCCGATGCTTTCAGCGGCGCGTCGAGCCGTGACGGGATCCACTGGAACCGTCTGTGGAGCGATTCCTACGGACCTGGACTTCGCGATCTCGCCTGCGCTGGCGAGAGGGTGATCGGTGTCGGCAGAGGGGGATTGATCTCCGAGGCCGGTGAGACGTTCGTCTGGCGTGGGCTCACCGGATTCGGTGGGGTTGACCTGGTTTCTGCAGCCGCGGGTCCTTCGGGTGTGGTGGTTGGCGGCGGTCGCATCATCGAGCTCTCCAACGATTACTGCGGCGTCTATCCCTACGGATACGGATCCGTTCTGACCTCGACCGACGGCGTGGCCTGGCGCGAGGCGGATCGCGCCGAGATCAGTGACCGGCTCGTTGGAACCGTGGGCGCCGGGAACGGTGGCTTTCTCGTCGCCGCAACCGAGTTTGATCATTGCTTCGGTGGCAGGACCGACCTCTTTCTGAGCCCGGACGGTCTGGCCTGGGAACGGGTGTGGGACGTGGCGGGATGGGTCAACGCCGTCGAGTGGGACGGATCCCGGTGGTTGGTCCTCGCAGACTCCGATCTTGGCTCCAGCGCCGACGGCCGGACCTGGATCTTCCGCGAGCTCCCATGGCAGGCGCGCCGGATGGCTGACCTGGCGACGGGCGATGGCCGCCTCGTGGTGGTCGGCATCGACGGGCAGATGGCGTGGAGTGACGATGGCGCCGTATGGACCCGGATCGCCCCACCGACCTCGGTCGACCTGTGGTCGGTGGCGTGGGCCGGAGGACGGTTCGTGGCCGTGGGAAACGCAGGGACCATTCTGACAGGCACCAACGGGGTGAACTGGCAGACGGTCGCGTCCGGCACAAGCCGCGCCCTGCAATCGGTGCGGGCGGTGGCAGGTGGCTTCGCAGCGGTGGGCGCCGGCGGGGTGCTGATGACCAGCGCCGACGGGCTGGCGTGGGAGATGGAGATCGTTCCACCCGGACACGACCTCATCGACCTGGTCGAGCCCGAGGGGCGATTGATCGTGGTCGGTCGCGACGGGCTGATCTCCCGCGAGGGCGGATCGACAACAGGTTCGGCGCCGGATGCCGCTTTTACCTGGCGGCCGGTCGAGCCCAGTCCCGGAGAGTCGGTGCGTTTCCTCGACCGGAGCCTCGGTGAGGTGGACGGGTACCAATGGAGCTTCGGGGACGGGACCGGCGGTGATGGGCCGACGGAGGATCACGTGTTCTCTGCCGAGAGCCGATACACCGTGGAGCTGACGGTCACCGGTCCGGATGGCGTCGATGCCGTGTCCGCGGTGGTCGAGGTCGCAGATCCGTGCGAGGAGGTCGAGGCGCCCATCCTGGCGCCACCCGAGATCAACCCCGACACCGGCGCGGTGACTCTGAGGTGGTCCGACCCCGGCGCCTCGAACTACTCCCTCTGGGTCCGGCCGACGGAGGCCGTCGGCCACTGGATCACCGAGAACCTCGACGTGCTCGAACACACGTTCGAGCTCGACTGGACGGTGTCGAGAACCTGGTTGGCTGACGTGAGGGCGAGGCGAGCCTGCGACTCGGGCTCGATCAGTTCGCCGAGATCCAATCCCCAGTTGATCGTGCTCGAACCCCGGGCCGACGCCCCCGGCGCGACGCGGCTGCTGATCCCGGCTGCGGCGCACGCCCCGGGGATCGGCGAAACCCAATGGTCCACCGATCTCGTCGTCTTCAATTCGAACCCTCAGGCCGCCACCGTCGGCGTCGGGCTGAGTGGCGGTGACCCTGCTGCGCTGAGCCTGCACCTGCGAGCCGGTGAAACCACGGTGGTTGAGGATGTGGTCGGCGAGCTCACGCCCAACGACGCAGTCGGGAGCCTGGTACTGTCGTCGGATCTGCCGCTGGTGGCGAGTTCCCGCACGGTGACCACGACCGCTGCCGGCGGTTTCGGCCAGCTCATCCCGGCGTACGAGCCGGCTACCCTGACGGGGGGGACGAAACGGCTGCTTGGACTCGTCCGCGACAACGCCTTTCGCACCAACCTCGGTTTCGCCTCGGCATCGACGGCTCCGGTCACGGCCCGGACGAGTTTCATCTCGTCCGACGGAGGCTTCATCGGCGAACTCCTGGATCTCCTGCCGCCCGGCGGCTTCCTCCAGCGCACCGACGTGCTCGGCGGCAACGCGCCGTTGGACGGCGCCCACGCGTCGATCAATCTCGATCCAACCGTCGCTGCCGTCGCCGCCTACGCCTCGGTGGTGGACAACGGTACCGGTGACCCGGTCTACCGGGCGCCGGCCCGTCCGCCCGGCGGGTGGCGTCTCTCCATCGGACCCCGCCTCTCCGTCGTTGGGATCGCAGGAGAGATCGTCCCCTGTGGCGAGGGCGCCGTCGCCGCCGGAAGGGGGGGCATGGCGTTGACCGAGAATCTTCGGCAGTGGCTTCCGCGGTCGTTTGACGGCGAAGTGAGGTTCCGATTTCTGGCAGGAAACGGCGACCAGGTGATTTCGTACGGGCCGACCAGACTCTTTGTCAGCGACGACTGCGGCGAGACCTGGACCAGGCGAAGCGTGGAGGGCGCCGAGTCGATCTGGGATGCGGCGTGGAGCGGAGTCCGCTGGGTCGCGGTAGCCGGGGGAGCAACAGTGATGACCTCGCGCGATGGTCTGAACTGGCAGACCCACAACGGGGTGTTGCCGGGAACCTTGATCCGAATCGTCCGGGGCGAGTCCGAGGTCGCGGCGGTGGGAGGCGAGTTCTTCGCGAGAAGCGCCGACGGCGTCGAGTGGCAAAGCAGCCAAGTCGCTACCGGGGCCTACCTTGACGGCGTTGCCGCCGGCCCGGTCGGTTATGTCGTCGCCAGTCCGCAGTACGGAACCCGTGGGCTCTGGTTCAGCTCGGATGGTGAGGCTTGGACCAAGGTCAGCGATGTCTACGGTTCTCCCGTCTGGACCGGTGATCGTTTCCTCGCCACGACGGTCGAGAATGACTGGGACAACGAAGCTGGTTTCAGCGAGAGCTTCGACGGGATCACGTGGGCGCCGGTGGCGGTGCCGGGATTCCCACAGACCGACGCCGTATTGCGGGCCTTCGGGGACGGGCGTGTGGCGATCCTCGGCTGGTCGGGCGAGTTGGGCTGGTTGGTCAATGGCAATGACGACTTGCTCGTCCCGGCCGTGGCGAGCCTGCCGGGTGTCGAATCCGCTCGTTGGCGGTCGGAACTCATCCTCACCGAGACAGCGGGCACGGCGTCGACATGCCGGATCGATCTCCTCGAGCGGGGTCGCGAAAATTCCAACCCGACCAGCGTGGTCCGCGAACTCGATCCGGGCGCGACGCTGGTTATCGCCGATGCGGTGGGCGATCTCTTCGGGATCGAGCGGGCGGGGGCGATGCGGATCGCCTGCTCACCCGCGACCGTCGCCGGCGCCAGCCGCACCTTCACGACCGTCGACGCCGGGTCGTACGGCCAGGGCGTCGCCGTCGGGGGTCTCGAGGAGGCGATCCACTCCTTCGAGGCAGCTGTCCTGTCGGCGCTCATCGAGAGTCCTGATCCCGACGCGGGTCGACGATCCAACCTCGGGCTCGTCAGTCTGTGTCGGCAGCCCATGACCGTGGACGTGGATTTCCTCGGCACGGGCGGCGAGGTCATCGTGAGCCGGTCGTATGACCTCCGGCCCTTCGAGGCGATGCAGCGTAACCGCGTGCTCGCCGGGGTCGGCGCCGATGACGGTGAGCCGGTGACCCTCGCTCTCACCTCGGCGACGCCCGGTTGCGTCTTCGCCGCTTGGGCGTCGTTGGTGGACAACGGCACCGACGATCCGGTTTTTCTCCAAGCCCTGCCGGTGGGTTCATCCGAGGTCATCGCGCGGCCCGGCGGGCTCGAGCTCGACAACGGACAGGCGGTTGTCATCGACCGGCTGACGGAAGCGGAGGGAACGGCGACCCTGCCGCCCGGGGAACTCGATCTCGCCGTCGACGGCAGCGGCGCTCTTGGCGGGGCCGATCGGCCGTTGCAGGTGCTTTGCCTGTGGCGCCGGATCGACGGACAGGTGCGGGCCGAAGTCCTGCGCACCGGAGAAACCGCGACCGGCATCCTCGGAAGCGAGCCGTTCTGGTGTGTGGTGCCGGATCTCGGAACCTGTGCCGACAACACCGGTTGGGTTCGACTCGAGCTCTCCGGGCCGAGCGGAAACAGGGTCTTCGAACTCGACAACGAGGCGAACTGCGTTGTCGTCAGCACCCTGGCCGGCGCCCGGCCGCTGGATGGTGACGGTGGAGGAAATTGGAACTGCGTGACCAGCGGAGATCTAGGCACCGCCGATTTCCCGCCGCAGGCATTGGTCATCTACAACGACATTCGGGGGGCGTCCCCGGTTCAGCGAGCGGTGGTAATGCGGCACGGGTCGAGCCTGGAAGATGTCAGCGATGCGGGTCCGGCCTACGTCGTTGTCGTGGACTGGGACACGGCGGAAGACAACCGGGGGTGGACCTGGATCGAACGCTAGCCCGGACCAGGGGCGCGGGCCGAAACCGTCGATGGTCGAGGGCGCCCTGAAGTCACGAGGGTCCGGTACTGGGGCCTCTTTCTGCCGCAAAAGGGTGCCGCCCGCTCACATCCGTCCTGAGAAGCAAGCTGGTACGACATCGGAGGTTCGCGACGCGCAGCGGCGGCGAATCAAGGGCCTCCGGCGTCTTTGAGTCGCAGGTGCTCTCCGTCCCAGCGCATCACGGGCCATCCGGGGTAGGCGTTCTCCAAGGCCGAGTTGTCTTCAAGGTCGATGGCGAGGATGATCTCGTGCCGTTTAGGCCCGGTCATGAGGCGGGCGCCCTCACCCCACGGTTCCCAGCTCTCTTCATCGACGAGAATGACCGCCTCTTTCAACCCGGTCACCTCGAGCTGTCGTTCGAGTTCGCCGCTCACATTGTAATAGCCGCGATACAGAGCCAGGCGCGCGGGGAGCACCGCAACCGCGGTCAGGTTGAGGGCGACAAAGACCGCGACGACGGCGGTCACGGCGCTTTGAGACGGCCGGGCCCAACGGGCGAGTTCGCGGAAACCACGCGCGGACAAGAGATAGAGACATGCCGCTACGTCGAAGTAGTAGCGGGCGCCATAGCCGTGCAGACCGTTGGCCTTGGTCGGAAGGTGGGCCAGGGCGACGACCACAAAGAGAACCAGAAGGAGACGGTCTTCGGGTCGGGAGCGGCGCAGAAGAAACGGGATCGCGACAAAGGCGAGCGAGAGAGCCAGTGCGAATCCGCCGATCCAAACGGGCCAACCCCAACCGGTGAGACTCGAGGAGGCGGCGCGGAGGATGGCGTCGAGATTGCGGATCCCGAACGGGATGTTGTCGAGGCCGTACATCGATCCCTGCGCGAACGAATAGGGGAGCGACCAGCAGCTTCCGGTGACCACGGCGTTGTGCACCAGGGTGGGCACGCTTGCCACGAGACCGGTACCCACAGCCGCGGCGACGCTCAGCCACTTCGATCGCGCTCCCTGCTCTTCAAAGAGCGCATCGAGGACAAGCCAACCACCGAGGACCGCCGACACCGCAACCGCGGTCATCGGCCGAACCGCGAGACAACAACCCATGGCGGCCCCGGCGCAGGCGCCGGGCCACCACCCGGGCAGCCGTCGGGCCAGCAACACAAACCAGAGCGCGAGGAGAACGAGGACGGCGCATGCTGTGTGGGGAAACATCGATCCGCTGAGAATTCGGGCCAGCGGCGAAACTACCGCTAACGACGCCGCGGCGAGACCGGTGATCTCGTCGTCCATCTCGCGTCCTACCAGAAAGAGCAGCAGGATGAAGGCGAAACCGAGAACCGGCGTTACGAGATGCGGGACGCCGACTGCGAGACCTCCGGCGAGAATGGCCGGCCAACCGATGGGATAGTGACCCACCCAGCGATCATCAATGAGATAGGTGAACGGCACCCTCAGGTGCTCCTGGATGACCGATGCTGGAGGAGCGACCTCACCGTCGAGCAGCCACCTTGCCTGGAGCAGATAGACCACCTCATCGATCTGGTGCGGCAGTCCGCCGAGGATGTCGATGGCGACCCAGGTCGAAATGGCGGCTCCCATGACGGCGAGGACAATCGCGACAGCCACGGCGACGCGCCTCGGTGGAAAGCGGGGCGGTCGTTCGGGCCCGCGGCGGCTGAAAGCCCGAGAGGCGATCTACGTTGCCGAACGTGGCCGCGATGGTCCCGATGAACGCGATCACCAGGCAGGCCGCCGCGATGGCTCTGAGAAGCTGGGCGATGGTGGCGTTGGTGTCCCGAGTCGGGTCGGGATAGAGCGTGGTCGCGTCGCGGACCGCGCCGTCGGAGTCCCGGATCGCGAGGTAGTTGTCGAGCATCCCCCGGCGCAGAGCGAAATGGAGAGTCGGGTCGCCGTGAAGACTGATGGTGAATTCGTTGGTGAATCGTCCGTGGAGAACCGTGTGAATGGTGAAAGGGGCTCCGATTCTCACTTTTCCATCGAAGATGAGCTGGAGTTCATTCCGGTGATCCACCCACCAGTCGCCCACCCGCGCCGGTGCATCGAGGAGGGCGGTAGGATCCCCGTTGAGCGGCAGGCGCTCGATGACGCCATCGTGGTCGATCTCGACGACCACGGCGCCCGATCGCTCGATGGGGTCGGCGGCGTGGATGGTGATCCGCTCGACCGACACCCATGGCTCGGCAAGAACGATCTCAGTGCCGGCGACGTTGAACCGCAGGTGACCGCCGAGATTCTCGATGGTGACCTCGGTGGGTCGATCGACGATGGCGGCAACCAGCCAGATCAGCACCGCCGCCGGCAACCAGAGGAGGGTCGAGCGCCATCGATGGGCGTGTCTCGGGTTCACCGGTTCATCATACGGTGTGCCTGATGTCAATCCCATTGCCCGGCAATCCCGGCCGATCGGGAACCGATCCCAACGGCCCTCAATTCGCCGCTTCCACCAACTCCACCCGCTCGATCTGGCTCAGCATGTAGAGCAGTCGGAAGATCCACTCCTCGTCTTTTTCCCGTTGGACCAGTTCGGCCACCGTCGGGCGCTCGTCCTCGATGGTGCGGACGATTCGGAGCTGCCGGCCCGAGAGGTGGAGATCGGCGGGGATGCCGCTGCCGCAGCGGACCACCTGGCGTTGAAAAGCCTCCCGCATCATCTTTCGCACGCCGCCGAGGGGCAGACGCTCCTGGATTCCCTCGTGGATGAGGGTGTGGCTGCGGAGATTGAGCGGAAGGACGGGGTCCGCAGGTTTGGAGTCGTGGTAGAACTCGAAGGTGCCCGAGCCCCAGGTGAAGAGTTCATAGATTCGATCCCTGACCTGGGCTCCAAGGGATGTGAAGAGCTGATTCGGGGTGCAGCAATCGAGGGCGAGAAGTGCTTCGGTGAACCGCATCCCCTTGCGGGCCGCGAAATCGAGCACCTCGGCGTGCTGTTCGCGTGAGAGTTGCCCGTCTGAAACAAGGAACTCACCGAAACGCTCGCTCTCGATATTCGAGGTGGCGAAGATCGGGTGGCCCTCTTCGAAGAAGACCGATTTGCGAATGGGCTCACGAATGAGATCGAGGCGACCGTCCTCGCGGGTTTCGGCAAGCCAGTGGAAGAGACTGCTCAACGACTGCGACATGAGATTACCGGTGAGGTCGGGTGGGCCTTCCTCCTCGATCTGACTTGACTTTGCGGGAATCGCCACCGGGCCCGGTTCACGGCCGCCGAAAATGTTCAGTGGGTTTCCCTGAGTCGGCATCTCGACCTTGCTCGGGACCGGTTTTCCGCTCGCCAGATCGGCCTGCTCCTGGATCTCTTTGACCAGATCCAATTCGGCCTTGTGGTCGCTGCGTTTCTCACGCTCGATGTCATCGGTGAAGAGCGCGTGCATGAAGGTGGCCACTTCGGCCTTGGTCATGGGCTGCGTGGCTGCATCGACCCGCGACAGCAGATCGTCACGCATGGCCGCTGCCGTGGGGTAGCGGTCATCGGGATCGGTGGCGATGGCTCGATCGATGACGGTTCGCAGGGCTTCGGGGAGTTCGTCGATTCGACCGCGATCGAAGTTGCCCTTGCGGATGTCGAGCAGCATCACCATTTCATTGGGCGCGTCGCGGAGCGGCGCCATGGTGAGCATCTCGGCGAAGACGATTCCGAGCGAGAAGATGTCGGATCGTCGGTCGACCTCCTCGCCCTTGGCGCCCTCGGGGCTGATGTACCGGACCTTGCCCTTGATGACGCCGTGTTCGGTGTGTTCTTCGCGGTCGCGAGCGCGGGCGACGCCGAAATCGGTGAGCTTGACGTCACCGTCGTAGGCCAGGACGACGTTTCTCGGGCTCACATCCCGGTGGACGATCTCCTGCGGCTGGCCGTCGGGCGATCGGAAATCGTGGGCGTAGTGGAGGCCGGTGCAGACATCGCTGATGACCAGGGTCGCGAGACGCCACGGGAATTTTCGGTTCATGGCGGCGAGGCGTTTGAGAACCCGGTAGAGGTCTCGCCCGGACACGTATTCCATGGCGATGAACGGCATGGACTCGACCTCGCCGAGGTCGTAGATCTGGACGATGTTCGGGTGGACGAGGCGCGACGCGATCTTGGCCTCGTCGGTGAACATCCTCAGGAATCGGGTGCGCTCGAGGAGGTGCTCGTGGATTCTCTTGATGGCGACGGTCTTGGTGAATCCCCGGATGCCCTGGACCTTGGCGCGATACACGTCAGCCATGCCCCCGGAGGAGATGTGATCGACCAACACGTATTTGCCAAAGCTTTGCATGTTTTGTAGCGAACCAACGTTAGTGTAACTGAGATCGCGCCGCGGCGAAGCCCCAGACCCAGGTCAACGGTCCTGAAGCCAGCAACATTTATTGAAACCGCCAAGACGCGAAACACGCCAAGAATCCGCAGAGATCATCATTTGACCCGAACCCTTTCCGACTCAAGACCTCCATCGCATTCTGCGATGGGTCAATAGTGAACTTCGCGGAGCCTTGGCGACCATTGCGCCTTGGCGGTTTCAATCATCCTCTCGGTGACGAACACCGCTCATGGGGTCGACGGCCGACGTGTTGCTAGCTCAGTAGATCCACTATCTGCCGCAAGGCGATGGCTGCGAAGAGCGCCAAGGCGGCAATCATGGCTGCCATGCTGAGCTTGCCGGTGCGGAGCCCGCCCATGAGCGAGTTCTTGGTGGTCAGCCAGAGCAGGCTCGCGGCGAGGAACGGCATGAAGAGACCACCGGTCAGGGTGTAGAGCTTGATCACCCACACCGGGCGGTCGAGGACCAGGAGCACCATCGGCGGCAGCGCGAGGTAGAGGAGATAACCGCGGTAGGTCCAGGCGGTCTCGTCCACCTTTCCGACTCGTCTTCTCAGAACTTGAGTGAAATCGGCAAAAAGATACGGGACCCCCTGCCAGACTCCAAGGGTGCTGGTGAAGACCGCAGCCCACAGGCCGATGAGAAAGGTGGCGCGGGCGATCTCGGCGACGGTCTCGCCGAGGCGTTGGCTCGTTCCCGCCTCGAGCGCGTCGGCGCAGGCCACCAGACCCTGGCTGCCCGCCGGCATTCCGCCGAGTCCGACAAGTGCGGTAGCGGCGAGGACCAGCATGGCCGCACCGAAGACCGCGGTCAGGAGGTATCCGATACCGAGATCGCGCCGGACCGTCGTGATCCAGGATTTTCCATCCCAGCCCTTCTCGCGGATCCAATATCCGTACGAGAGCATGGTTACGCTGCCGCCGACGCCGCCCATCAGGCTGAGGATCGTGGTCGCCGAACCCGGTGGAAGCCTCGGAATCAGGAGCCCCCGAAAGACCCTGGCGAGATCCGGTCCGACGAGAACGACGCTGGCCAACAGGGTGAGGACCATCAGCGCGATGAGTGCTTTCATGGTCGCCTCGAAGCGATCGTAGCGACCGAACCACACCAGAATCAGTGCGGCGATGGAGTGCAGAACACCCCATGCCCCGATGCCGATAGAGGGAACAAGAGCGTGGGCGGCGACTCCGCAGGCACTCATGAGGCCACCGGCGACGATAAAACTCCAGATGACGAGATAGATCAAGAACCCGGTCTGGAAGATCATCCCGATGTGCGTGCCCCAGCCCTCGATCAGGGTGGTGCCGGTTGCGAGCTGCCATCGAGCCACACCCTCGTTGAGGGCGAACTTGAGCAGGGCTCCGAGAACGATGACCCAGAGCAGGGTCTCTCGGAACTCGGCTCCGGCGAGCATGGCGGCAAGGAGATCTCCGGCGCCGACTCCGGTCGCGGCGACGGCCAGACCCGGCCCGATGAGCAGGAGCCAACGGCCTGCAGATCCCCGCTCGGTTGTCGCGGGCTCAGTCGAGGACATTGCTGACTTCGGTCCAGGAAGCATCTCCCCGGCGGCGGACGGTGGAGGAGGCATCCAAGAGACGTCGTTGGACGAGTTCGCCGAGCTGTCGGCGGGTGAAGGGACCGTCGATGCTCCCCTGAAGGACCGCAAACCAGATCGCGGGATCGCCGGGATCGGCGGCGGTGTCGACCGGCGGAAGGTTCGTGACCGAGGCGGCCCGCATCGACCCAACCGGTTCCCGACGGCGTCGTCGAACAACCAGCGCCACCGCAGCGGCGAGGATCGCGGCCGTCGCGAGCACCGGGACCGGGGCAAAACCGCCGTCTTCGGACGCCGGTCGGCCGCTCGGCGAGCCGAGGGCCGAACGGAGCCGGTGCATGACCGAACCGGCGTCACCGGCGGTGATCGATTCTCCGTCGGGACCATAGAGAATCATGTACGGGATCGAGGACATGCGGAACTGACGACTCACCGCGCTGTCCCAGTTGATGATGTCGATTTTCCGAACCGCGAGTTGGTCGCCATATCGACCCGCGAGCTCGCGGATCTGTGGTTCGAGGGCGCGGCACGGTCCGCACCAATCGGCATAGAAATCAAAGAGAACGTATTTTCCGGGGACCAGGTGCTCCTCGATCTCGACCTCGCGTCCGTGGGTGATGGTCTGGATATCGGCGGCGCCGGCCGACCACGACGGGTGCGAGATTCAAAAGAAAGAGAAGGACGATAGATAACGTCGTTGAACTCACGTTGAGAGCTTAGCAAAATGAAAAGTTCTCAGTTTTGAGTTTTGAGTTCTTAGTTCCATCACATCGACCTGGAGAGGTTGCTGGTTACCGGTGATGAAAACAGGGTCCCCAATGGTGCGTTCGTCGCCTGTGCCGGTCAGAGCGACGAAGACCGGATGCGATGTAATTAAAAACTAAGAACTAAGAACTAAGAACTCTTCGACAGGATCTCCGCCAGGGTGGTGGCGAGAGCATCGACCGAAAAGGGCTTCTGGAGCCATGCGGCGAGATTGGGGCTCGAAAACCCGCCGCCCATGGGATCCGGTGCATAGCCGCTCATGAGCACGACCGGGACCGAAGGGTTGCGCCGCCCCAGCTCGACCGCGAGTTCCACACCCCCCATGGTCGGCATGGCGACATCGGAGAGCACCAGGCGGATCTCCTCCTCAGTGGTCGCCATCACCTCCAACGCCTCGATCCCGTTGCGGGCGATGAGGGGTCGATAGCCGAGGGCCTCGACGAGCTCGCCGGTGAGCTCCCGAACCGTGGGGTCGTCCTCGACCACCAGAATCGTTTCCCGATTTCCGTGGGGAGTTGGGGGGATCTCGGTTATCGGTTCGGAAATCTCCGCATCTTCGTGTTCGACGGGAAGGTACAGGGTGAAGGTCGTCCCCTGACCGACGTTGGTCTCGAAGGTGATTCGCCCGTGGTTCTGCCGGATGATGCCGTAGGTCTGAGCGAGACCGAGACCGGTGCCCTGACCGCGTTCCTTGGTGGTGAAGAACGGCTCGAAGATATGCGGCCGGGCCTCTGGTGGAATCCCGCAACCGGTGTCCGTGAGGCTCAGACAGACCCAGTCCCGTCCTTCGGATCCGCCAATCGAGCCGGGTCCGATCCGAGTTGCGCTCGGATTCCATAGTCGAACCCTGATCTCGCCGCCGTTCGGCATGGCCTGGCTGGAATTGACGGTGAGGTTGGTCAGGATCTGTTGGAGCTGGACGGGGTCGAAACGGATCGTGTGTTCTCCGGGCGCCGCATCGATCTCGATGCGGACCGTCTCGGGTATCAGCCGATCAAGCATGGTCAGGGTTTCGACGAGAAATGTACGAAGATCGATGATCTGCGGGCTGGTCGCGGTCTGTCTCGAGTAGTCGAGAATCTGCCGAATCAGCGTCGCCGCCCGTTCGCTGACTGCGAGGATCTCGCGGGTCTTGTGTTTTCTGGATGAATGATCGCCGGATTCGTCGAGCAGCAGGCTCTCGGCCAGAATCGTGATGGCCTGGATCAGGTTGTTGAAATCGTGGGCGATCCCGGCGGCGAGATGTCCCATGGCGGCGATTCGCTCCTGTCTCAGAAGCTGGTCCGCAACTTTCCGCTGTTCGGAGATGTCGCGCAGCACGACAACCGAACCCTTGTGATGGCTTCCAAGCCTGCGGACCGCCACCTCGAAGATCGAGGAGGGTGCGGAGTCGGAAGAGACCTCCAGCCACCGCGCTTCGCTGGCGTCAGATTCGAAATCCGCCAATGGGCGGCCCCCGATGGATCCAAGCTCGTCACCGTTTTCGATGGGGCCCATGAGCGGTTGGGCGACCGAAGTAGCGTGGTTTGCCAGGACCACGCGGTTTTCGGCATCAAGGACGATCACGCCTTCTGGAAGGTGTTCCACCACGGTTCTCAGGCGGTGCCGTTCGCCAGCGACGATCTCTTCGGCTCGGCGGCGCTCGGAAATCTCGATTTCGAGAGCCCGCGCGGCCCGATGGAGCTCCGCCGTGCGGTTCTTTCACCCGGGTTTCGAGGTCCACGTTGAGGAGTGTGAGTTCGTCGAGAAGATGGATATTGTCCATCCTCGCGGTTGCCAAACCGGTCACCTGTTGTAAGACGATGAGCTTGCGGACGAGAACGGACGAGTCCAACGTGTCGTGGGCAAAAATGAAAACACCGCGGAGTTGGGATCTGCAGGCGCAGGGGATGAGCAGGATCTGGTTGGGTTCGACGTCACGGAGCCCGAGTTCGACGCCCTCGTGGGCGGCATCCTCGGCGGAACAGACGATCGCGCCCTCGGCGAGAACCGCCATCGCATTCGGCGCCAGACGTAAAAACGATCCCTCCACTGTGCTCACATGGGGAACGAACTCCTGATGGAAAACCGGTGACGGGCCGTCGATTCGAGCGAACCCGCAATAGGGGATCTCGTAGAGGATCCCGACTCTCTCCAAGAGAGTCTCGACAATGGCGTCGATATCTCGAAGCGGGGTGATGGTTCTCGGCGACCAGTCCGAGAAGGAGGACATCCTCGGCGCGTTCGTTGAGGATGTCGTTCTCGGCCTCGAGAAGCCGGATCTGCTCGTCAGGAGAGAGCTTCTCCGATCGGTCCTTCCGGTTCACCGGGAACTCTCCGGCCAGAAGCCGAGGAGGTGATCGGCGACCCAGTCCGGCTCATCAAGTTGGAGAAAATGCCCACCGGTGTCGATCCGTTCGAGTCGGCTGCCCGCGATGTCTTCCCGCAGTCGTTCGCAGATCTTCGCGCTCAGGTAGATATCGGCGTCTCCCCGAAGAATGAGGGTGGGAAGATCCAGATCGCTCAACTCGTCTTCGATTTCCAGAAGCTGTTCGTTGTTGAGCGAGCGGGCGAGCTTGAGAAAGGCCTTGCGCCGCTCGCCGGTGTTCATCTGGTCCCAGAAGCAGGCCATGAGATCGTCATCGAGAAGTTCGCGGTGATAGAGGGCGCGCTTGACGACCAACCGGAGCATGCCGAAATCGAGGGTGGCCATGACCAGCTGGCGCAGGATAGGCGTCCGCATGGCGATGATGGGTTGGACCGGCCAGAAATCGTATCCCACCGGGTTGATGAGGGTCAGCGACCGGAGGAGGTCACGGTGACGGACAGCCAGAATCTGGGCGATCCCACCGCCGATGTCGTGCCCGACCAGATGGCATGGGCCGATGTCGAGGGTGCGGATGAACTCCGCGGTCGATTCGGCCTGGGCGGCGATGGAGTAGTCCGCATCGAGACCGAGATCGGAACCACCGCAGCCCTGAAGATCGATGGAGATCACATCGAAGCTCTCGGTCAGCCGTGGGACGAGCTCTTCCCAGACGAAGGAGTTGGTCGTGATCCCGTGGACCAGAAGCACGGTTTCGCCCTGGCCCGAGCGACGGTACGCCATTCGGCGATCAGCGACGGAACAGAAACTCAGATCGGTCACAATACCCCGCTCACAGCGTCCGCAAACCTCCGATCAATCGTTTCAGAAACCATCGTACAGACCGGTGAATTATCCGCGGGTCTGTCTACAAAACCAGAATACCACCAAGGAAAAGCCTCATCCTTGACGTAGAAGTAGGATCGGACCCTCTCCTCGTTCCACATGGTCACTCACGGAGTCGAGGAGCGCGTCGATGTCGATTCCGAGTACTCGGCGGGGAAATGGGGCCAGGATGACGCGGCTTTGGTGCGCGATCTCGCCGGCGCCCCTGTGCTTTTGTGCTTCGCTCGCGCAAACGGCTGTCACGGCGTTGGACAGCCCCCTGTAAAGTTCCCTGTGCGCATCGGTGGCCTCGATCCAGAGGTCTTCGACAACTTCCTGGGCCTGATCGAAACGACCCTGAACAAGCAGAAGTTCGAAACGCAACAGTTGATTGCGATCTTCGGGATCGAGATGATTCCGATCGGCGGGAAGCAGGGCGGGATCCATGATCGCCATGGCCTCAGAGTCTATCCTAGGGCTCCCATGGCAATCCTCCGACCCCTATGCCTAAACTGAGGAGTGAGGAGTGAGTCAGACGTCGGACGTGCGACCCTCGCCCCTAACTCTCTTACTCCTAACCTCTAACCCAGATGCCGCTTCATCTCCTCGGCCAACATCCGCTGGTGCTCGATCTCGGCTTTCCCAACCAGTCGAAGAGTTCGACGACTTCCTCGGCCTCGATGTAGTCGATGGCCTCGGCGTAGAAATCGTGGGCCCTGGTTTCGGCGCCCATGGCGACGTTGAACGCGTCCTCGAGGCTCACATTGCGGCCGAGGGACTCATAGTCCGGCACTTCCGCCTCCCATGGGGCGGCCTCGTCGTGGCGGGCGGGGACATCTCCAAAGAGCTCGGCACGGCGCTCGGTGATCTCCTCCTTGTGGCGCTTCTCGCGCACCGCCATTCGTTTGAAGAAGTCCGCAGCTTCGGTGTTTCCATCGCTCCCGACCCAGTCCGCCAGGTGTTCATACGCGAGCTGGGCTTCGTCTTCGATGACGATGGCAATGTCGAGCGCGTCCCGACCGTCCATCTTTGAAAAATCTACCTTGAGAGCCATGGTGCCTCCGCTACCGTGTCAAGATGTGGAACTTTGCCCCTTCACCGGACCAGTGTCAACTACCAGACGATCTCGGACATGGTGCAGTTGATGCCGCTGCCGATTCCCATGAGCGCGATTCGATCGCCGGCGTTGAGTTTTCCTTCTTCGATGAGTTTCGACAGAACGATGGGAACACCGGCGGGCCCGATGTTGCCGTGGTTCGGATAGAGACGGAAGATCTTCTGAAGATCGATGCCGAGGGTCCGGGCGAAGCGTTCGGTGTGGGCTTTGCCGACCTGGTGGATGATGAAGTGGTCGATATTGTCCGGGGTCCATGCGAGAACCTCCCGCGCCCGCGACCAGGTCTTGAATGCGAGTTCCAAACCGTGGGTGAGGAGTTTCTTGGCGTTGGTGACCATGTTGTCGACCGAGGCGTAGCACAACCGGCAGTGCTCGGTCGCCGAGAGGTTGACACCACCGAGGAATCGGTGCTCGCCGGGTTTGCCCTGGGCGCGGGCGAGGACCATCGCCACCGCTCCGGACCCGAGGGTCAGGGTTGCAAACGCATCGCGAAATGCCTCCATCGTGGCGTCGGGCCGACTCAGCCGCTCGATCGTGCTCCTGGTGGCGTGTTTTGTGTTCTCGGCGTTGACCACGATGCCGTATTCGATCTGCTTCCGCTCGATCATGTTGCTCACCATCTCCATGCCGTTGATAAAGGCGAGGCATGCGTTGGAGATGTCGAAGTTGAGGCAGTTCGGCGAGAGGCCGAGGCTGCGGTGCACGATGGAGGCGGTCGATGGTTCGACAAAATCACGGCAGACCGAGGTGTTGACCACGATTCCGAGCTGTGCCCGGTCGATTTCCGCTTTCTCGATGGCGCGCTCGCCGGCCTTGGCGGCCGCTTCGCTCGGCGGCATCTCCTCATCGAATTGGCGGCGGCTCTTGATCCCCGAAAATCTCTCGAGCATTCCCGGCGGGACGCCCAGTCGCTTCATGGTGGCTTCGAGTCTCGACTCGATTTCATCGGAACGCTCAGCGTGCGGCGCGTCGATGTGCGCTACGCTCAGGATCTGTACGTTGTCGAATTTCATATCGCCCCCCATAAATATACGCACCTGTGAACGCCCGGGTTCCAGGTGCAGATCCGGAGTGGCATCTTAACACCAGCGGCAGGTGCGGGTTACTGACGCCTGTCCCGCTTGCGTCTCTCCATGGGGACGGGCAGGTTGGTCTGACGCCGGTCCTCTTCCATTCGCTTCTGCCGGCGGAAACGGAAGTCCGACCAGGCTGACCAGAGAAAACGCCCGGCGATGACGAGCCCGGTCAGGGCCACGACAGCCGCGATGATGAAAATTGCGTCCATGCCGATATTTTATACGCGCACACCGGGCTGGGCTACACTTCGAGAGATGTCAAACTCGACAAAGATCCATGGTGGAGCGTTGTTGAACTGCCGATCCGGCTCGATGCAGGGGATCCTCCTGCTGGTCATCGCAGCTTTCGCCGCTTCCGGCTGCGTCACGACGGAACCGATGGAGCCGCCGGGTGTGACCCTGGTTGATCTCGATATCGTCGACGCGACGCTCTTCGAGTCGACCCTCGACGTGGCGGTCCGGATCTCCAATGACAACCCCGAACCCATCATCATCGATGGTGCGGTGATCAAACTCGAACTCAACGGCATCAAGGTGGGCAAAGGGGCGAGTGACGAGCGGTTGGAGTTGCCCCGTCTCGGTTCGGTGGTCCGACGGGTCGAGCTCCATATGAACCACCTGGCATTGGCCACCCGAATCAAAGGGATCATCGAAGCCAAGGTCCTCAACTACGGCGTGACCGGCAAGGTCTATGTCGTCCGGCCCTCGGGAAGTGTCCGCGGAATGAGCTTTGAAAGCCACGGCCAGCTCGATCTCCGCGGCGAAGCCGCACAAGCCGACGCCCTCGACACCGTCTCTCCCGGGACCGTTGACTGACCACAGCGCAGAATTATGAATTCTCAATTATGAATTATGAATTATGAATTATGATTGATTCATGAATTGTGACATCGCACCATCGCAAACGATCACGCGTGATGCATGTCAATGATGTGATGGAGTTTAGGGGCGGACTCACAGCCTGCTCTTCAGAGGTATTCGAGCAGGTCTGACCTCGTACGACAGTCCTTTGGCGCTCGAGCACGGGGTCCGAAATTCAAAATTCATAATTCAAAATTCATAATTCCGTGGCGGTGCCCAAGCACCGCCACGGTCCGCCCTCGATCAGCCTCAATTCGGTCCTCTTCTCACCGCGCCGGTCCAGCACCATGGCTGTGGGATCGAAAAAGGAGGCCGATCATGAACAGAGACGATCGCTTATTTGCCACCATCGGCGGCACCATCGTGACTGCGGCCGCCACCGTCTTCCTCGTGTTCGCCGGCGGCATCACCGGCACGATCGAGGACCGACCCACCATCAGGGTGGCTCCGATTCAGGCTGAGAAGACGCCTCAGGAGCCGTCCGCTTTCGTGCCGGCGAGTTTCGAGGAGCCGGCGCCTCCGATGGGCGACGAATTCATCCGGACCGTGGCGAGCCGGATCTCGGCCCACCCCGAGTGGGCGTCCTGGCTGGTCACCGATGGCCTCATCGAGAGTTTTGTCGCTTCGGTCGAGGCAGTCGCGGACGGCTACAGCCCGAGCGGTGAGCTCGGCTTTGTCGCCACTGAACACCCGTTCCTCGTTCGCGAGGACGAGGGGCGGCTCGTCATCGCGGCCGGGACCTATCGCCGCTACAACCTGGCGGTCGAGGTGCTCGGTTCGGTTGATGCGGCGGCCGCCGTGGCCATCCTGAGGGAACTCGAGCCTGCCATCGAAGAGGCGCGCCAGGATGTCGCATGGCATCGGGGCAGCTTCGAGGATCGTCTGCGGCAGGCCATCGACCACCTCCTCGAGGTGGAGGTTCCCCTGGGCGCCATCGAGGTCGAGCAGCGAACACGGACCTATGCCTTCGCCGACGATGACTTCGAGCGGATGAGCGACGCGCAGCGGCACCTCCTGAGAATGGGGCGGCAGAACGCCCTGGCGGTGCAGGCAAAACTGAGTGACATCCGCTCCGTCTTCGGCTGGCCGGCCCCGCAAGCGCCGGCGGCCGTTCAGCAGGCGGTGGATGACATCGAGACGCCCGAGACACTCGAGCCGATCGTGATCGCCGAGGTCGTGGTCGAGAGCCCGGAAGCACAGGCTCAAGAGAGCGCCGCCTTCTCGCCGATGGTCCCGCCCGCCGTGATCGTCGTCGATTCGACCGCCTGGGGGATGAACTCTCCCATACTCACATCCATTCAACAATCACCTGCACCCCTCGAATAGCTGTCGGCGGGTCGCATCCACTCACACCCGATCCGATCCCATCCGCCGGCCCGGGGCACGACCCCGGGCCGGTATTTTTGTGCAATGGTAGGGATCTTGGAAAGAAGACCGAGGGATTTGGGGTTCCAGCACCTGTGGGAACGCAACTCGCGTGACATCGTCGGTTCCGAGATGAGCCGGGAGGACTTCCGTAAGGGAGTGGCGTATGGCGTCGCGGCGTACGGGATGTGGGGTCTGATCCCCATCTACTTCAAGGCGTTGACGGGTGTGCCGGCTCTCGAGGTTCTCGCCCATCGCATCGTGTGGTCGGTGGTTCTCCTTGTGCCGTTGGTCCTGGTACGTGGGCAGTGGCCCGAGCTTCGGCGCGTATTCTCCAGCAGAAAGACCCTGGCAACCCTTGTAGTCACCACCGTTCTGATCGCCATCAACTGGTATCTCTTTATTTGGGCGGTCGACCACGATCGGGTTCTCGAGGCGAGTCTGGGTTACTTCATCAACCCGCTGATCAACGTGATGCTCGGGATGGTCTTTCTCGGCGAGAAACTGAGCCGGCCCGCCGCGGTCGCCGTGGTACTGGCGGGGTTGGGGGTCTCGGTTCAGGTTGTGATGGTGGGGGAGTTGCCGTGGATCGCCCTGGCCCTGGGGTTCAGTTTCGGGATTTACGGACTTCTCAGAAAAACCGCCGCGGTCGGCGCCGTTGTCGGTCTCGCCGTGGAGACCTCGATGCTGATGCTGCCGGCGGCCGGTTACCTGGTGTGGGCTCGCCGAACCGGTGGTCTGTATCTGGGGACCGGTGATCTTTCGACTGATGTCCTTCTCGTCCTGGCCGGTGCGGTGACTGCTGTGCCGCTGCTGTGCTTCACCAGCGCTGCGCGGTTGCTCCCGCTGACGACGCTCGGCTTCCTCCAGTACCTCGCACCCAGTGGCCAGTTTCTCCTCGCGGTTCTTGCCTACGGCGAGGTGTTGAATCCGGGCCGAATCATCACCTTCGTCTGTATCTGGCTCGCCCTTGCGATCTTCACCACCGACCAGATTCGACGCTCGAAGAGGTGACCGCCCAGCTTCTTTTGAAGTTCGGGATTGCGGCAGGAATCGACGCCCGTGGGACCATCGCCCGCGGGGACGCGGGCGCTACAAGAACGCGAACTGCCTTGTAGCGCAGGCGTCCCCGCCTGCGATGGACCGACGTGGTGAGGCTGGCACCTCGTCCTGTTGCGGAATTTTGCATGAGGCTCCGCCGACAGCCACCCCCAGAGGGCTGAAATGTTGTCGGTTGGTGCCGCCGGTGGATTCCGGCTCCCACAGTGGCGCCTCTGCTACCGTGTCCGAGTGCCGAAGCAAGGTCGCAAGAACACCGCCCCGGGCAGCGCAGCGTCACCTGCGGTGAGCCTCCCGGTGATCCAACCGCGCGGTCTTCGACCGAGGAACCCTTCGCTCTGGCGGACCATGACTCTGATCGCGGTGCATCTGATCATGATCGCCCATTTTACCCAGTGGATCCTGGGGGTGTGACGCTCAGTCCGGTCGAGCCATCCGAGGGCATGGAATTCGCCAAACACGGGATCGTCAACACCGGTCTGGTCTTCTTCGTTGTCGCGATTCTCCTCACCGCGGTCTTCGGTCGATTTTTCTGCGGCTGGGGATGCCACCTCATCGCGTTGCAGGATCTCAGTCGTTGGCTGCTGATCAAGGTCGGGATCAAACCGAAGCCGTTGCGTTCACGGGTGCTTGGACTGGTGCCCCTCGTGGCGTTCGTCTACATGTTCCTCTGGCCCGCGATCTACAAGATCGGCGTCGGGCAACCCCTGGGTCCGGTCAAAACTGAATTCTTGACGACCGATTTCTGGGCGACCTTCCCGGGTGTCACCGTGGCCGTTCTGACCTTTGCGGTGTGCGGGTTCGCGGTGGTCTTCGTGCTCGGCTCCAAGGGTTACTGCACCTACGGCTGCCCCTATGGGGCGGCGTTCGGGATGGCCGATCGGGTGGCGCCCATCAGAATCCGGGTCACCGACGCGTGCCAGGGCTGCGCAACCTGCACCTCGGTGTGCACCTCGAACGTGCGGGTCCACGAAGAGGTCCGGGATCACCAGATGGTGGTCGATCCCGGCTGCATGAAGTGCCTCGATTGCGTCGCCAACTGTCCCAACGACGCTCTCTATGTCGGCGCCGGACGCCCGGCCGTGGGCAGGGGAGGGGGGCGGTCCGCTCCGGGGGCTCTGAGTTGGTCGGAAGAAGCGCTGGTCGGGCTGGCGTTCGTGCTCGGATTCGTCTCTTTTCGTGGGCTCTATGGCCTCGTTCCGTTCCTTTTTGCTCTGGGCATCGCCGCGATCCTCGCAGGCCTCGTGCTGGCGTTGTGGAGATTGTTCCGGAAACCGGGACGCGTGGTTGGGCCCGATCCGACTCAAGACGGAAGGTCGCCTGCGGCGCTCGGGGTGGGTCTTTGTCATGGTCATGGTCCCCATCATGGGGTTCTGGGCCCACAGCGCAGTCGTTCAGGAACTCTCCCGGCGAGCGGATCGCCTGTTCGATCAGACCGTGAACCTCAGGAGGACCGCCCTCGAGATCCAAGAGCCGAGATCGCCGATGTCCGAATCCGATCGACGACTGGTCTCCCGATACGCGACTGGCGGTCGAAAGACTTGATCGTTGGAGTCCGGTGGACTCCCCCGATCGCGAGCTCAGACTCGCGTGGACTGGCATTCCTGGATGGCGATCCGAGTGAGGCGAAATCCCGCGTCGACCGCGCTCTCAGAGAGCGCCCGTCAGAGGTGAGCGGCCATCTGCTTGCCGGCCGACTTCTGGTCGAGGATGGCCGGTGGCAGGATGCGGCCGGAGCGTACTCCCGGGCTGTGGACTCTCGATCCCGCCGATCCGGCGGGCTATCTCGGACTCGGTACGGTCCTCGGATCGAGCGGTCGGTACGCCGAGGCTCTCGATGTATTCACCCGGGGTCTGGAACTGAACCCGGCCTCGCTCGAACTTCGATACAACCGGGGTCTCTCACTCGCCCTTCTCGGCAACTTCGATGGAGCGGCCGGTGAGTTTGAACGAGTCCTCGATGATGACCCGGACTACCTTCCCGCTCGGGAGAACCTCGCGGGTGTTCTGGCTGCGGCGGGTCGATTTTCCGAAGCGGTGCCGGTCTTCGAAGAGGCGGTGCGGCGGTCACCGACAGACCCGCAGCTTCGGATCATGGCGGCCCGCGCCTGTCTCGGAGCGGGCCGGCGTGCTCGGGCCGAGGAGCACATCGAGACCGCCATCGGTCTTGACCCCTCCCTGGAACCCGCTCGTCGATTGCTCGACTGAGCGGAAGTCCGGTCGGGAAGCCCGTGCATCTCAAGGCGTCCACGGTTGAACTCGACCGTTGATTTGATACTGAGAGTCGGAATTAATTTTGATAAATCACGGTTGCCTCGCGAGACGATCTTTTTGGAGGAGGCCTCGGTGACAACGAAGACGACGATGCTCGGGCGGACGAAGGTGCTTGCGGCGGTGATGATCTGTGCGGCCGTTTTGGCGGCGGGACCGGTGGCTGGCGACGTTCCTGAGGGTCCATCGGGACCGGATGTCGTGGTCTTCGAACTGCCGAGTACCTATAACTGGGGGACCGATGGGACCGTCCGCGCCTACTCGGTCGGGACGACTTCATGCAATCGAGGGGACACCCCCCTCGCTTGGATTTCGAACACCAACCAGCATCCGGTGATCGCCCAGAATCTCTATCGGGTGACCTTGGCCGATCCGCCGGCGGAGCACGGCAAGATCGAGATGCTCGGGATGTCGTGGTTGAAGAACGGATTTGTTTCCATCAATCTCACGAACCGCCGGGTGCGGGACCTGCCCGGGCAATCCCCCGGGTTCGCAACTCGGCGTCGGATGCACCGACCCATACTCTGCCAGCCTCAACGGCAGCCATGACCGTCTCGGCCCGCGCTCGGATGTGAACGCCTTCACCGGGTATTTCGTCTATCCCCATCCTCAACCGACGGGAAACCCGACCGTGCCGGGGAAGGCTTCAGGTCAAGACCTTCGGAGATCGTCAGCGATCCGACCACCTACAGCTATTTTGTCGAGGGTCAGTACATCGCCCCCGATGACGCCGGTTGGCCGGATGGCGTCAACACCGGCCCGAACAACGGCATGAACAACGCCTCCTACCGTGAGGTGCTTGTCAGCGGCACGAACCTCGACACGACGGGAGCGACCCAGGAGGGGCGTCCGGCCATCTATGCGTGGCAGGATCTCGACCCCACGGTGACCATCCGCGAGGTTCTGGTTCCCAACGAAGGTCTCTTTGTCGCCGGCTACAAAGTCGGTGACAACGGTGATGGGACCTGGCACTACGAGTATGCGGTCTTCAACCTCAACTCCGACCTCAGCGGCCGGAGTTTCTCGGTGCCGATTCGGTCGGATTCGGTGATCACCAACATCGGTTTCCGCGATGTCGACTACCACTCGGGGGAGCCCTATGACCTCACCGATTGGGCCGTTGACGTCGATACGGCGAGCGGGTTGCTGAGCTGGTCGTCGGTCGACTTCCGACCGATCTCCCGAAAACGCCAACGCCCTGCGTTGGTCGACCATGTACAACTTCAGCTTCGATGCCGACAGCCCGCCGGAGAACGCTCTCGCGAGTATCGGGATGTTCAAAACGGGTGGTCCGTCCGCTGTGGCGGTCTACGTCCAAGCGCCGGCGACCAATCTCATCCCGCTCTTCACCGACGATTTCGAGTCGGGCGACACCAGTGGCTGGAGTACCGTCGAGCCATAGTCGACAACGGAATCAACCCCAAACAAAGACGCCCGGCGGTGACGCCGGGCGTTTTTCTGTGTTCACACCGGTTGAGACTCACCGGGGCTGACAATCATCAAACCACTGTTGAATAAGTATGTTACATGGATCCAAACACTTGTTCAGTTGCTCGCTCTGAGCCGGTGTACGTCAATTCGCGGTGTTGAACCGAGAATCGTGAGCGTGGGCGCAGACAGGAAACGGATTTTGTGCTAAAATGCAAGGTCCTCGGAGGGCCGAAAAATTTAAGCGATCCGGAAGTCGCCCCAAAGGCGGGCGACAGGGGTGTCTGGAGAAGCGAAGATGGCCGTGAATGAGTCCTTTGATATCGGGATGAGAGACGGTTGGGTGAACCCAATCGGCCCTATGTTCCCACCAGCGCAGGTTCCTGTGTCTGTTGCCCACTGGGTGTGTCCACCCGTTGAGCAAGAGCGGCTTCCAAGTTGTTTAAAATTGATACTCAATTGCAGATTACGGGGGAAGGTATGAATACCAGCGATCAATCTCGCGGGGTGGGTCTGTCATCGACTCTGGTATTGGTGTTGCTGACCTGTCTGGCCATGCTCATGACCACGTACGCCATAGCTCAAGAACCCCTGATGGTGCCCTCCCAAGATCTCCCACCGATCCTCACGGGCCCATACAAGATCAATGTCGGAGACGTTCTCGCGATCGACTTCTACAAAACGACCGACTTCAGCCAGACCAGCACCGTAGGACCCGATGGAGCAATCCACCTGCCTTTGGTCGGTCGGATCAACGTTGTTGGCCGAACGGTCGACGATGTGACTGCGGAGTTGATGGATGGCTTCGGCCGAGAGATGGTCAATCCCCAGATCACGGTCAGCGTCAGTGAGTTTTCGGGCCTGTCGGTCTATGTAGGAGGAGAGGTCAACCGCCCCGGAATGCTGGACTATCGAGGTGGGATGTCCCTCGTCCAAGCCATCATGGATGCCGGCGGATTCACCCAAAGAGCACGGATAAAAGAGGTATTGCTCATCAGGCCTGGTCCCGACTCCAAGCCCGTGGGGACCATCGTCGATGTCAAACAGATTCTGAGGAAGGGCCAGATTGCGAACGACTTCCGGCTTGCACCTCTGGATATTGTCTATGTCCACCACAAGAAGATCGTCAACGTGAATATCTTCGTGCAGCAGTACATATCCGACAACCTCCCACGTTTCGGGGCCTGGATGTGGTATCTGCCGGGTTATCAGGGGCAGTAGATATGGTGAAGTTCGGATTGATCATGCTCGGACGACTTGATTCGGCAATAAACGGCTGGAGTTCAAGCCTGGTTTTTCATCATGCTCGCTTGTTTTCGGCTGTTCCTTTTCCTCTGGTGATCGGTTGCGGTAGGGAATACGTATGACAACGCCGTCGAACAAACATGTTGATGCAGGAGAATCTTCGTCCCGTACTCGTTGCGAGATCTCTTGACGACGGTGTTCAAGAGACGCGTGTTGATTCTGGTGGTTCTGTTAGCCGTTGTTTCTGTCGTGGTCGTTTCGACCTTGACAGACGCCAAGAATGTACAAGGTCGAAGCGACCCTTTTGGTAAATGAAGCACGGGTTGAGATGCCGATCGCGCCGACTGAATCGACGCAGCTCTTCGTCAATCGGGTGAGCGAAGAAGATTTGAATTCGGAAATCGAGGTCTTGAAGAGCCGAAAACTGATCGAGAACGTCGCATCTCACCTGATCGAGAGTAACGACTTCGGGCTGGATTCGTCCCCATCGCCGGTCAAGAAGCCTCCGCCTCCGGAACTTCCGATGGTGCAGTGGTGCGGTCGCCGAAACTCGACAAGCTCGTGATGGATCTTCAGCGAAACCTCGAAATTTCGGCGGTCAAGAAATCCAACGTCCTCGGTTGAGCTATGTGTCCACGGATCCTGTGTGGGCCACCCGGGTGGTTGAGACGCTGACCGATGAGTATCTCAAACACGCGCCGAACGGTACCAATCGCCCCAGGCCGTGTTCTTCTTGAACAGCAGATGACTGAGGCCGACCTCGGATGAAACAGCAGCAGAGGACTCTGGAGGATTTCGTGGAGAACGCCTCGATCACCTTGGTCGAGGGCTCCGCTGGATTCGGACTCGCTTGCGGCACAGAAACACCTCGTGATGGAGCGTCTCTCCGGTCTCGAAAGCAGTCTCGGCACCGCTGAAGTCGACCTCGAATCCCAAACCCGGCAGGTGGAACGGCTGCAGAGAGATGCTTCAAAACGAGCCGGAGCGTCTCGAGAGCTCGAGTCAACTGAATCAG
The DNA here is from genome assembly GCA_963753035.1 of uncultured Acidobacteriota bacterium. GTDB lineage: Bacteria > Acidobacteriota > Thermoanaerobaculia > Thermoanaerobaculales > Sulfomarinibacteraceae > JAHECW01. The sequence continues at coordinate 14,340 of CAVWAW010000026.1, read as the reverse complement.
GATCCGACGACCAGCGAAATCGAGCGTGCCCTGATGGCTCTCAAGCTCGGAGCGAGACCGGCTTCTTCAGGATTTCAAACCCGACAGCCGCCACGTTCGAGATCATCGACTCGCAGATCAAGTTTGGCGGAGGAGCGGCTGCGCAGTCGCGACGGAAACCTCGAAGGTCAGTGGCACCGAAGCCAATCCGGTTTATCTGGAACTCAAGGGCGAACTCCTTCGCGCCGAGGTCGTCACTCGAAGGAACCCGTGCTCAGGTTGCATCGTTGAACTCACAGGTGGAGGAGTACAGGAAGCAGCTCGATCCCCTCAACGCCTACGCGTTTGCGCTCGAGAGCCTGCAGCGCAACGCACGAACCGCCGAGGAGGACTACCTGAGGTACAGGAAAAAGCACGAGGAAGCGCGACTCTCGGCGGCTATGGACCAGGAAAAGTTCATCAATGTCACCGTCGCCCAACCGGCTCAGATGCCCCTTCGTGCCGAACCGAGAGGGCTTGGAGCAACGGCTTGTGCTCTCCGTTTTCTTTCGGTTTGTTGGGCTGCCATGGGTCTGGCCTTTGGCGTGGAGGTGTTTTTTGACCGCTCGTTCACCACCGCAGAAGACCTGGAAAAACGGTTGGGGATTCCGCACATCGCATCGATCCCCGACGGCGAAGTGCTTGGATAAGAACTGATGTACGAAAAATATTTTGGACTCGGCGGAAACCCATTCGGAATGACACCCGATCCGAATTTCTACTATCAGAGCCCCGCTCACCGCGAGGCGCTCGCCGCGCTGACCTACGGTATTCGCCAAAGAAGGGGATTCATGACCCTTGTCGGCGAAGTCGGCACAGGCAAGACAACGCTCATTAACGCTCTCATCGAAACGCTCGATCGCTCGACGTGCACGATCCATGTCAGGCATACCACCATTGATCGAGAAGAGTTGCTGAAACTCATATTGAACAACCTGCTCGAGGCCTACGGACCTGGCCGGCCGGCCGGTCAACGAGCGGAAACCGGACTGATGTCGGACTCGCGTCTGCATGGTCTCTCAAGGGGAGATCTCATCAACGAGTTCTACGCTTTCGTCAATGGGGAGTTCATGGCATATCAACCGCCGCCCCTCCTGATCGTCGACGAGGCACAGAATCTCACAGTGGATGTCTTGGAGGAGGTCCGTCTTCTGACCAATTTGGAAGATCCGAAGAGCAAGATGCTCCAGGTCCTTCTGGCCGGCCAACCCGAACTGGAGAGAATCCTCCAGAGGTCCGATTTGCGTCAACTCAGGCAACGCATCGCCGTCCACGCGCGCCTCGATCGGCTCTCGCTCGAAGAAACCGTCGAGTACATCGTCTTTCGTCTGGAGAAGGCGGGGTGTTCCAATGGCGCCGAGCTGTTCAGCCAGGCGGCACTGCACTGCATCTGGAATGCCTCCAAGGGCTCCCCGCGGACCATCAACGTTCTTTGCGACCACGCTCTGGTCAATGCTTTTGCCATTGGGCTTGACCATGTCAACGCATGCTCGGCACAAGAGGCAGTTCAGGATGTGCTCTGTGTCCAAAGAGTCGACAAGCAGGCGATGAGGCCTGGACCTTATCTCGTCAGTGAGTTCGATTCAATCCATGAGTCCTCGGGATCGATCGAACCGGAGAGGGCCGCAGCAAATAGTCCAGGGGGAAGACGTGAGTAAGTTCCACGACGCAATGGAGCGAGCCGCGAACAGGATGGCCGAGCCCGGGCCGCACCTTGCTGAAAAGTCGATCCAGCAGGAACAGCTGATTTCGGCGATCCGCAAGATGGAGGCGGAGGCCAACGAGAGCGTTCCGACAACAGACACGGCCGGTGAGCCAGCACAGCCGATCTTGGCAGACGAGCTTCTTGACACAATGGTTGACGATTTCGATGCTGAGTGGATGAAGACTTCCGAACCGGCAGAATTAACGCTGATGGATCAGTCCATTCATCCTGCCTATGAGAGGGTCATCCAGAAACTCGTCACGTTTCGTCGATCTCCGAGCCAAGGAGTCATACTGGTTGCGGGTGCCGTTTCGGGGGAGGGTGCCAGCACGGTTGCGAGAAACACGGCCCTTGCCTTGGGCCGCGCCCAGGGGGAGCAGGTTGTTCTGGTAGATTCCAACGTCCGGACTCCCAGTCAGCATCAGGCATTTCAAGTTGAGCTCTCCAGAGGTCTCAGCGATGTTTTGAGGGGTGGCGCTGCATTGACCTCGGCGGTGAGGCCTGACGTGGCACCCGGACTATCACTCCTGACTGCGGGGAAAACCGACCAAGCTCCCCCCCAGCTTCTGACGATGTCGGCAATGCAGGGTGTGGCGATGGCTCTGACGTCACTTTTTGACTGGGTCATCATCGATGGTCCTCCGGTTACGGCGTATCCGGAATCGGCCAGCCTGGCAACCGCCTCGAGTGGGTGCTCTGTTGGTTATTCGCGCGGAACGGACCAGACAGGAAGTCGCCGAAGAGGCCAACGTGTGTTGCAGGATTCGGGCGTCGAAGTCCTGGGCGCTGTGTTGAATCGCAGGAAATTTCATATTCCGGACTTCATCTATCGGCGGCTGTGACGAGGGGAGGTGGCGAATGAATGACCTGAAACGTCGGTTTTTGCTCGATTCTCTTCGTGCTGCCGATCTGATCGTGATGGCTGTCGCGGTGGGCATTGGGTTGATCGTCTCCGGTCACCTTTCCAGTGGCGGGAGCCTGGATCAATTCCTGGCGGTGCGAATCAAACTGGTTAACATTGCGTTTGTCGTCGGCATTGCCATAGCCTGGCATCTTCTCTTCCGGTTATTCGGCCTCTATCGGTCGAGACGGATTGGTCTCATCTCCGCCGAATGGTGGGACATCGTCAAGGCGGTTTCCATCGGAACGCTGGTGCTTTCCGGGTTTGCTCCCATTCTGAGTCTCTCAGCCGTAAATCGGGCGTTTGTGCTGACGTTTTTTTTAACCGCGGTGGTAGGAACCATCGCCGTGCGAACCTGTCTTAGGGTTATTCTCGGCGAGGCACGTCGCAATGGACGGAACCTCAGAAACCTGGTGATCGTCGGCTGCGGACCCCGCGGAACCGCGTTTGGAAAAGAGGTCCGCAGTAAGCCGGAACTGGGATATATGCTGCTTGGCTACATCGACCACATCGACCCCCCGACGAATCCTCTGCATGGAGAGGCCGAGAATCTCCTGGGCCATCCGAGCAAGGCGAGGGAGATTCTCGGTGATCTGGAGGTCGATGAGGTCGTCATCACTTTGCCGATCAAGTCGTTCTACGAGACTATCTCGAATCTCATCACAATCTGCCAGGAAATGGGCCTGGTTGTCAGGCTGCCGGCTGATTTCTTCGAATCACGACTCATCAATGCTTTTGTCGATGAGTTTCAGGACATCACCGGTATTGACGCTGCGCGCGCCGGGCCCCCCTGGCTGGAGTGCTCTTCTCAAACGAAGCATCGATCTCGTTGGTTCGGTTCTTGCCATCGTGGTGCTGAGTCCACTCTTTGCGGTCATCGCCGCAGCGATCAAGATCGACTCTCGAGGCCCAATCTTTTTTGTTCAGCGGCGTGTCGGTTTGGGTCGTCACGGGTTTCCATTGATCAAATTCAGGACCATGCAGATCGATGCCGAGGAGAGGCTCGGGGACCTGGAAGATCGGAATGAAGTCAAGGGTGCGGCCTTCAAGATCAAGGACGACCCAAGGATCACTCGGGTGGGCCGGATTCTCAGGAAGTTCAGCCTTGACGAGTTGCCACAGTTCTTGAACGTGGCTCGGGGAGAGATGAGTCTTGTTGGCCCCCGCCCGTTACCGACCAGGGACGTCGATCTATTTGACAGCCAGTGGCAGATTCGCCGTTTCAGCGTCAAACCGGGACTGACCTGTCTCTGGCAGATCAACGGACGCCACAAGATCGACTTCGAAATTGGATGGAGGTGGACCTCGAATACATCGACAACTGGTCGATGTCCCTGGATTTTGACATTCTGTTGAAGACAGTTCCGGCGGTTATCCGAGGATCGGGCGCAAGCTAAGAGGTCTCTTGCACCTGTGAGTAAGACGCTCCGATCAACACAAACAAGGGGTGCGTAAACCAGACGCCGTAGACGATAGGGTTGTCGGTCAGCGCACCATGAGGAGAAACACCATGATCCCCATGTATGCCGCGGATCGAAACACGGCCCGAGGGTCGGTTGAGAGAATCGCTGTTTCCAGAGACTGATGAGCTAACCCAGACCCCAAGCATGAACAGCGAAAACCCGATGATGCCCTGTTCGAGGAGAATTCGTCAGAAAATCGTTGTGCGGTTTGTCCAAGCCATCCCACGCCTGTCTGACAAGCGATGCCGATCCTCTGGCCCCTGCACCAAGAAGCGGACGGCGGGATACCTCAGGCCAGAGCTCGCGCCAGACCTCGAATCGACCCGTGTCGGAAAACTCGCCTTCGCAACATCCGACAGTGTTCCCTCCCCATCAGGAAAGAAGCGATCCTGAAACACCGGCGTGTGGAAGAGGGCAACCGCAAGCGCAGCCATAAATCCTGCTGCGAGAACTCGAGCCGCATGCCGACGGTAGGTCGGCAGGAGCAGCCACTCCAAGAGAATAGCGATCGTGGCCATGCGGCTTCGGTCATGCCGGCAACGACGAGGCAACCGCACCAGCCGATGATGGCCAGGTTCGTCGCCGATGAATCTGAGCGAAAACAACCCGGTGACGGCAGCTGTCATCGCCATTGGGCGGGCCAATATCCCAACCCCGATTGCGGAGTTGAGGGTCAGCCCCGTCAAGAGAAGCAACAAGCAATGAGTGAATGATCTCAACAAGGCGTCGACGTCCGTGGTGGATTTGATTGCCTTTGACGCGATCGGCGCGATGACAAAAGGCGTCAGAATCTGACTGACATCTTGCACGCTCTTGCGAACAGAACCGTCTCCCACATTAGGCTAAGAATGACGATCGTGATCCACGGCAGCCAGATCCAGGCAGGAAATCGACTCGGTGTCCTGTCGAGTAGAAACACAAATGGAGCTGCCGCCAACATGATCACGAAAACCCAGACCGGTCAATCTGAATCCCCCGACCATTGGCCCGCCGAGGCAAGCAAATCCGGCAGCGTAGGGCACGCTCAACGTGTAGATTAATCCCAGTCTCAATCAAGCCTCAACGCTTTCTCGAATATCTCCATGAGCATCCGATAATTTCTCTCGGCGGTATAGGATTCGAGAAACTGGATACGTGCTCCTTCACCCAGCCGATGACGAAGCTCATTGTCGGACCAAAGTCGTTTCGCTGTCGTCGCCGGTCGGTTGGTTTGTTCGCCTCGAAAAGCAAGCCCGATCTTTCGTGGCGGACGACTTCGCCGATGCCTCCGAGTCCGCGATCCGACCACCGGAACCCCGCAGGCAAATGCCTCGACGGTTGACGACGGGGAAACCTTCGTAGCACGTCGATGGCACGACGAGAAACCGCGCCCCCTTTGACCAACCTGATGATCTCGTCCCTTGATCGCCATCCGAACGCTTCGATTCCCGCGCCGCCGGAACGTCGCGATGCAACCTCTACATCCTTCATCAGTGGACCTTCTCCGGCGATCTTAGAGGGATGAACGGAAGCTGCTCCCACGCGTCCAATAGCACGGAAATACCCTTCTCCTCGGATAGTCGACCGACAAAGAGAGCGTAGTCGGATTCATCGATCCGCTGGCTCGGGTCTAGGGTTGATAGAGTTGGGTTTGACGATCTTCTTGTCCCCCAGGAATGCCGCCTGCAATATATTTCTTTCGCGCAAACTCGGTCAGTGCGATGTAGCTGAGTGACCTTGAGGCGCCAGGTACCTGCAATGGTGTGGAATGCGAGCATGGCGGCCACCACGGAAGAACCGGGAAGGGAACCTCTGTAGCAACGGTGTCGAATCCCAGGCCACGCAATCGTCTTCGAGATGCAGAGTTCGCAGTTCTCTCCGTCTCGAGAGAGGTTTCCTCCGGGGCAGATGAGACGGTAGTTTGCGAGGTTTTGAATGACGGGGACCCCAAACGATGCGCAAACCTGGTGTGCGCGGGCGAAATCAGAGGGAAAGTGTTGAAGAAATAGGCAACCTCGGGTCGGTGGCGGGAGAGGATTCCCCGCAGCGCCGCTACGCTGTCGGTAGCCCAGATCGTGCGGCGTGAGAGATCGAGGAGCCTCAAGCTGGAGTAATTCTTGATTTCATGGTTGTCGCGCTCATAGACCGAAACCTCGTGCCCGGCTTTTTCAAGCAAGGCGCGTTCGGTGTCGAAAACGACGTCTTCACCACCTTTTTGCTGATATCTGTTGTGGACCAGGAATTCGCATGCGAGGCCCATTGTAGTCGAGCCCTCGCCGAGATTCGTCGGTGTGTCGCCTCTTTCCTATGCTCTCTTTGCTGCGCCCTTCAGGCTCCGCAAGGGACCATACCTGGTTGCTCTCCGATAGAGATAGAACAGACCCGGATGCGACTTCAGTTTTCTCGCGGCCACATGGGGGAGAATCTTCCAGAGAGGTTTCTTGCCGCGGTGGACGTGGTAGTCAAACCACTCGTAGCTGGACTGAATCTGCCGGCGGCTGAAGCCTGCGAAACTCCGGTACGGGCAGCGCTTCTTTCCATCCGAATGTCGTTCAGGTCGTGGGGCGCCCATCCTTTCGCCTCACAAACATGATGCAGCTCTGTTCCCTGGTAGGGATAGAAGATCTCAAGGTAGTACCAGTCGGGTTCGCATTCCCGGTTGATGGCCACCGTTTCGGCGAATTCGGCCAGAGTTTCACCGGGAAGACCGACCATGTTGTAAAACACGATTCGCAGCCCGTGTTCTCGGGCAGACGCCACGGCTGTCCTGATGTCGTCGTTCGAGTAATTGCGTTTGAGCACCTCGCGTCGATTCGTTCGCTTCCTGATTCCACCCCGACGTTGACGAGGGTGACATTCGCCCGTTTGAAGGCTGCGAACAGCTGATCGAACTGCACGTGCGGCGAGATTCGAAGATTGACGCCGAACGAAATCGCTGCTCATTCATCGAGTCGTTGAGAGATTCAAGGGCATCGCAGAGGCTCAGGGCCCAATCAGAACTGGTTCCGGAGTTAGTCCCTTCGACGGTGGTAATGATGCTCTCGACCTCGAGGTAGATCTCCGTCGAGTTTTGGATTTTGGGATTTGAGACCGCGAACCTCATCGACGATGCTCCCGACCGACCTGAGCCGTACGTATCGTCCCGGCGATACCCTTTTCAGCGCATGATTGGAACAAAAGGTACAGCCAAACGGACAGCCGCGGCCCATGAGAACGGTTCGGCGGGACTCCGGCCCGACGTCAAGCCATTCATCCCACATCTGGCGATCGGGGAGCGGTAGAGAGTCGAGATCCTCGAGAAACGGCCGGGTTGGCGATTTCTGAATCGTGCCGTTGTGGCGGATCCACAGATTTGGAATCGCCAGCGGTTCCCGGTTCTGTTCCAGGTGGCTGATCAGTTCGAGGGTGGGGAATTCGCCTTCCCCGATGCAGATTGCATCGAAGACGTCGAGCAATCTGTCACTCGGATTGAGTGTTACGTGGACGCCACCGACGACGAGATAGGTTTCGGGATGGCGTGCTCTCTGAGATAGCGGGCGATCTCTTCGATAAATGGGTATTCGCTGCTCACCGCAGAAAAACAGATGACCTGCGGTTTGAAGTTGGCCATTCGTCGATCGAGGACATCGAGGTTTCGTTGGCCGAGATGCCTCCCCATCACGATCAGGCTCGTCTCGTGTTCGTGATTCTGAAGGAGGGCGGAGATGTAGGAAATACCGAATTGAATATGGTCGGGACTGCGGAGGGGTTTCTTGATCGAGTGGACGTCGTAAACAGAATAGACAAAAAGAACTCTCATAATGTCCCGTCGTGACTCTTCGGTCTGATCGGCTATTACGCTCCTCGCAGATCCGAAATTAGTGTCGCCTGAACTCTGGGGTACCCCGAGAGGTCGGTTGCGCTTTGTGTGCTGCTGCCTGAAGGATCGACCCTTCTGAAATTGCGACAAGATTTTGCGATACATATTCATCAAGGCCTCGGCTGTGGTTGTGACTCGAGTCACCGTCGTCACAGTCGGCATAAAACTACTCTCGTTGACGCCACCTCTCGAACGCTGGGGAGCCGGAGGGAGGCGGCAGGAGGCGTACGATGGAGATCTTCCCTGAGGTCATCCAAACTCAGAATGAAGGAGGTCCCCGGTAATTCGATGGATCCGCGCACAGCATCGGCACCCTCCGGACCGAAGGATTGATGGTTTCGGCGCGAGTTGCGGCATTGAGATCGCAGCGAGTAGGGGGGCAAAATGAAATCCGGTAATTGGTTATCGCGCGTCGGGACAGGATGGAGACCATCGGCCGTCTGTCTTCTTGTTGTGTTCGCCTGCTCAGGTTTCGCGGTCCAGACCATCGAGGCCACGGAGTTTTTTGTAGCGGTCGATCACCCCGACGCTTCGGACTCGAACAACGGGTTATCGCTCTCTCAGCCGTTCAAGACCCTGGGTCGAGCCGTACAAGAGCTGTGGCCGGGAGACACTTTGTCCATCAAGGCGGGCGTCTACCCGGGAGTCACTGACTTCGGCCAGATCGGGGGCGGCGGCGAGTCCGGATTCTGATTCGCGCCTATCCGGGAGATGAAGGTCAGGTCGTCATTCGCGGGAGTGATCTGATCCAGGGTTGGTCGAACGATGGGGCTGATGTCTGGAGCGTCCCGTGGACTCCGCTGCCGTTGGTCAATTTCCCGTCTGGTTGGCCATATGTGACGGAGTTTTCCGGAGGCGTGAGATCGTCTTCGTCGACGGCAACCCGCTCAACCAGGTGATGTCGTCCGCGGAGCTTTCGAGCGGCCGGTCTCTGGATGGACGACGCTGCCCATCGGATGCGGATTCACGTGCCCAGCAACCCCAATGGCAGCCTTGTCGAGATTGCCACCCGAGACCGTGGGGTCATGGCGACGGGAAGCTACAATCTATTTCGCGGATTGAGGAGTTTTGAGCACGTAACGACTACAATCTGGATTGGCGCCATGCACCTCGGACCCAACCAGACGGTCGAGGGATGCAGGGTAGAACAACAACGGCTATGGGGTGGTGGCGTACTCGTCTCTGACTTTCCTGGAAAGCGTATCAAATCACAACGGCAGGCTCGGGATCGCTCTCAATGGTGACAATTCTCTGTTGGATTCGAGTGAAACCAGTCACAATTCGTGGCGATACGGGCCTCGGTTCGACGCCGGTGGCATCAAGGTGACGGGCGCCGTCCCCACGGGAAATCGGTTTGTGCGTCATGAATCCTCGTTCAACAATGGGATCGGACTCTGGTTTGACTCGATCGGCTCGGGAAATGTGGTCGACGCCTCTTTTTTCAACGGGAACTTCTTCGGCGCGATCGAATCCGAGGCAGCTCTCGGTCCAAACTGGGCCACCAACAACGTGATTGTCGGGACACAAAAAGTAGGACCGGAGATGCCACGCTATCGACGGCGCCGGAATCATCGTGTTCGACTCCAACGACACGAGAATCACCGACGACACGGGATTCTGACGACGTCAAGCGGTCCTGGCATTTCGATCGCTGGAGATTCCCGAAATACCGGTGGTATTTTCTTTCATGTTGATAACACAGTGACAAACAACAACATCATCGTGAATTCGGGCAGAGCGGCGGTGAGTATTGAGTGGCTTTGGGGGACTGCGATACAGGAACCCAGGGTCGGGTCTCACCATTTCGATAACAACCTCTACTTCGACAATGCGGTGACGATCATTTTTCCGGACGTACCGAACATCTATGGCTACGAGTACTGGGACCTTGCCGATTGGCAGGCTAACCGAGGCGAGGATCTCAGTCCCCTAGCCGAGAACCCAAGATTCGTTCGGCCAACGGCTGACGATTATTCGCTGCAGGTGGCCAGCCCAGCCATCGATTCCGGTCTCAATGTGCCAGAGGTTATTGAGGATTATGTGGGCCAGCCCCGTCCGCATGGATTGAGTCATGATATCGGCGCATATGAATGCGGCTCCGACACAACCTGTGCTCATACTACGCCGATGGATTCGAGAGTGCGGATTCGTCAGCTTGGTTTCCCGTGTTCTGAGAGATCCGGTTGCTCGGCCGCCCCAACTGCGGCAGTCCCGTAGATCTGGATCCCGTTCGAGATGGGAGGTGGTCGTTGGAGGCGTCAACCAGCTAGGCGACGAAACCGGTTGGCGAGGAGAGGCAGTGTGCCGTTTGCGATCGCGGCCAGGTGGCCTGTGCCAACCTCGGACCCGATGCAGAACCTCGGGAGTGACGAATCGGTTCGCGTGGGCCTTGAAGATATTGCCCTTCATTCCGGTCGTGCCGGTTCTGAAGCCGACCTGCGTTACGGTGTCAAACTCTCGTTCTCCTGCCTCGTGGAACCGACCGAACGGATAAGCAAAGTGGGATATTTCGATACCGAGACGGTTTTCGAGGTTGGTCTTTGAAAGGCGTATCTCGTCGCTCGCCGCAGATGCCCCGAGCCGGCTCAAGACGCGGTGGTTGATGGTGTGCGCCCCCACCGTTACCAATGGATCTCTAGCGAGCTGCTCAATTTCCCTCCAGTCAAGCATGAGTTCATCGGTCTTTTGGTACACGTCCTTACCCACCGACTCGAAAAAGGTCAGCAGTTCGTTGTCGGCCTCGTCCTGATTTAGCTGGTACAGGGCTTCCTGCAACACACCGCAGGCCTGCCGTTTCGCCTTATTTGTTGAGCAATCCAGCTCGATTTTGCCGCGGCCCAACTTCGCCGAGACAGTGGTGTTCTCCTGAACGACGTCTTCGGCAAGGTAATCCCACTTGATCGCTGCACGCTCTGCATAGTTCCAGGTGATGTAAATCGTGAAAGATCTCTAGTGATCCTTCAAAACGGGATATGCGTGGATCAGGGTGTCCCTATATCCATCGTCAAACGTGAGCACTACGAACTTCTTCGGTACAAGATCGCTGGCCAGGGAGTCACACATCTCGTCCAATGAGATGACCCTGTAGCCATGTCCGAGAGGAAGAACTTGAGGATCATTTCCAATGTCTGGGGGGTGATCTCGAAGGCCGCCATCCCGTAGGGGCTCAATTCGGCTCGAGGAATCACCCGATGGAACATCAGAATATGGCCGAGACCAGAGAATCTGGCCGTTAAGGGCAGACGACCGAGCCACGACAGCACATGCGGTTTCAGCGCGCTCTTGGCGCGGGCAACAAGGTCAGTGTGCGTCGTCTTCATCGATGGTTGCAGCACTCGCTGCTGACGGTCTGCGATCAGTTCCGGGGGGTGGTCCCACAGGTCATATTGACCGAGAGGGTCATGGAAGTCCGTGGCCCGGAAGAGAACGGATGGCGGTGGCCACTGATGGCGCGCTTGGTCGTCTCACGTAGCTGCTTGGGGATGTTTCGGGCAGTGGCTCCGAGGACCTCAGAAAGACATCGGGATGTGATATGAGTTCCTTTGGAAGACGAATGTCCGCCGAGCTGCGGAGAATCAGAAGGGTGCCTTCCTTCCACCTACCTTCGGAGCACAGTTGGAGGCCATCTCTGACCTCGGTCTCCCATCGGCGGGCCGCAGAGGACCTCAGGAGCCGGTCCTTCAAACGAGCGGGGAGACGGGCGTCATGCATCGCTTCCATTTGATGGAGATCGCGTCTGAATTGGGTTGGGCCATCCGAGGTCTTGGCGGCACCGTGGAGTTTGAAAGAGGCGAATGCCTCGTTGAGAAGGAGTGGGCGATTGCCGGAAATAATGAGTCGGATCCAGTATTCATGATCGAAGCCATGCGAAAGGGACTCCTCAAAAAAACCGTTCTGAGTGACGATCTCCCTGCTGAGAAAAGTCGACGGCTGCGGCAGACCGCAGCGTCGGCCGTACCACGCTTCGAGGTCGTCGGTGAAGCGAGGAATATCACAGCGCTGGGGATGATCGCGATCGTAGATGACATAGCAGGCCCCGATAACCCAGTTTGGCGCCGGGTCCGAGCGGAACGCTCGCGCCACCCTCGAAAAGGTGTTTTTGAGGTAGGTGTCGTCGCTGTTGATATAGGCGACAATCTCCCCGGTGCATCGTTCGAGACCTTTGTTGATCGCGTGCGGCTGGCCGTTGTCCGGTTCGGATATCCAGTAGCTCAGCCATGGGGAGTACTTCTCGATGATGGACGCCGAATCATCGGTTGACCCACCATCGATGACGATGTACTCGATATCCGGATATCCCTGAAGCAGGATCGACCGGAGTGTTTCCTCGATGAACTGGCCTTGGTTGTAGCTCGGGGTGACAATGCTTATCCGCGGCCAATCTCGATCGTGGTCGGGTCCATTCGAGATCGTCTCGCTTTCCTTGGTCCACGGCCAACCTCGTGCGCCGGGCGGGGGAGGGGGTAGATCATCGAGAGTGGGGCATTTCACGAGGAGGATTCTAGCGGGCCACGTGTTTTGATCGGGCAAACAAAACCAAGAACCGGGAGGAGAGGAGCGGGGTAGGCCGTGGGTCGTCACAGGCGATTATTGAGAAGCTCACGATGCTCCGGTCGCGCGAGCGCACCCGGTCGCTTTCACGAGCGCCCTGGCAATCTACGCCAACGGCGGAAGATCTCTTTCTTCCTTGGAACGCCGAAATGCAGGACCCAAACCGTCCTCAGCTCTGAGGTTCTGTTGGGACCGCTGAAGTGAAAGGTCTTGGCTAGGTGGACCGTGCAGCCGCTGGCCGGTAAAGGGCAGGCACCCGCCCTTTCTGCTTCGGCGATCTGATCTCCCGGGCTGCCGTGCGCACCGGCCGGGATCTCGAGTTGGGAGGCGGGGAGGACGATGTCATACTAATGGCATTCCCGGTCAGCGATTCTCAGGCAACGAGAAGGAGTCGGCAGTGATGCAAGAACCCGCAAACGACCTGACGATCAGGAGGTTTGTCGAGGCCGATTGGCCGTCGGTCGCTTCGTTGTACTCGCACACATTCGGCGAGCAGGCCCTGGAGGCGCTGGAGCGCCGGTGGGACTGGCAGTTCTTCAGAAATCCGACCAGCGATACGGCGGAGCCGATCATGTGGGTGGCGAAGCTCGGCGACCGCGTTGTCGGATTCCTCGCGTCGTTCTGTGCGCGGTTCAAGCTGCTCGATGAAGAGGCGATCATTCGTCTTCCGTGTGATCTGATGGTGTCGTCGGAGGCACGCGGTCGGGGGGGCGGCGAGAAGTTGATCCGCACGTACATCGCAAGCGAGGGACTCATCGCGAATGGGCTCGGCTACTCACCGCCGGCGGGGAGGATGTACCACCGGCTCGGATATCAAGCGGTGGACGCCGAGCCGCTGATGATGAGGCCCCGGGATATGCATCGGATCGTCGGCGATGTTCTGAATCGAGGAAGGCAGCCCGGGGAGACACCCCGGTCGGTGAGCCGATGGACCGCAGGGATGCTTGGCGGAGTGCTGAATGCGGGTCTCGGTGTCGTCAACGCCGTGACATGGCCGAAGTCCGCTCAGCGTTTCGCGACTCGGCCGTGCGTCGAGCCCGACACGGCCTTCGACGCCCTTTGGCAGCGGCTCTCGCCGCTCTTCCCGATCGCCGCGGTCCGTGATCGCCAATTCGTGCAGTGGAGGTTTCTCGATGACCATGTTTGAGCACAGCCTTCTTTGCGCCTACGATTCGCGGGGCGATCTTGCGGGTTATGTCGATGTGCGGATCTCCAGCCGCAGGGGTCTGCGTTTCGGTCGAATCCTGGACCTCTTCTGCGACCCGGGCGAGGTCGATCTCATCGAGACGCTCGTGGCCGCCGGAATCGCCCGTTTGGAGACCGATGGAGTTGATCTCATCACCTGCCTCGGCCACCTGCCGGGATCCGAAATGTGATCTCCAAGTACTGCTATTTTGGCCCCGGCGTCTGCAGCGGCCGGCCATGTTCCTGTGGCGGGGTGATCCCGGGCTGAGAGGGATTGTTCACGATGCGACCAGTGGCATCACCCGCACGCCGATGGTGAGGACGCCTTCAGCCCCTAGCTTCAGCGAGAAACGCTTGTTGCCAAAGGTACGGCTGGAGCATCAACCATGCGCGCTCACCATCGGCGAAGCTCACCTCGGGGCGTTCGACCACCCCCGACCCGCATGAAGCGATCGGGTCGAGGATCGCACCGGGAAACCGCTGCCGAGGGTGTCGAGAAGGAATTCTCTCATCGGCCCCTGCATCCAGTCGACGATGGGTGATGTAAAGCCGATCTTGGACTTCCTCCAGGTGATCTCCGGTGGCATGAGATCGGCAAGAGCTCCCGGACAATGGCCTTGGAGTGGCCGTTTCGGATCTTGTCCGACCAGGGAAGGGCGGAGGCATAGGTGACGATCCG